>CBDHDY010000001.1:0-244644 GCA_965261885.1 Dehalococcoidia bacterium
TTTGCTCCGAGGGAGGATGCTGCTACCACGGTTAGCTCCTTAGGGGGTGCGCTAAAGTTCCCTCTCCCTCCGGGGGAGGGTTAGGGTGGGGGCATCCCCTGCTGTCATAGAAATAAATGATGACGCCAAATACTGCCAATTGCGGACACAAGGCCCTGGCCACACGCCCTCTCGGACTTACCAGTCTAGGTGACTCAGTGATTATAGCGGTTTCCACCAACAGCATCGCCGCGTCCTTACGCGTCAGTGATGATGCTCGTTCTCATACCCCGGAGTGGGCACTACGGAATGAAACTCGCCGGTCCCGTCGGGGAACCGAGAATAGCTCTCTCCCTCTCCGGCGTCACCCTCATCCCAGTCCACGCTGTCCACCAGCACGCCTTCCGAGGTCCAGATGCCCAGCTCTTCGTCGCCACCCAGCTTGAAGCCGGCCCAGTTTGTCGGTATCCACCTCGACCTGCATATAGGCGCCCGGAGCAATGGTGGTTCCTGCAGGGAATGACACGCGCTTGGCGGCATCCTCCAGGTCGTCGGCAACAACGAAGCCAGCCAGATCAATGACCGAGTCGCCGGTGTTGTACAGCTCGAACCAGTCCAGTGGGTCGGCGCTGGCCGCAACCTCGTTGATCACCAGACCCAAGTCAGACCCGGAGGGATCAGGCTCGTCGCCGGTGTAAGTGTACGTTCTCGTCGGCTCCGCCTCAGTCATGCTGCCGTAGCCGCCGACGAAGCTGCCCTCGATGATCGCACTGGGTTCGGTTCCGGCTTGAGTAAGCGTCAGAGTGCCCTCCGTGAACGGCATGAAGAACTCCGGCTCGGCAGCGCCAGGCGGTACTGCCCAGATTCCCCCCGCGATATTGTCGCGGCCAATTGCCAGGGTGGCGCCACCAAGTTAGCAGGGACTCGGGCAGGACCACTGTCATACCGACCAGCATGCCGTCATCCTCGAAGCCCAAAACGGCGATGGATGCCAGTTCCTGCACCCCGGGCAGGAGGAGCTGCTCATCCGGACCAGCCGCACCGACTATGACCCCCATGCCCTCAGTAGATTCCGCGCCTCCGTCCCCCAGCAGTCGCGTGATGGTCCCCTCATCTAGTGGGTTGGGGCTCGTGTTGGAACCCCAGGTAGTCTCAAAGCCGACCTCAACCGCACCGGACTCCACATCCCCGGGGTCCGGCCCCGATTCCTCCCCGGTGGCGCCGCTGAACCGCCCGGAAATGACCGCATCCGGCCCCGACCCGGCCAGAGTCAACTCCAGCGTCCCGACCGTCAGGGGCTCAAACCACTCTGGTGAGGCAGCACCGGAGGGAATGCCCCATGCCATTGCGCCGATGGGGTCCTCTCCTAAGGTCAGCATTGCCCCGTCCGCCAGCATCTCCCGTGGCAGAACAACCGTAACTCCCTCGACCTCCCCGCTTTCGGGAAGGAACATCATCATGGTTATGGACGCCAGGTCGGAAACCCCCGGCAGCAACGCCTGCTCCTCGGAGCTTGCCGGCCCGGCGATTATCCCCATCCACTCGATGCGCTCACCGGTCTGCGCCCCGTCCTCGCTCAGCAGGTAGGTGACCCGCCCCTCCTCGATGGGATTTGCACTGTCATTGGATCCCCAGATCGTCTCGAAATGAATTTCAAACCCTGAGAAGTCTCTTCCCGATCCGGTCCCTGCACCCACATACGGCTCCGGCCAGTCCGGCGGCTCAGGCGTGAGGTCCGCCAGGATCTCGCCTGTGCGCTTCAGGATGAACTTCTGCACCCGCTCCGTGTCCTCAGCTGACTCGGCCCTTTCAGCAGGCAGCCCGTGCTCCTGCACAATGGCTGCTATTGCATCGACGCTTGCCAGTAGCGCATCCTCGTCCCAGGCGGTGTCCAGAATCTCTTTCAGCCGCTCGGCGTACTTCGCCCGCCATTCCGGGATGTTGTACAGGCGGTTGGGAATGGCAGTGAGAGCCAGCACAGACGGTGGCGGATTGCTGATATCGTCGAACGGATTGGGGTCGTCCTTGAGATGGAAGGTGTCGTCCACCCCCCACGGAATGAACACGAATTTCCCGTCCGGCTCCCGGTAGAAGTGATAGTTGTTGCGGTCGCCGGTGTACCCGTCCCAGTGGCCCACCAGCACCTCAGTCGCCCAGAACGTCAGGAACCGGTCGAGGTCTACCAGCCCGTCCAGCGCCTCCAGCCCAGCCTCCGACGGGTTCTGCAGCGCCGCCACCACGGCGTCTACGTCCGACCAGTCGTCCTCATCCTCGTTTGTCTTTTTCTCGAATGTGCCGCGGTACTGGGGCGTGAAGTCGCTGACGGTACCCTCGTACAGGTTGCCCTCAGCGCTGTCGAAGTGCCTCGCCAGGAACGGCTCTTTGATTTCCTCGAGGTGAATGTACAGCCCCAGCTCCTTTCCATTCACGATGACCGTCGCAAAGTTGCAGCGCGGCGAGGGCAGCCCGGCGGCGGCAAACACCTGGTATGACAGGCAGGTGTTGATCATGGACGGGTCCTGGATGCTGTTGTTCAGCGTCATCCGCTCCATGACGCCGCCCAAGCTCTGCCCGTCCACGTACTTGTCGTAGCGCAGCTTGAGCGAGGGCTTGGTGTCGCTCTGCGAACCGAGGAACCCCTTTTTCCGAACGCCGACCTCGGTGTGCGTCTCGCCGTCGATGGTCACCGTGGCGGCGAACCACGAGTAGATGTCAGCGAAAGGCCGGGACAGGTTGTACTCCTCGATCTCCGCCATCAGGTCGTCGAAGGTCCGGGTCTGGTTGCGCAGCGTGTCCCAGTCCTCCTCCGCAATCTCGATGCTGACCTCCAGCACCCGGTCCATGGCGAAGTAGGCATCTCTGGGATCAGCTTCCTCTGGCTCCTCGGGAGTCGGCGCAGGTGTTGGCGCGACCAACGTGGGAGGCACCGTCGGCGCGGGCGTGGGCCCAACGGTCGGTGCCGGTGTCGCCAGTGGCGAAGGCGCGGTTGGAGCGAGCGTAGGCGGTACGGAGGGATCCCCAGGCCCCGTAGCGGCGGGCGTCATTGTCGTCGGGGCAACCGTCGTAACGGGTGGAGGAGTCGGCGTATCGTCCGAACCGCAGGCAACGATAAGGAGTGCCAGCGCAACAACGGCCAGCACTCCCACCACAAACCGAGTCCGATTCATCAGAGGGTGTCTCCAGGATAGGAAATCTAGCGGTCGTTCAGCGCCGCCTGCGCTGCGGCCAGCCGGGCCACCGGCACGCGGAAGGGCGAGCAGCTCACGTAGTCCAGCTCAGCTTCGTGGCAGAAGGCCACGCTCTTCGGGTCGCCGCCATGCTCGCCGCAGATGCCGATCTCGAGATCGGGACGCACCTTGCGTCCCGCTTTCACCGCCAGCCGCACCAGCTCACCCACGCCGTCCCGGTCGATGCTCTCGAACGGGTCCACCGGCAGCACGCCCTCGTTGATGTAGTTCCGCAGGAACTTGCCCTCGGCGTCGTCGCGGCTGAACCCGTAGGTCATCTGCGTCAGGTCGTTGGTGCCGAAGCTGAAGAACTCCGACTCGCTGGCCACCGCGCCGGCGGTCAACGCGGCACGGGGCGTTTCCACCATGGTGCCGAACTTGTAGTGGACCTCCACGCCCATCCGTTCCTGCACCTCGGCGGCCACGCGGGTCAGGTCGGCCCGCAAGCGCCGCATCTCCTCCACATCCACGGTCAGCGGGACCATGATCTCCGGATGCACTTCGAGGCCCTCGGAGACCAGTTGCGCCGCGGCGGTTATGATCGCCTCCACCTGCATCCGATAAATCTCGGGGAAAGAGAGCCCCAGGCGGCATCCGCGGTGGCCCAGCATCGGATTCGCTTCCCGCAGAGAGTCAACCCGTTGCAGGAACGCCTCTTTCTCCGCGACCGCCTCGGCGGGGGCGCCCGTGGCACGCAGCGTTGCCAGTTCGATGAGCAGTTCATCGTAGGGCGGCAGGAACTCGTGCAGCGGCGCGTCCAGCAGCCGGATGATCACCGGCTTGCCCGACATCACCCGCAGGATGCCGCGGAAGTCGTTGGTCTGCAGCCGCCTCACACGGTCCAGGGCCTGGTAGAAATCAACAACCGCCGCAGGTATATCCGACACCTCCGGATTCATGAAGGGGTTTGCCAGGGGGTCGATGGAGTGCCCGTTGCGTTCCCGCCGCCACTCCTCCGCGACCTCGGCGTTCAGCAGCATCTGGCGTACCGCTGGCAGGCGGTTGGGGTCGAGGAACATGTGCTCGGTGCGGCACAGTCCGATCCCCTCCGCGCCCATCACGATGGCTTGCCGCGCGTCGGCAGGCGTGTCGGCGTTGGCCATAACGCCAAGCCTGCGCGTCTCGTCCGCCCAGTTCAGCAGCTCGGTGGCCTCGGGCAGGTCCTCGAGGCCAGGATTAACTGTGTCCAACTCACCCGTGTACACATTGCCCAGGGCACCGTCAATGCTGACCCGGTCGCCCTCACGGAGGGTGTGGCCGTTCCCGCTCATCTCCCCGAGTTCCAAGTCCACGTGCATCCCCTCGCAGCCGACGATGCAGGGCTTTCCCAGCCCGCGCGTCACCACGGCGGCGTGGCTCGTAACCCCGCCACGGCTGGTGACCACACCGGCCGACGCGATGATGCCGTGGATGTCGTCCGGTTTGGTCTCGGGACGAACCAGGATCACCGTCTCGCCACGCCTCGCCAGGTCTTCCGCCACGTCGGCGTCGAAGCATACCCGCCCCGAAGCGGCGCCTGGCGATGCGCCCGCGCCGGTGGCCAGCAGCCGCTTCGACAGTTCGTCCTCCAGCAAATCGGCGGCGAACTGCGGCACCAGCAGCTGCGTTATTTCCTCCGGGTCGACGCGTTTCAGCGCCTGTTCCCGGTCGATCATTCCCTCGTGCACCATGTCCACCGCCGTCTTGACCGACGACAATGGCGTGCGCTTGGCGTTGCGGGTCTGGAGCAGGTACAGCCGTCCCTGCTCGATGGTGAACTCTACGTCCTGCACGTCCCGGTAGTGCTTCTCCAGGTTGGACGCCAACCGCAGCAGTTCCTCTGACCGTTCTGGCATCTTACCGGCGAGGGCCGACAGCGGCTCCGGGGTGCGCACTCCGGCAACCACGTCCTCGCCCTGCGCGTTGGTCAGGAACTCCCCGTACACCTCCCGCTTGCCCGTGGAAGGGTCACGGGTAAACAGAACACCAGTGCCGCTGGTGGGCCCCAGATTTCCGTACACCATCCCCATGATGGTCACAGCCGTGCCCATGTCGTGATCGATGCCGTACTGATTGCGGTAGACTGTGGCCCTCGGATTGTTCCAGCTCCGGAACACCGCCTCAACCGCTCCGAAAAGCTGCTCCCACGGATCAGCCGGTGGCGGCGCTCCGGCGAATTGTATCGCGATGTCTTCGAAATCGCGGGTTACTGCTTCCAAGTGCTCTGCTGTGAGCTGGTAGTCCAGCTCCACTCCCGCCCGCCTCTTGTGCGACGCCAGGCACTCCTCGAAGGGCTCCGGCGGCACCTCCTGTACGACCTCAGCGTAGATCTGGATAAAGCGGCGGTAGGCGTCCCACGCCGGACGCCGGTCCCCCATCATCGTCCCCAGTCCCTCGACTATCCTGTCGTTGATACCCAGGTTCAGGATGGTGTCCATCATCCCCGGCATGGAGATGCGCGCCCCGGAACGCACCGACACCAGCAGAGGGTTGCTCGTCGAGCCGAACGCGTGACCGATGGACTCCTCCAGCTCGGCGATCCGTTCCCTGATGGTCTGTTCCAGCCCCTTGGGCAGCGTATAGTCGCCGGCCAGGTAGTCGCGGCAGACCTGCGTGGTGATCACAAACCCGGGAGGGACCGGCAGTCCCAGCCGTGTCATTTCGCAGAGATTGCTTCCCTTGCCGCCAAGCAGGTCGCCCATCGAGGCGTCCCCCTCGCTGAACCGGTAGACCAGTTTCGCTGCCTGAGCCTGTACAACCATGGGCAGAACTCCCCTGAATTACACAAAAACTCCCGGTCACCCCGCCCGCAAAAACACGCCCCCCCCCCAAAAACACCGGTTCATGGATTATACCTGACGGCGCGCGGGGGGCCAAACCTTGGAGGAGCAATGGCCAGCCAAACAGCATCTGAATCTTCGTTGACATTCTAACCCGATGATTCGAAAATCAACATATATAAACGTAGGGAGGTTCTCGATCTTAGAGGTATAGGTGATTCTTGCTCAGGTCTGCCTTAAAGGCAGAGGTTTTGTCCGATGGCGCTAAGATATTCGCTAACCGCCTTATTTCGATCGAGATACTCAAGCTGCAAGTGAGAAATAGTTTTCATGACCACTCGTACAATGGATGACAATCAGCGTAAGGCCGAATTGTCCTTTTCTTATCTTTCTGCTTTGTGCGCAATTGCAGGCTTTACCTGCCAAAGGGGACCTATACCGGACGATGACAGCATAGACGCTACCGTACGTACTCGAGGCTCGAATAGGCCGGTGTTTGACGTTCAACTCAAAGCTACATCATCACCCGAGTGGCACGCAGACGGTTTGCACTTTCAGCTGAAGCGCAAGAACTATGACGATTTGAAGGACGATCGAACGCTAAAGATCATATTGGTGGTTCTCGAGTTGCCCGCTGCTTCCGAGGAATGGGTGGATTGCAGTGCCGAGAGACTTATTATCCGCCGATGCGCGTGGTGGGAATGGCTTTGGGGATACCCCGAAATTGAGAGGGATTCTAGGGTCGTCGTAATTCCAGAATCGCAAAGATTTGATCTCAACGCTATGTTTCTCCTGATGGACAGGATTAGGCTTGGCGAGCCGCTAAAGGGGTGAACACATGATCCGGTATGCGAGGGAGTCTCTCGGACTCTCGTCAGTGCCTCTGCGGTCCCTCTATGTTTACCTGGCATCTCATGGCTGGCAGAAAATTGAACCGTTCGGCGAATCAGGGCTTGTCTACGGCCTGGAAAATCAACCTCAGGAGCTTCTGGTTCCTTCGGGCATTCTTTCTGACTACGAGCGCAGGATAGAGGAAATTCTCCAAACACTATCGGAAGTAGAGGATCGCGATCCCCTTGCTATCCTTAGGGATGTCTCGATTTCTGAATATGACCTGATTCGCGTCCGATTACCCGAACCCGCTCCGAGCGGCTCCGTGCCCGTGTCCGACGGAGTCTCATCTATTCAAGAATCTCGCAACCTGTTACTGGCAGCTGCGTGCTCCGTTTCGCGCCCGCAGCGAGCTTACAGGGCAGGGCGAATTCAGGAATGCGAGCGATTATATGGAAACTGTCCGGTTCGGGCAAACAGAGATCGGAAGTTTTGTAATCAGTCTGCTTTCCCCGGTGCCCCCCAATCTTATGGGACAAGCTGATATGAGCACTGGAATGCCGCCTGAACCTTTCGCCCGCAGGGTTACTCGGAAACTGGTCTCGGGACTTAGGTCGGCCAAGAGTGCTGTATCCTTGGCAGACCACGGTGGGGACATCAGTGCGTTTGAACAGAATGTATCCCAAGGGGTGAGCGCTAACCTGTGTGATGCCATAGCTAACCTTCTAGATGTTGAGAACCGTCAGAGTGTTGATGTATCTGTGAGCTGGTCGCTGGTTCGAGAACCCCCTGAGGGTAGAGCTCAGATTGCTTTTAACAGCTCGGATATGTCCGTTCTGAAAGAAGCGTCCCGAATACTAAAAGACCGACAGGAACGAGCCAACGAGCGACTTGACGGGTACGTATACGCCTTGGCCCGCGGCCAGACCCAAACTAGGGGGCGTGTAACCCTCAAGGCGATAGTTGATGGAGCGATCAGTTCCGTCAGGGTAGACTTTGCCCCCTTAGAATACAGCCGAATTTTGGAGGCCCACGACCAGAGGAAGGTAGTCTCGTTGGAAGGTGACTTGCGCCGCGAGGGGCAGCGTTGGGTTCTTGACAACCCACGCGACTTGCAGGTGCAAACCGACGACGACGACTGATCGTTCGGCTGAAGACAAGTAGGCCCCCAAATCCCCTACCCCTCGGGGGGGTTGGGATGCGGGTGCAAACTTCAGGCTGTTGGGATCGCTAAATCTCCCGGAACACTGGCTCCGGGTCCTCGAGGTAGAACTTGTTCTGCCACAGCTCGTCCAGGTACCCCTGCTCTTCGTCGGTCAGGGACGGCGTATCCACCGCGGCGGTGTACTCGTGCAGCTCCTCCATCTTGGTGAAGTTGGGCAGCACCGACACGATCTGCGGCCTGTTCAGCACGAACTGCAGCGCCGACTGCGCCATGGTGCGCGCGTCCTCCTGCGCCAGGAACCTGACCCGCTCCACCTTGGCCAGCGCCTCCCGCATCCACTCGGCGCGCCGGAAGGCCCGGTGGTCGTTCTCGTCGAACGCCGGCACCTGGGTGAACTCGCCGGTCAGCGTGTTGGACGCGTGCGGCACCCGCGACAGCAAGCCCACCTCGCACTCCTCGGCGATGGGGAAGAAGTCGAGGGCCGGCTCCATTTCCAGGATGCTGTAGATGATCTGGAGGCTATCGACTTGCCGCTCCCGCATGGACATCTCGCCCTCCTCGAACCAGCCGATGTCCGGTCCGAGGGCGACGCCGAAGTGCCGTATCTTGCCTTCGAACTTGAGCTGCTCCAGGACCTCGAACAGCTCGTCCCGTTCCAGCGCCTCGACACGCGGGTTGTGCACCTGGTACAGGTCTATGTAGTCCGTGTCCAGCCGCTTGAGGCTCTGCTCGCAGGCGAACCTGACGAACTCCTTGTCGAACTTCTGGGGCCGTTCCCGGTGGCCGTCGCGGGGCGTGGGATCGTAGATGTCATAGCCGAACTTGGTGGCGATGACGAGGTCGTTGCGCTTGTGCCCCAGCACGTTGGCCAGGATCTCCTCTCCGAACCCGTCCCCGTAGGTGTCGGCTGTGTCGAAGAAGTTGATGCCCAGCTCCACCGCGTTCTCCAGCAGCGCGGTCCGCTCGGCGTCCTCCAGCTTTCCCCACCAGTTGGTGGCCACGGTCCACACCCCGAACCCCACCTCGGAAAGCACCAGGTCGGTGCGTGGCAACTGTCTGAATTTCATTTCGCTCAATCCCCTACGTCGATTCGGCCAGCCAGCGGCCCAGGCCCTCGATGAACTCGTCTCGCACCCCGCTGCTTTCGCCGCAGAACTCCCGGATGACCTGCTCCTTGAACTCCTGCGGGTCCCGGCCATCCGGCACCGGCAGCGTCTCGATGGGATCGCATGCGATGGTCATACCCCTGCTCGGCACGAACTCCCGGTTCACCGGCATCCCCAGAGGCTCCGCGCTGCTCGGCCAGGTGGCGTCCACCACCAACAAGCCCTCCGGTGTGCTCAAACGGAGATACGTGTGAACGTCAGGCACAGCGCCGTCAGTCACCAGCGCCCGCAGCTCTTGCGGAAAGTGGCCGGTGTTGTCCGGAGTGAACCGGTGGGTGACCATGACCACCTGGGTTTCCAGTCCCAGCTCGCGGAATATGTCCGCCAGGAGGTAGTGCTTGCCCGAGCACGTTCCCTGCCACTCCTCGACGATGGCCTCGGGTCGTCGGGAACTGGCTCTTCGGTAGGGCATGTCCCGTACCAGCGCGAAAGCCCACTCCGCCGTCAGCGGTTCGTCTTCAGCCAGCAATCCCCGGCGGCGACTCTCTTCCTCAAGCAGCGAGATTAGGCTGGTTTTCGGCATATCCTGTCAGACCTGCCCGGCCGACACCGCGAGGCCCAAGCTGCCCTTGATCGCCTCTACCTGCGCCCGGAACTCCGCGTCCGACAGCACCGGCTCCAGCCGCCCCAGCGGCACGTCTGCCAGTATCTCCACCCACGACGTGCACCCGCTGTAATCGGGAATCCACGCCACAGTCACCGGCGACTCCAGCCGGTAGGCCCGCAGCAGCATCACCGACAGCGGCAACATGGGCTTCCAGCGAAGGCGCGACTGCGCGTAGTCTGTGGTCCAGATGTAGTGCGGCGCCAGGTCGTCCACCTTCCCCTGCTCCTCCAACTCCAGCACTTCCTCGGCCCTGGCAAAGTGGGTGAAGGTGATCTGTTTATCGTCCCGCGGCCGTTCCAGCAGCGCCGCCAGCGACGGTTGATGCTCCGTGCGCAGCAGGTCGGCCTTCTGGTGCTCGTAGGTCGGATACAGCAGGAACTCGCGGTGTATTACGCGGAAGTCCTTGCCGTCCTCGTGGATGCCGCCCTTTCGCAGCAGCAGGATCTGATCGCCCTGGCCGATGGCCTCGCAGGTGATGGCCCATTCCTTGAGGGCCATCTGAAATGTGGCGGGAGTCGTCATTGCAACAATCCTCCGAGGATCAGCCTATGGCCGGAGAATACAGAGTGTAAGGGAATGGTATCACAGGCCTGCAGGTGGGTTACTTGCCCCGGCTGCAGAACTCCGCGTAGTCCGGCACTTCCTCTCCCACGACGTAGAACCAGAAGTACGTGCCGGTGTCGCCCATGTACTTGAACTGCTTGCGGACGTCCTTGAGGGCCGCGTAGAAGTCCTCATGCGATCGCATGTAATTCCGTATGCCGCCGTACTCCTCGTCCAGCTCGATCAGTCGCTGTGCGTTGTGCACCGTGGCCGCAATCTTGCGCCGGTTGCGCACGATGGCCGTGTCGGCTGCCAACGCGTCGATTTCCGGTTCGCCCATCGCCGCGACCGCATTGACGTCGAATCCCTTGAACCCGGCCTGGAACCCCGGCCACTTGCTGGTGACCACCGACCACGACAGCCCGCTCTGGAAGACGGCCTTGGTCATCACCTCAAGGTAGTCGTTCAGGCTCTGCGGGACGATTTGCTCGGGGGCCTCCGGATGCGCATGCTCGGTGGTCATATAAACGTCTCACTGCGGTTCAGCATCTTCCTCAGGTTGGCCGTGGTCACCTCCGCCACCTCCTCCAAAGACACGCCCTTGATCTCTGCCAGGCACTGCGCCACCTCGGCCACGTGGCGAGGCTCGGTCCAGTTGTGGCGGTACTTCTTGAAGGGCTGCGGAAATGCGTCGGTCTCCAGCACTATGTTCTCCAGCGGGATGGCCCGGGCCGCCTCCTGCACCTCCGGCAGACGGGTCAGCGGGCGCGCCAGGGAGATGTAGAAGCCGCAGTCGATGGCCTCCCGTGCCGTGGCCTCGTCGGCCTGGAAGTAGTGCATGGCGCCGCCCACGTCGCCGGCCTGCTCCTCCCGCAGCACCTGGAAGCAGGCCGAGTGCGCCTCCCGCGAATGGAAGATGATCGGCAGTTCGAGGCTCTTGGCCAGTCGTATGTGCTCCCGGAACACCTGGTCCTGTACCGCATGGTCCGGCGACTCCGGCAGGTAGTCCAGCCCCACCTCGCTGATCGTGACCACCTTGGGCATCTGTGCCAGCCGCTCCAGCTCCGCGTACATCGCGTCGTCCAGCCGCTCCCAGGCGTGGCACGGATGAATCCCCACGCCCGCATAGAACGCGTCGAACTGCCCCGCCAGCCCGACACACGCCCGTGTGGATTCCAGCGTAGTCCCGGCCAGCAGCACCGACGCCACTCCCACCTCGGCCGCCCGCTCCAGGATGCCGGGCAACTCCGATTCGTCGTATTGGTCAAGGTGAGTGTGGCAGTCGCCGAAGAGAAGTGGCTCGCTCATGGTGTTGCTCCAATGCCCTCGTGTTTCCAGTTCCGATGATAGTCATCGCGGGCGAGGGCGGTCAACATTGGCGACTCGCGTAACCTCGCTTCCGAAATGACCACGAGGTGTTGCCTGATAAAATAAGATAGTTGCTAAGATAGATGCAGATGTGGGAGGCCGCATCAACGACACGAGGAAGCGCAATGGCGGACAAATACACTCTCAGCTTCAAAAACTTTCGTTCCCTGGAAGACGTCACCCTTGAGGTCGCGCCTCTGACGATCGTCTACGGCCCAAATGGCTCCGGCAAGTCTTCGCTAATTTACGGACTACTGACTCTCCGAAACTTTCTCACCAAGCCAAACCAAAACGTGCCAAGTCTCTTCTCCTACCCTTCGATCTCCCTAGGCGGTCTACACGAAGTAGTTCATCGTCATTCAAATGAAAAAGGTGTTGCCCTATCTATTGGTATCTCCAGCGTGGAGCAACTCTCATCTAGGTTCACCCTGAATCTAGATGAAACCGGCGGAGCATTGGATTTGTCCTTTGATGAATTGAGTGTCCTGGCGGATAAGCGCATAGTAGCTTGGCCACATTTTATGAGCATGGACCTAGTAGACCAACATCCTTGAAATGATAGGTGAAATGCCGGATTGCTTGGCCATCGATTCCGTGAGCCAGGTTTGTCCGGGCAACGGCCCCGTACCAATCAACCCATCATTACAATGATTTCGGGCTACTAGCAGTTCCTTATCGAGGCAATCAAGGAACAAGTGAAAGCTTTACTTTGAATGGTAATCGCCTAGCCGAGGGTGGAGCGTTCGATTCGGCCCCTTCGGTGAGAATCCCAGGACTAGTGGACTGGAACGGAATCAGCGTAACCGCCCGCCTAACGGCAGATGTTGCGTCAATTTCAGATCTTATTCCTCCTTTGAACCAAAGGGCGAACCTTCCTATGGAGATGGCTAGGCAAACAGGGTTCGTGCCTCTCGGCAGAGGATTCTCAAACCCGGAATACAACATGCACCAGGTCTCTCCGTGGTTGGGCAGCGAAGATGAAGTAGCCTCGCTATTGGTTGAACCGTCCGAACGATTTGTCCAATACGAAATCAGCAATTTCGTGGAAAAAATAGCAAGGCGCCGAATTCAACCCCAAGCACGAATTGGCACGTCGACTTTCACCATTGACTCGGTGCCTACCGGCAAAGGTGTACCCGCTTCCATCGTCAACGAGGGTTTTGGCATAAATCAGTTGGTCTACATGCTGACCATCTGCCTGTATTCTCGCTACAAAATCGTGGCCATCGAGGAGCCTGAAATCCACCTTCACCCATCTATGGTACGAGAGCTCGCCATCGCGTTGGCCGAGATCGCCGTGGAGAAAGACCGCAGGCTGATCATTTCCACCCACAGCGAGACCTTTGTCGTCGCTCTCCTCTCCCAAATCGCAGCAGGCAAGATCAAGACTGACGATGTGTCGTTCGTCCTCGCCGGAAACCCCAATGGCAGCACCGTCCTGACACAGCAAAAAGCGAATCGCAACGGCCAGATAGAGGGCGGCCTTCGCGCGTTTATGGCTTCGGAGGCAAAGGACCTCGTGGATTTCTTGGGCCTTTCCAGCGAGTAGGGCAGACTACGTGATCCTGGTAATCAACGAGTGGATTTTCCACGATCTGCTTGGTGAGAATGGGTGGGAAAGGTTCACAGAGTCCGACGTATTCGTGAAAAGGCTGTACGATTCTGAAGACACCATCGTCATGCCATACGAAGAACGCTGGAAGAGAAAGGCGTACCAGTTGATGACAGCGGAAAACCCCGCCCAGAGGCAGGTGAGCCAGTTGTTTCATCGCCTACTGCGCGACCCCGACAAATGCGTAATCCTTCCTGCTTCTACCCAGCTTTTATCGACATCAGGCTTGCACGATTGGGCTCCGCCTGAAGACGTCTGTCTCATCGAAGCATTCGTCGCCTCCAACGCCGACCTGCTGGTAACAACTGACGAGACGCTATTTCGGGCTATCGTCGACCAGGGGCAATTCACTTGCCAGATGAGAGAAGATTTCCTGTCCACCTATGGCAAACCCGGCCACTCTTCATGACCTTACAGAACCCAGCGAATGCCAGACTCCCATATACACATCACGGCCGCTTGGATCCCCCGTCGAATCTCGTTGACACCCCCTCCCACCGGTGCTAGCATAATTGTTGACCTGTTGCATCAACAATGTTAGCCTTCCCGCTGGCCGCCGCAGGCAAGGTGGCCCGCGCACCGACGATAACAACCATCCGGGACGACTTCCGGCACAAGATTCCCGCAACCGACAGGAGCATGCAGATGACCACTCCCAAGGTCATTTCCCGCGACACTACCGCCACCGAGCTGGACTCCGACTACAAGTGGGGGTTCACCATAGACATCGGCTCCGACCTCGCCCCCAAGGGCCTGAGCGAAGACGTCGTCCGTCTCATCTCGGCCAAGAAGGAAGAGCCGGAATGGATGCTGGAGTGGCGCCTCAAGGCATACCGCCACTGGGAGCGGCTCAAGTACGAAGAGCCGGCGTGGGCCAATATCCATCACGACGCCATCGACTATCAGGACATCTATTACTACGCCGCGCCGCAGTCCAAAGACGCGGCTCCCAAGAGCCTCGATGAGGTCGACCCGGAAGTGCTCGAGGCCTTCGAAAAGCTGGGCATCCCCCTCCAGGAACGCGAGCGCCTCGCCGGCGTGGCCGTCGACGCCGTGCTCGACAGCGTGTCCGTCGCCACTACTTATAAGGATATGCTGGAAAAGGAAGGCATCATCTTCTGCTCCATGAGCGAGGCGGTGAAGGAACACCCGGAGCTGGTTCAGAAGTATCTCGGCTCCGTCGTGCCCTACACCGACAATTTCTTCGCCACCCTCAACGCGGCGGTTTTCAGCGACGGCTCTTTCGCCTACATCCCCAAGGGCGTGCGCTGCCCCATTGAGCTTATGACCTACTTCCGCATCAACCAGGCCGACTCCGGCCAGTTCGAGCGGACGCTTATCGTCTGCGAGGAGGGCGCCTACGTCAGCTACCTCGAAGGCTGCACCGCCCCGGCCCGCAAGACCCATCAGCTCCACGCCGCAGTGGTCGAGCTCGTGGCGCTGGACGACGCTGAAATCAAGTATTCGACGCTCCAGAACTGGTTCCCCGGCGACAAGGAAGGCAAGGGCGGCGTCTACAACTTCGTGACCAAGCGCGGCTTGGCTAAAGGGCGCAATTCCAAGATTTCCTGGACCCAGGTGGAGACCGGCTCGGCCATCACATGGAAGTACCCCAGTGTCATCCTGCAGGGCGACAACTCCACCGGGGAGTTCTACTCGGTGGCCCTGGTAAACAACTACCAGCAGGCCGACACCGGCACCAAGATGATCCACCAGGGAAAAAACACCAAGAGCACCATCGTCGCCAAGGGCATTTCCGCCGGCAAGGGCAACGCCACCTACCGCGGCCTGGTAAAGATGATGCCCACCGCCGACGGCGCCAAGAACTTCACCCAGTGCGACTCCCTGCTCATCGGCGACCAGTGCGGCGCCCACACCGTCCCGTACATCGAGGTCAAGAATCCCACAGCCCAGCTTGAGCACGAGGCGTCGACGTCCAAGGTCAGCGACGACCAGCTCTTCTACTGCCAGCAGCGCGGCATGTCCGTCGAGGACGCCCACTTCATGATCGTCAACGGCTTCTGCCGCGGCATCTTCCAGGAGCTCCCCTTCGAGTTCGCCATGGAAGCCTCCCAACTCCTCAAGGTAAGCCTCGAAGGCGCCGTGGGGTAGGGCAACGAGGGCTTGGGGAGAGGAACGGATTTATGTTGCATACATACCACGGCACGGTCAACAAGGACAGCACTATCAGCTTACTTGAGCCGGTTGAATTGCCCGAAGGGTTTGAAGTCATGGTCGTCCTGGACAATGACTCGTACATTGAGTTGTTGAAGGCAAATGGGACGGGTTACTCAGAGGAACGGCTCCGAGAAGAACTGGAAGAGGATAAGTATTGGGCCCGCGTATTGAAAGATCTACCATCGCTATAGCCCAATTCCCATTCTCTGACCTGACCGGATCGATAAATCGTCCAAGCCTCGTGTTAGCTAATGCAGGATTAGGCGACTGGGTTTTGGGTCAAATTACCACTAATGCCGATGTCGACGACCTGGTGATTGAGTTAACTGACGAACGATAGCCTGGACCGAGGGTTTCTTCGGAACGTGAGCTATTCCGGCCCAACAAGCTGTTCACCGGCAACCAGTCCTTGATTATCAGACCGGTGGCCAGACTCAAACCCGAAGTCTTCAACCGCTGGTCAACGCAACAACGGACATCTTAGACCAGAACCGGATGTGACAATGACCAACAACAACCCCCTGCTCTCCGTTCGCGGCCTCTGTGCCTCGGCCGGCGACCTCGAAATCCTGAACGGCGTTGACCTCGAAGTCTACGCCGGCGAAGTCCACGCCATCATGGGCCCCAACGGCTCCGGCAAGAGCACCCTCGCCAACGTGCTGGCCGGCCGCCCCGACTACAGCGTCACCTCCGGCCAGGCCATCTACGACGGCGAGGACCTGCTCGCTCTCGAGCCCGAAATCCGCGCCCGCATGGGCGTCTTCCTCGCCTTCCAGTACCCCGTCGAGCTACCCGGTGTCCGCGCTTGGCAGTTCCTCAAGGCGGGCGTCGACGCTCGCCGCGTCCACAACGGCGAGGAGGAACTCTCGGCCCGCGAGTTCCAGCGTCTCCTCGACGAGAAGGTCAAGGCTGTCGAGATTGACCCCGAGTTAGTCCGCCGTTCCGTAAACGAGGGTTTCTCCGGCGGCGAGAAGAAGCGCAACGAGATCCTGCAGATGGCCGTCCTCGAGCCACGCCTGGCCCTGCTCGACGAGACCGACTCCGGCCTCGATATCGACGCCCTCCGCATCGTCTCCGACGGCGTCAACAGGCTGCGGACCGGCGACAACGCCATGGTACTTGTCACCCACTACCAGCGGATGCTCGACTACGTCCGCCCCGACAAAGTGCACGTCCTCGTTGACGGCCGCATAGTCCGCTCCGGTGGCCCCGAGTTGGCTTTGGAGCTGGAGGAGAAGGGCTACGACTGGGTACGCGAGGAGGTCGAGTCGGGTAAGTAGTTGCCACGACTTTCAGCCAGTTATATGACCACCAGAACAGTAAGCAACCATCGCTACCACGAAGACCACCTTGCGCTCGCCGCCGCCAGCAACGGCCCCGAGTGGCTAAACGACCTGCGCGCCGCCGGCTGGGAGCGCTTCAGCGAGTTGGGCTTCCCCACCGCGCGCCGCGGCAACGAGCGCTGGAAATATACCGCCGTCGCTCCCATCTCGCGGGTGGGTTTCGCCTATCTTTTGATTAGCGGAGAGATCACCGGAGACGCAGGCCTCAATTTCGGCTTCTCCAGGGTCTCAGCAGCCTTGGATCTCGGCGGCGAACACGGGGATGACGTGCGCCGGCACCTCGGCAGTCTGGCCCCGATGAACGACGACGGCTTCACCGCCCTCAATACAGCTTTTTTGCAGAATGTCGCCGTGGTCCGCGTCCCCGACGGCTCCGATGAGCCCGTCGCCGTTTGCGTCAATCACGGCGGACTGCCCGACCGGGATGGCATGGACGGCGAGCAGCAGTACGCGCGCTATCCCCGCACGCTGATCCTGGCCGGCAAAAACGCAAACCTGACCGTGGTCGAGGTGTACAGTGGAGACGATGGCCCCCGCTACTTCACCAACGCGGTAACAGAGGTGGTCGTCAGCGAGGGTGCCCATGTCGACCATTACCGGCTGCTCGATGAGAATCCCGCAGCCTTCCACGTCGGCACCACCCGCGTGCATCAAGAGCGCGATAGCAGCTTCAGCTCCGCATCCTTCGCCCTCGGCACCGCCCTGGCCCGCAACGACTTTGCGGTGACGCTGGACGGGCCGGGTGCCTTCTGTTCGCTCAACGGCCTGTATTACACGGGGCAGGGCCAGCACATCGATAACCTGATCAGCATCGACCACGCTCAGCCCCACTGCACCAGCCGCCTGAACTACAAGGGCATCCTCGACGGCAACTCCCGTGCCGTCTTCGGCGGCGAGGTCATGGTCCGCCGCAACGCCCAGAAGAGCGATGCACAGCAGACCGACAAGAATCTGTTGTTGTCCGAAGACGCCGAGGTTGACAGCAAGCCCAGCCTGATGATATATGCCGATGACGTCCAGTGCGGCCACGGCGCCACCGCCGGGCAGATCGACGCCCAGACGCTTTTCTACCTGCGCAGCAGGGGCCTGGATCTGGAAACCGCCAGCCGCATGCTGGTGCAGGCCTTCGCCAGGGAAATCGTCGACAAGGTCAAGCCCGAGACGCTGCGCAACTACCTCGAATCCCTTTTCGATCGCTCCATTGCAGTCAAGAGCCTGCCGGTCGCCTTCGTGTAGGGTCGGAGCGGCGGGTCTAGGAGAGAACTTAAATGCCCACGGGTTTCGACGCCGAGAGAGTACGGGCCGATTTCCCCATCCTCAAGCAGCAGGTCAACGGCAAGCCGCTGGTCTACCTTGACAACGGCGCCACCTCGCAAAAGCCTCAGGCCGTGATCGACGAACTGGTGCGCTACTACACCACCGAGAACGCCAACGTGCACCGGGGTGTCCATACCCTCAGCCAGAACGCCACCGAGGACTACGAGGGCGCGCGGGCCAAGGTGAAGCGCCTGCTCAACGCTGCGGACGATCACGAGATTATCTTCACCCGCGGTACCACCGACAGCCTGAACATCGTGGCCCAGTCCTTCGGGAAGCAAAGCCTCGGCCCCGGCGACGAGGTCATCGTCTCCAACATGGAGCACCACTCCAACATAGTTCCCTGGCAGATGCTCCGCGAGGAAAAGGGTGTCGTCCTGCGTGTTGTCCCCATCGATGAGTCCGGCGAGCTGATGATGGACGAATACGAGCGGATGCTCTCGCCCCGCACCAAGCTGGTGTCCATCACTCATGTCTCCAACGCCCTCGGCACCATCCTGCCCGTCGAGCAGATCATCGGCATGGCCCACGACCGTGGCGTGCCGGTTATGTTGGATGGCGCACAGGCCGTCCCCCACATGGCCGTCGACGTGCAGAGGCTTGACTGCGATTTCTACGTTTTCTCCGGCCACAAGATGTTCGGTCCCACCGGCATCGGCGTCCTGTACGGCAAGGCCGAGTTGCTGGAGGCCCTCCCTCCGGTCCAGGGCGGCGGCGACATGATCAAGTCGGTCACTTTCGAGAAAACCATCTACAACGACCTGCCCTACAAGTTCGAAGCCGGCACCCCAAACATCGCCGGAGCCATCGGCCTCGGCGCCGCCGTAGATTATGTGCAGTCCGTAGGCTACGAGTCCTTCGCCGCCTACGAAGACGAGCTGCTCGACTACGGCACGAAGGCACTGGAACAGATCGGCGGCCTGCGGATCATCGGTACCTCGCCCCACAAGGCGGGAATTCTGTCCTTCGTAATGGAAGACATTCACCCCCACGACATCGGCACCATCCTCGACGCGGAGGGTGTCGCTGTACGCACCGGCCACCACTGCGCGCAGCCTGTGATGCAGCGGTTCCAGATTCCGGCCACCGTCCGGGCTTCCCTGGCGATGTACAATACCAGGGAAGACATAGACGCCCTAGTCAGGGCCATTGACCGTGTAATTGAGGTATTCTCCTGATGGGATTGGTCCTCGGTGGTGATTCCTGAGCCGGTCGAAGGGTCGAACCGCAAGGGGACGTTCCATCAATGAGCAATGAATAAACGGGGATAACAATGTCGGGACTCAGCGAGCTTTACCAGGAAATACTGCTGGAACACAACAGCAAGCCCCGGAATTTCCGCAAGGTGGAAGACCCCAGCGCCACTGCCGAGGGGTACAACCCCCTCTGCGGTGACCAGATTACGCTGTATCTAAAGGTAGTGGACAACGTGGTGGAGGACGTCGGCTTTCAGGGCGTCGGCTGCGCCATCTCCCGCGCCTCCGCATCCATGATGACCCAGAGCATCAAGGGCAAGCATCTGGAAGAAGCCCACGGCATCTTCGAAGCTTTCCACACCATGATCACTCACCCCAGCGAGGAACCGGACTACGACACCCTTGGCGACCTCGAGACACTCGCCGGCGTCAGCGAGTACCCCACCCGCATCAAGTGCGCCATTTTGGCCTGGCACACCATGCGCTCCGCTCTGAATGGCGAGGGCGACCCGGTCTCGACCGAGTAGCGGGGGGCCCTCCGGGTTCTCCCATTCTGCTTGGACCCGGCATCCTTATCATCTGGCGAGAATCATCCAGTGAGACCCGCCCGACGAACGTTATGACCCAGATGTCCGGCCCAGCCTTCGATGGCCTCTATGGGCAAATGATCATGGACCACTACCGCGCACCGCGGAACCGCGATCCGCTGCCTTCTCCCACCCTCACGGCCTACGAGCTGAACCCGTTTTGCGGCGACCTTATCGACCTGCAAATCCGCCTCGATGGTACCGGCGCCGTGGACGGAGTCTACGCTCTCAGCGAGGGTTGCTCTATCATCCAGGCGTCGGCGTCCATGATGTCTGAAGCGGTTCAGGGCAAGACACCGGACCAGATCGCCGACCTGTCCACCCGCTTCAAGGCGTTCCTCCGCGACCGTACCGGCGGCCTTTCGGCGGAGCCTCCCCCCGACCTCGGAGCACTTGGAGCCCTGGGCGTGGTGCGGCAGTACCCGGTACGCATCAAGTGCGCCCTCCTGCCCTGGACCGCCCTTGAGGAAGCCATCCGGAGCCAATAGGCTACAGAACCCTGGAAGATCGTCAAAGCCCTTCAATGCAGTCCGGTCCCGGGCGACAGATCGCGGAATCAACATTCCAGTGGATTCGCGCCTAACCAATTCCGCAGGCGTTCATGCCGTTATTACCGCGAAGGTCGCAGACTCACGGCACCGTCGAGGAGGAAATCCAGCGGCCCCGGAATCCAGTGACTGGGCTGTCCAGATACCATCTCAGCCTTGGCCCTTGAGGGTGAAACCGCAGCGTACGTTGGATTGTGGAAAGCGATGTCACAAGAGGATGAGGAAGAATAATCTTTTAAGTCGGCGTTGTGCCTACTTAGGTGGCTGGGGATTCTAAACACTCTGCGGTTACCGAGGAGCCTTTCCGCGTACCACTGCGCTGCTATTGTCTTCACTATCTTGTTGCCATCTGGAATTTCTCTTGCTCTCCCCGATTTTAATCTTGTCCTCATTCCAAGGGTCACAATCAGTGTGGCGGGGTTTCTGGTTTGGTCGCTGGTCGTGTTTCTTGTGATGGCCCTGATGCCAGAACGCGACAGGACTAAAGCAGACCGGCAGCTTGATCGAAAAGTGGAAATCTTGGAACACAGTGTTGCCAGCTCGGCAGGGGAACCTAAAGGCGTTCGGGAGCACCTCCACGATGGGACAAACAACCAGGAGGAGACAGTCGGGGCTTTCTATTCCAAGAATCCCTCACTCCTAGACCTCAGATCCTTGCGGGACTTTGGGATCGTCCGGCCACATTCGTGGCAGAAGTTGACACTTGCGAAATGAATACATATAATTCCACAGGTAAGCCCACTTCCTCACTTTCCCCCTTCGCGCTGTCCTTGAGGCTCCCTCCTATTGCGTTTTCGCCCACAATGACGGCGTGTGTCCGGCAGGCACTTCCACAATTTCGCAGCGCGGTTTAATGCCAACAAAGTTCATCTTCGTCACTGGCGGCGTCGTTAGCTCACTGGGCAAGGGCATCTGTGTCGCTTCCGTCGGCCGCATCCTGAAAAGCCGTGGCCTCAGCGTTTCGGTGCTAAAGCTCGACCCCTACCTGAACGTCGATCCAGGCACCATGTCGCCTTACCAGCACGGCGAAGTATTCGTGACCCACGACGGAGGCGAGACTGACCTGGATCTGGGCCACTACGAGCGATTCATAGACCTGGAGCTCACCCGCAGCTCGAACCTCACCGCCGGCGACATTTACATGAACCTCATCGCCAAGGAGCGCCGCGGCGACTTCCTAGGCGGGACCATTCAGTCAGTGCCACACGTCACCAACGACATTAAGGAACGCATACTCCGGCTCGCTGATGAGTCCGAAGCGGAGGTGATTGTCGTAGAAGTCGGGGGCACCGTCGGAGACATCGAGGGCCTGCCTTTCCTGGAAGCCATCAGGCAGATGCGTAACCAGGTGGGCCGGGACAACGTCTACTACATCCACCTGACCCTGCTTCCCTACCTCTCCGCAGCCCAGGAACTCAAGACCAAGCCCACCCAGCACAGCGTCAAGGAGCTCCGCGCCATCGGCATACAGCCCGACGCCATCATCTGCCGCAGCGACCATCCCGTTCCGCCCGGAATCTGCGAGAAGATCTCCTCGTTCTGTGACGTGCCCAGCGAGGCGGTCATACCGCTGGAAACGGTGCAGAACGTGTACAGTGTGCCGCTCGTGCTGGAGGAAGCCGGACTGGGCGACATCATACTCGATGCGCTGGGCCTGAGAGGCTACCGCAGCGGTCTGCCCGGGGCCGCCGGGCTCGGCGACTGGCGCAGGATGGTAGAGATGATGGACCAGCCCAAGGAGCGGTTGCCCATCGCCCTCGTGGGCAAATACGTGGAATATCCCGACTCCTACCTCTCCGTCCGCGAGGCCCTGCGCCACGCTGGCCTGTGCCACACCCGCGACGTCGATCTGCAATGGGTGCACTCCGAGGACATTGAAAAGTACGGACCCGACGACCTGCTCCGGAACGCCTGCGGCATCGTCGTTCCGGGAGGCTTCGGACCTCGCGGCGTCGAAGGCATGGTGGAGACTGTCCGCTACGCTCGCGAGCACCGCGTCCCTTACCTCGGCCTCTGCCTCGGCCTGCAGGTAATGGTGATCGAGTGGGCCCGTAACATGCTGGGCATCGATGGCGCCAACTCGGCCGAGCTGGAACCGGAGACGGCTGATCCCGTGGTCCACATCATGCCGGAGCAGGAAGCCATCACCATCAAGGGCGGCACCATGCGACTCGGCAGCTATCCCTGCCGCCCCCAGACGCAGACCCTGACCCACGAGGCATACTCCGAGGGCGAGGTAATGGAACGCCACCGTCACCGTTTCGAGTTGAACAACGCATACCGCGAGCGCCTGGAGGAGTCCGGCTTCATCGCCGCCGGCCTCTCGCCCGACGGCCAGCTCGTGGAGGCTGGCGAAGTGCGGGGCCATCCTTTCATGGTAGGAGTCCAGTACCACCCTGAGTTCAAGTCCCGGCCCAACCGGCCCCATCCGCTTTTTGTCCGTTTCGTAGCTGAGGCCACCAAGACCCTCCGCGAGGGAAGCCAGCCGCCCCTGCCACTGTAATGAGTCGTATTGTTATCATTCTTTTACGGTTGCCCCGCTGAACGTCCAGCACTGGATTGTCGCTTAAACCGGAATGACGAGTAACCGCCAAAGGTCAGAAAGCGGAAAATTGACAGAACCTAGCAAATTAGAGGAAGGGCCAGCACTGTCATTTCACTCACGCCGCCACTACCGCACAGGAAGCAGACCCCATCACTACAGGGCACCGCAGGACAAGGAGACGCACCCAACCGGTCATACCGCTCATACTGTATTTCCCGCCAAAGAGGGAATCCAGGAAACGGCCAGCCATAGAAATCACCAACCCGTCACTCCCGCGCAAGCCGCAGAGCCACGGCGCAACCGGAGCGGTAACCTGGGAGGCAGCCGACCCAGGCTAGGAAATCAAGGACTGAGGGCACAATGAAGCTCTTTCTCGACACGGCCAACATCGACGAGATCCGCGACGGCGCCCGCCTGGGCGTCATCAGCGGCGTAACCACCAACCCGTCCCTCGCCGCCAGCGCCGGTATCGGCGACCGCGAGGCCTACCGCTCCGCCGTCTCAGAGATCGCCTCGCTGGTCAACGGCCCGATCTCTGTCGAAGTGGTCTCCACCGACACCCAGGGAATGGTCGAGGAGGGCCGAGACATCGCTGGCTGGATCCCCGACCCGTGGGTCAAGATACCCAGCACCATCCAGGGCATCGAAGCCATCGCCACTCTCAGCGCCGAGGGCATCCGCGTTAACCAGACGCTCTGCTTCTCCGCCAACCAGGCCCTTCTCGGCGCCCAGGCCGGCGCCACCGTTGTCAGCCCCTTCATCGGCCGGCTGGACGACATCGGCCACGACGGTATCGGCCTCATTCGCGAGATCGCCACCTTGTTCCACGACGGCGGCATCACGACCCAGGTCATGGCCGCCAGCGTCCGCCACCCCCTCCACTGCGTTCAGGCCGCTGCCGCAGGCGCCCACATCGCAACCATCCCCTACAGGACACTGCTCCAGATGGCCCAGCACCCACTCACCGACGCCGGCCTCGCGCGTTTCATCGCCGACTGGCAGAAGGCGTCGCAGGCATAAATCTAAGCATGAAGCCAGAGCCAGGCATTAAGCCGGATGTGAAAATGGAAGAAGAACACGCCCTAGCAAATACCCTCCCCGAAACGGAACCGGAGCAGGAGCAGGAGCCGAAGAAGCCCGCCCCCCGCAGCCGGGCGCGCTCCCCCAGGCCAGCCGCCAACGGCGACGGCCCCAGCCAGCCGCCACTGCAGCCAGTGTCCCAGACGCGGTCCCAGACGTCGGCCAAGCCGGTGTCCAAGTCTATATCCAAGCCGGTTTCTCAGCCTATATCCAAGCAAGAAACCAAGCCGGATGTCAGGCCGGAACCCGCGGTGCCTGCCGCCCGATTCACCGTCGACGTCCTTGAGCTTGGCTCCAAGTCCAAGGAGGACCTCTTGGCCCTGGCGCCCTCCATAGGCCTGCACGACGGCAACGCCCTCGGCAACCTGCACCGCGAGGACATCCTTGGCCGCCTGTTCCAGGTCGCCTCGGCCCAGCAGTCCCTGATCGCCACCGGCATCCTTGAGACCATGGACGAAGGGTACGGCTTCCTCCGCCAGATCTCCATGCACAGGTCCGGTGACGTCTACATCTCCCAGTCCCAGATCCGGCGCTTCGGCCTGCGCACCGGCGACACTGTCGCCGGCCAGGTCCGCCCGCCCAAGGAGGGAGAGCGCTACTTCGGCCTCGTCCGCGTCGAACGCATCAACGGCCTCGAGACCGACAAGATCCACGGCCGCAACCGCCCCGTCTTCGAGCACCTGACCCCCGTTTTCCCCGAGCAGCAGGTCGTGCTCGAGACCCAGGCCTCCGAGCTCTCCACCCGAATGGTCGACCTTTTCGCCCCCATCGGCCTGGGACAGCGCGGCCTCATCGTCTCCCCTCCAAAGGCCGGCAAGACCACCATGCTGAAGCAGATCGCCCACGGCGTCGTCACCAACTGCCCCGAGGCCGTGCTGATGGTCGCCCTCATCGGCGAGCGCCCCGAGGAGGTCACCGACATGCGCCGCTCCGTCAGCGGCGACGTCTTCGCCTCCACCTTCGACGAGTCCGTCGAAGAGCAGTGCCGCGTCGCCGAACTCTGCCTCGACCGCGCCAAGCGCCTCGTCGAGATGGGCAAGGACGTCATCATCCTGCTCGACTCCATCACCCGCCTCACCCGCGCCTACAACCTCGCCGTGCCCACCAGCGGCCGCACTCTCTCCGGAGGCATCGACCCCATCGCCCTCTACCCGCCCAAGAAGTTCTTCGGCGGCGCCCGCAAGATCGAAGAGGGCGGCTCCCTCACCATCATTGCCACCTGTCTCGTAGACACCGGTTCCCGCATGGACGAGGTGATCTACGAGGAGTTCAAGGGCACCGGCAACATGGAGCTCCACCTGGACCGCCGCCTCGCCGAGCGGCGCTACTTCCCTGCCATCGACATCGTGCGCTCCGGCACCCGACGCGAGGAACTGATCTACTCCGAGGAAGCCCTCCGCCAGGTCGTGCTCCTACGCCGCATGATCGGCATGCTCAGCGACAACGGCGGCGGCGGCGGCAACGCCACCGAGCGCGTCCTCGACCGCCTCTCCAAAACCGCCAGCAACCGCGAGTTCCTGTCGACCCTCACCACCGCCAGCGCCACCTGAGCCAAGCCGCAGAGGTCCACACCCCCGCCCCAGTGCCGGCGCGAATCCCCAAAACCAAAAAACCCTCCCCCTGAGGGGGAGGGTCCGGGTGAGGGTGTATCCTCCGTTGCCTGACCCCCTGAGGTCACCCCGCCATTCCCATTTCCGCGAGAATAACGGGGTTGCGGGAGTGACTGCTGAGCAGAACTGAAGAAATGACGTGAACGCGCCTGATACCCAACTTGTCTTTCCTGAACTCGTTTGAAATAATGTTGAAACTTATACTAAAATAAGACAACATAAGAGGCAATAGAAACCGGCGTGATGAGCGGAGGTGCGGACGTGAAATCGAAATGGGCGATGTGGCCGCTGGCAGTCCTGGCGGCAGTGTTGATGCTGGCGCTGGCCGCTGCCACGCCGGCCCAGGAACTGGACAAGCGTCCCTCGCAGCCCCTGCTGCAGGATTTCTATTCGGGCACGGTGACCGTTCAGGGCAGTCACGCCCCTGCGGGCACCCAGATCGTCGCTTGCGTCGACGGCTGCGCCAGCTACCAGAGCAGCGCCGGGACCGTGGGCGCCGAGGGTGCCTACCTCGGTCTCATGCTCGAACCCACCGACAGCCGGATGATCGGCCGCGACGTGACCTTCCACATCATCAACGAGTACGGCAGCATCCAGGCCGACGAGACCCGCCAGTTCTATGGCGTTTACGACCTGTACAACCTCAACCTGACCTTCAGCTCGCCACTGCCCGCGCCGACGCCGATACCCGAGCCCACAGCCACTCCGGAGCCCACGCCAGAGCCCACGCCGACACCCGAGCCCACGCCTACCCCGACGCCAGAGCCCACACCGGTCCCCGACCCAACGCCGACGGCGATCCTGCCGGTCACCGGCGACACCATCGTGACCCGCATCCCGCCCCTCGCCATCGTCGGAGGCATCGCCCTGACCATCGTCGGCATCGGCATCCTGTACGCCGCCGCCCGCCGCGTCCGCAACCTCCGCCGCATCTAGCCGCCGAACACCCAGAAGCAGAGGGAAAAGCAAACAGGAAGACGCACAGAACGCCCGGCGGGGTCCTTCATGGCAAGATGCCAGGGTACTCTAATTCCCCCTACCCCTGGGTGGGGAGAACTCCCGCCCTCCAAACCCAGCACACCCTCGGAGACGCCCTACACCTAGTAGTCCGTCAGTGTAGTATTGAGGGGTATAGGGACTTCAGTTTGATGCGTGCATCTGCGGTGGTGAAGCGCCAGTCCACTCGTACGGCGTCCTGGTTGCGCTGGGTCTGCCACGCTGCTGCCTCCCTCCGCAGGACGCTCCGGTCCGGGATGCGGCGGTCGAGGCTTTGCCGGGCCATCACGCCGATCTCGATCTCTGCCATGTTCAGCCAACTGCCGTGCTTGGGTGTGTAGTGTATCTCCAGCCGCTCCGCGATGCGCCGCGCCTCCGCTGGCTCAAAGGCCTCGTACAGTGATGACGGATGATGCGTGTTCAGGTTGTCCATCACCAGCACTATCCGCTCCTTGTCAGCGTAGTCCTCGTCCACCAGTTTCCGCACCACCTCAGCCCAATCGGTCCGGGTCCGGCGCTCTGTGACCTCCACCCGCCGCCATCCCTCCAAGGGGGCGAACAGCATAAATAGGTTGCTCACACCGTTGCGCTCGTATTCATAGTCGTAAGAACCTGCCGCTCCGGGGCGAGGCGGACGGCCCAGCCGGGTCTCCTTGACCTGCTGTTTACTGGTCTCGTCCAAGCACACCAGGACCTCGTTCTCCCGGTACTGGCGATGGTAGACCTCCAGCACGTCCTCCATGGCGCAGACAAACTCCGCACTGCCCTTCGGCGGGATGCACCAGCATTCTTTCAACCAAGGCTTGAGTTCGTTTTTTTCAGGGTCTGGCGCACCGTTTCGGTGCTGATGCTGTCCACTATCTCGCATTCAACCAACTGGTCCGCCAGCAGTTGCAGGGTCCAGCCGGCACGGCCCTCCGGCGGTTGGGAACAGGTCAAGGCAATCAGGTGAGCCTCCCCTTCACCATCCAGTTTCCTCCGACGCCGGTTGAGCTGTTGCCTGCGCCCCAAGGCTGCTTCCAGACCCTCCTCCACGCAACGGCGGCGCACCCGCTCCACCGTGGCGGTGCCCACCTTCAGGGCCCGGGCGATCTCCTCGTCCTTCATGCCGCCATCAGGCTGATTCTCGTCGCAAAGCAACAGGATGCGGGCGTGAGTTTGTTTATAGGCCGCCGCCCGCCCTCTGGACACCAACGCCATTAGCTCCTTTTGCTCCTCCTCCGCCAGCCGTACTCTGTACCTCTTCACCATCATCCACACCCCACGTCCCAAACTCCCTCTTGGCTGCTGGCATTATGGTATCCCACCACCCATCAGTTCAACGATGTCCGACTACTAGACCCTCCCGCGGAGGGAGAGGGAGCAGCTATAAGACCCCGGGAGGCGGGTAAGCAGGAACTATCCCCGGGGCGGAGTGAGCAGGTTCACCCGGAGATCGGCGGGCAGGCTTGCCTGCGTGACCACCAGCCGGGGCTGGGGCTGCATCTCGTTCTCCAGTCCCATGCGCCGCAGGAACGGCTCGACGCCGTCCAGCGCCACACCCTCCTGCCCGTGGCCGTAGTGCATCGGCACCACCACCTTCGGGTCCAGGTCCTGGATCGTCTGCATCGCCTGATCGAGGCTGAGAGTGCACTGCCCGCCGGCGGGGAACAGCACCACGTCCACTGGCTTCAGCTCCTCCACCTGCCGAGTGGTCAGGGGACGGGTCAGGTCGCCCAGGTGGCACACGCTGATGCCGTCCATCTCGATGGTGTAGGCAACATTGCGGTGCTCGTGCGGCACGCCCTCGGGCAGAGGCGTCATCACCCCACGCACCATCACGTGGCTGAACTCGTACTCGCCCGGCGAGCTGAACACCCGGGGCTCTCCGCCAACCGTCCCGGCGGCCGAGTGATTGGGATGGGTGTTGCTGATGGTGACAATGGTAGCGGGCCGCCCGTCGAGGCGCAGGCCCAGCGACTCGGGAAACGGGTCGGTGACCACGACCATTCCCTGCGAGTGCAGGCGGAAGGATGAATGTCCCAGCCAGTTCAGGTCCATTGGTCGCCTCCCAGCTCCTCGCTAAAACCAGCGATCGTTCCCGGAGTTGCGACGGCCGTAGTCATAGTCGTCGCCCCGGAACCAGTTGGCCAGCCCCCATGCCGCGGGCACCAGCAGGGCCGCCAGGGACAGCTTGATCAAGTCGCCGGCGATGAACGGGTACAACCCCCAGGCCAGCGTCATTCCATCGGGCGCAAACAACGAAAGCTGGATCAGGCCGGGCACGTAGACCAAGGCGTTGCCGGCCAGCAGTACCGCCAGGGCCCAGGCGTTGCTGCCCAGGCCGCGCTCGCACAGGAAGCCGACCAGCCAGGCCGCAGCCACGAAACCGATGATGTAGCCGCCGGAGGCCATCTGCCAGACAAACCCGGAGTCGCCGGCGCTGAAACCGAAAATGTACTCGCCAGCGCCCGCCTGCCACAGGTAACCGTCGGCGGAACCCGCGTAGACCGGCAGAAACATGCCTAGCACGAGATACAGCCCCAGGGACGTCGCCCCGCGCCAGCTGCCGAGGGCCGCACCGGTTACCAGCATGGCAAAGGTCTGCCCGGTTACCGGCACCGGCGTGAAGGGGAGGTGAACGGAAAGCCGCGCCATGAGAACCACAAAGAGAATGAAACCGGCGATAAGAAGCGCGTCCCGGGCCACCCGGGTCCTGAATTCTTCCACCGGCAGGACCACGTCCGCCAGAGCCGCAACGCTAGACTGATATTGCACTGCACACACCCGCCCGAAAAATAACGGCCAAACGTCTCAAATGGCCGTGATATGAGTATAGAACCAGCTTGAATCCGGGTCAACGAAAAACGCCGTCCCGGGACGATTTTCGCATCCAGCCTGGTGCATAACGTGTTTGACACTTACACAACCACTATGCTAATTTCGAGTCAATCCCCGCCGGCTTTGGGCCCGGTAATGTCCGCATTGGGGGCACAGCCGATGCTGACCAACCGCGCATCGACCATCCTCAATCTCCTGATAGACGAATACGTTCAGACCGCCACACCGGTGGCGTCGGACGAAATTGCCCGCAGCCCTGCCCTTCGGGTCAGCCCCGCTACGGTCCGTAGCGCCATGTCGCAACTCACCGAGGAGGGCTACATCTCGCGGCCTCACGTCTCCGCAGGGGGCGTGCCTTCGGACCTGGGTTACCGCCATTACGTGGAGTCGCTGGACAGATGGCCTGAACTGCCGGGCCGCCTGCGTCGGCGAGTGGATGTATGGCTGGGCGAAATCGAGCCCGATGCCGCTGGGTGGGCCCGCCGGTGCGCCACAGTTCTGTCGCAGATGACTGCGAACCTGGCAATTGTTACCGAACCTCGTTCAACTGCGCCGCGCCTGAGACGGTTGCATCTGGTGTTCCTGCAGGAAACCGTCGCGTTGCTCGTAATCGTGCTGGACGAAATGCGACTGCTGAAACGCATGCTGACCCTCAGCGAACCCGCAACCCAGCAGCAGCTGGACCAAGTCGCTGAACGATTGAACTGCTCCTTCGCCGGTCTCAGCCGCAGGCAGATAAAGTCAATTAGCCTGGCGCTGGACTCATTGGAACAGAAGGTGCTGGGCACCTCTCTGGAAATAATGAAGGAGTCAGAAGAAGCTGATCTGCCGGACCACCATGTTGAGGGACTCAGCCGTTTGATGAATCAGCCGGAGTTTGCCGCCGGCGAGCGAGCCCGGCTCCTGGTGCAGATGATAGAGGAACGGGTGATGCTGGAGCGCATCATCGCGGCCACCAGTGAATCGGACCCGCGTGTAACCATCGGAGCGGAGAACCCCGAGGAATCGTTGCGTCCCTTTGGTGTCATCGTCTGCCGTTACGGCCGCCCCGGCGGAGTGGGAGGTGCAATCTGTGTCGTTGGTCCAACTCGCATGAGCTACCAGGTCGGCATCGCCGGAATCCGCCACCTGACCGCCTTCATGAACCGGATGGTGCAAACGCTGGAAGCCAGTGAGGAAACAGCCTCTTAGAATCCTACTGGAACCGTGGGCACGCGGCACGCGTTGATCACCTCCCCAACACCCCTCCACCCTTCTGTTGCTTCGCTTTGCCTGCAAAGCAGTCAATAGTTATGTGGCCTATGTCCGCGCCGGTAGCCAAATCGCTGTCGACCGCCTCTCTCATTGATCTTCCGGCAGTCGGGTACCTGCGATGTAGCATACGGCGTGCCCTGTCCGTCGCGGTTTCCGGCAGCGACTTTTTACTTTTCTGCAGCTTCAATACCCGCGCTGCCATGGGAACAGGCAATTTTTACACTACTCCGCGGACAGTTGGTCATACGCCACTTTCCGAAAGCGGGAATCCTATGCCCGGTAGTCTGGGCGAATGTTTCAGGCAAGCAATTATTGTTCCCGGACCACAGGGGCCAATTGCCATAGGGAAAACAATGGACTTATGCTCACCCGGATGTGGCGGACCCCGGGAAAGCCGAATCCGTCAATGTGTGGTTGCCTTGTCTGCTGACCCAGGGGCTTTCAGTAGTTGCTATCGGGCATCCAGGCCCTTTCGTGGTGAGCTTGTCGAACCTGGGGCAGACGGCCCTTCGGCAGGCTGAGGGCCAACGGGTCCGACTACAACTACCAGACTCTGGCGGCCTGCGAGCGTGCAATTGATTACCGTTGGCGTGGCTCGTATAATGACGAATCAACCCGTAGACAGATAATTGGGGCGAATGGGTCGCGCCGGTTCGCGGACGCAAGAGAAGATTCAGGCTGGCTCGAGGTTCCGGCGCCGCATACTCGGAGGATGGCAGGAATGGCAATAGCAGACATATTGACCGGCACTTTTACCGTCAAGGCTGGGCACGCCCAGATGCTGAAGGGCGGCGTCATCATGGACGTAGTTACCCCTGAGCAGGCAGAAATCGCCGCAGAAGCAGGGGCCGTGGCCGTGATGGCTCTGGAACGCGTGCCAGCGGATATTCGCGCAGACGGCGGAGTGGCCCGGATGACCGACCCGGCCATCATCACGCGGATCATGGATGCGGTGAGCATTCCGGTGATGGCAAAGGTGCGGATCGGGCATTTCGTCGAGGCCCAGATCCTCGAGGCCCTGGGTGTCGACTATATCGACGAATCGGAAGTGCTGACTCCGGCCGACGAGACTCACCACATCTGGAAGCACGAGTTCAAAGTACCGTTTGTTTGCGGCTGCCGGGACCTGGGCGAGGCGCTGCGCCGAATTTCCGAGGGAGCGGCGATGATCCGCACCAAGGGCGAGGCCGGCACGGGCGACGTGGTGGAGGCAGTGCGGCATATGAGGGCGGTGCAGGACAATATCCGCAAGCTCCAGACCATGCCCGACGACGAGATGGTGGTTGAGGCCAGGGATCTGAGGGTGTCCCTTGACCTGCTCCAGGAGACGCGCCAGCAGGGCCGTTTGCCTGTCGTGAACTTCGCAGCCGGCGGCGTGGCTACCCCCGCCGACGCGGCGCTGATGATGCAGTTGGGCGCCGATGGCGTATTCGTCGGCTCCGGCATTTTCAAGTCTGGAGACCCGGCGAGCCGGGCCTATGCCATCGTGCAGGCGGTCACTCACTACAATGACCCGAAGATCCTTGCCGAGGTGTCAAAGGACCTGGGCGAGCCGATGGTCGGGCGCAACGTCCGCGAGATTCCCGAGGGTGAGCTGCTGGCGACACGGAGCATTTAGGAGATTTGGCTGGCACGGGCGCGAATGGGCTTGTTTGAGGTTGCCGTGGGCGTGGGCAGGATGGGCGCCGCCGAACTCTCTCCGGTTACAGCCCTGGTGGACACCGGGGCGGCTCACTCGGTGATGCCCGAGTCGCTGTTGGCGCAGCATGGCATTCCCCCCTTGGAATACAGGCCGTTCACCATTGCCGACGGGAGCGAAGTTGAGTACGGCTACGGGATGGCTCTCATCGGCATCGAGGGACGTGAATTCCCCTGCCCAGTAATTTTTGGGGCCGAAGGCCAGTTCCTCCTCGGGGCCACTACCCTGCAGATTTTCAACCTGATGGTTGATCCGCCGGAAGAGCGGCTGGTCACCAAACCCCTTGGAGCCAGGGCCATTTAGGCGCGAGACAGGATATTAATCTCGGGCTAAATCTTAAGGACAGCGGGGCTACCGGCACACAGAATTGAAAATAGGCGTATTAGCGGTACAAGGCGACTTCGCCGAGCACATTTCGATTCTTCGCAGTATTGACGTGGAGGCTCGCGAGGTCAGGTTGCCAGAGCATCTGGAAGCTCTGGACGGATTGATTATTCCCGGCGGAGAGAGCACCACCCTGAGCCGCCTGATGACGATCTACGAACTGCGGGAGGCGGTGGCCGGAATGGTTGCCGATGGCCGCCCGGTCTGGGGAACCTGCGCTGGCATGATCATGCTGGCGAACGAGATCACCGAACAGGACCCTGTTCCCCTGGGGCTCATGGATATCAGTGTTCAGCGCAACGCTTTTGGACGCCAGGTCGACAGCTTCGAACAAGAGCTGCAGATCACCCCCCTTTCCCCGGAGCCATATCACTGCATCTTCATTCGCGCACCCGTGGTCATACGCGTCGGATCGTCGGTGGAGGTGCTGGGCAGCCTCGATGACGGGCGCCCCGTGGCTGTACAGCAGGGCAACATCCTGGCGACCGCGTTTCACCCCGAACTCACCCGCGATACGCGGGTACACCAGTATTTCTGCAGCCTGGCGGAATGAATTCTACAATTGCCGCCCAAAAGCGGAGCGGCGGTAATTCGCGTTTGCGATATCCGTAACGGACCCAAATCATCCTGGGTGGAGGAATGATATTGGCGACGGTGCATGACGCAGTGCGGGATGAACTGGAGTTGGTTCTGGACGTGCTGCCGGACAGGGTTTCCTACGCCCTGCGGCAGCGGGACGACCTGGCAGAGCTGTTGGAGGTGGTGCTGGATCTGGGGCGAGAGCCCGAGGCCCGGTTCGTCAGCGGGGATTCCCCGCTCAGTTCCGAGGAGGTGAGCGCCGAGGATCTGCAGAGAGTCATTGAACGACTGGGCGAGTTCGGCGACGACAACCGGGCCGGAATCGAACGTACCCTGCACCGGATATCGGCTATACGCAACCGGCGCGGCCGGGTGATCGGACTGACGTGCCGCATCGGAAGGGCCGTGTTCGGGACCATCAAGATGATCGAGGACCTGGCGCTCTCGGGCAAGAACATTCTCCTTCTGGGGAGACCTGGGGTCGGAAAGACCACGATGCTCCGCGAAATGGCCCGGGTCCTCTCCGTTACAGCGAACAAGCGGGTTGTCATCGTCGATACGTCGAATGAAATCGCGGGCGACGGGGACGTTCCCCATCCAGCAATCGGGCGGGCCCGGCGGATGCAGGTTGCCACTCCGCTGCAGCAGCACGGCGTGATGATCGAGGCGGTGGAGAACCACATGCCTGAGGCCGTCGTCATCGACGAGATGGGAGCCGAGCAGGAGGCGGCCGCCGCGCGCACCATCGCAGAAAGGGGCGTACAGCTCATCGCCACGGCCCACGGAAACACCCTGGACAACCTGATCATGAACCCCACCCTTTCGGATCTGGTGGGAGGAATTCAAACCGTAACGCTCGGCGATCAGGAGGCCCGGTACCGCGGTACGCAGAAGACGGTGCTGGAACGAAAGGCTCCGCCGACCTTTGACGTCGTGGTGGAGATCCAGAGCTGGGAACGGCTGGCGGTGCACAGCGATGTGGCCCACGTTGTTGACCAGTGGCTTCGTGGTTATCCGATTGTGCCTGAAATCCGCTGGATAGACGAGAGCGGCGAGATACAGCGGGCGGAGGAAGAGTACCGGGCCAACGAGGACGCTCCCGCGCCCTGGAAACCGGAGGGCCGGCGGAACGGCCGCGAGCCAGGTACCGAACGCCGCAGGGGCCACGACCGGGATTACAACCGCGATGAGGACCGGAATGCGCCGGCTCCGCGCCGGCCGGGTCCGATGGGCGAAATGTCTGCGGAAGAGTCCGCGATGGTGTCGGAGGTGCGCATTTTTCTTTTCGGTGTGGGGAGGGACAAGCTGGAGGCTGCCATGGTGGAGTCAGGTGTGCCGGCCCAGATCGTCAATGAACTGCGCCGCGCCGACGTGGTCCTCACCACCAAGACCCACTACCGGCGGGGGTCCCAGCTGGTGCGGATCGCGGAGGCCAACGGCAAGCCGGTGTTCGTGCTGCGAAAGAACTCGCTGCCCCAGCTGCAGGACTTCCTGCGCACCGTTGTGGGGCAGTGGAACCGCAACGGCGGCCGGGCTGCACCGGAGCAGGAGGATCGGCCCCAGGGCCCAAACATTGAGCGGGCCATGGTGGAGGCGGAAGAAGCGGCCAACCGCGTGTTAGGCGGAGAGAGCACGGTCAAGCTGGCACCGCAGCGCTCTCACATCCGTCGGCTGCAGCACATGCTGGGCCAGCGATACAACGTCGCTTCGGTAAGCCAGGGCCGCGAACCGGAGCGGGCGGTAATGTTCTACCGGGTGTAAGCAAGGCGGTGTAAGCAGGGCGGGTGTAGACAGGGCGAAGCTGCGCTTCTCTCAGGCTACTTTGATAGTGCTATATTTCACTTGCGCGCCGCCCCCCGGAACGCTAAACTAATATCATCCTGAATCCCTCGGAGGAAACCGATGGAAGGCAAAGTCCAGATCGAGATTACCTACTGCGTCAGTTGACAGCATCTAGGAACTGCCACGTGGATGGCAAACGAGTTTTTCCGGCATTTCGGACCCGACGCAGCGGTGGCCATTTCTCCTCGCGGCCAGAGCATCATGGAAGTGTTCGTGGACGGTGAGCGAATCTTTGACAAGAAGGGCGAAGGCAACATCTTCCCCGACTTGGGTCGCGTTCGCAAGATGCTGGCCCATGTACGCGAGAAGATCGCCGAGGCCGACCTGGTAGCCGCAGACGACTAGAGAGCGCTACGAAACGCTCTGACAGTCAAGGGCTGTACGAGAATATAAGCCCCTCCTGAACAGGAGGGGCTTATTATTTGCCTATTCTTGGGAGGGGATAAGAGCGGTCGCGGTTGTTGGCGCCGGGACGGACACCACCCCGGGCAGCAGGTGTGCGACCGCCTCCCAGATCTGGTCCGACAGTTCGTCTATCGACAGGCGGGCATCGACGATCTGCCAGCCCGGAGCGCTCTTGGCCATCTCAAGGTAGCCCCGGCGCACCCGGTTGTGGAAGCCCATTGACTGGTCCTCAAAGCGGCGGTGGCCCGCAACGTCGGCCCGGCCCACGTCGGCGGTGTCCTCGGGCATCAGGGCCATCTGCAGCTGAGGAGAGCCCACGCGTTCCAGGCCCTCGGCGGGTTCGGTGTCCAGCAGGAACGTGATGTCCGGGTTCAAGCCGCCCGTAACATAGTCGTTCAGGTAATCGATCACATCCCGGCGGATGCCTCGCCCGAATCCCTGGTAGGCCACAGTGGAGCCGGTGTAACGGTCAGCAACGACGTTGATTCCTCTTTCGAGGGTGGGCCTGATTTCCTCGTCCACCAGTTGTGCTCTCGCGGCCGCGAAGAGCAACAGCTCGGATTCGAGGGTCAAGGGGCGCTTGCTCTTCAGGTACTCGCGAAGGTAAAGCCCGAGGGTGGTCGTTCCAGGCTCCCTGACGAGGACGGCCTGACTCCCCACCTCAGCGAGCCGCTGCAGCAGGCGCTCGGCCTGGGTGCTCTTGCCGGAGCCTTCGCCCCCCTCAAATACTATGAACAGTCCCTTGTCCACGAGTGCCTCGATCTCTTTGTAATATGTAGGCACGGCCTCAATAGGGCTCAAAGCTGAAGCCCTGCACCCTACGATTTGGGCGCGGAAATGATAGCACACCACGGCAGTCCAACCGGGATTTTTGGCATTGCGCTAGTTTCGTTGGGTTAAGGGAAAATTTTATGTAAGCATCCCCTTCCTGGAGGAGACAACCAGTGCCTCATTTGGCAGTACTTGGTTGTTCAGTTGGTTACAAATTCCGGAGCGGGGCGATGACCTCTTCGCCGTAGCGGCGGATGATGGTCTCGGGGGAGGGATCTATTGCCGTTATCAGGAGGACGTCCACGCCGGCGTCGAAGATGGCTCGTGTCTTGGCTCGGCACTCTTCTGGTGTTCCGACTATGGCGAAGCGGTCCGCGAAGTACTCGGTCAGCCCGAGCTCGTCGGTCAGGGCGGCGTTGCGGGTCTGGCCCACCTGCTCGTGCTCGGCGGCCTCGTATTCGTGGTGCAGGATGGACACGGCCTCCCGGTATTCCTCGGGCACGTTCTTGCCCTCCAGAGTGAAACGGAAGGCGTGATGTCCCGAGGCGGCCAGGGCCATCTTGATCTCGTCGACAGCCTCGTCGCGGTCGTCGGCGATGTTGCACTTGGCGAAGGCCCACACGCCGGTTGCCCCAGGTGCCCGGCCGGCAGAGCGTTCGCCCTCGCGGATGCGGGCAAGGGTGTCCTGCAGCACCTCGGGGGTAAGGCCCGTGTGGATGATGGCAACGTCGGCTATGGAACCCGCCATGGCCAGCGTGCGCGGACCCTCGGCGGACATTGCCACGGGTATCGTGGTGTTGGACCAGCGGACGTGGGCACGGTCGCCGCGGAATTCGCTGGTTTCTCCCGCCAGCATCTCGCGGACGGACTGGATGTAGTGGTGCAGCTCGGCGAGACGTGCCGGACGCAGCCCAAGGTTCAGCACGGCGCTGTCGCCACTGCCCAGACCCAGAAACGCCCGGCCCCTGGACAGCTCATTGATTGAGGCTATGGCCGAGGCGGCAACCGCCGGGTGGCGGGTCAGGGGATTGCTGACCGTGGGCCCGATCATGACGCGCTCGGTCGCTGCGGCCACTACCCCGAGAGTCACGTACAGCTCACGGGCCAGCGACTGGGAGTCGGCAATTCCCACGTAGTCGAATCCCATTTCCTCCGCCAGGCGCGCGCCACTGGCAACATCCTCAAGATTGTTGGGGAACATCGTGACGCCGAATTTCATAAACGACTCGCAAATGCCAAAATGAGATTGTCCGGGGACGAGCGTTGATTTTCGAGGGCGCCGCCCTCACCCTAACCCTCTCCCTCTGGGAGAGGAAACCGGCTCCTGACGGGGAGGGGATTGGATGTCGAGAGAAAAGAGCCGGCTACTGGTAGACCTGGCGGGGGCCGACGGTCTTGATGTAGCCTTCGAAGTTGCGGCGGGTCTCGGAGATGGAGTCGCCGCCGAATTTCTCCATGAACGCCTCTGCCAGCACCAGCGCCACCATGGCCTCGCCGACGACGCAGGCCGGAGGGGCCTGGCAGATGTCGGAGCGCTCGTAGTGGGCCTGCACCTCGTCGCCGGTGTCGAGGTCCACCGATGGCAGAGGGTGCATCAGCGTGGCGATGGGCTTGATGGCGAACTGGGCGGTCAGGGGCATCCCGTTGGTCATTCCGCCCTCGGTGCCCCCAAGGTTGTTGGTGTTGCGCTGCCAGGGGTGGTCTGGATCGGTCACCGGCTCAATTACATCCTGTACCTCTGAGCCGCGCTTATGGACAATGTCCCAGCCGGGGCCGATGGAGACGGCCTTGACTGCGTTGATGGACATCAGCGCCTGGGACACGCGGCCATCAATCTTGCGGTCCCAGGACACGTGGGAGCCGAGGCCGATGGGCACGTTTTCGGCGATGATTTCGCAGATGCCGCCGATGGTATCGCCGGCGTCCTTGGTAGCGTCGATCTCGGCGGTCATGCGCTCGGCGGCTTCCGGATCGGCACAGCGAACGGGAGAGTCTTCTACTGCCTGCCAATCAATCGCGGCCGGGGGTTCGGCACGGATGCTGCCAATGGACAGGACGTGGCTGCGCACAGCGACGCCGAACTCCTCCAGCAGGCGGAGGGCGATGGCGCCGGCGGCAACGCGGGCGGCGGTCTCTCGGGCACTGGCGCGCTCCAGGACGTTGCGGACGTCGTTGAAACCGTACTTCATAGCACCCGGCAGATCGGCGTGGCCGGGGCGCAGGCGGGTGACGCGCTGGCTGCGGGGGCTCTGGGGCTCGCCCCCCGTTTCAAGATAAGCGGGGGGGCGCACCGACATTGCCTCCTCCCAGTTGGCCCAATCACGGTTCTCGATGCTCATGCCAATGGGGCTGCCCAGGGTAAGCCCGTGGCGCACACCGGAGATGATGTGGGCCCAGTCCTGCTCGATGAGCATTCGGCCGCCACGTCCGTAGCCCTTCTGGCGGCGGGCGAGGTGAATACCGATGAAGTCCTCGTCGAGAGGCAGGCCGGCAGGCACACCCTCGACGATGATGACCAGACCCTGGCCGTGGGATTCCCCGGCAGTTACAAAGCGAACCATACTATTCCAGTCTTATCGTAATTTTCGTTACTCAAAAAACCCTCTCCCGAACGGAGAAGGATAACGCAGGGAAGCCCACTTCGCCGCTCGGCTAGCCTCGCGCGCGCATGGCGGCGGTGGCAGCTTCCAGCATGACAGCGACGGGAGCGTCCTGTTCCGTCCACATCTCGAAGGATGCCGCGCCCTGGTAGACCAGCATCTGGATACCACCCAAGGTTGCGGCGCCTGCCTTGGCAGCCTCGCGGAGCAGCGGCGTTTCAAGCGGATTATACACCAGGTCGTTGACCAGGACCGTCGACGGTATGTCAGCGGCAGAAAGGGGCGTGCCGTGCTCGTCGGGGCCGTGGACCATGCCCATTGAGGTACAGTTAACGATGAGAGCTACCTCGCCCGCGACCCTGGGCGCGTCTGACAGTTCCAATGCTTCCGAGGCTGCACCGGTGTCGATTGACATGGCAGCCAACCTCTCCGCCCGCTCCAGGGTGCGGTTTGCGATGAAAATCTGGGCCACTCCCACGCGGGCGAGAGCGTACACGACCCCCCGGGCTGAACCACCGGCGCCCAGCACCAGCACATCGCGTCCTCGCGGTTCGAAGTCCGCTCCCTCTCGCAGCGCACGCAGGAAACCGATGCCGTCGGTGTTGTACCCCGCCAGGAAGCCATCGCGGTTGACGATGGTATTGACCGCACCGGCGGCGGAAGCCCAGTCGTCCACCTGGTCGAGGAACGGGATCACCGCTTCCTTGTGGGGCACTGTCACGTTGATGCCAAGGGTGCCGGGGACCCGCAGGCCGGCCACGAACTCACCCACCTCATCGGGGGCGACGTCCCAGGGCTGGTAGGTGCCGTCAAAGCCAATGGCGTCCAGCGCGGCCTGCTGGAACACCGGCGAAATGGAGTGTCCGATGGGGTGCCCTATGATGCCCAGTCGCTGCGGCATATCTCTGCTCTAAAGTGTTTGATGAGCGAAATTCGTGTTTCGAAAACCTATTGAGAGCGGCGACGCAGTTCGTCTTCCAATTTCTGAACACGAGCCTGGGCCGCCGCCGCCTGGGCCTCTGCCGCGATTCGCCCCGCACGCTCGTCATTGTGGGTCAGGACGTAGGCGTGGGACACCGGGTCGAACCAGCGCAGTTCGCCGCGTTCCCAACATACGTCCAGGTTCAAAACTGAGTTGTATCCCCGGTAGAGGTCCTGGCCTGTGCGCTCCACGGGTATCTCTTGGTACTCGCCCTCAATCAGCCGGTCTCCGGCCAGGGGCGCGGGGTAGTGGCTTCCGCCAGTGGGGTCGAAACGCCAATACTCTGGAACCCCATAGCGGGCGTAGGCTTCAACTTTATCTGTGAAGTCATTTTCCTCGGTCCTTCGGGAAGCAATTTCCAGTACGAACTCCGGAGGTTTGCCGACATCGTCGATTGCGATCCCTTGCACCCGAATAACCTCGGCACGGTCAACATTGAAAGCGATCATCAGGTCGGGATAGAGAATCCCCTCTCTTTGGCTCAAGTTCCATCCCAAGGCAGCTTCGCTAATAACCAGCGTGGTATCCGCTCCGCCGTAGTGCAGATGCAGTCCAATCTGGTAGCTTGGCAAATCAAAATGCACGGAATTCTGCATTTCCCGTCTCGGAATTCGCTCCGGAAAAACTGCTGCCGCAGGCCGGGATTTCGCAGCAGACTTTCTCGTGGCCATTTTTACCTCAATCCGTCAGAATCCTATGCTGCGTATTGTACTTGGAAAGCAGGCTGGTCTGCCTTATTTCGAAATCTCGTGGCCATTCTTGCAGACTTGTCGGGCTACCTACCCAGCTGCTGCAGGATTTCGTCGAGGCGCTGTTTGCGGTCGCGAAGCTCGGCGAGGCGGGCCTCCTCGCTTTCGACGACCTCGGGACGGGCCTTTTCGCGGAAGTTGGGGTTGGATACCAGCTTCTCCACCCGCTCCAGGTTGCGGTCACAGTCGACCAGTTCGGCCCGCAGGCGTTCTCCTTCGGCATCCAGGTCCACCACGCCCTCGAGGGAGAGGCGGACAACCAGCGGGCTGACAACCAGCGCTACGCCTCGCATATTTCCGCTTTCGCGGGAATTGCGGGTAGCCTCGTCGCCAGAGATGATACGCAGGGGCTGGACGCGGGACATGGCGCGTATGACGTCGGCCTCGTCCTCTATGGCCGTCATTTGGCCGTTGGCCTCCACGAGGGCCTCGAGGTGCTGCGCTGCAGGGATGCGCAGCTGGGCGCGGGTATTGCGGACCGCTCGCACCGTCTGCTGCACGAGGGTTATCTCCTCTTCGGCTGTCGCGTCGATTCGTTCGCCCGACGCCGGATAGGGGGCGATCATGATCGACTCGGCCTGAGCATCGCCCTCCTCGGGCAGATCCGACTTGAGCGTCTGCCAGATTTCCTCGGTGATGAATGGCATGAACGGGTGCAGCAGCCGCAGGATGCGCTCGAGGACATGGGCGAGAGTGGGCAGCGGCGAGGGCTCGCTGCCATTGCGCAGCCGTATCTTCGCCATCTCTATGTACCAGTCGCAGTAGTCGTTCCAGATGAACTCGTGGAGCCGCTGCTGCGCGTCGCCAAGCTCAAAGGATTCCAGCGAGCGGGTGACTTCGGCGGTGACGCGATCGAGGCGGCTGACGATCCAGCGGTCCTCGCGGTTTTCCGGGGTGACGTTGCTCCATCCTTCGACGAGCTCAGGATGAGTTGACTGGGCGTCTTCGAGCTGGCTGATGACGAAGCGGGAGGCGTTCCAGATCTTGTTGGCGTAGTTGCGGCCCGCCTCCAGCCGGCTCTCGGTGAAGCGCAGGTCGTTGCCCGGTGCGGTGCCGGTGGTGAGGGCGAAGCGCAGGGCGTCGGTGCCGTACTTGTCCAGCAGGTCCAGCGGGTCCATGGTGTTGCCGCGAGTCTTGCTCATCTTGGCGCCGGAGCCGTCGCGGATGAGGCCGTGCAGGTATACGGTGTTGAAGGGAGCTTTTCCGGTGTTCTCGATGCCCAGCATGATCATGCGGGCAACCCAGAAGAAAAGAATGTCGTATCCCGTCTCCAGCACTGTCGTCGGGTAGAAGTAGTCGAAGTCTGCGGCTTTCCCTTTATCCGAAGGGTCCGGGGGCCAGCCTAGGGTGGAGTGGGGCCAGAGGCCGGAACTGAACCAGGTGTCGAGCACGTCGGGGTCCTGGCGAATGTCGGCGGAGCCGCAGGCGTCGCAGGCGTCGGGGTCGTCCATGGCGACGGTCATGTGGCCGCAGGGCCCGCAGTACCAGACCGGGATGCGGTGGCCCCACCAGAGCTGTCGGCTGATGCACCAGTCGCGTATGTTCTCCAGCCAGTTCAGGTAGACGCGGGTGAAGCGCTCGGGGACGATGCGGATGTCTGGTTCATTGACACCATCGCCGGTTACAGCGCGGTAGGCCTTGCCGGCGATGCTGTCGGGCTGCTCGTGACTGCCGATGTTAACGAACCACTGCATGCTGATGAGCGGTTCGACGACGGTGGCGCAGCGCTGGCAGTGGCCGACGGAGTGGCTGTGCTGCTCGACCTTTTCCAACACGCCCAGGGACTCCAATTCTTCGACGACACGACGGCGGGCCTCGAAGCGTTCCACGCCTGCGTACTTGCCCGCGACGCCGGTCATGTTGCCGTCTTCTCCTATGACGTTGGGGGCGTCGAGACGGTGGCGCTGGCCAACCTCAAAGTCCACCGGGTCGTGGGCGGGGGTGACCTTGAGGGCCCCGGTGCCGAACTCCGGATCGATAGCCTCGTCGCCCACCACCGGGATGACACGGCCCATTATTGGCAGCACGACGTTCCTGCCCCGGATGCCGTCGTAGCGCGGGTCGTCAGGGTGCACCGCGACGCCGGTGTCGCCGAGCAAGGTCTCGGGGCGGGTGGTCGCAACGGTGACGTTCCTTTCGGGGTCATCCTCCAGCGGGTACCGGATGTGGTAGAGATGGCCGTCAACGTCCTGGTAGTCCACTTCCAGGTCTGACAGAGCCGTGGCGCAGCGTACGCAGCGGTTGATGATGCGCTCGTGACGGTAGATCAGGCCCTTCTCGTACAGGCTGACGAAGGTGGTGCGAACAGCGTTGCTGGGGCCGGAGTCCAGGGTGAACTTGTGGCGCTCCCAGTCGGCGGAGATGCCCAGGCGGCGCGACTGCTCGTGAATGATGCCGCCGGACTTTTCGACGTGCTCCCAGACCCGCTCTACGAAGGCCTCGCGGCCGATGTCATGGCGGTTGGTGCCTTCGTCGATGAGCTGTCGTTCGACGACCCACTGGGTGGCAATGCCGGCGTGGTCGGTGCCGGGCAACCACAGGGTCGGTACGCCGGTCATACGGCGGTAGCGGATGAGCGCGTCTTCCAGCGCCTTCTCCAGCGCGTGGCCCAGGTGCAACTCGCCGGTAACGTTGGGCGGGGGCATGATGATGACGTAGGGTCGGCTATCTCCATTCGGGACAGCGTGGAAGTAGTCCTTGTCGAGCCAGTTCTGGTAGACGCGCCGCTCGACGTCACCGGGGTTGTAGGCCCTTGGCATCTGGCCAGCGGCCCCTGGAGTGTGGGCGGAAGTCATCGGTAAACACAAGCTCCGCTGCCGGGAGGTCCGGCTTGGAATGAGGGAATCGTTCCGGATCGCCTCCGGAACGCCAATGGTCAAAGGCGAGGCAGGCAACGAAAACCGCCGCCGACAATTGGGGCAAATATACCACTGGGCAGCGCGGGGCGTCCATTGGGAGAGGGTCGCAGACAGGTATCTTGGTTGTCCCCGCTCCCTCCGGAGGAGGGTTAGGGTCGGGGCGTCCCTGCTGGTGAAGGGACCTTGTGTCATCCCCGGATTTCAACCTGGAATTAAATCTCACCTCAGCCCTTCCCTCAAGTTTTATGGAGAACTAAAGGACCTTGGGGTCGTAGATCCGACACTTCCGGCTATGGCTTCCATGAGAGCGTAGTATTTCTCAACCAGGATCAGGCTTAAAACCAGACCCCTTGGATGCGTTCAGGGTGACGGGCGCAAGCGCCCGCGAGGCTCTTATTGGAATTGGAAGAGACTGACTGAATAAGCGGTTTCGCGAAGCGCTTCGAGGCGGAGGATGGCGAGGCGGGTATCATAGGCCACTCGGGCAGGGTCCCAGTAGTTGACGCGGCGCTTGTGGAGCCAGTAGGTGAACTCCTTGAGGTCGGTCAGGTTCAGTCCCTGCCGTGTCCCGAGACGCGCCTCTTTGCGGAACTCGTCGAGCAGCTCGGTGCGAGTCATGGTGTAAAGGTTCCGGAAGGCCTCCTCCATCAGTTCCTCGCTGTCGGAGAAGCCCCGTGCCAGGTGGCGCTTGCGAACATATTCCTCGGCAGCAAGCTGCAGCGTTTCCTCCAGCACGACCCCGTAGTAGAAGTTCAGGTAGGCCCGGTACTTGCTGACTCCTAGAAGATCGCGAAGCTCGTCTTCCGGAAGCTCCTCAGGCAGGAGACCATGGAAAAGGAGCCTGTCAAGGTCTCGCTCCGGGATGTAGCCGGAAGCTTCGTCGCACAGACGCTCGGCAAGGAGCAGCCAGTCGAATGCCTCTCCGCCCACCATGTACTTGAACCGGCGGTCCCTGTACCACTCTTCGGCGGGTATCCACCGGCCCATGGCCTCCAACAGAGCCCGGTACCAGGTAGCTCCGGCCGCCAACTGGGCGCGGAACTGTAGGATAACGTCTTCGGGAGACAGTCCTTCCTGGCTTTCTGAATTTCCATCCTCAATATCAGTGTCTGCTGGCGAAGAGACGGGCCTCTTGGAGGCACTGGCCACTTTTGCTCTGGGCATCAGGAGCCCGACCGGGAGGCGGGTTGGCTGTGAAGTGAGGCTGGAGATGCGGCGGCAACTACGGCATCGAATACCTGTATACGCTCGGGTTTGGGCGTACGGATAAAGCGCAGGAACTCATCGCGCGGCATGGTATTCAGGATGTGCCGGGGCTCACACCAGGCGCGGCGGGCGACGGCCACGCCAAACCTGCCTCCAGACAGCTGCGAGTGGTGGTGCGAGTCGGTGCTGATGACCAGAGGAATGCCAAGCTCGCGGGCCCGGAACGCGTGAGTGTCTCTAAGATCCAGCCGTTCAGGGGAGGCGTTGATTTCCAAAGCAGTGCCGGTGTCCCGAGCGGCCTGCAGCACCGCCTCGAGATCGAAATCGGTGGGTGGGCGCTGACCCAGGAGGCGGGTTGTGAGGTGGCCGATGATGGTCACCGACGGGTGTTCCATCGCCCGGATGATGCGGCGGGTCATGGTTTCGCGGTCCTGGGACATGGCGTTATGGACAGATGCCACGACCACGTCTAGCTCCGCCAACACTTCGTCGGGGAAGTCCATGCGGCCGTCGGAGCGAATGTCAACCTCGGAGCCGGCCAGGATGCGGATGTCAAACCGCTCCTGCAGCTGCCGGAGCACATCCCGCTGCGCGGCTAATCGCTCCGGGGTCAGTCCATTGGCGACGCCAAGTCCCTGCGAATGGTCGGTGAGGGCCATGTACTCGTAGCCCAGGGACGCAACGGTGGCCACCATGGTCTCGATTGGGTCGCTGCCGTCGCTCCATTCGCTGTGCAGGTGCAGATCGCCGCGCAGGTGGCTCGACTCAACCAACTGGGGCAGCCTGCCCTCCTGGGCTGCGTCCAGCTCCCACATTCCGGCCCGCAGTTCCGGCGGGATCCAGGGCAGGCCAAGGCGGGCGTAAAAGGATTCCTCGTCGGGGAATACCTCCACCTGTCCCGATTCAATGTTGGTTATGCCGTATTCATTGAGGGAAAGGCCCATCCGGTTGGCAAAATCCCGCAGGCGGATGTTGTGCTGCTGGCTGCCAGTAAAGTACTGGAGCATGGCGCCGATGGACTCGGTCTCGCCGGTGCGCAGTTCAATCTGCAGGCCGGGATCGACAATTACGCTGGTCTTACGAGGGCCGTTCACCAGCACCTCGGTCACCAGCGGCAACGCTGCCAGGCAACGGCCCAGCTCCTCGGGTTGCGGGGTGATAGCCACCAGGTCGACGTCCCCAATGGTTTCCTCCCAGCGACGGAGGCTGCCTGCGGGCGTCAAAAGGGCGATACCCTCGTCCCGTTCCCGCAGGGCCGCCATGATCGTCTCGGCGGTGGGCAGGGCCTGGCCGATGGGGGTTCGGCCGGTGCTCATGGAGCGGGAGGCACGTATGTGGCGGAGGATGCTTTCGGCGGCTTTCTTGCCCATGCGAGGCAGGGAGGCCAAGCGGCCGTCCTGGGCGGCCCGCTCCACTCCCTCGATAGTGCTGATCCCCAGTTCGGTGCCGATGAGTACGGCGGTCTTGGGGCCGATGCCCGGAATTGTCAGAAGGTCAAGAGCACCCTCGGGCAGCTCGCCCTTTACACGCTCGTAGGTCTGCACCTGGCCGGTGGTGACAAGCTCGTGGATCTTCTCGCTGATGGCCTTGCCGATGCCCGGGACGCCGGTGAGTTTCTGCCCGTCGGCAACGGCCTGTACGAGAGGGAAAGATAGTCCTTCGATGGCTCGGGCAGCCCGCTGGTAGGCACGAATCTTGAACACAGACTCGCCCTGCATCTCCAGCATCATGCCGAGATTTTCGAACAGTTCTGCTATCTCTTCGTTGGTCGGCTGGCTGGAGGGCATGCCGGTTCCCTCTCTTAACTGTTTCGCTCTTACTCTTAAATAAAACTGCGGATTCGTTCAGACCATCCTATCCACTATAGAGTGTTGCCCGTTACTTGTCGAACGGGTAGCGATGAAAATCAGAATCCTATAGTTGTTCCCTCCTCCCGGAGGGAGAGGGTTAGGTTGGAGGATTCCCCGCTGGTGAGGAAACTTTGTGTCATATCGGGATTTTACCCTCATCCCAGAAGGACATGGTGAACAAAAAACCCTGCGATGCAGACGGGTGGCGATGATGAAACTGGACGGCATATCCTGGTTGAACTGGTTGAACCAGCAACCTTGCTGCCCGTCATTGACATGAATACAGGCTGACTGCAACGCTGTTCAGACGCGGACTGTCTCGGACGCAATTCCAAGGTATACACTTCGTGATGGAGAGGCCCACGTCAAAACCGTCCCGGAGTTCCGCGGACCGCGCAAAGACTGACAGTATGGTTGGAAAAAAGGATGGCCGATGCTCAGTGGCATCGAGCTTGTGATCGCCTTGGCCGCCGTCACCGTGGGCGGAGTGGTCCTTGGAACCGTCAGCTTCGGCCTAGGCTCGGTGGCGGCACCGGTCCTGCTCATCCTTGTGGGCGCCAAGCCGACTGTGGTGATCCTCAACACCTTTATCGTCATACAGCTGTCCCTGGTATTTTCCCGGACCTGGCGGCACATCGACCTTCCGCGGACCAGGTGGCTGATTCTCGGGGGAATTGCCGCCGCTCCCCTGGGTGTGTTCGTGCTCAACATCACGGCACCGGGGGTACTTCGGATCGCCATCGGGGTGGTCATAGTGGTGGTGGTCCTGCTGAACCTCCGTGAGCTGAAAATCCCTGTCGCCACCTTTCCCGGGTCGGGAATCATCTACGGCTTTGCAACATGCCTGGCAACAACCGCCATCAGCATTGGGGGACCACTGGGAGGGGTGTACGCAGTGGCGCAACGCTGGCCCACCCAGACGGTGCGGGCCGCGCTGGCGGCGATGTTCGGCATGTCCAGCCTGCTGGCGGTGGTGCTCTTCGCCTTCTCAGGACTCTACACCCGGGAAACCCTCATCAACGCAGGGTTGCTGCTGCCTGGCCTGCTCGCCGGGTTCTGCATCGCCAACCTGCTGGTGGGCCGTCTCAACGAAGGAATGTTCCGGCGCGTGGTACTGGCACTGGTTATGTTGGGCGGTGGCATGCTGCTGGGGCGTGAGCTCCTGGGGTAATGGCCTCAACTCAACCCTTCAAGTACGGTTCAAGTGCGGAATGGATACTTACTTATCGCCAATTGATCGTCATTTGGTTGACACCCTGCTTCGTCGATAGCTATATTCCACCTAACATCATTTGAGCGAGGAGACTGGACGATATGATGCAGACCGGACGATTTCGTGTTGAAGCTGGCAACGTAACCTTCGTTGTCCAGCACGAGCTTTGGGACGGCAACATTCAGGACCATTCAGACCAGGGCGTGGTCATCCTGGTCGAAGTCGGCGACGCAACCGCTCTGCGGTTCAACTGCTTCGACCGCGAGAGGAGCTACGTGTACGGACCCAGCGGCAAGAACGTCAAATTCCGCATGGACGAGACAGTCGACGGCAACCCCATCGGCTGGTCGGTGAAGACTCTGCGCAGCAGCATCGGCATCATGCTGACCGAGGCAGGGTACGCCGAGGCCGCTGGCGCGGTGGATTTGGCCGCGGTGAACAAGGGACTGGACGAGGTTGAGCAGGTCGCCCGCTACAAGTTCGCGGCCGAGCGCAACACCGTCAAGCACAACCGGGGCACCGACGTGTTCGAGGCCGGCAACATCAAGTTCGGGCTGGAGAACCGCAAGCTGGGATCGGGCGACGGCGGCGTGGCCATCCACCTTCTGGCGGACCTGGCGGGAAACACGGGCCGCGTGTTCACCGAGGAGACGGAACTGCTGGCCTTCGACTGCTTCTGGGACGGTCCTCATTACCACTATGGCCCTCGGAACAAGAACCACCGGATCTACTGGGACAAGACCCTAGTCCCTGACCCTCTGGGCTGGTGCCTGGACCAGTTCAAGAGCAAGAAGCTCAAAGGGATGCTGGAGCGCGCTGGCTACCCCGGCGTGGCCGCCGACCTGGACGAGGACCTCATAGCGTCGGTAATTCCCGCCGTCGAGGCCCGGGCCCGCGAGATGCAGGCTGGCGGCGTACCGGCGGAGGTGACGCCGAACCTGGTGCAGTAGGCTTTGCCGCCACGCTTCCGCTGACAACGGACTTACAGACCGCCGCAGTTATAGCCTGCGGCGGTCTTGTTCTTGTCCTCCCGACGAGCCCTTTACGTTACGCATTTCGTAAAAATAATCGTGCCGCGATTTTTGGAAAAAAGGGTTGACACGACAAATAAGTTAATGTAAATTCCGCATCATCAAGCGGGTGAACGCACTCAGGTCGGAGGCATGCACTGTGTACGTCTGCGTGTGCAAGGGAATCAGGCTCTCCGAAGCCGTCGAATCGGCCAGGAGGCGCGGGTGTTCGCCCGACGACCTGACAGAAACATTCGGTTTCGATGACGGCGACGCCTGCGGTCGCTGCCTCAACAACATCCAGCGCATATCAGAGATGGTTGAGCTAAAGCTCGAGGGTATGCTGATCAAGGCCGCATAGCTCTGATTGCCTAATGTTACAATAGTTATAGGCGAGCAAATGGGCCGCCGGTGACGCTAAGCGCGCCGGCGGCGTCTTATTTCCCACGTGGAGGAGCCCCATCAATGAAGGCAAAGGAAGGCGTCGTCGAACGCCTGAACAACATACTCACCATCGAGTTGACAGCCATCAACCAGTACTTCATCCACTCCGAGATGGCCAACAACTGGGGATTTCCCGGGGTTGGCAAGCTGTTCCGCTCCAACAGCATGTCGGAGATGGAGGATGCGCAGCAATTGATCCGGCACATTCTTTACCTTGAGGGCCTGCCCAACCTGCAGAGGCTGAATCCGGTACAAGTCGGCGAGTCAATCAAGGAGGACCTGGAGCTGAACCTTGAGGCAGAAAAGGGGGCGGTGGATGTGCTGGCCGAGGCCATCGGACACTGCGCGTCGGTGGGCGATTACACCACCCGCGGCATGCTGGAGGAAATGATCCGAGACGAGGAGGAGCACATCGACACGCTGGAAACCCAGCTGGAGATCATCAACCACATCGGCATCGACCTATACCTCAACCAGCAGATACACGCCGCCGAATAACCAACGCCACAATTCTGCGGTAATGCGAAGCCGGGCCCGCAACAGCGTGGGCCCGGTTTCTGTTGTGCGGATGGGCTCGTAGTGAAATATCGTGCATACTAAATTCAGAATAACGTATTTGTACGAAAACTTCCTAATTACTAAAAAGGAATCTGTTACCTCATATCCAGTGGCTGCGGCAAGAGTCCAATCAGAACTGGTATATCGATGCTTATCGTGTCCCAGAGTATGTCGCAGTCGATGTCATAGTAGACATGAACCAATCGGTTTCGCATCGAAGAGATCGTTCTCCAACGAATCAATGGATGTTGTTCTCTCGTCTCATCGGATACTTGCGACGCCGCCTCGCCAATAATCTCCACAGCATTTACCAGGGCATACCGAAACATCAAATCGCGGTCAAGGTCAGTCCGGCTACGGCCACTGGCAAAATCCATGGATATTCTTGCCGCATATAGCATGTCCGCCAGAAATAGGGCTTCCTCACGCGGCAAACTGTACCTCGGTTGCCGACATTACTTCGTCACGGTAGAAGTCTCGCAATTCGGGTAGGGTCCGCAGGTCTGCTTTGAGTCCGCCAAACAGGGAAGATAGCTCCTCCTGCACTTCAAAGAGCCTGAAGAAGCCAACCAGCTGGTCTTTCTCGAACTCGACTAGCAGAAAGACTTCAACCTCGGGAAAGTGTCGCTGCACTATCTCCGCGTCGTGAGTTGCGAGCCACTTGATACCGTTCTTCTGGCAGTAGTCGGCCAGTTCTTCCTTGGAAACTGGTTTTGCGCGGGTCATGGCCTACCTCCGTCCTTCCAAGTTAGTTTGGAAGCACAATGGGAAGCAACCCTTCTAGCGGGGCTGCAGGGTCTGGTGGGTCTCGCTGCTGGCGATTATGGCGTCCCAGTCCCAGCGCATGGGGACCATTTCGACCTTGCGCCAGGCCTCTGACTGGTCGTGGTAGTGGGGGCTGCCCGGGTGTCCGGAGCTGCCGAGGGGTACAACCCAGAGGGAGTTGTCCCAGTTGGCGGTGTCGTAGGAGTAGCGGGCGACGGAGAGGCTGGTGACGGTGGCAAATGTGGCCGGCGAGTAGCCGCCCTGCAGTGGGGTGTCGCCGTCGCCGCTGGTGGGTATGGGCGGCGGGTCCAGCAGGCCGTCAAGCTCCGGGTGTGCGGTGGAGAGGGTGTGGCGCGGCACGGCGCGGTGGATGCGTTCCCAAGCCCAGTCGTCGGGGTCATCGCCAAGCCACTTTCTTAGATTTGCCACTCCCTGGGCGAGGGCGCGGGAGATCGCTGACGGCCAGGTGTCGCCATCAGCGAGCAGCGAGCGGTCATCCTGGCGAATGAGCTCGACAAGGCGGGCCTTGAAGCGATTACCAAAGGAGCCGAGGCCCCGGTCGGCGGGATGCCAGGCGGCGTGGGCCAGATTGGCAGGCAGGTTGTGGTCCAGCAGCTCTTTGAGCAGTGCGTCGCGCATGGCGGAGTAGATGGCGGGCTCGACGCGCTGGGCGTCCATGGTGCCATCCCAGGCCAGAAGCCGCTCACGGGCGATGGCCGACAGGGCGTCCTGCGGCTCGACACTGGGCAGGACGGCGAGGTAGGCCAGCGAAGGCTGCGAGACCCTGTAGGCATGCACTTTGGCCATGTCGGCCGCGCCGGGTCTGGTCAGGGACTTCAGGCCCCTGGTGACGCCGTTGACCCGGAACTCCGGCGTGAAATCGACAGCGATATAGTGAGGGTAATCCTCGCCCACCGGCCTGTTGTTGGCTGTGGCGATATAGCCCTCTTCGGGGTTTATGGAGCGGGGCAGTTCCTCAAAGGGGATGTCGCTCTGCCATTCGTGCTCGCCGGTCCAGCCTGGCACGGGCAGCCAGCCGTTCACCCGCGAGCGGATGGGGATGCGGCCCCGGCACAGATATCCGAAATTGCCGTCGACGTCAGCGAAAAGAAGATTGTTGCAAGGGTCAACCCAGCCCTTCTGTGAGTCCGCCAACTCTCCGGCGCTCCGGGCGCGGAGCATCTGCCATAGGATTGACGTCCACTGGGATGCCGACTCGGTGGCGGTGTACTTCAGGGCCATGCCGGACCCCAGCGCGGGGCCGCCGGAGATGATGGGGCCGTGGCCGGTTACGACGATGCGGAGCGACTCCTCGCGGCCGCTGTTGCTGCGGACGGTCTCGTCGTGGACTTCTGCCTCGCGCCATTCGCCCTTGTGCAGGTACTGCGGTGTTTCGCCGTCGCGGAGCTGCTCGATATAGAGATCCTGGTAGTCGGCGGCGGTGTGGGTGACGCTCCAGCAGACCCAAGGGTTGTGACCGAAGTGGGGGAAGGCCGGGACGCCGGGGAAGGACAGGCCGGTGACGTCGAACTCGGGGCAAGAGACACGGTTCTGGTAGTAGGCGTTGGGAGTGTCGAGGGCGCGGTGGGAGTCGCCGGCCAGGATCGGCTTGCCGGTGGCGGTACCAGCCCCCGCGCCGCCTTGATTACCTGCAGGAGGCTGGCCGCCAAGGACCCAACTGTTGCTCCCGCTGTCCATCTCGGCGAGGTAGTTGAGGGCGGCGGCGCCCTCGGCGAGCTCCTTCAGACCCTGGTCAAGGGTGCCGCCGGCGGTTGCGCCGGGGGGCAGAATCAGCAGGTGTCCGGGCTCGTAACCAGGGAAAAGCTGGCCGGCCTTCTCGGGGCCCATGGCCCTGACCATCCGGGCGCGCCACACCTTGGACTCGAAGACGCCCATCAGGATGTGGCGCAACTTGTAGACGACGAGGCTATGCCACGGCTGCCAGGGTTCGGGCCCTCCGTTTTCAGGGAGAAGGCCGGCGATGGCGTACTCGGCCGGCAACGGGTCCGGGCCCTCGATAAACGCATTTACCCCTTCTGCGTAGGCGTCGAATACCATACGGGTGTGCATGTCCATGGCGGCGTAGTCAGCCTTGGCGCTGGCTACTAGCCGGAAGCGGCGCATCAGCTTGTCCTGCTCCAGCGCTCCGTCGCCGATGGCCTCTGCCCAGCGGCCACTGCCCCTGAGGCGGTCGTACTCCATGTGCCAAACCCGGTCCTGGGCGGTGACGAAGCCCTGGGCGAAAAATGCTTCGTGCTCGTTTTCGGCGCGTACGTGGGGAATGCCCAACTGGTCCCGGTAGACCTCCACACTGCCATTCAGACCCTTGATCTGCAAGGTCCCCGAAAGGTTGGGGACCGCCGCTTTCAATTCAGCGACGCCTAGTTCCGTTACGCCAACCATGTCGCCCTCCGTGGGATGTTTTTGGGGATGATAACACGGGCAAAGTTGGGGGACTGGAAGGGTTGCCAGGACACCCGCTGCCGAGGCGAGGGAATTCCTGGCTACCTTGTCCAACGCCTGCCCCAATGGCCCTGAGCACTATGATGCGAGCGGGCTGGTAACCCGGGCGGGGATCATAGCCCCTCATAGGGTAACGCGGGGTGGAGTTGGTCCCTCACCCCGGGAGTTCCGGAATTTCCCGAGCGACAAAGCATTATTTTTCCAAATTTCGAATTGCACGCATATAATTAGAATCTGGAAATTTCGGCAGAGCCTGCATTCAGGACTGCGGCTCTGCGGCCGTTCAGGGGACTTCTGTGGCGATATTGACCATCCGACTGGTGCCCGACCCAATCTTGTTCAGAAAGGCACGCAAGGTCGCCAAGATCACTGCGCAGCACAGGAAGCTGGCCAGCGACATGGTCGAAACCATGACCGAGCATTCCGGGGTGGGCCTGGCGGCCAACCAGGTGGGTGTGCTGGAGCGCATCTGCGTAATCCAGACGCCGGACATGGAAGAAGCGATGGTCCTGGTCAATCCGGAAATCGTGCACAGGGAAGGGGAGAGGGAGGTCGAGGAGGGTTGCCTGAGCGTTCCAGGGTACCGCGGGATGGTGGTACGCTCCGAGCTGGTCAGGGCGCGGGCCCTAGACCTGAACTCAAAGACGTTCAAGGTGGAGGCGGAAGAGCTGCTGGCCCAGGCCCTGGAGCACGAGATAGACCACCTGAACGGCATCATGTATATGGACCACCTGGTGGCCCACACATCGGTGTACAAGATTGTAGAACAGCCCGACGGCAGCGAAGAGGACGCCAGATACGAGGCGGACGAACACGACCATACCGAGGAACCCGGGCACAGCCACAGCCACGAAGATGAGCGCCCGCACAACCCGGATTTCGACCCGGAATTCCACGCCCTGCACCAGCGGCTTCACGAAATGCGAGGCGACGCTGCCGTACCAAGCCCTGAACCAGGCCCGGAAGCAAGCCCGGAACCAGGCCCGGTGGAGACGGCCGCCCAGCAAGAACCCTCCGGCTGACGCGCCGGCCGGATTACGCCGATACTTTCCGCTGACCCGCCAATCGGCTTATTTCATGTGTACCTCTGCATTCAATGACACTTGATCTGCACACCCACTTGATGATGATAGACCGGCTCATAAGCTTCTTTGACGCCCACGACGTGGATACCTACGTCGTGGGCGGAATGGTGCGCGACCGCCTGATGGGCCGCGAATCCGAGGGGGACATCGACCTGGCCGTCAAGGGCGACTCCGTTGCGCTGGGCCGGGAGCTGGCTGACGAACTGGGCGGATCGCTGGCGCCGCTCAGCGTGCCGCGAGGGATGATGCGGGTGGTGGTGCCGCCTGCCGGAGAAGGGGAGGCCGGTGACGGGATAAACGGCTGGATCATCGACCTGTCAGGCTATTCGCAGGATATCGAGACGGACTTGGCGCGACGGGATTTCACCATCAACGCCATGGCCGTTGGGCTGAATCAGTGGCGGAACAAGAAGTGGAACGAGGCGGTAATTGACCCCTCGGGCGGGCGCGGGGACCTGATCCGCAAGGCAATCCGCGCGCTGAATTCCCACGTATTCGAGGAGGACCCCGGGCGGCTGCTCCGGGCAGTACGGCTGTCGGGGGAACTGGGGATGCGGATCGAGCCGGACACGGTACGGCTGCTGATCTCCGATGCCCAACTGTTGCGCCAAGTGTCCCCCGACCGGGTGCGCGACGAGTTCCTGAAAATCCTGGTCCCCGATGGCGCACGTGCCCGCATCGGAGCCCTGGACCAGCTGGGGCTGCTGGAACATATCCTGCCCGAACTCATGGCCGCGAAGGGGGTCGAGCAGCCGCGTATGCACTACTGGGACGTGTGGGGCCACAGCCTGCACACCGTGCAAGCTGCGGAGGGCGTGACCGGCGGGCATCAGAACTCTCCGGTGTATTTCTGCGTGCCCTGGACTCCGGAGTCCGCGGCGTATTTTGCGGAGGTGGTGAGCGACGGGCACACACGGCGCACCATCCTGAAACTGGCGGCGCTGCTTCATGACATCGCAAAGCCACAGACCAAGACTCTGGAACCGGACGGACGGACGCGATTCTTCGGACACTCCGAGCAGGGCGCCGAGGTTGCGGAGCGCAGGCTTACGGAGCTGCGGCTGAGCAACCGGGGCGTGAGCATGGTGTCCCGGATGGTACTGCATCACCTGCGCCCGACCGGAATGTCGAACGATGGCGAATGGCCGACCAACCGGGCGATATACCGGTACTTCCGGGACACTGGAGACGTCGCCGTGGACACCCTGTATCTGGCCCTGGCCGACTATTTGGGGGCAAAAGGGCCGGAGTTGTCGCATCCCGAATGGCTGGAACATGTTAGAATGATTGCTCACGTGCTTTTCACAGGCACGCGGGAGCCGGTCGCCCCCAGCACGGCGCGCCTGGTCAGCGGACACGAACTGATGTCCCGGTTCCATCTCCAGCCCGGTCCCAACATCGGCATCCTGCTGGAAGCCGTTGAGGAAGCCCGGGCTGCGGGCGAAATTGAGACCCAGGAGCATGCACTGGATTTGGTCGCAGCCACACTCGAAAGACAAGGTCACCTGCGCGACGGCTCGCGGGCCAGTTCCGGTTAACCAATGCGTTCCCGCAGTGTCCGCCTCACGATAGTTATTCTCCTCATCCTGGGTGTCGCCTTGGCGGCTCTGGGATTTCGCTCCATAAACGTCGATATTCCCGGTCTGCCGGCATTGGTCCGGGAGGGCGCGGGCCCATTGGGCCTCAAGCTGGGTCTCGACCTGAGTGGCGGCGGTCATCTTGTATACCAGGCCGACACCGGCTCACGCTTTGACGTCACCCTCCTCGAGCCAGCTAACCTGGAAGAAGTCGCCGAGGCGCTGGACGGTTTCCGTTTCGGAGAAGAGGGGCTGGCCCTCGAGGACTACCAGGTCTTTCCCCGAGACTTCCAGCTTGTCCAGCGAGAAGTTCAGGCCGTTTCGCCCCCTGTGGACGAAGAAGGGGATGCCACAGCGGAGGACGGAGAAACTGTCGTCGAAGGCTCCGAGGGTGCGCCCGCCGCCGGAGATGCGGAGCCGGAGGAAGGAACCGGAGACGAGGAGCCGGAACAACCCCAGTTCGAGACCATCGCAGTGGCCAGCATCTTCCAGATCAGGATGCCGCTGCTTTCCGCCGACGACCCCCGCCGTACCGGGCTGCGGGACTCCATCGAGGACACATTGGGACAGGTGGACCTCTTTCAGGTTACTAACATAGGCCACCCCGACCTGAGCCAGATGGAGGGGGTATTAAACAATATCACTCGCCGCGTCAACCGGTTCGGGACAGAAGAGCCAATCATCCAGATCTTTGGCGACGATCGCATCATTGTGCAGTTGCCCGGTGCCAGCGGCTCAACCACTGAGTTGACATTCGACGATCCGGTTGACGACATCGGCGCGTTGTCAGCCACGCTGGAGGGGGCCGGCTACCGGGACATCAGAATTGAGCGGATCGACGACCGCAGCTTCCGGGTCCTGTCGAGAACCGTGAGTTCCGAAGTGCAGGCCGCTGCCGAACAAGCGTTGACCGGCGCCTTCGGTGCCCCGGGAATCACCGTAAACAGCGCTATTGACGAGGCCAAGGAACTCATCGGCCAGACGGCGCTGCTGGAGTTCAGGGAACGCACCTGCGAGGACATATTGTGCGTCCAGTTTACTGACGTCGACCTGAATCTCACAGGCGACGACCTGGAGCGGGCAGAGGCGGCGGCAGATCCCGTGGGAGTAGGCTGGGTGGTCAACCTGCAGTTCGATGGGCGCGGGTCTGACATTTTCTCGGACCTGACCCGGCGAATTGCCGGGGTGGAAACCAAGCGTATCGCTGTGTTCATGGATGATGCGGAAATTCTCGCGCCAGTGGCCCGTGCCTGGATACGCGACGGCAGCACCCAGATCAGCGGCAACTTCTCCCGGGAGGAGGCCCGCACGTTGGGCATCCAGCTGGAGTCAGGGCGCTTGCAGGTGCCGCTGAAGCTGATCCAGGAGAGCGACGTGGACGCCCATCTCGGCGCGGAGTCGCTGCAGAACAGCCTGAGGGCCGGGCTGGTCGGCCTGGGCCTGGTGCTGCTGTTCATGGTCGCCTACTACCGCATGGCCGGCGTGGTCGCCGCCTGCGCGCTGGTGTTCTACGCGGTGATGGTGCTGGCCGTGTTCAAGCTGATCCCCATTACGCTGGAACTGGCTCACGTCGGCGGGTTCATCCTGTCCGTCGGTATGGCGGTTGACGCAAATATCCTGATCTTCGAGCGAATGAAAGAAGAGGTCCGCATAGGCCGGACGCTGGCATCCTCCATGGAAGTCGGGTTTAGCCGCGCATGGCCTGCCATCCGCGACTCCAACTTCTCCACGATGATCACCTGCCTGGTGTTGCTGTGGTTCGGTGACCGCTTGGGCGGAGGGCTGGTTACCGGTGTGGCCATCAGCTTGTTCATCGGTGTCGCAGCCAGCATGTTCACCGCCGTGGTGGTCAGCCGCAATCTGCTGCAACTGCTGGCTTTCGCCGGGCTGGGACAGCGCATAAATCTGTTCACGCCGGAGAAGGTCGGAGGCGAATCGACCCAGGCCAGTTCCAGGCCTGCTAGCGGAGGAGGGCGGTAGTGCTGGACATTGTCGGCAAGCGGGGCTGGTATTTCCTGTTCTCGGCCGTGATCATCATTGCGGGCATTGTCTCCATGCTGTTGCCGCCCGGTTGGGTGACCCTGGACTCCGGCCTGCGGCCAGGCATCGATTTCACCAGCGGCGCGGTGTTTAACGTGACTTTCAGCCAGGATGTGGACCAGCAGGACATCCTGGACGAGATGTACGCGCTGGGACACCCTGAAGCCCTGGTGCAGCGGGTTGGAGTCAACAACTACTTCGTCCGGACAGAGGTCCTGGAGGAGGCAATCGGCGGAGACTTTTCCGAAAGGGAAATAATCGAGCGCCACCTCGAGGAGAACCTCGGGCTGGAAAGGGACAGGGTCGAGTTCGCGAGCGTTTCTCCGATAGTAGCCTCCGAGACGGTGAACATTGCGTTCTATGCCCTCGCTGCCGCCTCGGTGTTCATCCTGCTCTACGTCTGGTATGCCTTCCGCCGGGTACCCAAGTCCTACCGGTACGGCGTTAGTGCCGTGCTGGCACTGGCCCACGACGTGCTGATCATTCTCGGAGTCTTTTCCATCCTGGGGCGGGTCATCGGGTTCGAAGTCAACTCGATGTTCATCGTCGGCTTGCTGATCGTTGCTGGCTACAGCGTCAACGACACCATCGTGGTTTTCGACCGCATCCGCGAGAACGTATCGCGCCACCCCGACCGCGACCTGGGCGGACTGGTCAACATGAGCATTATGGAGACCATCGGGCGGTCGCTGAATACCAGCATTACCACCCTGATTGTACTGGTCGCCATGCTGCTGATCGGCGGGCCGAGCATACGCGAGTTGCTGCTAGTGCTGGTCGTCGGCGCCGTCGCAGGAACCTACAGTAGCATTTTCATAGCCAGCCAGTTCCTCGTGATGTGGGACCGGGGCGAGATTGGCAACCTTGGACGCGCGCGCCGGACTGCCGCCACCGCCGCTTCCTCTCTGTTCAGCCTGTTCGGCAAGTAGTCCCTCGCGAATTCAATACCAGCTGGGTTGGCATAGCGAGCGTACCCGGTGCTGGATGAGTTCCGGGAGGCTGCCTGAAGGATGGCGCCTTTTAGGACAGGCACCGGTTGAGGCTTTGACTCCAGTTGCGGCATTTCCGGAATACCCGGGCGGATTGATCACGAGCGAAGATCACGTCGGTGCTGCTAGGGCTCGAATCGCCCTCCGGCGAGGTCTCAGGTCACACAATCCGTAGCCTATCAGGCCAACGCAGAAAACTAACTGCCGGGCACCAGCGCCAGACGGCCCAGCACGGCTCGCTCTGCCAACATCCCCACCGCTCGCTCCGCCTCTTCCAAGGACAGCAATTGTTGCAACACCGGCGACACCCCTCCATCCGCGGCCAACCCGACCACCCGCTCCAGCGTCGCGCGAGATACGCCTGAAGTGCCCACGAGCCGGGCGTCGCGAAAGACTATCTCCGGGATCAGTCCCCGCAGGTTGCCTTCCCCTCCGACCTCTCCCAGCAACGCGAGCCGCCCGTACTGTCGAAGGCTGCGAACCGACGAGCGAAGGGTGGGAGTGCCCACGGTATCAATGACCACATCAGCACCCTCATCCTGGGTCAATGCCATGACCACTTCCCAGAATTCCAGTCCTGATTCGGCACCCGCAGTCTCGATAACCTCATCAGCCCCGTGGCGGTAAAGGACGGTGGCCTTGCCGGAAGTGGAAGTGACCGCGAAAATGCGGGCCCCCAGTGCCTTGGCCAGCTGCACGGCATGGACACCCAGTCCGCCCCCCGCGCCAACGACAACCACCGTCTCGCCATCCGAAACGTCAACCGATGTCAGTCCCTGGAGGGCCACCCCCACCGGGCAGGCCAGCAGGGACGCCTGGGGCAGATCCAAAGCGTCCGGCAACACAACGATGCCATACTGGGACAGGACCACGTACTCAGCAAAACCACCATTGCGCCCGTGACCGATGCCCTCGCCGTTCCGGCAGCGGTGCTCCCGCCCGGAGAGGCACCGGTCGCAGTGGCCGCAGGCATTGGTCAGAAGCGACACAACCCGCTGCCCGGTGCGGGCCAGGGTCACGCCTGCACCCACATCCTCCACCACGCCGGCAATCTCGTGGCCCAGCACAACCCCGGGGCGGACTCCGCGCCTGAGCGTGCCGTTCATCACCAGCAGGTCGTGGTGGCAAAGCCCGCATGCGGCCACCCGAACCAGCACTTCGCCCGGTCCCGGGCGCGGCACGGGCAGGTCAACCACCGAGAGCCGCGGCGGTGTTCCGGCTTCTTCCAGCATCAGAGCGCGCATCGCCCGCCATTGTATGCCGTCAGCGGTGCGCCGCCAATGGCAGTACCGTATAATCCGCCCTGAATGTGGACCAGCAGTCTGCCGTGAGAGGACGAAGTTGAAAATAGGTGCGCACGTTTCGACATCGGGCGGTGTCAGCAGGGCCGTCGGGAGAGGGCAGGAAATCGGCTGCGAGGCACTGCAGATATTCGGCTCGTCCCCTCAGTCCTGGGCCTTCCGGGAAATCCCTGAGGTGGAGATCAATGCGTTTCTGCAGAACATGGCAGACGCTGGAATGGGGCCGGTGTTCCTGCACGCCATATACCTGGTGAACCTGGGCACCAACAGGCCCGACGTGCTGCAAAAGGGCATTGATTCCCTTGCCGCCCACCTCACTCTGGCAGGTCAACTTGGGGCCGAGGGCCTGATCTTTCATCCTGGGAGCCACGGCGGAGCCGGCTTTGAGGCTGTGCTTCCGCAGGTGGCCGATTCCATCCGGCAGGCGCTGGACAAAGCGCCCGATGGCCCCTGCCTTGCAGTTGAGAATATGGCAGGTATGGGCAAGCACATCGGGGCCCGGTTCGAGGAGCTGGGCGCGATCCTGGAGGCGGTGGACGACCAGCGGCTCAAGGTCTGCCTGGACACGCAGCACAGCTTCGCCGCAGGGTACGACCTGACCACCGGTGAGGGAATCGAGGACATGCTGGCGCAACTGGACTCTGGCCCAGGGTCGGCCAACGTGGTTGCCATCCACGCCAATGACTCAAAGCGGCTGTGCGGGTCCGGAGTGGACCGCCACGACAACATTGGCGAGGGGTTCATCGGAGAGGACGGTTTCGCAGCATTCATGGGCCACCCCGCATTCAGCGGCGTGCCTTTCCTGCTGGAGGTGCCGGGCTTTGAGGGCAAGGGTCCTGACAAGCGGAATGTGGACATCCTGAAGCAGATCCGCCAGCGGGTGGGCGCACCCCTGTGATTGCAATGACCTACAGGGAGTTCGTGCGTCACGTGAGGCGCGCCTACGCTCAGCTGCCTCCGGAAATACACGGGCGGCTTGATAACGTGGATATCGTGGTTGAGGAGTGGCCCGGTCCCGACGAGGCCGATTTGACTGGCGAGGACGACACCTTGTTCGGCCTGTACCAGGGCTGGCCACTCACCGAGCGCGAGGGCATCGGGGGGCCTCTGCCGGACCGCATCGTGATCTATCGGCAGCCCATTCTCCGCGCCTGCGAGACGCGTGTTCAGGCCGCGCGGGAAATCCAGATCACCCTCTGGCATGAGGTCGGGCACTTCCTCGGTATGAACGAGGAAGACCTGCATCGCCTGGGCTACGGATGACATCCCCTCACCCAGAGGGCCGGCCCTGCGCCCTCCTCCAGGATAACCGCACTGTTCCCGCCACTCTCGGGCACGCCGTTCGCAGCCCGTGAACAGGATTGCCGACGGAGCTGGCTGGTTGTTCGGGACCGCGCTGGGGCTGGGGCTGTTTCCGGTGGCACCGGCCACCCTAGCCAGCCTGGTTGCTGTGGCGGTATACGCAGTGGCACCCATCACGGGGGATTCACCAGGCTTCCTGGTCCTGATCGCGGTGTCGCTCGTCATCGGGCCGTGGGCCTGCGGCAGTCTTACCAGCAACACGGATCCCGACCCCAAGCGCGCCGTGTGGGACGAAGTGGCAGGAATGTGGCTGACGTGCCTGTTCCTGCCCAAGGCGCTGCCGTGGCTGGCCGCCGCGTTCCTACTGTTCCGGCTGCTGGACGTCCTGAAGCCATGGCCCATCCGGCAATACGAGCGCCTGCCCGGCGGCTACGGGATCATGGCCGACGACGTGGCGGCAGGTGTCCTGGGGGCAGCACTGCTGAACCTGGTGTACCGGCTGGCGTGGTAGGGTGGATCGAACTCCAGCCACGGCAGGCAAAGACGAAAAACTCGATTGCCCACCCGTGGGGCGTATGCTATACTCCTATCGTTTCGAATTGCGTCTTTTGGTAGGGTGCATCGAGGTCGGTGCGCCTATTTCTGGCTTGGCCAGTGAGGTAAACAAGGGGTAACGGATGGTTGAATCCCAAGAACAGCCCATTGAAGAAGTAACGCAGGCTGCGCCTGCCGAGACACCGCCCGCGATCGCTCCTGCAGCAGAACCGGAACCTGCAGCGGTGGCTGTGGCGGAGCCTCCCGAAGCTCCAGCAGCAGAACCCGTTGCAGCGCCGCAGGAGGCGCCACAGCGTCCGCCGCGCCCTGTGCCGGACCGCCCGCCGCAGCCCACGGGCCGCGAACCCATCAACATGAAGGCGCTCCTGGAAGCGGGGGTGCATTTCGGTCACCAGACCCGCCGCTGGAATCCCACGATGAAGCGCTACATTTTCACGCAGCGCAACGGGATTCACATCATCGACCTGCAGCAGACGCTGGGGATGATCAATGACGCCTACAAGGATATGGTGCAGCTGGTCGCCAACGGCGGCAAGGTGCTGTTCGTAGGTACCAAGCGGCAGGCACAGGATGTGATCCAGTCAGAGGCCGACCGCTGCGGAATGTGGTACGTAAACCAGCGATGGCTGGGCGGCACGCTGACCAACTTCCAGACCATCCGGACTCGAATCAACTACATGCTGGAATTGCAGCAGCGGCGAGACCAGGGTTACTTCCGCCTCCTCCCGAAGAAGGAGGGAGTTAAGATGCGGGATACCCTGAACCGGCTGGAAAAATACTTCACCGGCATGCGGGATATGACCACCCTGCCCCAGGCGATCTTCGTGATCGACATCGGCCGGGAGAACATCTGCGTCGCGGAGGCCCGTCGGCTGGGCATTGATGTTTTTGCCATCGTCGACTCCGACTGCAATCCGGATCTGGTCGACCATATCGTTCCGGGCAACGATGACGCTGTGCGTTCCATTCGTCTGGTGACCAACCGCATGGCCTCCGCGGTCCTTGAGGGACTGGCCCAGCGTGAGGCGGCGCTCCAGGCCGAGATGGATGAGATGCAGGCCCTGGCAGCCGATGCAATCGGCTTGGGCGAAGAACCCGAGGGTCTGTCGGACCGAGAAGATGCAGCCCTGACCGACGCCGTAACGCTGGACGAGGGTACCCTGGCCGAACTGGCCGCTGCCATGGGTGGCCGCGTATCAGGCGGTCGCGACGAATCGGAAACCGAGAACTAGGCCATCGAAAACAGGACATGACCCGACCGCTTCCGGAGCCGGGCGAACTGGACGCTGATGAACATGCGCAAATCGGCCGCAGGTTCCCGGAGCACGCCAAGAGTCAGTTGGACGAAGGCGATCGTCTCCAGGCTGCCGAAAAGGTATGGGGATCTGCGGCGCACGACTCAAAGCGGTTGGGGAGCAGCGTGGCTGGGAGCACGATGGGCACCCAAGCCTGTTCAACAAAAGGGGAACATCCGGGCAGGGAAATCGACAAGGAAGCCCAGTTTTCCGGGCACCTTGCGCAAGCCGAGTATATGCACAGGAACTTCTACCACAACGACAGGAGCGGGACTGCCATACGATCCGCCCTCAACGATGTTGAAAAACTGGTGGGTGAGTTGGAGGTCATCAGAAACCTGCCTCCACGGCCTTTCGTGGTGCAGGACAACGACGACCGGGTGCGTTTGGGCTAGCTGCAGGGATTGCGGCGCGGGCAAAGGCCACCCATCGGCGAGCACTCACCAGTAGGGTTCAAGCAGACACATCACGCTAATTCAAGCTGTTAAAAAGGAGTTGACCTTGGCTGTCAGCACGGAACTGATCCGCACCCTCAGGGACCAGACCGGTGCAGGGATCATGGACTGCAAGCAGGCCCTGGAAGGTACGGATGGCGATTTGGACAAGGCGGCGGAGGCGCTGAGGGCCAAGGGCCTGGCAGATACCGCCAAGCGCGTGGGCCGCGCCACCAATGAGGGCGTCATCGAGGCCTACATTCACACCGGCGGGCGCGTGGGAGCCATCGTGGAGCTGGGTTGCGAGAGCGACTTTGTGGCCCGCACCGAAGAATTCAAGCAAATGGCCCACGACCTTGCCATGCAGGTGGCCGCGATGGCCCCGGTCTATTTGGACCGTGAGGAAATCGAGGAGGGCGACGAACGGCCCCCCGCGCAGGTCGCACTGCTGTCGCAACCGTTCATCAAAAACAGTTCCTCTTCCGTGGGAGAACTGGTGACGGAGTTGGCGGCCAAGTTGGGAGAGAACGTAAGGGTAGTCCGGTTCCGACGACTCTCGGTTGGCGAGTAAGCAAGTCAACGCCCATGTCTGACTCCCCTTCCCAGGCCTCCATTCGGCCGCCATACCGCCGGGCACTGCTAAAGATCAGTGGTGAGTCCCTCAAGGGATCAGAGGTTTCCGGCATTGACCCCGAAACAGTCAGATATCTCGCCAGCCAGGTGAGCGAGGCCCACTCCCTGGGTGTGCAGTTGGGCATTGTGATCGGCGGGGGCAACATCTGGAGAGGGGGAGACGCCAGCAGATGGGGTATGGAGCGCGCCACGGCGGATTATGCCGGCATGCTCGCCACCGTCATCAACGCGCTGGCCCTCCAGGTGGCGATTGAGGACCGGGGCATCGCCACGCGTACGCAGAGCGCCCTGCAAATGCAGACCATCGCCGAGCCATACATCCGGCGCCGCGCCATCAGGCATCTGGAAAAGGGACGTGTGGTGATTTTTGCGGCCGGTACCGGAAACCCCTACATGAGCACGGATACCGCGTCGGCCCTACGGGCGATGGAGATAGGAGCCGACGTGCTGCTGATGGCCAAGTTCATGGTAGACGGCGTCTATGACGACGATCCCAGGGTGAACCCGTCAGCCGTGCGGTTCGAGCGCCTGGACTACGAGGAGATACTGAACCGGAAGCTGGCGATTATGGACACCACTGCTGTTACATTCTGCCAGGAAAACGGCATGCCCATCGTTGTATTCGATATGTTCAAACCGGGCAACTTGGGATGTATACTCTCCGGAGACGCCGTAGGAACAACCATAGGTGGAGGGAGCAACAATGGTCGCGAAGGACGATGATTCGCAGTTGACCGCGGAGGAGGTACTGAGCGACATTGACGAAAGGATGGACCGCACGCTGGATGCGTTCAAACGGGAACTCGGACAGTTGCGCACCGGGCGGGCGGCGCCTTCACTAATAGAGAACCTATCTGTCGACTACTACGGAACTGCCACTCCGCTGAAGCAGATTGCGTCCATCTCGGCCCCGGATGCGCGAGCCATCATGGTGCAGCCATGGGACCGGGGAGCCATGCGTGAGATCGAAAAGAGTCTGCAGCGCTCCGATATGGGATTCAATCCGTCCAACGACGGCAATGTAATAACGGTGCCCGTTCCTCCCCTGACCAACGAGCGGCGACAGGATATGGTCAAGATGCTTCGTCGCAAGACTGAGGACGGGAAGGTGTCGCTGCGCAATGTCCGCCGCGACGGCATGGAGACCCTGCGCAAAATGGAGCGCGACAAGGCCATCTCCCAGGACGAGAACCGCCGCGCCCAGGACCAGTTGCAGAAGGTAACGGACGGCCATTCCAAGCAAATAGACGAAACAGCATCCGCCAAGGAGGCGGAGATCCTGCAGGTCTAGCCCCGTGCGGTGGCTGCTTCAGCGGAGAGGAGCGAGGCGGAACGGAGCAGAGTGAGCCCAGCGAACGAGGGTGGGCCGCAATGCAGAGCCCCGGGTGGCTCAGGGCCCGTTCACGTGGCGTTCATTATGGACGGCAATGGACGGTGGGCCCAAAGGCGTGGCTTGCCGCGGCTGGAGGGGCACCGGGCTGGCGTAGAACGGATACTCGTCCTGCTGGAGACATTGCGCACGTTCGGCGTTGAGTTTGTCACCATTTACGCCTTTTCTACCGAGAACTGGGGACGCCCCCAGAACGAAGTGGACGGACTGATGGACATCTTCTCCGACGCCGTGGAGGTACAGTCCCAGCAGTTGCATGAGCGCAACGTGCGCATCGTTCATCTGGGCAAGACCAAGAACCTGGACTCCATACTGTTGCGCGCCGTCGAACGCGCCCAGACTCTCACCGAAAACAACACGGGAATCACCCTGAACGTGGCCTTTGACTATGGCGGGCGGGATGAGATACTCAGGGCGGTAAGGCACATGATCCGCGACGGCCTTTCTCCCGACCAGATAGACGAGGACACTTTCTGCCGATACCTTTTCACTGCCCATTGTCCTGATCCGGACCTGATAATCCGCACCGGCGGCGAGCAGCGTATCAGCAACTTTCTGTTGTGGCAGTCGGCCTACAGCGAGTTCTATCATACCTGTACCCTCTGGCCCGACCTTGAGCCTGCCGAACTGCAACAGGCGCTGGAGGCCTACCGCAACCGGCAACGGCGCTACGGCAAGGTAGCCGAGTCAGAGACCTGATCTGTGCCGCGCCAGCTGGCAGTCCGGGTGGCGTCGGGCGCAGGTGTGGCCGCCGTCTCCGTAGGCTGTATCTGGTTCGGCCCGCCCTGGCTCACCCTGCTGGGGCTGCTGGGCGGCTCCATAGCCATTTTCGAGACCTACCGCCTCGCCCCGGACGGTGTGGGGCCTTTGCCCCTGGCGCTCGGCGTGGTGGCAGTGCTGGTACTGCTTCTGGCGGCGGAAGAGACTTTGGGTTGGGCCAATTACCTCACCCCAGAGGTATATGTGCCACTGGATGGCGAAAGACTTGCGAAGGCGGCTTCGGGAAAGGTCGACTACCTCACCGCCTCCTGCGTCGCTCTGGCCGTCTGGGCGCTGGTTGCTCTCCTCTGGTTCATCGCCTTCTATTCCGGCGATCGGCCCGTGTATGCTTTCTTTCTGCTGTTGCTGGGGCCCGTATACGTCGGGTTCCTGCTGGGGCATGGACTGGCCATTTACGACATCGCCTCCGCCCTGGGAGGGGCCGAGAACCTGGGTCGGAACTGGCTGCTGTTTACGCTGGCCGGTACATCAGCCAGCGACACCGGGGCCTACGCGGTGGGGCGGCTGACCGGCAGGCACCAGATGGCCCCGAGTCTCAGTCCCAACAAGACGTGGGAGGGAGCCGGCGGCGGCTTTATTGTATCGGTGCTGGTGATGACGGCGGTGGGGCTGCTGTTGGACCTTGGCGTTCCTCTCTGGCAGTACGTGTTGGTCGCCCTTGTGGTGGCCGCAATGGCTCAAATCGGCGACCTTTTTGAGTCTTTCCTCAAACGCAGGGCGGAGGTCAAGGATTCTGGTAGTATAATGCCCGGACACGGCGGCCTGCTGGACCGGATTGACAGCATCCTTTTCGCCTTACCCGCCGTATATTATCTGGTGGCAATGGTGTTCGGACTATGAGAAAGATCGTAGTTCTTGGTTCCACTGGTTCCATCGGGCGGCAGACGCTGGACATAGTTCGTGCCTTTCCTGATGAGTTCCAGGTGATTGGCCTCGCAGCAGGAACCAACACAGAACTGCTGATGGAGCAGGTTCAGGAGTTCCAGCCCTCCCACGTCTGGAGCGCCGTCACTGGTCCCGACCAGTTCCCCGGTGTCTCTTTTACGTCCATGGAAGAGATGGTCGCCCTGAACCGGGTGGACCAGGTTATGGTCGCGCTGATGGGAAGCGTGGGGCTGATTCCCACCCTGAATGCCCTGGCCGCCGGTAAGCAGGTGGCGCTGTCCAACAAGGAACCCATCGTCATGGCAGGCAAGCTGATCAAGGAGTACGAGGCCCGTTATGAGGGCAAGGTGCTGCCGGTGGACAGCGAGCCCAGCGCCATCTGGCAGTGCCTGCAGGGGGAGGACAGCGAGATCCTGCGCCTTCTGATCACCGCCTCCGGTGGCCCATTCCGCACAACTCCGCTGGAGGATATGGAGAATGTATCCCCGGAGCAGGCTCTGCGGCACCCTACCTGGAAGATGGGGCAGAAGATCACCATAGACTCGGCGACACTGATGAACAAGGCCTTCGAGGTGATCGAAACCCACTGGCTGTTCAGCGTGCCGTGGGAGCGCATCGAGGTTGTGGTGCACCCTCAGAGCACCATCCACTCCATGGTCGAGTTCGCTGACGGTTCGGTGAAGGCGCAGCTTGGACCGCCGGACATGCGGTTGCCCATACAGTACGCCCTGTTCTATCCGCAACGGCTGCCCAACTCAATGATCCCACGGCTGGACACGTCGGTTTCCCATAACCTGAACTTCGATCCGCTGGAGCCGAAACGCTACCCCTGCTTCACCCTGGCCATCGAGGCGGCGCGGAAAGGCGGCACGTATCCTGCAGTGCTGAGCGCGGCCGACGAGGTGGCGGTGCAGGCGTTCCTCGACGGCAAAATCAGCTACGGCGGCATTCACCGTCTGGTGGAGGAGACCCTTTCGGAGCACGATTCCCTGCCTGGCGAAACGGCTGAGGAAATTATGCAGGCCGACTCATGGGCTTCTGCCCGCGCCCTGGAACTGGCCGGGGCATAATCCCGGCCGCTTTATCCGAGTGTGGAACGGGACTATTGAGGGGTTGGCGGAGATGGCGACAGAATTCATCGCGATAGACCTGGAGACGGCCAACTCAGACGTTCGCTCCATTTGCCAGGTAGGGCTAGTCCGCTTTCGCCACGGCGCGCCCCACCGTGAATGGATGTCTTACGTAAATCCGAGGGACCATTTCGACCCGATGAACGTGGGCATCCACGGCATCACAGAGGCGAAAGTTCGCAGTTCCCCGGATTTCCCGCAAATGGCCGGATATCTCCGGGAGATGCTGGATGGCGAAATCGTGATAAGCCATACTCATTTTGACCGAGTGGCACTCGGGAAGGCCCTGGAAGGGCATGGGATTCCCGGTCCGGACTGCAATTGGCTGGATTCCGCCATGATTGCGAGGCGCGCCTGGAGGGGCCTGCGGGATGAAGGGGGCTACGGGCTGGCCAATCTGTGCGGGATATTGGGATACAGCTATCAGCATCACGATGCGCTGGCCGACGCCAAGGCAGCCGGTGCAGTGGTGCTGGCGGCGATTGAACAGACTGATGTGGAACTGGACCAGTGGCTGAGACAGGTGAAACTGCCGGTTAGTGAAGGACCCCAAGTATCCATTCGCACCAACCCTGCTTTCCTGAACGGATGGGAGGCGGCAACAGTTATGAAAACCGCCGTACCGACCGGGCGTCTTGACGATGATGAAAAACCACGAGCGAAAGGTGCGCAGGCAAGATCAGGCTCGCAAAGAAGCGGCTTTGGGGAGCGCCTCGCGAGGCGTAGGCGGATCGGCGCTAAGTAAAGGTCGATAAGAGGCGGCCCGCCCTTAATTCCAGGGGCTTTGACTAGAAATATCAGGTTCTCCAATCTTGGGCTTTCAATTCTATCCGGAGTTGTGGTTCGCTCCCGATGGCGACAAAGTTCATTTCGATAGACCTGGAGACGGCCAATCCCAACCCCTGGTCGATCTGCCAGATTGGAGTTGCCGAGTTCAGGAACGGGGCGCTCGCCAGCAACTGGATGACATACGTCGACCCGGTGGAGCGTTTCAACCGGGACAACGTGGCAATCCACGGAATCACTGGCGCGGCGGTCCGGGGCTGGCCCAGACTGCCGGAGGTGGCGGAGCAGCTGGCAGAAACGCTGAACGGCAAGATCGTGGTCAGCCACAGCCAGTTCGACAGGGTCGCGCTGGAACAGGCCTTTGACCGCCAGTGCATCAAAAGGCTGAGTTGCCGGTGGCTGGACTCGACGATGGTGGCGCGCCGGGCGTGGGAGGGCCTTTCCAAGCGCGGATTCGGGCTGGAAAACCTCTGTCGGCTACTGGGCTACCGGTACCAGAGGCACGACGCGCTGGGCGACGCGAAAGCCGCCGGGGTGGTGGTGCTGGCGGCCATTGACCAGACCGGGATCAGGCTCGACCAGTGGCTGGAGCAGGTTGAGCTGCCCATTGGCGACGGGCCCCGCAAGCCGATCCGGGCCCTGGATCAAGTGCCGCCCGGAACCGTTGACACTGAATTGCGGGAAGATAGCCGCCCGTCCAATCAGGTCCTCAGTCCGGAGATACTGAGACTGCTGGCCGGGCCGGTGGCCGATGACTCAGGACCCGGAGAATAGGAACCCGGACGATCTGAACCCTGCCCAGGACAAATATCCCCAAGGTGGTAATGGCAAGCGCCTTCGATGGAATCCGTTCTTTTCGCAATAGTCACACTGGTTCCCCTGCTGCTCATCCTGGTGGTGGTACACGAGCTGGGCCACTTCGCGACGGCGCGCGCCTTCGGAGTCAAGGTGCTGGAGTTCGGCGTGGGATTCCCACCGCGCGCGTTTGGTTTCTACACCGGGCGGACGCCAGTGATGCTGCACCCACAAACACGCTTCGTGGGGCTTGAGGGGCCGCAGGACCTGCGGCCCGGGCAGCGGGTGAAAGTGGGCTCGCTGGAGGATGCGGGGTGCGGCCTGGTAGCCTTCGAGGTGGAGTTGCACCGGAAGCGCGATGAGGACGAACCGGAGAGCAACTTCAACCATCCCGTGAACAACCTGCTGTGGCACGAGGGCAAGGTGCGCTCCGTGGGCGACGGGTCATTCGAATTGGCAGACATGCTGTACTCGGTCAACGTGATTCCGCTGGGGGGCTTCGTGCGCCTGGCGGGAGAGTCCAACCCCACAGTACCGCTGAGCCTCGCGTCCCGTCGCCCGTGGGAGCGAGTCGTGGTGCTGTCGGCGGGCGCCCTGATGAATGCCCTGCTGCCGCTGGTCATCTTCACCGTCCTGTTCATGCTGCCTCAGGAGGTCGAGATGGGCCGCCTGACCACGACGACCGTGGCACCGGACAGCGCGGCCGCCGAGGCGGGGATACTACCAGGCGACGTGCTCCTGGAGGCCAACGGGAAAGCCGTGGAAAACAGGCAGGACCTGACCCGCGAAGTCAACCTGAATGGCGGCTCGGAAATGACCGTTCTGCTGGAGCGAGACGGTCAGAGCGAGACGGTGACTCTGAGCCCCCGCTTCAACGCCGACAGCAGCCGGTGGCTGGCCGGTGTCATTGTGGAGCTGGATGACAGGAGGGTGGTGAGCCGGTCCCGCCCAATCTGGGAGGCCGTTCCGCAGAGCTTCGTGAGCACGTGGGAGCTGATGGTGCTGCTGAAGCAAAGCGTCGGCGGGATGATTTCCGCAGGCGCAGCACCGGAGTTGTCGGGACCCATCGGCATCGCGCAGATGACAGGCGAGGTCAGCCGGGACGGAGGGCTGGCAGGGTGGCTGAGCGTGGGCATACTGCTGAGTATCAACCTGGCCATCATCAACATCCTGCCGTTCCCGATGCTGGACGGGGGACGCATCGTGTTCGTGGTGATCGAGTGGGTGCGCCGCGGCAAGCGAATCTCGCCTGAGAAAGAGGGACTGGTCCACATGATCGGCCTGGCCGTCATAGTCGCGGGAGTGGTGGCCATCAGCGCCAACGACATCCTGAGGCTGATTGAGGGCGGAAGCTTCCTGGGAGGATAGCCGGAGCCGGGGCCGATGAAATTTCGGCCCCGGCTGATTGGTGAGCCCGCGTTAACCGGCGTGGATGGGGCAATAGATAACCGATTGGCTTTCGGGTCAGGTGGCGTCTTCGACCCGGTCAAGCGACACGGTGTAGAGGCCGGTGTTGCCTACGCTTTGCCAGGGAGTGCCAATCTCCACGAAGTGGGTGCCTGGATGGTAGTGGTCCACTACTGACTGGGCCGGGTCAGGCTCCGAGCGATGCCTGACATGCCCACTTTCAAGATAGGTGGCCCAAATGCCGACGGGCTCGGGTGCTGCGGTCACTGACAATTCGTAGGTCCCCTCTTCCGCGATTTCGAACTTGAAAAAGTCGCGGTCGTCCAGGGATTCCAGGCCGTACAGCGGCCGGACGTGACCCTCTTGGGTCTCCCACCAGTCCCAGGCGTTAATCCCTGGATCGTCTGGCGAGACGTCCGAGTCTATGCAGGCCGTGATGGATTCTCCAGGGTGCAGCGTTACATCCCGGGCCGTCTTGTAATCGTCGGCGTAGTCGTCGACGCGGACTGAGAGGGTGTAGAAGCCCAGGTAGCCGGGCGCCTGTGCTCCTGAACCGACGGCGATGTAGTAGGCGCCATCGTCCTGGGGCGTGAAATGGGCTCGGGCCCAGTTGTTGATGAACCCGCCCTGGTCATGTTCGCCCATCACCTGCTCACCCTCTTCGCTGACGATTTCCAGTATGCTGGGGTCGATCAGTTTGTTTTCTACATACTGAATAAAGAAATGCTCCTCAGGGCCGGGTCCTGCGAGATCCAACGCGCTCACAAGCTCGATGAAGTAGTCCTCTCCACCTGTTGCTTCGAAGCCGTACCAGTCTCTGCCTTCGTCCTCTGCCGTCAACTCTCCGTCAATCTTGCCGAGGAGGTTTGGCTCGATGTTTTCGGCGTTATCAATCCATTCCGGCAGATCCGGTTCGACAATCGAGGGTTCCTCAATGAGCGGATCTTCGACGGGCGGAGTGATGGTCGGTTCTCCGACATCGACCTGGGCCACTGGGTGATCGGGGTCATCTTCGAAGCCGTAGAACACGCGGTTCAGTCGGCCGTCGTCGGGGTTTACGGGCCAGAGTCCGCTGTCACGCGTTTCTTCGTTGTAGTAGAGGCCGGTGCCGGCCCAGCCGTTTTCGACGCTGATGCCGTCGAGATCTTCGTCGTCGGCCTGCACCGTGTAGCCGAAGATGATTTCGTCGGTGCCGTTGCCCCGCACGACGTTGGCGACCCTGCGGTTCTCGCCCACCTGCAGGTACAGTCCGGCGTAGTCGGTCTGCTCACCCGTGTCGGGGTTGGCGGTGGTCACGGGGTGGGTGAAGTGGGCAGTGATCAGGATCACGTCACCCTGGGTGTACGCTGTCAGGCTGTCCTCGTTGTTGGTACCCCACGGAATTTCCCCGGGGACCGAGCGGATCTCGAGGTCGTGGATGCCAACGCCGTCGTCGTCCTTGATGGTGATGGTGCACTCGCCGTCGTCCCCGTTGTCATTGGAGTTGTTGAATTTCACCAAGTAGGTCTCGTCGGACTCGGGGATTATGTCCTCCAGGGTGTGAAAGTCCCGGCCCATCTTGCCGGTCTTCGACTGATGGCCGTTGCTGGCCTGGCGGACGGCATACATGTACTCGTAGTCGGTCTCGTCCGCGGTTTGAGCTTCTGTGTACCAGAATACCCTCATTTTTTTGTAGGGCGCGGTGTGATCCTTATACTTTTTGCGCACTACCAGCCTGAAGTCGTCGCCTTCTTCTACTGGATTCTCAACGCATTCAATGTAGAGCCATGGCTCGCTGCTCTCCGCGTGGGCGGTACTCGGCGGAGGTATGAGGGTGCCGAAAGCGACGGCAAGCGCGACTGCCGCCAGAATTGTCACCAGGCCGAGCCTGGAGAGCCTTGGGATGCCGGGTAATCCGATGTTTCCTTTCGTAGTAGGCATGATTCACCTCTTTTGGATTTTTGACTGTCCGCTGTGTTCACGAAATACGCGATAAGGAATATCTTGCTTTACAATAGATTCTTGACGGCGCGGACCCCCCATCTGCCATAGAATTCCGAGACTTCACCCTAAAGGCTTTGGAATGGAGGCTAAACCGTCAGCCCCATAGACCGGACTCAGCAGAGAGAACTGCTCCTGCGGGTTTCAGCGCTGGTATCGAAGCTGCTGGCCCATTAGTTCGTGGTATCACTGTTAGTGATGTTTTATATCTTTATTATTGATATAAAAGTAATACGGCGGCATTATGCGTTCGGATTGCTGCCGGGTGTATACCAGGGAGGCAATCGAACCAAGAGAGGACAAACACCATGGTGCCGAGACACCACAGGAGTCAGGGCAACGAAGGTACAATCGGCGGATGATCCCGCAGCCCCGGGAGCGTGGGGTGATTCTCCGCCGTACCGGGGGTTAGGCGGCGGCCGTGCTGGTATGCGTGCGGCCTTTCGTGTAACATGTTGCCAGTTTGCATAGGCTGGCTAGGTAATATGGGCCGGCCGTTTCGGGACTGTTGGAGCGAGTTGATATGATCAAGCGACGGCCAACGAAACCGGTATACGTCGGCGGGGTCAAGGTGGGCGGCGACGCCGAAATCACCGTCCAGTCCATGACCAAGACCGACACGCGCGACGTGGCGGCCACGGTGCGCCAGATCCACGAGCTGGAGGAGGCGGGCTGCGACATCATCCGCTCCGCCGTTCCGGACATGGACGCCGCCATCGCCATGGGCGAGATCAAGAAGCAGATCAACATCCCGCTGATCGCCGACATCCACTTCCACTACCAGCTGGCGCTGAAGTGCTTGGAGGGCGGGGTCGACTGCCTGCGGCTGAACCCCGGCAACCTGCGCAACGAGGACCAGGTGCGGGAGGTGGCGACGGCGGCCAATGCGCAGAACGTGCCCATCCGCATCGGCGTCAACTTCGGCAGCCTGCCGCCCGTCGGCGGCATCGGCCGGACGCGCGGGTTCTCGCGGCACATGGACCTGGTGAACAAGCTGCCCAAGGCCGACGAGGCCAACGAGGGCGACTACAGCGCGGTGGACCACATGGTGGCGACGGCGCTGTGGGAGATCAGCCTGCTGGAGGAGCAGGACTTCGACCAGATTAAGATCTCAATGAAGGCCTTCGACGTGCCAACGACCGTGGAGGCGTATGCGCGGCTGGCCGAGATGGTGCCATACCCGCTGCACCTGGGAATCACCGAGGCAGGGACCAAGACGTCAGGGTCCATCCGCACATCCGTCGGACTGGGAGTGCTGCTGTCCCAGGGAATCGGCGATACCATCCGGGTGTCGCTGAGCGACGATTCGGTGGACGAGGTGATCGCGGGCTACGAGATCCTGAAGTCGCTGAACCTGCGGAGCAAGGGCGCGGTGCTGGTGGCCTGCCCCAGCTGCGGCCGGGCCGACGTGGACGTACGCAAGCTGGCCAACGACGTGGACGCTCTGCTGCGCAAGAGCAACCGCAACATCAAGGTCGCGGTGATGGGCTGCGAGGTCAACGGTCCCGGCGAGGCCAAGGACGCCGACGTTGGCATCGCCGCCGGAGCGGGCCGCGCGGTCATCTTCCGCAAGGGCGAGAAGGTGCGTGTGGTGCCGGAGGCGGATATGCTTACGGCTCTGATGGAAGAGGTGGAAGCGGAGCCGGAACCGGCGGACTGACCGATTTCCACAACCCGGGCTGAACCCACAGGCCACAGGGCCGATTTTGGTTTATCCTTAATCCCTGTGGCCTTTTCCTTTGTCCATCCATCCTGATACAAGGCAGTAACCGTTATGAAGTTTACGAAAATGCTCAGCAGGACGCTGCGCTCCGACCCGTCCGAGGCGGAAACGGCCAGCCACCGCCTGATGCTTCGGGCCGGGCTCATACAGCAGGTGGCCGCGGGAGTCTATTCATATCTCCCGCTGGCGTGGCGGTCCCTCAAGAAGATCGAGAACATCATCCGCGAGGAGATGGACGCCGCGGGCGGCCAGGAACTTATGCTGCCTGCCCTGCAACCCATGGATCTTTGGGAGCAGACCGGGCGGCGAGCCGCGTTCGGGGACAACCTTTTCTCGTTACAGGACCGGAGCGGACGGGCGATGGTGATGGCGCCGACCCACGAGGAGGTGATCACCAGCGTGGTGAAGAGCAACGTGCAGAGCTACCGGGACCTGCCTCAGCTGCTGTACCAGATCCAGACCAAGTTTCGGGACGAACCCCGGCCCCGCGCCGGCCTCATCCGGGTGCGCGAGTTCGACATGAAGGACGCCTACAGCTTCAATGCCGACGACGCCAGCCTGGACGACACCTACCAGGACATGGCGCAGGCTTACCGGAACATCTTCAGTCGGTGCGGGCTGCCGGTGCTGATGGCCGAGGCAGACAGCGGCGCCATCGGAGGCAAGGACTCCCACGAGTTCCTCTTGCCCACCGACACCGGCGAGGACACAGTCATCACCTGCTCCGCCTGCGACTACGTGGCCAACGCCGAGAAGGCGCAGGGCATCTATCCGGCCATCGAGAAAGAGCCGGAGGAGGCGCTGCGGGAGGTGGCCACCCCTGGCATCAAGACCATCGCCGGGCTGGCCGAGTTCGTGGGCGTGCCGGAGTCGAAGACGCTGAAGGCCGTGTTCTACATGGCAGACGGGGAACCGGTATTCGTGACCATTCGCGGCGACCTGGAGGTCAACGAGGTCAAGCTGAAGAACGCCCTGCACTGCGCCGACCTGCGCTTCGCCGAGGAGGAGGAGGTGCGGGCCGCCGGGCTGGTGGCGGGCAGCGCGTCGGCGGTGGGCATAACGGGCATCCGCAAGATTGCCGACCTTTCCATCGAGAGCGGCAGCAACTTCGTGGTGGGCGCCAACAAGCCCGACGTGCACTTCACCGGCGCCAACTACCCCCGCGACTTCGAGGTGGACCTGCTGACCGACATCGCGCTGGCCCAGCCGGGGCAGCTGTGCCCGCAGTGCGGCGGAATGCTGGAGGCGACCCGTGGCGTGGAGGTTGGCCACATCTTCAAGCTGGGCACCTTCTTCAGCGAGACGCTGGGTGCGAATTACCTGGACGCCGAGGGGCGGAACCTGCCCCTAACAATGGGCTGCTACGGCATAGGCGTGGGTCGGCTGCTGGCGGCGGCCATCGAACAGAACCATGACGACAAAGGCATCGTGTTCCCGCACCCCATCGCACCGTACCAGGCGCATTTAGTGGGGCTGAACCTGTCAAACGAGGAGGTTGCGGAGGCGGGCCAGAGTCTGTATGACGAGCTGACCGCGGCGGGCATCGAGACGCTGTACGACGACCGCCCCGACGCGGCGGCGGGGGTCAAGTTCAACGACGCCGACCTGATCGGCCTCCCGGTGCGTCTGGTGATCAGCCCCCGCAACCTGAACAACGGCGTGGTCGAGGTGCGGGGCCGCGATGAATCGGAGGCATCTACGTTGCCGCTGGCTGAGGTGGCGGCGGCGGTGCGGTCGCGGCTGGCGGTGGAGTGATCCGGCACAACGGTCCGCTTTCCTTCAGGGAGAGGGTAAGGGTAAAGGGGAGCGAATTGAAGCCAGTGTTTGTCCTGTGCCTGTTTGTCTTGTTGACCGCACTCGCGGCGTGCGGGTCGGAGTCCACCCCTACGGCGGAACCCGCGACGCAACCGACCATGGGGCCCACTGCTGTGCCGGTGGAGACTGCGGCTTCGCCCACGGAGGCACCAGAGGAACCCACGGCAACTGCTGAGCCGACAGGAATCGACCCGACAGCCACATCGGTGCCTCCCACAGTTGCACCGACGGAGCCGCCTCCGGCCGAGGAGGCCCGGTTGCCGACCGTGGGGGTTACGGCAGGCCACCCGGCGGCGCCGCTCGCCCTGCTTCCTGAATCCACGATGTACGTCTATGTCAATTTGGAAACGGTGTCTCAGAGGCCGGACCTGATGGAGGAAGTTGAGTTTCAACTGGCCCACTTTGTCAGCTCGGACGAACTGCCGTTTGCCGAGCAACTGCTCGTGTCGGTGGGAGCGGAAGCTTTGCTGCTCTCGTCCCCATTCCTCTCCTACGAGTGGGCAATTGTCCTGCTGGGCGACTTTACGCGTTTGGCCGATGCGCTAAAGGCAGCCAGCCAATCCGGGATGGGCCTCTCTGTCAGCGTTACCGAGACCCATCAGGGAACCGACATTTACGCTTTGACCAGGACCAAGAGTTCGGGGAACCAGTTTGAAATCTACCTGGCAGTGCTGGATGAGGAAACCCTGACAGCCAGTCCTGACCTGTCGGCGGTGCAGGATGTAATCGGCCGCCACGGAGACGGCGGCGAACTGCCCGAGTCGCTGGCGGTGATGTTGGAGGAATGGGGTCTCAGCGATTACTTCCTGGTTTCACGCCTGGATAGCCTAGGCGATGCCATGGAAGGCCCGATCGGCGCCGCAAGACTTTTTGCGTTTCACGCCACATTGGGGGAGCAATCGTCCACCACCCTGAGGGGCATGTGGCAGTTCGACGACGAGGAGCAGGCTGCTACGGCTGCGACCTGGCTGCAACTGCAGGAGGAGCCGCACTGGAGGAACATCGGCTGGGGAGCATCGGTATTGATCGACGAATGGAGACTCGAGAACTCCACGGTCTACGGCGAAGCCACTGTGCCCGACGAGGACATGCCGGCCCTGGTGCAGGGCAACTAGCCGATACTATGCCTTGTCACGGCGCGGCTCGAGACGTTCGCTGAGCATCAGGAGGTTTTCCTGCAGCGGCTGCGCGAGCTGGTGCGCTGAGTTGCGGAGCATCATCAACAGGCGGAACTGGGCGGCCAGGTCGTCAGCTAGGGCGCGCTTGGCCTCGGCCAGGGTGTCGGCCTCGACGGGGACCCGGACGCCGTTCAGTGGCAGGTGCTGCTTTGCCTCGCCGGCCCAGTACTTGTCCAGGCTGTCGAGGACGATGATGGGAATCTCGTCCTTGATGACGACATTGGCATCGGGAGAGCAGTCCTCGGGCCGCAGGGTTTCAACCAGCACGCGGGTTATCTCGGAGTGACTGATGTGGAAGACGGCCGAGTTGGGCTTGCTGGAGTCGATGTCCCGCCAGTTCCAGTCGATGGGCGTGGCGTAATCGATGCCCGGCTCCACTACCACCGGCAGCGCCAGATCCTCCGCCAGCGGGCGACCTTCCTGCGATCCGGCGGCTCCGGCCGGTTCGTTACCCGGCATGGTTGTGGCCCCCGTCTGTGTCCAGCTCCCAGGCCGAGTAGACCTGCTCGGGCAGGGTGATGGGGCCAACGGCGTCCTCGTATTCGCGGACGTGCTTGGCGGTGAGCAGCGCGATAGCCTTCAACATCTGGGGGCTGACCTTGATGCGGGCGCGGAGGATGGGCTCGCGCTCCTCCATCTGCTCACCGAAAAACAGCACAGCAGAATAGAGGCTGCTGAAGATGTGCATCGAGTCGGCATAGAAGGTGATGGGGTCGAGGGAGTTGCCCTCGCTGGCGGCGGCCTGAGTGTCGCCTGGGCGGGCGTAGGTTTCCTCGTTCGGGGTCTGGTCTTCGGGGGGAACGTAAGGTCGCTGAACGACTGGCATGGCGCCTCTCCTGAGCATGGCGGGGGTTTGGTTGACGCCATTATACAGGAATGAACGGAACACGAATCAGGGTCGCTGGCTTGGGACAGTAGACGCGGCAGTTGAACGGCGGATAAACCGGGAAGGGGGCAGCTGACGCCTGGGCGTGTAACCTAATCGTCTTAATCACCACCAAGGAGCCGCTCGACCTTAGGAGTGCGGGGGAGCATAAGGACACCACTCACCTCGACACCGAACCTGGCGTAGGCCTCCTCTTCGCGTTGCGTTGCCTTTGACGCTACTCTTTGCGGCCCTCCTCAAGACCTTCCTCGCGTCCCTCTTCATTCCATATCCCATATCATTGATCCTCAATGCTGCGATTGCCATAAACCGGCCCGCCTATTTGAGAGTAGCTGCCAGCAGTGCGGTGCCTGCGGACGCCGTAGAGACATCGGCCAATGGGGGAACAGACCTTCCTGTTGCCCGTCTTTCCAGCATATCCACAATGCGGGGGAGGCAGAGGCCATCGACACCACGTTGACCACGCACCAGAGGGTCACGAAGGCTCGCAGTCCAAATTGACGGAGTTATCCATTCCAGACTATCTTGAAAATGCTCTTGGAAAACTGTCAACAACTGGAGTTGGGCTGCTGAGCCCCCTTTAGCTGGCGCTGCAGGTGGTGGTAGCCCGCGGCAATCGCCTCCCATTCGGCGGCTGACCGGCGCTCCCCGATCTGGTTCAGGCGGGTCATGACGGCGTATGCCAGTGCGTCTTTTGATGCGTTGGCCTTTCCCGCAATGGCGGCCCGCACCTCGGTTGCCGAGTATCCTGCTACGAGCAGGCCCAGACTGCCGGCCCACTGGTGCAGGGCGCCCTCAAGTTTGTGGATCCCTGCCCCATCCCAGTTCATCCCGCGAGGCCAGCTGCAGACGACGGAACCTGGCCGCCACCGATGGGTTACAGAGGTCAGTCCGTGCAGCTGGTTCGAGATTCGCTCCTCGGGATCAATCTTCGATCTCGTACTGGGCCCGACCATGCCGCTCTTAGCGAGGACTGGAATCGCCTTCCCATCCTAGTAGCGGGACTCGCCGTGGGCACCGATTATTGCCCAGCCGGTCTGCCGCAGGTTTGGGTAAAGGGACAGGAGTGGGAGTGCGGCGCCGAAAAATGCATTGTCCCTGTTCTCGGATTCCCCGTGGCCGGTACTGCTTACAGGCGCCATCAGCCCGCCAATGCGATGTCGGTCCACTGATCACCTTGCTGCAACCCAGGATATATTCTACCGATCCGCAGTGTTCCGTCGTCGAGGCTTTCCGAACGGTCGTAGAGTCCGGTGTAGTAGTAGACGCCGCACTGGAGGCAGATCCAGTCGCCCTCATCGTAGGCCAGATCGCCGCAGCACTTGAGGCAGGCTCCCAGTCGGAATATTTTCACGCTGATTCCTGTGGTCGGTCTCGAAAAGACTTGCGGGCAAACTTAGGGTGTAATTTATCAGAAGATTTGTTCTATAACAAGGCTGAAATGTCAGCGCCGCCTGCCATGTTGCACAGAGGCGCACAACGAGCAATAGCCCGCAGATGTGCACTCTCCTCCACCAACAGCGGTTGAGTGGAACGGGTGTGCGGATGGAAGGGCAATCACGTTTTTATTGAATCAGACCCTGAAGCGGTCCGTCATCCCCGCGACTTTCGTGGAGAACGGTCTGTACGCCTACGGAATGGCTGAAACGTCATTGCCCTGATCTGTGGTGGTTGTTGGGGAGAGTGAGGCCGTGATATTCTTTTTGGCAGTGTGCCCCTGTAGCTCAGTGGATAGAGTGCCGGCCTCCGGAGCCGGAGACGAGAGTTCGACCCTCTCCGGGGGTACCACGGCCCATTACCCCTTCCTTCTTACAGCTTGTTTCGGGGCGTGGCCCAGCGGCAGGGCGCCTGGTTTGGGACCAGGAGGTCGGCAGTTCAAATCTGCCCGCCCCGACCACCTTTTTTGTTCCCCACTCTCACCTCGGCTACCCAAATTTGTGCAACGAAACCAGGCCGTGTGCGCTAAAATGGCCTGCGTCTGATATATCGGGAGGATAAGCATGAGACTGGAAGGAAAGGTTGCCATCATCAGCGGTGGCGCTCGCGGCATGGGGGCCGAGGAGGCCCGCCTTTTTGCCCGCGAGGGAGCCAGGGTCGTGATCGGCGATGTGCTGGAGAACGACGGCAGGCAGGTCGAGGCAGAGATCAACGAGTCAGGAGGCGAATGCGTGTTCGTCCGCCTGGACGTCACCAGCGAGGACTCGTGGGCCGAGGCCGTGGCGACCGCGGTGTCACGCTTCGGCAAACTGGACGTGGTGGTCAACAACGCCGGCGTGGTGGCCAGGGGCGTGCTGGAGGACACCACCGTCGAGGAGTGGGACCGGGTGATGGATGTGAACGCCAAGGGCGTGTTCCTGGGAACCAAGGCGGCCATTCCCGAGATGCGCAAGGCCGGAGGCGGTTCCATCGTCAACATCTCGTCGATGTCGGGGATGGTGGGCCAGAGCTACATCCAGCCTGTATACAACGCTTCCAAGGGCGCGGTGCGGATCTTTACGAAATCTGCTGCCATCCAGTACGCCAAGGAGAACATCCGGGTGAACTCGGTGCATCCCGGGCCCATCGACACGCCAATGGCCGGGGAGCGAATGAGCAACACTGAATTGCAGCGGGAGGCCGAGGAGCGCTCGCCCCTGGGCAGGACTGCACACCCCATCGAGGTGGCCTACGGCGTGCTGTACCTGGCATCGGACGAGTCGTCGTTCGTTACGGGGGCGGAGCTGGTGATCGACGGCGGGGCGACGGCGCAGTAGAGGAAGCGAGTGAGCACGGCGGTCAGCCCAACGACAGCAGTGCCGTTTCCCGATCTAGCAGGAAACGGCGAATCTCGCTTTCGGAACTGCGAATCAGCGCCACCACATCAGCCGCCAGAGTATTGCCCGTAAGGATCAAGAGAACCTTTGGCGGGTGGCCGCGGTCAAGGCTCAACTGGTAATAGTCCCTGTCCTTGGTTACGACGGCGAATCGGTTCTCAAGCGCATACGACCAAATAACATCGTCGTCGGTTGCATCAAGGTCGACGTCGAAAACGTGTAAAGAGCCCGGGAAAATATCCTGCAGAGCGAGCGGAAGGCGAGGCGACAAGTTCTCGTCAATGAGTAGAGTCATTCGGGCGGATTCGTTTCGTAAACACGCTCCCTGGCCGCCGCAAAGGCCAAACACGCCCGAATATCCTCCTTAGTCAAATAGGGAAAATCGTCCAGGATTTCCTTCTCAGACATGCCTCCGGCCAGATACTCGAGAACATCGCCGACAGTGATGCGCATTCCGCGGATGCAGGGCTTACCAAATCGCTTACCCGGTTCTATGGTGATAATCTTGGTGTAGTCCACCGGAATGTAGTCGGCCATCGTTCGCGAACTCCTTCAAGTACAGTGAATTAATTCTAGCACCGCCCTTTAGAGGCCACTGGCCGGATCAGGGTTTTCAGGAGCATCCAATGCAAGAACGACCCCTTGACGGCAAGATTGCTATAGTTACCGGGGCGGCCAGCCCGATGGGACTGGGACGGGCGATGACCGACGCGCTGGTGCGGGCCGGGGCGCGGGTATCGATGATGGACATCAACCCCGACTGGCTGGGGCAATCGTCCAACGACCTGCGGGAGGTCGGGGGAGACGACTGCGTGATGACGCAGGTGGTGGACGTTAGCTCGCCGCAGGAAGCGGAGGAGGCCGTTGCCCGCACCATCGCCGAGATGGGCGGGCTCCATATCCTGGTGAACAACGCGGGCATCGCGCCTCGCAACATGTTGCTGGGGGGCGACACCAAGAACAACTTCTGGGAGGTCCAGTCGGCGGAGTGGGACCGGGTCATGACGGTGAACGCAGGCGGCCCCTTCTACATGTGCCGGGCCGTGGTGCCGCACTTCCTGGAGCAGGGCTGGGGGCGCATCATCGGCGTTACGACCAGCATGAACACCATGTACAATCCCGGCGGCACACCCTACGGCCCGTCAAAGGCGGCCCACGAAGCACTGATTGCAATGGCATCCCGGGAACTCGAGGGTACGGGCGTCACAGTCAACGTCCTGGTGCCGGGCGGAATGTCCAACACCAACCTGATTCCCGAGGACGCGGTCCACACCCGGGAGCGAATGATCCAGCCGGATGTGATGCGGGCGCCGGTGGTCTGGCTGGCATCGGAGGCATCCGACGGGGTCAACGGTCAGCGGTTCATCGGGTATTTCTGGGACGAATCGCTGCCGCTGGAGGAGCGCATCGAGCGTGCCGGAGCGCCAGCGGCCTGGCCTCAGTTGGGCTCGCAGGCGGTACGACCCGGGCAGTAGATTGGCTACGGGTCTCTGGCGTTGGCGAATGCAGTAAAGTAGGAGAAGAAGTCCAATAGTGAACCAGCTTATACTTCCATATTTGGCAAGAAAGTGCTGCATTCAGCCCACATTCGGCGACATTGTGACGGATTGAATAGAGGGTAATAATCTACCTTTATGATGTTAATGGGCGTTCATTATTATTCTTGAATCAGTATTGACAAGGGGGTGGCCCACAAGCTTAAATGTTCATTGGGCTAATGGGCAAACAGGCCTCAAGGCTTGGCTTGCCCGCCGTTAACTTTCAGTAACCATCCGGGCCGGGTAACCAGGAGGGAGAGAGTCCCGGAGGCCGGAGCAAAACAGTAAGAAACTGGAACAGTCGAAGAAAAGGAGGAATAGATGTCCCACCACGAAGTGTTCCCAGCAAGAAATTGCCCTGATGGCCCACTTGCTGCGGCGGGCAGGTTTCGGCGCCAGCCGAGACGAGATCGAAGCCCGGGCGCACCAGGGCTATGACAGCGTCGTCGCGGAACTGCTGAACCCCACAGACGGCCCTGGTCTCGAAGAAGACATGATGTATCGCGCCTATCCGTCGTATTTCGATAAGGCCGCTATCGAGACGGGTCAGACCGAAATCGTCTACCGCATGATCAACAACAAGCACCAGCTCCAAGAGAAGATGGCGCTCTTCTGGCACACCATCCTCTGCGCTGGCGACAACAAGGTAGACAACGCCCGCACGACGTCCATGCAGTACGACACCTTCCGCGAGAAGGGAATGGGCAACTTCAAGGAACTGCTGCTTTGGCTGTCCACCGACCCGGCGATGTTGTACTACCTCGACAACATCGAGAGCCACAAGACCGCGGTCAACGAGAACTACGGCCGTGAGCTTCTGGAGCTGTTCTCCCTCGGCGTAGGCATGGATAACGAGTTCAACTACACCGAAGACGACGTCAAGGCCTGCGCCCGCGCATTCACCGGCTGGAACCTGGCCCCGACGATCCCGGTGTTCCCCTATGGCCGCACGCCCTTCGAGTTCCGCTTCGACCCGGCAGACCACGACTACGGCGAAAAGACATTCCTGGGCGAGACCGGCAACTGGAACGGCGACGATGTGGTCGACATCATCTGCAAGCAGCCCGGCGCCGCCCGGTTCGTGGCCCGCAAGCTGTACGACTTCTTCGTGGCCGACGAGCCACCGGTCCCGTCATGGCGCCTGGCCGAGCCGCGCGACATGGACGCCATCAAGCAGCTGGAGCAGGCCTATTTCGACTCGGCTACGACATCAAGGCAATGCTGCAGGTGCTGTTCACCAGCGACTTCTTCAAGAGCGAGGCAGTCCGCTACGCCAAGGTGAAGAGCCCGGCCGACGTGGTAATCGGCACCATGCGCATGGCGCAGGACCACACCGAGCCCAAGCCCGGTCTGTTCTTCGTGGCCATGGAGCCCAAGTACATGGGCATGGATCTGCTGAACCCGCCGACCGTTGAGGGCTGGCACATGGGCCGCGAGTGGATCAACAGCGGCTCCCTCATCGACCGCATCAACTTCGCGTCCAAGATCCTTGGCGACACCAGCCTGCCCGGCGTCCAGTCGATGGTAGGCCGCCTGATGGACCAGGGCGAGAACCTGACTGCCGAGCAGTTGGTTGACGGCTGCCTGGACCTGGTGGGTCCGCTGACCATCTCCGAGGAGACCCGCAAGGAATTGGTGGGGCACGTTGGCCGAGGCGGAGACCTGCGCCATAGCACCGATGCTGAGAAGACGGATTTCACCCGCCGCGTGGGTGAGACCTTCCAGATGATCGCCACCACTTCGGAGTTCCAGTTCGGCTAGGCGTCCGAAGAAAGACACAGGGGAGTGAGGGAAAAGAAAGAACTCACTCCCGCCCCAAAGAGTTTGAGACACAAATCGCTGACGAGAATAACGGAGGAATAGCGATGGTATCCACCAGCAAGGACCCGATCTTGTCTGTAGTCTCCCTGTCTGGCGGGAACGACGGGATGAACACGGTCATCCCCTACAGCAACCCGCGCTACCGGGACTACCGCCCGACCCTGGGCATTCCCGAAGAGATGATCGTGCCCCTGAACGACACCTTGGGTCTGCACCCCTCCATGGCACCCCTGAAGAAGTACTGGGACGAGGGCAAGCTGGCCATCATCCAGGGCATCGGCTACCCCAACGGCAGCCTGTCGCACTTCCGCTCCATGGACATCTGGGCCACCTGTGAGCCCGAGATCCTGGGCGTGGAGGGCTGGCTGGCGCTGGGCCGCGTGGTCAAGCAGCTTGACCCGAACAAGGAAAACCGTATTGACCGGCGTCAACTTCGGACGAGGCCTTCCCCGAGCACTGGCCATGGAGGGCGTGCCCATCGCCTCCGTCGGCGACCTGACCAGCTACGGCCTGCTGACCGAGCTGGAACGGGAAGAGCAGCGGAACGAGGCGCTGGACCTCTTCGGCCGCATGTACGGCCCGGCCATCGGCCGCGGCGCGGTTGAGGACTTCATCCGCAGCACCGGCGTCGAGGCCATGATGGGCGCCGACATCCTCGGCACCGCCCCCGGCATGTACCGCGGCGAGGAAGAGTACCTGCTGGGCAACATCGGCGGGTACATGCGCGATATGGTCCAGGTGCACAACGCCAACCTGGGCACCCGCGTATTCTTCACCACGGCGCCCTACAACATCTTTGACACCCACGCCAACCAGGCCGTGGGGCAGTCGAACCTGCTGGGCGACGTGGCCAGGAACGTTGACTCCTACATGGCTGACCTGCGTCACCACGATATCAGCGACAACGTGGTAACGCTGCTGTACTCCGAGTTCGGTCGCCGCGCCATGGACAATGGCTCCGGAACCGACCACGGCACCGGCGGCGTGGCCTTCGTCATCGGCGAAAACGTCAAGGGCGGCCTGTACGGCGAGTATCCGTCGCTGGAGCCGGGCGAACTGGAGGACGGCGGCAACCTGCAACACAACAACGACTTCCGCTCCACCTACGCCACTCTGCTGGAGAACTGGATGGGCCTCGATTCCAAGGAGATCATCGGCAGCACCTGGGAGAAGCACGACTTCATCTAAACCAGATGCCGGACAATGAACCGGTGAATTCGAAAGAGGATATAAAGGGCCGCCGGAGCGCAGTGTTGGCCAGTCTGCATTCCGGCGGGTAGTAAAGAGAGAATAAATATGGTTGAAGGAACCGACACAGTTCAAGAAGACGGACGGGGCGTCCTCCAGTTTATTCTGGATCTCATCAGGTCTGGAGTGACCGCCCTCAGAACCGTGATAACCTCAGTTGTGGATACTGGCCGGAATCTGGTCAACGCACTGGTAGAGTGGGTGCTGGGCGCCATCACTTCACTGGTCAGTTCAGTTGCCCAACGTGTCATAACCAACATCGCCACAGAGGTGTAAGGCGCGCCGCGTCTGCTGCCCGCCGGGACCGGCGATACCCCGCAACAGGATTTACAAAGGAGGCAAGCCGTGGCAAGTGTATTTCTGGGCATCAACGACCGGACGTTCACCTACAAGTGGGTCGCCGGTCGATCCGAGTTCCAGGGCACCGGGTTCCGCAATCCGATGGATTTCGCTTTCGGGCCGGACAACTCGATCTATGTAGTAAACCGCTCCTACGAGTCCCGTTCCGACGGCACCCGCATCAACCTGTTCACGCTGGATGATGACGGCACCGAACACTACGTGACCGAGTTCGGCGGCTATGGCGAGGGCCCCGGTCAGTTCTTGTGGCCCATGTCCCTCGCTTTGGACAAGGACACCAACGTCTACGTGTCCGACGAATATTTGCATCGCATCACCATCTTCGACAAGGATGGCAACTACGTCGGCCACTGGGGCACGCACGGCTCCGGCGACGGCGAGCTGAACGGCCCGGCGGGCCTGGCCATCCACGGCGACGTCCTGATCGTGGTTGACAGCCGCAACAACCGGGTGCAGAAGTTCACCCTGGACGGCAAGTACATCTCCCAGTTCGGCAGCTCCGGCACCGGGCCGGGCGAATTCAATACGCCTTGGGGCATCGGCCTGGACAAAGAGGGCAACATCTTCATTGCCGACTGGCGCAACGACCGCATTCAGTCGTTCACCAACGACGGGCGGTGGCTGGCCAGCTTCGGGCAGCCGGGCACCGGCGGCAGCGCTGACTATGCCCGCGAGCATGGTGGCATCCGTCTGATAAACCAGCCGGTGGGCCTGTTCAACCGCCCGACGGGCGTGGCCGTGGACAAGGACGGCGACATCTACGTGGCCGACTGGTTGAATAACCGGGTGCAGGTGCTGACCCCCGAGGGTAGGTTCATCACCGAGTTCACCGGCGACGCAGCCCTGTCCAAGCTGGGCGAGCAGAAGATCGAGTCCAACCCGGACATGGTCCGCCAGCGCAACGGCGTCCGCAACTTCACCCCCGAGAAGGTTCTCTGGGCTCCCGTGGCGGTGAAGGTTGACGACAGCGGCCGGGTCGTCATCGCCGACACGATGCGCCATCGGTTCCAGGTCTACCAGAAGAACGACCAGCCGGTGCTGGTCTAGGTTCACACTTCTGCCTGGCGACCCGTCGCCGGGCGCCAGAAATGACAGGGGCAGGCTTATGGCCTGCCCCTCTGCTTGGAGCAACCATGACGCAGAGTAATGAACAATCCGGGGGCACCCTGGCCCAGCAGATGTTCGGCCCGCAGGCCCGGGTTTATGCTGAGAGCAAGGTCCACATTCGCGACGACAGCCTTGACTCGGTGCAAAGACTGACCAGCCCTGAGTTCCTGGAAGGCAGCACGCCGTTCCGCTGGACCGTGGACCTAGGCACCGGCGCGGGATTCACAGCCTTTGCAATGGCCGAAGTGTCGGACCGCGTGATTGCCACGGACATCACCCAGCCCATGCTGCGCCAGGCCAGGCGCATCAGCGGTGAGCGCGAGCTGGGCAACGTGATGCTGAGCCAGAACGCCGCCGAGTCTCTGCCTTTTGCAAATGGCAGCCTGGACCTGATTACCAGTCGCGTTGCGGCCCACCATTTCCGAAACTTCGAGGCCGCCCTGGATGAGGCCCAGCGTACGCTCAAGTCAGGCGGTTCACTGGTCATAGCCGACAGCATCGCGCCCGAGGACGACGCGATGGCGAAGTGGATGAACGACATCGAGCTGCGCCGCGACTTCAGCCACATCCAGAACCGAAAGATTTCGGTGATTCGCCGGATGCTGGAGGACCGGGGATTCGGGATTGTTGGAAGCGAGAACGAAAGGGTCTACCTGTGGTTCAACGACTGGGTGGCCCGGACCAAAGTGGTCGAAGATGAGGTGCAGGCTCTGCGTCGCGAATTCCAGGAAGCGTCACCGGAGGTCAGGGAAGCGTTTCAGGTTGGAGAGCCGGAGCAGGACGGAGACTTCCTCTTTTCCTGGCCGTGCTGGATATTCCGCGCCGTCAAGGGGTGAGCCACAGGACCTATGCCTGTCCCAAGTGCTTAGTATGGAGGTCAACTGCGGCAGGGGCGACCCAATGCCGCACAAGGGCCGAAGCAAAGCGACGCTGTTCCCGCAGATGTCCAGGCTGGTCAGCACAATTCAGCACTGGTCTGCCGCATCAGGCCGGTTGCCAAGTTGCTTTATCGTTACCGGAAGAATTTGACTGCCGCTCGACGGGAATGCAACACCACCCCGATCCCTACGGGACCATGGTACCGGAACCCGGTGATATTCAAGAATCGTCCAGAAATCAACTGGAACTAGACGGGCCACTGTTCGAGATTCCAGGCCATTTCCCAGAACTGGTATTCGAGGCGGAGGCTGGTAACGTATGCAGTCTCCATCGCGGCCTGTTCGCCAGGGCCGGCGGCGTTGCCGATTCGGTCGGTTAGGGACCGAAGGTGCAGGGCCAGGTCACGGAATTCGTTGGAGGCATACATCCCCACCCACTCGGCGTAGAGCGGCGCGTGGATGGGCGCGCCCTCGCGTCCGAGGTGCTCCCCGATTTCCCAGTAGCCCCACTGGCAGGGCAGCAGGGACGCAGCGAGCTCGCCAAAGCTGCCCTGCGATGCCACCCGCAGCAGGTAGCTGGTGTAGGCTACCGTGGTCGGCGCGGGCCGCGTGGACTCCAGTTCCTCGCGCGCAATGCCGAACTGGGCGCAATACCCCCGGTGCAGCTCCATCTCGGTATTGAGCGTCTCATCCAGGAGCCCGGCGAACCAGGACATGACCTCAAGTTCGGGGGCACGAGCCGCGCCCAGTGCCAGCACTCGCGAGTAGTCGACCAGGTAGACGTAGTCCTGGGCAACATAGTGCTTGAACCGCTCCACGTCCAGGTCGCCGCTCCCGATGCCCCGCACGAAAGGATGGGCCAGGATGGCCTGCCGGATGGGGAGCGCGCGCTCCTCTACGTCGTCTATGAAACTCATTGGGACTCCCTCTTATCCACGCTTTCCACACTTTTAGATTGCGCGAAATGCCAATTATCTGAAAGTTGCTCCTTTCGCCCTTCGGGTCAAGAGTCTTATAATTACCACTAATCCCAATTCATGACCACGGATGTGATTCCTATGGAAGTTGTTTTCACCCAGGATGTGCCCAACAAAGCCCGCGCCGGTGAGGTCCGGAGGGTGCCGGACGGCTACGCTCGCAACTACCTGCTACCCAAGGGGCTTGCCATGATGGCGACCCCGGAGGTGCTGAAGCGGCTGCACAAGATCAAGTCGGTGGGCGATGAGGTCAGGCTGCGCGAGACCAGGGTGCTAGAGGACCTGAAAGAGGCTCTCGACGACACCGAGATCAAAGTTCAGGCGCGCATCACACCAACGGGTCGCTACTATGGCGCCATCACCAGCACCCACATCTCCATGGCGCTGGCCGAGGTAACCGGCCGCGAGGTGGAGCGACGCTGGATCGAGGTGCCGGAGCCCATACGCGAGCCCGGCGAGTACGACATCATACTGCGTTTCTCCACGGACATCACGGCAACCATCCACGTCGCTGCTGAAGTCGAAGAGTAGCCGTGACTCTCTACGCCGAAAGACTGCTCCCACACAGCATCGAGGCGGAAGAGGCACTCGTCGGTTCCCTGCTGATAGACGGGGAATGCATATCCCGTGTGGCGCCGCTGCTGCAGCCCGGCGATTTCTACCGGGAGCGTAACCAGATCTGCTACGACGCGGCGGTGGCGCTTTTCGAGCGGGACAATGCCATCGACCAGACCACGCTGGCCGGGGAGTTGGGGCGGACTGAAAAACTGGATGCGGTTGGCGGGATGTCCTACTTGTCGCACCTGGTGGCCATCACCCCGACATCGGTCCACTCGGAAGACTACGCGGAAATAATCTCCCGAACCGCTGTTATGCGGAAACTCATCTCCGCAGCAGCGCGAATCTCCGAGCTCGGCTACAACGATACCGATGACCTGGATGGGACGCTGCGCCAGGCGGAGGATGCCCTGTTTGCCGTGCGGGGCTCGCGGCAGACCCGGGGTTTCGTGCCATTGCGCCAGATTTACGACCAGTACCTGCAGGACCGGGCCGGAATGGTCGAGCCACTGTCCAGTTCCACCAGCCCGGTTATGTCGGGCTACAGTGAGCTGGACGAACTGCTGGGCGGAATCCAGCGGTCGGATTTGGTCATCCTGGGCGCGCGTCCCTCGCTGGGCAAGAGCACGCTGGCCCTGAACATCTGCCTCAACGCCGCCAAAAACGGCTCCACTGCAGGGGTGTTCAGCCTGGAGATGAGCTGCGAGCAACTGGCCATGCGCATACTGGCGTCGGAGGCTGGGATCGACACCCACCGGCTGCGGCTGGGGTTGTACACAATGGCCGAAGAACAGCGCATGATCGATGCCATCGGCCAGCTGTCGGACCTGCCGATGTATATCGACGATACGCCATACCAAAGCACGGTGGAGATGCGCAGCAAGGCCCGCCGGCTGTCGCTGGAGCACGGCCTCGACCTGCTGGTGGTAGACTATCTGCAGCTGGTGCAGGGTCAGGGGCGCAGCTTCAGCGCCAACCGGGTGCAGGAGATCAGCGAGATTTCGCGCTCGCTGAAGGCCGTGGCCCGTGACCTGAGTATCGCCCTGATTGCATGCTCCCAGCTCAGCCGAATGATAGAGAACCGTCCCAGCCACCGTCCGCTGCTTTCCGACCTCAGGGACAGCGGCAGCATCGAGCAGGATGCAGACGTGGTGATGTTCATCCACCGCGAGGACCTGTATATCACCGAGGATGAGTGGGAGCAGCAGCGGCCCGGACAGCCTTACCCCCGGAACATCGCCGACATTATTGTCGCCAAGCATCGCAACGGCCCCACTGGCAACATTCAATTGCAGTTCCGCGACAACCTCGTGCGCTTCGACTCCTTCGTTCGCGTCCCCGTGTACCAATAGCAGGTGCCCCTCTCGCAGAGGGGAATTTGCAAGCGATCCTCCGGCCCTGAGTCACGTGGCCCTGAGTCATCCAGCCTGAATCATCCGGCCTTGGTGGAATGTGCATGGCCTTTGAGGGATTTCCCCGGGACACACTCTATACGCCCACACCCGACCCCATATTCGGTCCGGTCCTGGAGGACATACAGGACCTTGCCGAATTGAAGGTCACGCTTCGGAGCATCTGGCTGCTGCATCACAAGCGGCAGGGGCCGCGGACAATTTCGCTGGACGATTTTCTGAACGACACGGTCCTGTTGCGGGGAATAGATCCCGATCCGGAAACCGGCACCCCGGACGAGGAAATCAGGCGCGCGCTGCGGCAGGCCGTACGCCGGGGTACGCTCCTGGTCCACGGTAGCAGCCCGGGGGAGGCTGTGTTCGTCCTGAACAACGACGCCGGCCGCCGGGCAATGGCACAGTTGAAAGTGACGGGCGCCAGCGGGGCCCCGAATTCCGGAACTGGCGAGGCGCCGGGAAAACCACGGGAACGGCCCAATATCTTTGCCCTCTACGAGGACACGATCGGGACGTTGTCCCCCATTGTCGCCGAGCGGCTCAAGGAGGCAGAGCAGCGCTACCCTCCGGGTTGGATCAGGGAGGCGTTCGAGATCGCGGCACTGGAAAACAAGCGGAGCTGGCAGTATATCGCCGCCATCCTGGCCCGGTGGGGCTCCGAGGGCAAGGGCAACTGGGCAGGTGGGAGTAGTAGGGAAAATGGAAAGTCTGGGCGAAATTCTCCGCAGAATCAGCGCGGCAAGTACCGCCAGGACTACGAACGGTACCGGGGCAATTCCGGCTCCAGAACCGGAACAGGTTAGCGACTGCCCGCATTGCAACGGCAGCGGCTGGGTGACCCAGCGCGTCCACGTGGGGCATCCCAACTTCGGGCAGGCCACGCCCTGCCAGTGCCGCCAGAGGGATGACTCGCTGCCTTCCCGGCTGGAGGCGTTGCGGCGCTACAGCAACCTGGGTGCGCTGTCGCGTCTCACCTTCGGTGCCACACGCACTGAGGGACCGATGTCAGACATGGCAGCGCGACGTATGTTCGCCGAGGCCCTGCCGGTGGCGGCCGCCTACGCCGAGAATCCCGAGGGCTGGCTGGTTCTGGCGGGACCATCGGGCAGTGGAAAGACGCACCTGGCGGCCGCCATCGCAAACCGGTGTATCGAGCGACAGCAGACCGCGTTCTTCATAATGGTGGCCGATCTGCTGGACCACCTGCGGGGAGCCTACTCGCCCAGCAGCGAGATTGCCTACGACGACCTGTTCGACCAGGTGCGCAACGTGCCGGTCTTGGTCCTTGACGACCTTGGCGCTCACAGCTCCACGCCGTGGGCGCAGGAAAAACTCTTCCAGATTGTAAATCACCGCCACAACAATGCCCTGCCGACAGTTGCGACCGTCCGCGGGCCCTTGACGCGGCTGGACGAATCGATGCGCACACGGCTGGGGGCCGAGGGGCGCTCCAAGATACTGCAACTGGGTCATTTCAACAGCCGCCTTGCCCTGGGAATCGGCGAAGTGCGGCCGGAAATGCTGTCACGGATGGCCTTCGACAACTTCGACGTGGCCGGGGGGCTTGGTGCGACCAGAAAGGACCAGGAGGAACTGGCCCGGGCCCTGCATTCAGCCCAGACTTTTGCCACCTTCCCCGAGGGATGGATGTTGTTCACCGGCAGCCGCGGTTCCGGGAAGACACACTTGGCGGTGGCTATCGCAGGCGAGAGCCTCAGGCAGGGGAGGCAGGTCTTCTTCGCCTTTGTGCCCACGCTGCTGGATCATCTGCGGATGACCTTCAGCCCTGACAGCCCGGTCGGTTTCGACGACCTTTTCGAGCAGGTGCTCAATTCCCAACTGCTTATTCTCGACGACCTGGGGTCCGAAAACAGCACGCCGTGGGCAGAGGAAAAGCTGTACCAGATGGTGGTGCACCGGCACGAGGCCAGGTTGGCAACAGTCATCACCACTGCGTCGAGCATGGAGGAGCTGGAGAACGCCAAGCCCCGCATCTCCTCACGGCTCGTGGACAGCATGGTAGTGGAATGGGTGCCCATCGACGCCCCCAACTATCGCGACCAGCGCCGCCGATAGGGTAATTGCGGCTGCTGTGCTAGACTAGGGCGTCAATTTAGGGGAGGGCCAGATATGACGCAGGGTGAACAGTACCGGGTCATCCGCGAACGTAACGTCATGGTGCCAATGCGCGACGGGGTGCGCCTGGCCACCGACGTCTACCGCCCCGACTCGGCGGGGCGTTTCCCGGCGCTGGTGACGCGGGGGCCGTACGGCAAGGACGGCTACGCCGACAACCAGGAACACTCCATCTGGTTCTTCCCGCAGCGCGGTTACGTGGTGGTCAGCCAGGACTGCCGCGCCCGTTTCGACTCCGAGGGAGACAACTACGACCCGCTGTTCCAGGAGGGGCAGGACGGTTACGACACCGTGGAGTGGGCCGCCCGCCAGCCGTGGTGCAACGGGAGGGTGGCCACTACCGGACAGTCATACCTGGGGGCGACGCAGTACACGCTGGCCGCCGGACCGCGTCCACCGCACCTGGCCTGCATGGCCCCCGTGTCGGCCTCGGCTGACTTCCACCAGAGTTGGGTCTACCACACCGGCGGCGCCATGGAGTGGGGCTGGATGGTGCCATACGCCATCCACAAGGGCCGGAATACGCTGGTGCGGGCCGGACGGGAGGACCTGCTGGCCCAGATGGACGAGTATGTGCTGCCGCCGGACAACTTCGCCCAGCCGCTGACCGACGCGTGGTTCCGCCACCTGCCGCTGCGCGACTGGATCGACCGGCTCAAGGAGACCGCACCGTACTTCCATGAGTATTTCGACCAGGAGCGGGAGGGCCCGTACTGGACGCCCATCAACCTGATGCGGAACGCGCACAAGATATCGCTGCCGATGTTCCACGTCAGCTCGTGGTACGACATCTTCCTGGAGGGGGCGCTGAACGGCTACCAGGCCCTGCGGGACCGGGCGGCCACCGCCGAGGCGCGGCGCAGCCAGCGGCTGCTGGTCGGCCCTTGGGCGCACATCCGGCCCTACACCGCGCCCACGTCGGGCGACACGGGCGATATCGACTTTGGCCCCGAGGCGCGCATCGAGCTGCACGAGCACCTGCTTCGCTGGTTTGACTACTGGCTGAAGGACATCGAGACGGGCCTGCTGGATGAGCCTCCGGTGAGCATTTTCGTGATGGGCGAAAACCGGTGGCGGTCAGAGCAGGACTGGCCGCTGGCCCGCACCCACTACACCAAGTGGTACATGCACTCAGACGGACTGGCCAACAGCCTCGACGGCACAGGCACGCTGTCAACCTCACCACCCGGCGAAGAGCCGCCGGACGTGTACACCTACGACCCCGCCAACCCGGTGCCGACTCGTGGAGGGAACACGCTGATCATCCCCCAGGGAGTGGCGGACCATCGGGAGGTGGAAGCGAGGGAGGACGTGCTGGTCTACACGTCGGCGCCGCTGGAACGGGACCTTGAACTGACCGGTCCAATCACATGCACGCTGTATGCGGCCAGCACCGCCGTCGATACCGACTTCACCTCCAAGCTGGTGGATGTGCGCCCGGACGGCTACGCCCGCAACCTGCAGGACGGCATCGTGCGGGCGCGGTTCCGCACGTCTGCGGCGGAACCGTCGCTGATACGGCCGGGGCGAATATACAAGTACGAGATCGATTTGTGGTCGACCAGCCACGTGCTGTTCGCGAGCCACCGCCTGCGGCTGGAGATTTCCAGCAGCAATTTCCCGAGGTTCGACCGCAACCCCAACACCGGAGCTGCCATCGGCGTGGACGCCCGGCTGGAAACGGCGTTGCAGACGGTGCTTCACACGCCTGATTACCCATCGCACGTGACGCTGTCGGTGATCCCCCGGTAGGCCTGGCCGGAAGCGGAAACCCCAGGCTGGCCCTTTCCCCCGGGAGAGGAGATTTTTCTAAGGAAACAAGATGGCATGAGTACATCCCGACAGGTATTTTCGCCGTCGCAGCGCCAACTGATGGATGCAGTGCTGGACCGTATCATTCCGCCCCAGGACAACCGGCCGGGCGCAGGCTCCCTTGGCGTGGGAAACTTCGTCGAGTCGGTGGCGGTGGGCGAGCCGGGGCTGACCCGCTTGTTCGTGCAGGGACTGGCAGCCGTCGAGATCGCAGCGGCCGAGCGCGGCCCGGGCGGATTTGCCGGGCTGTCCGACGAGGCGAAGGATGAAACGCTGAGGGCGGTGGAACAGTCGAACAGCAATTTCTTTGACCAGTTGGTGCTGCAGGTATACAACGGGTATTACACTGACTTGACAGTTTTCGAAAAAATAGGCTATCATCTCCCATTGCCTCCTGAACCGGGGGCGAAACTCGAACATTTGGACGAGAGCTTGTTAGAGGCGCAGCGCCACCGGCCCCCCTTGTGGACTCGGGTGTGACCGATTTAGCGGGAGGGCTACCGGATTTTGCGCAGGGGAGTTTAGCCATGCCCGCACCCACTCGTAGGGAAGAATTCGATCTTAAGCTGATCGGTCTTGAAGCCGAGGTGGAAGGGCTGGCCTACTACGTGAGCGAGACGATTCACCGCTCCGTCGAGGCTCTGAGAACGCGAGATCTCGCCAGCTCCCGGCAAGTTATCGAGGACGACGACTACATTGATGGCAAGCAGGCCGAGATCGAGGCCCGCTGTATCAACCTCATCGCGACCCAACAGCCCGTGGCCCGCGATCTGCGCGCGATTATCGCGCTGCTCCACATCGGCGTGGAATTGGAGCGTATGGGAGACTACGCCGAGGGTATAGGCAAGATCAGCCTGTCGATCGGACAGGAGCAGACGCTCAAGCCCCTTATCGATATACCCCTCATGGCCCAAAAGGCCACTGATATGCTGACCGACAGTATCGCTGCGCTTCTCGAGCGAGACACCGAGAAGGCCCAGGCGGTCCGGGACGCCGACGATGAGGTGGACTCCCTGTACGATCAGGTCTACCGCGACCTGCTCGATTACATGATCAACGACCCGAGTACCGTCCAGCGCGCTACCTACCTGCTCTGGGTGGCCCACGACCTGGAGCGAATTGCCGACCGGGCCACCAACATCGCGGAGCAGGTGGAGTTCCTGGTAAAGGGCAGCAACCTCGACATTACCATGTCGCCCATCAGGCAAACACAGCGTGAGCGCGTGCTCACCGCCTCCTGATAGCAGCGAGATAGAAGCAGGAACCGCGTATTTCTCCGGCGTCTCCATCAGGGCGCCGGATTTTTCTCTTTTTCAGCCATCGCCCTTTGTGACGTCCTGCCGCCGCAACTTGACAGCATTGTTTATGTCTCCTATTATAAGAACATATATTCCGAACACCAGTTTCCTAGAGGTAACGACATGGCAGGCGCTCAGGTTACGGAAATTCATTGCAAGACTTTACTGAACAAGCTGGACATCCCGTCCTTCCCCTTCCGATGGACACTGAACCCCTACCGGGGGTGCCGACACGCCTGCACCTACTGCTACGCCAGGCCGACGCACGAGTACTGGGGCATGGACGCCGGTCGCGACTTCGAGCAGAGAGTGTTCGCCAAGGTAAATGCGCACGAAGTGCTGCGCCAGGAGCTCAAGCGCAAGAGTTGGCGCGGGGAATCCATCGCCATCGGCACCGCATCAGACCCCTACGAGCCGGCTGAGGCGGAATACCAGCTCACTCGAAAAGTGCTGCAGGTATTGGTGGATTTCGCCAACCCCGCCTCCATCACCACCAAAGGGGTGCTGATCCGGCGCGATGTGGACGTGCTGCGGGAGCTGAGCGAGATTGCCGAGGTCAGTATCAACTTCAGCATCGGCACGGTGGACGATGAGGTCTGGAAGCATACGGAGCCGGGAGCGCCGCGTCCGCAGGCCCGGCTGGAGACAATGCAACACCTGGTGGAAAACGGCATCAACGCCGGCGTGATGATGGCGCCCCTGCTGCCCGGAATCAGCGACCACGAGGAGAACATTGCGGCGGTCGCCGAGGCGGCACACAACCACGGCGCGCAGTTCCTTGGTTCCAACGTGCTGTTCCTGAAGCCCGGATCCAAGGAATGGTTCATGCCCATGTTGCGGGAGACTTACCCGCACCTCGAGCAGGCCTACGCCAAGCTGTACCGAAAGACCTATGCCCCCGAGGAGTACACCAAGAGCGTGCTCTCCATTGTAGACCGCGAGCGACGTCGCTGGGGTCTGCACAGGCGGGAGAGGGACCCGGCGCCCAAGCCGGTCCGGGGCCAGTTGCAGTTCAGCATGGCTGAAGAGCCGCCGCGTCGCCGACGGAAGCCCGCGCAGAACGGGCAACCGCAAACCGGACAGCTACAGCTGGCGCTCACGGCTTAGGTTCCCCGGCCCGGCGCAGCTTGAATCGCCTGGGCGGCCAGACACTACCGCCCGCAACGCCGCCGGATTAAACGTTAACGGTTCGAAGACCACCGGATTGAACGCTACCGGGTGTATCGGTAACCGTCGCCGGAGCGGTCGCAGTTGAGACGGCGGCTGAGGTGCAGACCCTCGAGAATGAACTCGGCGGCGGCAGCCACGACCTCGGGGCGCCGGTCGCCTTCGGTGAGCTTGGTAACCGCGGCCGTCATGCCGTCGATGGCCGCCACCATCTCCGGGTATTCGGCGGCAGGGTGATCGCTTCCGGTGACGGCCACTCCGCCCAGATCGAAGGCCATGATCACGTCTTCCAGCTCATCCAGGTCAAACATTGCCCCGAAAACCCGCATGACCGCTCGCCTGGTCAACTCGTCGGTGACGCGCGATTCCCGCCCCTCCTCAAAGGTCTCCAACTCTATCTTGCCGGCGAAGGAAGCGACGATGTAGGAAAGGTCGCTGACGCGCGGGCAGGCCCATTCCTCGTCGTTGATTATGCTGCGCCGGACGGCGTTGGACAGTGCGGTCTCGAAGTTGGCAATGGAGACACGCACACTCACGCCGGAACGCTGATTGATTTCGCTGCTGAGACGGGCCTGTCCGGTGATCTCGGCCAGTATTTGCTTCATGTAGTCGGGGATCACCAGCTTCTCTTCATTGGGGAAGCGGTTGCGCTCCTGCTCCATGATGGCGATCTCATCCCTGGGATCGCGGGGGTAGTGGGTATGAATCTGGGATCCATAGCGGTCCTTGAGGGGAGTGACTATGCGGCCCCGGTTGGTGTAGTCCTCGGGGTTGGCGGTTGAGACCACGTAAACGTCAAGGGGCAGCCGGATGCGGTAGCCCTTGATCTGGACGTCCCGCTCCTCCATCAGGTTGAACAGGCCCACCTGGATCCGCTCTGCTAGGTCCGGCAGTTCATTGATGCAGAAAATGCCGCGGTTGGTGCGGGGCACCAGGCCATAGTGAATGACCAGCTCATCGGAGAGGTAGTGCCCTTCCGCCACCTTGATGGGGTCGATTTCGCCGATCAGGTCAGCGATGGAAATATCGGGCGTGGCCAGCTTCTCCGAGTAGCGTTCTTCGCGGGGCAGCCACTCGATGGGGGTGTAGTCCCCCTCCTCGGCCACCCGGTTGCGGCAGACCTGACAGATAGGATGGTAGGGGTCGTCGTTGATTTCGCACCCGGCGATCTTGGGTATGAAATCGTCCAGCAGGCCAACCAGCCCGCGAATCAGGCGGGACTTGGCCTGCCCGCGTTCGCCCAGCAGGATCACGTCCTGACCGGCGAGGATAGCGTTTTCAAGCTGAGGAATTACCGAGTCCTCGAAACCGATAATGCCGGGGAAGACCATTTCCTCGGCGCGAATCCGGTTGATCAGGTTGTTTCGTATCTCTTCGCGGACGGGGCGAACTTCGTATCCGCTATTTCGCAGGTCATCTATTGTTCGCAGCGAACTGTAATCAATCATCAAAATGGCTCCATTCCGGCGTCGCCCCATTCACGGTTTTGGCTATCGCCGGGGATTGTACCAACTTAACACAACTTCCCCTATAATTGAACGCAGCAGCAGGACGCAGAGGAGTAGACTATGTTTGCGCGATTAGCGGTCCCATTGTTGCTGTTCCTGGCGCCCCGGTTCCTGCCTGCCATTCTCCGGTTCGCGAAACTGGTGTGGCGGCTGACCTTTGACAAGCGCGTGCCGCTCTTTCTCCGATTGTTGCTGCCCTTAGCAATTCTGTACACGCTCTCGCCAATAGACTTCATTAAAGGCAGCGTCCCCGTCCTGGGCCGGTTTGATGACTTGATATTCATTGCCATGGCCCTGCTGCTGCTGGTCAAGCTGTCACCCAAAGAGGTGGTGGACGAACACAACGGTGTAGTCCCGCCGTCCGTCCGTCCCGAGGACAAGGACCCCGACAAGGTTGTAGACGGGACCGGGCGGGTAATCGACGACGAATAGCCAGCGTAGCTCCTGCACCGCCGCCGCCTCGGGATGCTTTCCAGGCGGCGCGATGGTTGAACCTCCCAACTGGAGTCAGCTTATTCCCCCTCCCACTCCCCCCGTGGACCACCCGGCTTCCAGCCTCATGCCTGCATCAGCGAGGGACGCCATTGTCCCCGAACCAGGAATGGGGCTGTACATTCATGTTCCCTTCTGCAAGACCAAGTGCCCCTACTGCGACTTCAACACCTACCAGGGGATCGAGGGGCAGATGGGCAGCTACCTGGAGGCGGTAACGACGGACTTGCGGCTCTGGGGAGACTCGCTGGGACATCCCTGCGTCCGGACAGTCTTCTTCGGCGGCGGAACACCGTCGTACCTTCCTGACGGCGACATCGCCGCCATACTGGACGCGGCCTCCGAGGCGTTTGTTATCGACGCCGGGGCCGAGATTACCATTGAGGCCAACCCGGGTGACCTGGATGAATCCGCCTGCCGGGGGCTTTTGCGGCAGGGCGTGAACCGCCTGAGCATCGGCGTGCAGACTCTGGACAACGGCCTCCTGCAGCTTCTGGGGCGCCGCCACAGCGCCGACGGGGCCATCGAGGCCTTCCGGTCCGCGCGCGGGGCTGGTTTCGACAACGTCAACCTTGACCTGATGTACGGACTCCCCAACCAGTCGTTATCCCAGTGGGAGGACACGATCACGAGGCTGGCCGGGCTGTCGCCGGAGCACATCTCGCTGTACGCGCTCACGCTGGAGGAAGGCACCCCCATGCGCGTGTGGGCGGATCAGGGCAAGATTCCCGAGCCGGACCCGGACGCGGCCGCCGACATGTACGCCATGGCCCGGGAATTGCTGGCGGCTGCAGGCTACCACCACTATGAGATCTCCAACTGGTCAAAGCCCGCACTGCAGTCGCAGCACAACCTCATCTACTGGCGCAACGAGCCCTACCTGGGGGTTGGGCCAGGCGCCCATTCCCGCCTGGGACAATACAGGTTCTGGACCGTGCTGTCGCCCCGCGACTACGCCGGCCGGGCGACGGCGTGGCTGGGGGCGGGCGCGGCCGGGTGGGCCGCCTTCAGTGAGGACGAACTCCGGGAGGCACGCACGGTTGATGCCTGGGAGCGCATCGACTCGGACACGGCCTGCGCCGAGACGATGTTTCTCGCTCTGCGGCTGCTGGACGGGATGGACTTGAGATGCGCATCGGCAGCCGTGGGGCAGGACCTGGCCTCCAGGTATGCCACGGAGATCGAGGAACTGCTCGACCTGGGGCTTCTGCGAAGGCGAGGCGATACGATCCGGATCGATCCAGCCGCTTATCTGATCGCGAACCAGGTGTTCACACGGTTTCTTTAATGGTGCAGTTTCCCGTGATATCGTGAGAGAATTGATCTCGCCACCCGGCACTTGGCCTATGTTTCCGGCCTATGTTGCCCAGGATAAGAGCACTCGCTATTTGTTGAATCTCGGCCACCCTGATGGGTGGGGCAAGGCACTGGCTTTTCGGAGAAAGGGATATGGGCTATGTTCCTCCGATTTCCAAGTTGCCGGACTGGGACTTTTTTCCTCCGGAACAATGCCCCAGAGCTCACCTCATGAGCTGCCTCTACGAAGCAGGGAGCTAGGACAGGACGCCTATGTATGTAATCGGCACTGCGGGGCACGTTGACCACGGCAAGTCCACACTGGTCAAGGCGCTGACGAGCATCGACCCCGACCGGCTCCCCGAGGAAAAGGAGCGGGAGATGACGGTCGATCTGGGCTTCGCGTGGATGACGCTGCCCAGCGGGCGGGAGGTCAGCGTCGTCGACGTGCCCGGCCACGAACGCTTCATCAAGAACATGCTGGCCGGAGTCGGCGGGATCGACCTGGCCCTGCTGATCGTGGCGGCCGACGAAAGCGTGATGCCCCAGACCCGGGAGCATTTGGCAATCCTTGACATCCTGCGCGTGACCCGCGGCCTCGTCGTGGTAACCAAGACCGACCTTGTGGACGAGGAACTGGTCGAGCTGGTAAAGGCCGAGGTGGAAGATACACTGCAAGGTACGTCCTTCGAGGGCTGCCCCATGGTGGGTGTGTCGGCATATACCGGCGAAGGGCTGGACGAGCTGCGCAGCATGATCGACGACATTCTGGACGACACGGAGATGCGGCGCGACCTGGGCCGTCCCAGGCTGCCCATCGACCGCTGTTTCACCATCTCGGGGTTTGGCACCGTGGTTACCGGTACGCTCATCGATGGCTCGCTGGCCGTGGGGCAGGAAATCGAGTTGGCAGGGTCGCAGCAGCGGGCCAGGATCCGGGGCCTGCAGAGCCACAAGACAAAAGTGACCAGCGCCGAGCCAGGGGTGCGGCTCGCGGTCAACCTGTCAGGCATATCCCGCGACGACATCGAGCGCGGCGAGCTTCTGACTTCGCCGGGGTGGCTGCGACCGGCACGCCGGCTGGATGCCCGCATCCGTATGGTAGGCGATGCGCCCCACCCGCTGAAACACAACGAGGGAGTTACGTTCCACCTGTTCACCAGCGAGTCACCCGCCCGGGTACGCCTGCTGGACGCAGAGCAACTGGAGGCCGGCTCGGAGGGGTGGGTGCAATTGCTGCTCTCGGAAGCGCTTCCATTGGTCAAGGGCGACTACTTTGTGGTCCGCTCTGCCGACAGCACCCTTGGCGGCGGGCAGGTGGTGGACCCCAACCCGCGGCGGCGCCATCGACGGTTCGACGTCGACGTGTCGGAGCGGCTGATGCTGCTGGACGAGGGGGCCGACGAGGACGTGATCGTCAGCGTGGCCGAACAATGGGGCCCCTGCAACCTCACCGACTTGTCCCGCCGGGCCAACCTCCCGCGGGAGGAGGCGCTGGAGCGAGCCGTAGCCCTGGCTGAGGAAGGAGATCTGATAGCCTTGGGCGACCTAGCAACCGACGGCGACGCGGTCGTCTACTCCGCGCTGGGTTGGGGTTCCCTCAAAGGACGACTGGCCGGAGTGCTGCGCTCCTATCACGATCAGTATCCCCTGCGCAAAGGCGCACCCGCGCCGGAGGTGCGAAGCAGGCTGGGATTGTCGCAGCCCGTCTACCTGCGTGCCCTGGCGAACTTGATTGAAGAGGGCTTCGTAACCGAGGACGGACAGACCGTCCGGCTGCCTGGGCATGAGGTCGAGTTCACGCCGCGAATGGAGCAACAGGTAGGGAGATTTCTGCAGTCCCTTGAACGAGAACCTTATTCGCCCCCTACCGATCAGCCCCTGGAAGCGGAACTTCTGAGTGCGCTGGTGGAGCAGGGCAAGGTGGTGCGAGTGGGGGATTCGGTGGTGTTCACAGCCGACGCGTACCGGGAAATGACCTCACGCGTCGTGGAATACCTGCGGGAGAATGGCAGCATCACAGTGGCCGAGGCACGGACCCTGTTCGACACCAGCAGAAAGTACATCCTGCCGCTGCTGGAGCGGATGGACCAGGAACAGATCACGCGCCGCAACGGAGACGAGCGGGTTCTGCGGTAGCTGCTTTCGTCCAGCAGTCCCGAGAGACTGTTCTTCCTCACTCTTCGATATAGTCCAGAAACTCTTGGTAGCTGGAGAACTGGGCGACCGTTCTCAGAAAATCACCGAGGGAACCGCTCCGGGCGCGCAGTTCGCGCAGTTGCCCCTCTATGGGGCTGTCCGAGGCGGCGCTGGTGGCGTATGAGCCGTAGAAGGCGAAATATGCCTGGTTTATCTTGCGGATCCGGTACCCCCGGTCCAGCAACTCCTGGCGGCGCTTCTCCATGTAGCCCTCCGCCTCCTCGATCCGGCCCTCGGCCAGCAGATTCTCGGCGGTCTGCCTGGTCTCGCGCATCTTGGCGTTGAAATCGAATGCTTCCGGGTCCCGCTCTGCCGGCGGTCCCGGTGGCTTCCGCTCGTAGACGATTCCGGTCATGGCTTCGTAGGCCAGGTCGCCGATTTCCCATCCGCCCAGAGTGGCCGCCGTTTCGTTGAGGGTGGTCATTTCGGGGCTGTCCCAGAAATGCTGCCCAAGCGGCTGGAAAAAGAACCAGTTGTGCAGCCATTCGTGGGCCACGGTGTTCAGGGCAAAGTGCAGGGTACCGGCCGCGGAGACCACGGTGGGAAAGGTCCCAACCCCGCCTGTATTCACAACGATGGCTGACAGGTTGCGCTCACGCAGCATGACTTCCTCAAGCGCGGTGCGCTCTTCGGGCCGGACGCCGTGTCGCAGCAGCGTGTTGTCGAGCCGGAAAATACGGTCGCGCGGTGAGGTCACCAGCAGTGCGGGGGAGTGGCCCAGCACCGTGTCAACGGGCGGCAGGATGGCGCCGATGCGGGAGCCAAACCCCTTGTCGCGCAGGACATCGCTGATCTCCCGCTCGATGGTCTGTTCGATCAGCGGCCGGATGCTGCCTTGCAGGTCGTGAATTTCGGCGAGCCTGTCCCTGATTTCGGCTGCCCTGGGCGAGGATTCTGAAATGGACAGCAGTTCGCTTTCCAGCCGCCTTTCCTCCTCACTAAGCTCGAAGAACTCCTCGGCGGAGTCTATCCGTTGCTCGCGCGGAGGCAGGGAGTTCCAGGGGAGAACAGCCGCCAGTTCGTAGTACCACTTGTCGAAGACATTGCCCGCCTCCCAGGCCAGCAGGTTAAAGCGGTAAGCCGCAATGGCCGTCTCGGCCTCTGTGGGGCGGTAGTCTTTGCCCGACCACAACAGCAGAGCAACCAGGGAACACGCTGCCAGGCCCTGGAGAAAGCCCCGGAACGCGGCCCTCAGGTTGTGCGGAGACAACACGGTGCCGACCCCGCGTGATGTGGCCGATTTCATAGCCTCAGCCCAGGGTGCATCTGCTCGTACACTGTGAGAGCGACTGTAGCGGACCGGCCGGATGGTCCTAGGCCAGCACCCGGTAGCGGTAACTGGACCCCAGCAAGTCTCCCTCGTCGAAGCGGCTGAACCGGAGCGGAGAGATGTCGATGGTGGTCGACTCACCCTGCGCAACCAGCTCGGCCATGGTCAGGCCGATCATGGGAGAGAGCTTGAAACCGTGGCCACTGAATCCCACGGCGCAGTACAGGCCGTCGACGCCGGGGGCCCGGTCGAGGATGGGATGCCAGTCGGGAGTGGTTGTGAACAGCCCGGCCCAGCCGCCTCGGAAGTAGGCGTCGGACATCGCGGGGATGCGCCGCGCCAGCTTTCCCCTGGCCAGCGCCATGTCGTCCAACCCGGCGAGCTGGTTATAGGTCTCCACGTCCGCCTCCTCGTCATCCCCAAAGCCCATCAGGGTCATGCGCTGGCCGTCGGGGCGGAAAGAGAAGGACTGCGCAATGTCCCCAACTGCCGGGTGCAGGGGAAGCCTATCGACTGGACGGGCCAGGGACGCCACCTGATGCCGGACGGTCACCAGCGGAATGTCCACCCCCACCCTGGCCAGCTCAGCCTTTGACCATGGCCCGGCAGCGACCACGACCGCGGGCGTCTCTATGCGGCCCTGTGGGGTGTTGACTGCCTGGACCCGCCCGCCTGTGACTTCTATGCCGGTGGAAGGCACGCCCAGGTTTATCTCGGCCCCCAGTTCCCGGGCGCTGTTGGCATAGGTGGAGGTCACCAGGTATGGGTCGGCGTAGCCCGACTGGGGCTCCCAACCCATGGCCTCGTCTTCGGTTACCGAGACCATCGGCGCGATGTCGGCGAGGTCGGCTGCGCTCACGACCATGGTATCGATGCCCAGGCCAACCTGCATAGCGCAGTTGTATTGGAGGCCGGTCCGGTCCTCCTCATTGACCACCACGAGGTAACCGGTCTCGGTGAACCCTGACGGGCCGCCCACGACGTCCTCGAAATTGGTAAGAACCTGGAGGCTTTCCCATGCCATGGTCGCGGTCACGGGATTGGAATAGTGCATCCGGCAGATGGACTGGCTGCGCCCTGTGGACCCGCCGTTGAGAATGTCTTTTTCCAGCAGAACCGTGTTGGTGATGCCTTTCCTGGCCAAATTAAACAGGATGCTGCACCCCATCACTCCGCCGCCTATTACCACCACATCTGCCGTGGACCTCATGACCTGGCCTCCCGTGATTGCCTTGCCAATTCTTATGGCTGCTCGCCCAGCCTTCAGTTTAACGTTAACCGGCGGCAGGGGCGCTGGCAAGTGTGCTGCGGGATTGGGGGGCTTTCAAGAGTTTCCTCTCCCTCAGAGGGAGGGAACAACTAGGAGGTCCTGCCTTCTGCCGGCGGTTCTTGTGGGAATACTGCAGGTTTGATATAAGAGTCAGTCCTATGGCCTCCTCTATTTCCACCTTGCTGGACTGGCGTCCCACCACGCCCTTCTACTACGGCTGGCTGATCCTCGGGCTGTCGGGGATGGGAACGTTCGCGGCGACCGCCATTGCGGGTGTGGTGCTTGGAGGGGTGCAGCCCTACATCCTGGAGGACACCAACTGGTCCCGCACCAGCATCGGGCTGGCAGCCAGCTGCGGGGTTTGGGGGTCGGGATTCTTCGCTCCCTTCGCAGGCCGGCTGGCCGACCGGTATGGGCCCCGGTGGCTGATGCCAACCGGTGTAATAGTCCTGGGACTGTGCATGTTTGCCATCGGCGGGGCACACACCACGTGGCAGTTCTTCCTCGCAGCGGTCATAGGCCGGACGGTCAGCCAGCCGTTCCTCATCGGCGTGGTCCCGCGGACCATGGCCGTCAATTTCTTCAACCGCCGCCGCAATATAGCGCTGGCATTGACCGGAATCTACCGTCCCGTCAGCGGGGCATTGATCATCCAGGCGTTCTCGGTCATTGCCGTATTCTCCGACTGGCGGACGGCATTTCGTTACTTGGGCCTCTTCAGCCTAGCGCTCTCCCTGCCGATGATCATCATCATGCGTCGGCGTCCCGAGGACATCGGTCTGCTCCCCGACGGGGCTCCGGGGAACCAGTCGACCACCGGGTCATCCGCTGCAGGCGGGGATTCCGTCCAACCGGGCCGGTCAGATGCCCGTGGGGCAGGTGAGGACAGCTGGACCGCCAGGGATGCGCTGCGGACCCAGGCCTTCTGGGTGATGGCCACCGTCACTTTCTTGGAGGTTGCCGCCACATCCGGCCTGGGGTTCAGCCTGGTGCCCCACCTTCGCGAGTCCGCCAGCCTCACCACGCCACAGGCGGCCGGGGTGCTGAGCATCAGCACCTTCCTTGCCCTGAGCAGTCTGGTCTGGGGGCAGGCAGCGGGGCGGCTGACAGCCAGGTGGTGCATCGTGGGGGCGCTGGTCCTGTCTGCGGCGGCGGCCCTGGCGCTGCTGCGGGTTGATTCGCTTCTCACCGCTTACGCGTTCGGGGTGGTGTGGGGACTGTTCCACAGTGGGCTGGATGTGCTGATGTACATTCTGCTGGCCGACTATTTCGGCCGCAACTCATACGGTACCATCGCGGGGGCACTCAGGCCCTTCGAGGCCGGCGGACTGGGACTGGGTCAGCTCGTGGGGCCGCTCATCTACGACTTCACCGGCAGCTATACCCTGCTGATCCTCTGCTCGTCGGGCCTTCTCCTGCTGTCCTCGGCCCTCATGTTGCTGACCCGGCGTCCGGTGAGGTCCGAGCGGGCGACGGGGACTGTTCCCCGGGATGCTACGGGTCGGCAGGCATAGGGACCCATGGCACACGGACCGAGCCCCGGAGACCTATAGCGCCGGCAAGCACCGGGAGCCACTCCCAGCAAAGGGCATCAATAGCCATTGCCGGTAACCGGGCGGTACGCAACTCAGGAGGTGGGGGACAGACAAATTCCAATCGCATTGATCCAAGTCTGGAATGCCTGCGATGCTTCTGCGAAGTTGGTGGGACGCCCTCACCCTGACCCTCTCCCAGAGGGAGAGGGGATTTGGCACACACCTCCAAGAAGTCCCCTACTCTTGTTCCAGTGGCTGCGGTGTTGTCAGGAGGCCGTCGGACATTTCCAGTTGCCGGTCTCCTGCTGCGGCGAGAGCGAGATCGTGGGTGGCTACTATGACAGTGGTGCCTTCAGCGGATATTCGCCGCAGGATTTCTATGATCGAGCGGGCTGTACTGGTGTCCAGTTCCCCCGTTGGTTCGTCCGCGAAAACCACCTCGGGTCCGGTTACCAGTGCCCTTGCGATGGAAACGCGTTGCTGTTCGCCCCCAGAGAGTTCATAGGGACGGTGTTTTGCGCGGGGCCCCAGTCCCACCGATTCCAGCGCATCCTGGGCGCGGCGCCTCCGCTCCCGCCAGGATACGCCGTTGATGTGAAGGGGCAATTCCACATTTTCCTGGGCAGAGAGCAGCGACATGAGACCGAATGACTGAAAGACGAAGCCGATCCTGCGTCGACGAAGTTCGACGAGTTCCCTCTCCGGCAGAAGAGAGAGATCCTGCCCCATGAACAGGGCGGCGCCGCTCGTCGGACGGTCCAGGCCAGACAAAAGGTTAAGGAGTGTGGTCTTCCCCGATCCGGAGCGGCCGGTCAGCGCCAGGAGTTCGCCCTCGTCAACATCGACGTTGACGTCCCGAACTGCCCATACCTCCGAGCCGCCGCTCTCGAACCTGCGGCTCAACGTAGAAGCAGATATTACCCTCTCGCTCATTCCTGCGTCCCCTGGTCCGGGTCGGGGCTGCTGTCAGGTGGCCTGAGCGTGACACGCCCGTCCTCCAGGTCCAGACGCGCCAGGCCACGGCGGCTGAATCGCTCGACGAATTCCAGCGGCAACTGCAGCCTTCCTGCCTCGTCCACCACCAGGAACTCCTCTTCAGTTCTTGAGCCGTCACGCTGGTAGGAGGCGACGGATACCGTCTCCGAGCTTATGCGCCCATCCCGGATGTGTACCACCCGGTCCACAAACTGGGAAACTCCGGGATAGTGGGAAACGATGATCACGGTTACGCCGAAACTCCGGTTCAAGTTTCTGAGCATCTCGAATACCCGGATGGCAGTGGCCGTATCCAGCTCTCCGGTGGGCTCGTCGGCCAGCAGCAGTAGGGGCTGGTTGGCCAGGGCAACCCCAATGGCAGCGAGCTGCTGCTCTCCTCCAGAGAGCTGATGGGGCAGGCGGCCAGCTTTGTCGTCGATGCCCAAGGCCGTCATCAACTGGCCGGACCAGGCCCGTTTGAGTTTTCCCGGGCGTCCTGCCAGGGTCATGGGCAAACCAATGTTTTCTCCCACGTTCAGGTAAGGCAGCAGGTTTCGGCCCGTGGCCTGCCAGACAAAACCGACATCCCTGCGCCGGTACTGGACCAAGCTCTGCTCGGATACGTTGAGCAGGTCGCGCTGGCCAACCCATACCTCTCCCGCCGATGGCCGGTCCAGCCCCGCAAGAATGTTCAGCAGAGTGCTCTTGCCGCTGCCACTGGCACCGACAATCGCTATGAGTTCGCCTTGCGTGACGGTCAGATTCAGACCGCGCAGGGCTACAACCTCCAGGTCAGCCCGCTTGTAGATCTTGAACAGATCGCGACAGACCAGAAACGGGTCTCCTCTTTCCGTGGAGGCCGCGCTGCTGTAGTTAATAGTGGCGTCCATGCCTGGCATTATTCTCCCATCCGGAGTACCTGGTGCAACTGGAGCCTGCTTGTCAGCCACGCCAGCCACAAACCGGAGAACAGGGTGACCACTCCAAGGATAACGTAGGATACCAGCAGCCGCAGCCAGTCGGCAGTGAACACCAGCGAGGGCGTGATCCGTTCGCCCGCCTCAGCAACTTCCATAAGGGGAAGCAGACTGGCACCGAGGAGCCACCCCAGCAGCGTACCCAACCCGACGCCGCTGATTACCACGATGGACAGTCCAGCCCAGAGCATCATGCGCATCTGCCCGCGCGAAATCCCCAGGGTGCGCAGCATCGCGAACTCAGTCTGTCGCTCCCTGGCGTCCAAATGCGAATAGAGCAGAAGACCACTGGCGCTGGCAAGCGAAATTGCCAGGAACAGCAGCACGAGCAGCCCGCCCCACCCTGCGTTCACCAGCGGCTGTTCCACACGGGAAGCCACCATGGACTGGGCGTGGTGCAAGTTCCTGATGCTTGCTCCCTCATCCCGCAAAGCACCGGAGACTGCTTCGGCATCAACCGGCGCTCCTCCTCCGGAGATCCACACCTCGTTGGGCCCAGAGGGCGGCTGAGGGCTGTGCCGTATTGCGGCCTGACTGAACCGGGCAAGGTCCATCACTACGAAAGGCTTGTCTGCGGGATTGAGAGTCGGGAAAAATTCCAGCTCCCCGGCCACCTCCACCAGAAGGGAGTAATTGGACATACCAAATATCAGTATGTCCCCGATGACTGCGTCTGCGGCCGCGAGGAATTCCGAGCTCGCCAGGGCGGGTATCGGCTCGTCCGGACCTCCCGCCCTGATACCGGTGAGTCCACCACTTCCGGACCCAAAGCTGTACCGTCCGGTGACGTCGAATTCTCCTTCCGCCGCCGACCCGGTGGACTCGAGGGAGTACAGCCCCGGCTTCCGGAAGTCTTCGATTACGTGCCAGCCGTCGACACTCCTGAAGTCATGGACCACGGTGTCGCCCTGGGGCGTGGTCGCATCGACCCTTCCAAAGAAAATTGCGCTTCCCTCATCTTCACCCAGGCGGCTGCGCACAGTGAACCGCATCAGCCTGAACGGTGGGCGGGGGTCCATTGGCTCCCATCTCAACAGGGGAATGGTGCCCCTGAAGCCCTCCTCCGACAGGGGCAGCGATAGACGAGACCATCCAGGCCTTTGCAGGTCGCCTATCCAGGCGTCAAAAACCTGGCCTCGCGAGTCCTGAAGCCGCGCCCACACCCCCAGGTATGGCTGTGAACCACCAGGTCTGGCCCAAAGGGTCAGTATCGTGGCATCCGCCGGCAACAGGATTCCGTCCGGGCCCGTCGGCAACCCTGAGGCCGTCCCCCCCGGATTCAGCGCTTGCGACAGATCGCCGGGGGAAATGCCGCCGAGGAAATCCTCTCTGAGCCAGGCTGTTTCGGAAATGGCATCGGCCTGTACGGCCAGCAGTGTGCTGGATATGCTGAAACCACTGGTGGTGAGGTACCCGGAAGAGCGGAAAACATCTGCTGCTGCTGCGATTCCCCCAAGGTTGCCCGCGGCTGAAGCGAGGCCTGCACCCTGATCGAGGTTGGCGTGTCTGAGGCGCAGGTCGGCCCCTGCCTCGTAAAGAGCCTGTTCGCGCTGCCCCCGCTCCAGGGTTGCCGAGAATGAACTGCCCATGACACCCAGAGCGGTGGCAAGCATGATCAGTACGATCAGCATTGCGGGCGTGAGCGGATCGCGGGAGAGATTCCGCAACACGTGCAGCAGCCAGGGGGGCGCTGCCGGTTCGGCAATCCTGGCAAGCAGAGCGGTGCTCCATGGAAAGACGCGCAATACGATCAGCCCGGCCGCCACCAGCCCCAGAACCGGCCCCAGCAGCAGGCTGTAGTCGATGGACAGCTGGCTGCTGCCGAGGGACTGCACAAGGAAGGCCCCGCGGCTCTGGAGTTGCCACCACAGCAGGCCGATCAGTGCCAGGAGAGCCACGTCCAGGTAATATCGCTGGAAAAAGTTGGAAGTGGGAGGGCGTGAACTGGCCTGGCGAGCTTCTGCACCGTCTCGTCGCGATGCCAACAGGGTGGCCGCGGTGAAGACCAGTACGGCCAGGGCGCCGCCGACCAGTCCAAGCAAGATAGCGGAAGGGGAAATCCCCACCGTCACACTTACAGTCTCGCCCGAGGCGCCGCTCAGCCGGAAGAAAACGAACCCCAGTAGCTTGATCACCCCCAGGGCCACGTAGGGACCGGCGACCACTGCAGGTGTGGCAACGACCAATCCCTCCCCAAACCCCAGTATGGCAACCTGGGAGGCCGTAGCCCCACGGCTCTTCAGCAGGCTGATTTCGGCAGAACGGGACCGCACTATCAGGCTGGCAATCAGCGCCAGGTAATACGTCAAAATGGCCATGACCAACAACAGCAGGAGCAGCATTGGGAGCCGGGCAAGGAGCAGTTGGGTCTCGAAATCGCTCAGCAGATTGTCGAGCCTGATGCTGTATCCGGAATTCTCGAGGCCAATGGAGACCACTCGCTCGAAATGGGACAGGAGGCGCTGAATCTCCACTATCTCGCCGGCGGGAATTTTTCCAGGGTCGGGGTGGAAAAACCAGGTCGTGTCCACGTAGATCGAGGGATACGAGCCAAGAACCCCGCCCATCAGGGCTTCCTCGCTGGGGAAGAGTGGTATCAGAGTCCAGCGGTCGTCCTTCCTGCTCATGGCGGCGGAGAGTCCGTGCCAGAACTCGTCCGACGGGTCCTGCGCTTCGAAAACGGCGGCTATCCGTACTTCCGTGGGCGGTGAATCTTTGTACAGCGACGCAGGGAATATCCCCATTACCTCGCCAACCCCCAGTCCAAGGAGTTGCGCTCCCAGTTTGTCCACGGCAACCGGCACCGGCTCACCACGGGAGACCGGGCCTGTCGGCCACTGCCCGTCGAGGACTCGTACGCGTCCCTCGAGTCCAGTGAGGTGGCCCACGGAACCCCGCGGGCGAGTGTCCCGGTCCACCTCGAGGTGGGGCCGCCCCTGGAAGAAGAACGTGGCAGACTTGATGTATCTCGAGTGGGACTTCAGGTATTGCTGGAAAGGTTCCTGAACATTCTGCCGGATAAATTCGTCCCTGGTCCGGAATGCCGCGCTGCGTCCCTCCACGTCCGTTGGGTCGTCCTGGCTGCTGAAGGAGCGTATCTTGAAGTTGACGTCCTGTGGTTCCGATCGCGACAGGGCATCACGCAGGGCCGCGTTGGATAGCATTTCAGAGAAGATGACACCGCTGGCCATCAATGCGACGGCCAGCAGTATTCCACTGAACAGGACCGCCTGGAGCCGCCAGCCGCTGGCGACCCGGCTAATGGCCATCACGTAGGCAAAACGCAACAGAGACAGCAAGAGTTTAGTCCCCCGCCCGCAACACCTCGGCCGGCCGTTCGCGCCGGGCAAGGACTGCTGAGTAAATGGCGGACCCCATCACCGCCGCTGCGAGACCAATAAGTACCACGGCCAGAAGCAATTCATGAACCTGCGGAATCAAAGGCGGCAAGGGGGCGGAGCGGCCCGCCGTCAGTTGCAGCATCTGGATCAGCTGCAGTCCCGGCCAGTAACCGATGGCCGCACCAGCCACGATCGCCGCTCCGGCCATCAGCCACCGTTCAGCCAGCAGGGTGAGGAAGAGCTGTCCTGTCGACAGACCAAGCGCGCGGGCAACCGCGTTATCGATTCTGGCCGCTCTTGCTGATGCGGCGCCATGCAGCAGCAGGGCGATGCCGACCGCGATTCCCACGGCTCCAATGCTGAGACCTGTGAGACCGTCCCACCCTCCTCCAGCCAACGGATTCCTGGATGCCCTGTCAGCCGAGGCGGTGCGGTCGATAATCGAAACCAGAGCCTTCAACTCACTTTCGATTTCCGAGATGACAGCATTCCGGTCATGCGACGGGTCCAGGGAGAGCCAGATCTGGCCGGGACCCTTGATGGGTCCGGCAGGAGGGAGAAATTTTCTGTATGCCTGGTAGGCGTTGAGGTCCACAATTACGAACGGCCTTTGCGTGTTGTAAATTGTGGGAAACAGTTCGGTCAATCCGACGATATGAATGGGTATGGCTGACTGGCCTTGCTTGATCCGCAAATTTTCGTTCAAGCGCAGGCCACCACCCCCAATGGCCGTCAATGGCAGATTCACGGGCGGGATGTGCACCCCCCGCTGCTGTCCGGTGAAGGGCTCCACCCAGGAGAAGGTGAGCCCGGCTGAACCGGAACGAGCGCCGGAGGGTCCCGCATCCGCCACGTCCTGGACGCCGGAGATTATGTCAATCGCTCTCCAGGGGCCTGTGTCTTCAAAGTCTTCCACCACCATACCTTCTGCCGGGAGGGAGGGACCAAAAGCCGTTAGGTCATCGAAGTGTATGCTTGCTGACGGCACTCTCGCATATGCGCTGGTGGTGAGGAAAATCGCGGCCACTGCCCATCCGGTCTCCAAACCGACCATCCGTTCCGAGAGCTCTCCGGCAAAGAACTGCCAATTCTCCGCCCCTCCTTCTCTGATACGAGAAAAGCCTCCCAACGATACATTACTGTGGCGGCCGTCTGCGTCCCTCAGTTTGGCCCATACGTTAATGTTGGCCTGCAGCTCAACGCCACGGAGGGAGCTGGTCTCCAGCCACACACCGATGCGATCCACGCCCGTGGGCAGCGGCACAACGTCAGGCCCCTCCACGGAGAGGCTTCGTATCCGGTCCGCCAGCTGGGGCAGGGTGGAGCTGGAAAAGTCCTCCCGGAACCAGGCGGCCGCGGCAAGGTCCTGCGGGTCGGCAGCCAGAAGGTGTGCCGGGAATGACGAGTGCCCCACAGTGAAGGTTGCCGTGTCCTGCAGTAGGGGAGTGGCGGTCCTGATGCCGGGAATCTGCTCCAGATCGGATAACTGAATCTTTCCTGCACCGGGCCCGGACAACACCAGGTCGCCTCCCACCCGGTATAAAGTCTGTTCTCTTTGACTGCTGGACATGCTCGACTGGAAGGTGGCGCCAAAAACACCCAGTGCTGCCGACAACATCAGCAGCACCGCCAGCGACGACGGCAGTACGGGGTCCCTTGCCACCCGGACAGTGGCAAAGGTCAACCACGCCGGGCCGGCCCGCGAGCACAGCCAGACGGCAAGACGCAACGCCAGGGGCAGCAGCCGCAAAAGCAGCAGAGCCGCCGCCAGCAGACCCAGCACCGGCCCCAGTACTACGGCGGGGTCTATTTCCAGGCCGCGAGAGGCCAAAGATCTCGTCAGGAAACCCTCTCTCTCCCCAAACTGCCACCACACAACGCCAACTGCGAGTATGACTACGATGTCGAGGTAGTAGCGTTGCAGAATTGAGGCCTCCGGAGGGCGGGAGCGGCTTGCCACTGATTCCGCAACTCCGCCGCGGGCACGGGCCACTGCGGACAACGACAGCGCGGCCAGCGACAGGACGGCACCAATGGCGCCCATCCAAAACATATCGCCGATTATGAAAACCTCAATCGGGCCACCTTCCAGCCCGCTGAAGGCGGGAAGCATCGCGTAGCGTACGATAAGCCAGGCGAGCAGCGGCCCGATCGCCACCGCAGCGGCGGCCAGCATGCCGTCAGCCAGGAGCAGCACGCCACACACCTGGACAATACTTCCACCTCTGCCTCGAATGAGTCCCAGCTCGTCGGCTTGACTGCGCCCCACAATTCCGGCAATCAGAACAAGGAAATACAGGACAATGACGACGACCAGGGAAACGAAGACATAGACCGGTACCCTGGCCAGTGTCAGTTCCCGCTCAAACTCATCAAGCGTCAGTCCCAGGCGGGTAAAAACAAAAGTGCGAGGATAGGCTTTGTTCAGGCCAGTTTCGAGGCCGTCCACTGACTCTTGAGTAGCCTCCACCGTTTGCGCGGTTATCTTCGATGGGTCGACAAATACGTTAAAACCGAAGTCGCCTATCAGGGTCGGAAACCGGCTTCCCATCACCCGCAGAAAGTCGTCTTCGGTAACATACGCGGGAACTACATTTGTCTCCCCCACGGTCTGTCTGCTGAACTGGCTTGGATAACCCAACCAGAATTTGTCCCGGGGGTCCGCTGGGGACACCAAACCGACCACCGTCAGCACGATGCGCTCCTCGGGCGAGGACCGAAATGGAGTGATGAAAATCCGGTCGCCCACCTTGTAACCCATTTCCCTTGCCGTCTGCTGCCCCACCACGGCCTGCAACTCGACCCCCGCAGGTACGGATTTTCCTGGTTCCTGTGGCCAGCCTCCCTCCAACAGCAGGGCGTGGTCCGGAAATCCGGTCATGAAGAAGGGCCGCCCGGCAATCGTGGTCAAGGCCGGGGGCGGCTGATCCGGGTCGCTGGTCAAGGGCAATCCGGACTGGGTGCGTCCGAACCGTTCCACGTCGGTGCGTATGGCCCCGAGGCGTTGGTCTATTGCCCCATCGGCAAGGCGCCGCAGCCGCTCATAGTCGTCGGTGCCCATTGGCCGATTTTCTGAAAGAATCTGAATGTCGAGGCTGTTGGCCGGCTGGCTGTACAGCGCGTAGCGTACCCCTGCCTCCGCCAGCACCTCGGAATAAAGAGCTGCAGCGCTCAACAGCACCACCGAGGCCAGGATGCCAAGCGAGGTGGCCGCAGTCATGCCCCACGATTGGCGCAACCGTCGCCGCGTTAACCACAGGGAGAGCAGGAGCAGCTGAGTCATTGGGAGATTATACCGGGATGCCGATAGGTGGGGTTGCAGCGCTACCGTTGCGGCGGAATGACGTTGCCAGATTCGACTTGTGCATCCCGTTCACCCGAAATCGCAACAATTCCGGCCTGAGGTGAAAGCAATTATGGCCCATCAATCGATTTTTGTGCCGAGTCTCTAACCCAACCGAAAGGGCGAACCCTGTCAGGCTCGCCCTTTCTCTGATCCCTCCGGAATTGGCCTGTGAAAATCCCCATCCGGCCACAAAGCTGTTCGAAGACCGGGTCTGGCACAGCATCAATTACGTCGGCAATTGATGCCCACTATCCCACATCCAACCCTACGATGCAGGCTTAAAGTAGGGGACGCTGATCTGGTCGGTGGCGCGCTCGAAAGTCACCTCCACGGGCATGCCGATGGTGACCTCGCCGGGATCGCAGCCGACGATGTTGGTGAACATGCGGACCCCCTCCTCCAGTTCAACGAGGGCGAGGACGTAGGGGCCCTGGTCGAAGCCGGTGGTGCGGTTCTGGTATGTGACGGTGTAGGTCCAGACGGTCCCCTTGCCGGTGGACTGCACCCACGTCGGGTTTTCGGACCAGCAGTGGGCGCAGATGCCCCGAGGATAGAACTGGTACTCGTCACATTTGTTGCAATGCTGGATCAGGAGCTGGCCGCGGCGGCAGGCGTCCCAGTAGGGGCGGGTCTCGCCAACCACGGTCGGCAGCGGCTTGTTCCATTCGGGCATGATCAGTCCCTCCCCAATATGACAGTTCCGCCACTGTGTCGGGAGCCCAGAGCTCCGCCGGTGCCGTGGCACAGGGCGATCTTGCAGTCGGGCACCTGGCGCGGGGTGCCCTCGAACTGGTGACGGAGCTGCCGTGTGGCCTCCATCAGCAGGAAGATACCGCGCATCCCCGGGTGGTTGGACGACAGGCCCCCGCCGTCGGTGTTGATGGGCAGCTTGCCGCCGATCTTCAAGTTGCCGCCGCTGACGAACTGGCCGCCCTCGCCCTTCTCGCAGAAGCCGAGGTCCTCCAGCGTCTCCAACACCGTGATGGTGAAGGAGTCGTAGATCATCGCCATGTCGATGTCGTCGTGAGTGACGCCCGAACCGGCGAAAGCGGGCTCGTGGCTCTGCTTGGCGGCGATGTAAATCAGGTCGCGCTTGCCCGCGCCCTGGTGAGCCACGGCCTCGCCGGTGCCCAGCACCCAGACCGGTGTGTGGCGGCAGCTGCGGGCCACCTCCGGCGAGGCTACCACCACCGCGCCTCCGCCGTCGGTGATGACGCAGCAGTCGTTTATGTGCAGCGGCGACGAGATGACCCGGGAGCGCATCACGTCCTCGACGGTTATCTCGTCACGGAACAGGGCTTCGGGGTTCATGGAGGCGTGGTGCCGGACGGCCACGGCGATCTCGGCCAGCTGCTCCGGCGTGGTGCCGAACTGGTGCATGTGCCGCTGGGCAATCATGGCGTACAGACCCACGGTGGTCAGGCCGTACAACTCCTCGAAGCTGTCGGGCGACGGGTCGAGGCGCGGGTGGCCAAAGCGACCGACGCCGCCGGTGCCCACGGACACGCCACCGGAGCGGGCGAGGGTGGCGTAGGTGATGACCGCCACGTTAATGCGCCCGGCGTGGATGGCGTTGAGGGCGTGGGCCAGGTGGAATTCGAAGGAGCCGCCGCCCACTGTCGTGTTGTCGACGTGCTTGGGGTACATGTTGAGGTAGTCGGCGAGATTGAGGCCGCTGTTGCGCACCGACATGGACGCGGTGAACAGGCCGTCGACATCGTTCTTGGACAGCCCGGCGTCTTCCAGCGCCTTGATGATACTCTCGCCCTGGATCTGGAGCTCGCTCTTGTCAGGTGCGTAGCGGGTAACGTGTTCATGGACGCCCACGATAGCGGCCGCCCGTCTGAGGTCAACCATCGGCAGGATACCTCCGGGAGTGGTTGGGGTGAGACCGCCAGTCTCAGTAAAGCGGAACCATTATCACCGAGGGGCTTCGGCAAAACAAGGCGGGCCTGTCATCGAGCTACCTCTCCCGTTCTTCAGAAACGATCAATCACACCGCGATACCCGGCATGGCTGCAGACCAGCACCAACGAGAGGACGAAAAAGACCGCCGTTGGTGCCCGGAAGTGAAATAGCTGCCGATGACACTAGGCCGTTGCCGACGGGTGCCGGGTGTGTTGTATAGTAGTGCCGTCATCACATTGATTGAAATCTCAGGAGGGGCGATGCTATCGATCTTGGGTGGAACCGGGCCTGAGGGAAAGGGGCTGGCGCTGCGGCTGGCACTGGCTGGGGAGGCGGTGGCCATCGGCTCCCGCAGCACTGAGAGAGGCGCAGCGGCCGCTGCCGAGCTGGCCGAAGGTGCGCCGGGTGCCAGTATCTCCGGAACCGACAACGCCGGAGCCGCCGAGTCAGGTGACGTGGTCTTCCTCGCCTTTCCCTACGAGGGCCAGCGCCCGGTGCTTGAGGAGCTGGCGGCCTCCCTGGACGGCAAGATCGTTGTCAGCGTCATCGCCCCGATGGTCTTCGAGCGTGGGAAGGGAGCGCGGGCCGTCGAGGTGGAGGCCGGTTCGGCAGCCCAGGAGGCACAGGAAATACTGCCCGGCGCCCAGGTGGTAGCCGCATTTCAGAACGTAAGCGCCGAGGAGCTGCAGGACCCACAGGTGGACATGGAGGGTGATGTGGTTGTCTGCTCCGACCACGCCGACGCCAAAAAACTGGTGATGGGCCTCGCCGACAAGATTCCCAGTCTTCGGGGCGTCGACGGCGGGGCGCTGGCCAATGCCAGGTACGTGGAACAGATCACCCCGCTGCTGGTCAACATCAACCGCATCTACCGGACGCATTCGGGGGTCAAGATTACCGGGGTGTAACCGGAGAGTCGCTCCACAGAGAACCGGGCAGCCACAGACAGAACGTTTACGGAGGGAAACATGCCGCGATTCCCCATTGATATCAACAGCGCCGACGGACAGGCGGCGGTCAAAAGCCAGTGGCGATACGCTGAGGGGTACGTCCCGGGCGAGGCCAACTACGGGCTTGCCAATCGGTCGGCAGGCAGTCCTGCCCGACTCACGGACTACGACGACTCCTCATGGGAGGTCTGCCCGGACACGAGCGCGTGGGCCAGGTTTGGCGGCGACTACGTGACCGGCTTCTCCTTCGTCTGGTATCGCCTGACCATCACGGTGCCGGAATCCGTGGGCGGTCGCGATCCGCAGCGCACCAGGATGATGTTCGAGACCTGTGTTGACGACTACGGCGAGATCTGGATCAACGGCGAGTGCAACCGGGAGCGGGGCACCTTCGAAGGCTTCAACCGCCCGCAGAGGGTCGAGGTCGCCAATAACCCGAATCCCGGCGACCAGCACACCATCGCCATTCTGGCGGCCAACGGCCCCATGGGCGCGCCGGGCGGTGGCGTGTTCGTCCGCTACACCAACCTGAGCTTCGAGTGGCGCGACGACGACCCGTAGCCGAAGAGGAGATCTAGAAACACCCTCCCCCAATGAGGGAGGGCCAGGGTAGGGGCGCTCATGGCTCGTTTGAGGTTTGTCCACGCCGCAGATCTGCATCTGGACAGCCCGTTTCGAGGCATACGAAGCGAGGCGCCCGAGTATGTCGCGGAATCGTTGCGTCGTGCCACCTTCGACGCCTACGAAAACATAGTATCCCTGTGCATCCGGGAGCAGGCAGACGCGCTGCTGGTGGCTGGCGACATCTACGACGGGGCCGATCGCAGTCTTAGGGCGCAACTGAAGTTTGTGGATGGACTGACCCGGCTGGGTACGGCGGGCATCCGCTCGTTCATTTGCCACGGCAACCACGACCCGCTGGACGGTTGGGAGGCGCGACTGGCCCTGCCGCCGGGCTGCGAGCGTTTTGGTAGCGAGGTAAGCGGAGGGCCGGTGTTTCCGGAGGAGCCGCAGCGGGCCATGGTGTACGGCGTGAGCTACCCTACCCGGGAGGTGCGCCAGAACCTGGCTCCCCTGTTCCAGTCCATGCTGGTCCCGCTGTCCGCAGGTTTCAACCTCGGTCTGCTCCATGCCAACGTGGGTGGAAATCCCGACCACGATTCCTACGCTCCCTGCTCAGTTGCAGACCTGGCCGACGCCGGCCTGGACTACTGGGCGCTCGGGCACGTCCACACCTGTCAGGTTCTGCGCCAGGAACGGCCCACAGTCGTCCACCCAGGCAATTCCCAAGGCCGCCACCCCCTCGAGACCGGTGAGCGCGGCGTCTACCTGGTGGAGGTGGACGACTACGGCGCGGTGAGCCTGGACTTCCGCCCGGTGGACGTGGTGCGGTGGGAAACGCTGGCAGTTGATATCACCGGGCTGGAGGCCGCGCAGGAGTTGCTTGACGCCGTGGACTACGCCGTGGCTTCCCTCGCAGAGGCAGCCGGGGGCCGCCCCGTGGTATTCCGGCTGTCGCTGACCGGCCGGGGGTCGTTGCATCACTGGCTGCGCCGCCCAGGAACCACCGGTGAGCTGCTTGAGCAGTTCAACATCCAATACGCCAACGCCCAACCCTGGCTGTGGTGCGAGCGGATCCAGACAGAAACGGCTTCGCCTGTTGACCGCCAGCAGGTGGCCCAGCGAGAGGATTTCACCGGAGACCTTGCCCGGCTCAGCGACCAACTGCGAAATGACCCCGCCGCCCTTGCCGAACTGCGGGACCTGCTGCGTCCGCTCTACTCCAACTCCAACGCCGCTGCATATCTGCGGAGCCATCTGCCACCCGACGGCGAACTTCTGGAACTGCTGGACGCTGCCGAGAAGGAATGCCTGGCCTCGCTGGTGAGTGAGGAAGACGAAGATTGAAAATAGAGGATCTATACCTCGACGGGTTTGGGCACTTCCACCAGCGAAACATCGGACCGGTGTCAGGGCGGGTCGCGGTTTTCTACGGCCCCAATGAGGCGGGCAAAAGTACCCTGCTGTCCTTCATCCGGGCGATCCTGTTCGACTTCCCCGCCCATTTCAACAGCCACTATCCGCCGCTGGCCGGGGGACGACACGGTGGGCGGATTACGCTGTGCGATGATTCCGGCGCTATTTTCGGCGTGGAGCGGTACGCAGGTACGAGGGGCGGCCTGAGCGTGGCAACATCCAATGGCCCGGCGTCCAATTCCGACGTCCTCATGCAGAGGCTAACCGGCAACGCCACCCTCGACCTGTTCCGCAACGTGTTCGCCTTCAGCCTGGATGAACTGCAAGCAGCCTCTTCCCTCAACGACTCCAGCGGGGCCATTTACAGTGCCGGACAGGGAGCTCCCGGACTGCCCGCGCTCAAAAAGTCGTTGGGCGATCAAAAAGGCCAGATCTACCTGAGCCGTGGCAACAACCAGGAAGTACCCAGGCTATTGAACGCGCTGAGAGACATTGACTCGCATCTTCGGGACATTGAGGGCAACGCTGGCCGCTACGGTTGGCTGATCGCCCGGAAGTCCGAGATTGACTCAGAATTGCAGGACGTCGATGCCAAGTTGGAGCGGCTGCGGGCGCAACAATCCGATGTCGACCGACTGCGCAGCGGCTGGGGCGATTGGATAGCCTTGTCCGACTGCGAGTCGCAGTTGCGCGATATGCCCAAGTACCTGGAGTTCCCGGAGAACCCCATTGTGCGGCTGGATGGATTCGAGAACCAGATCCGGCAACTGCGTGAGGACAGGGACGAGGCCGCCGGGCACCTGCGGCAGTTGGAAGATGCTGCATCGACCGACATTCCCGGTGAGGATCTGCTGTATGACCGGGAGCGAATCGAGACCATCCTGCGCGCCCAGGGCAGCTTCGACGATTCCGTCAAGGACCTGCCGGAACGCCGCGCCGAGCTGAACGCCCTTGAATCGGAGTTGAATGATCTGCTGCGAGACTTGGGCCAGGATTGGGATGAGTCCCAGCTGCAAGGCTTCGACACCTCCATCGGCTTTCGGCAGGAAGTGGAGACCGGAAGGGAGAGTCTGTCCCAGATGCAGGACACGTTGCGCCGGGCGGAACAGCGCCTGGAGCAAGAGCAGCGCACCCTGGAGGAATGCCAGACTACCGTAACCGAGGCGCAGGAACGCATGCCCGACAGTCCGCCGCCACTGGACGCCGCCAGGCTGGAGCGGCACCGGGGTGCTCTCCGAAACGCGCGCGGCAGGCTCGATGAATATGAGCGTGCCCGCCAGAATCATCAGAACTTGCGCGGACAGCTCAACTCGCTGACTGCCGTTCAGGAATCGGCAGAACCGGCGGATCGGTCATCCCTACTGTTGCCGGGCCTGTTGGCTGTGGCCGGCGTCGCCCTGATAGTGGCTGGTGTCGTTCTGGGCAACGCTGCGCTCCTGCTGGGATTGACAGGCGGCCTCGTGTTGCTGGCCCTCACCGGCTACCTGTTACTCCGCAGCCGGCCCGCCTCACCTGTGGAGGCTCCCAACCCGTTGGCAGCGTCTCTGGCCCGGCAGTCGGCGGACGCAGAGGCATCGGAGGCGTCCGCGTGGCAGCTTCTGGTTGAAGCCGCATCTCCCCTTGCCGTCGGCGGATTGCCCAGCGCTGCTACGCTGTCCGGCGCCGAGGCTCGCCTGGATGTTGCCCAGACCGCGCTGACAGCCTGGAATGATGCCACGGAGCGGTCAGAAGGAGCGCAACGGCAGGTCAGGGCGCAGGAAGGGCGGGTAGGGTCGGCCATCGCGCTGCTGCGGGACGCCACCGCTGCAGACGGCGAGGCGCGACAGGAATGGCAGGGGTGGCTGAAACAGAGGGGGCTCTCCGCAGGTTTCACCCCCGACACTGTGGTCGAGTTCCTGGGCCGGGTTGAAACCGCCCGGGTCAAGCGGGAACAAGTGGGGGATAACCGCCGGCGGGTTTCGGCCATCGAACACGACATTGAGCATTTCCGCCAGCGAGTGGAGCCGCTGGCCGCCCGCCACGGCCTGCCGTTGGACCCGGGCGACCAAAGGCAATTGGCGCTGGTAGCTGACGAACTAATAAGGCGGCTGGAGGAAACCCAAACGGCCTTTTCCGGCCGGGAGAGGGCCAGGGAGCAGGCGGAGGAAAACAAGCAACTCCTGGAGAGCAGGGAGCGCAGATTGCAGTCGGCGGAGAATGAGTTGGCCGCCCTGCTCTCCGCAGGTGGTGCGGACGACGCCGAGGACTTCCGTCGCAGGGCTCGCCTCACGGATGAGCGGGTGGAACTGGAGCGACGGTTTGACGAACACCGGCGTAGCCTGGAAAGGTTGAGCGGCCCCGGCGAGCGGTTCCAGGCTTTCTGCCGTTCACTGGCGAGCTCCGACCCCGACCGTCTGGAGGCGGAATCCGCCCGGCACTCAGAGCTTCACAGGGAAGTTTCTGAGCGGCGGGACGCCCTGCGGGAGGAGAGGGGACGTACCGGCTCGGAGCTGGACCAACTCACCAGCGAAGAGGAATCATCAGCCCTCCGCAACACCCTGGAGGAGCAACTGCGTGAACACGCGCGGGAGTGGTCGCGGCTCACCATAGCTGAGACGCTGTTGGAGAAGACGCGGCAGAAATTCGAGCAGGAACGTCAGCCCAGCGTGATCCGCCATGCCCAAGAATTCTTTTCCGATGTGACGGGCCAGCGATACCAACGGTTGTACGCTCCCATCGGGGAGCAGACCATAACGGTGACCGACGCGACCGGCAACAGCAAGCGCCCCGCCAAACTGAGCCGGGGCACCCGCGAGCAGCTATACCTGGCCCTGCGATTCGGTCTCATCCGGGAGTTTGGCGAACATGCCGAGCGGCTGCCGGTGGTGGTGGACGAGGCACTGGTCAACTTCGACCCGGGGCGTGCCCGCCTGGCCGCCGAGTCATTGGCGCAACTGGCCGAAACCAATCAGGTACTTGTCTTCACCTGTCACCCCGCCACCGCCGATATGTTCGCAGAGTCCGCCAACGCGCAGGTGGTGGACATAAGCCATTAGACCAAAGTTCCCTCTCCTTCTGAGGGGGTGTGTGACAAACAAATTCCAATAGCGAAAAGCCAAGGTCGGATTGCTGTTGTCTGCACTGCGACGCTATTGGGACGCCCTAACCCTAACCCTCTCCCGGAGGTAGAGGGGACTTGTCATACACCCTCTGAGAGAAGGTGAGGCCGTGCCCTGTTTGGCTTCCCGCCTAGTCCTCAGGCGGCCACTTGGTGCCTCCAACCGCCGGGCGTTCCGATCCGGGAAGGCGCAGGCCGGTGTCCACGACGTCGCGGAACTCCTGCAAGATGACTTCAGCCCAGTCCTGAGCGTGCGACACCCGGTGGGCCATGCGCCGGCCGCGGCGGGCCTGTCGCTGGGCTGCCTCGTCCAGCCCCTCGGTGTCGCGGTTAATCGCCTCATCCATCGCGTCGATTTGCGGCACCAGGCCGCTGGCAGTTTCAACAAACCGGGCGACCTCGTTCATTTCGTCATCGAGAACCACGAAGATTGGCACAGTTCCGGCGCGATGTTCAGGTAGGAAAGTATCTGCCAGAGGCACGTCGTCGTCGCGGTTGAAAACCTGCAGATTGACTCTGCCACTGCTGTCGGCCAGCTTCAGGATGACCGGTGTGGTGCTCACAGCGTCGCCGCACCAGTCCGCGGTGAAAACGGCAAGGTTGATGGAGTTGCCCAGGCCGTCCACCCAATTGGCAGCTTCCGGGGGAAGTTGTACGGCTTCGTATATTTCAACGAAGGGGTCCTTGTTGACCTTAATCTGGTCGATGTACTCCTGGGTGCTCATTCCCGAACCGAACTGCTTTTTGCTTATGGGCATGATCTTTCCTCCCTGCGCTTCCTGCTTTGCGGGCCATTATAATTCAGTGGCGCAGTCTGCGTTACAGGCTGAACCCGTGATAGAATCAGGCGTTAACTATTTGTCGTTGGGGGAGGAACTGGTTGACGACTCCCATAGATGATCCTTATCTGAAATACGCTCTATTCTGCCGTGGCACCGAGGAAAGCGCCGATGGCGCGTTGAACCTGAACGGCGTAGTAGACCTCGTGGACCTGCCCGAGCCGCTCCCCGGTGGAGAGGCGGGTCCGGTGGTGGCCCAGGTCGACGTGAACTTGGCATTCTGCATAGGTGGAGCCCTGCCCGGCGACCACCACTTGTTTGTTGCCCTCAAGACCCCCGGAGTGCCGCTTGAGACGCCACCGGCGCAGCGAGTGCAGTGGGACGAGGGTATCCTTTTCCAGCGGTGGATAAAGACCTTCCGCATACCGGTGCAGGCTGCCGGCGAGCATTCTGCCGCGATCCTCTTCGACGGCATCCCATTGGGTGAGGCCAGTTTTCTCGTGCGATTCATCCCTCAATAAGGCGACGCAAGACGACGCGCCGGCAACATTGAAAGGCCATCTCCATCGGGCTACAATTACCGAAGCTTGAATCCACCTCCGGGAGCATGGAAATTGGCTAATCAGACTGGCAAGCGCTACATCTGCGCACAATGCAATGCAGAATTCATCGTGACCAAGGGCGGCAATGGTAATCTCGGCTGTTGCGGCCAGCCGATGCAGCTGAAATAGGGGCATCAGAGATGGCAAACCAACTCGGAAAGCGATTCACCTGCGAGACCTGCGGCAGCAGCGTCCTGTGCACCAAGAGCGGCGACGGCGAGATCGAATGCTGCGATGGCAAGATGGAACTTCAGGAGCCGCGCAAGCTGCCTTCCTCCGACTAACAGGATCGTTTCTCTGCCTGCAGGCGGCAGGCTCAGAAAAGAGTAGGGGCGCACAGCCGTGCGCCCCTACGTGCGTCACCTTCGGTTCGGCGTCCTGCTCTACTTGAAGTAGGGGATGACGTGCTTGCCCATCAGCTTGATGGAATCCATGATGCGGGTATGGGAGAGGTTCCCGGGCTGGACGAAGCACAGGACCTGGTCGACACCGGCTTCCTGGTACTTCTTCATCACTTCGATAATCTCGTCGGGGGTACCCATGGCGAAGGCGCCGGAGTCCAGATGGTCCTGGGCGGTCTTGTCGACACGCTCAGTCTGAACTGCGTCTACGGCGAACTTGTAGCTGTCGGGAACCTCTCGTCCGGACCACGGAGCGTACAGGTTCTCGGCCATTTTCACGAACCATGCGCCCTCTGGCCCCCCGATGCGGCGCGCCTCCTCGCCATCCTCGCCGCAGTGGACGATACACAGGGCAGCCACCTGGTCGTTGACGAAGGAGCCGACGGGGTCGGCGTTCTTCACCGCCTCGCGGTAGGCGGCGACACGCTCTTCCAGCTGGGAATAACCACCCAGGTTGAAGCACAGCACGCCCAGTCCCTGCTCCCCGGCCCGGCGGAAGCTGTCGGGCTGGCTGCATGCGACCCACATGGGCGGGTGCGGCTTCTGCACCGGCTTGGGGATGACGGACCGCTCGGGGATGTTGAAGAATTCGCCCTGGTGCGAGAAGGGGTCTTCGGTCCACATCTTGGGGATCATGCGGACGGCCTCATTCCACTGGGCCTGGGTCTGCGCCGGGTCAACCTCGAAGCCGTCCATCTCGATCAGAGTGGTGGAGCGCCCGGTGCCCAGATCCATGCGGCCGTCGCTGAGGATGTCCAGCACGGCGGCGCGCTCGGCGACGCGAACAGGATGATTGTACTGGGACGGCAGCAGGGCCACGGCGTGGCCAATGCGGATGTTCTTGGTGCGCTGGGAGATGGCGCCGTACAGCACTTCGGGGGCGGAGCAGTGGGAGAATTCCCGCAGGAAGTGGTGTTCCACGGTCCAGAAGTACTCGAAGCCGACCTCGTCGCCCAGGTCAACCTGAGCCAGCACCTGCTTGTAGCGTTCCGCTTCGATGCCGGGGTGATGGGGCTCGGGAATCTGGATTTCATACATCAGGCCAAATTTCATGTGTCAATCCTCGCTGTTGGGCTTTCACGGGCATTTTAGCATAGGGGGCGTGGGGGCTCGAATTAGTTCTTGGGGTGGCAACGCCGGTGGCGCCTTGAGCAAATAACTATCTTATTCACCCGGCAGCACAGGGGTTTTTACCGGCGGGAGTTGCTTTACGTGCTTCAGGATGTGGGGGCCAGATTCCTTTTCGGCGACTTTCAAGTCATAAGTCGCTTGCAGGTTCATCCAAAAGCGAGCTGTAGTGCCAAAAAAGTGAGACAAACGAAGGGCATAGTCGGCGTCAATGTCCTTATGACCTTGAACTATGGCGGCGGTCGTACCGCGAGCCACCGCCAAAAATTCGTCCATTTCTATCTCAGAGATCTCCATTTCGTTAAGGTCATCGGCAAGAGACTCTCCGGGGTGCATGGGAGGCATTCCATTCTTGAAAGGCCGATCATCAATTTTCATGATTGAACCTTCGATCAGTGGTAATCAACTAGTTCCACGTCGTACGGGCTGTCATCAGACCAGCGGAAGCAAATGCGCCACTGGCGATTGGCTCGAATGCTGTACTGGCCTTGACGATTGCCAGAAAGAGCCTCGAGCCGGTTGCCACGCTTTCGAGTCAAGTCTATTAGCGAAGTGGCATCGTCCAAGTTGTTCAACTTCTGCCTGGCCTGGATGGCAAAGCTTTCAAAAGCTGCAATTCTGACGCCGTTGTGGAATCGTTCGGTTTCTCTATCTCTGAAGCTCAGTATCATTGTAGCGGGTCTTAGTTCATACGACGAACCGGCCCCGGAACTGCTCCGGGGCCGGTTAAGTTGTCACTGCTCAGGATCGAGGGGCATCCTACGGGACGAGCATGGCTCTCGTGATCTCCGGCTGGCGCTGGTCCCACTCGCACTGGGGGAAAGCCTCGTTGACCTCGGCGAGGGGGAACTTGTGGGAGACGATGCGCTCGAAGGGCAGGCGGTCCTTGTTGCGGACCAGGAAGTTGAGCAGCCTGGGCAGCAGCTCGGGCTTGTACATCAGCGAGCCGACGATGTTCTTGCCTGCAGCAGCTTGGACGGATCAATGGAGACCTCGCGGCCGCGAACAATGTCGCCGATCTCGACGAAAGTGCCGCCGTTGCTGAGCATGTCAATGCCCTCGGCCAGCAGTTCGGCGCGGCCCACCAGTTCCATCACCACGTCGGCGCCACGGCCGTCGGTCAGCTCCTTGACGCGGCGGAGGCGGGTCTCGGGGGTGTTGAACTCCTCGATGTTGATGGTGTGGTCGGCGCCGAAGGCCTCGGCCAGCTCCAGCCGGTTCTCGAGACGATCGATTACGATGACGCGGTCGGCGCCCATCTCCTTGGCCATGGCGGTGGCGTGGACTCCCAGGCCACCGGCTCCCTGGATCACCACGTAGTCGCCCTGGCCGGCGTCGGCGCGGATCAGTCCGGTAGTGACAGTTCCCATGGCGCAGTTCAACGGCCCAAGCAGGTCGTCGTCCAGCTCATCGGGGACCCGGAAGAAGGGATGGCGCGGCGGAAGGTACAGGAAATCGGCGTAAGTGCCGGTGAAGTAGGGCCAGGTCCCGGCGGCGGGGTAGTTGCGGTTCATGCACCAGTTGGTGTTGCCCTTGAGGCACTGGTGGCAGTGATAGCAGGGGAATACCGCAGCGTAGACCACCCGGTCGCCCTTCTGGATCGGGGCGCCGCCGGAGTCGGTGGCGACGCCATCGCCCAGGATTTCGACGACACCTGTGCCCTCGTGGCCCATGGCGCGTCCAGTGGGCGGCAGGGGCACGTTGACCTGTCGCCGCGCCAGACGTGCAGGTCGGAACCACAGATACCCGCCTGGGTCATCCGCAGCACGACGGCACCGGGGGCGGGTTCGGGGACTTCGTATTCCTCGATGGCGAAGGGCTTGCCGTATTCCTTGCAGGCTACAACTCGGCCTATCATCGCATCCTCACTTGGGTGGGTTCAGGGTGGAGGCAATGTATCACAGACCCCGGCGGTTTGGCACGGGCGGGTCAGCCGGACGCGGCTATATCTCCGCTACCTCCTCGTATTCCGCGATGATCGTGTCGCTCATGTGGGCAAGGTACGGTGTTTGCGCCAGCGACTCGATAGAGTCATATGAAAGGAAAGAGCAAGTTTCATAGAGAGGTCCTCGATCTAATAACGAAAAGACGGGCCGCCTGATCTCCCGCAAAACCCTCTCTCGTTTGTCTAGTGAGGCAACAATGTGCAGCTTGATGTTCATATTGGGTTGTAAGGCCAAAAGATCCGCCATGCGTAGCAAGCCAGAATATATCGAAGTTGTGTGCTCGATTTCAAAAGCCATAGCCATAGATCTGCCTTTGAGCCATATAACATCGATGTGCTCTACCGTCTTGAGCGTCGTATCGTCATAATTCAGCGGAAGCGCCTTTAGAAACTTCCCATGCATAGTTTCAGGCAAGAGTTCAAGAATACGTGACTTGTCACTCCTAGGCACCCATATATGAAAACCCATTTCGATGCCTATTCGAGCCACATCCGCTTGATGGCGAATTGATTCACGAACGTCTGAAACTTTATCGCTAGAATCTGTCTCCACTTCACTTAGCGCACCGTCACTTTGGCTGTCGGGAACTTCCACCTCAACTTCGCGTTCGAGTGTCCTAATCTTATTTGAGGCCAGTTTGCGTCGGTCGCTATCAGAAAATGGGTAAGTTGCCGGGTTTAGTTTCTGCTCCCTTCAGCAAATCTGTAAGAAACTTGCCGTCGATATTATCGATAGTGTTGAAGGGGTTACGGAAGAAGCCAGACCAGTTTGAGTTATCCAGGTCAAGATCTTTTGTAATCGTTAGATATTGCCAAATTCGTTCGTGCTTTATTGGAACTGACGCTTCCATGTCAAGAATTACGATGGGTCTAACATTAAACCGGACGACGTATGGGTCAGGATTTCCCCAGATCGGAGTTTCGTCTGTATAGGGTCCAGATTCAACTTCCAGGACGCCACACCAGCGAGACCAGCCCCGTTAGCTAGCAAAGCAAAAGATCTCCTGAGTTTACGCGTTCTCGCGCTAGCCGTCGATAACGATCCCTCATCCCTGTTACTTTGGCACCGGCTTCTTTGAATTTTTGCCAAGTCTCAGGAGTAAATATATCCAGCAAATATTTCATCTTACATCCATACTAATTTGATTATCGCCTGAGCCTGCTCGGGTGGCAATTCCAATGCAGGGTGTCTGACTGGATTTGTGACCCTTTTTCATTCGTTTCGAAGAGCGCTAGCCACTCGTATGCCCCAATCTACCCGCCACGCAAGCAACGGTTCTCGGCTTCCAGTTGGCGGATGCGGGCCTCCGCCCGGTTGGCGCAGGCCTCGGCGCTCAGGCGGGCGGAGGCCCGCAAGAAACAGCAACAGCGATTCGGGGAGCCAGCGTTTTCCACCGGAGACGATGGGACTCGTTTTCTGAACCCAGGAGCGGACTCACAACAATAGAGACTGCGGCGCGGCAATTGCTTCCCCCTCAGGCGATGATAGCGCACGGTTCTCTACTGATACAATCGTTCGGTACGTGCAGAAACTTTACCAGTGAAGGTTGCCATGCCAGCTAAGACCGGACAGCAATATATCGATGGCCTCAGGGACAACCCCGCCGAGGTCTGGATCCGCGGCGAGCGAGTCGAGGATGTCACCACCCACCCTGCGCTGAGGGGCGGCGTGCAGTCGGTGGCCGCGCTGTACGACCGGCAGTACGACTCGACGGTGCGCGACGAGATGATTTTCCCGTCGCCGACGTCGGGCGACCCTGTGGGGCTGTCTTTCATGGTGCCGAGTACACAGGAGGAGCTGCTGCGCCGGCGCAAGATGATGACCCACTGGGCTTGGGTGGGCTGCGGAATGATGGCCCGGACGCCCGACTTTCTCAACGTGTCCATCGCAGCGTGGGCCGGAGCCGCGGACTACTTCGGGCGGAATCGCCCGGAATTCGCCGACAACGTGCGCAATTATTTCGAGTTCATTCGCGAGAACGACGTCACGCTGACTCACACTCTGGTCAACCTGCAGCCTCGCCGAACCAGCGGCATCGTGGACGACCTGGACGAGCAGGTTGCCCTGACCGTGGTCAAGGAGACCGACGCCGGCATCATCGTCCGGGGCAGCCGCATCCTGGCGACGCTGGGGCCGCTGTCCGACGAGATCGCGGTCTACCCGACCCGCACTCACATGCTTGGGCCGGACGCGTGGCGGCAGGCCCTGTTCTTTTCCATACCATGCGCCACCCCGGGAGTGAAGTTCATCTGCCGGGAGAGCTTCGACTACGGACGCTCGGGTTTCGACCATCCTCTCGGATCCCGGTTCGAGGAGATGGACGCCATCGTTTTCTTCGACGACGTGCTGGTGCCGTGGGAGCGGGTGTTCCTGCTGGGCGACGTCGAGATGTGCAACAACTACGGCATCGCCACCCAGGGGACTACGCACTCTGGCTACCAGGTCGTGAACCGCTGCGTGGTCAAGACCGAGTTCATCCTCGGCCTGGCGCAGTTGATGGTAGACACCCTTGGATCGGGCGGGGCGTCCCACATCCAGGAGAGAATCGCCGAAATCATCATCCACCTCGAAACACTGAAAGCCTGCATGAGGGCCTCGGAAGCAGATGCGGCACTCAACGACTGGGGCGTCATGTCCCCGGCGCAGGGGCCGATCACGGTGGGGCGGGCCCTGTACCCGATGACCATCTACCCGCGGCTGGCGGAAATCGTGCAGCTCCTGGGCTCGGGCAACCTGATGGCTCTGCCATCGGAGGGCGACTTCGATGCGGCCATCGGCCCGGAGGTGGAGCGATACCTGACCACCGACACGGCCAACGCCCGCGAGCGGGTGCGGCTGTTCCGGCTGGCCTGGGACGTGGCGTGCAGCGCCTTTGGCGGCCGTCAGGTCCTCTACGAGCGGTTCTTCGGCGGCGACCCGACCCGCAACGCGCTGATGCTCTACCGCACCTACAACCGCGACGGCGCCGTGGACCGGGTACGGGAGTTTCTGGGGAGGGAGGGATGATAAAGTCCATCTCTTTGGCAGTTATTGGCTTAGTACTTCCAATCCTCTTTCCGACCTCCTGAGACTACCTATCCGATTTCCTCTCTAACTCCGCCAAGGGTTATCGAAGATACCACTAAACACAACGGAGATTCGAAGACGTGAAACAGACAGGAAATAGAGAGTCCTGGTCAGATGACGAGTGGGTCTGTTCGTTGGACGAAGTTATAGCATTGGGTCAGGGCTGGCTGCAGTCGCTGCCACCACGCAATGAGACCGAGATCCCCTTGGTCGGTGCCGCCAAACAACTATCGGGAGAGGCTTGTGAGTTCGCCACATCTATCAGCAATGCCGTCAAATCCGGCCACATGGTCGCTGCATTTGGGAACCTACGCATGCTATCGGATCGTTTGATACACGCCACATGGTTTTTTGAGAATCCCGGGGACGTGACCCCTTGGGAGTATTGGTCTTTGGCTGAAATTGACAAGCAGATAAGCGACGCTATGAGTCAGGGAGCCGCTGACCATCAAGACCGTGAATCTTTGCGAGAGATGCGAAAGAACATTCGGCACCGGAACCGCTCCGAAGAGGATGGTAAGGATCGCTTGATGTCCAAGCCCAGCGAGTATAGTTGGGACCAGACGCGCAAAGAGCTTACCAAAGGTGCCAATGCTCGAATCAGGTCAAGCTATGCCATTACTTCCACTTATGCTCATGCTACATATCGTGGCCACGACCCGGCTGATCCTAGCCCCAATTACGTCCTGCAACAAGCAGTAGTCTCGACTTGCTTCACTTTCGTCGTGTCTGGAGCGGTGCTACTTTCCTTGGAGGACGTATACCCGGATCACCTCGACCTGCGCCTCTTTGACCTGATGAAAGTACTGGACCGCTTTATTGTGAGCGATAACAGCCTATCCGGTCTGATGAGAAACCCGTCCAGCGGCCTGAGTGAGCCAAAAAGGTTCTATATTTGCGCAGCAATTGTGGTGAAGGCCGTATTCGGGAGAAACGTACTAGATGCCTCTGTGCTTCCGAGATGATTGCGAAGATAACAATCTGCTTGGAGGACATCCTCGTTGTGTGCTGCCCCTAGGATTCAAACTGTTAATTGCCTGCGGTATTGGCAAAGGGCGCTCGCTGGCGTTATAGTAGGCATTACTAGAAAAGTGACTCCGAGGGAGTCCTACGGAGGGAATGATGGCGAAGCCGAAGAGGATCGGGCATCTGGTGATCAACGTCAAGGACCAGGATGCCTCGACCAGGTTCTACACCGAGGTACTGGGATTCGAAGTCGCCGTGGAGCGGCCGGGCTTCGGCACGTTCCTGACCTGCGGCCGCGTCCACCACGACCTGGCCCTGTTCCAGGCCAAGGAAGGCGCGCAGGAAGTCGCTGACGGCGGGCTGGGCCTCAACCACATGGCCATCCAGGTCGAGGACTACGAGGAGCTGAGGGACTACTACAACAAGCTCCAGGAGTACTACGAGGTCGACAAGCTGCGCACCGTCGACCACAGCATGACCAAGAGCATCTACATCCAGGACCCCGACGGCAACGGCATCGAACTGTTCTGCAACAGCTTCGATACTGCCGAGGAAGGCCTGGAAGAAATGCGCCGCCCCGGCCGCCAGAACACCGCGCTGGTCTTCGACTAGACCGCCCGGTTTATTCTAGTTGACCGCGTAGGGGCGCACAGCTGTGCGCCCCTATATTTGTGTGTGTGTGACACCCTGGAATGAAGGATGATATGGACGTACAAATCCGCGCGGCAGCCCTGGACCTGGACGGGACGATCATCGGGCCCGACGAGCTGATCACCCCCGCTGTTATGCATGCCGTACGGCGCCTGTCGGCTCGGATTCCGGTGTTCATCGCCACCGGGCGGGAGCCGCAAGACGTCTTCAACTACGCCCGGCAGCTCGGCCTCACGGGGCCGCAGCTCTCCGACGGCGGTGCGGCCATCCTGGACCCGGTGGAGTGCAAACACATCTGGAGCGCAAACCTGGGGCCGGAGTTGGCTCCCGACGTGCTGGCACTGGTGGAGGAACTGGGGGCCAATTTTGTGGCCACCCACGTCCGGGGTACCTACAAGAAGGTGAGCGATATACCGGACTGGGACATCGTGCGCATTTCGGCCCTGGACCTGTCCCGCGAGGCTGCCGAGGCCCTGACCGTACAGTTCAGCAGCCACCCGCGCATGAGCGTTATCCTGGCATCGCTGCCTTACAACGGCCTGTGGGCTGTGGATTTTACCCGGGCGGGCGTGGACAAGGGCAGTGGTATCGCCCGCATGGGAGAGATGCTGGGCGTGGCTCCGGCCAACATGGCCTGCGTGGGCGACAGCTACAACGATGTGCCGATGTTCGCCGCCGCCGGCCTGGCCATTGCGATGGGCGGTGCGCCCGATGAACTGCAGCAACTGGCCAAGGGCATTGCCCCGACGGTTGAGAAGGACGGCTTGGCCTACGCCATAGACCAATACATCCTGCCCAAAGTCGCCTGAACGTCAAGGCCGCCGAACATCTCTCCCCAAGGTCTGTCAGTTGTTGCTATTGGGCCTCCGTGTCCGTTCGTGGTGGGCGGGTTGGACCGCGAACGGACTGCCCTACGACACCCTCAGGACCGAAGGGTCTGACAACAACCAGAGGCCGCCGAACATCCCTCCGGCGGCTTTCCTGCCTTGGCGACTTGGAGTTGCCAGTCTAGCGCAGGTTGGGGGCCACTTCGGTGGCGAAGCGGTTGACTGAAGACAGCACCTTGTCCTTGGCAATGCCGCCGCCCACGTTCACCTCGGCCACCACGCCCTCAAGTCCCAGTTCGTCCACAATCTCGCGCAACTGGCGGGTGACGGTGTCGGGATTGCCGTAGGCCAGCCGGTCGCGCAGCAGGTCCTCGTATGTGACGGCGGAAAGCCGATGGCCTCGCTCGACGCGCTCTTCGTCTGGCGTCGCGCCCGCGACGGAGGCACTGTTCAGGAAGTTCTGCGCCAGGCGCCGGTAGGAGCGCATGGTGGATTCCTCAGCATCGGCGTGGGCCTGCTCGTCGGTCTCGCCCACGTAGACAGGGATGCGCAGGAACACGCTGGAGTCGCCAGCGTTCCCGGCCTGCTTCCATGCCGCGCGATACTCGTCCAGGCTCTCGGCCAGTGCGGGGCGATCCATGCCGCGCAGCCCGACGAAGACGGGCAATCCGGCACGGCCCACCTGCGGGAACGTCTCCTTGGTGGTGGCGGCGATGCGCAGCGGCGGGTGAGGCTTCTGGTAAGGCTTGGGGATGACGCAGACGTCATTGAATTGATAATACTTGCCCTCGTAGGAAAATCGCTCATTGGTCCATGCGGCCAGAACTACGTCCAGACATTCCTGGAAGCGCTCGCGGCTCTCCGCGTAAGGGATGCCATAGCCCTCGTAAGCCCGGGCGAACCCGCTGCGGCCCACGCCAAACTCGATGCGGCCCCGGCTGATGTGGTCCACCGTCGCCACTTCCTCGGCCACACGGACGGGGTGCGCCAAGGGCAGCACATTCACCGCCACGCCCACCCGCAGCCGCTCGTAGCGGGCCACGATGGCCGACGAGATGATCAGCGGCGCGGACACCACCGACGGAATGCCGGCTCCACCGGTGTCCAGCGGGCTGCGAGGTGCGGCGAAATGCCGCTCTGCCAGCCATACGCCCTCCAGCCCTCCCATCTCGGCAGCTTCCGCCATGGCGAAGGCCTCATCGAAGGCCGCTTGTTCGGTCTCTCCGTAGCGGTAGTCACATTCCATCACCAGTCCGACGTGCATGAACCCTCCAGTCCTGGATCCATTAATTGACTCGATTCTAGGTTCAGCATTCAGTAGTGTCAAACCTGTTCAGCCCTGATTTCAGGGCTCTGCGTGATAGAATTTATCAATGACGGACCTCGCCAAATCCAAGGCGTCGCTGATGGAACAGTTAGCCCGCCGTATCCGCTCGCCGGAGGTGTTGCAGGCCATGGCGGCGGTGCCAAGGGAACGTTTTGTGCCGCCTGATTTGCAGAGCAGGGCGTATGAGGACATTCCGCTGCCCATAGGCGAGGGCCAGACCATTTCGCAGCCCTCCATGGTGGCCGAGATGTCAGCGGCCCTTCGCCTCTCGGCAAGGGAAAAGGTGCTCGAGGTTGGAAGCGGCTCCGGCTACCAGGCGGCAGTCCTGGCCCAGCTCACGCCTGCTGGAATGATAGTGACCGTCGAGCGATTGCCCGACCTGGCGGCCCGAGCCGAGGCGACGCTGCTGGGCCTGGACTACCGCAACGTGGTGGTGGAACTGGCCGGGCCGGTGCCGGGCTGCCCGGAGCGGGGTCCCTACGATGCCATCCTGGTGGCTGCTGCCGCGCCTGCTATCCCGCCGTCCCTGCTGGCGCAACTGCGCGTGGGCGGGCGAATGACCCTGCCCGTCGGCTCCCGCGAGGAGCAGGAACTGCTGCTCGTGCTGAAGACCGGCGAGGGAGTTTCCGTCAGCACCCTCGGCCGCTGCCGTTTCGTTCCAATGCTGGGCGCCGAGGGGTTCGCGGAGTAACTTAGAATTGGGTCTGGCATGCCCTGACTGTGTCAAGGTCCGTCAGGGCTGGTAACTCTTTGAGATCTCGGCGTTGAATGCTGCCGGGTCATACCAGTAACAGCCGACGCAACTCCCGATGTACTCCCGCCCGCCGACTGTCCAGCCTACGGAGTAGAAGAGCTGGGTGGCGTCAAACCGCTCCCTTGAGTCTTGGCATCGGTCACAGTGTGTTCGCTTGGCATCATTGGCGGCTTTGGACATCGGTTGATAATCTTCAAGCGCAAGACGCCGGGGAATGTCCTTCCTGCCGTCCTTGTGGTCGGCTTCCAGATTGTTTCCGACAGCCAAGACAACGCAACGCTGCCCCGTGGTGACTTGCCTGCGAAGGGAATCAGGCGTCTGCGTATTGAGCGGGCGGTTATTGAATCCCATCAACTGAACGCCGCTGATGCTCCCACGCGGGCCGACCTTCTCCCGGTTTATGACGTACTTGCGGCCCAAGCTCCCATCGCTACGGCACCAGGCGCCACCGTTGCCGAATTTGTTCAGGCCAGCGTAGCGGTCTACCATTTCCTCGAGGTACACCAACCGGGATACGCCCCGGTGGTCGGGCTGGGCCAGTTCCTCGAACAGAGCGGCCTGCCCGCCCAACTGTATATCACGTGGGTTCTGCATGGTTGACCTCCCGCATAACCCGCTCCCGTGAGACGGCGACGTAGTTTTCGTCGATGTCGCAGCCGGCGAACCGGCGGCCGTTCTTGATGGCGGCCATTGCGGTGGTGCCGGCGCCCAGGAACGGGTCGACCACGAGGTCGCCGGGGTTACTGTGCTTGAGGACCAAATCAGAAAACAACCTTTCAGGTTTCTGCGTGGGGTGCTGCCGATTCCCGTTGTGACGCGGGATGGGATATTCGTAGATCCCCGCATCGTTCGTGTAAATGCCTGAGTCGTATGAACTGTTGAAGGTTGGTTTGCCTACCTTGACACCCGATACTGCCATCTCACGGCAGTTGGACAGGTAGGTGGCCCGCATGTTCAGGGGTACGGGGTTGGTTTTCTCCCAGATAATCTGGCGAATCATCTTGAATCCGGCCCGCTCCATGGCCTCTTTAACTTCACCGATCTTCCACAAGTCGTACCAAACTATTGCCGTGCCACCGCGGCGGAGCGCGCGATAGAAAACTTTTGCCACTACCTCCAGGTCAATTTGACTGTGATCCCACTCGCCGAAATCCATGGATACTGCGAACCGCTGGACGCCGTTGACAACCGACTTGAACCCGGTCTCCTTGCTGATGGTATAGGGCGGATCGGTCAGGATCAGGTCGACCGACCCCTTGGGCATCGACTCCATGAACTCGACGAAGTCGGCGACTTCTATCCTCGGAGCGGGCAGGGCAGTCCCAGGGTTGGTGCTGCCCTGTTCGGCGGCTGACCCGTCGTGTTTACGAGATTGTGCGACCATTATGTTTGTCAGAATACGTGGTGCTCTGAGGGCCGTCAACGGCCAGAAGTCACTAACGTCGTGCTAGAATCGCCGCATGACCCAAATGGTCGAAGACATTCAAAGGGCAGCAGCACTCATCAGAGGCGCGCGCTACCTAGTTGCTCTGTCGGGGGCCGGGCTGTCGGCAGGCAGCGGCATCCCCACCTACCGCGGCGTGGGCGGCCTGTGGACGCAGCATGGCACGCCGCCGTTGCTGTCGTACCAGGAATTCGCCAGCGACCCAGCCGCGTGGTGGGCCAAGCGCCTGGCGGCCGAAGAGGATCCCTCGCACCCGGTGTTCCAGATGAAGAGGGCCGTTGATGGGGCGGTGCCCAACGCTGGGCACCTGGCGCTGGTGGAACTGGAGCGGCGGGGGATCCTGCGCTGCGTCATCACCCAGAATGTGGACAACCTGCACGGGGAGGCCGGCAGCCGCGCCCTGCTGGAAATCCACGGAAACCGCAACCGCTTGCGGTGCCTGGACTGCGGGCTGCGGTTTCCCCGCGATGGATTTGACCTGGCGCAAGTGCCCCCGGTCTGTGGTGAATGCGGCGGTGTGCTCAAGCTGGACACTGTGATGTTCGGAGAGCCCATTCCACCCGACGTGCTGGAGGCCTGCCGGGAGGCCGCGGAACGGTGCGACTGCATGTTGCTGGTAGGCACGTCGGGCACGGTGAATCCGGCAGCCCGGCTGCCTCTGGTTGCAAAGGAAAGGGGCGCAACGCTCATCGAGATCAATCCAGAGGCTACGCCCCTGACGGCCTGGTGCGATGTCATTTTAACTGGAGCCGCCGACGCTATTCTGCCGCAACTGCTCCGTTCGATATAATTACTCTCACGGACTCCTCCCTATCCTTATCCCGCGTGATCCCGCGTGCCTAGCTGAATCGGAGCATTAGCTCATGCCCTTCTTGCTTGCTCAATTCGGGCTGCCGGACCAGCCCTGGGGTGGACCCTGTCATATCCATTGCGGTGGTCCTGGTTTCCATGCTTGTGGCGGCCGTGGTGCACTTCGCGATGTTCCCCCTGGTAACGCGACTGACGAATCAGACCCCCTCCGGGCTTGACGATGTTCTCATCAGGGCTGCCCGGTGGCCGGTGAACGCCGGCATTATTGTTTTAGGAATTTATCTAAGCCTCGCTCTCACCCTTGACCTGCCAGAAGGCATTCAGACGCTCATCAACCTGGTGGCCCAGGCTTCCGGAGCCCTGCTGCTGGTAGTGTTGATTGGGCGCCTTGTCTCAGGAGCCAATGGGGCTGGCTCATAGAGGAACAGGAAAAGAACGCCCAAAGAACCGTGGATACCCGGCTGCTTCTGATGCTGCGGCGGGTTCTGATGGTGCTGATCTACGGGCTGGGGCTTCTCTTGGTGATCAACACACTGGGCATTCCCATAAGCCCCCTTATTGCCGGCCTCGGTCTCGGTGGCGTTGCAGTGGCCCTCGCCATTCAGCCCACGCTGTCCAACCTGTTCGCCGGCACGTACGTGATGACGGAGGGTGTAGTGTCTCCAGGTGACTACATCGAAATGGAGGGCGGCATAGCGGGATACGTGATTGAGGTGGGCTGGCGCAGCACCCGCCTTCGGACGTGGAGCAACACGCTGGTGGTGGTGCCCAACGCCCGTTTTGCCGAGACCATTATCACCAATTACTACGAGCCGGCTCCTCCGGTAAATGTGTACCTGACCTGCGGTGTCAGCTACAGCAGTGAACTAGCACGGGTGGAGGCGGTGTCCATGGACGTGATGAACCAGACCCTGGAGACGAGTCCCCACGGGGTAAAGGAATACGGTGCCTACTTTGGGTTTGACAATTTTGGCGAGTCCAACGTGGACTTCTGGCTGTTCGTACAGGCGAGGGACCGTCTGGCAAGCTTCGAGCTGCGCTCCGAGTTGGTCCGGGAGCTGCACAGGAGGTTCGACGAGGAGGGCATAGTCATCAACTACCCGGTACGTACGCTGCAGCTCCCCAACGGCGCGGCGCCCGAGACCGACAGACGTCCGGCAACACCGATAACCACGTTCGTGAGGCGCAGGCCACCGGACGATATGCCCTCAGGCGAAGCTGCAGGAGGGGACGGTCCCGACGGTCCGGCTTAGCCAGAGCCGGGGTCTTGCTATTGTACAAAAGGGCATTTGGGTTGTTGGATAGTCAGGTGAGATTTACCGGGAGTGTAGAGGATTGTTGTGTGGGATGGGAGTGTTGGCGATTGGGGGCCTGGGTTGCTGGGTGCCCTGAGCTGGAGCCGGGGTCACTTGTGTGGCGTGTCACAGCCCGATATAATTGAAGGACGTCGCTTGTTCCGGTACCCGCCCGGGTTGCCGATGCGGCGAAGACAGCACTCCCCCCATTGTGGGCCTGTAGCTCAGGTGGTTAGAGCGCGGTCCTGATAAGACCGAGGTCGTTGGTTCGAGTCCATCCAGGCCCACCAAACACACATTTCTGGTATAATCAGATACAAAATGACGGCTTTTTCTCTCAGGTGCCACCAGATGAATGGTCGTCAAGCAGGTTTTTGACCTCAGTCTTCGCGAATCCGGCAAACGGTTCATCAGCAGTCTGAAGGCCTCCAGCCGGTACTCCGAAGGGTACCTGACCAGCCTCGAAACCTGCGTCGCCATGGCCGCCCTCTACGCCGAGGAGCAGGGGTGGCCAGGCGTGCGTGAAATCATCACGGACCACATTGAGGACTACCTCGCCTACCTCCAGGGTCGCACCAGGTGGCTCGGGAGGCGGGAGAATCTCGTCCCCAAAAAGCTGTCCAAAGGCCACATCAACGCTCAGTACCGCCGCCTTAACCGGTTCTTCACTTGGCTCGTGGAACGCGGGTACGTCGAGGAAAACCCCCTACACCTGATCAAGCCCCCACGCCTGGATGAGAAGACGGTTCCCGTGGTCTCGGAGGACCAGATGCGGGACCTCCTCATCTTAACCAACCCCGCCCTTGCCAGGACTCCGGCCCACCGCTTCCGGCTGGTCCGCAACCGGGCCGTGCTGTACATGCTATGGGATACACCGGGACGACTGACCGAGATCTCCAGGATACGCCTTGAAGACGTGGACATGGAGACCGGCGCAGTGCTGGTGATGGGCAAGGGACGCCGCGAGCGTTGGATGCCCATCGGCGACGCTGTCAGGTCAGTGCTTGCGGATTATCTCCTGGAAAGGGAAAAGCTACTCCCGAACACTGATGCGTTGTGGGTATCAGAACAGGGGAAGGCGATACTTCCCAACGGGATTTTCCAGATACTCAAGCGCCTGGGGAAGCGAGCCGGCATCCCCAACCTGCACACCCACAGGTTTCGCCACTCCTACGCGGTTAACGCTCTACGCTCCGGGATGCCGGAGCGGGTGCTGCAGTTAGTCGGCGGCTGGAAGAAGATCCCCGACACATACTTCCGTACATTGGGCGCCGAGGACGCCATGGAGTTCCACCGGCAGGTGAGCCCAGGAGACCGGTTGGGGAGAATGCCGTCGGCACGAAAATCGCGGGGGCAAAATGGGCAGAACCGCCGTCCCGGTAGGCTGTAACGTAGACTTCGCGCGGGATATCGTGTCATTCGTGGTGAATTGCTCTAAACCGGTCCCACTTGCAACACCAATAGGCTTCGTCTATTAAGACCGACTCAGCCGTCAGGTTCTCTTGGTGCAGAAAAACTGGCAATTACACAGCCCCCGCGCTGGTTTAGGCAACAGCGAAGGGGCGCGGGTCTGTTGTAGGCGACCGAGCCTGAGGACTGAAGTGGCGGAGATGGCGGAGGCCGCGTCAGGCAGTTTCCATCCGTTTTGGTGTTGGTAGGGGTTCCCCTTTCCTTGGGGAGACCCCTGCAGCATCGACACCACTGTGGAGCGGCCATTTCCCCAGGTGACCTTCTCTGGAATCCTGCGCACATAAACCGCGATACAGACGCGGGGAAAAGAACAGGTGGCCAAAGAAGGGCCAACGACCAGGGCCACTGGGACGCGCTATCTCCCCGACATTTTTTCTCGGGAGTGGAGCCACAACGCTAACTTACGTGCGCGACAGGGAATACCCAAGGCGTTGCAGTGAACTGCAATCGCGGCAGAACCGCGAGGGCGTCTATAACGGGTGTAGTTCGAGTCCACTTAGGTGGGCCTACACGTACCGAATTGCGAACTTTTCGGTGGGACGTCCAAATATAAGGAGTCTGGCTTGTTGGCCAAGTGGTACTGTACTACAAACTTTTGAGTGGGTGGTGGTTCTATGAACCCCTAATTACACTCCTAACCTAAGGAAGGTACTTACCAAAGACCATAAGAAGCAAGAAGGCGTTGGCCAAGAGGTAACTATACCAAGTTTGCACGGGTACTCCGGGCAGTCGAATTTGTGCTCGGGCGCGACATGCTACCACCCTCAGGGGGCGTTCCCCAAGCTCTTTCTACACATTCGCGTTAACCGCATCTTGCACCTCTCTCAGAGCGTTGAATGGCTCCACTAGCGGGTGTGGCTCAGGCGGCAAGATGACGACCAGTCGTCTGCGTGCGCGAGTGATCGCCACGTTTAGTAGGCAGGAGGTCTCCTCAAACGGTTCTGCCTCGTATCCAAAGAAGTCCCCCTGACGATATAAGTGAATCACTGTATCCGCTTCACGGCTCTTTGTTTGGTGGTAAGTCATCAACTTTACCCGAGTTTGTTCGGAATAGTCGAGGTCAATTAGAGCCTCGGTCCTGTTTCGTTCGACAGTTTCGAGAAGAAGATTGACAGCTTCTTCGTTGACCTGCTGCTCCTTTACGAAAGCAAAAAGCCTCTTAAAATGCTGGGCCGCCCGGTGCCAAGGTCGTATTCCAGCGGCAATTCCAAGGTTAGGCCATGACTGTATAGCAATCTCTGATAAGTCTCCCATATTAGCGGCGGAAGCGTCCTTTAGCGACGATTCTAGGTACTCTATCGCGTTATCAACGGGTGTCGGTAGGGTCCCCTTGCCGATCAGCGCGAGTGCCATCGGAGGTGCCTGCCTCCCACGTACGCAGGCGGTAAGAAACAGAGCGAGGGACTCTCGGACTTGCTCATCCGTAACCAAGCCAGTCGCATACGCGCACTGAACGGCCATAGCGCCTAGAGCCTCAGCGTGGGCCTCGGGAATCCCAATCAAAGCATGATCAATGCCTGCGTCATTTAGAATTTCCGCTATTTCTGAGACACCTGCATTGCTGTGGGCAAAAATGCCTACATCTCGCGAACCCAATTGTCGAGCTTTGATGATCTCCGATTCCAAAAGCTCTTTGTGACTGTCGCTGTCTATTCCGAAGTGAATGGATAACCGTCCACTCTTAACAGCTTCTACAACCGCCTCGTGTTTGAAGTTCCGTGACCGCACCGCTTCGGCCAGAGAAGGAATGACACCGGAAGGGTCCCGGTGGGACTGTGGCAACAACGTCACTTCTTTGTCCGCCCACTCCCGTACTCGTTGGAATTGCTCGCGGGACACGCCATCCACGAAAGACGAGTAGATCATCTGATGAGGGTCGCCTAGCAAAACGAGCTTCCGTGTCCCCAGCAGTTGGAGGAGGTCCCATTGTTTTGCGCTCGTGTCTTGGACCTCGTCACAGATTACCAATCCCCAGCGAGTAGTAACCAACTGTCTAATAAAGTCGGACCGCTTTAGGATTTCCGTCGCTCCCGAAATAAGGTCATCGTATAGCAGATGGCTGCCGTCATTACCCCGGAGTTTCGTGCGTGCGTCAGACTGGACTCTGATGGGAACCGTACCATAGCCTGCATAGCGCCCGAAGGCCTGCAGCAGTCGATAGCACAAGCCGTGGAAGGTCAGTATCTCAATGCGGTCTTTGTAACCAGACAACACGCCTGGAGAACGGCCCGTTATCTGACTCACTGCCGACCGTGAAAAAGTCAGGAATAAGACTCGCGCGGCCGGAATCTCGGTGGACGTTTCGAGATAGGTTCGAGCCGTCCACAAGGCGGTTGTGGTTTTCCCGGTTCCTGCCCCACCGAGTACCAGAATCTTGTCGCCAGAAGAGACGACTGCTTCCACCACTTCTCGCTGCCGGTCGTCTAGATCTTCGAATTTCAAAGTTGTGTCACCCCACTCGATTGGGTGGTCGCGTTTTGGAGCGCTTTAGACAAGACCTGCGTAGCCAGGGGGGGAAGATGTTCTGTTGGTAGCGCTTCCACGAACTGAGCATGAAGAGAGTTGTTCTTCATAACGGACAGAACACGATTTGTCAGTTGATGTCCTGTGAATTGGTCAAGGTTTGTGGGTAATGCGATCCCCGCCGAAAGCGCAGCCTCACAAAAGGCCTGTCTTACAATCTCTTCCTCAAGCCCGTTGAGGAGGGCTAGTTCTATGGCTGCCCCCTCAGGTAGACGTATAACGGCGTTTGGAAGCTCCTGATTATCTGCCAAGAACTTTTTTGTATCTTCCCCAGGGTCTCCATCTACTACGGCCACAGAGTGAACGCCGATGTCCTTGGCAGCGCCCGCCAGCCGTATCACATTGGCATATCCTCCTGAGCCTGTAGCCCCGGCGCTGATGATCGACACTCCCAAGGTTACTGGTAGGGGCTTTCCCTGCTCTTGTGCTAGACGCGAGGCAAGTGAATGGAACGCAGCAAAGTCATTTGGTCCCTCAACAACAATCACTGATCGATAACTAAGCGCAGGTAGGAGATTGCGATGCCAATGCTTGGCAGACAGCGACTCGACTTTCGAACCGGGCCGCTTTCCTTGTCGTACCATCCTACCGCCGCTTGCGTCTTTGCCGAACCTTACCACCTCCTGTGGCTCGAACACCTCGGCTACGGACGGGATCCTCGTAGTTACCCAGGCCTGACCGGCGGACTTCCTCACAGTAAATGCCAAGTGAGCGGCAGATCCTGAATCCAGACTGTCGCCAAGGTCGTCTATGGCAACGATTCTATTTCCGCTAGATGACAAGGCGAGGGCTTCCGCTATCCGCAATAAAGCCCCAGTTGTTGAACCACGTCGCCACGCCGGTATGTCCCCGCTCCCGTCTCCGAGATCGAAAGAAGGCCCCAAGGACCGCAGCAGACCGCTTGTCGAACCTCCATCGGGTGCAAACTTTACTACCTGAGACAAGTCTGTTGCCTTAATTCCAAGCAGACTTCGGAGCGGCTCAAACACGTCCTGAAGGGCTTCTTTGACTTGGCTTGAATTCGTAAACTGCCCTGCAGCCTGGCCAACGTCCTCCACGTATTGGGAGAGTGCCGGAGCGAAATCATTTCCCTCGGAACGATTGATCACTCTGCGGAAACTGCTCCTTGTGCTGAGATCCAATATCCTCCCCGTTCCCCAGTGGAGAACAGCAAAACCTAGACCCTCCAAGTCCCGTCTCCTGGCGTGTACGAATGAGTCTGTATCAGGGTCGGATTCCTTTGGGTAATGGACCCATTCCTCGCTGCGCTCTTCGGCGGAGAGCCACCGGGCCAGGTATTCCAAACGTAATACCCACTCGAACCGCGTTTGATCCATCCCCTCCGGAGTTTCGCTCTCGGTCACCAACCTGTTATCGGTTTTATCCCAAAACTCTAAGTGGTCGAAAAATAGCTGCTCTAGGTCGGGACCGAGTTCACCGACTGTTACCGAGACCTGAATAGGCAGGGATGTATCCTGATTGTGGAAGTCCAATTCTGTGGTGAGGCGCGATCGGCTAGCTTCCGTATCAAGCACCCTTGCCAGTGCTTCGATGAGGTCAGACCGGCCTGCCGCCGGTTCGCCCATAGCGACTACATGACCCTTTGGATTGACAATCAGGTCGGAGAAACCACGAAATCGTTGTACGTGCAATTCCTTAATGTGCATTCACCACAGCCTCCCGGCTTATGTCCCGAATCCATTTCAGAATCTCTAGCTACCGCCCTACGCAGCCAGAAGCTAAGATGGGCGATTGTCATTGGTTTGGATAACGCCGGATAGGCTACGCGTGAGGTGTGGACCCGCTTAGTTAGACGGTCTAGTCTCTGCCGCCAGCAGGTTGCCCATAGTCCACGAACATTCCGATCAGGTACTTTCCAAGCTCTTGGCAGGCAACTACGATCGCCGACGAGTCTATACCCCCGGTCATCGAAACTGCACAGCTTTTCTCACCGACCGGAATTAAAATCATTCACCCAACCCGGTTTTGCCTGTTTACCTACGCGGGTCCGTAGGCGTTGAAAAGGGTGTTGTGCAGGGCTTCGATTGTATCCCTGTTGTCATCCCCCAATGCCGAAATGTCGAAGTTGATACAGACCTCGATGTCCTTCCGGGACATATAGTTGCCCCGAATCAAAACCTCACGGATTTGCTCTTCGTCATCCAAGTATTCCCGTAATTCGGGGTCACGACTTTGAAGCAAAAACTCCTCATAGCAGCGGCCGATTATGGGTCGGAAGTAGGTTTGAATCTCCTCCGCCGCTTGCAACACTCGGTTGATTTTCGCGTCAACCTCGGGCTGTGTCTTGAAAAAGATGTTGCCGTTGGCATGGGCGGCATCGTTACGGTCCTGTACAAGCTGCCGGTAGTTGCCGATCTGGGTATCGTTGCACCCTATTAGTCTGAACAACTGCAAAATAGCACTTTCTCTTACTACGCTGAAGGTGAAAGGTGAGGCGCCTTCGAGCAATGGGTTATCCGTGTTCCCGGTGATTTCTCCCAAGCCTTTCTTGAACTCTTCTGAATTAATCTCCCGAATCTGCCAGATGTTGAAATAGACGAAGCTCATCATAAGCATATGATAGGCAAGGAAGGCGAACTGGTAGTTTTCGCTATCGTAGTTGTTCTCGAAGGCTGTCCATAGGAAATAAACGTACTCCTCCTCGCTGGGAGTCTTGAAAGAAACCGGGAGATAGTCCGCTAAATCAAGGGCTTCATCCATAACCTACGCGTCCGTAGTAGCAGATACGCCTTTCCTCCACACTTGGGCTACTGTCGGCCTCACCTTTTCTGATAGTCATCATGCCAACTACTTGAGAAAACGGCAGTCTTTAAGTTTGACCGCATTGCTCACTTGGTCGAGTTTTCCATACAAGCTCACCGTGTCTCCTCTGTCTAGCTTATATACGTAACTTTTCTTGGGGAACTTACACTCGACATAAAGATCCTTGAAATCGAGGCTGCCAGAGACGAAAGCCGATTCAAAGTCTTTAACATCGATATGAAACTGTACCCTGTCATCCTCAATTTTGGTGATGCGCCCTGTGATCCTGACGCCCCACTCCACATCAACCCGACGTTCCGAGCTGGTTGAATTGCTCTCTTTCTCATTATGAAGGAATTGGTAGAGCTCCTTCACAGGCCAAGGGGTAGGTGTGGGAGTTGGGACCGGGGTAGGAATTTGCGTTGGCTGTGAAATACAGGCTGTTGGCACTACGCAGATCACTAGACCGACGACCATCGTAAAAACAATCGTCCTTTTGACGAGGACTATCGTTGCCCCCAACTTCGGTCAACTCCAGACAAGGACGATGGCCGATTTAATTTTGCGCTCACCATTGTGAATCGCTTCTTTTGCCTCATCTATTCCCCGTTGATAGCTTTCTATCTCCGCCACTATTCCCTTCTGGACTGACATCGGGGGTAGGGGGATTTGGAATCCCAACAGAGCTTTCGAGTTAAGGTTAGAAATGTTGGTCGTAGTGTTTGCGTTCTGACGAAAAAAGTCGGCGGCGAATTCAGAACGCAAACAATGCAGCAGATACAGACTCAAGACTTTTGAACTGGGACGAATGACTGACATAAACGCGCCGAAGGAAACCGCACGATTGATATCTTGAACATGTGTAGTTCTTCCAAGCAGGTGCAGGCTATTGGCCGTGGAGATTAGTATGTCTCCCGGCCGTAGCAATTTATTCTCATCCTTTAGCAAATGTCTGGGGATATGATACAGAGCCCCCTCAACAATTCCATTCTCTTGAGCCGCTCTTGTTGTCACTACGGGCAAAGAAACATCGCTCCCACTCTCAAGCTGGTCAGATTTACGGAAAGTAATTCCCCTGATGAATTCAACAACTTCTCCTAATTCCACCAATGGCCAAGTGGCGCTTCGGGGGACATTACCCCGATACCGTTCTCCGCTCAGGTTGTAATCTCCGTCCGAGGCAATTTCCCCCTTCTCGACTACTATGCCGGAAGTGGGCCGGAAGTCGTCGAAGAGCTGGCTTTCCCGCAGGCGGCGCAGGTACTCGCCCAGCTCTGACTGCACCTGGGGTAGGTCGTTGCGGTCAACAAGGCGGCGCTGGGCGCCCAGGTCGAATCCGTCGTTTTCCACCTTGAAAAAGGCGATGCGGTTTATCCGTTTGGCCAAGGCTCTGTCCAGGAAAAGGATGGACGTCTTTACCCCCGAGTAAGGGTTAAATACCCCGGCGGGGAGGGAAACCACGGCCACCAGATAATCTTCGACGAGCATCTTCCTCAGTTGCTTGTAGGCGGTCTGACTCTGGAAGACGATTCCTTCCGGCACGATGATGCCGGCACGCCCGTTGGGAGTCAGGTGCTCCGCCATGTAGTCAACAAACAGGACTTCGCTCCGCCTGGCCTGGACTGAAAAGCGGTTGTGGGGCCGGATGCCGCCACGTGGCGACATGAAGGGCGGGTTAGCCAAAATTACGTCAGCGTACTCGGTCCACCGCTCCTCGCTAGTGAGGGTGTCGTATTCATAGATGTGCGGCTCACGGAACCCGTGCAGGTACATATTCACCAGGGAGAGGCGCACCATGTCCGGCGAAATATCGTAGCCCTTGAAGTTGTTGACTAACCGGCCCCGGTCGTCAGGCGTCAACGTGCTTTGACCGTTTCCATCGGCGTTGGCCGCCAGAATGTGCTTGTAGGCCGATATAAGGAAGCCGGAGGTGCCACAGGCCGGGTCCAGAACGATGTCGTTCTTCTTCGGATCCACGACGCTCACGATGAAGTCGATGATGTGGCGTGGAGTGCGGAACTGCCCGGCATCGCCCTGGGCGCCAAGGACCGAGAGCAAATACTCGAAGGCGTCGCCCAATCGCTCCGAGTGATCGTAGGTGAACTCGTCAATGACCTTTAGGAACGCCCGTAGAGTCTCAGGGTCTCGATATGGCAAATAAGCATTGTTGAATATATCCCTGAACAACAGGGGAATGCCCGGATTCTCCGGCATCCTGGTTATTGCCTCGGCGTAGAGGCTCAGCGTCTCGTACCCGCCGAGGCTCGGATGCATCAGCTTAGCCCAGCCGTACCTGGCAAAGTCGCCTGAGAAGAAATTTCGCTCTCCGCCTAATTCTTCACTCTCAGCGTCCAGGTCATCCATGAACTTGTAAATCAGAGCGATAGTAATCTGCTCCACCTGGCTCTTGGGGTCCGGCACCTTGCCGACCAGGATGTCTCGGGCGGTGTCTATTCGTCGTCTGGTATCTATGTCCAACATGGTTTCCTCTATACAGCGAACTGGTTAAGGGAGACGTAATCCTTGACGTACTCAGGAACCAACGCCCGGTACTTTTCAGGTACGGCTCGGTAGTCTTCAATCGAGAATACGGCATTGGTAGCCAAATCGGTAAATTGTCTGGTGTCGATTACGTGGCGGGTGAGGTCACTCGTTACATAGGCCTTGAAGTAGGTCTTTATGGCCGGTATGGATTGGACATCTTCCGGCTGGTGTCCGGCCACGAACTTGCTAAACTCTTCCTCCAATAGATCGTCCTTTGACTTGAAGGCCGGTATTAGGTCGAAGACCTTTTCCAGTATCTCCCGAAGGCTAATCCGGCGGTCCACGGAAGCGGCTTTCCGCAGTTTCTCCAGAGTGTAGTAGTCCTCCGGCTTGTCGAAGACCTCTCGGTTTACGTAGTCAATGACGAGTTCCCAGTTCCCGGCCTCGATAGCCTTCGTGACGGTGTTATTCTTCCGCAAGGTGCCTGCGAACCGGTCGAACAACATCCGGTCGATCCTCATCCCCTCGTAGCCGATGGTTTCTACCGTCATGGTCGAGAGGATGTCCGTACCGAGATGCTCGTAGCCGTAAACCAGCAACGGGGCCTCGCCTTCCCCTTCCCTCTCGCCCTGACGGGCTTGGGGCCGTGGCAACATGAGCACCTGGTCATAGTTGAACTCAGTTTCGAAGTATTCGAAGTTGGCGAAGAAGTCAAAGAGCTTGAACTCGGTCTTCTCCGGTTGAGCCACGCTGTCTGCGATGTCCGGATCGAATAGCTGTTCGCGAAAGTCGTGTAGCCGTGTGCCCCGGCCTTTTATCTGGACGAAATCGGTGGGTGAGAAGATGGGCCTGAACAGGCCGAGGTTGAGGATGTCGGTGCAGTCGTAGCCGGTGGTCATCATACCGACAGTTACACATACTCTGGCCTTGCTGGTCCGATAGGAGGATAGGAAGTTGCTTGAACCCATCAGGTTATTGTTGGCAAAGTTAATGGTGAAGTGCTGGGCGTCCGCCACTTGTGAAGTGACCTGCACGGCGAAGTCAGATTGGTACTTACCAGGGAACATGACATCGGCCATTTTATTGAGGGTCTGAGTCAGCCTAGCCGCGTGGTTCTGGCTTACGGCGAAGATGATGGACTTTCCGATTTCTCCGCTGATCGGGTCTCGCAGCGCGTTTTCTAAGAAGGTCTTGCAAAAGACCTGGTTGGTTGCGTCGGAGAAAAAGCGCGTTTCAAATTGGCGCTGCTTGAAAGTCTCTTCATGCTCATCCCCGGTGTCGTCGGTGAAGGAGACAACGAAGCCCTGGTCTGCCAGAAGCTGGGTGGTCACTTCGGTACGGGCGTCTACTATGGTCGGATTGATCAGAAATCCGTCTTTCACGCCATCAATCAGCGAGTACCGGAACGTGGGTTCCCCGCTCTCACACCCAAAAGTGGAGTAGGTGTCAAGCAGGAGCCTCCGCTCGACCTCACGAGGGTCGCGAACGTTGGGGCTGGTCCTGCTTAATCCCCGCAGGAAGTCTCTGGGGGTAGCGGTAAGACCTAGCTTGTAGCCAACGAAGTAGTCGAACACGGCGCGGGCATTGCCGCTGATGGAGCGGTGAGCTTCGTCAGAGATTACTAGGTCGAAATCGGTAGGCGAAAATAGCGATTGATACTTGTTGTTAAACATGAGGGACTGGACAGTAGTGACGACTATCTCCGCCGAACGCCAATCGTCACGGTTTTCTTTGTAGATTACAGTCATATGGTCCGCTGAGAGCAGGGCCGTAAATTGCTTTCTGGCTTGGTCCTCAAGCTCAAGGCGGTCCACTAGGAACAGCACACGGGAGGCGTTGCCGGAGCGGAGAAACAGCTTGATGATGGCCGCGGCGATGAGGGTCTTCCCGGTGCCTGTGGCCATCTCGAACAGAAAGCGGTCATTACCGTCCTTCACCGACTGTTGCAACGCTTGAAATGCTCTGAGTTGGTAAGTGCGCAAAAAGCGCATATTGTTGGCCCGAATGAAGCTGGGCCGCTCAGCCTCGTTCTTCCATGCTGCTTCAGAGGCATAGTTGGGCCGCTGGGTGAGAACAATGTAATCGTCTCTAACCTGTTCGTCGATCAATCGCTGGGGGTTGGGCTGAATCTTGCTGTAGCCAGTGACCGACTGCGGCGTCGGAAAGGACGTGATGATATAGGGGTTGCCACGCTCCAAGTCCCAGAAGTAGTGTAGGTTGCCGTTGGAAAGCATTATGAACCGGCAGTTCTGAGAGCGAGCATACCTCCTGGCCTGCTCCTTCCCAACCAACGGCTGCTTCTCTTCCGACTTGGCCTCCAGAACGATGAACGGGAACCCCCGTTCGTCCAGAAGAAGGTAATCTATGAACCCTCTTTCGGTTTTCTCAAAATCGTCGCCAAGTCCGTCAAGGTCGGACGGTTTGATGGCAATGCTTGGCTCAAGCCGAACGTTGGCCGGCTTGTCCCCTTCTGGGAAGAAGCGCCAACCTGCTCTCTCAAGCAGTCGGTTAATTTTTAGCCGTGCTGTAGCTTCGTTCATACCCTGCAATAGCGCGGCAAGGGCGTCATATACCCTCGCTGTCGTTCCAATTATCGCGATTCGACAAACCTGCCGTTGAAACACCCGACCTACGGACGATTAGCTTCCCAGGTGAATCAGACCGGCTTGGCACGGGGAGGGACGTCCGACTGGCCAGTGGTGTACTTCTGGCCGCTCTGAGCGAGATTTCGCAAGACGCAAGTGTGACCAATTATATTCGCCGGAGGAATGAATGTAACATAAAAGCCGAAGCGTTCCAGGACCTATTTTAACTCCGTACCCAGTCTGCGGTAGGCGATAAACGCCGGTAGTTGCGCCTTAGACCCGAAACATACCGACGTCCTAATCCATCCGCGTTTTTGTTAAGCCAGCTACTCAGCTTGGTAGTGCCGGTCGGAGCAGCGCCGGAAGTAAGCAGCCCGGCCATCAGCCCTTCAACCTCGTCTCGGGTGAGCACCACGTCCCGCAGCAGCAGGCCCACCAACCTAGTCAACCCAAAGCCCAGGGACGGCGGCGTATGCACCAGAGGGACCCGGGATCCCACCGCCGAGGCCAACAGCCCCAGCAGTTCCTCGAAGCTGAACGTCTCCGGCCCGGCGGCGGCGACGAAACTGTCCTTGTGTGAACCGGCATACATCTCCTGGGCCGCTAGTACTACAACGACGTTTTCTCAAATTCGTGGAATTTTGACCTGAATTCGCTTCGAGGAAGGTACGACAATAAAGCTGTCAAGCGTGTGGGCAGGTCGCCATGAATAGGGGTTCAAAGCCCCTTTCTTGCAAAGCGTCGTTGTAGTACTAAACCAAAGCCAAGGTGAAATGCGCATTTGAAGGATACCTGGCAACGAGGGGCGGAGTGGCTTCAATGAGCGGGCGGGAGAGCTTTTCTTGGCAGCGCTGATCTGCTCTCATCTCTCAGAAATGTAGATCCCACCTTGGCTTTGGTTTAGTACTACAGTCGCAGATTAAAAACGGCTAGAATTGGGGCAATCGACGGTGGTGAGGTGCGGCTGTGGTTGTTGTGGAGGGATGAGGTTGCGGAAGTGGTTCGGTGGGCCGAGGGCATCGAGCGGGTGCACGAGTGCATCGCGGGGAGGTTCCGGCGTCCGGAGCCGCGCCGTCGGGCGCTGGACTATCTGAAGGGGTTGCTCAGCCCGGTGGAGCGCTAGAACGACTGGCAACTGGCGGAGCAGGCGGGCGATGCCACTCCCGATGGGGTGCAGCGCCTGCTGTACAACTCCCGGTGGGACGCGGACCTGGTTCGCGATGACTTGAAGAGCTACGTGACCCGGCATCTGGCCGACGCTGGCGCAGTTCTGGCGGTGGACGAGACCGGATTCCTCAAGAAAGGGGACAAATCGGTTGGGGTGCAGCGTCAGTACAGCGGCACGGCAGGGCGAATCGAGAACAGTCAGATTGGCGTATTCCTGGCCTATGCCAGTGGCAGGGGGAGGACTCTGCTGGACCGGGAATTGTACCTGCCCCAAGTGTGGGCGGAGGACCTGGAGCGGCGGCGGGAGGCCGGTGTGCCGGAGAGTGTCGGCTTTCGGACCAAGCCGCAACTGGCCCGGCAGATGCTGGAGCAGGCGGTGGAGTCGGGAGTCCCCTTCGGCTGGGTGGCCGGGGACGAGGTCTACGGCAACGACCGCAACCTGAGGCTGTGGCTGGAGCGAGAGGGCGTTCCCCACGTGCTGGCCATCAAACGCAGTGAGAAGCTATGGGCTTTGACGGACAGGGGGCCGCGACAGGTGAGGGCCGACCGGCTGGCGTCCGGGGTTGAGGAATGCGCTTGGGTGAGGTGCAGCGCCGGGAACGGAGCCAAGGGACCACGGATCTACGACTGGGCCGCGGTGGATATACGTCCCCTGAGGGAGCCTGGCAAAGGCCACTGGCTGCTGGTCCGGCGCAGTCTGTCCAACCCCGGGGAACTGGCCTACTACGTCTGTTACGGTCCGGTGGGAACGACCCTGGAGGAAGTGGCGAGGGTGGCCGGGACCCGGTGGGCCATAGAGGAATGCTTTGAGGAGGCCAAGGGACAGGTGGGACTGGACCAGTATGAAGTGCGGAGGTGGGATGGATGGTACCGGCACATCACCCTGGCGATGCTGGCCCACGCTTATCTGTGCGTGATCAAGCATCAGGCCTTTGAACAGGGAGAAAAGGGGGCTGCTACGGTCCGGATGAAGAACTGATTCCCATGACAGTGCCGGAGGTGCGCCGGTTGCTGACCCGCCTTGTATGGACAGAGAACCAACCGCCTGATTTCATCCTGTACTGGTCGTGGTGGAGATGGCGCCACTAGGCCAGAGCCCAGAAATGCCACTACAAACGGCGACTTTCTAATCTGCGACTGTAGTATTAGCCTGCCTGACGGGATGTTTGGCGATTTCTCCCGATTCGCCGGATTGCAGCCGGACGGGTCTCGGTGGGGGTCGCAAACCCTGGAGGGCTTTCTACAGAAACACGGCGTATCAACGGTGGAGCAGTTTATCGACTCGCTGCCCACCGACCATAAGCAGCGTTTCGCCATGGTCTACACCTCGGAGTCTCCGGCCGTGGCTCACGTTTCTGGTGACTACCCAAGAATCGCCTCCTGGGGAGGAGACGGACGGTTCACCTTCGCCTGGAACACCGATCCCGACGCCCCTTCCGAGTTCTCGGAGGTCATTGAGTTCCTGCGGCAAGGGGATGACCGGTGGTCTGCCGGTATCATCGATTTCTCCGGCGACACGCCTTCCATCACGCAGCCCGCCTCCTGTCAGGTGTGTCATGGTTCTCTGAACAAGCCGCTCTGGGGCGCATATCTCAACTGGGACGGAACCGAGTATGTCGACCCGACTGACACGGAAGGGATAGAGGCGACGAAGAACGCCATGGAGTCAACGAACTCGCGGATCGAGCCGCTTGACTTCTCCGAATCCTACTTCCGAAGCCGGCGCGACGGACACGCAAGATTCCTGAAGACGGGAGGCTACGAAAACTTTTATACCGTGGTCGAGGAGGGCGGCACCGTTTGGTCGTGGCGCCATGCAGAGGTGTTGTTTCACAGGTTGAAGGCCCGCGAGGACTACTGGGCCGTCGCTGAAGAGACCATATGTAAAACAAAAACGTCCGTGAATTTCGGCAACACTGCCCGCGAGCACGCCCTTGGACTCTTCACCCCAGGGGAGCAAAATCCAGCCGTGATGTCGAATACGGGGGAGGGCATTCAAGGGGGCAGTATCGGAGAAATCCACGTGGCTCCCGACTACTTCTACACTGAGTCCGCACAGTTGGGAGGAGCGCTGGTTTTCCTGATGGTCGTGGACCTCTGGGAAAGGGAACCCATCGTCAGGAAACTGTACCGGGACGTATCAAACGCGGATGCGATCCTTCCCTCAGCCCCTAGGGGAGCAGACCTGTTGCTATTCTATGAGCCTGGTGAGGCGACGGCAGAGGACGAGTTGATCCAGAAGCTATGCCTCCATTTCGGAGCGGGCGGACCCGTGGCCCGTGCGGCCCTCGGCTCTCAGAACACGACCGGATTCTGGAGCTCCACTTTCTTTGCGGGTCATATCGACGTAATGGCGCCGCGCGTGTGCGATGCGCTCACGAAGACCAAGCCCAAGAACCTGAACGTCACGCTCAACGCTGGCGACGCCGTTCTGAACTGGGACTCCCCGGAGGACGTCAGTTCGCTCACCGGCTACCGGATTCTTCGCGGGACGGACGGCGCAACGCCGACGGTGCACGTCGCGGACACCGGCACCACGGACACGAGTTGGACGGACCCGGCCCTGACGCCGGGCGACTACGTCTGGATCGCCCAGGCGCTCTACGATGGCTACCCGGGCCCAGAATCGAACCCGGTGAGCGAGACCGTTCCCAGGAGCGGTCCGGAGGACCAGAACACACCCGCCACCGGCCAGCCCACCATCAGCGGGACGGCCCAGGTGGGCGAGACGCTCACGGCCTCCACTTCGGACATTAACGACGCTGACGGGCTGGGCGGCGCGGTCTACAGCTACCAGTGGATTGCCGGCTCCACGGACACGGAGATTCCCGGTGCCACGAACGACAGCTACACCCCGGCAGACACGGACGCAGGTAAGACCATCAAGGTCATTGTGACCTTCACCGACGACGGCGGTAACCAAGAGACACTGACCAGCGCGGCGACGGCGGAGGTTGCGCCGAGACCGAACAGTCCCGCCACGGGCGCGCCGACCATCGGTGGAACGGCCCAGGTGGGCGAGACGCTCACTGCGGTCACTTCCGGCATTTCCGACGCCGACGGGATGACCGGGGCGGTGTTCAGCTACCAGTGGCTTGCGGACGACGCAGATATCGCAGGCGCAACAAGCGACAGCTACACGTTGGCAGCCGCCCACGTGGACCAGACCATCAAGGTCCGGGTGAGCTTCACCGATGATAGGGAACACCAGGAGACACTGACCAGCGAGGAAACGGCGGCGGTGGCAGAACGCCCCATCTGGTCGGCAACACTGACCGTGGGCAGGAGCGGAACGGCCTCTGGCTACAGCGACTTCACCGACCCAGTAACCGGAGAGCTTTCGACCAAGGACTTCTCGCTGGAGGGGAGTGACTACCGGGTCCGGGTGTTGGGCGAAGACGACGAAAGTCGGGCCTACCTCTTCCTGAACCAGGCGATTCCGATTGACTTTGTGCTGCACATGGGCACGGTTCCATTGGTGTCCACAGACGCCGAGACTCAGGACCGGACGTTCACTTACAAATACCAGTGGGCCGTGGATACGTTAAGCCTGTCGGTTGGGGACACTTTGACAGTCAGCCTGTCCGCATCCAACTGACCTGCTGCGGGAGCGCCGACCATCAACGGCACGGGCCCAGGCGGGCGAGACCCTCACCGCCTCAACGTCGGGCATCGCCGACGCCGACGGGCTGACCAGCGTTTCCTACAGCTACCAGCGGATTGCCAGCGGGGCGGACATCTCGGGGCCACCAACTCAACATACACCCCGTCCGACAGCGACGTGGGGAAAGCCATCCAGGTGCGGGTGTCCTTCGAGGACGACGCGGGCAACCAGGAATCGCTGACCAGCACGGCGACGGAGGCGGTGGCGCCTCGGCCTCCGCTCACGGCCAGCTTCGCGGGCAAGCCGTCGATCCACGACGGGGAGAGCGTCTTCACCTTCGAGCTGCGCTTCAGCGAGGAGTTCGGTATCAGCTACAAGACCCTTCGGGACCGTGCCTTCACGGTCACCGGGGGAACGGTGAAGAAGGCGCAGCGGCTGGAGCAAGGTAGCAACATCGGCTGGCGCATCACGGTCAGGCCGGACGGCGACGGCCAGGTGGTCATCGTCCTGCCGGAGACCACGGACTGCGACGCGCAGGGGGCCATCTGCACCGAGGACGGCAGGAAGCTGTTCCACCGGCTGGAGCTGACGGTCGGCGGGCCGGGGAGTTAGGTCCCGGAGGTTGCAGACAACCGGGTGAAGCCCAATACATGGACCAGCGAACAGGGTCGGTGCAAGTCTTGTGCCGACCCTCTGCCTGACCGCACCGCCGGCCCCCCGGCGGGGGAGGAAGACTCCGAATGAAGAAGCGCAACCGTCCCTCGCGTCCCAGGGTGAAGCTCAACCGCAGCGCCGTATCGGAGTTGCTCAGCCTGCTCAACATGACGCAGACCCAACTAGCGCACCTGTGCGGCATTTCCCCCGGCTACTTTTCCCTGCTGATGGCGGGGAAGCGCAGCCCCTCGCCGGAGGTCCGCCGGGGGATTCAGGAGGCCCTGGGGGTGCACGACTTCGACCGTCTGTTCATCATCGAACCCGACGAAGAACCCTGCGATGAGGAACCTGGCGAGGAGTGACGGCCGTTCCAGGGAATGGCCACTATCCTGAACCGCAAAAAGGGCCGCACACAGGGGAAGAGCCGGTTCCTCGGCCACGAACTTGGCCCGGAAGAACAGCGAATGCGGCCCCTGGGCAAGTTCGTTGCTGCCACCTTTGCACCCACAAATGCAAAAACGCCCACACAGAGGGTCGTTCCAAGAGGCCGGTGGCCGACGATAGTTCGTCGGCCACCGGTACACTCAACCCCAGGCAGCCGTTGAAAGGCAGGGTTTGGCTGCTAGAACAGCCGCAGCGTCTCGGGCTGCGGCTGTTCCGCCTCTCCCTCGGCGGTTGGGGTATCCGCCGCCGGCTCGCGCCGCCGCTGGCGACGGGCTGGGGGAGCGGGCTTTTCATAGGCGGGCTACCTGGGTTCCTCCTCCCACCTGGCCCGGGCCCGGGCCACCACCGCCGGGAACTCGTCGGCCAGCCCGAACAGGTCCGGGTCGTCGAAGGACTCGATGTGCGGGTCCGACGCGGGGCGTTGCACCCCGATGGTGGCCCGGCCTCCCCTGATGGACAGGACGACCTTCAGCTCTTCCGGCGAAGCGGCGTTCTCTCCGGCGTCGCCGGAACCCGGCGGGTCCGGTTCGGCCTCCTCATTGGCGTCCTGTTCATTGGCGTCCTGTTCATTGGCGTCCTGCTCACTGGCGTCCTGCTCACTGGCGGCGGTGGCGTCCCCGTCGTCCGCCGCCCTGTCGTCCGTTGTGTCCGTGATGGGACACTCCCCGTCAACCTCGGCGGGCGCGTCGTCCGCCGGCTGGCCGAAGAGGAACTCCTCGACGTTCACTGCGTCCGGGGGGGGCGTTTCCTTTCCGGTTTCGTTAGTCATGGTCTCTCCTTTCCCGGTTTCTTCACTGTGCTGCGAGTCCCCCGGGGACCCACTCTTGATCTCGCCCAGGGTCATGGGCTGCCAGTAGAGGTCGCGCTCCACGGCGGGAACGCCGCCGAAGACCGTGGTCTCGGCCAGCTCGGTCAAATCGAAGTACCCCAACTCCCGCTCGAACCCCTCCACCAGGCCGAAGCACTGCCCGGTCTCCGGGTCCAATTCGGTGATGTACCACGTCCAATTCGTGTACGGGCTGAAAAGCTTGGCTGGGGCGAGGATGTCGTCGCAGTCGGCGACGTTGGAGTTGGCGCCGAGGGCGGGGAGGCGTCCGCCAGTTCCCTGGTCATCAGCTGGTGTCCCCGCCGCCCGCTGTGTTGGTCCTGCCACATCGTCGTGGTCGTTCCCTTTTCGTCAATCATGGTTGCTCAGCTCCTTGCTTGTTTCGGGTGTGTCTGCTTGCGCCGTTCATCCGGCGTCGTCCCGCCCCACCAGCCGCGCCACCGCCTCCGGGGTGACGTAGCTGGGGTTGACCGTGCCCAGGTCCATGTCCAGGAAGGGGCAGGTGCCCGCCACCATGCGGCGCACCACCTGGAGCACCAGCGACGCCATCATCTGGTTGATGGTGGGGTCCTGGTCGGTGAGGTCCAGGGCCGCCGCGCAGTCCACGTCGGGCGGCCTGGTGGAAACGGCGGTCAGCAGGTCGGGGCGTTGCAACGTGGGCGCCGGGGCCAGGTGGCAGGTGTCGCCGGTGAAGGGAGGTTCCTCCAGGACCACCGGCTCGGAGACATTGCCAACCAGGACCTGTCCCCAGTTGGTGTCGTTTCCGGCGTCGATGAGCCAGCGGCAGGGGTCTCCCGGCAGGGACTCGGCCATCGCCCCGCGGGCGGCGGCATTGTCGGCGCAGCCGATGAGCAGGGAGTTCCCTCAGGCGGGAAGGCCGGGGTAGCGGCCCTCATCTTGTCGAGAGTCCTCCTCCCGGAAGGCGTACACCGAGTACAAGTTTGATGGTAATGAGCAAGAACACGGGCCGAAACCCAAGTTGAGCGGACAAAATACCTTTTTTACAAGTCGCAGGTGGAAGGACGGGAATTGCTAGTTGAAGTTACCGTTCCGGTTTATATGCAGGAATCGGGGAAACTATTCTCAAGATCTCATCACTGGGTGGATCAAGTAGCAGAGCAGGTTGGCGGGTGGAGTGGCCGAAAGTCGCATTATCCCAACAATGGTCACGCGGCAGCGGTTTCCCTTCATCTTGTTTGTGAAGACCGACTCATCAGCCCTGCCCCCGAACTGTTCGTTGTGGATTCAAGTTGGGGCCAATTCTAGGAAAAGCATTAACACCGACCATAGCGGCGGAATTCATCCCGAAGCCTTCAAAGTCCGTACTTCAATGTCCGTGCAAAATTGATGAACGAGACTCTGAAGAGTTAAGGAGAATGATACATGGATGGATGGAAAGATCTGGAAATACACCCGTATGCTGCCATCATTCCGATAATGCTGCCTCGGAAATACGAGGCCTTCAAACAGAGTCTTCTCCTTCGCGGGCAATACAAACCTATCATCGTCTCTCGCGAGGAACCGCCCCGAATCCTAGATGGTCGTCACCGATACTGGGCATGTCTGGAACTCGGGATCAAGCCGACTTTCGCTCCTCTGGAGGAAGGGCTGGACGAACTCGAGTTCGTATTGGACCAGGATAAACTGCACAAGGAGCCGACCAAATCCCAGGACGCCACATGTGGATATTTTCTCTCCCGACTCTCGCCTGTAGGGCGCCCGCGAAAGGGAAATGAAAATTGGGATGATGTTCCCATTTACAACCAAGAGACTGCTGCGAAGCGGGTCGGGGTTGACAGGAAAAGTATTGGCCACGTCAAAAAGGTACTGGAAAGTGACAGTCCCATTGTGGAAGCCCTGGGGGAAGGGCTGATTGGCGGAACAACCACAATAAACGACGCACTGAACATAATTGTGGAACCTGCCGAAGTGCAGACAACGGCAATGAAAATGGTCCAGAGTGGTCAAGCCAAAACCTTGGCGAGAGCGGCCAGGAAGATAAACAGCGAGATCGGAGTTGGAGACTCCGTCTTGGATCCTGCAAGCGGCCGACCGGCACAGCAGGTTGACAATATCACCATTGTGCATTCAGGGGTGCCCGGCCTGCATGCCCTTGTGAATGAGAACAGCTTGGATGTCATCATCACCACTCCTTCCACGGATTCAAGCCTGGTGAATTCGCTCCAAGAATTGCACGACTTCGCCGTACATGCACTGGCCTCGACCGGCGTCGTCGCCGTGATTGCCGACCCAACAACTCTTGGTGTGGTGTTCGAACACCTGAATCAACCCGGCATCTCGTTTGTCGCTGAATTGGCAATTTTCAGCTTCTACCCATTGGGGAGGAAGAACCAACCCCGCAATATGACCTTTCACCACAGGCCAGTCCTGATATTTGGCAAGGCCGGTTGCCGGATGAAGGCAGGGGATAGTGTGCTCTGGATCCCGTCCAAGGAAGGGAGTCCCACCCCGGGCATCGGGCGGTTGATGCAGATGGCAACCGAACTTGTGCTGAAGAGACTGGCAGGACCGGGGCAAAAAGTCTGCGACCCTATAATGCTGGATCGTCCCCACTCGGCCTTGACGGCTCTAAAGCACGGGTTTCGGTTCATTGGAGCTTCCCACAACTCAGGCTGCGTGGACCTGATTAGGAAAGCAGTGGCTCAAAGCAGGGCAACGAGCAAAGCCGAAGTCGGCGGGGGACGCTCCGTTATCGGTACACAAGGTGCCAGCCCATCAGAGCCGACAAACAATCAGGCATACTTCAAGTTGGATGGTTTGCAGTAACCAACTGTAAGAAACTATCTCAAAATCAACTGGCCCTCCTGATATACCGGCATCGCCGACCAAAGCCCATATATTCCCGCCTACGCGGGAATGACGGGTTGGGTGCCGCGCCACGTTTTGAGATAGTCTCTAAGCAGTGTCGCTGGGAAAACAACCAAGCTCCAGCCACTCGCCGCAAGGAAAGTTCTAGTGGACGGAGAAACGGGGCGAGTTCCCTCCGTATATGGTAAAGGATAAATTTCAAAAGGCCTGTCTGGGTGGACGAGACTAAGGCCCGCGCCTTGCGCACAGTTTAGCCTTACCCGCGAGGTGGCCTTATTTGTGAATCCTTCCCGATTCTCGTATTGGAGTCATAGCCTCGGTCGCCTCTTCCAGGATCGGGAATGCAAACCATTATCAATTGGTTTGTTGACAGGCGGTGGGCGCCCCCTCCTCGGCGTAGGAGGGGGCGCCCACCGCCTTTTTGGCTCTCGCTCCCTGTCTACGTCGACAAGGGGACGAAGTAAAGCCAAACGACCAAGCTAAGATTCCCTTTCGTCTCTCCTGGTTATCAGGGAGAGTCTAATGGAGGACCTTCAGAAATCGAAACTAGACTGATTCGTAATCGGTTCTCCCCATGGGCCTCGACAAGAAACAGCTAGCGGGCTGTGAGGAACATTGATCTGGCTGCGCCCCGCCCTTTCCTCTCGAGAATGCCGGTCGGGGAGCTCGCCAGCGCTCCTGCTCCGCTGAACAGGATGTCTTCAACATTTAGAAAAGCAACTGGGACTCCGGAGGACGTTTCCTAAAACATTCTGATATGGCCAATGAGACCGCTAGGCGACGGCACGGGCCAGACTGGATGCTCCAGCTTCGGCCTGTCTTTTCATTTCAGGACCACCATGGCCGAAGCACCAGACGAGAATTCCAGAGGGAGATGAAAGGAGACCATTAAGAATACATCCACAGCCATTCCCCCTTTAAAGCGACCCGCGGAACCACCAAGCCATGCTGAGCCTTGCCTCCTCGGTGAGGTCATCAGACGCACTGCCCTCAGATCTGCGCTCTACGCGATCATCCATCGAATTAGGTGTCCGAAACCGACCCTCTGCTGTGGCGGCACTGCATACCAGCCTACGCATCGAGGTCAAAGGAACAAAACACGCACAGGAAACCGGACTCCAGCACCTGCACAGCATGAATGGGCCGCAGATTCGTCATGGGCGAAAGGATCATCGATCTGGCCGCGCCCCGCCCTTTCCTTTGAGGATGCCGGGCGGGGCGCTTGCCTGCATTCCTATGAAACTGAACAGGAGGTATTCAACATGTAGAAAGACGAGGCCCCGGAACACCGGGAGGGCAGCACCAAAGGCAACGGAACATCGCAGACCCAATGCAAGGCACAATCTGTTATGAAGAGGAAGAAAGATGAGAATGCATCCAACACCGTTCCCAGAAACGCGACAAACCGATCCCCGACACCAAGCTGAGCTTTTCGTGTACCGGACGCTCGCCAGAAGCACAGCCCCCGGACTCGCCCTGTACGGGTTCCATCCAGACAGGAATGCGCCCGAAAGTGACTACCTGCTCTGGCTGGAGGGGGTTGCACACTTCAACATCGAGGTGAAGGGCGGGGAGTACACTCTCGAAAATGGGATCTGGCGCCTGCACAGCTATAACGGACCCGAAAAGGTCAGTTCTCCCCTAATCCAAGCTTGGGATTCTGCAGTCAGCGTCAGAAGCGCTGTGAAGTCTAAGCTGGGAAGGCACATCTTCGTTTACAGCGTGTTGCTGTTCACGGATATGGATGGCGACATCGCCATTCAGGAGGCGGCCGACACTAACAATAGGACGCATCTGTTGTGGAGAGTCGACAACATCGTGGAGAGGCTGTGCGAGTTAGCCCGCACAGCCAACACCGTCTTCTCCCCACCCACGGAGACGCAGATACTGGAAGAGGCCAGGCTGTGGGTACCGGGCCTGGACCTCGCGGCGAACCCTCCGCAGGAACAGGCAGCCCCTGGTATGCCCGTCCGGCACGTGACCATCCATCACGTCGACACGCTCAACATGTATGTAAGCGGCGACGGGACGTCAACGATCCGGCAGGACTCGCCTTCCGGAGAGTGAGCAACTCTCCGGCAATATCGGGGACATCGCGGAGGGTGATTGAACCCGCCCTCCGCACAAAAGGATTTTGAACGCCCCTAATGGTTGCTCAATGTGTCCCTTGGTATCGAACAGTGTATGCGGGTACCGAGTTATCGCCGATGAGAAGGGTCCGTTGAAAAAGTCCATCCCAGCGATATCGTCTGTGTAAACGGCGTGCTTATCAGTGGATTTCCAGTGGGGAACGATGCTGGTAGGCAGGTAGATGATCTCAGTAGTAGCGGGGAAAGCCGAAACCATTGACGATGCCAATGATGAACCGAGATGATGCTCAGGTGGCCCGACTAGTTGGCCTAAGTCAGCTCCTCCTAGCAGGAGGACTGAAATCAGCAGCCTGTGGTTCTCACCTCCCACTTCGAGAACACAGTGGTCATCCCGCTGACATCTGCCCTGCAAAACAGGCCGGAAAGGGCCGACTACAACGGCCTGCCCATGAACGTCACATTGAACCACATCAGTGAAACATCCAAGCCCTTCATCGTCTATGCCACCGACGACACTGGAGATGACGACGAGGGTATGCTGCTGAGGTTCGCCAAGTCGCTCTCGTCCTGAGTAACCAGCGAATATCCGACCGCCAGCACGGTATCCATCAAGGATGACGTCCCCGAGGTGGTAGCCGACTACGCTCAGGTTCTCACGGCCTCCGAGAGGGCAACAGCGCACCGGCGACCGCGACTCAGAACGCCGACCCATAGCGCACGGCGGCCATCCCGGGAACGGCGACCAATGCGAATGCTGCCTCCAACGCCAACCATTCGGTCTCCATCAATGCCTTCCTCCACTCGAGAAATGTCTATGCCCTTCATCCTCGCCACCACCGGCACACCGTGGACGACGACGAGGGCATGGACCCGGGCTTCCAGACTACTGTGCCCTACAGGATCACCGCAGGGACCGCCTCCGCCAGCAACGTCAGCATCTCCTACGATGGCTGCAAGGTCTTGAGGTTGCCGCACCTCTTTGACGGTCTGAGAGAGCATGACCGGACGCTACACCATCAAGCTAATCTTCGAGCCAGGATGCAAATGACTGTGACCATTATCTACTCCACCGACAACACCGACGCGGCCACGGTCTCCGGCTTCTTCATCTTCGCGCATTCGAATTGGAACGAGATTGAGACGGTCGTGGTCTCCTCCACCCAAGAGAAAGTCGGGGTGGACGACACCGCTATCGTCATACACACCGTTGGCAGGTCCGACTACGGTGCAGAGACCGTCTCCGATGTGGCTGTAACCGTGGACGATGACGAAACCACAGGTATCGCCTTCTGGCCCACCGACATCACCCTCCTGCCGAGCAGGAGCAACGACTACACCCTGTTCCCTGACAGCGGGCCAACCGTCTGTGTGCCCCTAACCGCAGGGGGAAGGCTCCTGTGCAGACTTCATGGTCAGCCCGGACCAGTTGGCCTTCCACGAGATCGACTGGGAGGACGCCCGAGGCCTTAATGGTGATGGCCAACGCGGCTACCAGGGCCGCATCTCTCGTCCTGACTCACATTGCCATCAGCGGCGAGTGTGGCTCAGCGACGGTGGATGATGTCTCCGTCTCCATGCCTGCCTCTTGAGGAGAATTGACCACCCATGACCTGACCCCCGAAAACCGATCCGGGATCAATGTCAGTATTCCGGACATTACGGGGGTTTAGACATGGCCAAAAGGAAGCACACGGCCGAAGAGATCATCAACAAGCTCAGGAAGGCGGAGGTAGTCATCGCTGGGGGAGTACGGTTGCAGAAGCCGCCCGGCGCATTGGCGTCTCGGAGCAGACCTTCTACCGATGGCGCGCCGAGTACGGCGGCCTCCGAGTTGTCCAGGCGCGGCGGCTGAAGCAACCGGAGACCGAGCACAGCTGGCTGAAGCGGGCAGTGGTCGAACTTATCCTGGACAACCAGATACTCAAGGAGGCAGCTGAGGGAAACTTCTGAACCCCTACCGCCGGCACCAGTGCATCCAGAACGTGAGGGAGACCTTCGGAGTCTCAGAGCGGCGGGCCTCCAGGATGCTGGGGCAGTCTGATAGACCCATCGCCGTGAGGCGTTGGTCCGGGATGGCAAGCAGGCCCTGACCAAAGACATCATTAGACTGGCCACCCGGTTCGTCCGGTACGGTTACCGGCGGATCACCGCGATGCTCCGGCGTAGCGACTGGGTGGTGAACTACAAACGGGTGGAGCGGATCTTGCGGCGAGAGGGGATCAAGGTACCGGCCCGGCAGCCCAGGAGAGGCCGTCTGTGGCTGAACAGCGGGTCGTGCTTCAGGCCGGGACCTAAGAAGAGAAATCACGTGTGGGCCAATGACCTTGTCCAGATCAAGATCCGGGACGGCCGTGCCGTGCGAATGCTGACCATCATCGACGAGTACACCATGGAGTGCCGGGCCATTCGGGCAGGGCGCAGCATATGGTCCCCGGATGTGATCGAGAGGCTGGCCAGGCTGATGACAGCCAGAGGAGTGCCGGAGCAAACGGCCCCGAGTTCACCGCCAAGGCGGTTCGGGAGTGGCTCGGAAAGGTGGGGGCAAAGACACTATACATCGAGCTTGGGTAGCCGTGGGAGAACGAGTATGTGGAGAGCTTCAACGGCAAACTGAGGGACGAGTTTCTGGACCGGGAGGTCCTCGATACGCTGCTGGAGGCGCAGGTGTTGACCGAGCAGTCGGCAGACCTACGACGGTTCAGGCCGCACAGCTCCTGGGCTACAGGCCACCAACGCCGGAAACATTCCTGCCCCAGAACCTTGTCCCAGTGCTGATCGGGCTAACATAGCAAGTGGCACAACCGCTGGGGGCAGGTTAACACTGGGTGTCAACACCGCCCTCATGTGCAACGATAAGGAGCCTGTCGACTGCCGCCGCGCTCGCTTGGTTGCCCACCAGCGCCACCGTTGGAATGCACCTGCCCAGGCAGGAAGGTCCGGGTGTTGCGGAGCAGCGACTGCCGCCAGACCGTTGCCGTCACTGGATGCATTCACGCCAGAATCGGAAGGTGGCGGCGACCGTGAAACCCGGTCCGCAGGTTCTGGGTAGGGTATTAATCAGGGAGCACATCCTCACGAGTAGATCAGTCGTGTTTCTTAATACAGGGTGGGGGGGAGATACCCCTTCCAGCCACCTCTTAACGATATAACACATCCACAGGAACGGCTCACTAGCCAATTACGTTTTTCGTAATATTAATTCAAGAGCACATCATTGTATTCAGAAATCGGTCCCCTACACCATCCGCAGCTGTGCATGTTCAATCCGTCCTCTTGTCCGGCGCAGCGTTGAGCGGCTCAGGGCGGGGTCCGGCAGTTCCGAGGGGAACGGTTTGGGCCCCGCCCTTCAGGGGACTACCCGATACGGACAGGCTGACCGTACCAGGACCAGCAGCCTTCGCCAAGGGCGCCGCAGCGGGCCAGCCTCTCAATGGTGGTGGTCAGCATACGCGCGGGATACGGGCGGCCACGGTTTTCGTGTCCCAGCAGCTGAAAAATCCTCTCGGCTTCGTCATCCCACAAGACAAAGAGAAATGGAAGGTTGTCCTGACGAGGGTCGGCGAGGTACCTGCCCAGTTTCTTCTCAGCACGGGCACGTCGTCTGGCAGTCCGCTCATATTCCACATAGTTCCAGCCTGGCCCGAAAGGGCTTTCGTTGAGCCGCAGCATCGCGTCCGGCTCAATTCCACTGTCAGCCCACCGTTCCCAGGAGCGCCACCCGTTCGCTCCGGCAAGTCCCCCGGCGATACACTCCCTCATGAAAGCCATTACGCCGTCGTCGTGGACTGGCGAATTGCCGGTTCCTTCGGGTCCGCGCACAGCGGCGGGAATGCGGTTTGGGGGAACGCCGTCAATCATGGCCTGAAGATGATAGCCGCGGTGATTTATGGCGTACCTGTGGCTTCCTTTTTCCAGGTGGGCGTCGAGGTATGGCCTTTCCATTTCTCGTAGAGACTTCAGGGCCCTCTGGGTATTCCTCGATTCTGGTTGCTCTTCAACGAGGTCCCTCGCAAAGCCCAGGTACAGCCTGGGCCACTCGGCAACAGCCATCAGTTGGCGGTAGTACCGTCTAGCCAGCCCCCCTGACCACAGGGAGGACGCGACCCTGGCCTCCCACAGCCAGTTTCCCTGGTAGGCATCGATCTGAGGCACGGTTATGCCCCCTCTGGTGGCCCTTGGGGCAGGAGCTGGTGTTGCGGCCATGTTCTGCAGGTTGCAGAACATGATCTGTTGCTCGAAACCAAAGCCCCGGGCCGCACGTTTCACCACTTCGGCCTGCCAATCGTCGTACACCACGAAGCACATCTGTGAGGGCCAGGGATCACGGCCCGGTCCCGCCACCTCCATCAGATCGGGTCCCAACTGAAAGAACTTCTCTCGCAGGTGCCGTTCCTTCTGGAGAAGGCCGCTCCAAAAGATAAGGACGAGGCCCTCATCGAAGAGCGCGGAAGCCTCCCATGCGAAACCCCGGTACCGATTGAAGCTTCGCAGATTGCCCATTCCCTCAACGGAGCATGCAGCCAGCGGCAGAGCCTCCGTTACGGGAAAGCGCGCCAGCAGCAAGGCCCGGCCACCCTCCACATGCCAGCACCGGTCTGCGGGACTGAGAAACTGCAGGCCAAAGGGGGACATGAAGTACCTGTCTGCCCTGTCCGTCAAGGCCCCCAGTGGGACTGAGGCGACCAGCCCCGCACCAGCAAGTTCATCCATCAGGGGGTTTGAGTAGGGGTCGCTGTGCCCCATCAACTTTGAAACTGCGGGCTTGCTGCTGAGCGGGGTACCGGCCATACGCGAGAAAAGCGTCTTGGCTGCGGGAGACACCTCGATCCAGTCAGGCAGTTCTGAGGTTGGGTTATTCAACCGCATTTGCATATATTCCCCTCCAAGATTGGATGATCCCATTTGACACCCGATTCTGAAATTGGACTTTTAAGACTTTCGGGGAAATGGAACAGGCCCCGCATTCACCCGCGCTCGAGACTCCAACGCAGCCCGATGCCCTTCCTTTCAGAACTCGTCGAAAGGATTGGTACGAATAGAGGCCACAGGGTTGTGTAAGAGAATCAGTCTGAAACTGTCGGGCACAAGTAGGATGTACGGCGACGTGGACTTTCACAGGGATGCATTGAGGGCGCTGGTGGACGGGATTGTGGACGCCAAGGTCTTGGTCCAGACCGGCTACGGGTACGGCGAACGTACTCCCGAACAGGTAACCCACGGCACCGGCTGTCGAACACGTGCCCGGGACACTTGGGTCGGCACCATAGACCCGCACATCCCCAAGTCCGGGAGGACAGCTGATTAACGACAATAAGTAATGCGGTGTCCGGTAGCCGTTGCGGTGGGTTACCCGGTCCGGGTGTCGTTGTTCAGCGACTACCCGTCCGCGAGGGACACTTACGCACTACGGTGCACAGGATTCAGAGGCATGGGTGATATATCTTGAGCCAATGCCTCATACCATCCGCAGTGAATGTCCATCACGATGGCATTGCTTAATGGCACACCACAACGGTGGCAGACTGGAATGCTCTGTGAACCCCCGCCCACCATTGCATCGGCCTTCTGCACACAACCTCCGCAATGGCGGCGAGAAGTAAGCCGACAACGTCGCTGCTCGGCACGTATCCCGCGTTCTCTCTGGGTCGTCGTTCCCTGATTCCCTGCCCAAAGCTCTTGTCGTGATAGAATGCGAATAGAATCGCGAGAGATAGCCCGCTGGAAAATGTGTTGGGGTCGAACTCAACCCAATAGACATGGACCGGGGTGCGAGAACTACGTGCTCTCAGGTGCCAACTCCTTTGGGCTCACGAGCCCTCGTACCCCGGTCAATATCTATGAGGTCGGCAAGCGACGGCTCCTCGGGTCGCCCTCCGCGCCTGCCTCTCTCCGTCATCGAGAGCTGTCCCGCCTCCAGGCTGCGGATGTAGGAGTGAACGCCGCCCTTGCGAGCCCGGGACTTGGCTCCTTCGCTGGTTACTCGCCCAGTCCCCTTGCAGGATGGGCAAATTTCCACAGCTTCTCGGACATACTTTTGCCGGGCCGCATCGCTTTGAGGCTCAGTCATCGGAACCTATGGCCTTGACGGAATATATACTTACTAAGTACTGTTCAGTGTACTCACTAGTGCCTGTTCTGTCAACGTAGGAGGTCATATGCCGCAGTCTTCGGTGGATTTGGTCGTGGCCAAAAATTTGAAGCAGTGTCTCGAGGCTAGCGGAAAATCGGCCTATGCCGTGGCCATGGCTCTTGGGCATTCTCCCAATTGGCTTTACCGCGTAATCAACGGCCAATCGGGTATATTGCTCCCGACCCTGAGAGAGGTCGCGGAGGAACTCGGGGTCACGGTGGGCTCTCTGGTTGACCCACCGGATGAGCAGAATAACGGCGGCGTTGATGTCGTGGAATTGGTGGAGGTAGGGGCCGCTCCGGATTCAGGGGCGCTCAAATACGACGAGACCTTCAAACGCAGGTTGGCTCTGCCGCGGGTGCTACTTGGGGAATTGGCGACACGCCCTCAGGTATGTCAATTCATGTGGATCATAGGGGACGCAATGGCCCCTACGCTGCCGGAGGGATCCCTTGTTTTGGTTGACCGGCTCAGTCGAGAATGGCTGGACGGGAAAATCTATGTGATGGAAACGGAATTCGGTCTGGTGGCCAGGAGGGTGAAGCTAGACGCAAATATCGGTTGGGCTATAATGGAGCACGATGGTGAAGATGCCGCGCCCATACCGCCCATCGGAAGAGTGAATACGATCGGACGGGTCCGAAAAGTCCTGGCGGACCTGTAATTAAAGCAAATAGTGACCTCAGTCCTATTCAAAAAAAGGGGGCAGTGCACCTGACATTTCGTATCTGAAATGGCCTGAATTGGGTTGGTTTCTCACAACGGTCCTGATAAGACCGAGGTCGTTGGTTCGAGTCCATCCAGGCCCACCATTGAATCGCCCCATGCCGAGTGGGGCATGGCTGCCTCATCCGGGTTGTTCTTCCCTCACCCCCACCCGCACTTCCTATCGGCTTGTGTAAGACGCGGGATTTCGCGGGGGACCAGGACGCAGGGGTTGCCCAGGCTCCTTCCAAGTTCCGTCAGCCGATTTCCTCCACCATGTCGAGAAGTTTTAGAACCGTTCTCCAGTTACGCACAGTGCTGATTGTCGAAAGTGCGGAGTCGAAGTAGCTGTTGGTGAGCTTGGTGCGGGCGAGCCCATTGGGGCAGTAGAGATGGACTTCGCGGCCAAGCACCGTGAATTCGTCGCCAGGTGAACGATTCGAGTCGAGGGCTTCGACGCGGGGTGTGTCAGGTTGTTCAGCCAGGAAGACGACGTGCAGTTTGTCTGTGTCAGCCCCGGATTTCACGAAGGGATTGGCCCTCACGATTGCCCTGAGTTCCTGCGCAGTGCGGGCAATTACGGGAATCCGATAACCGAACCGGCTCAGAATCGACGAACTGATGGCCGAGGGTATGTCATCTCCCAGTGCCGTCCCCGGTTGGTACAGAACGTTCCCGCTCTGAATGTAGGTCCGAACGTTAGAGCAGCCCGCGTCAACAAACATCGCAGTGAGATCTCGCATCGGCAACCTGTTCCTGCCCCCCACATTGATCCCGCGAAGGAACGCGATATTTATGTCTGCCACGCTGCCTGCACTGTCGCTGGACATGTTCACTGTCTCTCTTGCCGAGGAATGGAATTTCAATATTTTTTCTGTACAGTAGTCCTTCCGCACCAAGGTCATCGTGGGGCCCAACGGGGCGCCCCAAGGTCAGGAGATGTAGCCACCAGTCTCAGATCCTAACAGGTGGGAAGTGAACATGCTTGCGTCGGCCGACAGATTTCAGTGCGGCCCCTTGAACAAGAGATGTCGGAATATCGCGCAATCCCAGCCAATTTGCAGGATGACTCCGATGGTGGGATGGGTTCGGCCAAAGGCAAGTTTTATGCTCGCTGCAGAAATTCCGAAAGCTTGCTCACTATCGAGCAATGCGTATTTGCAAAGCCCGCTTTGCGCTTTAGGTGAAGTCAAAGCCGCGATCCGGATGGGCGTTTCCAGCCAGCCAGCCGCGCCGCGTCGCAATTATGACTTCGTACCAATTCCATGAAAACTGTTTCGGGATTGTTGCTCAGGGTATTGTCGAAATTGTATGATAACTGGACAGCGTTCAGTTGGGCCCCTGTAACAAAGAGTTGAGACTTGGCAGGTTTCGCAGATCTCCGGATCAATGCCGCTGAAAACGGGTAAGTCCGATCTAACGGCAGTGTGTAACCATGGCAACGACCGCGCGTGTAACAGAGCGGACCTTGTATTTGCTCAGCCAGCAGGCTGAAAACAACTACTCGTGGGCTAGCGCTGCTCACAGGGTTGCGATTTTCCCTCCAGGCCAGTGGCGCCTGTCAGGCAACGCGGGCGTGGGAGTTGCTGCAACTCCACTTTCGAGCATATACTCGCGCTCCAATTGCTCGCCCAAGGATCCGCGGGCGCATCGCGGCAGCCCGGTAAACCGTGAGTATGCCGACCGCTGTTGTCGGCAAGTGCCCTGGCGACAGAGAAAGGCGGTTTCGCACTAGAGCGAGGCACAACCCTCTGGCGTCCCAACACTTGGTTCTCATCCATTTTTCCAGCGCAGTTTTCGTACTTCATTATTTTCATCTTACTGGAGCAGTACCACCAGCTCATCAGGCACTAATTCAGTTTCAGTCTTACAAGAAACACGAAGAACCATGATCGACAATTCTATGGCGCCCGACAGTTTGATTGCCGGCAAGAGACGCCAGATGGAGGTATCAGGCGATGAGGGCCGCTGGATCTGGTAACGGCCGACGCCGATGGGCTCGTTGGCGGATGCCCGGAGCTGTCCGGGCTCCTGTCCTTCCTCCTTGGGCGATGGAGTGGCTGGCAACTGTACAACAGACACCGGCGGCCCAGTGGCTGGCGGCGTGCCCCCGTTCGCCGGTTGCGCGATGGGCTGCTGACCAATGGCGGGTACTGGCCGAAGTCGCCCTGTATGTAGGAGCCTACCTGGTCTACGTATTCAGCAGGGGGCTGTTCTACGACAATATCCGGGAAGTCGGCATATTCAACGGCGGGCGCATCGCTGAGCTGCAGCGGGAACTGTGGTTTTTGTGGGAACCGGGTTGGCAGTCCTGGGCCATCGACAAAGTCAAACCGCTCGTCGTCTTTCTCAACTGGACCTACATACTTACTTACTGGCCTGTAATCCTCGTGCTGGCGGTGTACCTGTTCTGGCGCAACAGGCGCGAGTACTATTACTTCCGCACCGTTGTCCTGATTAATCTCATCGTCGCCCTGACGATCTTTGCCCTGTTTCCAGTGGCCTCGCCCTTTGCTCTCCCGGGCGTCGGGTTGGTGGACACAATTCAGGCGTTCGGTCCCACTTTCTACGGCAGCGAGTCGATGGCCGCTTTCTACAACACCTCAGCGGCCATGCCCAGCCTGCATTTCAGCTGGACGGTGATTCTCGGCGTCTACTGGGTTAGGTCGTTGCCGGGGGGCTTCAAGGTGGCGGGTGTGTGCTACCCGGCTCTTACCTTCTTTGCCATCACCATCACCGGCAATCATTTCATCCTTGACGCGGTCGTGGGTGGCTCATTGGCAGGGCTGTCCTTCGGTGCCGTGGAGGGATTCAAGGCCGTGGCCGCGAGAGTCCGGCAAGAGGAAATTCGTGCCTCCTGGGCAACTTTCCTGCGGAAGATGCGGCAGTTTCAGATTTCCAGGACCCTCGGCCGGTAGCCAGCGCGGGTGGCGCCAGCCAGGCCAGTCTTCAGGGAGCGTTGGCCTGCCTGCGGGTCTGCAGGTAGAAGGCTCCTCCCATCCCGAAGACGGAGCCGCCGGTAGCCAGCCAGAAGACCCACCGCATATCCACGAAGTCAGCCAACAGGCCGCCAATGGTCGGAGATACGGTACTGCCCAGCCCAGCCCCCACCGACATCAGCGCAAAAGCAGCTGCCGAGAAGCGCACCGGTACGTAATCGCCCGATGATGCGGCACATATAGTGTAGGCCGCCCTGAGCGTGACCCCCATCAGTGCGGACGATATCAGAAACGTGACAAACCCCGGAGCAACCGCCAGCAGCACGAAGGCCGCCCCCTGGACCAGGAATGACCAGGCAAAGCCCTGCCCCCGTCCCAGCTTGTCTGACATCCATCCCCAAGCCACACCGCTGCCGATGCTCAGCACGCCGATCAGGATGACCAACTGACCTGCAGTGGCCAAAGTGACCCCGTTTTCCTGGGTCAGGTACAGGCCAAAGAAGGTCGTGAACAAGTTCTGCGACCAGCCGGAGGTGAAGGCCAGCAGGCTGATGAGCCACACGGCAGGGTGCTTGAATGCCTCGACAGGCCAGGCAGAGCGGGGAGGATCCGGCCGACGTGCTGTTTCCAGGGGTTCGTCCGGCCGCTCTCGTACGAGCAGCAGAGAAACGACTCCGATCACCAGGATCACGACCCCGGACAACTGCCAGCTGTGACGCCAGCCGTCGTCCCAGTTAGACCCGGTCAGGATGGGAACGGCGACTCCGGCGGCTATGAACGAGATGCTGCCGCCCGAAGCAGCGAGCCCTGCGGCCAACCCCCGGTCTCGAAGGCGGAACCAGGAGGACAGCAGGCCCATGACCGGTGTGAGGGCGGCTCCGCTGCCTATACCCATCAGCACGGCTGCCCCCAGCGCGGCGGTGTAGTTCTGAGCGAACCCCAGCAGCACCATGCTCACGCCGACGGCCAGCGTTCCACCGGCCGTGATGGAGCGGCTGCCATAGCGCGGAGACAGCGTGCCCGAGGCCAGGGAACCACCCATGCGTGTCGCTGCCGTAGCGGTTATGAGCAGTCCTGCATCAGTGTGTGAGAGGTGGAGCGCCTCCTCCATGGACGGCAAGGTGAGACTATAGCCGAACTGGACAAAGCCGGTGGCCATGTTCAGCAGGAAGGCCACCAACAGCAAGACCCCGGAATAGGACCGGAGCCAGTAGACGGCGAGGCTGTTAACTGAGATGGGAGGCTCCTGGGGGTGGTGACTCTTTCCTATAGGTGGGCGTGATTATCGTCCCATGCTTGCCCGGGGAGGACGTGGCAATTATAGAGCCCTGCCACTCACACCGTGGCGGGAGGTGGGATGAGTGGCAGGGCACAATGGGATGCTAGCTGCGGTTAACGCCAGGCCTGTTGAGACTAACGCAGGGGGCGGAAGAAGTTGCGGACGTCCTCCACTAGCAGCTCCGGCTCCTCGAGGGCCGCGAAGTGGCCTCCGCTGGGCATGACCGTCCACTGCTGCACATTGTAAGAGCGCTCGGCCCACTCGCGCGGCGGGCGGCTGATCTCGGCGGGGAACACCGCCACGCCCACGGGTACGTTGATGCGCTCGCCCTGGGCGAAGTCCCACGGCTTGCGCAGCGTCTCGTAGTACAGGCGGGTGGACGAGTTGATCGACTGCGTCACCCAGTAGATGGTCACGGTGGTCAGGAGCTCGTCCTTGGTGTAACTGGATTCCACATCCCCGTGGCAGTCGCTCCAGGTGCGGTACTTCTCGACGATCCAGGCGCACAGTCCGGCGGGCGAGTCGTTGAGCCCATAGCCCAGCGTCTGGGGCTTGGTTCCCTGGATGTGAGAGTATCCGCCCTCGGCGGCCAGCCACTCCTCGCGCTGCCGGAGCAGACCCTGCTCGGCCTCGGATAGCGGCTGCGAACCCGGTCCCATGTAAGGCGTGGGGCGCGTCACCGACGTGGTGTGGATGCCGATGCAATGGTCGGAGTGCATGTGGCCCAGCCTGGCGGTTACGCTGGCACCCCAGTCTCCACCCTGGGCCACGAATCGCTGGTAACCCAGCTGCTCGGTCATCAGCTTGGCCATCACATCGCCGACGGCCAGCACGTCCAGTCCACGCTCCTGAGCGGCGTCGGAGAATCCGTAGCCGGGCATTGAGGGTGCGACGACATCGAAGGCGTCAGCCGGGTCGCCGCCGTGGGCCGCCGGGTCTGACAGCAGCGGTATGACCTTGTGCATTTCGAAGAACGTGCCGGGCCAGCCGTGGGTGATGATCAGGGGCAGCGGGTTCGGACCCTTGCCCTTCTCGTGAATGAAGTGGACCTGCCTCCCATCCACTGGCGCCTTGAAGTGGGAGCAGCTGTTGATCAACGACTCCTGCTTGCGCCAGTCGAAGTCGTTTTTCCAGTACTCCACCAGCTCCTTGATGTAGTCCATATTGGAGCCATATTCCCAGCCAACGCCCGGAAGCTCATCCGGCCAACGGGTACGCTCCAACCGTGCCTTCAAGTCCTCCAGCACGGAGTCGGGGACTTCGATTTTGAAGGGTGTAACCGGCATGGTGTCTTCTCCTTTCAATGTATCTTTTAAAGTAGATATTCTTAAGCCATGTACGAAAGTCCCCTCTCCCTCCGGGAGAGGGTCAGGGTGAGGGCGTCCCCTCCTGCAAGGCAATCAATATCGCTTCAAGCTCTGCTCCTTTTTCTTCAGCCACCTGATTGTTTCAGAACCTGAGTAACCGATACCCTCTGGATTCCAGCACACGGGTACGTTCAGTATCATATTCTGTTCGCTCTTGATGCTGCCCGCCATCCAATTCCACCAACAGCTTACGCTCGAAGCACAGGAAGTCCACAATATATTTGCCTACAGGCACTTGCCGGCGAAACCTGTAGTCCGTCAATCGGCGATTACGCAGAAGATTCCAGAAGGCAATCTCTGCGTCTGTGGATCGCTTTTGCAGGTTTCTGGCTTTCAATGTGGGGCTTTTCATCTTTGGGTTACGCCCTCACCCCAACCCTCTCCCAGGGGGAGAGGGAATTTTTGAGCCACCCTGACCCTCCTCCTCAGGGGGAGGGGGTAATTGAGGCATCCTGACCCTCTCCGCTATGGGGAGATGACTTTGGGAATTGGGGGGGTTGCCCCTTTACCCCGGCAGCAGGGGTTCGGTGCGGTTGGGGGGCAGGTCGGGGTCGAAGACGTTGATCAGGAAGGCCAGGAGGCTGTAGTTGCCTATGACCAGCGTCAGCTCGATCAGGCCCTGCTTGCCCAACTGTTCCAGTGCGTCCTGGAAGGCGCCGCGGCCCACCTTCCGGTCCTGGAAGAACTCGCGGGCATAGTTGATCACCGCTCTCTCGAGGTCGGTAAGGGGCGGCAGGGGAGTGCCGTCACGTATGGCGTCCACCACGCCGTCCTGCACGCTGGCTGCGCGGGCGGCCGCGGCGTGGGCGTTCCAGATGTGCTGGCAGTCGTACTCCCGGGCAGCCAGCAGCATGGACAGTTCGAGTGCTGCCGGGGAAAGAGACGACTCATTGCGAAGGTACAGATTGAGTGCAGTGGCAGCCTGGTGGGCTTTGGGGACGTGGATCATGATTGAACCGGGGCCGTGGAGTGGAACACCGCCCAGGCCCTGTACCAGTTGGTCGAACTCTGCAAGCTGGTCCTGCGGGACATTTTCTCTCGTCGCGGCGGGGATTCTCGCCATAACAAACCTCCTTTTTATACAGGGGAACCGCCGTAACCCTACGCGCCGGAATCGTGCCTTGTCAATCAAGATTAGGAGCTCTGTGTGCCCGCGTCTTTTGGCAAGAGGACGCTCGCAATAAGCAGCGCCCAGCTTGCCACGGCGCAAATGATGAAACCAGGATAGTAGGAGCTGAAGGTGCCATAAAGCCAACCCACGAGAATCGGGAAAATGAACATCCCGAGGCCGGAAAAGGTCATATATGATCCCCACACCGCTGCCACGCGCTCCGGAGTCGCTCCGGCCAACCTCATTGGAATCGTCAGCAGAACCGGGACATAGAACCAGGATCCTATGCCCAGGACCACAACCGAGACATAAATTCCAAGCAAATTTCCGAAAAGGAACGATCCCAGCCCGCCCAGAATTGCCAACACACCTGAAAAAGCCATCACTCCGCGGAAGGAGAACAGAAAGTCGCCCAGCCCTCCGAAGCGCTGAAATGCTGATCGGTAGGACTCAAACAGCAGCGGAACTGCCCCGCCCGCCAGCACGGCGAAAATGCCGACGAATGGCAGGATGCTGGTTATGAACCCAGCCGCCTGTGCTGAAATGCCCCGCTCCTCGGCGTAAAAGGCTGGCAGCCAGGTCGTCAGTGCAGTGAACTGGATGAATATTCCAGCGTCGGCGGCCACAAGTAGGGCGACTGCGCGCCCTCGCAGCACCGAAACTACCTCCCGAACCGAAATGCCCAGGCGTACTTCGCCGCTATCTCGGTCCTTGGGAGCCAGAGGCCAGAGAATCATTCCCACAATCCCGACACCTGAAAGCACTGTCAGGGTTGTCTTCCAGCCCAGCAACTCGGCTAACGGAACAGCTCCAGCTATAGATGCAGATATGCCCGCGCTCAGGATGGCGGTGTTGAGGGAATTGATGATCAGCATTTCTTTGGGCTTGAACCACTGCATCACCAGTGGGCCGGTAGCCACCACCACAAGCGCCAGACCCACGCCGTATGCCAGGCGCAGTGCCAGCAACACCCAAAAATTGGGAACGACCGGTGCGAGGGCCAGCAACGCCAAGGCCACCCACGCCCACATATAGGCCCGTTTAACACCTATGCGGGCGATGAGTTTTCCGCCGGGGATCCCGATAGCCGCGCCAACCAGCATTGGTAGGGATACCAGCATCCCCGCCGCCCAATGGCTGATCCCGTATTCCTCTATTGCCAGTGGCAGCAAGGGCGAGAGGGCAAAGAGGTTCAGACCGGCAGCCAGGTGGGCCGCCAGCGTCATAACCGCCATGAACAGGCGGCCGCGGTTGGTAACGGGAGGGGCTGCCTCTGCCGCTACCTGAACAGCCTCACCTCTTCAGCAGGTGTTTGCGGGGCAATGCATCCGGGGCCCTCGCTGCGGGCGTTGTTCACCACCGGCGAGACCTCGCGGACGGACAGCAATTCCTCCGGCGCTGGCACCAGTAGCGGTTCCAAGTTGGCCGGCTCCTCGGTGATGGGGTCCAGCCACAGGGGCTCAGTCTCAGCAGACAGAATAACTGGCATTCTGTTATGCACCGGCTCGATGAAGGAGTTGGCCGCCGTGGTCAATACCGTGCAGGAGCGAACCCACTCTCCCTCGGGCGATTTCCAGCTCTCCCACAGCCCGGCGAAGGCCATGGGCTCACCCGATTTCTGGGTGAAGTACAGCGGCGCCCGCCTCTTGCCTTCTTTCCGCCACTCAAAGAATCCGTCGGCCAGCACCAGGCAACGGCGCCGCCGGAAGGCGCTGCGAAATGCAGGCTTGGAAGCCGCAGTCTCGCTCACGGCATTGATCATGCGGTTGCCGATCTTGATGTCCTTGGCCCACGACGGCACGAGACCCCAGCGCAACATCTCGCCCTGCCGGGTACCGTCGTTGGTCACGGCGAGCACCTGCTGAGTGGGCGCGATGTTATAGCGCGGAGTGATGTCGGTGGGTTCCATGGCGAAACCGAATCTGAACTGCAGATCGCTAACGCTCGATATTAAGGTGAACCTGCCGCACATGTCGGACTTCTCCAGTTGGGGTACACGGACAGGGCATATTCGAGGGCCCCGGTAATCTACCCCACAACCTCGCGAAACTGCTGGATGGCGTTGATGTGGTCCTGCGGCGACTGGTAGCCGGCGCGCATGGTGTTGATAGAGATGTGAGTGGCTCCCAGCCCGGCCCAGGTCTCGGTCTGAGCCTGCCAGAACTCCGGGTCGCCGTCGGCGGAGTTAATGCGCGGCTCCATGAGGATGGCGGACGGGTCGCGTCCTGCAGCCTCAGCCATACCAGCCAGCCGTTCCAGTACGGCCGGGGCGTCGTCGGGGCCGACCTGGGGAAACCAGCCGTCGGCCAGCCGGGCCACGCGGCGCAGCACGCGGTCTGTGGGCGAGGGGTTGGCCCTGCCGCCGGCGCCCAGCCAGATGGGAATTGGCCGCTGTACCGGCAGCGGGTTGATGCCGGCATTGGAGATGTCATGGTATTTGCCGTGGAAATCGATGACATCGTTGGTCCACAGCTGCCGCAGCACCTCGATCTGCTCGGACTGCCGGGCGCCGCGTGTGTGGAAGTCCTCGCCCAGAGCCTCGTACTCCACGTGGTTCCAGCCGACGCCCACGCCGAGGCGCAGCCTGCCGTTGCTCAGCACATCGCACTGGGCTGCCTGCTTGGCCACAAGAGCTGTCTGCCGCTGCCCGATGATCAGCACCGCTGTCACCAGCTCGATGGAGGTCGTGATTCCCGCCAGATAGCCGAACAACACGAAGGGCTCGTGGAACATGCTTTCGAGCACATACCCGCCGGTCCAGTTGGCATGCTTTGTGGTGTCGGCGCCCAGAACGTGGTCATAAACGATGAGGTGCGAGAACCCCAGCCCTTCGGCCGCCTGGACGTAGTCCCTTACGGCTGCCGGGTCGGCGCCGATCTCAGTCTGGGGGAATACCACGCCTGCCTTCATTGTCTTACTCCATTAGCGAAGTTCTAAAAAGTTCCCGGCCACCACTCAGCACTGACAAATGCCGGGGCCGGAGAATTACCCTGCCCCTGGCCTTGTCTGGATTCCTGTCTTTGCAGAAATAACGGGACTAAGCCTTTTCCTTGGCCTTGAAATGGGGAATGACGTGCTTGCCGAACATGCGCAGCGTGTTCATGGTTTCCTCGTGGCTGGCCGGACCGATGGCGCTGAGGCAGAAGATCTGCTCGATGCCCATGGCCTCGTAGTTCTCAACGAAACGTATGCAGTCATCAGGCGTGCCTACGCAGAAATTGGCGCCGCGCTCGACCACCTCTGCCGCCGTGGGGTCGCCATCGTGGGGACCGGCGGCCAGGCGCATGTCCCGCTCGTAGTAGCCCTGGTAGTCGGGCGGCACGGTCGCCGGGTCGACGCCTCGCCACACCAGCCGCGCCCGTTCCCTCTGCTGGTCCAGGTACCAGCTGATCAGTTCGGTCCCGCGAGCCTTGGCGACCTTGGGATCCTCGTGGCAGAATCCGGCGGTCATCAGCGCATTCTGGCTGTTGACCGTCGGGCCGTGGGCTCCGTTGAGGCTCTTCTGGTACAACTCCAGCGTGCCGGCCACCCGGTCGGGGCCGCCCTCGCTGCCGACCAGCGCGCCCAGGCCCAGCTCCCCGGCGCGGCGGGTGGTCTCCTCACTGGCGCAGGCCGACCACAGGGGCGGATGCGGCTTCTGCAGCGGCTTGGGCAGCACATTGCGGGGCGGAATGTGGAAGAACTCACCGTCGTGGCTGAATTCCTCCTCGGTCCAGATGCGAGGCAATACCTGAGCGAACTCTTCCCACATACCTCTGGTATCTTCCAGCGTGGTCCCATAGGGCGTCAGCTGGTAGGGATACCCGGTGCGGCCGAGGCCCACGTCGACCCGTCCTTTGCTGAGGATGTCAAGGGTGGCCATGCGCGCGGCGGTGTGCAGCGGGTGGTGGATGGGAGCCAGCACAACGCCGATGCCCATGCGGATACGGGAAGTACGCTGGGTGACCGCCGCCAGAGTCAGGTCTGGGGCGCTGTTGTGCGACCAGACCGGCCGGAAGTGGTGCTCCGAGAACCAGACGCTGTCGTAACCCATCTCCTCGGCGAATTCGATCTGATCCAGCGCCTCCCAGATGCGTCGCGCCTCGCTTTGCTCATCCCAGGGCCTGGGCACCTGGATCTGGTAAAAAAGTCCGAATTTCATCAGCAAATACCGCCCCGTCCAAAATAGTTGGCAACATTATACGCGCAATGACGAAAGCATATAAATGAGAGGTGCGGAAGGAGGGAATGCGGAGGGATAGCTGATGCCAGCGATGAGTAAATGGAGCCGGTGAGGGGATTCGAACCCTTGACCTGCGGTTTACGAAACCGCTGCTCTGCCACTGAGCTACACCGGCATCAGATACGAATTGCTTCTATTTTCGCATCGTGCCGAGCATTCTGCAAACGTCACGCCGCCAGCCTTTGTTCGATTATCCTGCCCGCTTGCACCTCAGTGGCAGGTATGACATGGCCATAGGTGCCTACAGTGGTCTGGATGCTGGCATGACCCAGTCGGGCGGAGACGACGTGAATCGGCACTCCCGAAGTCAGTAGGACTGTGGCATGGGTATGCCTCAGGTCGTGGAAGCGAATGCCCTGTATCTTGCAGGCCTTCATTATCTCTCTGAACCTTCGTGTTAACACATCTGGAAGGATACTGCTGCCGTCCTGGCGGGCGCAAATCTGCGACCTCTCCAAGGGGCCGTGCTCACCGAGTACAGCTCTCCAGTCTTTCAGTAGCTCGGTGGTTTCCGGCCCAAAGGCAACCACCCTTCGAGAGCGCTGCGATTTCGGTTCACCGATGTGAGCAGGTTCTCCGGTAGTGGATACCATAGTTCGGACCACCCTGAGGGAGCTCTCCTCAAGGTTCAGGTCGCTCCAGAACAGTCCGCAGATCTCCGACCGACGCAATCCGGTGTAAAGCGCCAAGTGAATCGGCAAGTGATAGTCCGTCCCCTCAACGTGCCGCAACAGACGCCGCACTTCATCACCGGTGAGGATGCGTAGTTCCGGTCTCGATACCTTGGGCGACTTGACCTTGTCGATCACATTCTTGGACAGCATGTCCCAGTTCAGCGCCTGGCCAATCGCTCCGTGCAGGAGAGCATGGTGGTGATGCACTGTCTGCGCGGACAGTCCTTCGTCAAGGAGATCAGAATAGTATCTCTGTACCTGTGTCGGTTTAAGCGCGGTCAGCTTTATCTGGGACAGCGAACTTCTCTGAATCCGCCTCACGATGGTCGCGTAGCCCCTAGCCGTAGTGGGGCGTACCGTTATGGCCACGTAGTCCCGCATCCACTGGGTCAGGTACTCCGACACCGTCAGGTGGGACGGTTTGACGAAGGTACCTTCTTCCAGTTCGCGGAGCACTTCAGGGAGTCTTCTTTCAGCATCCTTCTTGGTACCCTTGACAGGTATCCACTCCTGTTTCCGCTTGCCTGTAGTGGGATGGTGTCCCACGTCAACTACGATAGCCCATGAGCGCTTTCCTCGTTTCCTTATGTGTCCTCTCATTTGATATTCCCCTCCTCTCGGGCTTCCAGGATGACCGTTGCCCCGATATGAGTGCTGACTAACCGGGCATCCACCGATCCGGATCAACCGGCATCACTATTTTCGCCCGCTATCAACAAACCGGGTTTTAACGAGATTGGATAACAATCTTTATAGCCTCGTAATCAGGATCTGGCCGGAGAGATGGAAGGCGAGAAAAAGAGACAGGCCGAAAGTACAGAAATGGGCATGTGGAGGCAGTGGAATTCGATGGGTACACGGATCGGTTCTGAGGAGCAGCGGTTGAAGCACCTACTGGGGCAGATCGGAAAGCTGGTAGGCCAAGCTGGTTTGACCGATTACGGGGTGTCCTTGGTTGCCACACCGCTACCAGTGGCGATATCGATTGAACAAGCGGCGTCCCTTTTGGGAGTTGCACCTTCCACCGTGGACGAATACGTCAGGGCAGGAACATTGCCACACTTTCGGATGGGCAGGCGCAAACTCGTGTTGCTGGAGTCGCTGCACACATTCGCCAAGAAGCTGGAGGAGGCTCAGATGGCGGCGGAAGACGCAACGGGTGGTTCATGGAGATAGGTTCAGAGACGCGTATGGCTACTTAAAGGCGCGGCACATTGGACGCGATACACACTAGATGAGGAGTAGGTGGTGACCATGCAGCACCCGGGCGCAATACCGTCCTTTCGTTTCCCTTCAGAAGGACGGGTAGAGGATGCAAGTCTGGCAGATTTTCCTCTTAAGGAGCGGATATTGGTGGTGTTGGCTCAGCAGCCTTGGTCCTCAGCCGGGAATCTCGCCGGACGGCTCGAGTATTCGGTTGCTGACATTCACGATGCTTTTGGTGAACTGGAGAGGAAGAAACGGATGGCCGGCCGCGACTCGGGGGGCACGCTTCGGATTCAACGTCGGTATGTGTTGGCTCGGTCGGGTGTCATGCACGTGAAAAAACCTTTTGGGCACCACGGTCTGACTCGACCGGCGCTGCCCCTGACCTGGCAGATGACAGAAGAGGGAGCCACAAGGATGCTGCAGTGGCTTCCGATGATCGAATCCCTGTATGAAATCCTTCCCACCCTCTGGACCTGCGGTCTCGCGGAACCATTCGAGTGGCAATCAAGGTATTCGGACCCATCCTGTAGCAGTTTTGTCTGGATGGGTAAGCCCACCTTGGAGGATGTCTTGTGGTTACCGAGTGGTCGTCTGCACGTCGCAACCACTTGGCGTTTTGATCGGGGTGACAATCGCCCACGATATATCTCCGTCCCCTTCCTCTGGTCTGGCCTGCTGCCCCAGGAGGACTACCAGTCCCGCAGCCTGCGGCCCGGATCCCTGTACATCCGATCTGCACGGGGTCCCCGGGACCGTATCTGGTGGGATGTAGAACCTCCTGTGGTGGCCATTGGCGTAGATGAATTTGCGGCCTATCGAGCCAGGACAGTCTATGGAAGAGACGTGCAGATGGGGTCAGTGGACACAGCTGGCACCCTAGTATGGTCTGCCGCTGCCAGCCACAACGAGTGGACTCTGAGGGATGAGCTCCCTCAGGCTAGGGCAATTGTCAATGGCGCCGAGATAATGGGCCACTGGGGCGGCGTGATCGTGTACCATTGATGTGATGACATACGGCAGTAAATTGGTCGGAGTGGCGGCGTTACAAGAACAGGAGGAGACGGCGTTGGCGGTGCGGCTATTCCTCGTCGGGTTCGGCTGGTGGTGGCGGTGCGGCATTCTCCCGGCTGCGCTTGAGCCGGTAGCTCTCGCCGTTCATCTCCAGGATGTGGACGTGGTGGGTGAGGCGGTCCAGCAGCGCTCCGGTGAGGCGTTCCGAGCCGAATACCTCGGTCCACTCGTCGAAGGGCAGGTTGGTGGTCACCATTGTGGATCCCCGCTCGTAGCGCTGGCTGAAGACCTCGAAGAGCAGTTCCGCGCCAGTGCGGGACAGGGGCACGAAGCCCAGTTCGTCTATGATCAGCAGGTTGAGCCGGGCCAGTTGTTTCTGCAAGTTCAACAGCAGTCTCTCGTCCCTGGCCTCCATCATCTCATGCACCAGACCGGCGGCGGTGGTGAAACCCACAGACATCCCGCGCTGGCAGGCGGCCAAGCCCAGCCCCAGGGCCACATGTGTCTTGCCGGTGCCGCTGTTGCCAACGGCTATGACGTTCTCCCGGCGCTGGATGTATTCACAGCGTGCCAGTTCCATCACCAAGGCCTTGTTCAACGACGGTATGGCCGGGAAGTCGAAGGTGTCCAGACTCTTGACCGCGGGGAATCGGGCGGCCCGGATCCGCCGCTCCACCATGCGCTGGTGGCGGTCGATGAGCTCCAGCTCGGCGAGGCGCAGCAGGTACTGGGGATGGTCCACACCCTCGGCGGCGCACTGCGCGGCCATCTTCCCGTACTCTCTCAGGATGCTGGGCAGCTTCAGCTCCTTCAGGTGGTGTTCCAAGAGCAGCGTCGACCGGTCGTTCATGCCGCCCTCCCAGACAGCAGGGTCATGTAGTCCGCGGCGGACGTGGTGCTGACCCGGACCCGGGGCAGGTAGGGATAGAGCTCCAGATCCAGCCTGGGCGGCCGCCCCTCCAGCCGGCACAGCAGCAGGTGCTTCACCGCGTCAAAGCTCAGCGACCCCAGCCTGATGGCGTCCCTGACGGCTGCGTGCACCTCCTGCTGGGAGAAGGTCTCCAGCAGCCTGAGCACCTGCACATACTCCCGCTTGCCCCGCCGTCCCATCCTGGATTCCAGCAGACGCCGCAGCGTCCCGAACTCATCGGGCAGAGCCCAGCCCTGCAGGGGCGCGACCTGGTCCAGAGCTCCCGGCTTACGCTCCAACAGCGGCAGGTAGTGGATGGGGTCGTAGACGAAGTCGTCCCGGTCGTATGATCTGGGATGCCTGGCGATGACCTCGGACCCGCAGCTGATCACCACTGCGTCGACGTAGCCCCGTACCAGTACGTCCCGGTATCCGTAGGCCACCGGCACCGAGTAGTCGGTGGTCCTGTACCTGACCAGGGACAGGGAACTCACCCGGCCAGCCTGCTTGTCGCACGCGTCGTAGGCCACCGGAGGCAGGGGCAGCAGGGCGTCCAGGTCCCGCTCCATCCTCTGACCGATGGTCTCCGTATGTCCCCTGAGCTGGGCGTCCATTCGTTCCAGGCAGCGCCGCTCCAGGTATGCATTCAGCGCATCGAAGCTCTCGAAGGATGGCACCGGCACCAGGAAGTTTCGCCGCATGTACCCCACCAGGCCCTCGACCTTGCCTTTGTCATTGCCCTTGCCGGGACGCCCGAACCGGTCCTCGAACAGGTAGTGGGACTGGAGTTCCGTGAAGGCGCGGGTGCGCTGGCGTCGGCCGTCGCCCAGGATCCGGGCAACAGCCAGCCTGGTATTGTCGTAGAGGATGCTCTGGGGCACTCCGCCCAGAAAGGCGAACGCTGATACGTGCCCGTCAAGGAAGGCCTCGGTGGTCTCCGCAGGATAGGCCTTCACGAAGCAGCCGTCGCTGTGGGGCAGGTCGATGACGAAGCAGTGGGCCTTACGCTCCACGCCGCCGATGGCCACCAGGGCCTCGCCAAAGTCGCACTGCGCGTGTCCCGGCGCATGGGACAACGGCACGAACATCTCCCTGGTCTGACGGCGATTCTCTCTGACGTAGTCCTTGACCGTGGTGTATCCGCCGTCGTAGCCATGTTCGTCCCTGATACGCTCGAAGATGCGCTTGGCCGTGTGCCGCTGCTTCCTGGAGCGCTTTAGGTCATCTTCCAGGATCCGGTCGATGACGCCGGTGAAAGGCTCCTCCTGAGCTTGTCGAAGGGTTGGGCCTTCTTGGTGGGGTCTGCCGGCGATAGCCCGGCGGAACCGAGTAGGTCAGCATCTTGCGCACCGTGTCCCGGTGCAGGCCGAACACCCGGGCAGCTTCCCGAATGCTCTTGCCCTCCACCATCACCGCCCGGCGAACCCGCAGATATACGTCCACTCTGTACATCCATCGCACCATCCATGGGGTCGGCTACAACCCTATGAATGGCGGCGGACGGTCCAATTTGCAACCGCCGTTTGTCAGAGATTACCCGCCCGCACGGGACAATTTACCTCCGCCGCTTACATCGCTGTGGAACAACAGGAATCTGCGCCACTTCGGATTGAAATTTTACAGCATGCCGAAGAAGCGTTGTTCCCAGGGGCCAAGGAAGAATGAGTGCTGAGAATTTCATTGACTCTTCCAAGAGTGCCTTTTTAGACACTAACGCGTTGGTTAGTCTCTTTGTGTTTAGGGAGGTTTGCAACGCCGCAGGTATTACCCTAGTAGTGCAACAGCGTAGGATTGATAGATAATTAGCTGTGGTATTGCCGGGACACGTCAAAAGCTAAGGTGATGTTGGGAGGATGGGGATGCCAGCGAAGAGGTACCGGGTCAGTCTGAGTGTAGAGGAGCAACAGGAACTGAAGGGACTGGTGTCCCGGGGACGGACGGCAGCATATAAACAGACCCACGCCCGCATTATGCTGCTCAGCGATGAAAATCAAGAGCGCGGGGCGATGAAGGACGAGGAAATAGCCCGGGTCCTGAGGGTGGGGGACGCCACGGTGGGACGGGTGCGCCGCCGCTGTGTTGAGGAGGGAGTGGAGGCAGCCTTGGGACGCAGGGAGCAGGTCAACCGCCGCCCGAGGAAGCTGGACGGCCAAGGAGAGGCCCACCTGACTCACCTCGCTTGTAGCGAACCGCCGGAGGGCCGTGCCGGTTGGACGCTGCAACTGCTGGCTGACCGGCTGGTGCAATGTGAGATAGTGGACAGCATCAGCCCCGAGACGGTGCGCCAAACGCTGAAAAAAACGAACTCAAGCCTTGGCTGAAGGAGTGCTGGTGCATCCCGCCCAAGGCCAATGCCGAGTTCGTCTGTGCCATGGAGGACGTGCTGGAGGTGTATCACCGTCAGTTCGAGGACAACGAGGTGCTGGTGTGCCTGGACGAGACCAGCAAGCAACAGGTGAGGGAGACCCGCACCCCCTTGGCGCCGCGTCCGGGGACTGCCATGGCCTACGATTACGAATACGAGCGCAACGGGGTGAGCAACCTGTTTATGCTGTTCGCGCCCTTGGAGGGGTGGCGGCGGGTGGAGGTGACGGACCAGCGAACCAAGGCTGACTGGGCCCGGGTGGTGCGACAACTGGTGGATGTGGACTACCCGGACAAAGACCGGATAGTCTTGGTGATGGACAATCTGAACACCCACCGCCTCTCGTCCCTGTACGAGGCCTTCGAGCCTGCCGAGGCGAGACGCATTGCCGAAAAGCTGGAAATCCACTACACGCCCAAGCACGGCAGTTGGCTGAACATGGCCGAGATAGAACTGGGAGTGCTGGCGCGCCAGTGTCTGGACCGCCGGATACCGGACCAGCAGACATTGAAGCAGGAAACCAAGGCTTGGCAAGGGCAGCGGAACCAAAACGCAATTCGGGCCAACTGGCGTTTCACCACCCAGGACGCGCGCATCAAGCTCAAGTCCCTCTATCCCTTAATTCAACACTGATGGACTACTAGATGCTGTCACAAATTAGTCAGGGCTGAAGGCCGTGCTTGAATCCAAGAACCAATTTGCTGCCGAGTTGAACAGTGCGGACGCGAGTATTGTCAGCGTAGGAATGACTTACTTCCAGAAGTTGAGCGCGAATTCAACGCTGTATCAATATTTTTCATCAACGGTTTGCCGTTCTGAGATGCATCACGTGCTGCTGGAGTCTCTCGGGCTGGAAAGCTTGATCCGACAGAAAGTACCACACAGCCTACGAGTCAAGCGGCCTCAAATTCTGTAAAGGGCGGAGGTAAATTGTCCCGTGCGGGCGGGTAATCTCTGACAAACGGCGGTTGCAAATTGGACCGTTCGCCGCCATTCATAGGATTCAAGTCGAGCTTATGGGTGGTGCGATGGATGTACAAAGTGGACGTATATCTGCGGGTTCGCTGGGCGGTGATGGTGGAGGGCAAGAGCATTGGTCTCCAGGGAGTTTGGCCTGCACCGGGACACGGTGCGCAAAATGCTGGCCTACTCCGTGCCTCCTGGGTATCGGCGACAGACCCCACCCCGGCGTCCCAAGCTTGAGCCCTACACCGGAGTCATCGACCGGATCCTGGAGGACGATCTCGCGCGCCCCAGGAAGCAGCGCCACACGGCCAAGCGCATCTTCGAGCGCCTCAGGGACGAGTACGGGTTCGACGGCGGATACACCACGGTCAAGGACTACGTCAGAGAGCATCGCCGTCAGACCAGGGAGATGTTCGTGCCGTTGTCCCATCCGCCGGGACACGCCCAGTGCGACTTCGGTGAGGCCTTAGTGGTCATCGGCGGCGTGGAGCAGAAGGCCCACTGCTTCGTCATCGACCTGCCCCACAGCGACGGCTGCTTCGTGAAGGCCTACCCGGCGGAGACCACCGAGGCCTTCCTTGACGGGCACGTTTCCGCCTTCGCCTACCTGGGCGGAGTGCCTCAGAGCATCCTCTACGACAATACCAGGCTGGCTGTTGCCCGGATCCTGGGCGACGGCCGCCGCCAGCGCACGAGAGCATTCACCGAGCTGCAGTCCCACTACCTGTTCGAGGACCGGTTCGGCCGCCCCGGGAAGGGCAACGACAAAGGCAAGGTGGAGGGCCTTGTGGGGTACGTGCGCCGCAACTTTCTGGTGCCGGTGCCGTCCTTCGAGAGCTTCGATGCCCTGAATGCCTACCTGGAGCGCCGTTGCCTGGAACGAATGGACGCCCAACTCAGAGGCCACACGGAAACTATCGGTCAGCGTATGGAGCGGGACCTGGACGCCCTGCTGCCCCTGTCTCCGGTGGCCTATCATGCCTGCGAGAAGCAGGCGGGCCGGGTGAGTTCCCTGTCCCTAGTCAGGTACAGGACCAACGACTACTCGGTGCCGGTGGCCTACGGACACCGGGACGTACTGGTACGGGGCTACGTCGACGCAGTGGTGATCAGCTGCGGGTCCGAGGTCATCGCCAGGCATCCCAGATCCTACGACCGGGACGACTTCGTCTACGACCCCATCCACTACCTGCCGCTGTTGGAGCGTAAGCCGGGAGCTCTGGACCAGGCCGCTCCGCTGCAGGGCTGGGAACTCCCCGATGAGTTCGGGACGCTGCGCCGGCTGCTGGAATCCCGAATGGGACGGCGGGGCAAGCGGGAGTACGTGCAGGTGCTCAGGCTCTTGGAGACCTTCTCTCTGCAGGAGGTGCACGCAGCGGTAAAAGATGCCATCCACCTGGGTCGCTGAGCTTTGACGCAGTGAAGCACCTGGTGCTGTGCCGGCTGGAGGGGAGGCCGCCCAGGCTGGACCTAGAGCTCTATCCCTACCTGCCCCGGGTCAGGGTCAGCACCACCTCCACACAAGACTACATGACTCTCCTCAGAGGGAGGAGAGCGGCATGAACGACCGGTCCACGCTGCTGCTGGAACACCACCTGAAGGAGCTGAAGCTGCCCAGCTTCCTGAGAGCCTGTCTACGATCTCTGGGATATGTTAAGTTGAGACTATTACCAAGGCAGGGTAATCATGTCTCATTCCTATCCCAGCGACATCAGCCGGGAGCGATTCGCCCGGATTCTTCCCATGCTGGAATCGGCCCGCCGACGGACCAAGCCCCGCACCGTGGACCTGTACGACGTTTTCTGCGGCGTGCTCTACTTGCTGAAGAGCGGTTGCCAGTGGCGGATGCTCCCGGCGGACTTCCCGGACTGGCGCACCTGCTACAAGTATTTCCGGCAATGGAGTGAGCGGCCCGGCCCGCAGGAAGAGTCCATTCTGGAGCAGGTCTTAAAAAAAATCGGTTGGCGCGGCCCGACAAAGCAATGGACGGAGCGAGCAGACCAGCTTCTGCATCGTGGACTCCCAGAGCGTCAAGAACACCGACAGCGCCGGTAACAAGGGCTATGACGCGGGCAAGAAGGTGTCCGGGATCAAGCGCCACGTCGCGGTGGACAGCCAGGGGTTGCCTCATGCGATTCATGTGACCACCGCCGACGTTACCGACCGGGCCGGGGCTTTGGCGATGTTTGAACAAAGCCGGGCCGACCTGAGCCGGGTGCAGAATGTGATGGCCGACGGGAGCTACACCGGGAAGCCCTTCGCCGCGACGGTGCAGAACCTGCTGGGAGCCTCGGTAGAAGTGGTGAAACGCAATGAACTGCACACTTTCGTGGTGCTGCCGAAACGCTGGGTGGTGGAGCGGTCCTTCGCCTGGCTGGAGAAGTGTCGCCGACTATGGAAGAACTGCGAGGGAAAGCTCAATACCAGTCTGCAAATGGTGGTCCTCGCCTTCACGGTGCTAATCCTGAAGAGATTGTAAACAGGCTCTGAGAGAGTACGGGAGGATGGCCGCGCAGTGCGCCGCCGAGGGTGTGGACCATCCCCAGTACCTGCTCGGGCTGGCCGAGCTTGAGCTCATCGACCGACACCAGCGCATGGTGGAGCGGCGGATCCGCGCCGCCCGATTCCCCGCGGTGAAGAGTCTGGACACCCTCGACTTCCCGGCCATACCGTCGCTGAACAAGGCGCTGGTGATGGAACTGGCACGCTGTGAATACATCCAGCGCCGGGAGAACGTCATCGCTGTCGGCAACAGCGGCACCGGCAAGACCCACGTGGCCCTGGGACTTGGTCTGGCCGCCTGCCAGCGCGGGATGTCTGTGGGTTTCACCACCGCCGCCGGTCTGGTGCATGAGATGATGGAGGCCAGGGACGAAAGGCGCCTGCTGAACTTGCAGAAACAACTGTCCCGGCTCAACCTGCTGATCATCGACGAGCTGGGCTTCGTCCCCCTTTCCAGAACCGGGGCGGAACTGCTCTTCGAGGTCTTCAGCCAGCGCTACGAGCGGGGATCCACCATGGTGACCACCAACCTTCCCTTCGACGAGTGGACCGAGGTCTTCGGCTCGGAACGCCTCACCGGAGCCCTGCTGGACCGCCTCACCCACCACGTCCACATCCTGGAGATGAACGGCGAGAGCTACCGGCTCAAGCGCAGCCGGGAGAACGCTTCCTCGCAGGCTCCAGAAGAACCCGACGAGGAATAGCCGCACCGCCAACGCCGTCTCCTCTTGTTCTTGTAACGCCACCACTCCGACCAATTTACTGCCGTCTGTCATCACATCAGTGGTACACGATCACGCCGCCCCAGGGGCCCATTATCTCGGCGCCCTTGACAGCCGGGTCATTGACCCCTGAATGACAGGGTCAATGACCCACCCTGGGAGCCGGAGGGGCGACCATTGGAGCACTTCGGGGATGAGGTGTGCAGCGATGGCGTACCGGGGGGTTACCAGAGTGGAGATAAAGGAAATCATCCGGCGCTGGCAGGCTGGGGAGGGGACCGCCGGATCGCGTCCGGCACCGGCCTGTCCCGGAACACGGTGCGCAAGTGCCTGACCGTGGCGAAAGCCGAGGGCATTGGCAGGGACGGGCCCGTTCCCACCGGTGATCAGCTCTGCCGGTTGGCGGTCATCGGCCAGCCTGGGCCTCGGCAGGTGGAAACGCCCAGCGAGGACCTGCTGTCCCCGTGGGCCGACCAGATCTACCGGTGGCTCACCGGCGACCGGCTGCAACTGACCCGCATCCGGGAGTTGCTGGCGGAGCGGGGCTGCCGGGTGTCGTATGCGTCCCTGCAGCGCTTCGTGGCCAGGCGCAACTGGCGAAGGCGCAGCAAGGCCACGGTGCGCATGGAGGACACCGCCGCGGGGGAGGTGGCGGAGGTGGACTTCGGCCGGCTGGGCCTGATCCACGACCCTGACACGGGTCGCCGCCGCGCGGTGTGGGCCCTGATCATGGTGCTGGCCTACTCCAGGCACTGCTTCGTCTGGCCCGCCTTCGGCCAGAAGCTGGAGGACGTCATCGCTGGCCTTGAATCGGCCTGGGTCTTCTTCGGCGGCATCCCCCGCTACCTGGTAATCGACAATTTCCCTCCGGCGGTGGCGGGAGCGGACGCGCTGCATCCCGTCTTAACCAGGGGCTTCTTGGAATATTCCCAGCGCCGCGGCTTCATCGCCGACGCGGCCAGAGTCAGGCATCCCAAGGACAAACCCAAGGTGGAACGCGGCGTCCAGTACGTCCGGGAGCGCCTCTTCAAGGGCGGCAGTTTCAATGGCCTGCCACACCTCCGATCAGAGGCGCAGCGCTGGTGCCGCGATGTCGCGGGGCTCCGCATTCACGGCACCACCCACAGGAAGCCATTGGTGGTCTTCCAGGACGAGGAGCGCCAAGTCCTGATCCCGTGGGACGGCGAGCCCTACGAGATCGCCGACTGGCGCACCGCCAAAGTCCATCCCGATCATCACATACAGTGCCTGCAGGCGCTGTACTCGGTGCCGTCCGTTCTGTGCCCGCCGGGACAGAAGGTGGAGATCAGGGTGGACAGCAAGCTGGTGCATATCTATCACCGGGGCAGGCTGATCAAGACCCACCTCCGTCAGCCCAAGGGCGGCCGCGCCACGGATCCGGAGGACTATCCGGCCCACCTCTCCGCCTACACCACCAGGGCGCCTGACCGCATCAAGCGCAGCGCAGCCGAGCTGGGGCCGGCAGTGGCCACCTTCTCAGAGCAGCTCTTTGACGGTCCACTGCCGTGGGCCAAGGTAAGACAGGGGCACAAACTCCTCCGTCTCGGCGAACGCTACACGGCCCAGCGCCTCGACGACGCCTGCCGCCGGGCCTTGGACGTGGACCTCATCGACGTGCGCCGCCTGGAACGCATCCTGGTGCAGGCCCTGGAACTGGAGGCCACGCCCCAATTTCCACTGCCCATGCCGCCGGGCCGTTTCGCCCGTCCCGGCTCAGTATTCGCCCATTCTGACAAATATCGCCGCCAAACGGCATGAGGAGACCGACATGACCCGGGCAACCGATCTCACCCCTTTGCTCAAACGGCTCCAGCCGGGACCCATGGCCGCCACCCTGCCCGAGCGCATCGCCCTGGCCCGCAGGGAGCAACTCGACTACACCTCATTCCTCGAGATCATCCTTAGTGACGAGGTCAACCGCAGGGCCCACCGGCGCACCGAACTCCGGATGCAGGGTGCCGGTTTCGAGGAGACCTGCCGGCTGGAGGACTTCGACTGGGCGGCGTCAATTACTCTGGATCGCCGGCTGCTGGACGCCGTTTTCTCCTTGGAGTTCCTGGACAAGCACCAGCACGTACTGCTGGTGGGACTGGCCGGTGTCGGCAAGAGCTTCCTGGCCCAGGCCCTGGGCTATGCTGCTATCCGAGCCGGCCATACCGTGCGCTTCAGCCGCGCCGACGACTTATTCAAGGCCATGTCCCAAGCCAGGGTGGACAACTCCGTGGACCGGACCTTCCGGTCCTTCCTGTCCCCCGACCTGCTCATTCTGGACGATCTGGGTCTGCACCGGCTCACTGCGCAGCAGTCCGCCGACCTCTACGAACTCATCCTCAACCGGCACCGGTCGTCCAGCTTCGTCATCACCAGCAACCGGGCCGTGGACGAATGGCTGAGCCTATTTGACGACCCCATTCTGGGCAACAGCGCCCTGGACCGGTTGGCCAACGCCAGCTACCAGATCGTCATCGAAGGCACCAGCTACCGTGAGCGCCAGTCTCCCCATCGCGCGCTGCTGGGCGCAGGCCGGGAAGGGGGTGATTGACCGGAATACCACGGCCAGATAATACTCAGATCACCATGCCCCAAGGTGGGACAATGACTCTGGAAATCAACACCATCGTGCGCACGTTCCGCCGGCAGGCTGGTGATGGCGTAAGCCCGCTCGACAGTCTCCTTGCCCTGACGCCATCTGGTCCGCTCCACGCAGCAGACCTGCCCCAGACCAGGCCAATCCAGGTAATCGTTCAGAGCTGCCGATGCCCACAACCGCCTCCTTTCCCAGCGGTCTCCGTGGCGGCCCTCCCGGCACGCCTCGCCAAAGCTCTCTCCCCAGGGCGGATGTTCGAACAGCAGACTCACCGCCTCTCTCACCCCAGGCTGGTTGTCCTTCACCACCCAGAAGTAGTCCCCGCTTTGCTCCAGGATGCTGCAGCTCAACTCCCGCTGTGCGTAGAGGGCGTCCCCGGTAACCACCCTGCCTTTGAGTTCCAGTTCGGCCAGCAGTCCGGAGGCCATCCCCAGTTCACTCTCCTTGCGATCCTCCCTGACCCCTCTTTTGTCCCAGTACCAGGCCGCTCTCTCCGGCATAGGCCACCAACCTAACCCCGGGCAATTCACCGCCGTGTATCCCCCGCAGGGCCTTGCCGTCTATGGCAATGGTGGCAGCCCCCTCCCCCAGGCACTCTTGGGCCCAGCGGCCCTGGGCCGTCTCGAAAGCGTCAACGTCCATGCGGCGAAACATATGATGCAAAGTGGCCACGCACGGGGCCCTCTCCCGGCTGAATCCCAGAGACTGCGCTAACTGAGGGTGTTCCCGGCCACACTGGGCGATGGCATACAGGCTCCTGGCGCCGCTGACCATAGCGCATACCGACAGAACCAGAACTGCCGGCAGGGGATGGCGCACTCCCTTGGGATTCCTGGGATCCTCTATCTCACTCAAGGCATCCAACAGTCCCGGCCCCCAATCGCCAACAATCCCATCCTACACAACCTTCCTCCACACTCCCTGTCCATCTCACCTGATTACCCAACAACCCAAACGCCCCTTTCTACAATTAAAAGCAACTGTTCGGGCTCAGTCAGGAAGGGTGCGGCGACCATGCTTTCAAACGGCCTCTCAGGACCAAGACCCTGCTGGCCTGCCGCACCACTACTCGCTCCAGATGGGTATCTCACGCGCCAACGTCAAGATACAAGACCCCTGATAGCAACATAGGAATAACCGCCGATTTGTATTCCCATGTGCTACCATCGGTGCAGGAAGAAGCAGTGAGCCGCTTTGGGGCTGAGTGGCGAAGAGAGAATGGCAAATTGGGAATGAGGAGATGAAAAACCTCTAGTTTCGTACCTAGGAGGGATGGCCGAGTGGACGATGGCGGCGGTCTTGAAAACCGTTATGCAGGCGACTGCATCGTGGGTTCGAATCCCACTCCCTCCGCCACCACAATGTTTCAGTAAGTCCCATACAGTCTCAGTTATCGGCAATTCGCCTTTAATGCACTGATACACCATACTTGAGTTTTCCCGTGAACCACCGTAATATGCCACTACGTCCCGCTCATCGTGTGGGAAAAATTGTGGGGAAAAGTGGAATATGGGGAAGTTCACCGTTCCTGAAGTCAAGGCCCTCTCCAAACCCGGCAGGCATGGCGATGGTGACGGCCTCTACCTTCACGTCGCTACCTCAGGCACCAAGTCTTGGGTCCAGAGAATCGTAATTAACGAGAAGCGCCGCGACATAGGTCTCGGTTCCTTCCCCACCGTCAGCCTGGCCCAAGCTCGTTCTCTGGCATCCGCCAACCGCACCGCCGTCTCTGAAGGGCGGGACCCCTTGGCCGAAAGGCAGGCCGCCAAGGAAGCCGCCCGCAACCCCGTCCCCTCCGTCCCCACCTTTGCCGAGGCAGCCGCACGCGTAATCGAGTTGCGCCGTCCCATCTGGAGCAACCCGAAACACGCCGCCCAGTGGCAATCAACCTTGGAAACTTACGCCTTCCCGGTGATTGGGGAGAAAACAGTTGATGAGATTACGCCATCAGATATTCTGGCGGTGCTCGAGCCCATCTGGACAGTTAAGAACGAGACCGCAACAAGGGTCAAGCAGCGCACAGAGACCGTGATGGACTGGGCGGTTCAACATGGCTATCGTCCCTACAACCCCGCAGGCAAAGCCCTACTGACGGCCCTGCCGGCGTTCAGAAAGGAGGAGGAACACCACCCGGCCCTGCCATATGAACATGTGAGTTGGGCAATCAAAAAGGTACGGGATTCTACAGCCAACCAGTTAACCAAGTTAGCCTTCGAGTTCCTGGTGCTGACCGCGGCCCGGTCAGGGGAAGTGCGAAACGCCAACTGGGGCGAGATTCTGTGGGATAGGCGCACCTGGGAAATTTCCGCCATCAAGATGAAGGCTCGCCGACCTCACAGGGTGCCGCTGTCCGGGAGGGCTATGGAGATCCTGCACGAAGCCTGGTATATAGCCGGACCTGATGGGCTGATATTCCCCTCAACACCTGGAGGGAGTATGGCCTCCGACATGACCTACAACGTGATGCTGAGACGCCTTGGCATTCCAGCAGTCCCGCACGGGTTCCGCAGTTCCTTCACCGACTGGGCCGAGGAACAGGTGAGCGATTCCTCGGGCCCAGCAGACGCCGCCCTGGCTCACCAGGAAAAAAACAAGACCCGGCGGGCCTACAAGAGAACAGACTTCTTCCAGCATCGGATAGGATTGATGCAGAAATGGGCGGACTATGTGGCGGGTACAGGGAATGGCTCCAGTTCGGAGGATGGTGCCCCATAAGCACTACGAAATCAGAAATCCTCAAAGTGGACGTGTCTGCTTGTGTCGAGTTTGTCGTAATTACGAGCCTCACTGCTCCAATGGCCATTAATGAATATAGGACCGTAATGTGCTTTCAGACTCCTACGTGTTGACCGAGTGAGTCTTCGAGTTCCTCAGACAAGAGCACCGAAAAACAGCACTGCGATGGTAACCGCCCTGATAAGACCGAGGTCGTTGGTTCGAGTCCATCCAGGCCCACCAAACAAGTAATTTCTGCTATACTCAGATACAAAATGACGGCTTTTTCTCTCAGGTGCCACCAGATGAATGGTCGTCAAGCAGGTTTTTGACCTCAGTCTTCGCGCAAACGGAAAACGGTTTCTCAGCAGCCTGAAGGCCTCCAACCGGTACTCCGAGGGCTACCTCGCCAGCCTCGAAACCACCGTTGGCATGGCCGCCCACTACGCCGAGGAACAGGGTTGGCCTTACGTGCAGGACATCACCACTGAGCACCTGGAGGAGTACCTCGCTTACCTCCAAGACCGGGTGCGCTGGTTCGGGGAGCGGACCTACGCAGAACCCAAGAAGCTCTCCAAGGGCCACATCAACGCCCAGTACCGCCGCCTTAACCGGTTCTTCAACTGGCTGGTGGAGCGCAAACATATCGACGAGAATCCTCTCGCCGGTATAGAGCCGCCCAGCCTGGAAGAGAAAACTGTTCCCGTAATCACCGAAGACCAGATGCGGAACCTGCTTACCCTTGCCGATCCAGCCCTCGCCAGAACACCCGCCCACCGCTTTCGCTTGGTTCGTGACAGGGCACTCCTGTACGCGTTTTGGGACACGCCTGGGCGACTTGACGACGTGGACCTTACCAATAGCACACTGCTGGTTATGGGCAAGGGACGGAAAGAACGGAGGATGCCGATCGGCGACGCAGCGAGGTCCATCATGTGGGATTATCTCCTGGAAAGAGAGGCCCTCATGCCCCGCTCCAAGGCTCTTTGGGTGTCTGAGCAGGGCGAGGCAATGCTGCCCAACGGGATATGCCAGATCCTGAAGCGATTGGCAGGGCGAGCCGGAATCGACGACATGCATCCCCACAGGTTTCGCCATTCCTACGCGATCAACGCCCTGCGGGCCGGGATGCCGGAGCAGATCCTGAAAATAGTCGGCGGTTGGAGGAAGATACCCGAGACCTACTTCCGGACGTTGGGGGAAGAGGACGCCAGGGAGTTTCACCGCCAGGTAAGTCCGGGCGATCGGCTTGGGAAAGTGACGTCTGTGCGAAGGACTCGGCAGCAGCCGGGTAACGGCCATTCCCGGGGCAAGGTGTGAGGTTTATGTGGCATTGTAAGTTCTTGCCCTGCTCCGGTCGCTCCTGCGACACCGAGTGGCCTCGCTAGGAGCCTGTCTGAGGATTGCCCGACTGGCCGTGTCAGTCAGTCAGGAATACCCTGCGGCAACAATTCTTGGCAGGTGCGGACGGGCACTTCTGGGTTGTTTCTCCAAAATCCCTCTGCCCATGGCCCGGCACGACTCCTGGTTGTTTCCAGTGGCGCCTTTGCCCCTCACCTTGCCGAACATCCCAGCCCCGAAGCGGAGCAGCTTCAGCAGGTTGTGGTCGGCGCAGATCAGCAGCCACTCCCGGTTCACCTTCGTCAGGCCTCGCAGCAGGAACTGCCGGAAGCCCCGGCCCTGCTTGATCTGGCCGAACACCGGTTCCACCGTCTCCATTCGCAGGGCGTAGCGTTCCCTGCCCCGTTTCGTCCGCAGCTTGCGGCGCATCCGGTCCCTGGCTGACAGTCCCTTGGGTATGCGGCCCCGGGGCGTCGGTGGCGGCACCCAGCCGTGGCGGGTTTTCTCCGGCGCGACGAACGGGTCCACTCCCAGGGCGTAGAGTTCCTCCACCTCCTTGGCCGAGTAGTATCCGGCGTCGGCGGATACCTCTTTCGGCACCGCGCCCACGTTCAGGATGGTCTCCTCAATCATGCTCACGGCCTGACCCTTGTCCGAGGGCTGATCGGTGGCACGGGCCGCCACGATGACCTGGTGGGTGCTGTCCACCACCGCCTGACAGTTGTAGGACTGCTGGAAGTCCCTCCCTCCCGGGCCGGGCATGATCCGGGAGTCCGGGTCGGTGAAGTTCCGCTGTGCCTTGTCATCAGGCACCCCGGAATGCTCTTTACCCTCCACTGCTGCCTGCTCCGCCTCCGCCAGGGCCCCAGCCTCCAGCGCCGCCTTGGCCTCCCTTATCTTCCGCAGCCGTCCCTCCCGGAAGGCCAGTTCCTCCGGCAACTCATCCCCACGCCTGTCCTTCCCGTAGCGGCGGTCCTCCTCCTCGTCCACCTCCTGCGCCTTGCGGAGCAACTCGTCCACCTCGGCCTGCAACTGCGCTTCCTTCTCTTTCATCCGCCCGTAGCTCATCGCCTTGTGCTTCGAGGCGTTGGCTCTCACCTTGGTGCCGTCCAGCGCCACGTGCCCCAGCTTTACCAGTCCGGCCTGCCCGCAAAGCTCCAGCACCTGCAGGAACAGGTCTGCCAACGCCTCCAGATGGTCCTTGCGGAAGTCGGAGATAGTGCGGAAGTCCGGCGTGTTGTTCGCCGCCAGCACCCGGAAGGCGATGTCCTCGTGCAGCCTCTGGGCGATGCGCCGGGAGGATGCCACGCCGGTGCAGTAGCCGTAGAGCAGCACCTTGACCATCATCCTGGGATGGTAGGGCGGGCCGCCCCGCCTTTCCCCCTCGTAGCGGGCGGTGCATGTCCGAGAGGTCCAACTGGTCCGCAACGTCTGACATGAAATAGGCCAGGTGGTCCGGCGGCAGCCATTCCTGGAGCGCTGCAGGCAGCAGCAACTGCTGGTCCGGATCGTAGGGAAGGTAGGCCTTACTCATTGACCGCTCCGCTCGTCTTATGCTCCGCACCATCATACCCTCAATGGCTCACCAACCCTGTTTCTCGGACAGGCTGCTAGTCCGTCGGGGCTCGAAGCCCAGGGCAGTCAGAGAGTCAAGTGTCTGGCTTGGATCGTTCATTTTCTCCCTCTAAAGCGGGCTGCATTTCCCTACCGGTAATTCTCCCGAAACCAGATTCGGCAGTAACGCTTCCGGCGGCCGGCCTTTCAGGGACACCAACCCGTAGTAGTCTCGCTCCGCTCCAGGCTTGTCCGGGGCAATGTCGGGTATGGGCCACCTGCTGGCTATTTGACCGCGGCTTGGCGTGTATGGCCCTCGTTTAGTTGATCGTCCTGACCGCGCCGAGTCGTCTCTAGATCAAACCGGCAGAGAGTGACTTCGTGCCAGCCCGTTTTCATCGTTCCCTTTCGATTGTGCGTAGTTTAGGCTGTGCCGAGCTGCCGCCGTGGCTTTCACAGTAATGTCCCGAGCAAGGACGGTCACAAGGCACGCGTTGGCCACCCTTGGTAACGTACTGGGCACATTTTCGGTGCCCGTGAGTGTATCCCCGGACTCCGAAGCGCCACCCACCCGATGTTTGATTGCCTCCGATTCTCGGCATAGCGAAACCCCCCTACATAGAAGGTCATCCAATCTAAATTTAGGCTGGATCCAAACTCAACCCCCGGCACCTCGCTCAGAAGCGCCTAGTAGACCGTCAGTGTAGTATTGATGGGTAGAGAGACTTCAGTCTGATGCGTGCATCTGCGGTGGTGAAGCGCCAGTCCACTCGTACGGCGTCCAGGTTGCGCTGAGCCTGCCACGCTGCTGTTTCCCTCCGCAGGACGCCCCGGTCCGGGATGCGGCGGTCGAGGCATTGCCGGGCCATCACGCCGATCTCGATCTCTGCCATGTTGAGCCAGCTCCCGTGCTTCGGTGTGTAGTGTATCTCCAGCCGCTCCGCGATGCGCCGCGCCTCCTCCGGCTCAAAGGCCTCGTACAGCGATGACGGATGATGCGTGTTCAGGTTGTCCATCACCAGCACTATCCGTTCCTTGTCAGCGTAGTCCTCATCCACCAGTTTCCGCACCACCTCGGCCCAATCGAGCCGGGTGCGGCGCTCTGTAACCTCCACCCGCCGCCATCCCTCCAGGGGGGCGAACAGCATGAAAAGGTTGCTCACACCGTTGCGTTCGTATTCATAGTCGTAAGAAGCTGCCGCTCCGGGGCGGGATGGACGGCCCAGCCGGGTCTCCTTGACCTGTTGTTTACTGGTCTCGTCCAAGCACACCAAGACCTCGTTGTCCCGGTATTGGCGGTGATAGACCTCCAGCACGTCCTCCATGGCGCAGACAAACTCGGCACTGCCTTGGGGCGGAATGCACCAGCACTCTTTCAGCCAGGGCTTGAGTTCGTTTTTTTCAGCGTATGGCGCACCGTTTCGGTGCTGATGCTGTCCACTATCTCGCATTCAACCAGCTGGTCCGCCAGCAGTCGCAGGGTCCAGCCGGCCCGGCCCTCCGGCGGTTGGGAGCAGGTCAAGGCAATCAGGCGAGCCTCCCCTGCACCATCCAGCTTCCTCTGCCGCCGGTTTAGCTGCTGCCTGCGCCCCAGGGCCACCTCCAGACCCTCCTCCACGCAGCGCCGGCGCACCCGCTCCACCGTGGCGGTGCCCACCTGCAGGGCCCTGGCAATCTCCTCGTCCTTCATGGCGCCGTCGGCCTGGTTCTCGTCGCAAAGCAACAGGATGCGGGCGTGAGTCTGCCTATAGGCCGCCGCCCGCCCTCTGGACACCAGCGACCTAAGTCCCTGTTGCTCCTCCTCCGCCAGCCGTACCCTGTACCGCTTCACCATCAGCCACACTCCACGTCCCAAACTTATCCTTGGCCACTGGCACTATGGTACTCCTCCACCCATCAGTTCAACGATGTCCGGCTACTAGTACTACAACGACGCGTTTAAGGTGGTGGCTCCTTCCTGCCTTCACGGCGGGCGGAGCGGCGTCTCTGGTGGGAGCGGCGCGCCCGCTCGTTGCGTAGCTGCGTATCCTCCAGCCACAGCAGCAACTCCTCCGGTCCGAACCGTTCCCGGGGCAGCATTTCCCGCACCACCCGGTACACCTGGGGACGGGTGATCCGGGGCATCTTTCCCCCCCCAGTCCTGCTGCAGGCCCAGCAGGAACGCTCCACCCAGCAGGCACATGGCTATGTGGTGATGCCAGCCGGACCAGCTACGGGTCTCGTATTCGTCCAGGCCCACGTCGCCCTTTTCCGTCTCTAACTCCGTTTCAATGGGCCACCTGGAACCGCCCACATAGGCCAGGGTCTCCAGGGGAGTATCCTCGGCAGCGTTGGACAGGTAGTAGCGAGGCTCGCTGCCGTCCAGGTTTCGGCGGTAGACGGCCCATGCCTCCTGGCCCGGCTTGCCCTTCCGGGTTACCCGCACCCGCTGGGCGCAGAACATATAGCTCCGCGGTCCCTGGCTTCCCTGGGCCACCGTTATCTCCCGCCAAGCCTTATCCGGCAACTCGCCACTGCGCTGCTCCATGGTACGACGCTGGTACGACGCTGCCCGTCCCTGAGCCTGGGCTTGCGGGGGCGCCCGGACCCCTGAGACCCCGGACTGGTCCAAGCCAACTCCAGGGGCCAGACCGGAGTGCTGCCCGGAACGTCCAGCACGTAGCGCATCCCCAGGCCCGCCAGGGACTCCCGAAAGGACGGCGACATCCCGAAGGCGTCGTCCCCGGCAACCCATCCGGCCTTGAGGTGGCCCAACCCCAGGGCCCGCTCCAGCAGCTCCAAGGCCAACTCCGTCTTCGACCGGTAGCTCAGCCGCTCCTCGGGCACACCCGCCGCCGCACACCGGTCCTGGTCGGAGATCCAACTCTCGGGCAGATACAGCCCCTTGTCCACCAATGCCTGTCCCAGCGGGCTGACGTAGGCCAGGAACATCCCCGCCTGGCAGTTGGCCACCTTCCCCAGCCTGCCGCAGTACTGCCGGGCTACCCCCACCGACTTCCGTCCCTGCTTGGGAAAGTCGCTGCCGTCCAACACCCACACCGCCTCGGGGTGAGCCAGCCTGGGGGCCAGGTATTCCTGCAGCCGACCGATGACCGCGGCATCGTCCCAACGGGCCTCGGTCAGAAAACGCTGCATCGCCCGGGCCGAGATGCCCACCGATTCCGACAGGTTCTCGGCGTTGCGCCGCTCCCCAGCCTGCACCAGCAGCCCCTGAAGATAGTTCCGGCTGTGCTCCCGCCACTGCTTGCGGCCGAAGGAGGCCGCGAAGAAGGCGTGAAAGTCCTGAAAGTTGTCGTAAACCCGCTCGAAACTCGCCCCATCCATCACCCAAACCACCCACTATCATCTTGACAACTATCCTACCAAACAACCCATCGTTGTAGTACTAGTAGACCAACACCCTTGAAACGCCGGATTGCTCGGCCATCGATTCCGTGGACCAAGTTTATCCGGGCAACGGCCTCGTACCAATCAACCCATCAATACAATGATTTCGGACGACTAATCGACAAACTGCCGCCGCACCTCACCGGTGCCCACGAACTGCGAGAGGAGCCTGTAATTGCTCCGCTCATGCCGAACGCGGCCTGCGATGATCGCCGGGTGCACCTGGGCCTCCCATGCCATTTGCAGGACCACCATCGGATTGGGCTCTTCCAGGATGACGCCGTCGTCCCAGACCTCTGGCGGTATCAGGGCATCTTGGGCCAGCTGGTCTGCCTCCTGTTCCAGGGTGTCTGTCCCCTCAGCCTGGACCCTCCGAAGACTGTGGTCGTCGACGAAGCCCGCATCCTCGCCACAGAGGCTCATGTGAGAACCCACGTGGCCAAGCTCGTGCAACAGGGTGAACCAGAAGTTGTCTATCCGGTCATACCTCAGAGTGAGACCGATCACTGGCCTGCCATCCGGCAAAAGCAGGGCCGCGCCATCCAGGTGAGTCCTCGGTAGGTGAGGCACATGCTCCAGGGCTACCCCGTGTTGGCCAAGGAAATCTCTGGCCTGTATCGGGCCGTTCTCCAGAACGCTCATTCGCGCCAACTCGTGCATGAACTGGGGAGTGACGGCGTCGGCGTTGTACTCCACGGTAGGCTCGTTCTTCCTAGCCTGGGCCAGTACTCGCCAGCACCACGCCCGGAGGGCGTAATCGTCAGTCTTGGCGTTGATTCTGCGGCTGTCGTTCTTCCGGTATAGGGGAGCGGCAGCAAACCGCCGTCCTCCAGCCTGTTCCATCAGGCCAGTTACCAGTTCCTCAGCTTGGTCTCTCAGGTTTCGCACCCTGGGAATCCAGCCAGCCTTGGCCATGGCGTTCAGAGGAAACCTGGAGTAGTCAATGCCCGGTAGATCCTCGGGCAGACTGCCTCCTGGTTCTCTCAGCAGAACTTCGGCGGGTATTCCCAGGTGCTGGTGAAGTGCCCTGGCCATGGACATGGTGATGGCCCGTTTCCCTGAGAGAACCTCGGAGACCTTGGCCCGGCTACCAATGAAGGGCACTAAGTCGCGGTGGGTCAGGTTGGCCTGGTCCATCCGGAACCTGATGGCGGATACTGGGTCCGGGTAGCCGATGGGATGGTGCCGCTCTTCATAGAATTCGACGAGGTCGGTCAGAGCATCCAGATCTACCCGGTGCGGGTTGTCCGCGTCCTCAGTTTGGCCATCTGGTCCGGACAGTGCGTCCATGAGTTCGTTGATCCGGGCCAGCGCACCGTCGTAGTCATCTTCTGAGCGAATCGCCCGGACTTGTACCATAGTTATACCTCCCGTGCATTGATGCGGTCATACTCGGTGTGGGTGCCAACGAAGCGTATGTAAACCTGTCGCCCCGGGTAGAACACCCTGACAACGATTCGAATGTCGTTGTGCCGGACTCGGAATACCACCCGGTCCGCCCCCACTATGCTTGCATTGGGATAGCGCGCAATGACCTGAGCCGGGGTGCTCCAGTCCTCTTTCTCAACTTCCCGAAACCACGCTTGCAGCGATGCCTCGGTTTCAGGGCGGCGCTGCCAAAATAGCCGCAGTGCTCTCTTGGATATGACCCGCACAATGGAATACTTAATCCTTCATATTACTAATATTGTACATTGTTCCCTAAATCTCATCAAGTGCTTGCAGTCAAGTCTAAGCTTGATCGCTCAAATGCAACATGGTGACGATACACGAGCTGCGGCGAATGGTGCCCGGTGAGTCAGCAGGGGGTCGAGAAAGGCTGTCCAAGGATTCGGTGGGCAACTCCTCCGGGCTACAGAGGATCCAGGTCACCCGTCGCTGAGTCGTCAGAGCTTTACCAATTGACGGGCCGACGCGGTCCACAAGCCTGCAAAGGCATCCGGCGCGGACAACAGCGTAATAGGCGGGCATACCCTGTGTCTCAAGCACCGCCGGAGAGTGGCGCGGGACAACACCGTGAAATATTACAGGCACACCCTGCAACTGCTGCCCAGTCAGCAACGCCGGAGCTACGCCGGAGCGGTGGTTGTGGTGCTGGAGGGGCTGGATGGCCGTCTGTCGCTACAGCATGAGGGACGCATCATTGCGTCCCAGGAAGCACCGCCCAGTCCGGCATCTCTCCGAAGCCGCAACGCGACTTCCCCATTTGCCACCATCCCAACCCACGATCCCGAACTTGCGTCAAAACCTTTGGTTACAACCCTCGATCTGCTGAGCGTAAAGTCAGGCCAAGAAGATGCTCGCGCTGCAGCAATCGACGATCCGGACGTAGCCGGGTTGCGGGTAGTCGCATCACCGCGGAGGCCGACGTTCCTGCAACAGGAGAGATGGAAGGCCGTGCAGCAGGCCAAGCTTCAGGGGATGTCCATTCGGCGGATGGCGAGGGAGTTGGGAATCCACAGAGACACGGTGAGGAGATACATTGACGCCGAGACTCCGCCGACGCGGCGAACTCCGGCAATTCCTCCGGCACCAGCATCTGATACCATCGCAGATTAACCCCGAATCCACCGATGGGAGGCGTGAAGGCTGGGCACATTGGGATGAGGGAGCCTACAGGGGAGAAAGCCTGGGCTCCATTGGGACCGATGTGACACGGCAGAGGGTTTTCAGTAGCCTCACCGGCGCTGGAGAGCGGTCTATGGAGGCTGGGAATCGCGTGATAGTGAGATCGGACGCAGCAGGATGCACTCGCGGACCGGGCGGACGCGAGTTTGGGGGCGTTGGGTCGGTTGCGGATAGCGCCGTCAGGCTGGGAGTGGGATGGCTCGCAGTCGGGCCAAGGCGAGAGTGGCCTGCTCAGCCCAAGGCCAGCCCCGGGGAAGATGCAAAGTGAGTCTGCGCGCCGAGCGGGTAAGCCGTCCGGCCAGGGAGAAGAAGCGTCGCCGCAGGGTCTTGGTGGTCACCAGTTGCTCGCCCAGACCGATGCGCGCTGCCCAACGGGCCAGATTATGCGCCAGCACTTGGACGGCCAGCCAGGCCCCGTTGGCAGCGAATCGGCCGGACGGCAGGTGGTTCAGCCCGACGCCGTACTTGAGGTCGCGTATCGCGTTCTCGATCTCGGCGTGGCGGCGATGGTCAGCCTCCAGTTCGAGCGTCTCCCCGTCCCGGTCGGTGATGAAGCCGTGATAGCTGTAGCTGGCGAATAGGGCCAGCTGGAAACCGGGCGTGGGCTTCACCCGCCGTACGATGAGCCGCACCGGCGCGGCGCCGGCCTCACTCTCAAAGGGAGTGTAGGTGGTCTCGGCCACATCGGCGGCGCCGTCCATCCAGTAGGGGATGGGCGTCCAATCCGTCTCGGGTATGGCCTCGATGAGATTGCGCAGGCTTTTGTGCTGGCGGATGGTGATGGAGTAGCGGACATCCATCTTGCGGCAGACGGCGACGATGGCGTGGGCATAGAAGCCGCTGTCGGCCCGCACCGTGAGTTGACCTCTGGCGCCGGCATAGCGCACCCGTCCCACCGTCTCGCGCAGGAAGTGAGCGGCGCCCCGAACAGTGTTGGCCCGGCCCTCGCGCAGCCGGGACATCAACACGTCCCCGGTGCCGGCGGCCACGGCCAGCAACGGGTGATAGCCTCGCTTGCCGGTGTAGCCGTGGTGTCGCGCCCCCCCTTGGCCAGTCCGTAAGTCTCGCAGATGGTGGAGTCCAGGTCGATGGTGAACGGCGCGTCGCCGGGTCCCGCCCCAGCGGCCCAGGCCCGGGCCAGCAGCTCCCGGCTCACCCGGTCCAGCTGACGGACGTGGCCCCAGCGGAAGCTGCGCAGGAAAGTGCCCAAGGTGGATGGCGCTTTGACCATGCACCCCAGCACCGAGTAGGTCCGCCCCGCACGCAGCGCATCGGCGTCGTCAATGCAGTCGCCGCCAGCCAGCGCCGAGGCCACCAGCGTCAGAAGCTTGTCTCCCGCGTTCGCCCGCCCCGGCGCATCCCCGAGGTCGAGGTGACGGTCAACGAGTTCACGCAGGCCCAGGTGTTGGGCGAGAGTGGCCGGCAGGAGCAGGCCGGCATTGGCCACCAGACGGTGGTCGTCAAAGACGATGCGAATACGGTCGGGGTGGTTGCGTGGTAGCATCAATTGGGTGCTCCTTTTCTGGGGTCGGTTTTTTTATTGCAAAACCATTATCCCAGATTCAGAGGAGCACCCTCTTGCCGCTTCAGTTCGCCAACCTGACGCCCACTATCGGTGGATTCGGGCTAAGGCGTCCCAGGAAGCAGCGCCACACCGCCAAGCGTATCTTAGTGCGCCTCAGGGACGAATACGGCTTCGACGGCGGATACACCACGGTCAAGGACTATGTAAGCCCGAATCCACCGATGGGAGGCGTGAAAGCTGGGCAAATTGGTATGAGGGAGCCTACAAGGGAGAGAGCCTTGGCTCCATTGGGACCGATGTGACACGGCAGAGGGTTTTCAGTAGCCGCCCCGGGCCTGGAAAGCGGTCTATGGAGGCTGGGAATCGCCGGATAGTGAGATCGGACGCAGCGGAATGCACTCGCGGACCGGGCGGACGCGAGTTTGGAGGCGTTGGGTCGGTTGCGGATAGCGCCGTCAGGCTGGGAGTGGGATGGCTCGCAGTCGGGCCAGGGCGAGAGTGGCCTGCTCAGCCCAGGGCCAGCCCCGGGGAAGATGCAAAGTGAGTCTGCGCGCCGAGCGGGTGAGCCGTCCCACCAGACTGAAGAACCGTCGCCGGAGGGTCTTGGTGGTCACGATCTGCTCGCCCAGACCAATCCGCGCCGTCCAGCGGGCCAGGTTATGGGCCATCACCTGCACCGCCAACCAGGCGGCGTTGGCGGCGAAGCGGCCCGAGGGAAGACGGTTGAGGCCCACACCGTACTTCAGGTCTCGGATGGCATTCTCGATCTCGGCGTGGCGGCGATGGTCGGCCTCCAGTTCCAGGGTCTCCCCGTCCCGGTCGGTGATGAAGCCGTGATAGCTGTAGTAGGCGAAGAGGGCCAGTTGGGAACCGGGCGTGGGCTTCACCCGCCGGACGATGAGCCGTACCGGGGCAGCGTCGGCCTCACTCTCAAAGGGAGTGTAGGTGGTCTCGGCCACATCGGCGGCACCGTCCATCCAGTAGGGGATGGGCGTCCAGTCCGGCTCGGGTATCGCCTCGATGAGATGGCGCAGGTTTTTGTGTTGGCGGATGGTGATGGAGTAGCGGACATCCATCTTGCGGCAGACGGCGATGATGGCGTGGGCATAGAACCCGCTGTCGGCCCGCACCGTGAGTCGGCCCCTGGCGCCGGCGTAGCGCACCCGTCCCACCGTCTCGCGCAGGAAGTGGGCGGCGCCCCGGGCGGTGTTGGCCCGGCCCTCGCGCAGCCTGGACATCAGCACGTCGCCGGTGCCAGAGGCCACGGCCAGCAGCGGGTGATAGCCCCGCTTGCCGGTATAGCCGTGGTGGCGTGCGCCCTCCTTGGCCAACCCGTAGCAATATTATGGCCTTGTCCGGCCTGTGCAGAGGCGACTAACTGGTGAGTCGGCCCAAGGATGTATGCTCATGGCGAGGCGTGTCGTCCGGACAAAGACCGAGCAGACTCTGGTGCGTATTGCCCGACCCGTAGCATGGTCCGGGAGCCTTACGACGGCATCATTGGTGACGCCCCGATCGGGGCGATCCCGTTGGGGAGAGTGGCTACAGTCCGCGGCTCCCTCCGGCGACACGCCTACACGGCAATGGTAGAGGCGATGATGAGCAGACGCCAGAGCAGCGCAAAACCGGAAGGGCTGTCCCAGCTGAACCTGAACGCGGCGGGCATCGACGTGGGCGCTACCAGCCACTATGTGGCGGTGCCCGCCGACCGGGCGGAGCAGCCGGTGTGCGAGAGTTCGAGGCTTTCACGGCGGACCTGTACCGTTTGGCGGACTGGCTGACCGAGTGTGGTGTGGAGACCGTGGTCATGGAGTCTACCGGCGTGTACTGGATACCGCTGTTCGGGGTGCTGGAAGAACGGGGCTTCCAGGTGATGCTGGTGGACCCCCGGCGCATCAAGAACGTGCCCGGCCGCAAGACCGACGTGCTGGACTGCCAGTGGCTGCAGCAGCTGCACACCTACGGCCTGCTCTCGGGGGCTTTCCGGCCCGACGGGGAGATCCGACGCTTACGCAGCTACCTGCGGCAGCGGGTCATGCTGGTGCAGTACGCATCCCACCATATCCAGCATATGCAGAAGGCGCTGACCCAGATGAACGTGAAGCTCCACCACGTCATCAGCGATATCACCGGCAAGACCGGCCTGGACATCATCGAGGCCATCGTGGACGGCCAACGGGACCCGCGACAACTGGCGCAATTGCGCGATCCCAGGATCAAAGCCGACGAGGCAACCGTCGCCAAGTCGCTGCAGGGGCACTGGCGGGAGGAGCACATCTTCGAGCTGAACCAGGCCCTGGAGCTGTACCGGTTCTATCAGGATAAGATTGCCGAGTGCGACCGGGAGATTGAAGCCCAGTTGGAGCGGTTTGAGGACCGCAGCAATGGTGATCCTCCAGCGGCGAAGTCCGGCCGGAGACGCAGCAAAGGAAACGCGCCACGCTTCGACGTTTGGACGCACCTGTACCGTATGACGGGGGTTGACCTGACCCAGATCGACGGTGTGGATGCCTACACCGCGCTCAAGGTGGTGAGTGAGATTGGCGCCGACATGACGAAATGGCCGAGTGCGAAGCACTTTGCGTCCTGGTTGGGGCTGAGCCCGAACAACCGCATCACCGGCGGCAAGGTCATGAGCTCCAAGACCAAGCCCAGCGCCAACCGTGCGGCGGCGGCCTTACGTCTGGCGGCCAACGCTCTGCACCGCTCCGACAGCGCCCTGGGCGCCTTCCTGCGCCGGAAGAAGGCACAGATGGGCGGGCCCAAGGCCATCACCGCCACGGCCCACAAGCTGGCTCGCATCTTCTATTCCATGCTGCGCTACGGTCAAGAGTACGTGGACGCCGGGGCCGAATACTACGAACGCCGATATCAGCAGCGGGCGTTGCGCGCGGCAAAGCGGCGGGCGGCGCAACTGGGCTATTTGCTGGTGCCCATCCCCGATGCTCCGGAACACACAACCTACGCCCCCCCTGACGCGCCAATTGCCGCGTGACGACGTTGGTTAGTGGGGAGGTCTCGCAGATGGTGGAGTCCAGGTCGATGGTCAGCGGCCCGTCGCCGGGTCCCGCACCGGCGGCCCAGGCCCGGGCCAGCAGCTCCCGGCTCACCCGGTCCAGCTGACGGACATGGCCCCACCGGAAGCTGCGCAGGAACGTCCCCAGGGTGGAGGGCGCTTTGACCATGCACCCCAGCACCGAGGAGGTCCGCCCCGCACGCAGCGCATCGGCGTCGTCAATGCAGTCGCCGCCCGCCAGCGCCGAGGCCACCAGCGTCAGCATCTTGTCTCCCGCGTTCGCCCGCCCCGGCGCATCCCCGAGGTCGAGGTGACGGTCAACGAGTTCACGCAGGCCCACGCGCTGGGCCAGGGTGGCCGGCAGGAGCAGCCCGGCATTGTTGACCAGGCGGTGGTCGTCGAAGGCTATTTGGATGCGGTCGGGGTGCTCAAGTGGTAGCATCTGTTGGGTGCTCCTTGTTTCTGGTCGGTTTCCTTTCTCGAAAACCATTATCCCAGATGCAAAGGAGCACTTTCCTACCCATTCACCACGCCGCGACGCTCATCCCTCCGGTGGATTGGGGCTTAGGCGGCGGATGCGCGATTTTAACCAAATAGCGCTTTATCAGAATCCAGTTCTGGTTTTAGCAGATTTGGATTCGTTGGAAGACTGTGCTGTCAATAGGGTGACCGCTCTGACCGGCAGAATATCCCTTTCACCAAATCTGCTTGTTCGTATTGCCGTACTGGAAGTCGAAGCTTGGATATTGGCAGACCGGAGTAGTATTGCAAATTGGCTTGGTATAGCTACAACGAAAGTGCCCCAAAGTGTGGAAACTCTGATTGACCCGAAGAGAGCTTTGGTTGAATTGGCTGGTCGGAGTCGCAGCAGGGGCTTGAGAGAATCAATTGCCCCGCAGAGTGTGCGTGGCAGTAGCCGAACTGGCCCAAGGTACAACGGAGCCTTGGGGGAATTCGTCATCCAACACTGGAACCCCGAAGTCGCCCGACGCAACTCTCCCAGCCTCGACCGGGCCATCATGCGCATCGCGGAACTGGCCGCTCCCTAGCCCGCCGTCCAGCGCAGGTTCGGGCGGCGCGCGGCCTGCGCCTCGTCGAGGCGGGCCACCGGCGTGGTGTGTGGGGCGTTGCGGACCAGGTCGGGGTCGTCGTCGATCTCGGCGTTTATCTGTTTCAGGGCCGCCACAAAGTCGTCGATGGTCTCCTGCGTCTCCGACTCCGTGGGCTCGATCATGAGGCACTCCGGGACGATCAGCGGGAAGTACATCGTCGGCGCGTGAAACCCGTAGTCCAGCAGGCGCTTGGCGATTTCCAGACCACCGGCGCCTCGCGCCCTCTGCCAGTCGGCCGAGAAGACGGCCTCGTGCATACAGGTGCGGTCGTAGGGCAGGTGGTACACGTCCTTGAGCGCATTCATCATGTAGTTGGCGTTCAGCACCGCGTTGCCGCTTATCGAAAGGACGCCCGCCGCGCCGAGGGTGCGGATGTAGGTGTACGCCCGTACCAGCACGCCGAAGTTTCCGTGGAACCCCGCCAGCTTGCCGATGCTCGATTCCGGCGTAGCTAGTCTGTAGCCGTCGGCCTCGGACCCCGCGACCACTGGTGCGGCCAGGTAGGGCGCCAGCCGCTCGGTGGCGCACACCGGCCCGGCACCCGGTCCACCTCCGCCGTGGGGTGTGCTGAATGTCTTGTGCAGGTTCAGGTGGCAGACGTCGAAGCCCAGGTCGCCCAGTTTCACCCGGCCCAGCAGCGCGTTCATGTTGGCGCCGTCGCCGTAGACCAGCCCGCCCGCCTCGTGGACGATACGGCAGACCTCGACGATGTTGGTGTCGAACAGCCCCAGCGTGCTGGGCAGCGTGATCATCACCCCGGCCAGGCTGTCGTCGGCCACGTCGTGCAGGGCTTCCAGATCCACGTTGCCCTGGCTGTCGGAAGCCAGCTCCACCACCTGGAAACCGGCCATGGCCGCCGATGCCGGGTTGGTGCCGTGGGCGCTGTCGGGGATGGCCACCTTGGTGCGCCCGGTCTGGCCCTGCGACTGCAGGTAGGCCTTGACCATCAGCATACCGGCCAGCTCGCCGTGGGCTCCCGCCAGCGTGGCCATGCTGACGGCGGGTAGTCCGGTGATCTCGCCCAGGAACTCCTGCAGCCGATGCAGCAGTTCCAGCGCCCCCTGTGCCTGTTCCGCGGGCTGCATCGGGTGGATGCCGGCGAACCCGGGCAGGAAGGCCGTCTCATCGTTGATCTTGGGGTTGTACTTCATCGTACAACTTCCCAGCGGGTAGAAATGCGTGTCGATGGAGAAGTTCCGCTGGCTCAGGCCAGTGAAATACTGCACCACCTCCGGCTCGGAAATCTCAGGCAGCGGCAGGTCGTCGCGCAGCAGCGCCGCGTCCGGCATCGGCTGCGGCGGCACGTCGGACTCCGGCAGCACGGCCCCGGCCCGCCCCGGCACGCTGCGCTCCATCAGCAGTTTGGAAGTGTCGCGGTTTCCGCCTTGACGCATTTCTCGATCTCCAATAAAGCTGGGAAGACCCATGTCTTTTCATACCCGTAGGGGCGCACAGCCGTGCGTCCGGACCGCTGGATTCAGTCCCGTTTTCGAATTCACTATGCAGGGCGACGGCTGTGCGCCCCTACGATCACGACAGGGCCGCCGCCAGTTGGTCGATTTCGTCTTTCGTGTTCATCTCGGTTACGCAGAGCAGCATTCCGTTTGGGTAGCGGTCGCTGACGTCCAGGCCGCCCATGATGTTCTGTTCCATCAGCCGCCGGTTGATCTCGGCGGGCGGGGTGGGGCACTCGACCACGAACTCGCGGAAGAACGGGCCGCCGCCGTTCTCCGTATAACCCGGTACCGAGTAGCCCGGCAACGCGGCGATCTGCGATGCGGCGTACTGCGACTTCTGGTAGCACAGCTCGGCCACCTGCCGCAGGCCCGACTTGCCCATTGCAGCTAAGTAGATGGTTGCGGCCAGGGCGTACAGGGCCTCGTTGGTGCAGATGTTGGACGTGGCCCGCTCGCGCCGGATGTGCTGCTCCCTCGTTTGCAGGGTCAGCACGTAGCCAGTCTCGCCGTTGCGGTCCACGGTGCGGCCCGACAGGCGGCTGGGCATCTGGCGGATGTATTCCTGCCTGGTGGAGAACAGCCCCACATACGGCCCGCCGTAGCTGGGCGGAATCCCCAGAGGCTGGCCCTCGCCGGTAACGATGTCGGCCCCGAAGTGGCCAGGCGGCTTGAACATTCCCACCGAAATCGGGTCACACGACACCACGGACAGCGCGCCCGCGCTGTGGGCTGTGCCCACCTGCGCCCCCAGATCCTCGATGCCTCCGTAGAAGTTGGGGTACTGTGTTACCAGGCAGGCGGTGCTATCGTTCACGCCCGATGCCGCATCGGCTACTATTGCCACCTCCAGGCTCTGCGGGCGGCAATAGGACTCGATGACCGCCCGGTAGGCTGGGGAAACGGTGTCCAGCACGGCCACTCGCTCCCGCCGTGTCACCCGGCAGGCCATCAGCGCGGCCTCGGCCAGGCTGGTGGCGCCATCGTACATCCCGGCGTTGGCGACTTCCATGCCATACAGGTTGCAGATGAGGGTCTGGAATTCGTAGATGACCTGCAACGTGCCCTGGCTGGCCTCTGCCTGGTAGGGGGTGTAGGCAGTGATGAACTCGCCGCGGGTAACCAGCGACTTGACGATGGCTGGAATGAAATGGTGGTAGGACCCTGCTCCCAGGAACGACGGCCCGCTGCCGAGCGTCCGGTTGCGACCCGCCAGTGCCCCCAGCTCCCGCTGGATCTCCAGTTCGGAAAGCGGGGCGGGAAGTCGGAGCGGCGGGTTTCGGTGTTCCTCGGGGATGTCGGCGAAGAGGTCGTCGATGGACGAAACCCCCAGCGAGGCCAGCATTCCGGCCTGTTCGTCGGGAGTGTTGGGGATGTAATGCGACTGGAAGTGTTCGTTTCCGCTGCCGTTGGCGGCGCCACCCGTGGACATCAGTGCTGCTCGGCCACGTAGGCGTCGTATTCCTCGACCGACAGCAGCGAGTCCAGCTCGGACAGATCGCTCATGGTCACCCGGATAAGCCAGCCCTCGCCGAAGGGATCCTCGTTGGTCAGTTCCGGCTTGTCGGTCAGGGCGGGATTGACCTCGATTACCTCGCCGCTCACCGGTGAGTATAGGTCCGACACGGCCTTGACCGACTCCACCTCACCCATCTTGCCCAGATGGGAGACGGTATCGCCGGCCTTGGGCAGTTCGAAATACACGATATCGCCGAGCTGGTCCTGGGCATAGTGGGTGATGCCCACCAGCGCACGGCGTGCGTCGGTGTCTTCGACGATTATCCATTCGTGCTCGCGCGTGTAGCTGCGGTCGTTGGGATTCATCGGGGTTGATTGCTCCTTGCGGCCGGCGGCTGAGGTAACGGATGCTGTCTAGTCACGCCGCCTGGCTCTTGCTGTTCGTGGACGACGGTAGTGTGGGAGAGAGGTGACGGTAATCTCTTCGATGAGACCCCGTTTGTCCATTTCGAGGACGGTACCGGGTCGTGAAAACTCGGGAAAAACGTAGCCCATGCCCAGACTGGTGTCAAGAGTAGGGGAGTAACAACCGCTGGTCACCTGGCCCGCCGGAAAGCCCAGCACCGACAGGGTGTACGTGGCCCGGGGAGCAGACCGTCCCGGCATCTGCAGCCCGACCAGCGTGAACTGGGTGCCCTTTTCCCTCTGCTCGGCCAGCGCGTCGCGCCCCACGAAATCCTTGTCGAAGTCCACGAACCGGTCGAGTTGCGCCTCAACCGGCGTGGTGGACTCGTCCAGCTCGTGACCGTGCAGCGGCAGTCCGGCCTCGGTGCGCAGCACGTCCCGCGCGCCCAGCCCGCAGGGAACGGCCCCGGCGTTAGTCAAGGCCTCCCAGATCGAGGGGGCGGTAGCGGCCGGGGCCAGGATCTCCACGCCGTCCTCTCCAGTGTAGCCTGTGCGCCCAACCAGCACATCGGCGCCACACATCCGCGACTCTGTCCACGCGAACGGGCGCAGCCCCTCAAGGCCGCCGTCCGCCAGCTCCCTTGCCAGCCCCAGCGCGGCGGGGCCCTGACAGGCCAACAGCGATGACTGCATCGTCTGGTCGTTCAGTGTCACGCTGTCGCCGAATTGCTGGCCGATGACGAGCCCGAACCAGTCGATAACCCGGTGGCGGTTGCCGGCGTTGGGGATGAGCAGGTAGCGGTCCTGTGCCAGGCGGTAGAAGATGGTGTCGTCGATGACCCCGCCGCGGGAGTTGCAGATCATGCAGTAGCGGGCCCGTCCGATCTCCAGCGTAGCAGCCGAGCCGGTAACTACCAAGTCGAGGAAGTCAGTGGCCGACTGCCCCGAGATGTACACCCGCCCCATGTGGGACACATCGAACAACCCGGCGACGGTCCGCACCGCTCGAACCTCGGCCAGGATGCCCGCCGGGTACTGCACCGGCATGTCCCATCCGCCGAAGGGCACCATCCGCCCGCCGGCAGCAACGTGAATGTCATACAGTGGAGTGCGCAGGTTCGCGGAGTCCAATCTGAGAACCTCAAATGCCGCGCGTAGAATGCGGCCTGATGTGCATCGAATCCGTCACAACGATGATAAACAACCTGCTCCGCTACCGCAACTTCGCCGCATCCGAGCTCCATCGGTACAACCGTGCCGCATGCAAGGGAAGAGGGGCTATTGGAAGCGCAAGACCCACGCGCAATCATCGAATGGTTACGGGTTCCAGCCTGCTGTCGCGGTTGATCCGGTATATGAACGGCTTTGGAGTTGCGTCAATCGCCTGCAGAATTCTCTCATAAGTATTGAGGAAGCACCGCATCTTTTCCCAACGCCGGGCCTGCGACCCCCACATCTAGAAGCACCCCATCTCGTATTCCCGAATGGCTGAGCTTTCAGGAGATCTCCGGTGGTGCATTCTGTCGTGACCCAGGATAATCCACCCCCTGGCGCCAACAACAGGCATCCACTCGTCATCCTGAGCGTCCATGGGGAAATGGTTCTGGAGGTATTCCACCCGCGTCGGCAGCGTCAGCACATCCAGCGCACGCGGGAGCGAGGTTCCAACGTCCCGGTCAAAGAACAGGACCGGCGGGTTTCCCGGCTCTTCCGAAGTAGCCGAGGCGGTTGCCATTCACGCCGCCTGGGGGGCATCAGAGAAATCAACGCCTTCGAATAGCAGGCCGTAACGAATTTCTTCCTCGCTCAGCCCGTAGTCAACTTGTATTTCCGGAACGCTCTCACCGGCATCCCAGCGGCCCTTCAGGGCCCATGTGGGCACGCCACTAACGCTCGGCGCACCGAAGGATACTCGCGGATCTATCACAACGGGGCTCCTTCTGCCGGCCACGTGCCATATCAGCGCAATCCCGTTGTCATAGTCGAATTGATGGAAGCGGTCGCTCACAACCTCCTTCCAGGCAATTTGTCCCTGGCTATCGGCTGCGACGAGGAGTCCAATGGAGGCATCACCCTCGACGGTGCGCAGGTCGAGTAACACCTGATGGCCCTCGGTCAGCCAGGAATACTCGGCAAAGGGATATTCCGAGTTCAGTACCTGTGCGGCGTAGCCTCTGGCTCTGCGAATGCGCTGCAGCGAGACGCCCAGACTGCGAAATGTGGCGACAAATGCCACCTCCACAAGCTCCAGATAGGACAGATCCTCCCGTCTGGAACGACCCGGTAATGCCGCGCTCGATTTGGTCCCCCCAAAATGCCAATAGCTGACAGTCCGCGAGGACACGCCCGAATACCTGCCAGCGTCGCCAACGCGGTAGGCCGGTAGATAGAGGCGCCGGCGCCAGGGCTCGACGTCCTGTTTCACCTTCGCTGCTGACAAACCATTCCCTCTGCTTGTTCTGGGTATAACGATACTTTCGGGAAGCTCGTTTGACAACTTCGGTTCTTGAGAACCAATGGCCGGCTACCCCGCAGGCGCAAGCCGGAAGCGCCACAGCGCCACCGCCAGGAAGATGGCGGCAAACACGACCAGCGCCGCCATGGACGGCACAACGTCGGTGAACTGGGCGCCGAACAGCATCAGGCGGTTCAGCGCGTCGTTGGCCCACCCGTGCGGCGTCAGGCGCGCCAGCGACTGCATGAACGGCGGCGTTATGAACAGCGGCCACCAGCTGCCCCCGACCGGCGCCAGTACCAGCGAAGTCAGCACCCCCGCCGCCGAGGCCGTCCGCACGTTGTTGACGAAGCTCGCCAGCAGCACCCCGAACGCCGCCGAGGCCACCACCATCAACAGCGACAGCACCACCACGGCCACCGGCGATGCGCCGAGGTCGACATTGAACGCCAGCGCGCCCACGGTCCACATCACGGCGACCTGCACGACGCCAATGACGGCGCCCGCCAGGAACTTGCCGAAGATCAGCGACTCGCGGCGCACGCCGTTGGCCATCAGCCGCTCCAGCGTATGCGTCTGGCGCTCCCGGGCCAGCGCCTCGGCGCCCATGGCCGCGGTAAAAAAGACGAACATGGTCAGGTAGCCCGGCAGGACGAAGTTCGAACTGTTGAACGGTGCAATTTCGCCCACCTGCTCCACCTGCAAATCGATGGGGGGTCCGCTGGTGTCTGACAGCAGGTCCTCCAGAACTTCCGCCGCTCTTTCCTCACTGCTCAGCTCCAGCACCGCGGCCAGCGTCGCTTGTCCCTCTGAGAATCGGGAGGCGATCTCCTGCGCGAATCCTCGTAGGGCGGCCTCGTCGGCGGGAGTGGTATCCCCCACGTACACTTCCAGTGAGGCTGTTCGGCCCGACTGCAGCCTGCGGGTGAAGTTTGACGGAAAGGACACGAACCCGCCGATTTCACCCTCCTCCACTCGCCCGCGGGCGTCGTCATAGTCCAAGGCCGTGATATTGACGCCCGGAGCGCTGGCGATGACATCTATGGCCTGTGCGGTGATGCCTTCCTGTTCCTGCGTGGCAATGATGAACCGCAGCGACGCGTCCTCCGGTCCGACGTCCCGTAACGCCAACGAGAATCCGATAACGAAGATGAACGGCAGCAGGAGGGAAAATGTCATGGCCGCCCGGTCCCGGAAGAAGATCCGGGTGTCCTTCGAGGCCAGCAGCAGGGCCTGACGCATCACCGTTTTCATCCGTCGCTACCGTCCCTCTGGCGTGATGCGGAACAGCAACCGGGCTGCCGTCAGTCCCACAACTGCCACGCCGACCATCACTGCTATTTCGAGCCACTGCTGTGCCAGGTGCTCCCCTTGGGCGATGATGTTCTGCATGGCATCTATGGCGTAGGCATTGATGGTTGCCCTGGAAATGGTATGCATCAGGCTGCCCTCGGTGATCTCGAAGAAGGTGCCACTGAAAACCACCATCAGCAGGGTGAAGAATACCGCAGCCCAGGTGGCCTGGTTGCGGGTCCGGGCCACCGCGCCAATGACCAGGGACACGCCGGTGAATGCGGTGGCGGCCAGCATCGCAAACGCCAGCAGTTCCACGTAGGCCAGCGGGCCGCCGGGGCGGAACACGATGAAGGCCAGGGACAGCATCACCACCGTCTGGAGCAGTGCCCGGGTCACCCCGGACAGCAACTTGCCGATGAAAAGCTGGTTTACCCCCAGCCGGGTGGTCATCAGACGCTCTAGGGTGCCGTTGCGCCGGTCTTCCACCAGCGCCTGTGCCGCCAGCGTCACTGAGAACATGATGAACATGACTATCAACCCGGGCAGCAGCCGGGAGAACAGACCGCTGTTTGATCCCTCCTCCATGTCCTGTCCCGGACGCCGCACCACCACGACAACCGGCGGGTCGGTGCGGAGCGAGGCCAGTTGCGCTCCGACTTCAGCTTCGATGCGCTCCGGAGCAATCCCGGACTCCGCCAGGGCCTGCTGAGTGTGGTTGCGCACCCGCGCGCTGGTGGCCATGTCGCGCGCAACGCCCCGCACAATGGCGGCCACTATCTGACCGGTGTCGCCGCCATTGCCCCTCTGCCGGAACACCAGCGGCGTTGGCTCTCCGGCCTCCATCGCTTCGCTGAACCCGGCTGGAATTACCACGGCGAACAGGATGGCCGAGCGGTCGAGGGCGGCGATTGCGTCGGACTCAGTGCGCTCCTCCACTTGCACCGCGTCCAGCGAGTCCAGCCGTGCCACCAATTCCCAGGCTTGAGCCCCGCCGTCGAGGTCAACTACGCTGGCCGGGGTGAACACGTCGCTCTCGGTGCTCAGTGCTGCATACATGAGCGCAAAAAGGAGAATGGGCAGGGCTATGCTGAAGGCCAGCTCGGCGCGATTGTTCAGGAACAGCTTGAGCTCGAGCAGAGCGATGTACACAGGGCGCAGCATCGTAAGCTAGGAGCAGGCCCCGGGTCTGTCATTCCTGACCATGCCGTCACTGGCTCGGCTCCAACCGTGATTCCCGCGAGTGCGGGAACCCAGGGCCGCAAGCCCCCGAATACTCTGCCTTGGCTCGGATACCCGTGAATTCCTGCGACTTCGGGAATCAGGATGTAGGGCGGGAATGGTCAGCGGCATGGGCAGCCCATCCTAGTCCCGCAGGCTGCGGCCGGTATGCTCAAGGAACACGGTTTCCAGCGTAACATCCTCGGGATCGCCGATCTCCGCCTTCAGTTCGCGGGGGGTGCCCAGACGGATCATCTGACCATGGTCCATGATCCCCAGCCGGTCACAGAGATGGTCGGCCTCTTCCATGTAGTGGGTGGTGTAGAGCACGGTCATGCCCTCATCGCGCAGGCCCTCCACGGTCTCGAATATGTGGCTGCGTGACTGCGGGTCAATCCCCACCGTGGGCTCGTCGAGGAACAGAAGCTGCGGCCGGCTCATCAGAGCCACCGCCAAGTTCACCCGCCGCTTCATACCCCCGGAAAACTTGTCCACCTTGTCCCGGGCCCGCTCACTCAGGCCCACCGATGCCAGGTTCTCTGCCGCCGCCTCCCGGGCCTCCCGTCCGCTGAGCCCCGCCATGCGGCCGAAGAACACCAGGTTGTCAGTGGCCGAAAGCTCCGGGTAAAGCGCCAACTCCTGCGGGCAGACGCCCACCAGCCTGCGGACAGCGTCGCTTGCCCGCGTGACGGAATGTCCGCCGATCACCACATCGCCCTCGTCCGGTGAGAGCACGGTCGACAGCATTCGGATGGTTGTTGTCTTGCCGGCCCCGTTGGGCCCCAGCAGTCCGAAGATTTCCTGCTTGCGGATGCTGAAGGAGACGCCGTCCACCGCGGTCAGGCCACCGAAGGACTTTCGCAGGTTGCTGGCGGTCAGGAATTCAGGCATATCATCAAGGGCGTCGGTTGTGGTTGCCATAAGCGGTTGAAAGACTTCCCCAGGAAAGCTGGCCAGGCGCGTCTCGTAATCAGGGTGTTAGTATTCGACATCATTGTATAGATTAAGTGCCGAAAGTTGTATGAGTACCTGTGGACCGGTCAGGGCGATTGCAGAGTCGCTAAAGCACCAGCATCGCTGGTCCTGAGCCTGTCGAAGGACGGGTTGTTTGAATCAGTTGGTGGTTCGACAGGCCCACCACCAACGGCATCTCCTGTACTTTGTAATCGTCCAGTGTGGACTGGGGTTAATTTAGTTGTTGTCAGACTCGTTGGCCTTGAGCTTCTCGCAGGGCCCTCCACCCGGCCGTTCACCCATGGTTCGACAAGCTCACCCCGAACGGACTTGGAGGCCCAGTAGCGCCAACTGAATGGCCCTGCGTAGACCGGCTTTTACGGTAAGGGTATGTCAGCCGTGGCCTGGCCCGGGTCATAGCCGACCAACTCCATGAACCCCCAGCCCTCGACTGTTTTCCCGCGTCTCAATCCGGATGATGTCCTGATCGCCCCCTCCCAGTAGACGACGGGCAGGATGACGCCCGCATCGAATTCCGCATGTAATAGGACGGGTTCCAGGAACAGTTCAGTGTCCAGGGGACTTATCAGCAGCCGCCAGACCATGGGGTAGTCGATGCCCGTATTCGGACTCTCCCAGGCAGACAACGCCTCCAAGGAAACGCCCTCGCTAGGTACGTGAGTAACCGTGCCATCCGGGTCGACGAATGTCGCGTAGGCTGCCACCCGTTCTCCGGCCAGCGGTGGACATGGTTCGTCAATGCAAGCGGCCCACGGCTCTATCGGTTTCCACACCACCGCCACCATCAGGTCTGAGCCGTCGTCCAGATGAAGGTTGATCCAGTCCCATCCTACTTCTACGCGGGAAATGTCGCCCCACTGGTGGTCCATCCATCCAGAGCCGAATACCGCCCGGCGCCCCGCCGTATCCTCCAGCCATCCGTCCAGCGCCATTCGGGTCCGCGAGTAGTAGTAGGTCTCGCCTGCATCCCCCATGTTCACCAGTCCTGTCGAGTCGTGCAGCACCGGTTCTCGACGCGAGATAGCCTCCAGGTCCAGCGAACTGCCGTCCAGATCGAATTGAAGTACGTAACGCTGGCCGTCGCCCCGCATGACCCAGCCCTCGGCATCGACGTCCACACTGGGAGCGCTGGGATCCAGGATGGCGAGGGTACCGCGCTCTTCCGCCAGGTGCACCTGGCCCTGATGATCCGCCAGCGTGGCGTGGAGCAGGTGCGGCGTGCCCACGAGCAGCGACGGCGACTGGAAGGCCACGAAGTGAAAGCTGTACTCGTCCCCTGCCTCATCCCACAGGAAGCCGTTGAAATACCACCACTCCACGGGCGTCTCGTGCGGCGCCTCGTCGGTGGGCAGCGACACCAGCGGGCCCTCCGGCCGTGGCTCGGCGGTGGGCGAAGGCAAGGGTGTGGGCGTCTCTGCAGGCACCGGCGTCCTGGTCGGCGGGACCATGGTCGCGGTGGCTGCGGCTGTGGGTGGCAGGGTGGCCGTTGGGCTCAGGGCAGTGGGAGATTGGGTCGCGGTGGGCCGCTGTTCCGAGCCACAGGATATGAGGCCGGGTATAAGCAGGAAAGCCACGACTGCGGTGAGGGAAGCGGAAAGGGAAACCGGGGCAGCCTTTGGCAAGCAGGCAACAAGTGTTCGGATGTGCAGAATCATGATGGCAGTGAGCCAGTTTCCCTGTGGTCGAGGTTGCCTCAATTATAAGCCCGCCTCCTCAACGCTGTTGGAGGAAGAGGATGGCGGGGCCATTACATCTGTTTGTTGTTCATACGGTGGAGTGGCAAGCGCCAACCCAATGCGATTGCACAGGTTGTGGATACTCCTATATTGAGCGGTAAGAACGGAGCCGGGGCTGATCTCCGGTGCCTGATCTCCGGTGAAGGAGAATCCCCGGCTGCCTGGTTACCTTAAGGGATTGGCGTTTCGAGCCAGCTCTAGCGGTGGGTAATGAGGCCCTCGTCCATCATGGCCTTAATGGCCCCGTCGAACGCCTCCAGCGAGAGGTCGATGTCCGACTCGGTGTGAACGCCGGACAGCACGCCGCTGGTGCGGGACATCAGGTCAACACCCCTGACCTGCAACGCCTGCCGGAAGCTGGTCTGAATTTCCGAGGAAACGCCCTTGAGCACGTTGGCGTCGAGCCCCTCGACGGACCGCCCTCCGAAATAGATGTGGAAGGTGGAGGACTCGCCGTAGACCGCGGCGGAAACCTCGTAGCGGTCGACGACCTCCTGCAGCCCCGACCGCAGCCGGGCGGCCATGGCGTCGGCCTGCGCCTGCATCTCGCCGGTGGCCACGATGCGCAGGGCGGCGTTGCCGGTGGCGGCGCAGTAGGGATTGGCGTTGAAGGTGCCGCCGTGGTAGACCCGCTCGAAACGGTCATGGTGGGAGTTGCCCGTCTGCTCCATCACCGCCATCACCTCGTCACGCCCGGCCACGGCACCGCCCGGAAGGCCACCGGTGAGGATTTTGGCCATTGTGCAAAGGTCAGGACGGATGTTCAGCACCTCCTGCAGGCCGCCGGGACTCCACCGGAATCCCGTGATGACCTCGTCCAGGATCATCACCACGCCGTACTTCTCCGTCAGTTCACGCACGCCTTCAACGAACCCCGGAATCCTCGGCACCGTTCCGTAGGACGCGCCCGAACCCTCGGTGATGACCCCGGCGATATTGCTGTCGGTAGACAGCACATGCTCCAGCGCATCGAGGTCCGGTGGCAGCACGACCATCGAGTCCACGGTTCCCTGCGGTATGCCCGTGGATGATGGCACGTCGAAGGGGGCCAGGTTGCCTGGCATCACGTAGTCGTGCCAGCCGTGATAGTGCGACTGCCAGCGAACGATCTTCTCCTTTCCGCTGAACGCTCGCGCAACACGCATGGCCAGGGAGGTGGCTTCGGCGCCGGAGCCAACGAACCGAACCTTGTCGGCGCAGGGCATCAGGTTGCAGACCCGCTCTCCCCACTCAAGCACCGTCTCCACCGGAGACCCGTAGTGCGAACCATTGGGAGCCGCGCGCACCAGGGCCTCCACAACCTCGGGATGCGAGTGGCCGAGCAGAAGAGACGCGGATCCCAGACCGTAGTCGATGTATTCATTCCCGTCGACGTCCCATTTGCGTGGCCCCTGTCCACGTTCGATGGTGATGGGGAAGGGGTCGGCAACGTAGCCGTCATGGCCCGCTCCGCCAGAGGGGAAATGTTGCTGGAACCGGGGAAACAGCGCCGCAGACCTGGGGTTTCTCCGAATGTATGCCTCGCGGATCGTCTCGGCCATCATTTTCCTCCTGAATTAAGCGAACCATCATCTGCTCAAGGGCATTGTAAACCCGAAGGCGACTTCAATCCAATCGCAAAGGTCTCCAAAGGCGGCAGCGAAGACGAGTGCCCTGTGGTCCAACAATGATGCCACGTTTCCGCCAGCGGTGAAGATTTCCGTTATCATTGCGCCATCATTGTTGGGGAGCCGCAGCACGGGCCCAGCGCATGCGATGCCGTGCCTGCGATGAAGGAGGAAACTTGGCGAATCTTACTGCAGATGAGATTGGGGAATTCCTGTCCCAGCCCCGGACTGCGCACCTGGTAACGCTGCGGCCTGCCGGCACGCCTCATGTGGCGCCCGTGTGGTTCCTGTGGGAGGAGGGCCGGGCGTTGGTAATGGCCGATGCCGCGGCGATCAAAGTGCGTAACATCCGGCGCAACCCCGCCGTCGCCCTGTGTGTCTCAACCCCCGGCCATCCCTACGAGTTCGTTACGATTGAGGGTATAGCGGATACAAGTACCGATGGCCTGGAGGACATGGTGCAAAAGACCTGCATCCTCTACGAAGGCCCGGAGCGAGGGGCGGAGTTTGCTGCGGAACTGCTGGGGGACGAGCGGCTGACGCTCATCACCATCACCGCCGACCGCTTCATATCGTGGAAAGAGGACGACTAGTAGCCCGAAATCATTGTAATGATGGGTTGATTGGTACGGGGCCGTTGCCCGGACAAACCTGGCTCACGGAATCGATGGCCAAGCAATCCGGCATTTCACCTATCATTTCAAGGATGTTGGTCTACTAGGGCGGCAGGTGATGCACAGAGTCCCTTCACCACTGGGAAGGGCCCGTTGAATCAGGACGGAATCGGGGGTCGCGGAGCAGTCGCAGGTTACGGTGAAGGCGCGGCCCGCGGCGGCAACACGTTGTTCATCCATGCCACCAGGTCGCGGATGACCTCGCTGCTGATCTCGTGCCCCATGTCATACACATGGAACTCGGGACTGTAACCGGCATTCTCCAAGTATTCCTTGGCGGCGTGGGCCGTGGACTCGGCAATCATCTGGTCATGGCGACCGTGCGCCACGAATATCGGCTGGGTTCGTTCGGCAGGCAGCCGGTGGTCCAGCTCCTCGGCCCCCGGCAGCGTGGCACTGAGGGCCGCCAGCCCCGCGAAGGTGCCGGAGCGCCCCAGACCGCAGCGGTAGGTCATGCCTCCGCCCTGCGAGAAACCCAGCAAAAGGCAGTTGCCGGGCTCTACTTTGAACTGGGCCAGCACCCGGTCAAAAAAGACGCCGAGGAGCGACTCGGAATTGGCTACCTCATCGGGAGTCGAGCCGCTGCGGGGAGTCATCCACCCGAAACCGGCGTGGCCCAGCCCCAGGTTGAAGGGAATGGGGGCGTTGGGGCAGGCGTAGACGTATCCCGTGGGGTTGATGGCGGGAGCCAAGCCGGCCAGGTCCTGCATGTTGGCTCCGAAGCCGTGCAGCATAATCACCAGGGGATAGGATTGCTCGGGGTCGTATTCGTCGGGGACCACCGTCAGATACTGCAGCCCGGGCCCTTCATGAATCTCGCCTTTCATGCTGTCCTCCAGTGGTAATGCCTGCCATTCCATCGTAACACGCTGTGTAAACGAAATGTGGCCCTGGGCGACCGCGCCCTGACTGTTTTCTGCAAAGTCTGAACCATCATTGTCGCAAAAGATGAGCTACTGCAGGAATCTCTCGCTCAGTTTGCGATTGCCCTGAAATGTGGAACAACCCATGCGAAAGAGATATCATTTCCAAAATGCAACGCCCCAGTTCAAGACGCGAAGGTCTGGAGACCCCCATGGACATCATTTATCACCTTACCAGTCGTGACGCATGGACAGCGGCACAGGCAGCGGGAGAATACGAGGCCCCCAGCCTGGCGGATGAGGGGTTCATCCACTGCACGGCGGACGAGGCCCAGGCACTGCGCGTGGCTGAGCGTCTCTATGCGGGACTGTCCGGTCTCCAGGTGCTGGACGTCGACACCGAGAGGCTGCAGGCGGAGGTCAAGCGCGAGCCCAACCGGTCCGGCGAAATTTACCCGCACATCTATGGCCGAATAAACCTCGACGCTGTTGTCCGCATCCGGGATCTGACTCAGGACTCTGACGGTCGCCACCAGCTGTAACCCCACGTGCCGCCCGTGTGTATGGGACATTTTGTCAGTTCCGTCTCACCCTTCGGGAGGGCCAGGGTACAGACCAGCCGATAACCAATAACCGATGAACGAAGCAACGTCAGGCTACACCGCAACCGAGGTGGCAGTGATCCGCCGGGCCATCGCGCCGCCACCCCCATCCCCCACCAGCCGCAATCCTGGGGGCAATGGAGACGCCTGCGCCCGATTGGATGCGGCCTTTCTGGAAGCTTGTCGACCTCGAGCCTGACCTGTTCGTCCGCCTGGCCGCCGACCCGTGGGTAAAGACACTGTCGCACTACACCTTCTTCCCCGTGGTGCTGGAGTGGCGAGAGCAGGGGCGGAGCATTCCTGGGCTGCGAATGACCGGGCGCACGCGCGGACCGGTGGCGATTGTGAGCTCCGGCGATGACCGGCTGGCCATAAAACCGTTCCAGAACTCCCGGGAGGATGAGATCGCCAGCATCGCTGCCTCGGTGGGTGCCGGTCCGGTGCAGTTCCCGTCGCTGCCCGGCTACCTGGCCGAACGGTTTGCCGAGGGAACCTTCTTCACTGAACTGCCGCCCCAACGGCGTGATGCGGCAACCATGCGCGCCGTCGGCCAGCAGGTGGGCGGGATGCTCCGGCGGCTGCACGAAGCCGGAATCTACTACAACGATGCCACCCTGGCGGACCCCGAGGGCCGCTCCCACCTGATTGTGGCCGACGACGGTGGCTGCACTCTGATCGATTTTGGCGTTTCTCTGCTCCTGGACCGCCACCCTGAATTCAGCCGCGAAGAGGTCCACAACTTCGCCCGCACGCTGCCCATGTACCGCATATTTGCCGGTATGGCGGACAACGGGAGAGAGCTGGACGACTTCCTGAGGGAGTACGGGAGGCAGATGGCACAGGCCAGCCGGCAGGACATATTGGCGAGGGACCTGAAATTTGCCCAGCAGGGACTGGCTATCGCTGCCCAGCGATTGGGACAGGAGATAATTCCTCCCCTTCGCGAGGGCTTTCTCGAGGCGTACCGCCCCGCCCGGTAGCAGAACTGCCGTCCGGCTGCAAATGAAAGTCCCTCTTCTGCCGGGAAGAGGGACTTTCTGGTTCAGGGAGGCGGGCTACAGGAGGTGCCCTACCGCAGAGACTTCATATATTCGATGATGTGCAGGATCTCGTCGTCCGACACGCCCAGGGTCGAGGGCATCAGCCCTGCGGTGAATCCCTGGGTGATCCGGGCGTTGGGTTCTTTTATTGACTCGACGATGTAGGCCTCATCGACAAGGGCTGCGGTGCCGTCCGACAGTTCCTCCTCCGTGCCGTACAGTCCCTGCCAAGTGGGACCCACCAGTGCTGTGCCGTCAATGGAGTGGCAGGCGTTGCAGCCGTAGCTCTGGAAAATCTCCTCGCCCAGCGCAGCGTCTGGCGTGACTCCGGGACTGGGAGAAAAGGTCAGACTGACGGTCGGGTCGGGAGCGCGAGTGGTTGGTTCCGCCGAGGGTGTCGTGGACGGTTCCGTCGCGAACGCGGTAGCGCTGGGCGGATTGATGGGCGCGGACACCGGAGTTGATCCCCCGCCACAGGCCAGCAGCAGAAACAGGCAGGTGGAGACCAGGAGGAGGGCAATGGGTGAAGCCAAGGGAGGCCTCACCCTACCGCAGCGACTTCATGTACTCGATGATGTGAGGGATCTCCTCGTCCTTGACGCCCAGCGTTGGCGGCATGAGTCCTGCAGTGAATCCCGCGGTGATCTTGGCGTTGGGATCCTGGATGGACTCCTTGATGTATTCGTCATCCACGGTTACCGAGGTGCCGTCGTCCAGCTCCTCCTGCGTGCCGTAGAGTCCAAGCCAGGTCGGACCCGTGAGGTCACTTCCGTCTATGGTGTGGCAGGCGGCGCAACCGTAGGTGGCCACAAGTTGCTCGCCGAGACCTGCGTCGGGTGGTCCTGAGACGTCTGCTACGACCACAACTAGAGGCCCCGCCGGTGGGGGACTGTAAACGATGGTGGGCACCACCGGATGCGGAGTGGATGTGGGTTGCGGTTCCGGAGTCGGGCAGACGTTTTCGCCGTGTTCGCCGAGAGTGTGGTCGAAGTAGCAGGGTGCTGCGAAGGCGTCTCCGGCCCGGAGGTCGCCGCCCTTGATGGCAGTGAACAGGCCAATCAGCGACAGCCCCACCATCAACGCCAGTACCATACCTGCAACGAACAGCCAGAAGAAGAGCTTGTTATCAAACTTCAGGTGCATGTAGAACAGGATTACGATGAAGAACTTTATGCCGGACAGGAGGAACAGCAGGATTGTGGTGGACGGCTGACCCAGAGCATCGCTGATAATCTTTTCTGACTCACCAGGGAAGTCCATGATGATTACGAACTCAACGATGGTTATCGCGAACAGCAGTATCGCGATGACCACGTACTGCATGAAGGTGGGTGTCCGCCACCGCCGCCGTGTTCCGTTTCGTGAGTTGTTGCCATCAGGGGTGTCTCCAGGTTTTGCGAAGCCGCTATTGAAAGGTTACCAGTGACGACCTGATTCAGACCTGCTAGTGGCCCACTGCCGCCGGGCCGGTGTCAAACCCGCCCACCAGGTACAACAGGGTGAAGATCACTATCCAGACGATGTCCACGAAGTGCCAGTACAGGCCACAGAGCTCGACATCGAGTGCTGTTCCAGGGTGCACCCGGCCCTTGAACGACAGCACGAACAGGGCCAGCAGCCAGATTATTCCCAGGGTTACGTGGGCGCCGTGGAACCCGGTCAGCGTGAAGAATGTTGCTCCGAAAAGGTTCTGGCCCAAGGTCAGCCCTTCGTTCTTGAAGAGATTGAACTCGTAGACCTGGAAGCCGATGAAAATGCCGCCCAGGATGGCCGTGGTCAGCAGCCAGATCTTGATGCTGCGCTGGTTGTTGCTGTTCGTGGCTGCCAGCGCCTGCACCATGGCGAAGCTGGAGCACAGCAGCACGAAAGTGCTGATGGTGGTGATCGGGATGTCGATGATGTCTATGGGGTAAGGGCCAGTCAGGCTCTGTCCCCGGTAGACCATGTAGGTGGCAATCAGGGAGCCGAAGAAAAGGCAGTCGGACCCCAGGAACACCCACATCAGCAACTTTCGGTGGTTGAGGCCGGTGGTGGTGTAATCGTGGCCTATGTGCTCGGGATGCTCGTCATGGCTACCCCCGTGGGCGCCATGTCCCGCATCCGAATGGTGGGCCGTTTCTGGTGCATGGGCCAAAGTTAGCGTCTCCTGCCCCGGCTATCCTAGTGTCCTTCCTGGGCGGCCGGTGGCTCGTTGGACCAGCCTATGACACCGATGAATGCAATCAGTCCGCCGAGGAACGATACGCCATAGTGCGACAGCAGTCCCCCTCCGATCAGGCCCACGCCGGCCGCCACGATGATCGGCCAGTACGATGGGCTGGGCATGTGAATCGTGCTGGGGTCGACCGCAGCCTCCGGCTCGGTGATGGGGTTGCCAGCCTCGCGGGCCTCCTCCTTAACGATCCAGTAGTGGTCGCGGCCCTTGATCCGCGGGACCTCGGCAAAGTTGTATGCCGGCGGCGGAGAGGCGATTGTCCATTCGACGCCGGGAGCGTCCCACGGGTCGTGGCTGACGCGCCGGGCGTTCCGGTTCTGCAGTATGTTGTACAGGAACACCAGGAAGCCGACGAATAGAATCAGGTAGCCGAGGCTGGACATCATGTTAAGGGGGCCCCAGCCGAACTCGCTGGAGTAAGTGTAGATGCGGCGCGGCATTCCGTTCATCCCCACGAAGTGCATTGGGAAGAAGGTCACGTTCATGCCGATGAATATCAGCCAGAAGTTCAGCTTGCCCAGTGTCTCGTTCAGCATCTTCCCCGTCAGCTTGGGCCACCAGTAGTAGATGCCGGCGAATATGCCCATTATCGAGCCGCCGAACAGCACGTAGTGCAGGTGGGCGACGACGTAGTAGGTGTCCTGCTGCTGGAAGTCCGAAGGGGACACCGCGTGCGACACGCCGCTCAGCCCGCCGATGATGAACAGGAAGATGAAGCCCAGGGCGTACAGCATCGCCGTTGTAAGTTCGATGCTGCCTTTCCACAGCGTTCCCAGCCAGTTGAATATCTTCACGCCTGTGGGCACGGCGATGAGCATGGTGGTGATGGTGAACACCGAGTTGGCGATGGGGCCCAGCCCTACGGTGAACATGTGGTGGCTCCACACCGCCCAGCCCATGATGGCGATAACGATGCCGGAGAAGATTACGAAGGGATAGCCGAACAGAGGCTTCTTGGAGAAGGTCGGCAGGATCTCCGACACGATCCCCATGGGCGGCAGTATGAGGATGTACACCTCGGGATGACCGAACACCCAGAACAGGTGCTGCCACAGGATTGGGTCGCCACCCCCGGCGGGGATGAAGAAATGCGTGCCGAAGTTGCGGTCCATCACCAGCTCAATCAGCCCCACGGTGATGACCGGCATGGCCAGAATCAGCAGGATGGAGGTTAACAGCGTCATCCAAACGAACACCGGCATCCGCATCAGCGACATGCCCGGCGCACGCAGGTTGATGATTGTTACCACGAAGTTCAGACCACCGGCCACCGACGAGGTTCCCAGTATCAGTAGTCCAATGGCCCAGAAGTCCAAGCCCATGTTCTGGCTGAATGGCTGTTCCGTCAGGTTGGCGTACGAGAACCAGCCCGCATCCGGCACCTGGTTCACGATGAAACTGAAGTGCATCAGGATGGAGCCGAACAGGAATATCCAGTAGGACAGCGCGTTCAGGCGCGGGAAGGCCACGTCCCTGGCGCCGATGGCCAGCGGGACCACGAAATTGAAGAACGCGACGCCCATCGGCATGATCACCATGAAGATCATCACCGTGGCGTGCATTGTGAACATCTGGTTGTAGCGGCCAGGTCCCAGTATGTCCGAATCGGGGGTGGCTAGCTGCATGCGGATCAGCCCGGCCTCGATGCCTGATAACAGTAAATAGACCAAGGCAGTAGCGCCGTACAAGACGCCGATCCGCTTGTGGTCGACCGTTGTTATCCAGCTCCACACGCCGGTGGCGCCGTAAGCTGGGCGGGGCAGTACCTCTGTTATTGCAGCCATCGCTTCACTTTCCAGCAACCCTGCTGAACAAGGGGGATTCGGTGGGGCCGTCCCGTCCGGCCCACACTTGGGATTTTAGTGCAATCCGAGTCTAACGCAGGTTCAGTAGATACTCAATTATGGCGTCGATTTCGGTGTCGGAAAGGTTGGCGTCCCCGCCGCCATCGTACAGGATCGCGTTTTCGTACATCCAGTTGCCCGGCTTGATCTCCTCCGGGTTCTTTATCCAGGCACGCAGGTTCTCCACCGTGAGGTCCGTGATCCCCGCGGCCAGGGTCTGGCGGGTGCGGAGGTCCGTGAGGTTGGGACCGGGAACTGCGGCGTTCTCCGCTCCTGTCAGGAACTGGTCCAGCCGGGCCTTGGCTACGGACTCGAGTTCAGGTCCGTCGGCCGTGTGGCACAGCGAACAGTGGATGGCGAACAGGGTCTGCCCCTGCTGGCTCACCGGGGTCAGGGCCGAGGGCGGGCTGTAGTCCCGTACCCAGTCCTGATAGTCTTCCTCGTCCATCACGGTAACCCGGAAACGCATCTGGGCGTGGGCAATGCCGCACAGCTCTGCGCATTGGCCGTAGTAGGTGGCGGGCAATTGCTGCTCGATCAGGTCGGAATCGGCCATGAGCCAGAGGGTGTTCTGGCGCGTCGGCACGACGTCGACCTTGCCTCCCAGCTTGGGAACCCAGAAACTGTGCAGAACGTCGTCGCTTTCCAGGGTAAAGCTGACTGGCCGGTCCACGGGTATCTTCAACTCGTTGGCCGTGCTGATTCGTTTGCCGTTGCCATCAGCGTCAGGGTACACGAACTCGAAGTACCACTGATGTCCTACTACCGTAACCTCGAGAATGTCGCCCTGGTCGGTGGGCGGCTGGTCCAGTTCGAACAAAGTGAACACTGACCAGATGCCGAGGCCGAGGATCAGCACAGTGGGGACAATCGTCCAGGTTACTTCCAGCGCAGTGTGCCCGTGGATTTGCGGCGGGCGGGGCTGGCCGGGCCTGCGGCGATAACGGATGACTATATAGATCAGGGCGCCTTCCACCAAGACGAAGACGACAACCATCGTCCAGAGGAGGACGTTGAAGAGTTGCAGTTGCTTCTGGGCCACAGGACCGATTGGGTCCCAGGTCGACTGGAATCCCTGGCTACAGGCCGCTGAGAGCAGGAGAAGCGCGGCCAATACACCAAAGACGGCCAAACGTCGTGGCCTGTACCAGCGCGAGGTGGATCGCTTGAGGTCGTCGGAGGACATTTCAGGGCTCGTGGGAATGGTTTCCGTTGGGGTATTTAACCCTTGAATGGGCTTCAACCCCAATGGTGGACTCCCCTACATTCGATTGCCAACCGTAGTGTGTGCTTTTTTTCACGTACCGCGCGAAACAGTATCACAGGCCGCAGTGAGTGTCAATTGAATCTGCAGCCGAGATTGGGCGTACTCAAGAGGTCAATATGCATCCGGTGTGGCCTCAAAACAGGCCTTCTCCGGGCCGGGCACGTGATGCGACTGTGGGAACACTCGCAATCGTACCGGATGGTGGCGTCCTTGCGGAGAACCGAATGACTTCAAAGCCCAAATACTCAAGGATTCCCTACCAGGACTCCCTGCCAGTGGGAGGGCCCCGACTTCAGCGAGGGCTTGGAATTGGAACTTGAAATTAGATACGAACGAAACGGGGCCTCGAACTGAAGCCATGTGTCAGGAGTTGCCTCAGAGGGAATCGCTGCTCTTGTCTTGGGAGGGAAGGGGGATGGCGATGGATGATGTGCCACTACGACCCTGCTTTGGGGCTGCGCCTCGAGCCGTATGCCTGCGCAATGGCAGCCCGCCGAACTGACCGTGAGCTGGCTGAGCCCGCCGAGGCCGAGTTCAGGAGACTGAGAGGGGAGATGCGGCGGTTGCGGGAAGATTAGAGTGCTGTAGAAAGTCGACCGCTCACAGCCACCAGCGGTATACGCCGTCGGCCATCATGGCACCGAACAGCAGGGCCAGGTAGAGCAGTGAATAGAGGTACAGGTTACGGGCCTTCTTCCTCTCTATCTGCTGCCGCAGGCGCCACGCTGCCCAGATGAAGGCGGCACCCAGGACCGCCGCCGCCACCAGATAGACCAGCCCCACGGCGCCGGTGGCCGCAAACACCAGGGTCAGGGCGACCAACACCAGCGAATATACGAATATGTTGCCAACCGTACTTTCCTGGCCGGCCACCACCGGCAGCATGGGTACTCCGGCGCGCTCGTAGTCCCGCTGTATCAGCAGCGACAGGGCCCAGAAGTGAGGGGGTGTCCAGAAGAAGACAATGGCGAACATGTAAAGCGCAGGCAGATCGAATGTGCCGGTCACCGCGACCCAGCCCACCACCGGGGGTATGCTGCCTGCCGCGCCGCCGATGACGATGTTATGCGGCGTACTCCGCTTCAACCATCCCGTGTAGACCAGCACATAAAACAGCGTCGCAGCCAGAGTGAGCACGGCGGCAAGCAGGTTCACCCAGTAGGCGAGAACCGCGAAGGCCGCCACGTTCAGGGCAATTCCGTAGGCCAGCGCCATCAGGGGACGGACCCTGTTTCCCGGCACCGGCCGCGACGCCGTGCGGGACATCAGGGAGTCGATGTCCTGGTCCATGTAGTGGTTGATGGCGTTGGCGCCGCCTGCGCCCAGCGCTCCGCCGACGCAGACCAGCAGCAGCGTCAGCAGGTCGGGGATGCCCGAACCTCCCACATGCCGCGAGGCGAGGAACATGCCTCCGATGGCGGTGACCAGCAGCAGCGAGATGATCGGCGGCTTGGTCAGTGACAGGTAGTCAGACAGGAAACGAAGCAGTCCGCTTCGCTGCCCACGCCCGGAGCCCGGGGTGGAATCATCCACCGCGTCCACCGGGATGCGATCAATGTCCAGAGTTTCTATGTGCCCTGCTTGGTCTGCCATATCATCCAGAGCTTGTTATTTGGCTGGTTCCCTTGAGTAACTCAGAATTGCCAGCGCGGCCACCAGGGCCCAGACGCCCGATGCCAGTGCCAAGTGCAGTGCCCGCAGTTCCACGTCCTGCCCGAAACCGGCCCAGATGACGCCCGCTCCCACCAGGGCCTGCGCCACGAACACCGCCAAGGCTGCCATGGACAGCACTCGGATCAGCGAAGGCTGCGTGCGCCCCCGGAAGCCGAGGTGCAGCGCATACATTACCACCAGACCGGCAATCAGGGCCACCCAGCGGTGCGCCATATGAATCATTGCCAGCTTGTTGCCGGGGAAAAAGCCGTCCCAGCCGTTGGTGCACAGAGGCCAGGTTGCGCAGGCCCAGGCGGCCGAGGCTGTGTTGGTCAGATAGGAGCCCGAAAGCAGCAGGAGGAACAGCGCAACCACTGCCACCAGCGAAAGCTTCGGGAAGAGCCGGACCTTGCCCACGGCCCACGGCTGTGGCCCTGTGTGCATGCCGCCGCGGTACGACATTGCCAGCACCAGCACACAGCAGGCCATCGTGAGTTCCGCCACGGCGAGGTGCGTCATGACAGTGTGGGCCGACAGCTCGGTAACCACTGCCGCCGCGCCCAGCAGCGACTGCACTATCACCAGTAAAATCGCCGCTGTTGCAGGCCACAGTATCCATTTCTCCCTGCGGTAGCGCAGCCACGCCGCGACAAACGTGGCGGCCACCAGAGGGCCTACCAGGAACGAGGCCGCGACGCGGTGAGAATATTCTATGATGGCCTTGGATTCCAGGGGCGGCAGCCACTGTCCCGAGCAAAGCGGCCAGTCGTCTCCGCAGCCCAGGCCAGACTCGGTGACCCGCACTATTCCTCCCAGTACCAGCATGGCGAACACCGAGATGGTGCTGGCCCACGCGAGGCCCTGGAACCAGCCAGCGGCTCCCACGCTGCCGACTGCGAACCGGCCACCCACTGCTACGGCCATCTCATCACACCGTCAGCAGTTGCAGTCAGCGGAAAAAGCACTGGAGCCAGGCGAATTTTATGCCTCGTGGGTGATTGTGGCGGCCCAGAGTCTGAGGAAATGCCGCAATGCCCCCAGAGAGGAAACCGCAGAGAGGTGGAGAGTCGGCCCATAATCATCCGGCGGTATGCGTCTGCCTAGCGTGTGTCTGACCGAGCGCAGACCAGACCAGCCAATATCGGGATTGGAGGATACGGCGACGAAAACCGTATCATCGCAAAAGGAGCATTGTCAATGAAATTCAGACCCCGTCGGGGTCTTGTGATTGTTTCCTCTCTCTCTCTCCCGTGAGGGAGAGGATGGGGGCATCCCCTCTGGTGAGGAAACACTCTGTCATTTCGGGATTTCACCCTCACCCACTTCTCTGGTCTTTGGGTTGCCGATGGACTTTGCAATCGTCCTGATATCTACGGCAACACCTCTCGCCAGCCAGACTGAGTGACCGTAAAATGGCATCAGGACATCAACGTCAGAACGTACAAAGGAACTTGGGCAGTCCGGGAATGTTCGGCTATGGCCAAGAAAAAGTGGAATAAAGAGAAGCAGCAGCTCCCTGTGGACCACCAGTGGACAGCGGCACCAGGCAACAAGGTGTTTATCGCCGACGCCGGAGCCATGCAGTTCGAGGTTCCGAGGAAGTGGCACATCAGCCCCGGTGAGAACGGCTCCATCCGTTTCTTCGACAAGAAGAGGGAGGAGAGCGCCGACATAAGGCTGGAGGTCTCCCTGATCTACGCTGCGAACATCGACTGGAGCGGCCTGCCTCTGCCGGTACTGATAGAGAGGTCCGTCCTGTCCGAGGACTACCGCGGCATAACCAATCGCGGTCCATACGAGCAAATGCGGCGTGCCACCCTGGAGGCAGCATGGCTGGAGGTGGATTTCGTGGATCCCACCGAGAACCGGCCGGCCCACTCCCGCGTCTGCATGGCCAGGGGCCCCGGCGCCTACGCCCTCATCTCCCTGGACTTCTGGACCGAGGACGGAGACCGGGCCCGCAAGGTCTGGGATTCAGTCCTTGGCTCGCTCAAGTTGGACGGCACCAACCGCGACCGCCTGAACATGGATGGCAGCCCGCGCACCCCGAAGCTCAGCCTGAATTAGCGTCTGGAGCGGCAGGCTAACTAGCGGGTTGGCCAAGAGGGAGCGGGCGCGTAATCAGGGAGGTAGCGGGATGGAGTGGCGTCATACTTCCAGCGGGCGGCGGGCCGTTGAGGGGAGGTTCCTCGCACGGCCCGCACCCGCCGGATGGGGCGGAATGGGATGAGGGGAATCCCCCGCGACCCCCTCATCCCGGAAATAGTTCAGTCTGCCTGGCAACTGCCGGTTGGCCTGCAGGGTGGCTTCTTTGGTCCCTCCGGGTCCACACCGGTCCTGGGCCAGCTTGGGATGCCGCTCCGGACCGTTAAAGAAGGACAACAAAAAGCCCTGCCCCAAAGGAGCAGAGCGCAAACAACTGTTAAGAATGCCGGCGCCTTTCCTCGAAGGCCGAAACACTGCTGGGAGCCGTGGACCGGACTCGCCCGGATAGCTGAAGCTATCAGGACCTACCGTTGCGGGACAGCGCTGGACTTTGACCAGCTTCCTCGTTCACCCCGACGAAGGGCACTCCCAACCTTGGACTATTCAGTTGTAAATAGGCAACACGTTACGCGAAAGCATGATGAACCATGAGGAGTTGGCTGTCAACCGGCCATTGACCAGGACGATTGCGAAGTCGTTCCCACTCCCCTCATGGTGAGCCTGCAGACCCAGTGGCGACTTAAGCGGGCATCCTTCGACACGCTCAGGATGAACTGACAATCTCAGGATGAATAATCTCCGGCCGGTGAGGTTACTTTGCAATCGTCCTCGGCGCGTCCTGGGCGATAGATTGCTGCTTATGCGAGCCCCTGCAGCTCCTCCAGCGCGCGTCGCCATCGTTGGCGCATGAGTTCGCGTTCCTCGAGGCTGGACAGACGCTCCTGATGGAAACGGACGGAGGTCCTTCCGCCCGAGGGTACCAGGGTAACCTGCAAGGTTGAGGGGCATGTCAGTTCCGCGTGGTTCCAGGTCAGTCGGATGCGCTGTCCTGGCACGCAGGACCTGATTTCCCCGGATGTCCCATCGGCAGTCCGGTAGTTCTCGCCCTGGCGAAACTCGAGCGGCCCGGTCTGGCCGAGCCAGACCATTCTCCCAGGGCTATCGACCAGCAGGCTCCACGCCTTTTCCGGCGGCACCGGCAGGGTCTTCTGCACGCCGATCTGGAAATCCGCGCCGGATGTCTGGCCAACAACCCGCAGGCCGCGGGCCTGCTCGTAGCCAACGGCCACCGACTGTTGCCACCAGCCGCTGGAGACTCCGCCGGGCCCGGCGGCCAGGGCGACGATTTCCTTGTGGTTCAGTTCCGCGGCGCCCAGCCCGTCGAGAAACGATACCCACTCGTCCCAACTTTTGCCGGTGGCGGCTGCGACCGAGTCGCTCGAAACGCCACTTAATTTTCGTTCGCTGGTCGACACAACGCCTCCCGTAATCCTCGCTGGCGGACACTATGGACTCCTGCGTCCACCAATTGCGCTACCCGGCTTTTGTAGGCCGCCGCATCTCTGCTGTCAAGCAGGCCGAGTATGTGGATTCCCGGATGAAGCCGATAGCAAGGGCATTTTCATTCTCCCCCAAACCCCCTCTCCCTCTCCCTAAGGGGGTGGGTTAGGGTGGGGGCGTCTCCGGTGGTGAAGGAACATTGTCTCATCTCCGCACTACACCCCCACCCCAGCTTTTATCTCAAGGGAGAGGGAGAATGAAAAGACGCTAGTTGAGAGCCGAATTCCCGTGCGAGAACCTGTGATATGTGATAGTTTTCATGGGCTTGCTGCCTGGGAAAGCCCTCAGGCAGGTAAGAAAACGGTGAAATGAATTAGGCCGATTATGTCCCAGGCGCTGGTGGTGGAAGATGTGGTCAAGCGGTACGGCGACAACGTCGCCGTTGACCATCTTTCCTTTTCTGTCGAGCACGGGGAGATATTCGGGTTGCTGGGACCCAACGGGGCTGGCAAGACCACGACACTGGAAATCGTCGAAGGTCTCCAGCAGGCTGACTCCGGCCAGATAACTGTGCTGGGCTTCGATGTGGCCACCCGGATCCGCGATATCAAGTCCCGTATCGGTGTTCAGTTGCAGGCATCCTCATACTACGAATACCTGACCCTCCGCGAAATCCTCGACCTTCTTGGCAGTTTTTATCCCCGGCGTCTTCCACCTGGCGAATTGCTGGGGCGAATGGGCCTGGAAGACAAGGCCAGGCGCCGGGTGCGACAGCTTTCCGGGGGCGAGCAGCAGCGATTTGCCCTCGCGGCAAGCCTCGTCAACGACCCTGAGCTGGTTATTCTCGATGAGCCGACCACCGGCCTCGATCCCGTCTCCCGCCGCGACCTGTGGGAGCTGGTCGGGCATGCGCGAGAGGGAGGGGCGACTGTCATCGTCACCACGCACTACATGGAGGAGGCCGAGGAGCACTGCGACCGGGTTGCCATCGTCAACCACGGCCGGCTGCTGGACTGCGGCCCACCCCGCGAACTCATCGAACGTGTCGAAGAATCCTACGCCGTGAAACTGGTGATGTCCGGTCCATTGACCGGAGAACAGCTGGAGACCCTGCACCTCAGCGGCGGCGTCGCTCCCAGCACTGACGGGAACGCCTACTTCCTGCGTCTCGACAACTCCCCCGCGGCCCTGCAGGACCTGCTGGACCGTGTCGCGCAAACAGGCGTCGCACTGGAGCACCTGGAGATCACGCCCGTTACTCTCGAGGATGTATTCATAGAATTGACGGGGAGTTAAAACCCGGCGGCGTAATCCGTTTTTGGCATGAACAAAGGCTATTTTCCTGCTCCCATGAGGCACGAAGGGGCCATCGGCAATTCCAGTGAAAGCGGGAACCTAACCACGCTCAGTCGGTGGACACTGTTAGCTGGCAGGGCCTCTGGATTGCGGCGTTGGCAGGAATGACGGGCGTGGCTGGACAGTTACGGCCATATCAGTAACTCGCGGACCGGTAACTCCCGGAGAGCGCAATTGCTGGCGATCACCCTGGCGAACCTCAAAATGATGATGCGGAACCGGCAGGGCCTTTTCTGGGCCCTGATCTTCCCATTGCTCCTCGTCGTCGTTTTCGGGCTGTTCGACTTTCGAGGAGTCACTCCCACCGGCCTGGCGGTTGCCGACCTTTCCGGCGGTCCCAGGGCTGAGCTGCTGCAGGAGCGGCTCAACGACATCACCTTCCTGGATCTGGAAGAGCTGGAGCTGGAGGCCTCGGAACAGGAGGCCCCGGATGGTGAGAGTGATGGTGCGCTGGATGATGCTCGGCAGAGGCTGGCCGACGGCGACCTCGGATACCTGCTGATCATTCCTCGCGGACTGGACGATCCGGCCGCGGAAAACGTCGCCGGTTCCGTGGAACCGGCGACGCTGGTTTACGCCACCAGGAACCCTGAACGTAACCAACTGGTCGAGGGCGTGGTCCACAGCCTCGTCATCGAATTGCGCTCGGCAGGCCAGCCGGTCATCCCCGAGAACCTGGTAGAGTCGGAGGTCATAAAGGCCCCCGAGGTGGACTACTTCGACACCGTGCTGCTGGGTCTCCTTGGATTGGGAATAATGACCAACAGCATCATCTCCATCGCCGTACGTATCAGCACCTATCGCAACCAGGCTGTGCTGAAGCGGCTGTTGGCCACTCCCCTGCCGGTATGGAAATTCTTCGCTGGCGAGATCATCGCCCACCTGCTGCTGGCGGTGGTTCAGGCCCTGATCATCCTGGCGGTCGGGGTGTTCGTATTTGGCGGCGAGATACACGGCAGCCTGGGCTGGGTGCTGGTCATCGTCCTGTTGGGGGCGGTGGTCTTTCTCAACATCGGGTTCATCCTGTCCGCCTGGGCCCGCAGCCCGGCGGCCGCGTCGGGGATGGGCAACGCCGTGACCCTGCCCATGATGTTCCTGGCCGGGACCTTCTTCTCCACAGCGTCGCTGCCGTGGCTGCTGCCCTACGCTGCGATGGTCCTGCCCCTCACACCCATGCTGGACGCCCTGCGCGAGGTGGCGATCAACAGTGCGCCCCTGTGGGAGACATGGCCGCAGCTCGCCGCCCTTGGCGCATGGGCGGTGGGCACCGCGCTGGTAGCGGTGCGGGTGTTCCGCTTCACGTAAGCTAGGAAGCGGCAACGATCGGTCCGAACGCCGGGAGTGCCGCAGCTCAGTCCCGCAGGGAGGTGGCGATGAGGCGTCCCTCGCGTTCCTCGTAGGCGACCTCTATGGTCTGGCCCAGGACCTGATGGAGCCGCAGGTGCGCCCCGTTCTTTTCCAGCGCCTCGGTTGTGCTGAACGTCCATACGCGGCCTTCGCCGTCGCGGATGCGCAGCGCCTCTATTTCGGCCAGGTTGCGGTCGGTGACCTCGACGATCACGCCGCGCACCACGCCCGGCTCCCCTTCGCTGCAGGCAGCCAACGGTGCGCACAGCACGCAGAACACACAGAGAAAAGCCAGGATCTTCAGGCGGTTTATGCTTTCCCGATGTGCCGGTTGCCTAATTGAGGACCTCTTCCAGAGAGGCTTTGATCGTGTCTGGAGGAGCGTATGACTCGAACTTGGCGCGAACAATGCCCCCGGCGTCAACCACGAAAGTCCACGGCTCGGTGGGCAGCGCCCATTCGCGGACTGCGTCCACGGTGTCGTCCCTGCCGGGGCGCTGCCCAGGTTCGATCAGGTGAGGATCTCTGAAGACCTCGACGTGAATGAAGTTGGCTATCCCCGGGAACTCATCCTGTATTTGTGAAAGGTCCTCGACCAGGGGGCCGCAGGTGGCGGTGACGCAATAGGCGGGAGTGGCGAAAAGGACGACCACGGGCTTGTCTTCGGCCAGCGCTTCGTGGATAGAAAGTTCATACAGGGCGGGGTCGGGATCGGGATCGGTTGTTATTTGTGAAAGATCGCCTGCCTCGGATGCCGTGACTGTCACGCTCGCTGGGGCCGCGGTGCCGATGGCCGGTGTGGCGCTGGTCTCCTGCACCAGGAAAGCCGACTTTGCCATAACTTCCAGGCCGTCGGTGCTGGTGAATTCCGTTTCCAGTTCCCAGGTGCCGGCAGTATCCAGGTTGGGGTGAATGACGAATACCCCACCGAGAAATGGCCAGGGCTCGTATTCAGCTGTGAGGGATTCCCGTGCCTCTCTGGTCTCGGTGTTTGGCGGTAGGTAGTAGGTCCGAACCGTCGCACTCTCCGCCTCCAGGGGAGGACCGTCGCTCCTGACCACGCCGAAGGCGATCCGCTCCTGTCCCACGCCTAAGTCCCTGTTCACCACCACGGCCGCGTATTCAGGGCCGCCGAACTCCTCCGTCGGTGGGACGATGACGCTCGAGCCACCGCAGGCGATTGCCGCTAGGATCAACCATAGTGCACACAGAAGCCACAGAGGTTTCTTCATGTTTCGCCTTGTTCCTTCCGCATTCTCTGTGGTCTTGGTGTCGAATTCCTAGTAATTGATGGCACGGACTGCGCCGCCTTCCACGGCGATGGTCTGGCCGGTGATGGCTCCGGCGCGGTTGGACACCATGAACAGCACCAGGTCGGCAATGTCCTCCGGCTCCACCATGCGCCCGATGGGGATGCCGGCGACAGCGCGGGCCTCGGCCTCCTCCACGGTGATGCTGGCGTCGCGGGCCTGCCGCTCCAGGATCATCGTCTGGCGTGGCGTGCGCGTCGTGCCGGGATGGATGCAGTTGACCAGGATGCCGTCGCCCGCCACCTGATCGGCCAGGTTCTTGGCCATGTTGGAGACGGAGGCGTTGGTGACGCCGTTGCTGTTGGTCAGCGGGTTGGAGTACCGGGCCGCCATGCCCCCGATATTGATGATGCGCCCGCCGCCGCGTTCCTGCATGTGTGGGATGCACTCCCGGGCGCAACGGACGTAACCCATGATCTTGACGTTGATGTGGTTCAGCCAGTCTGCGTCGGTCAGTTCCATAAAGGGAGCTGCGGTGGAGTTAACGGCGTTGTTGATCAGTATGTCCACGCCGCCCAGCTCGGCGACGGCGGTGGCGACGAGGTTCTGAATGTCCTCCGGCATGCCGGTGTCGGCGCGTACCGCCAGAACGCGGCGGCTGGTGCTGGCACGGATTTCGGCGGCGGCGTCCTCCAGGTCCTCCATGCCGCGAGCGCAGATGGCGACGTCCACGCCCTCCTGCGCCAGGGCCATGGCGGTAGACCGTCCGATGCCCTTGCTGCCGCCCGTTACGATGGCGATTTTGCCTTCAAGTCCGAGATCCATGCGATGCTCCTGAGTGTCTGGTTTCACCCGAGATTGTAACCCACGACTTTTCTTTTGATGCTACTCCGGCACGCAGCAGGCGATCATTTCCGATACGTCGGTGGCGGACTCGATGCCGGAGACGGCTGCCACCAGGCCATCCAGCTTGGCGGCGGGCCAGTCCATCTGCGGGAATAGCTCGCTGACACGGTCAGCTTCAGTGCTGAAGTCCCACTTCAGCTCGTCGCCGGTGAATTCGTCGCTGACTTCCTCGCCGGAGCGGGTGCGGATGGTGATTTTGGGTGCAAATGACCCGCGCGTACGCTCCCCGACTACTTCAACGCGCTCCTGCAAATCCATGACCTCCCGGTCGAAGTCGGCGGAGTCGATGCCGGGGTCGAGGCGCTGGCGCAATGGCGGGTAGCTGCCGTGAACCCAGGTGTAGGCGGTGAAGTAATGCGTGCTGCCAACGCCGGGCATCCGGCGATCGGTGTTGGGAAATGCCGGCGACGGATAGGTGGTCTCCAGCCAGTTCATTTCGACGGCTATGTGTTCCACGTCCTCGGGCGCAATGTCGTGGGCGGCGCGCATCCGGGTGGCAAGCTCAATGACCGGGCAGTTGTAGCCCGCCGTTGGGTAGATCTTGGGCGTGATGTGCATCAGTTCCCACCGGTCGCCCAGACCCTCGACGGTTGCGGCGAGGTCGGTGATGCCCGGCCCGCAGTCGCCGGGAGGGTTGGCCGAGAATGTGTAGGACAGCTCGCCCCGGTTGTTGCCCACGAAGGCGTTGTAGAATCCGGCGTCGCCCTCGAGGCAGGTCTCCGAGCCGCGCAGATTTTCCCTGGCCAGCAGGGCGGCCATGATGCCGCTGCGGGTGGCGTTGGGCTCGTGGTACAGCATCTCCCGCCCGCTCACCCGGGGTCCCTCGGTGGTGCCTCCGGCGAAGGTGCAGGCCAGAGCCAGCGCGGTAACTGTCTGGTCCTCGTCCAGGCCAAGCAGCTTGGCCGTTGCCACTGCCGCGCCCAGCGTGCCGTAGACCGGGCTGCAACGGAATCCCCGCGCCTGAGTGGCGGGGATGAAGTCCCCGGCGATGCGGGCCTCCACCTCGTATCCTGCAGCCATTGCCGTGAGCAGGTCAGCACCACTGGCACTCGAGATCTCGGCAGTGGCCAGTGCCGCCGGAATGATGCATGGTCCCGGATGTATGAGCATCCGGTAGGAGTCGGTCTGGTTGGTGGCGTGCATCAGTTTGCTGTTGGCGAAGGCTGCCCCGCCGCGGGTGGCCCGGGCGCCGTCGGCCAGGACAGTCGCGCCCCTGGGGCTGGCCTCCTCCTGCGTGATCAACTCGATGGCGGCCTTCCCGTGAGCAGTCTGAGCTCCGATCAGCGAGACGAAGGTGGCGTGCAGCAGCGAAGCCTTCAGCTTGTCGATCGCTGGTGCCGGCAGTTGCGAGTATTCCAGCCCGGCTACGAACCGGGCGTAAGTGCGGGCGAGGGTTTCGGGCATGGCGTTCGGCTCCTGGGGAGATGATTTTGCGCTACCGGCGCATCAAGGCCACGAAACGGCCTCCTGCTCGAAGTGGCGGTCGCTGGTCAATACCTGAGTAATGCCGTAGTCGTCCAAGGTATTCATGGAGATGCAGTCTACGAGGCTGTAGCCCTTGTCCATGCGGGCGCGGTAAAGCGCGAAACCCTTGGCGAAGGATTCGGCGCTTTGTGGTACAACCGTTATGTCGGGGTCGTTCTGAAGCTCTTCAAGCGTCTCGACGCCTACCCGGTGAGTTTGTTCGTTCCCAGACGCACGTGCCAGGAACTCGGTAAGCACTTCTTGGGTGGTTAGCAGGTGCATCGGACTCTCGAGTCTCCTCT
>CBDHDY010000002.1:0-40106 GCA_965261885.1 Dehalococcoidia bacterium
TGGCGGTATCGGGCGTCGGGGAAATTGCGTTGAGCCTGGTGGGTTTCGGTCAGGGATTCAACGGTTGCTTGGCCGTCGCGCAACGTTTCGCTAAGGACGCGACCTTGCATTGTCTCTGCCCCGGGAACCCCCAGCAGGTGCAGAATCGTTGGTGCGATGTCCACGTTGCCGGTTGGACTGTCTATGATGGTCGAACCCTTGAATGCGGGACCAGACGCGAAGAAAATGTTCCGGGTCTCGTGGGGACTCATGGAGCCGTGCTGTCCCATTCCGGGGGCGAGGCTGGTGGAGTAGGCGTGGCCGGCCAACCCTGCGCTGTTGATGTTTGAGTTCCAGGCAAAGGACATGGCCAGGGTCGGCGCCCGGGGCCCTTCCAGCCCGATCAGTTCGGCAGGCAATGTCCCCGGAATGATTCCCGCGGCCCTCGATGCCACCAGCGTTCCACACCAGGGCTGACACATGAGCCATTCGGCCAGCTTTGCCGCCGTTGCCCGGTTGGTGACGTTGCTGTCCACTGTGTAGAGGAGCGCCGACCCACCGTTGGGGGCCACGGTCACTCCTCCGGTTTCGCCGCCAGGCGGAATCCGGCTTCTCGAAGTTCCGTCTCAATGTTCACGACCTCGGAGATGGTCGAATAGCCGTGGTCAGAAATGATAATGACGTTTGTCCCGGAAAGCCGGGACTCCTGCTCCAGCCAGTCCAGCACCCTGCCGAACTGCCGGTCGGCCTCCCGGATGGCGGCCGCTGCCTCCAATGACCCAACGCCGTGGGCGTGTTGCGACGAGTCAGGTTCAGAGAGCCACAGCAGGGAGACTGCCGGCTGCCTTTCGGCCAGGACGTATTCGCTGAAGATGTCGACGGCTCGGGTCATCTTGTCCGCTGTTGGCCCACTGCGGTCGGGCCATGGGCCGAACCGCTCGGTCAAGTCGCCGTGCAACCGGCGCGGCAGGCAGAAGTCGGGATGGATGGTCGCCCCGCCGCCGGTCTCGGCCTTGGGGTTCTGCAGATAGGCGTTTCCCGAAGTTCCTGTGCCGATGGCAACGTATTCCAAACCCTGCCCGTGGAGAATGTCGGCCAGGGTGGGCTGCAACAATACCGGGTGCCGCGTGGCGACTTCCGTCAAGGTTGGTTCCAGGGCGCCGATTGCCCGGTGCTGGTCGTACTCCGGGATGACCAGCATATTGGCGGTCAGGCCGTGGGCCCCCGGATGGTGACCGGTGACAATGCTGGCGACGTTAGCGCGGGTGACGGTGGGGAATACGGCGTGGTGGTTGGCGGAGGTCACTCCCCCGGAGGCCAGTCGCGCCAGATTGGGCATGAGCTCTGGCGTGACCTGCGCGGGTTGCAGCCCATCGAACACCACTAAGACAACGGGATTCATAGCCGCTATCTCACTGACATAATGGCGGAGTGGCACATTTCAGCGCCCTGCAGCACCTCGGCAATCAGGGCCGTTTCCCAGTTGGTGTGGAACGACCGGACCCCGATGCCCACCGGGAGTGCCGTAATTCCCCGCTCGATGAACACGTTGGCGTCTGAACCCCCACCCGAGGCCTCCATCACCGGCGAGAGACCGAGAGGTTCCAGGGCGTTCCCAATGGTCGCGACAATCGCGTGGTCAGGTCCAACGCGGTAGGCCTGGTAGGTGTTACGGATGTCCAGCGAGATGCGGGCGTCCGGATAGCGGGTGGCTGTTTCGTCGAACACCTTGCGGAACCTGCCCCTCCAACCACGCCAGCTTGTCGTTGTTGCGGCTTCGAAACTCGCCGTCCAGGGAAGCATGATCGGGGACGATATTGCGCTTGAGGCCGCCCTCCATCCATCCAATGTTGGCCGTGGTCTCCGAGTCGATGCGGCCCAGGGGGAGGCGGGTCAGTATGTCGGCAGTGACCAGCAGAGCAGACAACCCTTTCTCCGGTTCCAGGCCGGCATGGGCGGCCCGTCCGGCTATTTCGGCGGTAACCACGTTCTGAGACGGAGCTGATACAGTGATGCGGTTGGGCGGTCCCTCGCCGTCAAGCACGATGCCCGTCCTTGCGGTAAGCAGGCTGAAATCCATGTGATGCACGCCGACCAGCCCGCCCTCCTCGTGTCGGGAGAATGCCACCTCGACGGCACGGTGCGGACCGCTGGACTCTGCAACGCATGCCAGCGCCTCCAGCACGATGGCCAGTCCGGCCTTGCAGTCCCCACCCAGGATTGTGGTGCCGTCCGACCGGAGGGTATCACCATCCAACACTGGCTTGATGCCCCGGCCGGGTTCAACGGTGTCGAGATGTGCCGATAGCAGCAGAGGTTCACCGGCCCCTTCCAGCCGGGCGATGATGTTGTTGTAGGAATCGTGTTCCACGGTCAGACCGAGGGCTGAGAGGCGGGCGCTGACCTCGCGATCTATTGCATCCTCCTCGCCGCTGGGACTGTCGATCCTTATCAGGTCAATCAGGGTTTCGATGAGCCTCTGCCGGTCTGCCATAGTCAACACTCCTATGCGTGGCCATCACTCGTAGAGCTGAGGTGCGCCCGTGGGGTCGGGGAAACTGTCGTTGTATCCCAGGGCCCAGTAAGCTGCCTTCACAAGGGAACGGCTGTTGTTGGCTCCGCTGAACCGGTGGTCGCAGTCTGGCACCGGACGGCCCACCAAGGACCGTGCGGACAGCGGTCCCACACTTACCACGTACGCCAACATTCCCGCGGGAGGGTCCTGGCTGCCGTAGCCCATGAAAATGTCTCCGGTGAACAGCGAAATTCCCTCGTAGAAAGGATCGCCCACGCTGTCATACGAAGAAAGTAACAGCAACTGCCGCACCTGGGGGTATATATGCGCGACCGCGCCGACGGCGGACCCTCCCGAGGAAAAGCCTGCCAGACAGATTTCGGGAGAGCTGGTGCCGCACAGTTCCTCCGAACGTTCCAGAGCCCAGTCGGTAACGTGGCAGACGCTTTCCATCAGGATGCGGTTCCAGCTTGCGCCCCGGTATGAGTAGGCCTCCCATTCCAGTTGCACCTGGAAGTCCGGCCGGGGCGCGTTGTAGGTTATCGTGGCACACAGTTTCAGTTCCTGGAGATGCAGGGCCAGCTTGCGCCACCGTTCGTGCCGGCCATCCTTCAGTTCGCCCGAACCCGGCGAAACGATGAGCAGCCGCCCTGTATCGCACGGGTAGGCGGACACCGGGATCTCGTAGTCCACGGGCTGATCTCCCGGCGTGGCGGTGCGCCGTTCCAGAACAGCCTCAACTACGTTTGGCGATGCATCCGGCATGCCTAGGGCAGAGCGGCGACGGCCTTGATTTCCACGAGGAATTCCTCACGTACCAGCCCGTACACCACGAGCAGGGTATTGGGCGGGTAATCGCCGCCGGGGAAAATCTGCGGGTAAATCTGATTGCGCCCGTCAATGAAGCCCTGCACAGAATCCCTGCCGACAACGTATGTGGTGAACTCCACCACGTTGCTGAAGCCCGCCCCCGCCGCCTGCAGTATGTGTCCTATGTTCTCGAGGACTTGCCGGGTCTGTGCCGCTGCATCGCCCGGGCCAACCAGGTTGCCATCCACGTCCGCCGACACCTGACCGGCGACGTAAACTAGCCGCCCGGGGCTGGCCGCCATGCCCGCTGAATAGGCCCCTAAGGGGGCTGGTGCCTTGTCGCTTGTTATCGCCGTGCGTTGCAATTCTGCCATTGCATTCACCTCGCAACTATGTGACGCGGACATTATATGCGACCGCGGACGCAACTGCGCCCTGGGCAATGATTTGATGTGATAGCGCTCCTACCCCTGCTATACTCGGCAGCATGTCGGAACCTGACGGTCAGCCCCGGGTGGGCGTAGGCGTGGTGTTTGTCCGGCGCGGTCAGGTGTTCCTGGCCCGCCGTCGCGGCGTTCTGGGGGGCGGTACCTGGGGTTCTGCTGGCGGGCATCTGGAATACGGCGAGACTCTGGAGGATTGCGCCAGGCGAGAGGCGATGGAGGAGTTCGGTGTCCGAGTGGGGGAGCTCCGATACCTGTGCGTCAGCAACATAGTGGCCCACGGGCGCCACTATTTGGACGTCGAGTTTCTCGGGGACATAGGGGACCAGGAGCCGCGTCTGATGGAACCGGATGCGTTCGACGGCTTTGGATGGTTTCCGCTGGATTCCCCGCCCGGCCCGCTGTTTCAGGCTATGCACTACGCCATCGATAGCCTGCTCACCGGGCGCCAATACTACAGCGGAGATTGAGGGCGCTTCAAATCGGAATTTGAAGACTATTGGGTAGAATCTCAAATACAGGAGTGGACCATGCCGGCAAAGAAGGGTGACGGGCTGTTGCTGGTCTACAGCGACGTGGCCCCTGAGCACGATGAGGAATACAACCGGTGGTATAACGAGGAACATATCCCCGAGCGTTTGTCGATACCCGGAGTTCTGAACGCGGCCCGTTACCAGGCCGTACAGGGCGGCCCGAAATACCTCGCGGTGTACGAGCTGGCCAGCCACGAGGCCTGGTCCTCTGAAGACTGGCAGAAATGGCTGCGCGAGCCCACCGAGTGGTCAAGGCGCATGTCGCCCAGCGTCATCGGAACCGAGTACGTCCGCAACCTCTACCGGCGGGTCCACCCGGCTGACGTGCCTGCCGCGACCGCCGAGGCCGGGATGTCTCCTGTCCTGCTGGTGGGGCGAATGACGGTGCCGGATGAACTGGACGAGAAGTTCAACGTCGCGTACAACAACGAAAGGCTGCCCCTCTGCCTGGGAATACCCGGATACATCCGTGCCCGGCGCTGGGAGGCGGTTATGGGCACACCCAGGTATGCGACGGTCCACGAGATGGAGTCCCTTGAAGTGGCCGAAAGCGAGGGCTGGGAGAACTGGCGCACCGCAGTGACTCCGATCTGGACCCACGAGGTTCGTCCCCACATGGTTCACGAGGCCGGGTCACCGGGGGTCTACCGGCGTATCTTCCCGGAATAGCATGCCGGATCTCGCGTGCCTTGTTGAAAATACACTGAGGGCGGGACAAACTCCCGCCCATTCTCATATCCGGCACACTAATCACCCGGCAAATTCAGCCAAATAAAGTTCCCAAAACAAGGCAAGTTAGACACTGATGTGCTATACTACATAATGTATTTAACCTGCTGAAGCCCCACATTTCCAACCGGATTTCGGGTATTTCTTGTGGTGTCGCTCTGCTGGTAATTGGTGGTTGTCCAAATGCAACAGACCCTGCCTATTTCTGCCGTTCCGGATCCCGCTCATGGCTATACGGCTCAAGACATACAGGTGCTCGAAGGCCTCGAGGCCGTGCGGGTTCGTCCCGGGATGTACATTGGCAGCACCGGGCTGAGCGGACTGCAGCACTTGATGATAGAGATTCTCGACAACGCAGTTGACGAGGCGATGGCCGGCTACTGCACCAGGGTCGATCTCAACATCGCGGCGGATGGTCTGATCACCATTTCTGACAACGGACGGGGCATCCCTGTCGACATTCATCCCACCACTGGCAAGAACGCGCTGGAGACGGTGATGACGACGCTGCACGCCGGTGGCAAGTTTGGCAGCGGCGCCTACAAGGTTACCGGGGGACTTCACGGCGTTGGCGCCTCCGTGGTTAACGGCCTTTCCGAATTCCTGCGGGCAGAGGTTCGACGGGACGGAGCAGTGTACTCCCAGGAGTATGTGCGCGGTATACCGTCGACGGGTCTGGTCAAAGAGTCCGGGTCGGGCGAACACGGGACCACGATAATGTTTCGTCCTGACTCGGAGATTTTCGAAGAGATCGAGTACGAATTCGACGAGCTGACCCGGCACTTCAAAGACATCGCATATCTTAACAAGGGCCTCGAGATCTGTTTCACAAGTAACTGGCACCAGGAAAAACGGCAGGGGGACATTGAGCGCACGTATTTCTTCGACGGCGGCATTCCGAACCTGGTGCGGAACGACAACCGCAACCGCCGCGTGCTGCAGCCAATTCCCTTTTACTACGAGAAGACCGTGGATGACACCGCTGTCGAGGTGGCGGTGCAGTACAACGACGGGTATGCCGAATCCGTGCATTCCTACGCCAACTGCATCAAGACGCCCGACGGTGGCACGCACCTGACCGGCTTTCGGTCCGCCCTCACCCGCGTGATCAATGACTTTGCCCGCAAGCAGGGGCAGCTCAAGGACGATCAGCCTAATCTGATCGGCGAGGATGTGCGGGAGGGATTGGCGGCGGCCATCAGCGTAAAACTGACGTCTCCGCAGTTCGAAGGCCAGACCAAGCACAAACTTGGAAACCCCGAAGTCCGCGGTATCGTGGAGTCGGTCGTTGGCGAGGGTCTTGCCCGTTACCTGGAGGAGAACCCCACCGAGGGCCGGCGAATGGTAGACAAGTGCCTCACCTCGCAGAAGGCCAGGGAGGCGGCCAAGCGGGCCCGCGACCTCGTTATCCGCAAGAATGCGCTGGACGGTTCGTCGCTGCCGGGCAAGCTTGCGGATTGTGCTGAACGCGATCCGTCCAAGTCGGAGCTGTACATCGTCGAGGGTGAATCCGCCGGCGGTTCGGCCAAGATGGGCCGGGACCGGCACTTTCAGGCTATCCTTCCTCTCAAGGGGAAGATTCTGAACGTTGAGAGGGTCCTGCAGCAACCCGAGAAGATCCTGGGACACGAGGAGATCCGGGCCATGGTTGCGGCAGTGGGTGCGGGCGAGGGCGAGGACTTCGACCCGAGCAAGGTGCGCTACCACAAGATAATTATAATGACCGACGCCGATGTCGATGGTTCCCATATCCGCACCCTTATTCTGACGTTCATTTACAGGCGGATGCGTGGGCTCATCGACCACGGCTATCTCTATATCGCCCAGCCGCCCCTGTACAGAATCCAAAATGGGCGGCGGATCGAATATGCCTATTCGGAAGAACAGAAAGACGAGGTGCTGGCCAAACACACTGGCCAGCGGAACCCCGCTATCCAGCGATACAAGGGTCTCGGGGAAATGAACCCGGAGCAGCTGTGGGACACCACCATGAACCCGGATACCCGCCACATGTTGTCCGTAAACGTAGAGGATGATAACGACGCCGAGGATGCGTTCACGACGCTTATGGGTGAGGTGGTCGCGCCCCGAAAGAGTTTCATCCAGACCTACGCCCGGAGCGTAAAGAATCTGGACGTGTAGCGCCCACTGTATGCCGGCTAAAGTGGCCCGCGATATTGGCGCATTTGACATGAGGGGCAATTGTTTCCCTCAGGTTTTTGTATTCCGGAAGTATTGTTTTATAATGGTCAGGTTCGTGAGGGAAGTCCCGGCGATCATTTCTGAGTTTATACGTAGTAACAGGAGCGCATCCATTGCCCGCAAAGAAAGCAGGTCGCCAGCAAGTCAAGCGCGCCCGGCGCAACCGTAGCTCAAAAACCGAAACCCGCACCATCGTTGGCCGGGCCAACCGTTCGCTGGAGTCCGGCGACGCGGAGGCAGCGCAGCCGGCAGTGGCCTTTGCCGTCAGCACGTTGGACCGTGCGGTCCGCAGGGGCATCATCCACAAGAACAATGCAGCACGCCGCAAGTCTCGTTTGATGGCGAAGTTGTCCCGCTTGGAGCAGACTGTCGAAGCCTGATGTGCCCTGTGGGTGAACCCGTAAACGCCGTCCGGATACACCGGGCGGCGTTTGTATATGTAGGTATTGGCCCGCAGGACCGTTTAATGACAACCGTAGATTGACACAAGCCGACAGCTTTGTTAGCCTGCGGCTAGAACAAAAGTTTTATGTCAGCTAAAGCGGGTCAAGGGAGAGGGAAGTATGGCTACCAAGAAGAAGATGCCGGAACGCCGCCGTCGCATTCTTGAGTTCATCCAGGAATTCTATTTCGAAAACGGCATTCCGCCCACGGTACGAGATATACAGCAGGCTTGCAGCATCAGTTCCACCTCGGTCGTAGACTACAATCTGAGGCAGTTGGAGGAGGCCGGATACCTCAACCGCCGTAGGGAAGTCGCAAGAGGCATAGAGTTGCTGGACAAGGACGGGGAACCGGTTTCCAGTGCGCCCAGAGTGCAGATAGTTGGGTCCATCGCTGCAGGGCTGCCACTGCCCGTGTTTTCCTCCGAGGGGGCTTCCGCCAGCGAGGAATTCGACACAGTTGAAATCTCTCCTGATCTTCCCCGCCGCCACGGCAAGCTGTTCGCCCTAACGGTCAGGGGGACATCCATGATCGACGCCCTGATAGACGACGGAGACGTCGTTGTTATAAAGCCCGCCCAGGACGCCGCGAACGGCGATATGGTCGTGGCCTGGTTGAAGAATGAGGAAGAGGCTACGCTGAAGAGATTCTATCTTGAGGGCGACCGCGTGAGGTTACAACCTGCCAACAGCACTATGTCTGCCATTTTCTGCGCAAAGGACAATGTCGAAGTGCGAGGGAAGGTGGTTACAGTTCTGCGCAAGTTCGGCTGATCCTGCTCAGGGGCCGGGGAACCTTGCCGACGCCTCTTCACCGTCGGGCTGCGGTAAGGGCGCCGTAGGTGGCTACCAGGAAGGGAACGCAGTAGGTCAGGGGAATTTTCCAGTAAAGGGCGTTGTTCCAATCTCCAGAAAACAGGCTGTCGCCCTGATTCAGTAGGGTGAGTATGGTTCCCACGACGATTGCCACCGAGGCCGACCGTCGTAGCATCGGACCATGACGTGGGCCGCACCAGAAGCATTTGGCCACACCCCCGGCCGGTGCCTCATTACGTGGGCTGAAAATGAAAGACCGTCCCAGCCGAAGTTTCTTGCCGCATTTGTGGCAGACGTTTGGGGCGGACGTTTGGGGCGGAAGTTTCAATGAGGTCCGAGGGAAGGTCCTGCAAATTGACCTGGCATCAAAGTGGAATGGCGGCAGGGGGTGTTCTGGGAATATCACAGCTATTGACTGCCAAAACGCCTGATTCAGGCGGTAATTGTAGGTAGGCCATTGCTGCAAGTCAACGAAAGAGTTGAAGCCGTGCCGGGGCTGGAATCGCTCTTTGTTGGAGACGTCCCTTTTACCTCAGCTTGTCCAGGGCCTTTCGATTCACGGCTCTGCAGAGTTTTCACTTACGGTGGGGGCTGCTTGATAGCAAAAGCTGGAGGTCCTGTTCGCATTTTGGGTCGATGTTGTGCGGTGAGCGCCGACTTCTTATACTTAGCGGCGGATTGCTCGGCTGCCAGTTGGTGCGGCCAATTGGGACTGGAGGACCGATGTACGATTTTCACACCCACACCTTCCTCAGCGACGGAGTATTGTCCCCCGTTGAACTGATTCGCCGGGCGTATGTGCGGGGATATAAGGCGATGGCCGTTACCGATCATGTAGGTTTGGGAAATGTGGAATACGTTATCAAGACGCTGATTGTTGACTGTGAGCTGGCCAGCAAGCGGTGGGACATTCTGGCGCTTCCTGGTGTAGAGATAACTCACGTGCCCAAAGAGGACATAGATCTGGTGGCGCGCACGGCCAAGGAAATGGGGGCGAAGCTGGTTGCCGTCCACGGAGAAACCCCAGTGGAACCGGTGGAGGCCGGCACAAATGAGGCAGCGATCAGGTCGCCGTGGGTGGATGTACTGGCCCACCCCGGCCTGATCACCTCCGACGAGGCACGGTTGGCCGCGGAAAGAGGAGTGCGTCTCGAGGTTTCAGCGCGGAGGGGACACAGCCTGGCCAATGGACACGTGGTCAAGGTGGCTCGTGACGCTGGCGCGAGGCTGGTACTTGATTCGGATGCTCACGCACCTGAGGACCTGTTGACTCCGGAGCTGTGCGAAAAAGTAGCCAAAGGCGCGGGCCTCGATGATGACGAGGTCCACGCCCTTCTTGAGGAAAACCCAAGAAGTCTGCTGGCCGATCTTGGATTCGTGTTTCCCTTACCGGCCTAGTTGCTGGCCTATTTCCATTGCACCCGATTGAAACGGTCAGCTTTTTCCAATGCGGAACACCTTGGTGCCACAGGTGGGGCAATCCCCTTTAGTGGCTGGGCGGCCATTTTTCAGTGTTACCTGTTCGGGATTGCTGATCTCTCGTTTTTCCCGGCATTTCAGGCAATATGCCTCCATGGTGTACCCCCTTTGTGTAGTGACCACTTCACCTGAAGTTGGTTCTTTGTTCCAGCCGGTTCCCCGTTGCGCAGCCTGGTGGACATTGTGGTATTGGGAAATTATCCTGGCAGTTCCCTTGGTTTTTTTCAGTCTGTCCAGTTAACGTAAAGCAGGCAACAAGCTACACATATGCAGGTTCATTGTCAATACAATGGGTTCAGGATTCCGAAATTGAGTTTGGGTCTGTGTTGGGGACGGAGCCGGTTAACAGACGAGGTTGGCTGACTACCGCTGGAAGCTGTGTAGGAGGAGATGTCAGGGGGTTAGTGGGGCCAGCGGCGACTTGTCTCCGGAATGGAAGACTTTAAGTGGCCGCCATGAATTGGAGGGCCGGTCGAAACGGACTAAGGCAAGAAAATGTCCCTGAGAATTGTATGCCCTGAACTGTTCCATGTATCCGGCGTTGACGTTCGGGTTGCCAAGGCTGACAGGCTGGCCATTGCGCAGGAATCGTTCAGCGGCCACTCCTACAGTTACGGTCTTGAATTCTCGCAGCACCCAGTCTACAGGATGGAGATACTTTTCCCAGCCTTCCGGATCCCGCACTGCCTGCTCCAGGTCCTCCAGGGTGACACTGTTCTGCGACGAAAAACCTCCGCAACTCCGACGCTCGAGGTCGCTAACATGGGCTCCGCATCCGAGGACTTCACCAAGGTCGTGGGCCAGGCTTCGCATGTAAACTCCCCGGCCGCACTCCACATCCAAGGTTAGTTCGGGAAGCTCCATCGTGGTCAGTTTAATGCTGTGGATTTCGACACTGCGGGCCTTCCGTTCCACCTCGATGCCGGCTCGGGCCAGCTTGTACAGGCGTTGACCGTCAACTTTTACGGCGCTGTACATCGGAGGCACTTGGTCCACGTCGCCAATGAAGTCTTCCAGGAGGGATTCCACCTGGTGCTGGGTGATACCTTCGGTGCTGCGGGTTTCTGTTACCTCGCCTTCTGCATCATAGGTGGCAGTCGACTCGCCCAGCTTGACATCCATGACGTAGCGTTTGTTTCCGCCGACCACGTATTCCATCAGCCGCGTGGCCTGCCCGAAGCAGACAGGCAGGACGCCTCGTGCCAGAGGGTCCATTGTTCCACCGTGCCCAACTTTCTGGCGTTGTCCGGTGATTCGCTTCACTTGGCGCAGGGCGTCCATGGAGGTGATACCAGCAGGTTTGTACAGGTTGATGAACCCGTTTACCGTTGGGCGCCCGGTGCTGTTTAATTTGGGCAAAACTAACGGCCCACAATTCTACGATTCGGTCGTATCGGTCGCCCGGAATCCGGAGGGCTGCCTGTATCGTCGGCATACTGCTCTGGAGGGAGATCGCCGATCAATCTCAACACCCGGGCGCCTTCCTCGATGGAGTCGTCCAGAATAAACGTCATATGCGGAGTGTGTCGCAGATTGACCCGCTCCCGAATTTCTCGGCGCAGGAATGATGCAGCCGACCGAATTCCCTCTATTGCTGCCTGGCGGTCGGTATCCTGCCCCATTACGCTGACATATACTCGGGCGCTGCGGAGGTCGCTGGAGGCCACCACTTCAGTGATGCTGATAACGCCGGCCACCCGGGGATCCTTGATCTCGCGGGCAATGAGATTGCTGATTTCCGAGCGCAACAGTTCGTTCACGCGGTCAATACGCCGGGGCATCCCGCACCTCCGACCTGTGGAATGGGACGGTGGAACTCCTTGGTCCTGCCTGGTTCCTACGTAGAGCACTGGATGCAGCTATCAGGTTACCGTCTCGCCCGCTCCTGCCGATAAACCTCCACGACGTCTCCTGTTTGGTAATCGCTAAAGCCCTGGAGTATGATGCCACACTCGGTGCCGGCGTTCATTTCGTTGACTTCATCCCGGAAATGGCGGAGGCTGGAAATCGTGGCCTCAGCGATGTTCTGGCCCGCCCGCGTTACGCGTACGGTGCCGTTTCGCACTACGCGCCCCTCGGTTACACGGCAGCCGGCGATCTGGGTTCCCCGGCGGCCTCCGAAGAGTTCCCGTATTTCGGCGCGTCCCACTATGACTTCATTGAGTACCGGCTCCAGCATCCCATGCAGTGCCAGTTCAATGTCATCGGTCAACTGGTAGATGATTTGGTAGTGACGGATGCTGACGCCCATTCTGTCGGCCAGGCGCTCTGCGCTGGGTTCCGAACCTACGGAGAAGCTGATGATGAGAGCTTCGGATGCGCTGGCGAGCAATACGTCAGATTCAGTGACCGCGCCCACACCGGTGTGCAGGACTCTGACTTTTGCGTCTTCGTCAACCAGCCTCTCCAACGACTGTCTAATCGCCTCGAGGCTCCCCTGGACATCTGCCTTCAGGACGAGATTGAGTTCCTTGATGTCGCCAATATCCACCTGCCTCACGACCTCTTCGAGGCTGAGGGCTCGGGACTGCAGTGGCCGCGAACCTGGAGCCCGCTCTCGCCCTCCCATAAGGGCCCGTGCTTCGCGTTCGTTGGCTACAATCTTCAGTTGGTCTCCGGCTTCTGGCAGGACGCCGAACCCCAGGACTTCAGCCGGGGTGCCCGGCAGTACTTTGTCCAGGCTCCGGCCCTTGTCGTCAGTCATGGCCCGGACGCGGCCGGAGGCATTGCCTGCAACCATGTGGTCGCCCACCTCTAGAGTGCCGTCGGTGACCAGCACAGTGGCGCTGGGACCGCGCTTTCTGTCCAGCTTGGCTTCGATGATTACACCGGATGCCGACTTGTCCGGGTTGGCCTTTAGTTCGGAGATTTCTGCGACCAACTCAAGGCTTTCCAGGAGATTGTCTATTCCCTCTCCAGTACGGGCTGAGACGTTTACCGAAATGATGTCGCCGCCCCAGTCCTCTACCAGCAGGTCATTCTCGCTCAACTGTCTCTTTACCCGTTCCGGGTCGGCGCCGGGCAGGTCCATCTTGTTTATAGCGACAACGATTGGGACAGCGGCGGCCTTGGCATGGTTGATGGCTTCCATGGTCTGCGGCATTATGCCGTCGTCCGCAGCCACTACCAGCACCGCAATGTCCGTAATTCGGGCTCCTCGAGCGCGAATGGCCGTGAAGGCCGCGTGACCAGGCGTGTCCAGGAAGGTGATCGGATGGCCTTCCACTTCTACCTGGTAGGCACCGATGTGTTGGGTGATGCCGCCGACTTCCCGGTCGGCTACTCGTGAACTCTTGATGTAGTCCAAAAGGGACGTTTTTCCGTGGTCTACGTGTCCCAACACGACAACCACTGGCGGCCGCGAGACCAGGTTCTCTTCCGGTTCTTCACCGGTGTCGGCGGTAGTCCGGGCTGCGGCTGCTGAGGGTTCAGGGGCCATGGAGGTTCGAACCCCCAACGCGGAGGTGACCAGGGTGGCGACCTGGTAGTCTATCACCTGGTTCATGTTTGCCATGATGCCGTTGCGCATGAGCTGTTTTATAACATCAATGGCAGATTGATCCAGTACCTCTGCCAGATACTGAACGGTCATGGTGGAGGGCAGCACCAGTGGGCGATTCTGTCCGGTGCGCCGCTCTGTGCGTTCTCTCCTGGGCCTCTGGTTACGCCCGGATTCATCTACTGCTGTTGGTGTTGTCATCTAGTTGTTCACCTGCCAAGCCGACTATAGACCTGCAGGCCTGATTGCCCCGATTATTACCGGAGTATCAGGTCTGGTGAGCGTCGAGCCGGAGAGTCTCCAAATCGAGAGCGGAGAGGGGTTGCCCTATGCTACGGGCCAAGCGGCCCCTTCCCACAGCGGTTTCCAAACAGTCGGGGCCACAGACATATGCGCCCCGGCCAAGGGCTTTGCCTACAAGATCGACAGATACTGTCCCTTCTGGCGAACGGGTTATTCTGAGCAGTTCGGCCTTGGGCCTCTTGTCGCCGCAGGCGACGCAAGTCCGTTCCGGGATGTGCCTTTTCCTGGGCAATCGATATTCCTCCCCGCGGCCTGAGGCCTGAGTGTAGTGCCCGGGGAGGGTGCTATCGGCGGCGGTTTCCGCCGCCACCACCGCCTCGGCGTGCCCGTCCGCCACCGCGGCGTCCGCCACCGCGAGATTCCTCGACGATATCCTCGGCAAATCGGATCTTGCCGGCGTCTGGCGTGAGGACCGGCAAATCTGCGAAACTCAGAGGCTCTTCTTCCACATCGTCCGCTTCTTCCTCGTCCTGCTCCAGGATTGTCACATCATCCAGGGTGAAGGAATCGAAATCGTCTACACTGAGGCCCACATCTCCAACGGCCTCTGCGGGTACCGCCTCGGTTTCAGTCTGCTTGAGGAGATCCTCCTCCTGGATGAGTGCCTCAAGAATGATGTCTTCATCAATAGCGCCAGCGAACACTTCTGCCACCGGTTCTTCAACCGGGGACTCGGTGAGCTCGGCAGCGGCGAGGGTCTCCGAAATCCCCTCGATGATGGCCTCTGCCTCGGCAACAACGGACGGTTCAGCCGCTGGCTCGGGTTTCGCGGTCCCGGCTGCTTCATCTCCGGTGTCAGTCTGTACGGCTGTCCTGGCGGCAGCCTCTTCGGCGGCTCTGGCGGCAGCCTCGGCGGCTGCGTGGAGCCGCGCCTCCCTGATCTCTTCCCATTCTGTCATGCCCTTGATGTCCAGACGCCATCCAGAGAGCCGGGCGGCCAGACGAGTGTTCTGGCCCTCTTTGCCGATGGCCAAGGACAGTTGCCGGTCAGGAACAACTACCACTGCCGTGTGTTCGGAGTCAAGCAGCTCAACCTGGACTGGCTCCGACGGGCTTAGGGCGTTGGCGATAAAAGAGCGCGGATCACTGTCCCACAGGACAATATCTATTTTTTCGCCCTGCAGTTCATTTACGATGCTCTGGATGCGGTTTCCCCGAATGCCGATGCACGACCCGACAGGGTCGATGCCTGGCTGCGTGGCGCTGACCGCGACCTTGCTACGGAACCCGGCCTCGCGGGCAATGGCCTTGATTTCGACAACACCGTTGTGAACTTCAGGGACCTCGATCTCAAACAGCCGGCGAAGCACATTGCGATGACTTCGGGAAACCAGTATTTCAGGCCCTTTGGGGGCGCTTCGGACGCTGAGGATGAATACCTTTACCCTTTGACCCTTCCGGTAGCGTTCAGTGCTGACCTGCTCTTCGTAAGGCAGGATCGCCTGGGCCCTGCCCAAGTCAAGGGTAATGGCCCGGCCCGAGTCGGATGTTTCAACGATGCCAGACATAATGTCGCCCTCATGCTGGGCGAACTCCTGGAAAAGCAGTTCCCGTTCGGCCTCTCGCAACCTCTGGAGTACCACCTGCTTTGCCGTTTGTGCCGCTATGCGGCTGGCATTGTGCGGGAGGGGCTCGGCGGCCGCTACCTCGTCGCCAACGCCTGCGTCACGCCGAATCCTTTTGGCATCGACCAGCGTGATTTCCCTTTCGGCGTCCTCGACGTCCTCAACTACTGTCTTCAGAGCGTAGACACTAACCTCTCCGCTGTTCGGATTGAGTGTAACCGAGATATTCTGCCCTGAAGCAGGATTGTCCTTCTTGAATGCCGACGCCAACGCAACCTCGATGGCGCCGAGAACCTGTTCCATCGGTAAATGGCGCTCTGCCGCCAACTGCTTGAGCGCTACCATAAAATCGCTTTTCATAGGTCAGCCCCCACACCTATTCTCGCCGCAGACCATTCGTCTCCATCAACAAGAAAGCGGGGCGAACCCGCTTACATAAAGGAGCAACCATGTGGGGTGATTATAGCATCGGCGCCACCTTTCGGCAACCTGGGCAAGTTCCCGCCAACACGCTGGGGTGTCCGGATTGGTCAGCCGTGACGGGGCCGAATTCAGTCGATTTCCGGCGTGTTCAGGCCGGTAATCCGGTACAGCAGGTCCATATCCAAACTGTTCCTGACCGTCTCTGCCAGCTTGTCGTATTCAGCGTCCCGGGACAGTTGGCCTCCGGTGTCGGTTGGCGGAGGAAGTGCGACTCCCTTCCACTCGGCCAGTTGTTCCAATACTGCCCGCCTGAGCCCGTGGCTATTGAACAGGCCGTGGATATATGTGCCCAGTGCCCTGCCGTTCTCTGACATGGCGCCGTCGTTCTGTGTATCCCGCCCGGTCCTGCTGATGCTGAAGGGGGCAGCCACGGCCCCTGCCTGGACTGAGGAGCCCATGTGTATCTCATACCCTTCGACACTGGCCCCTTGGGAGCGGGACAGCAGACCGGTTTCGATGGTTACAGTCCCACTAACCCGGTGAGTTTCCTTGACCGGCTCAAACACAGTATCCACCGGAAGCAAATTCAGCCCCTCCGTCTCCGGGTCGGACGATTCCACACGGTGCGGATCCAGAATGCGGCGTCCCATCATCTGGTAGCCTCCGCAGATGCCGATCACCGGGGTCCCGGACAGGGCTTGCCGCTGAATCTCGTCGGAGAATCCTCGTTCCCGGAGCCACCACAGGTCCGCCATAGTCGTCTTTGTCCCAGGCAGGATGATCAGATCGGGTTCGCCCAGGCTGTCCCGGCCCTCCACGTACCTGAGCCTCACGCCCGGTTCGCGGCTCAGAGGGTCGAAGTCGTCGAAGTTGGAGATGTGGGGCAGTCCCATGACCGCGATATCTATGACGTAATCGGTCTGGGATTTCAGTTGTTCCCGCCGCTCCAACGACACCGAGTCCTCCTCGGCGATTTCGATGTCCCGGTAGTAGGGAACGACTCCCAGCACCGGCTTGCCAGTCCTCTCCTCCAACCACACGAGACCTGGCTCAAGCAGCGACACATCCCCGCGGAACTTGTTGATGATGAACGCGCTGACCGCGTCCCGTTCGTGCGGGTCCAATATCTCCATCGTACCGACCAGAGAGGCGAATACGCCGCCGCGGTCTATGTCGCCGGCAAGCAGTACCGGCGCGCCCGAGTAGAGGGCAACCCGCATGTTGACGATCTCGTTCTGCTTCAAGTTGATCTCAGCCGGACTCCCTGCACCCTCGATCACTACGACGTCGTACTGTGACCTCAGTGTGTCCAACGACTGGGCCACGTTCTGCCACAGCATCGGCTTCGCGCTGGCAAAATAGCTGGCTGACGCCTTGGCCACCGGCTTGCCCAGGAGTACCACCTGGGACTGGTGGTCTGCCTCGGGTTTGAGCAGGATGGGATTCATTTCAACCTGCGGCTCCACGCCACAGGCTTCTGCCTGCACCGCCTGGGCCCGACCCAACTCTCGGCCGTCCGGTGTGACAAAGGAGTTGTTGGACATATTCTGTGCCTTGAAGGGTGCAACCCGGTAGCCGTCCTGCCGGAAAATCCGACACAGGGCAGTCACCAGTACGCTTTTGCCCACGTGGGACGCGGTACCCTGCACCATAACCACCTTTCCCTGAGGAGCGGAACTTGAGCGGCTAGTCAAATTAAACCCTCCGGGCTGTTGCTAAAACAGAACCAGCCGCCCTGAGGGGGCGACTGGTCACAAATCGGCCGGTGCTCTCTCCCTGTGAGTTCCCCGAGGACAGGCTTTTCAAAGCACCTATTGGAATTCACCACCAGATTGTGCCCTTGGACTCCTTCTGCAACTGTTCGTAGTCCCGGGTCCACAGGGCTGTGCTCAGATACTTCCACCCACCGTCTGCCAGCAGGCACACGATGGACCCGCGCTCCATGCGCTCAGCCTGCCGTACGGCGCCGTATACGACGGACCCAGAGGATATACCGGCAAATATGCCTTCCTCGGTCAGGAGCCTCTTTGTTGTCTGAAAGGCCTCAAAGCTGCCCACCAGCATTCGTGAGTCCAGGAGGCTGATGTCCAGGATGGGTGGTATGAAACCGTGTTCCAGGCTGCGGAGGCCGGAAATAAAATCGTCTGGGTCCGGAGCGACGGCAACGATCTTTATCGCTGAATTGTACTCCTTGAGTCGTCGGGCGACGCCCATAAGGGTGCCGCCGGTGCCCAGACCCGCCACGAACATATCAACTTCTGGAACGGCGTCTATGATCTCAGGCCCGGTGGTCTCGTAGTGCGCACCAGGGTTCCCGCTGTTGCCGTATTGGTACATCATGATGTAGTCGTGCGGGCGCTTTTCGATGAGGTCCTGGGCTACTTCGATGGAGCCGTTGGTGCCGCGGGTACCATCAGAAGAAATGATTTCGGCTCCGTAGGCTTCGAGCAATTGCACCCGTTCGACGCTGACATTTTCCGGCATCACCACGGCGACCCGGTATCCCTTCATCCGGCCAATCATGGCCAAAGAAATGCCAGTGTTGCCGCTGGTGGGCTCCAGGATTTTACGGGAGCCACTGAGCTCGCCGTCGGCCTCCGCCTGCTCAATCATCTTGAGGGCGATGCGGTCCTTGACACTGCCCGTGGGATTTGAACCCTCCAGCTTTGCGAAGATCCGCACTTCGGGCTTGGGGCTCAGGTTCTGCAGTTCCACCGTCGGCGTGTTGCCGATGGTGTCCAGGATGCCCTTATATGTCAGTTTTGCAACCATCTACGACCTGACCGGAAGTGGTCCGGGATTCAGCTACCGTCCCCGATGTACGAGAGAACCAGGATAAAACCACAATAAAACGAGGTAGAACCAGGATGAGCGGTGGGTGCCACCTAGTCGTCTGAGGCGCCGACGGTGGCCGGTTCCTCGTGAGGTGCAGCCACGCCGCAAAAAACCTCGTAGTCGATCAGCTCAGTCACCGTTGGGTTGTCACCGCAGAGAGGGCACTTGGGGTTCCGCTTGAGTCGCACCTCGCGGAAGCTCATGTCCAGGGCATCTACGATCAGGAGGCGGGACACGAGAGCCTGGCCGATGCCGAGGAAGTGCTTCAGGGCCTCGGTGGCCTGAATGCTGCCGATCAGGCCGGTCATCGAACCCAGGACCCCGGCTTCGGCGCAGTTGGGGACCATTCCGGGAGGAGGAGGCGAAGGGAACAGACATCGGTAGCAGCCCTCGCCCGGGATGAACACAGTTGCCTGGCCGTCGAACGTCAGGATGCTGCCGTCTACCAGGGGCTTGCCCAGCAGGTAGCAGGCATCGTTGACCAAGTACCGGGTGGCAAAGTTGTCGGCGCCGTTCACCACCAGGTCGTACTGGCTGATGATCTCCATTGCGTTCTCGGAGTTCAGCCAGGTCTCGTGGAGCACGACGTTGACATCGGGGTTGTAGGACTTGATGTTGTCGAAGGCCGACTGTACCTTGGGGCGCCCCACGTCGGCGGTGTGGTGCAGGACCTGGCGCTGCAGGTTGGAAAGATCCACAACGTCAAGGTCTACAATACCGATGGTGCCAACACCGGCGAGGGACAGGTAAATTGCGCTGGACGAACCCAGACCTCCGGCGCCGATGATCAGCGCGCTGGACTGCATCAGGGTGCGCTGGCCCTTGGAGCCTACGTCTCCCATGATGATGTGACGGCTGTAGCGTTTGACCTGTTCGGGAGTCAGAGCAAGGGGCTGTGTGGCCATAGCGGTGGTTCCTCCTGGCCGCCGACCAACGCGGCGGTGATGTGGTGCATTGGGTCCGTGCCTGTTTTTCGTTCAGTCTCCAATGAAAAAGCCCGCCCCTGCCCTCCAGGGGCAACCCCTGCCGGGGCGGGCGCAGGCTTCAGGCAATTTACACCAACAACCTGCCCCCTATGTGGGAGGACAGGTACAAGCGCAATCGACAAGGCTGTTCAGCAGGTTCATGGACGTAGTGAGTCTAGCGTGCAGGTGAGCGGATTGTCAATATTCTACAGGCACTGACGGAGGCTCCGTAGTCATTGAGAATCCGTTGGTGGCGGGCATGTAGAACCACTCAAACTTCAACTATCGATTCTTCGACACGCTCAGGACTGGAGTGGTGGGTGCTTGGACGACATTGCGAGGGCTCTGGGACGTCGCTGGAAATGAGTTATAGTTCACTGTCCCAGACCTTGCCTCCATGGCGCGCCAAACTCAAGAGGCACGAGCAGATACCAGCCTGCGTCTCTCTTTCTTTCCACCGGGACCTCGCAGCTCCTCGTGGGCTGGGACAGAGTCACCCAGTGTGCAGTAGGTGAATGAGCCGCCCAGTCCCTCTCGCAAAGACTGGCTGCGGGCGTTAGGCACACCCCTGATGGCCCGGCGGACGCGTTCCGCGGTAATGCTGTCGGCATAGTCCTCGCATTCGACGAGGATGAACCTGCGGTTGGTGCAGTCCTCCTTGTTCAAGGCCAGAACGGCGTGGGCCGTGGTGCCGGAACCAGCGAAGGAATCGAGAATGATGTCCTCCGGGCCAGGAGCACCGATACGCAGAAGGTCTTTGACCAGGCCCACTGCCTTGGGGTAGGGGAACTTTCTGCCTGTCTCCGGAAGCACTTCCGCCAGAGTGAGGCCGCCTGCTCGGCTGCTGTACTCGGCCTTGTAGAATACCGTCTTGGGTTTTTCGGTGGGTAGATCGCCAAGCAATGGCCGCTGCTTGGAATAGATTGCGATGCTGCCGTCCTTCTTCCTTTCGGCGAATACGTCCGACGGGTTCTCCCGCAGCCGGCGCTTGCTCCAACGCCAGATGCCGTTGCCGCTACTCATGGCGGGGTGCACGGCGGTATAGGGCCCTCCCACAGCAGGTTCCCCATTGTCGTCGGTGACCTCGATTCGACCGTTGCGGTCAACAAAAATGGGGTAGTCCAGGGACTCCGAATAAGTCAGAGCTCCCCGCCGCAACAATTCGGGCTTGTAGTATCCGTGATCGTCCTTGTGCCATCCGGCCAAGCCCTCCTCGTCCACCGGAAATCGCCCCAATTCCACCAGGCTGCGGTCCTTGGCGTAGGCGAGACAGAATTCGTGAGCGCCAGCGAAGCCGAACTGATCACTGCTGCCGGAAAGGTTGGAAACCACGGCTATGTCCGCAATGAAATTGCCCTCGCCAAAGATTTCGTCCATCAGCATCCTGAGATGGTGGTGCTCGATGGCGTCGATGGATATAAAGATCACCCCGCTGTCTGAGAGCAGTTCCCGCAGCAGGTGGAGGCGGGGCCAGATCATACAGAGCCACTTGTCGTGGCGCTCCATATCCTTGCCGTCAATGGGGATCTGCTGCTCGAACCAGTCCCGGAGCCTGGGGCTGTCGACCTGGTCGTTGTAGATCCAGACCTTGTTGCCAGTGTTGTACGGTGGGTCAATATAGACGAACTTGATACGACCGGCATATTGCGGCATCAGGGACTTGAGGGCGCTGAGGTTGTCGCCGTGAATTACCAGGTTGTCGTCGCGATCCCTGGGACGCGATGACTTTCCCGGGTGGTGAATGAGGGTACTGGGGGGAATAGTCAGATGATGGTCGCGAACGACCTGTTTGCCCTTGAAGTCCAGGCTGGGCATACCTCCCCTCCACACATCACAACTCTCACACACCCATGCTACCGGCAAGGCCGGTAACAAACTACGGTTTGGCTCTCCATGTTCCGCCAAAAGCAAGGCCCCCGGCGAGCGCCGGGGACTCCCCTTCGCTATATGAGTTGGATTACTACGCGGTAGAGATGACCGAACTGTTCGGCGCCCTGACAATTTTGGGCGGTACGTTGATTGGTGACGAAAAATCGCTGACGACAGGAAATTTCGTGACATCCGCTTGTTCAGCAGCTAGATGCCGTGGCTTTCGATGAATGCTGGTCGGAGGGTTTCCACAGGAATTGAGTAAAAGCTAGCGCTGTCGTTGACTGCGTTTTTCTGGAGAGTCCCGACTTTGTCCAACCCACCCTTCTTTTCCACCAGCCCCTTGTACTGGACCACGTCAAGCATAAGCCACGCAACAAGCTCATTTTCATCCCGGTTGGCCCAACCATAGAAGTATATTTGCGAAGCTAAATGAAACCATTCGCCCCGCGATTCGTAAATGGTGCCGGCTGCGTTCATGTATTCCTGAGTAAAGTCCTTGTACCGTAAGAAGTATCTATATCTCCTGCACTTCTGTTGGGCGGTTACGATACCCCCACTGCTTAGCTCCAATATGGTGTCGATTGCGAAGTGATCATCGAAGGGATGCAACTCGTCATGTTCTCTCGTGTATCTAACCTTGCAGTCAGGAAAGTGTGGCTGGTAGACCCTTTCCACTGGGCCTCTCATTCGCCGCTCAAAGCCTAGGTCTTTCTCGAACGCCATTTGATCTCGCTAGCCAAGTGGAATTGCCAATGCCGAAAGTACCCTTATACTACATTGATTCATATTTTACGCTTTTGTGAAGAGACTTTGTACCAAAAATAATCTGCCTGTATCCAAAGGTCCGTATTACCTCAGGCAGAGGATGAATCTTCGTTCTCGAGGTTCGGCCAAAAGAAAGGCCACCGGCTATTGCCGGGGGCCCTTCTCGTTGCCACGGTAACTCTGTGGTGGCGGGGTCTAGCCGCGGCCGTTGCGGAGCAGGCGGCCGGGGTAGGCGCCGGTGGGTTCGCCGTCCTCGAACGTCACTTCTCCGTTGACCATGGTGTAGCGATAGCCGATTGCCTTCTGTATCCGGCGCCACTCGCCGCCAGGAAGGTCTTCCGCTACCTCGCTGGGCAGGATTTCCAGCTTCTGGAGGTCATAGACGATTACGTCGGCCGGGGAGCCCTCGCGCAGGGCGCCGCGGTCCTGGAAGCCGCCGAAGTGGGCGGGCAGGAAGGACAGCTTGTAGTGGGCGTCCTCCAGCGTGATGACCTTCTCGTCGCGCACCAGCCAGGTGAGCATGTCCGTCGGGTAGATGCCCGCCGTCAGGAACTTGACGTGAGCGCCGCCGTCGGAAACGCCGGCCACGATGTGGTTGGAGTCCAGCACCTCTGCGGTGTACTGGGCCTGGTCGCGGCCCTGGGTGTCGGCGTAGAACTCGGTGGCCATATCGTCCTCGACGCACATGTCCAACAGCGCGTCGATGACGTGTTTGCCCTGCGCGTCAGCGATCTGCTGCACCGTCTGACCGGCCTGCGGACTGGAGGCCTCGGTTTCGTCGGGGGCCAGCGCAATCATGCGCCCGTCCACGGCGTTGACCACGAAGGACTTCATACGCAGTTCGGGGTTGGTGATGCAGCGCCCGCCGTCGTGCTCGTACTCATAGGCGTGGGTGTCGCAGACGAAGGAGTCGCCCTCGTCGCCGATGGTGCCGCCCAAGTGCGGGCAGGTAACCGAGAGCAGCTTGAAGCCGTCGCGGGTGTTGACCAGGAAGTAGTCGGCCCCGCCAACGTTGACCTTGGCCGGCATCTTGGTGAAGTCAGACTCGGCGCCGATGTCGATCCTGACCTTGCGGGTCATGACCTGTAGACTGCCTACCGAGCCTTGAACCACGAGGGTGGGGCGGGTTCCGGAATCCCACTCCTCCTTCAGCTTGCGGCGAATCTCCGGGTCCTGCATTTTGGCCTTCCGGGTGGCCTTGTCGCCCAGAGTGACCTCGCGCCACATGGGGGTGTCGTCAAACAGGTTCCAGTCTTCGAAGGTCAGCTCGAAGCCACCACGGCGGGTAGCGCCCTGACCGTACACGCGCAGGCCGCGCTCGGCGCAGCTCTCGAGCCAGCGGATGCGCTCGCGGTGCTGCTCGGGGTGGACGGCGTTGGGGGCGACGGCCTGGTAGAGCACCGGGCGGCCTGACACTTCGGCAACACGCTCGAAGAAGTTACGGGTCTCTTCGCCCAACGGGCGGCCATCTTCGCCGGTCTCCTGGTACGCCAACTCAATGAAGCCCTCGTCGCGGTCGCGAAGGACCTGCGCGAAGGTGAGCACCTCATGCTCAGAGAGCAGGTCGGTAATCATAGGAGTGCCGTCGTAGTCGCGCTGCACGGAGGTCTCGCCGAGAACCTGGGCCGACCAGCCGCACGCGCCGTGGTCCATGGCCTCGTGGATCAGCCGTACCATCTCCTGCAGTTCGGCCTCGGTCGGGCGGCGGCTCTTGGCACCGTCCCAGCCCATGACCCAAGCGTAGAGGGGGGTCAGCGGCACGTAGGTCAGGCAGTTGATGCCCTTGGGGGTGTTCTCCAGGCTGTCAATGAAGTCTGGGAAGGTGACCCAGTTCCAGGGCATTCCCTCTTTCATGGCGTCGTAGGGGATGGCCTCGTTGCGGGTCATGCTGAGCATGGCCCGGTCCTGGTCCTCGACGCGGGAGGGCGCGAAGCCGAAGCCGCAGTTGCCTAGGGCCACTGATGTGACGCCGTGCCAGCCGGACAGGGTGCAGTATGGGTCCCAGAATATCTGGGCGTCATAGTGGGTATGCAGGTCGATGAAGCCGGGAGCCACGATCAGGCCCTTAGCATCAATCTCGCGGTCGGCGGTGCCGCCGTTAAGGCCGCCGATCTTGGCGATACGCCCGTCCTTGATGGCGACATCGCTGATGTAGCGGGGCGCGCGCGTCCCGTCGACAATAGTTCCGCCTCTGATGATGATGTCATAGGTTGCCATTGACCCTTCTCCTCCAGATTGATTAAGGAATATCAATGGGGATAGATATAGCCTTCGAGTTGCTATTGCCGAAGTCTAATGTTTGGCCGTCGTACTGTCAATTGAAGAAAGTACGTAATGGAATTGACTCATAATTGGCCCTACTGTTACGAAACTCGCAAGCACTTCGAGTCAGCCAGAGTGCAAGCAATTCATGGGAGCTACACTCATGGGTAAGCTGAAAGGCCACGAAACATGGGCACCGTGGAGGGAAAAGCCAGGAAGGACGAGATCAGTGCGCGGCGGCGAGGCTAAGCTGGCGGTCAGCGAGGTCAGCAAGAGTGATGTTGCTCAGGACTTCACTTATCGCGTCTTCCACCGACTTCCAGACTTCCTGCTGGGCGCAGGAGTCCGACAATACACAGTCGAGAGGGTTGGTGAGGCAGTCGATGGGAGAACCATTGGCGTCCAGCTTGGACATCACCATGCTGAGGTTGATTTCTGCGGGAGGGAGGGCGAGGGAGTGGCCTCCCCGAGGTCCACGACGGCTGGAAACGAAACCAAACTTGTTCAGAGAAGCCATCAACTGGTCGAGATAGGACTCAGGGATGCCCTGCTTTGCCGCGATTTCGGCGGTCTGGACGGGGCTTTCTCCATAGTGGAGGGCTAGTTCAACGAGGGCTCGCACCCCATAATCTACGCGCATGGGGATCTTCATCTCGCCGCTCCTCCAGAGCCTGTTTAGGTGGCAAGTATACACCAGCCGCGTTTCAATTCCAAACCGTGTGCATACTTGTGACCACGCACAGTCTGCACGCACCGCAAACTGTGCGCCAGGCCGCTCGTCAGTCCCCGCCGAAGACCAGGAAGGTACCCTGGCCCTGGGCGATCAGGCGGCCGTCGTCTGCGGTTACTTCGATTTCCCCAACCATCAGCTGGTCCGCGTTGCTGATTACACGCGCAGTTGCCGTTAGGCGGCCGGAGTTGGTGTTCTCCAGGAAATTCACCTTCGGCTCAACGGTGGTGGTGCGTTGTCCGTGGCCCAACAGGGAACGCACCGCGCGGAACATGGCAGTATCCGCCAGAACTGCGATCAGCCCGCCGTGAACCTGGCCCGCGGCCTGGAGGTGGTGAGGCTGAACGGACAGCGAGACGCTGCCCATACCTCCATCTGACCGGCCGACCTCCAGCCCCACAAACCTCAGGAAGGGCGAATCATCTTCGTAGGGCAGGTCTGTGCCCTCATTGCTCACCAATTCAGCCTCCGGTTGCACAGGGAGTCGCTACGGAATTCGGATATAATAACGCCGCAATTCTAACGTCAAGGCAAATGTGCTGACCAATGTTTAAGGGTCTGATTCTGGGTCTGGTAGTGGTGCTGGTGCTTGCCGTCATTCCGGTAGTGCACTTCGTTGGCGTTCCCGCCGGTCCCTTCATCGCCGGCTATATTGGCATAAACGCGGCCAGGGACCACCCCGGCACCCCGGGCCGCAAGGCCCTGGTCTACGGAATATGGATGGGCGTCCTTGTCGGAGCGATTACAGTAATTGCCGCGGTCATCGTCACCCTGATAGGCGCGTTTGCCTACCCCTACCTTCTGTGGGGGGGCGTGATTGTCGTAACCTTCTACTACAGCAGCATGTCGGCACTGGGCGCCTGGTATGCGGAGCTCAGGGCTGAGGACAAAGCAAAGGCCTCAGCCCCAGGGCCAGCCGCAAGCCGGCCTGGCCGCTAGACTGGTAGATGACTGACGTATTCCGCCTCTTGCGGCCATTGCAGTGGGTCAAGAACGGGCTGGTATTTCTTCCGTTCCTCTTCGCTGTTGACATCGCCTGGTCCATCGACGTCCTCGAGGACATTCCCTCCCTGCTTGGCCGGCTGGCAGTGCTGTTCCTAGCCTTCTGCCTTCTGTCCAGTGGGGTTTACGTCTTCAACGACCTGATGGACCGGAATGTCGACCGCGAACACATCCGCAAACGCCACCGGCCCATTGCTTCGGGCAGGGTGAGCATCCCCGCAGCCTTTGCTCTGCTGGGAGTGCTGGCAGCTGTGGGGTTGGCCGTTGTCTGGCTCCTTGGAATGGCATTGTTTCTGGTTTGCCTGCTCTATCTCGCTATCAATGTTGCCTACTGCCTGGGCGCCAAAAACATTGTGCTCCTTGATGTCTTTGCTGTAGCCAGCGGATACGTCATCCGCGCCGCCTCGGGAGCGCTGGCCATCGACGTTGACCCTTCGCCCTGGCTCTATGCCACCACCGGCGCCGGGGCGCTTTTCATAGTGCTTGGCCGCCGTTACGCCGAGGTCAGGCTTGCTGGAGAGGACGCCAACCGGCAGCGAGCGGTTCTGGCACAATATTCCGAACCTTTCATTTCCCAGCTACTCACCGTCTCTGCAACCGCGGCGCTGCTCAGTTATACTTTGTATACTATCGAGGCCGATAACCTTCCCGACAACAATGCGATGCTGTTCACACTGCCCCTGGTGGCGCTGGGCCTCTTTCGCTACTTGTACCTTCTGAATCACAGCGGGTATGCCGAGGCCCCGGAGCAGTTGATGGTGCGTGATCTACCGCTGCTGGTCACCGCTGTTGCATGGCTGGTTGTGTCTGCGGCAGTACTGCTGTTCGCCGGGTGAAGAGCAGCGTATCACCTTGCCAGGGACTGTAGTCCGGGTGCAATTTTCAGGATAGACACACAGACCGGGACGGACATCGCTGCCCGGACAGGAGCCCCAATGCAAACACAGCCCGTACCCTCTCAGCCGTCTGCCCGAACCGCGACGGCTCCGGTGGTTGCCGTGGTCGCCACGACCCCTGAGACAGTCCAGGACGACATTGCCCGCGCAATGCAACTTGCAGGCGCAGCCGAGGCGCTGCCCGCAGGCAACCGGACGCAACTGAAGGTGAATATCTCGTGGCAGCACTGGTATCCGGGCTGCTCGTCCACCCCTTGGCAAATCGAGGGAGTGACCAACGCTTTGAGAGCCATGGGGTATACAGATCTGATCGCGGCCCACAATGGCACGGTGGTGGTGGACTCCTACGAGGGTGAGGAGAACAACAAACACAAGGCGGCCCAGGACAAGGTTGGATTGCCCTCCATTCACCTCGATAGTTCTCCCAACCGCTGGATCGACTACAAGCCGCGCGCAGAGATGCTGGCCCTGGACGACATTTTCCCGGAGGGCATACAGATCCCCGAGAGCTTCCCGGGGACAAACATAGTCCACCTGCCGACCATGAAGACCCATGTGTTCACCACTATGACGGGGGCTATGAAGAACGCCTTCGGGGGCCTGCTCCATCGCAAGCGGCACTGGACGCATTCAGTAATACACGAAACGCTGGTGGACCTCCTCGCCATTCAGCAGGAGATCCATCCCGGACTTTTCGCGGTGATGGACGGCACTTTCGCCGGCGACGGGCCCGGTCCCCGGGCCATGCGCTGGCACATCAAGAACCGAATTCTGGCCAGTGCCGATCAGGTGGCCATCGACGCGGTGGCTGCGAAGATGATGGGCTTCGATCCGATGAACATCCCGTTTATTCGCATAGCGCACGAGCGAGGTCTGGGTTGCGGGGAGGTCTCCAATATCGATATCAGGGGCGAAGACATTGGTGAAGTGAACTGGCACTTTTCCGGCGCGGAAAACACCTTCGCCAGCCGCGGACAGAAGCTCATTTACTGGGGGCCGCTGAAGCCGCTGGAAAATATGCTCCTGCGCAGCCCCATTGTGGGGTGGGCCTTCCTGGCCTCCAACCTGTACCACAACGGCTACTGGCTCAAGACAAAGGGCCGCCGCCGCATCGAGGCCGCCCAGAAGACTGAATGGGGCCGCCTGTTCCAGTCCTACTGATCCCAGCATTAACAGTAAAGGAGCACCTTCCAGGCATGGATATCGCTATCATTGGCCTGCCGCAAAGCGGGAAAACCACCACATTCAATGCCCTTACCTCCGGACACGGGACGACTACGGGAGGAGGAGGCGGATCCGGGCCAGTACAGGTGGGAGTGGTGAAGGTCATCGATGAAAGACTCCCCGTACTCGAGCAGATGTATCGCCCCCGGAAGGTTGTCTACGCCGAGATAAAGTTCTGGGACCTGCCGCCAGCCGACAGGGCCAACGGCAACCAGGGGCTGGCCGGAAGACACCGGAACATTCTGCAGGGTGCCGGGTCGCTGCTACTGGTGGCAAAGGCGTTCGATGATGACCTGCAGGGCCCCGCCGATCCAGGCCGGGACCTCCAGGCGATGTTGAGCGAACTGGTGCTGGCCGACCTGGAAACGTTGGAGCGGGTCGAGAGGCGCCTCACCGATTCCCTGAAAAAGGCAAAGCCCGTAGAGCGCCCGGCACTGATCCCACAGGCAGACGCGGTACGCAAGTGCCGGGAGGCGCTGGAATCTGGAATCAGATTACGGCAACTGGAGTTGACGCCGTCAGAGCGGTCCGCGATTGTCGACTACCAGTTGCTCACTGACAAGTCAATTATCGTGGCGTTCAACACCGACGAATCAGGCGAAGGTCCCACACTGCACTCCATGGCATTGCCCCCCGAAATTATCGAAGGATTGGGTGAGGTCCAACTGTGCGCCCGGCTGGAGCAGGACCTCGCTCTGATGTCTGAGGAGGAGGCAGATGAATTTCGCGATGCCCTCGGGTTGAGCGAATCTGCCGTGGAGCGCGTAAAACGGGTCTGCTATGACACGGTGGGCCTAGTATCGTTCCTGACGGTCGGAGAAGACGAGGTACGTGCCTGGCCGGTGCCCGAAGGAATCCCGGCCCTGGACGCTGCAGGGACGATACACACTGACTTCATTCGCGGATTCATACGCGCCGAGGTCATCCACTACGAGGACCTTGTCCGTTGCGGCAGCGTGGCTCAGGGCCGCAAGGAGGGCGTGTTGAGGTCGGAAGGCAAGACCTACCATGTCAAGGATGGGGACGTTATCAACTTTCTGATCAACGTCTAGCATGCAAGCCTATTGTTCACAATGGGCGGGCAAAGCTCAGTTCGTGGCCGTCGGGGTCATCGATGTGGAAGAAACGTTCTCCCCACCGGGCATCGGCGGGAGATGTGGAAGGCTCCAGGCCAAAGCTTGTGAGGCGCTGGTAGTGGGCATCCACGTCGTCGACATGGAGGATGAGCCGTCCCCACCACGCGGGTTTCTCCTCACTGAGAATCAGGTTGACGAAGCTATTGCCCACCCGAAAGCTGGTGAATGAAGCGTTCTCGCCTCCGTACAGCATTTCCAGACCCACGTGGTCGCGGTAAAAGACCACCGACCGGGCCATGTCCGCTACTGCCAGGGTGATGGCGCTGATGGATTCCACACCCATTCCCTCTCTCCCTCTCTGCGCCTGAATCAGCTGCCGCGCCTCCGCCTGGGCCGGTGCAGTCCTGGGTACGTTCTCTCCGTTAAGACCCACTCCAAGCGGCCCCTCAATGCATCCACCTCTGAGGGCGCCAGCAGATCCAGCAATTCCCGGAGCCTCTTCGGCATTCCTTGCTGGGGGCTGTTGAGCCTGGCCTGGAATTCCGTCAGCGATTTCAGGATCGGCTCCGGGATCGGCTCACCCCCGAAGTCCCAGATCACAGTGCGAATCTTGACGTCGGAATGAAACGTCAGGCCATGATCGATGCTCCAGAGCTTGCCATCCGAGTCTGTGATGAGGTGATTGGGCTTCCGGTCAGTGCTGTTGGCCACCAGATCATAACAGCAGATAACGCGGAGCTGGTCGGCGTAATTTCCGCCAAGAGTGTAGTAATTCTCCTGCGGATCGTGCTCGATAAACTCCTGTACGGAACCGATTCCATAGGGCCCATCCCGGATGATGGTAAATGGGACCAGTTCCCAGCCCAAGATGTCGCTCAGGAGGTAGGCAGCATACTCCCGCTTGTAAAGTGTGCCGTTTGGGAAGTCCCAGAGAGGGGCCTCTCCGTCGCGGGGTTTGTAGATGCCATAGGCTTCCACACCGTCCAAAGCGACATTGACGACAAAGGTGTAGTTGGAGCCCATGCGCGTCAATTGGCAGGACAGGATTTCGCCGTGCCGCAGCACTTGCTGAACTTTTGTTTCGGAGGTCAAGTGGCGATACCCGGCGATGGGGATTGACCGTTAACCGGCCTCGAGTACGGTGTGCCCGTTAGCCCGTGGGCATATATGGCCCTCGGGGTTGATTGCCTGGCCGCACAGGAAGCAGGTCGGTCTCCCGGCGGCGCATATGCGGAGCGCCTCGTCTGACAGTTCGCTGGCCTGATTCAGGGTGATCCAGAAGCTGACTGATTCGGCCTCCCCTTCTGGTTGTTCTTCTTCCGCCTCGCGCTCGTGAGCCTGAAGGAAGAATGAATTCGTGTCACGGTCGTGGCTGAGGAACATCTGGCCGGCCTTGAAGTCAATGGATGCCTCCCCACCACCCCAGCCGGGCTCATTGGGTTCACTGGTGCGGGCCTTTTCATCTGCAGCCAGGCCTGCGACATAATCCCTGAGATAGACTCCCAACTGAAAAAGCTGCTCCTTTTCCAGCCAGAGAGAACAGAAAGCTGAACCGGAATGCAAATCCAATCTGAAAGTTCGGCGTCCTGGCTGACCGAATGTAAGCGGTTCAACCTTGGAGAGGGCGCCGAGCTTGTATTTCACATGCTTTTCTTCCATTAACTTATCATAGTAGTAGGCGCCCCTCGGTGGCAAGCCAAAAGCTGGCCGGTCAAGGTTCCCTCTCACGGGGATTATCCAATTGCTGCCCTTGCCCGGTATTGTAGAGCTTCCGCCAGGTGCGACACCCCAATGGTGTCTGCGCCGTCGAGGTCCGCGATGGTCCGGGACACCTTGAGCACTCGATGAAACGCCCTGGCTGAAAGAGTCAGGCGTTGGGCGGCTGTCTGCAGCAGGCTCCTCGCTGCATCCTCCATCTCGCAGTGCTCCCAGACCTGGGCGGGACCCATCTCCGAATTGCAGAGGAAACCATTTTCCGTGAATCGTTGGCGCTGGACATTTCTGGCCTGCTCGACGCGCTGCCGTGGGCCGCTGGAGTTCTCACAGGGATCAGTGTCGACCAGCTTTTCGTACTCAACGGGAGGCACTTCGACGAATACGTCCACCCGGTCCATCAGCGGCCCACTGATCTTCTTCTGGTAACGGGCTACAGTGGAGGGGCTGCAGGTGCATTCCTTCACCGGATGGTTGTGGAAGCCGCAGGGGCACGGATTCATTGCCGCGACCATCATGAAGCTGGCTGGATAGGTCACTGAGCCTGTAACCCGGCTGATGGTTACGACCTTGTCCTCCAGTGGTTGGCGCAGGGATTCCAACGCTGCGTGGTTGAACTCGGGCAACTCGTCAAGGAACAGGACACCGCGGTGGCTCAGCGTGATCTCGCCGGGGCGAAGGGAACGCCCTCCGCCCACCAGGCCGGCGTTGGAGATGGTGTAATGCGGCGAGCGGAACGGCCGCTGCAGCATCAGCGGGTTTTCGCTATGCAGAGACCCGGTTACGCTGTAAATCTTGGTGACCTCTAGCGCCTCCTGCGGGGCCATGCGAGGCAGTATGGATGGGAGGCACCGGGCCAGCAGAGTTTTGCCGCTCCCCGGCGGGCCGCTGAACAACAGATTGTGGAATCCGGCCGCGGCCACTTCCAGTGCCCGCTTTGCATGCTCCTGCCCCTTGATGTGGGCTAGATCCATGTGGTCCGGGGCGAAGGGAAGGCCGGAGCAGTTGGCCCAGCCGTCGCCCACCATGGGCTCCAATGGAATTTCGCCGCGAAGATGGCGGACGGCCGCGTCCAGATTGGGAACGGGATAGACCGTGATGTCCTCCACCAGTGAGGCTTCCTCCGCGTCCACTGCAGGCACGAAAACGGCCTTGTAGCCTTGGTCGCGAGCGACCGACACCATTGTGAGGATGCCGTTGGTGTGGCGCAGGCTGCCGTCCAGCGACAGTTCGCCCAGGAATACGGCGTCACCAGGCACGGTTTCCAACTGGCCAGAACTGAACAGGATGCCGATGGCTATGGGGAGATCGTATGCAGGGCCCTCCTTCTTCAGGTCTGCGGGCGCCAGGTTGACGGTGATGCGACGCATTGGGAAATCGCAGCCGCTGTTGCGCAGGGCGGCGCGGACACGTTCCTTGGCCTCCTGCACCGCCGTGTCTGGTAGGCCCACCATGTTGAACCGGGGCACCCCCGGAGACAGGTCGACCTCGACACGGATGATATAACCCTCCAGTCCGACCATTGCGCAGGAATTGGTGCAAGCTAGCACGGTGTGCCTCCTAAAACCCTCGCTGGCCTCTCCTGCATTGACGGTAGGCGGGTTTTCCGTCCTCTTACGGAGGTCAGTCGAGTCGCAGGTATGTCCGATCATCGGCTGACTGAAACTTTAGTTCTACAATAAAGAACTTCGCAAGGAGCAAGTGTCAGCAATTTCGAAACAACAGTGCCAGCGGTGAGAATCCAGGTGAGGCGAAAGATATTGGGCAGCTAGCGAGGGTTGACGCTGACCTGCATCAGGTCGTAGGCGGCGCTGATGGGACCGGTGTAGATGCGGGCAGCGTCCTGCAGGAGGGGATCTTGGTTTTCGTGGAAGGCGTTGTCGATGTGCGTGATGATCAGTTGGTTCACCGATGCCTGTTCCGCAACTCTTGCCGCGTCGCCTGAGGTGGAATGCAGGCGGCTCACTGCCATATCGTGACTGTGGTCCGTGGTGAGTGCTTCATGGATCAGCACGTCGGCGCCCTGGGCAGCGTCCACCAGCCCTCTGCTGTACGTGGTGTCGCCGGAAAAGACCACGGACACCCCGCCTGACTCGACGCGCCACCCGACGGATCCGGGGATGTGATCGACGTCGAAAGACCATGCCACGGTTTCGGGGCCAAGCTCCAGCTTCTGCCCAGGACGGACCTCCTGCCAGCGCATAACCTGCTTGCCGGAGTTGTTGTAGGCGGACCCGTCCCGGATGTCGGGAACCTTGCCGGCCACGGCCGCCTTGCGAAGGCCCTCGAGGGCCAGGTTGCTTCCGGAGATGGAAAGGGGACTCTCGTCAGGTATCTCGCGGGACCGGTTGCCCTGAACGAACATCAGGCCCGACAGGTGGTCCTGGTGGTCGTGGGACAGCAGCACGTGATCGTAGTCGTAGGACTTGAGACCGGAGATCTCCCCGTTGCGCAGGGCAGAATTACCGGAACTGCCGTCCAGCAGCAGGAGGGTTCCGTCAGGGCAGCGGAGGGCGATGGCGGTGTGGGCCCGGGTGGTGGAAAGACCCGCCCCGGTGCCGAGGAAAATAATGTCCAAGTTACTCATCCCAACGTTATCTGCATCAAGTCGTGCGCTATGGATATGGGGCCAGCGTAATGGTGCGCCGCCTCCACGCCGAGGGGTTCCGCGTCCTGATGGTATGCGTCCGTGAGGTGAGTCAGCACCAGGCTGGCCACACGGGCCTCCCCAGCCACCTGGCCTGCTTCGCCACCGGTGCAGTGGCCCGCGGCACTCGCCAGTACGGAGTCCGACACGCAGAAGGCCTCGTGGATAAGGAGATCAGCACCCTCGGCGGCTCTGGCCACTGCCGGACTGTACCGGGTGTCACCTGAGAACACAATGGTCTTGCCGTCGCATTCCACCCGCCAGCCCGAGGCGCCTGTGATGTGGTCGGCCTCGAAGTGCCAGGCAGTGGTCCTCGGTCCCAGTTCGATCACGCGTCCGTGGTCGGAAGGCTTCCAATGCAACAGTTCACGGCCTTGGTAGTTGCGGCCAAAGTCCCCGGATATGTCCCTGATGTTCAGCCGGGATATGATGGAGTGGCGTTTGAGTCCCTCCAGGGCCTCGTAGCTGGCGTGGACGCGCAGGGGAGGCCAGTCCTCACTGGCCAAGGCCCTGTCGAATTGAACAAATTCTATCCCCGCCATGTGGTCCGGGTGATCGTGGGAGAGCAGGACGTCGTCGAATTCCCGCAAGTTGATACCTGCGGCATTGGCCTGGCGGAGGGCGGAATTTCCGGAGCTGGCATCGAGCAATAGCCTGGTGCCGTCAGGGCATTCCAGCGCCATGGCCGTGTGCGCCCGGAGCGTGGAACTGCCCGCTCCCGTGCCCAGGAAAGTGATCTTCATTTCGATGAGTCCCCTTGAATATTCCAGTCATCTCGAGACTGTTTCGATAAACTCGTCGATTTCGTCAAGGTGGCGCGGCATGTCGTCGAAGTCAACGATTCCCCCGTAGTACCCGTCAACGTGGAAGGTCAGGCGCATGTCGTTGAATTCCTTTTTCATCCCCGGCTCCATGTGCCTGCCGACGAATAACCTCCAGCCGCGATCGGTTCCGGGCAACTCGGACTCCGGAATGCCGACCGAGAGAAAGTATGCATGGGCTGCTTCCAGCGTGGCCAACCAGCCCTTGCCACAAGCGTTCTGTAACCCAATGACTGCTTCGCGGCCCTTGGCCTCCTCTGCGCGAGCGAATTCATCGCGGGCGGCTCGCGCCAGCTAACGGGCGTGAGTCAGCCGGTCATCTGCCGTCGCTGTCATTTCTTGCTCATGTACCTATGCGATTTCCGTCTGATGCCCGTCGGGGTGGGCCTGCTCACGCAGCAGGCTCAGGGCGCGCAGCACCGGCGCTTCGGTGAAACTGAACAGTACTGCCGGCTCGGTGTCCGAGGCGTTGGCGTGCTCGTGGTAGTTCCAACCGGGGACGCAGAATACGTCCTTGTCCTCCCAGTCGATGGCCTGGCCGTTGACCACCGAGCGGCCCTGTCCCTGCACTACGTGGTATATGGCGCTGGCCGTGTGGCGATGTGCCCTGGTGGTCTCGCCGGGGCGCAGCATCTGAACGTGGCAGGCAATGGTGGGCATCACCGGGCCACCGGTGTTGGGGTTGGTGTACTCCATTATCACGCCGTCGAAGGGGCTGCCATCCACCTCAGGGGCCAGCCGCAGCAACGTCTCCCACGTCTGTTTCCATGGGTAGTGCAGCAGCGGTGAGTGGGAGGCGCCGCTGGACTCCCACGAGGGGCGCAGGGTGCCCGCCCCGTAGCGGGTCAGCGACGAGTCGGTCGGCTCGGTGACCGGCTGCACGTCCTCAGCGTAGGGCTCGTAGTAGACCGCTTCCAGCATGTGAACCAGCGGTATGTCCAGCCCGTCCAACCAGATGATGGGGTCACCGGTGTCATTGGCATGGTCGTGCCAGGTCCAGTTGGGCGTCAGGACCAGGTCTCCGGGATACATGGGAATGCGGTCGCCGTTGACAGTAGTGGAGCCGCCCTGGCTGTCGATGATAAAGCGCAGGGCTGCCGGTGTGTGCCGGTGAGCGCGGGCGGCCTCTCCCGGCATTACGATCTGCAGGCCGGCGAACATGGAGTTTGTGGTGGCCATCCGGTTCAGGCCCGGGTTGAGCAGCATGAGCACCCGCCGCTCGGCGTCGGCGGTGCCGATCAGGTCGCCGGCCCGGAGCGCCTGGGGTAGCAGGTCGCGCCAGCGCCAGAGGAAGGGCAGTGCCTTGCTCTTTGGCTCGGCCACCAGCGCCTCCTCCTGCACCAGCCACAGGGGCGAGGTGCTGAAGCCGCGCAGTTCATCGTAGAAGCGGTCCAGGGTTTCTGCCGTTGCTCCCGAACTCGATAGCATCGCTGCCTCCGGAGTGGGTGAATAGTGAACGCGGTGACGGTCAGCGGCCGTCGCTCCATTCCTGCCAGGCTGCCAGTTGCGCCTCCAGAGCCCGCTGTCGCAGAGCGATGGTCAGGTCGCCGCGGGTGCGTTCGAGCACGGCGCGCATGGCGTCGGTGGTGTGGCGCAGGCCGCCCGTCAGTGCCTCAGGAAAATCCACGGTGACCAGCACGCCGTAGATTTCGTCCATCACTTCCATCAGTTCCTCGCACCGCCCAATGCTGTCCTTGCGCAGGCCGTCGAGGATGTAGCGGCGCAGTTCTCCAATGACCTCAGCCATGCCGTTCAGGTAGGCAGGCGGGTCTACGCCCAGTTCCTCGGCGGAGGGTATGTCCCTGCCGGAGATGACCGCCAAGGTGATGTTGGCCTCGGTGAACTCCTTGCGGGCGTCGTTCATAAACCCCGCGTTGTAGATGAGCGGACTGTCTGACCGGATGTGCTCGGCAGCCTCCAGGCGGTTCGAGGCGGACGAGATAAGCCGACTCGCTTCGTCGAAATCCGAGCGGTGAACGGCGCGAATAGCATTTGCGGAAAGCCGAATTACTTCTCTGGACACCGAAAGCCCCTCTTCCCGGTCGCGGTTCCGGGTGGAGAGCTGTTCGATGGCCCGATTGCCGATGGCGCTCAGGTCGGCGCTGTATCTGGATGGCATCAGACCCGTCCTCCGGCGGCCTCTATGGCTGCAGTCATTGCCGCCGCTGCCGCTTCCGGCTCTTCGGCAGAACCGACGGCTGCGGTCACGCAAATGGCGTCGGCGCCGGCTTCCACCACAGGGGCGACGTTGCTCAGGTTGATTCCGCCGATGGCAACCAGCGGAGTCTCTCCGGCCAGATCCTTGGCCTCGCGCACCCGCCCGGGCCCTTGGGGATTGCGGGCCACGCCCTTGCTGGTGGTGGCGTAGATTGCGCCGAAGGCCACGTGGTCCGCCCCCATTTCCTTGGACTCCACCAGCTGCCCGAACTCGCGGTTGGAGCGTCCCAGCACCTGGTGAGGGGCCAGAACCTGTCGCGCCTGGGCCACTGGAAGGTCGGTCTGACCGACATGCAGTCCGCCGGAGCCGACTGCGGCTGCCACGTCGGCGTGGTCGTTGATGATCAGCAGGGCCTCATTTCTCTGGCACAGGTTCTGCAGGGCAATTGCCAGCGGTAGCGACTCTCCCTTGTCGCGGAGCTTGTCCCGCAGTTGCAGCATGCGCGCTCCGCCGTTGACGGCAGCTATGGCGATGTCCAGTGGATTCCGGCCACCGGTGACCTGCGGGTCGATAATGACGTAGAGGCCGCGCACCTGGTCAGCCCTTTCCGCCCGTAGAGCGGCGCCCGCCTGGGCCGCCAGCTCTCCGAGTGAGTTATGGACCCTTGCGCCAATTTCCCACGGCAGCGGGCTGGACGATTCGTTGGCCTCTAGCTGCGAAAGGAGGAGTTGTGCCGTTGCGATCACTTGTATCGCCTGCTCGGTCGTCTGCGGAGCCGTGCTTTCCCCCTCATCGAGGGCAAGGGGCGAGGGCAGCGAGGGCATCAGGTCGGCCAGGCCTCTGAGAGCCCCGGTGCCCGATACCGGCCCGGCCGTGGATACCAGGGACAGGAGGTGGTGAAGCATTGAGTAAGTAGTGTGTCCGGTGTCGCTCACAGGTCAAGCCCCTTGGGAGTCTCCCCTGACCGGGCGGCGTCGATGTTGTCGCGCACTGACTGGGGCATCTCCACTCCGTGTTTCTGGAAAGCGGCCTCCACGTTGCGGCCTATGTTGCGCGGGTCCTGATAGTACTCCGGCGACCGGTGCTCGCTTCCGGGCGCGAACTGCTCGTGCACCGAATCAACGGTCTTGCCCATGGCAAATGATGACATTCGGCGGTACATCTCGCCGCTGCCGCAGTGAGAGCAGACCGCCGTGACTTCGCTGCCGATGGAGCGAACGAAGAAAGACGACACTCCCGCGCAGTCCTGGCATCTGTATTCGTAGATCGGCATTTCGATTCCCGGCTCCAAATTCCAGCTGGAGGATGACCAGGATTTGATTGACCAACGTACGCAATCAACGTACGAAGGAGGGTGGGTCAGCTGTCCTTGATCTCGCGCCGCATCCGGTCGAAATCCGGTGTGGTCTGCCCGCTCATTTCGCGCTTGATTCGCCCCATGTGCTGGTCGATGCTGGCAGGACTGTTCTCATCGACGTCGCGGGACGTCTCGCCGCTGGGCACCCAGTTCAAGCTGTCGCCCCACGAGGCGCGAAACGAAAAGGCAGACATCAGCCGCTCCATTTCCGTTCCGCCGCATTGAGGGCACTCAAGGGCGCTATCCACAGTCCAGTTGTAGACCAGTCTGGAACTTACCGAACTGCAGCCGCCGCAACGGTATTCGTAGATTGGCATCGTGTTCGCATTTTAGCACGACGGCGCGATGCATCGCAGGTTGCGCCTGAAAATTCGAAGAACCGAAAATGGGACAAAGTTTTCCCATAAGGATACGGCAGGCAAACTCGGGTGGCACGAATACCTGATGTATAATGCGGCCACCGTAGCCCACCCCTGCCGAGGTGCCGCCATGACCATGTCCATGCCCCTTTTTGCCCCGGAAAGACAGCCACTGCTGATGATCATGGACGGGCACGCGATGGTGCATCGCTCCTTCCGCGCCATCTCGCAGCAGCGAAATCTGACCAGCAGCGCCACCGGGGAGGACACCACCGGCGTCTACGGGTTCACCAATGTGTTTCTGCGGGCGTTGCAGGAGTGGAACCCGGCCTACTGCGCCATCGCTTTCGATACTTCGGCGCCCACATTCCGGCACCTTCAGTTCGAGGAATACAAGGCGCAGCGCCCGCCAACGCCTCCGGAACTGCGACCCCAGTTCGACCGGGTAAAGCAGCTCATGGCCTCCTTTGGGGTTCCTGTCTTCGCGCTGGAGGGTTGGGAGGCGGATGATGTCATCGGCACCCTCACCCGCCAGGCCGAGGAGGCCGGTGTCGACTCGGTGATCCTGACCGGGGACCGTGACACCTTCCAGCTGATCTCCTCCAGAGTCCGCGTCGATCTGGCTTCCAGCATCCAGGACCGCCGCGTCTACGATGAGGGCGAGCTGGCCGAGCGCTACTCCGGTCTCACCGCTGCGCAACAGCCTGACTTCAAGGCACTGGTCGGCGATTCATCGGACAACATCCCCGGCGTTCCCAGGGTGGGCGAAAAGCGGGCAGCCACCCTGCTTGGTGAGTATGGAAGCCTCGAGGGTATCTACGAAAACCTGGAAGCAGTGAAGCCCCCCAGCGTCAAGACCGCGCTGGGCGAGAACCGGGACCGAGCCTTCGAGAACCGCCGCCTCATGACAATCGACCGGGAGGCGCCCGTCTCTCTTGACCTGGAGCAATGCCGCTTCTGGACGTATGACCGCCACGACGTGGTGGCGCTGCTCACGGAACTTGAATTCTACAGCGTGGTGCCCCGTGTCCCCAGTCCAGACGGCGGTGAGGTTATTGACGCCGACAGGCAACCCGATGTCGAAACCGACTATACGGTGGTACAGAGCGTTGAGCAGCTGTATTCGATGATTGCAGCCATCGAGGAAACCGGGGCATTTGCCTTTGACACGGAGACCACTGATCTCGACGCAATGCGGGCCGAATTGGCCGGCCTCAGTTTTGCCACCGCGCCCGGCCGGGCCTGGTATGTGCCGGTCGGACATCGCGAGGGTAGCCAGCTCCCACTGGAGTCGGTTCTGGCGGCCGTGCGGCCCTTGTTCGAGTCGCCTGACATCGCCAAGTGCGCCCACAACGCCAACTACGATATGACCGTGCTGGTCAACAACGGGGTCCGCTTCGAGAACGTTGACTTCGACACCATGATTGGCGCCCACCTGTTGGGAAAGAGCTACAACCAGCTTGGCCTCAAGGGCCTCTCGCTGGACGAGTTGGGTCACGAGATGACACCAATCACCGACCTGATCGGCCGGGGTCGCAAGCAGATCACCTTCGACCAGGTTGACATCGCCACGGCGTCAGCTTACGCAGCGGCCGATGCTGACATCACTCTCCGCCTGCGGGAAGTGTTCGAACCTCAGCTGGACCAGCAGGAACTGCGCGGCCTGATGGACGATACCGAGTTGG
>CBDHDY010000003.1:0-100289 GCA_965261885.1 Dehalococcoidia bacterium
ACGAACTCGGCTTCGTACCCTTGTCCCGCACGGGCGCGGAACTGCTCTTCGAGGTCTTCAGCCAACGCTACGAGCAGGGCTCCATCCTGGTGACCACCAACCTGCCCTTCGACGAATGGACCGAGGTCTTCGGCTCGGAACGCCTCACCGGAGCGCTGCTGAACCGGCTCACCCACCACGTCCACATCCTGGAGATGAACGGCGAGAGCTACCGACTCAAGCGCAGCCGGGAGAATGCCGCACCGCCACCACCAGCCGAACCGGACGACGCTTAACTTACACCTGCACTGTCCTCCCTCGCTACCAAACAATCCCCACTCCACGTGCCATACAGCCCTCGCTCATCACGCCGGTGGTACACGATTCTTCCGCCGCAGTGGTACGTTTTGTGAACGCCCTTGACAGTCGGCCAGGTCAGCTGCCGGCAGGGACCTGGTGAGGTTCTCGGAGACCCGCTGGCTGGAGCCGAGCTGCTCGAGGAGTTGCTGGTATCGCCAGTCGGCGTCGGCCAACTGTTGCCTATTGTATTCCGCCAACTGCTCCAACCCCTTCACCCGCTCCCTCAGCGCTGACAGCTCTACTTCCGCCGATACATCACCTGATGAACCTGCAGGTTGACCAGACAGCGTCGGTGAGGAACCTTTCGATGCACCAGGTGGTGCATCACCTGGTTGACCATTCGGTACATCATCAAGGACGACCCACACCTTGGCTCTCCGACCGTCCCCATCCCGCTGTACCTGCAACTCGCCCTTTTTGATCATCCGATCAATGGTGGAAGGATGAACCTCCAGAACCTTTGCTGCATCGACCTTGCTAAATCGCGCCATCACGACCCTCGCCGTGGTGGACCTGCTGGTGAACCAGTGGTACACCAGTGGTCAACCAGTTGATACACCAGGTGATACGCCAGGTGGTCAACAAGGTGACGCACCGGGTTCAGCATACCGAGACGACGACTAGAGAAGCCCGCTCTGAGGCGTGGGTTTCGAGGCAATCGCTAATGGTCAGGTCCTCCTGGAGCGCCTGGTCAGTCTCATCCGGCGACTGGTGGCGGAGACCCGGCCCCGGCGGGTACCCAGCACCGGGGAGTGCACCTTCTGCGACATTACAAGGGCGGACTGTCCCGAGCAGGTGGAAGGATAGGCGGGTGTGGAGGGGACGACGACAGATTCCTGACCCGCTGACAGTCCCAGTCGAGAATGCTTACAGTTGTCTGTTGATGGAGTCCACCTGTCCCACTAGAGTGGATGCTAACATCACACCGGCAACGGACAAGAGAGGAGAATGCGATGGAAACCCTGACCCTGACGCTACACAAGGCCAAGTCTACGAGGAACAAGGTTGTCTACGGTACCCAGGACGGATCCGTGATCCAGAGCGTGTACATCGACCGGGAGGCCCTGGGAACCGAAGCTCCGGAGTCCATCAAGGTAATCCTCTCCTCGGAGTAGCAGCCAAGGACAGACAGCAACCCTGAACCCAGGCCCGGCAGAACACCGGGCCTTTTATAATAGGAAAGAAAAACGAAGGGGCCCCCGGAACTTCCGAGGCGATGAGAGGCCGACCGCAATCCTCGGACAAGCCGGGGTGGCGGAGAACCCATGTCTGCGGGGTGGGGTCCCCGCCATTTTCTTCGAAGAAAGGGAAGGCAAGAAATAAAGATCATACGGTCGGCCCCAGTACTCATGGGAATCACTTTCCTGTTGTTCATCGTGGCTACTATTGGCCTGGTATTCGTCGTCAGGGGACTGCAGGCCGTAAGCAACAAGCAAGCCGAAATAAGTTGGAGGCTAGAGGCTCTGGAAAAGGAGCTGGACCAGACCCTAGGTGGAGAGAGTCACGCATCCACCACTGGGTCGATGCAGGTGGGACCGGCGCCGACCGCGACCCGGACACCCACGGCAACTCCGGAGCCTGAAGCGACGCAGACTCAGCCCGCGGAGCCTGCGCCGCCAACAGCCATGCCGACGGAGGCGCTGACAACAGTCACCGCAGGAAAAGGAATCTGCGGCCGGAGCCCACACGTTCAACGGATTATCCTGATAACGCTTCGGAGCAATTCCTGCCGCCTGGTGAACAACGAGGAACTGTACAGGATCACATGGTTCAGCGACCTACGAGGCTACCGAGCGGATACCTCCAATTGGGAACTGAAGCCAGGAGACCTTTCAGGGCTCGTCAACCTTGAGGAACTGACCATCGGAAGAGACGCAGGCCTGCCGGGGATGGCGGAATTCGGAACCTCAGGCACCCTGCCGGCGGGAGCCTTCGCCGGAGCCGGGATCAACAAACTGACATTGACAGATGTAATCCTGGAGCCCGGCACCTTCGACGGCGTGGTATCCATAGGAAGCCTGAACTATCGAGGCCAAGAATTCCCTCCCATTGACGCCAACGGACTATCCAACTTGGAGGAATTGGTTGTCGTAGTTACTGGCATGCCCCCGGTACTGGATGGCAGGGAACTTAGCCACATGACTAACCTAGAAAGCGTCTATCTGGCAGCTTACCTGCCTCCCGGCAAGGAACTTCCCCGCAGCCACAGCTTGCCGAACGACCTTTTCAAGAACAACCCGAATCTCCGGTCAGTGAAGATTGGATTTACCTCAAACAGGGGGGCAGGCTCTCTTACTGAAGGAAGGTCCTTCATCCCAAGCAACCTTGTAGCCCACTTGGAGAATATTGAATCCCTGGAAATCGACGGGCTCCACTCCACCAGTCACCAGCCCGGTCAGCCACCGTTGGAACTGGCACCGGAGTCGCCGCTGGCTCAGTACCTCACTTTCCCCGTCATGACACTATTGGAATACTCACACCAGTACAGAGCCATCAAGAGATGGGCCAACTGGACCAACGGACAGACCATATCGGTGAACGCCAACGAAGAAGAATGACCACGGCGAGGAACACTCCCCAGAAGTCGCAAACGGGTAGGGGCTTCACAAGTGAATGACGCCGCCAGTCCCCGAACATCGCACTCTATCACCTGACGACTAACGGGATTTTTCGACCAAGCGAAGGCAATCAAATGGTTAAAGTTCTGACAAGAGGTAGCAAGACACTGGCAGCAGTATCGGCAATTCTGGTGATTCTCGCGCCCCTGATGTCCTGCGGGGACCAGACCCCGACTCCAGGAGAAGAAGAGGTGACGATCCCAACCCCCGCGGGAGCTACAACATCAGCGCCCGCACGTGAGACGACGGAGACCCCAACACCCACGGAGTCACAGGCGGAGAGACCCACAGCCGCGCCCACCGCGACGCCGGCCAGTACTCCGCCCCCCGGACCAACAGCAACTCCGGCGCCCCCAGGGGTACTGGCACCCCTGCATGCACTGAACTCCGGGGCAACGCTCTCCGAACTATCTGATGCCGAACTGGCGTGTATCGGCGAGAACCCCGAGAGACAGACCAGGTTCTTCGGGTGCCTCAATGACGAGACCCTGGCAAGGATCTTTCTCGCCGGGTTCGTGCCTGGTCCAGGGCCGCTCAGCCAAGAATCTTCCGATTGCGTCCGGGCTGGGTTCGCTGTCATCGATCCCAGGGCGGTCATGACCGCAGGCATCGAGGGCGACCCGGGTAGGGCCATGGCCGGGAGCATGGCGGCGCTCTCTGTAACGGTCGCCTGTCTGAACGACCAGGAGTGGGAGGCGACTGCCCCGCAGGTGGGGATGGGACCGGAGGAACGGGAGGGGATGCAGTGCCTCCTGGCCGAACTGGGCGGACCGGGACAGATGGCAGCAGCGATGACAGCGGCGCAGGAGGGGGACTTCACCGACCTGGCCCAGGCGGGAGCGGAGTGCGGGCTGGAGATGGGACCTCCGCCCGGGCAGCCGCCCGGCACTCCTCCACCGGCGCCCACACAGGCGACAACCGCACCTACATCGGCGTCGACGCCCGTGACAACCGGGGCAACACCGACCGGGACGCCTGTGATAACCACTCCGTCACCGACCCAGGTACCGTCGACAGCGACCTCCATCCAGCCCTGACAGTCAACCCCGACAGAATGCCTGGGGAGTTCCCAGTCGAACCGCCGGTGCGGGGAAATGACTCAGACCAAGTTCAAGTAGGCTCTCCGGGCCTCAGAAAGGACCTGTTCAGGGTCCAGCTGGTATTCAGCCCAGATGTCCACAGTGAGTTTGGCAGCGCTATTAAGACCGCCGCCAGTCACGGCAGTATCCAAAGCGTCGAAATTGCCCTTCCGCATCCAGATGGACGCCACGGTCCGGCCCATGGCACCAGCGAGAGCGAGTACAGCTGTGTGGCCCGGGGCCAACTCACCGTGGTATTCAACCTTGAGGTACAGGATCGCCAATTCCTGCTCCCTGGTCCATGGTTGTGGAGACATACCAACCCACTTCCTTCAAGATTTATAGGACCTCAACCAAGGTCCAGGGTCCCAGTCATGACCGCCCATCAGAACTTGAACTCTAGGGAACGAGGCAGGTACATTCAACCATAAGGAACTCGGAATTCTGAAATAGCTATGGGAATGGCCTCACGATGCTGAACTTGCCCCTGTGGACCCTCCTTGTGATTCTCGCGGCCCTGCCGGCCTGCGGGGAACAGACCCCGACCCAAGGAGGGGCGGTGGCGACTGTACCGGCTACCGCGGAAGGCCCAACATCATTGCCAAGTCCGGTGGCGCCCGCGACTGAGCCGACGGAGACCCCGCAGACGGTCCCGACAGAGACCCCAGGACCCGGTGCCGCAACAACACCGTTACCAGCCAACAACCCGGCACCGGATGCCACGTGCGAGCCGACACAGACTCGGGCGACACTCACCCCGGTGCCGACACTTGCACCGGAGACCCCAACACCGGCGCCAACGTCTACCCAGACTCCCACGGCGACGGTCCCAGCACCGACAAAGAGCGCCCCGACGCTGGTTCCAACAGCCCCGAAGCCAGCACCCACGTCGGCGCCCACGAAGCAAAAGGAAACACCAACACTGATGTCGCCGACCAGCACCCCGACTCAGGAGCCCACCCCGACGCTGGTTCCCACGGCTGAGCCGGGACCGTACTACACGCAGTCGGTCGACGTGGACGGCATTTCCGTCAAGGCGTCCCAGACAGTCGATCCAAAGGCCCTGGAGGCCGGAGCGGAAACCGTCCGGGTGATGCTGGTCCACCGGCCGGACATGGCCCGGAGGATGGCGGAAGCGGGCGCCGCCCTGGCCATCGTCCCGAAGGACAAGTACATCACCGAGATTCCGGAACTGGGGTACCTGAAGGGAAGGTTGGACCTGAACGGAAACCCCTACGAATCCTTCACTGTGCGGGGAGCCGGTGGCATACCACAGCAACCCACCACGGTCACGTCGGAGGAAAACCTCCTGGGTCTCGTTGAAGACCGGAGCAGGTTCTGGGCGGAGGACATCACCGTCCACGAGTGGGCGCATGCAATCGAGAACCTGGGATTCGATGACGAGACCCGCACCAAGTGGCGGGACCTCTTTGACCGCGCCCGCGCCGCCGGTCTCTGGCCGGGCACGTTCGCCATGGCAGTGGACGGAGGGAGGGAGTTCTTTGCGGAGTTGTCGCAGTCATTCTTCGGAGTGAACAACGAAATTGGAGGGCCGGAGGCCCTGTACAGCGAAGATCAGACCGGCATACGGGCCAAGATATCAGGCGCCCTGGAAGATATCTACGGTCCGCCTGAGGAGAAATAGCACCCCCCAGAGACGGGCCGCCGGACACGGGGTAAAATCACGGTCACCCTACAAAGAGCGTGAGTAAAACACGAATGCCGGTCAGCAAGAACAAACGAAAGAGCAAGAAGGCACAGAGCCGAAAGGTGAACCGGGCTAAGGCAGGGGACAACTTTGGAGGGGGCGGAGCCCCACCCGAGTTCGACCATCCACCTCCGCTGTCCCCGCAAGGCGCAATCCCAGAGCTCACGGCGCTGGAAACGAGCATCGACGAAAACCGCCGGTACCAGGTGAACTCACCCGACGACCAGGCACTATCTGAAATGGAGCAGACTGACGCGATCACCCTGCGGTCGGTGACCTTCGAGATGACCGAAGCCCACCACGACGACATCGGACTCAGGGAAATGGATCTAGACAGCGAAATTTCCGGCGACGACGTCCTGGGCCCGATGGAGGCCAGCATAGATGTGGACCCCTTGGCAACAATCGAGGGACACCCCAGATGGCAGACAGGACAGGAACTAATCGACTTCCTTGACTCCGACCCCAACGTGTCCAGGGAAGAACTCTTCGGCAACCGGTGGCAGAGTCTGGGAAGAGTTCCGTGGGTGGAATGTCTGCCCGAGGTCGGGGACTGCCCCTACCGGCAGGAGGAAGCCCATTCGGACAGCCAGCCCAGATGCTCCCGGTGCGAGAGCGGGATGCGAGCGGAGGAAGTCCACTTCCATATCCTTGAGGATGATGGTTTCGTTACGCTGTGCAAGGAATGCTGGTCAAAGGGACCCCTCCCCTGAAAGGATCGGACATTGAAGTTCCAGTTTCACGGAGAATAAGGGCAGCACGGAGAGTTAGGGCAGCGCGGAACCAAGAGAACTGGGCCGGCCCAAAGCAGGGGGGGAGGAAGTCTCCCAGTGTGGAAGTTCACCTTACCGGCACTCCTTACAGTCCTGCTGATCCTGATGGCATGCTCAGGGACTACCTCGACGCCTGAGGGGACCGCAGTGGCGGTACCTACGGCGGTGCAGGAACAGAGTCCTACAGTCGCAAGGAGGTGTAAACGGCCGAGGTAAAGTGGGCCGTGTGGGCGGAGGATCGCTGAGTTTCGGCGACCTAATAGTGTACCGCCTGCCATCATTCATAGGGTTGTAGCCGACCCCATGGGTGGTGCGATGGATGTACAGAGTGGACGTATATCTGCGGGTTCGCCGGGCGGTGATGTTGGAGGGTAGGAGTATTCGGGAGGTCTCCAGAGAGTTTGGGCTGCACCGGGACACGGTGCGCAAGATGCTGGCCTACTCCGTGCCGCCGGGCTACCAGCGACAGACCCCGCCCAGGAAGCCCAAGCTGGAGCCCTTCACAGGCGTCATAGACCGGATCCTGGAGGACGATCACGGGCGTCCCAGGAAGCAGCGCCACACTGCCAAGCGCATCTTCGAGCGCCTCAGGGACGAACATGGCTACGACGGCGGATACACCACGGTCAAGGACTACGTCAGAGAGAATCGCCGTCAGACCGGGGAGATGTTTGTCCCGTTGTCCCATGCGCCGGGACACGCGCAGTGCGATTTCGGCGAGTCTCTGGTGGTCATCGGCGGCGTGGAGCGTAAGGCCCACTGTTTCGTCATCGACCTGCCCCACAGCGACGGCTGCTTCGTCAAGGCCTATCCGGCCGAGACCACCGAGGCCTTCCTGGACGGCCACGTATCAGCGTTTGCTTTTCTGGGCGGAGTGCCTCAGAGCATCCTCTACGACAATACCAGGCTGGCGGTGGCGAAGATACTGGGAGACGGCCGACGCCACTGCACCCGCGCCTTCAGCGAGCTACAGTCCCACTACCTGTTCGAGGACCGGTTCGGGCGTCCCGGCAAGGGCAATGACAAAGGCAAAGTGGAGGGCCTGGTGGGGTACATGCGCCGCAACCTCCTGGTGCCGGTGCCGTCCTTCGAAAGTTTCGATGCACTCAATGCCTACCTGGAACAACGATGCCTGGAGCGGATGGACGCCCAGCTCAGGGGACACACGGAGACCATCGGGCAGCGGATGGAGCGGGACCTGGACGCCCTGTTGCCCCTGCCTCCGGTGGCCTATGATGCCTGCGACAAGCAGGCAAGCCGGGTGAGTTCCCTGTCCCTGGTCAGGTACAGGACCAACGACTACTCGGTGCCGGTGGCCTACGGATACCGGGACGTACTGGTACGGGGCTACGTCGACGCAGTGGTGATCAGCTGCGGGTCCGAGGTCATCGCCAAGCATCCCAGATCATACGACCGGGACGACTTCGTCTACGACCCCATCCACTACCTGCCGCTGTTGGAGCGGAAGCCGGGAGCTCTGGACCAGGCCGCGCCCCTGCAGGGCTGGGCTCTGCCCGATGAGTTCGGGACACTGCGCCGGCTTCTGGAGTCCCGCATGGGACGGCGGGGCAAACGGGAATACGTGCAGGTGCTGAGGCTCTTGGAGACCTTCTCCCAGCAGGAGGTGCACGCAGCGGTGAAGGATGCCATCCACCTGGGGTCGCTGAGCTTTGACGCAGTGAAGCACCTGGTGCTGTGCCGGCTGGAGGGGAGGCCGCCCAGGCTGGACCTGGAACTCTATCCCTACCTGCCCCGGGTCCGGGTGAGCACCACGTCCGCCGGGGACTACATGACCCTGCTGTCTGGGAGGGCGGCATGAACGACCGGTCCACGCTGCTGCTGGAACACCACCTGAAGGAACTGAAGCTGCCCAGCTTCTTGAGAGAGTACGGGAAGATGGCCGCGCAGTGCGCCGCCGAGGGTGTGGACCATCCCCAGTACCTGCTGCGCCTCGCCGAGCTGGAACTCATCGACCGACACCAGCGCATGGTGGAGCGGCGGATCCGCGCCGCCCGTTTCCCCGCGGTCAAGAGCCTGGACACCCTCGACTTCCCGGCCGTCCCGTCGCTGAACAAGGCGCTGGTGATGGAACTGGCCCGCTGTGAATACATCCAGCGCCGGGAGAACGTCATCGCTGTCGGCAACAGCGGCACCGGCAAGACCCACGTGGCCCTGGGACTTGGTCTGGCCGCCTGCCAGCGGGGGATGTCGGTGGGCTTCACCACGGCCGCCGCCCTGGTCCACGAAATGATGGAGGCCAGGGACGAGAGAAGGCTGCTGAATCTGCAGCGGCAACTGGCACGACTGAACCTGCTGATCATCGACGAGCTGGGCTTCGTCCCCCTTTCCAGAACCGGCGCGGAACTGCTCTTCGAGGTCTTCAGCCAGCGCTACGAGCAGGGCTCCGTCCTGGTGACCACCAACCTTCCCTTCGACGAGTGGACCGAGGTCTTCGGCTCGGAACGGCTCACCGGAGCCCTGCTGGACCGCCTCACCCACCACGTCCACATCCTGGAGATGAACGGCGAGAGCTACTGGCTCAAGCGCAGCCGGGAGAACGCTTCCTCGCAGGCTCCAGAAGAACCCGACGAGGAATAGCCGCACCGCCAACGCCGTCTCCTCCTGTTCTTGTAACGCCGCCACTCCGACCAATTTACTGCCGTCTGTCATCACATCAGTGGTACACGATCACGCCGCCCCGGTGGCCAATTATCTCGGCGCCATTGACATCCGGGACAGGCCGGTGCCTGATGCGATCCGGCGGTATCCCTCACCAGCCTGCCAGCGCCGGATGATTTCCTGTATCTCCACTCTGGTAACCTCTCGGTACGCCATCGCTGCACCTCATCCCTGAAGTGCTCCAATGATCGCCCCTCCGGCTCCCAGGGTGGGTCATAGACCCTGTCAATCATGTTGATGGTCTACGATTTGGTCACCTGCTAACTGTTCAGCGAACATGATGCTCCTATAGATGTCAAGCTGGTCTGCCGACCTTTTCGTCCGCAGTCCTGAGGGCGGCGAAGACCTCGCGAGCAACGTAGCGTTTGAGGCACCGGATGACCTCGGTCTTACTCATTCCCTCTCCGGTGCGGCGGCGCATATACTCCCTGGTCCGGCCGTCATGTCGAAGCCTGACTATGACGATGCGATAGAGAGCTGCATTGGCTTGGCGATCGCCACCCCGATTCAGCCGGTGCCGGTTGGTCTTGCCGGAGGAGGCGGGTATCGGACTCACTCCGCACAGGGCTGCGAAAGCAGCCTCGGAGTGGAGGCGTTCGGGATTGCTTCCAGCCGTGATCAGCAGGGTAGCCGCTGTGTCTGATCCTATGCCGAAAACGCTGACCAAGGCAGGCGATGCTGTACGGGTGAGCCATGACAACTCGACCTTCAGGCCGTGGATCTCCTGACTCAACTGACGATAGCGGCAGGCGAGGGAGCGAAGAGCGTACTTGGCCGCCGCCGTGGGGTTGTCCAGGTGACCCGGACGGAATCTGGCGCACCTCGCGGCGAGGTCGCTGGTGGCGAGACTACTGAGGGATTCGCGAAGTCCGGCAGGGGCCGTTACAACCAGGGCTTTCATCTGGTTGACAGCCTGGGTGCGAGCCTTGACAGCCGAGTCCTTGGCGCTCTTTAGCATGCGGATCATTTCCACTTCGCCATCGCCCGACTTGGGAGTGGCGTCGGCTACGCCTGCGAGCACCGCCCGGGCTGCCATTTCCGCGTCGGTGGGATCGCTCTTACCCCTCCGGTAACGAGTTGAGCGGTCGGGCCGGTTGACCTCAATAACGGTATGACCTCTGGCGGTCAGGAAGCGTGAGACGCCGGCACCGGCCGAACCCGTGCCCTCGATTCCGAATGCGTTAATCTCTCCCTTGTCTCGGGACCACCGTTCCAACTCCCAATAGCCGGACGTATTCGCGGGTGCGCGGCGCTCACCCAGGCGGATACCCTGCCGGTCAATGGCCACCGCCACATGCTCTTCTTGGTGAGTGTCAACTCCGATAATCACCTGAACAGCGGGGCTGCCGTCCAGATCGGCGGTTACTGTCATGACCACCTCCTGAGGAATGTCGCGAAGATGGCGCGCCGGCCAGGTGAGCGGTCAAGACTGCGATGGGGCTGGCGGCCACGCTCCTATCAGGACACTGCTCGCCAAAGCCGTTGACACCCGATGGGCCATCTCGAGACCGGGCCGACAGATCATTTTGAAGGCACTTCGGCCGGTCATCCCTAGGGTCAGACCCGAGCCGTGATGGCCCGGACACATCATCGCAGTCATCCCCATGAGGGATGTAACGTCGAATCAGCAGGAACAGGCAAGGATTCAGGTACTCAGCGGTGTTCTGGAATACCAGCTTCCCATCGCGCAGGCCACCGAGGTCATGGGAGTGAGCGAACGCCACACCAAGCGTCTCCTCGCGGCTTACCGCAGGGACGGTGCCGCCGCACTGGCCCATGGGAACCGGGGCCGAAGACCTCACAACGCCGTCCCTGAGACGGCCGTCGCTGCCGTGGTGAAGCTGGCCAGCAACGGCTATGCGGGGGCCAACCACAGCCACTTCACCGAGTTGTTGCGGGAGCGCGAGGGCATCGACCTGAGCCGCCCCACGGTGCGCCGGATTCTGGTCAAGACCGGCATCGGCAGTCCTCGCAGCCGCCGTTCCCAGCAACACCGGTTCCGGGGCAGGCGCATGCCACAGGAGGGCATGCTGGTGCAGATCGACGGCAGCCAGCACCCCTGGCTGGAGGACCGGGGAACGAAGCTGACGCTGCTCATCGCCGTGGACGACGCCACCGGCACCGTGGCCCAGGCCGTTTTCCACACCACCGAGGACACCCGCGGCTACCTGGTGCTCTTGGAGGGCCTGATCCGCCAGTGGGGTATCCCCCCTGGCCCTCTACAGCGACCGCCACGCCGCTTTCAAGTACAACGCCCGTCAGAAGCCGGTGCCTGTGGAGACTACCCAGTTCGCCAGAGTGATGCGGGAGCTGGGCATCCAGCAGATATTCGCCCTCTCTCCGCAAGCCAAGGGACGGGTGGAGCGGATGTTGGAAACCTTCCAGGACCGGCTGGTCACCGAACTGCGCCTGGCCGGCGCCAGCACCATCGACCAGGCCAAGGAGGTCCTCCAAGAGTTTCTGCCCAAGATCAACGCCCGGTTCGCCGTGGCGGCGGAGCAGCCGGAGATGGCCTACCGTCCGGTGCCGGCCGAGCTGTCCCTGACCGAGACCATCTGCATCAAGGACACCCGCAAGGTGGCCCGGGACAACACGGTGAAGTACCACGGGCGGGCCCTACAGTTGCTGCCTGAGGCGGAGCGGCCCAGCTATGCGGGCCTCCGGGTGGAGGTCTTGGAACGGGCCGACGGGGAGCTGCTGCTCCAGTACCAGGGAGAGGCCGTGGATTTTCAGGAGGGACCGCCGCCCTCCTCGGTGCTGTGGGGCGCAGACACCGGTTGCTCTCCCGACCCTGGGCTGCATGAGGTGGCCGAAGGCACAGCAGGCAGCCACCTGAACAAGGCTCAACGGGAACGCTTGGCCGCCCTTGAATCGTCAGAATCGTCCGATCTGGACGAGGCCAACGACGAAGACGTATCCACCAGGGTCAGAGGTGGAAAGACAAAGCCAGTTCGCCACCGGTTGCACCGGACACCCACGGCAACCCAGCGGGCCCGCTGGGAGGCGGTACAGAGGGCCAGGGACCAGGGACTTTCCCTCCGGGCCATTGCCCGGAATCTGGGCATGGACCGAAACACCGCCGGAAAGTACGCCCTGGCGGAGACTCCGCCTACAAAGAAACTCAGTGCCAAGGAGCGTGCCAAGGCCGAGGCTCTGGTCGCACCGCTAGTGGCAGCCAACTAAATCCGGGTGACATATTCGCTTTTCAAATAAGGGGACGTAATCGCTGGACAACAACAAATCAGGAGTCAATGACCTGGTCAATTTTCCGGTTTACCGGGTCAAAGTCCCTGGCAATTCACACACACCCCTTCCGGATGCTCCAGCCGGGTTCCCAGGTACTCCTGCAGCCGTCCGATAATCGCCTCATCGTCCCAGGGAGAATCAGTGAGAAACCGCTGCATCCCTCGGGCTGACCCCGGAACCGTCTCCGACAGGTTCTCAGCGTTGCGCCGCTCCCCGGACTGTACCAGCAGGGCCTGGAGATAATGACTGCTGTGCTCCCACGTCTCCCGGCGGGCAAACAGCGGAGCGAAGTAAGCGTGAAAATCCCCAAAGGCTCCGTACACCTGTTCGAAAGCTGCCGCATCCACATCCCCACCTCACCTGCCTGTTCCCTCTCCAGCTACACAGTCATCCTATCAAACTAACTGACGTTGTAATACTAGGGATCGACTTCGGCAATGCTTTTCGGACGAGCGCCGTGAAGGGGCCCGGTAAGGCTTGGTGGACGTTATGGCCACAGGTTGTTGTGGACCATGGCCCAGTGGTATACACAGAGTCTCCCTCGGACGTGATCGAACGACTTCCGAAGGCATCCTGGGGATTTATCACGCCGTTTGTGAAACGCAAGCGTTCCTCCGACCAGGAGGAATACTGGTTCGTTATTTCCATTGGCGGGTCGGGTGATCCGAAAGAGCTAACCCTGGATCAAACAATCACCGAAGAACCAAGGGCTCTGACCCGCCTGGTCGAGTAGGCAGATCCATCAAGCTCGAAACTCCCCTGTGGCCGTCTGCGCGGGACTTGGGCGAAAGGGTTACAATCTACCCAGCCACATCTCAAAGATGGTTCTGCCTACGGTCAAAACAGGCCCACCGCCCGTAGGAACCCACTAATGGACTTCGATCCTACAGCCAATTCGCTTACGGTCCACCATATTCGGCGGCCGGCGACCGGAGTGCGGCGATGCGAATAGGGGTTCTGGAGATTCTGCGTCCCGAGAGAAGCAGCCATTGGACCCACTCGGCGTACGCTCACTACTTCGTCAAGCAGTACGCCAGCATCATGCCACAGGCGGTCAGCGTATGGTGCCGGCAGATGGGGCACGAGTCCTTCTACGCCACCTACTACGGGCAGGGCGACGCCAAGGCCCTCTTGCCGGACGATTTGGACGTGGTGTTTATCTCCACTTATACACAGGCGAGCGCACTGGCCTACGCCCTCGCCAAGCTCTTCCGGCGGGACGGCGCCCGCACGGTGATCGGCGGCCCACACGCGAAGTCTTTTCCAGACGATTGCCGCCGATTCTTCGACGTGGTCGTGCTCGATTGCGATAAGACCCTGGTGGAGGACATCCTGAGGCAGGCGCCGAAGGGAGAGACGGTGACCAGCGGGCGTCAGCTCAAGGACCTGCCAACCGTCGAGGAACGCATGCCGGAACTCCGGACCTCGATCTTCTCCGGCGGAAAGCCCTATATATCCAGCACTGTGCCAATGCTCGCCAGCGTCGGGTGCCCCTACGCCTGCGACTTTTGCATCGATTGGAGCAACCCGTTCGCCTTGCTGCCCTTGGACAGACTCGAGGCCGACCTGCGGTTCATCTTCGACAAGCACCCCAAGCTACTTGTGAGCTTTCACGACCCGAACTTTGCCGTAAAGTTCGACGAGCTGTTCGCGGTCCTGGAGAGGGTCCCGCACGGAAATCGCCCCTACTACATCATGGAGAGCTCCTTATCCATCCTGCGCACGTCCAGACTGGAAAAGCTGCGCTCCACCGGGTGCCTCTACTTAGCTCCTGGAGTTGAGTCCTGGTCCGCATACTCGAACAAGTCCGGCGTCGGGTCGAAACAGTCTGATGAGATCAAGCTGAACCAGGTAATCGACCATTTCCGGCTGATCCGCGAGTACGTGCCCGGGATGCAGGCCAATCTGATATTCGGGCTGGACGTGGACGAAGGAAACAGACCAGCCGAGTTGACCAAGGAATTCATGTCGCGCGCGCCTTTTGTGTGGCCGACCATCAATATCCCCACTCCATTCGGCGGCACTCCCCTGTTCGACCGGTACCTCGACGAGGGGCGCATCCTGATGTCGATGCCGTTCGCTTTCTATTACGCGCCTCACATCGTCACCACCCTCAAGAACTACGATCCGATCACCTACTACGAGCATCTCGTCGATATGTATTCACACATGGTATCTCCGCAGGTCGTCATGAAGCGGTTATTGACCACGCCGGGGTATCCGCTCCGCGTGCTCCACGCCCTTCGCTCCCAAGGCGCGTGGCGTATCCAGAGAGAGTACAAGCGCATTCTGCAGGTGATGAAGACTGACCGGGAATACAGGGCCTTTCATGAGGGAAGATTGAAGGAGCTGCCGGAGTACTACCACCGCAAGTTTGAAGCGGCCCTCGGCCCGTACGCAGAGCTGCTATCTCGAGAGGATCGCCAGCCGTTGCTGCGGTCGTCGTCTCGCTCGTCAAATCACCCCCCTGCCTCACCTCTACCCCTTCCGGTAGGAAGGGAGACTGGTGCGACGGAACACAGAAGGAGCGGTTCAAAAGAGTGACTGACAAAACTCTATCCACGCTTCTGCCGATCCCAGGTTGGGACCCGCGACACGCCGGTGAGGTAGAGATTGCGGGCGCCATTGACACCGCGGTGGTCAGCCAATGACGCGCCGCACTGTGACGCAGGCTATGGGCCCCGGCTCTCTGACGCCCGGTCCCGGGCGACTCCTCATCCAAGCCGGCATGCTCGATGCCAGCCCGCAGATGCCGCAGGGCCGTCTTCCGGGTCAGTCCGACAAACAGGTCCCGCGGACCGTAGGACGTGGGCCAATTGGCGAACAGACTGGCCAGGTCCGGGTGCAGCGGAACGGTCCGGCCCCGGCCGCCCTTGCCGCGGCGGACCAGCAGGGTGCCGGCCGTGACGTCTATGTCCCGCCATTCCAGGGACACGGTCTCGCCGACACGCAGCCCAGATCGCCACATGATGAGCGCCGCCACCCGGGCGCGGCGAAGCCCCAGGGCCGCCAGGGAATCCAGGAGCCGCTCGACCTGCTGCGGGTTCCAGTAATGGGGAATCGTCATATGGGAACTTTTACGCCAAAAGTTCCCATCCGGGCAAGCTGATCCCCCTCTCCGAGCCACAGCGCGAACCTGAGACCAAGAGGCCGGAGTTGGCCGCTACATCGGAAATGGGAACTTTTAGGCTCAAAGTTCCCTCGAGCCATCCTCCCGCGCCCTGCGCGAGATTCAGCCCGGCGAAGTAGACCCCGCAACTTTGGTGTTCGGGCCGCAGGCCTCGAGGACTGCTTCTCCGGACACAGCGGCCGCATCGGCATGGCCCGGCGGATGGTGGCGGCAGGAGCGCCCAGCCCGGCAGTGCAGCGCCAAGGCCGGTAGAGGCAAGGCGACATGGTGTCGCGCTACGCCCGAGGCGAGGCGGTCGGGGAGGCCCTCAAGTGGTTGAGCTGACCATACACTACACCTACCCGCTGCAAGCACCCGATTCGCAATGAGTTGGGAGCGTGCAGGACCTTTCCGTTAATGATCTTCCGCCTACACGATCCACTTCAGCGCCGCCGCTGACAAGGCTGACATACGAACTGCAGATCATCGAAGGCTTGCACCGAGCGGGGGTGGAGTTCCGGTCCCTGGCGGAAGACTTCGACACGGCCACGTCCACCGGCAAGCTCCAGCTCCCGAAGGTGCTCGCTTTCAGTGAGTGGTGGCGGAACTCGATCAGAGAGCGCTCGGTCGCGGGCCACGCGAAGGCTCGGGCCGAGGGGCGTTTCCCCGGCCGACGGCCCAGCCTGACCGAGCAGCAACGGGAGTACATCCGGCTGGAGCGGTCGAAGGGGGTGAGCCAGCGGGAACTGACCAAGCTCTTGGAGGCCAGCCGTTGGACCATCCAACAGGTGGACGGGTAGGGGCTGACTGAAAATCGCAGTATCTGCACGGAGCACGGCCGGTGGTCTGATGGTTCCCAGGCACGCACCGCCAACGCCGTCTCTTCTTGCTCCTGTAACGCCGCGCTCTGCCTCATTTACTGCCGTAAATAATCACGACAGTGGTACACGATTCCGGCGTCCCAGTGGCCCAATTTCTCGGCGCCGTTGACATTCCAACTACCCTGTTCGGACCTGCTTGCCGGCCGATATGGAGAATGCCGGTTTATAATTGGAGAAATCCCAGAACGTCCTATCCTCGGCGGGATCAGTTAAAACTGGGAAATCCTATGTTAGAAGACGAAGCATTCAAGGAGGGCCCATGAAATATGACGTTGTTATCGTCGGTGGGGGAGCGGCTGGATCGGTGTTGGCCAGCAGATTGGCTGAAAACGTGAATACCTCCGTTCTGTTGCTGGAAGCCGGGCCAGATTACCCTGATCCAGCCTATCTTCCGGACGAGATAAAGTTCGGCCACACAAGTTTTGCAGAATCCCCGGACTCGGAACATAACTGGGCCCTGCGGGGAACGATCACCGAGGAGCAAGGGGAGATCCACGTGGCGCAGGGCAAGGTGATCGGAGGAGGGTCTTCCATCAACGGTCAGGCAATGCAAAGGGGGTTACCTGAGGATTTCGACTCTTGGTCTGGGATGGGCAACGATGAATGGTCTTATGACAAGGTACTGCCCTACTTCAGAAAATCTGAGCACGATCTCGACATTCGGGATGATTTTCATGGAACCGACGGACCGATGCCAGTAAGGCGTCGTCAATCCGGGCCCTGGCCAGACATTCAAAAGGCCTTCCATGCAGCCTGTTTGGAGGCGGGTTATGGGACAGTCGAGGATACCAATGGCCCGAACCCCTCGGGCATTGGCGTATGGCCCTCGAACAACCTGGACGGCTGGAGGATGAGCGCTGCGATCACTCACCTAAATCCCATGCGCCACCGTCTCAACCTTACGGTGAGGGGAGGGGTTTTCGTAAGGAAGGTATTGATCAAGGATCTAAAGGCCGTCGGTGTGGAAGTAGAAAGCGGAGGCGAGATTTTCAACGTTGAAGCAGACCGGGTTGTGTTGAGCGCTGGGGCTATCAAGTCGCCCCACCTGCTCATGCTTTCGGGAATCGGCCCCAATGACCAACTTCAGCAATTTGGGATACCTCTCGTTCATGAGCTTCCCGGAGTGGGACAGAACCTATTTAACCACCTGAGCGCCCAGATCACCTTTAAAGTCAAAGACGGAATGACCCTGGCTGCTGATCCCGATGCGGCGCGCTTTTGTTTACACTACACCTCCCACGGGTCCAGCGAAGCCCATGATATGTTGCTGAGGACCACCCCAATGGTTGACGAACGGCCGGAGCGCGTCCCCGGTCTCCGGACCAAGTTCCTGAACGGTGACGTTCCCCCGGACCGGGTGGCGCGAATCTCATGTACGCTCGGGCTACCCGACGGCTCGGGATACGTCAGGCTTGCGTCTGCCGATCCCTCAGTGCAGCCGGCCTTTAACTATCGCTATCTTCAGCATCCAAACGACATTCGCCGGGTGCGGGAAGGCGTGCGAATGGCGATTGGATTCCTTGAATCCGATGCGTATAAAGACGTGGCCGATTACCGTCTCCACCCAACTGACGACATTCTGGCCGACGACGACGCTTTGGACCTCTATATACGCCAGACCGTTGGAACAGCCAGGCATGTGTCCGGCACATGCAAGATGGGCCCGGATTCAGACCCAATGGCGGTTGTTGATCAATACTGCAGCGTCAAGGGAGTAAAGGGGTTGTCGGTGGTCGATGCGTCGGTGATGCCGCGGGTTACAAGGTCAGGTGGTAGCCATGCAACGGTTGTCATGATTGGGGAACGTGCCGCCGACTGGATTGCGTCGGCTTAACCCCGCCTTACCGCTGTCTGAAATCTATGGTCTAAGACGGAGGGTTCGTAACGACTGCTTCATCATGTTAAGCATGGCCGTCGCTTCCCAGATAGTCGGCCATGGCAAGAGCGCCGGGAATCGACTCACTGGGATGGCCACCCACACCAATATCGTTGTAGTCCAGATACCGCACCATCACTGAATTGGCAAAACCAGCCATATCCGGTGAGCTGTTATCCTTGGCGCCCATATGCGGAATTGCCAAGTGCTCGTGGCGGTTCTGGCCAGCTGAGTAGCAATCTTAGCTGGCTAGAAGTCTGGCCGGAAACCTCGATTCCCCCCAGGCCGGCGTTTTCTTAACGTCGATTATCGATGGCATAGTGGCTATTGCAACGTATTACATTCACCACCATGCCATATAAGTCTTGAATAAGTCTTCTTCGCCTAGCGCACAACCCGGCCAATGGCTTTCCGGCCAGACTTCTAGTATTACAACGACGGTATGAGGAGAAAGGCGGATTATCCTCTCTTGGAGGGTCAAGTAAATGCTCGTTTCAGCTTTGGCAATATTCATTTCAGTGTTCAAACCCGCCCCAAGGATTGACCTCCCTGGCAATGCGTCGTTGTAATACTAGGGCGGCTATCTCGGGCGCGGTGGTGTTGGGCGCCGGGGCCAGCTTTGGCCTGATAAGCTCGCCCTTGGCCGTGCTAGCCATCCCCTGCGCCTATCTGATTGGCCTTACGGTGGCTTCCATTGCTCTGATTTTGACGGCCACTGCCAGCACCATAGGCGCGATGAACAACCTCTTCACCGTGTTCATAATCCCAATGTTCCATGTGAGCGGAGTCTTCTTTCCCCTGGACCACGTGCCGCACACAGTCAAGATGCTCTCCTGGGCATTGCCCCTGACCCCCGCCGCGGCCCTGACGAGGGGACTGGTATCTTGCGACCTCACGTGGTTAATGGTGCTGCGGCCGCTCCAACTATTGGCTATTTCGGTTGTGGCCCTCTGCTTGGCGTCCTTCTTCATGCACCGCCGCCTCATCAAGTGACTGCCAACGTCGTGGCCACCTGTTTGTAGTCTTCCAGTCTGGGGAGCAACAGTGGCAGGTCGACACCAACTCTGCGATATTCTTCGATCCGTTCCCTGCACCGCTCAGGCGGACCGACGACGTAGAACGAGTCCACCATGTCGTCACTAATGAGGCTGACCGCGTCCCGCCCACCGTCCTGTTTCACCGACTCCCGGAGCGCGGGCAGTATGGACGGATCATAGCCACCCTTCTCCAGCAGAATCTCACCGACGTGGGGTTCGTCCAGCAGCCGCACTACCCGCGACTTGAGGCTTTCCAACATGCCCGCGGGGTCATCGGTCGGGCGCACCACTAACATACAAGCGATGTCCACGTCGGCAGGGTCACGCCCCGCCTCACGTGCGGCCCTCCGCACTTCGTCCACGGCGTAGCTGATGTAGGTTGTGGGAGTATAGGCGTTTAGCAGCACGCCATCTGCGACCGCGCCCGCCAGCCGCAGCGCCCTGGGACCTATCGCCGCGAGATAGATTGGGAGCCGGTCCTGTACGGGCAGGGTCGCAAGGCCCACGTTGGCCAGATTGAATTGGCCTCCTTCGGAAGTTACAGGACTGCCCGACAGCAGGGCGCGCACGGTCTCAACCGTCTCTTTGAGGCTGGCACGGGGGTCGCGGTACGGTATCCCCATCCGGTACTGGACCACCCAACTGTCGCTCCTGCCAAGGCCAAGCAAGAACCTCCCCCCCGAGATGCGGTCGAGGGTGGCCGCCGACATTGCGGTCAGCGCCGGATTTCGCGTAAAGGGGTTGACCACTCCCACGCCCAGCTTAATATCATGGGTCACGGCGGCCAGAAAACCCAGCATGGAGAAGGTCTCCTCGTGGAAATACCGCTCGGTGACCCACAGGGACTCGTAGCCGCAGCGTTCGGCAGTCTCGGCATACTCCTTCAGCTCCCCGCCGTTGTCGATGCCGTGGTAGAGCACGATCCCTTGCCTGGCCATAGCCTCGCCTCCCTTTTCCTATCCTCCGCCGCCGGCGTCGAACTGGAGCAGGATGCCGTCGGGGTCGTAAACGTAGAAGCTGGTCAACTCTCCCCGGGCATTGAGCCGGGACTCCAGCGGTCCGGCGAACTCTACGCCTTTAGAGGCCAGGTCGTCAGCCAGGCCCTTCAGGTCGGAGACCGAGATCGAAAAATGGCTGAGGCCGATTTGGTCCAGCTTGATGGGGTCCCCGTCGGCGTCTTCGCCGGGGTGGGTCGTCATGGTAATGGTGGGGCAGTTTTCACCCTCGCCGATGACCAAACGCACCTGGCGGCGCGTCTGCCTTGGGTGCTTATACACGTGGGGGAGGCCGCCTGTAGTGGTGTCTTGAATCCGGTCGTACCCCACGGTCATACCCAGGATATCCCGGTAGAAGCCCAATGAACGGTCGATGTCCGCCACGCAAATGGCGATGTGGGAGACTCCGGTTGCGTCCATGCCTACTTCACCTCCGTCTTTGTTGATAGCCAATAGTCTAGCCGTTGCCAGGCACGGCGATTCCGGCGACTTTCATCTGGATGCGGTACAGGGAACCGAAGGTTGTGACGAACAGGGTCTTCCAGTCGTCCCCGCCCCAACCCACGTTGGTAGTCTGCGCCCCGGTGTGGATTGTACCCAGATGGTTGCCCGCCGGGTCGATGATCCACACGCCGCCGGGCCCGCTGCTGTAGATGTTGCCTTCGACGTCCACCTTCATTCCGTCGGGACCATTAGGGGTGATGGGGACGGGCGCGAAAAGCTGGCAGAACACCCGGTCGCTGGTCAGGTCGTCCATCGCCTGCCTCACCTGTTCTCTCAAAGCTCTTTGGTCGGCCAACTCTTCCGGCAGATGGACGGCCGGGGTATCCTCTCCAGCCTCGTTCTGAGCCTCAAGGTCGGCTATCGCCTTCTCCAGCCGGTTCAGCAAGCGGGCTCCCCTTTCGGCGTCGCAGGTTCTGTCTCTCGTGGCGTTGGCTGCCACTTTCGACCCGTCCACCGCCTGCACCGCCAGATCAACCAACTCCATCGCCACGGCCGTGCGTACGGTGCGCTTGAACAACTCCCTCATAGCCTGCCGGTGAGCCTTGTAGAACCCCCATAGGGTGTTGTGGTCGGGATGTTGCCAGCCAGTCAACCATAGATACGGTATCTGATCCCCGGCACGCTGCCTCCAGCTTCCGGCACGAGCGCAACCCAGTCATGAACCCGTATAGCCACACGCAAAGCAGCGCGCGATGGTGATAGGCCGGAGCTCCCAGAGGGTCCCCTTCTATTTCCACGCCAAGCTCCGCCCAACCCTCCCGGTCCAACCCGTCAACGAACTCGGCTACGAACCGCCCAGGATGGTCCAACGGCAACAGTTCGTCCAAAGTCGGCGGCACCAGCCATATCTGCTCCCGGTCCATATCTCGAAGCGGCATCTTATCGGCACCCCCACCAGGCTTGCCCACAGTCTACACCCCAACCTACCTCCTGATTTCTGAGACAGGCTCTGCAGGTGGTCTCGGCCACATCGGCGGCGTGGTCCATTCAGTAGGGAATGGGAGTCCAGGCATCCTCGGGTATCGCCTCGATGAGATTGCGCAGGCCTTTGTGCTGGCGGATGGTGCTGGAGACGCGGACATCCACCTTGCGGCAGACGGATACCACGCTATGAATGTAGAAGCCGCCGTCGGCCCGTAGAGTGAGTTGTCCGCTGGCCCCTCCGTAGCGGACCCGCCCCACTGTTTCACGCAGGAAGTGGGCGGCACCGCGAGCGGTGTTGGCGCGGCCCTCGCGCTGCCGGCACATCAGCACATCGCCGGTTCCGGCGGCGACAGCCAGCAGCCGCGGATAGCCCCGCTTGCCGGTATAGCCGTGGTGGCGTGCCCCTTCCTTCTCCACTCCGTAGGTCTCGCAGATGGTGGAATCGAGGTCGATGGTCAGCGGCGCGTCGCCGGGTCCGGCGCCGGCCTGCCAAGCCCGTGCCAGCAACTCCCGGCTCACCCGGTCCAGCTGGCGGACGTGGCCCCAGCGGAAGCTGCGCAGGAAGGTGCCCAGGGTGGATGGCGCCTTGACCATGCAATCGAGAGCACCGGCCGTGCCACCGGCGCGCAGCGCACCGGCATCGTCGATGCAGTCGCCGCCAGCCAGCGCAGACGCGATCAGGTTCATCATCTTGTCCCCCGCGTTGGCCCGCCCCGGCGCGCGGCCCAGGTCGAGACACGGCTGGACGAGTTCAGGCAGGCCCAGGTGCTGGGCGAGGGTGTCCGGAAGGAACAGACCGGCATTGGCCACTGCCCTTCTGCTCCAGTCCCACGACAAGGTGAGCAACGCCGAGGCCAAGGCCCGGGCCGACTTCGACATCCGCTGGAAGGTTGCTCTGGGCATTAAGGTAGAGGACAGGCCCCTCGCCAAGAGCACGCTGCAGGTGTTCCGCGCCCAGCTGATCCTGCACGACAGGGTGCGAGAGGTGTTCGAGTCAAGCCTGCGGCTGGCCCGGGAGTCGGGCTACCTGAAAAGGCGGAGCATGCGGGTGGAGCTGGACACGACCAACATCCTGGGCCGGGGCGAGGTGAGGGACACTTACAACCTGTTGGCCGACGGGATCGTCAAGCTGCTGCGGGCGCTGGCAGCCGTGGAGAAGACCACCGTAAGAGAATGGGCCGAGGCCCGGGGATATGAGCGATACTTTGGTTCCAGGGTGAAGGGCGAGGCCGCCATCGACTGGAGCGACAAGCGGGCACGTGAGGCCCTGCTGGCCGGGATTGTGAGAGACGCGGACCGGCTGCTGGAGTTGTCACAGCAGGCACAGGGGGAATTGCCGGAGTGACAGCGCCGAGCGGCAGCAGATAGTGGCGGCGGCGGAGTTGCTGGGGTAGTTGCTGCTCCAGGACGTGGAGCGCACTGATGACGGAGCCAATCTCAAGGACGGGGTGAGCCGGGATCGGGTGATGCCGGTGCATGACCCGGAGATGCGCCATGGACACAAGAGCAGCAGGAGACGCTTCGACGGGCACAAGGCGGCGATTGTGGTGGACACCGACTCTCAGCTGATCACCGCCGTGGAGGTACTGCCCGGCAACGCTCCCGACAACTCGGGGGCGCTGGAACTGGTGGAGCAGATGCTGAGCCTGCCGAAGCACAACACCGGTGTGCCGGTGGAGGAGACTATGGGCGATGCCGCCTACGGAGACGGCGATACCAGGCAGGCCTTCGCCGACGCGGGCCGCACCCTGATTGCCAGGGTGCCGGGCCGCCCAAACCGGAAACACTTTCCGAAAGAGGACTTCCATATCGACCTGGAGGCGGGCACCTGCACCTGTCCGGCGGGGAACGTTACCCGGAAGGGTCCGGCCCTTGGGTACTCGCACCGCAGCAACAGGCCGGACGCACCAGCTGAAGGCCTTCCAGTTCGACTCGGCGGTCTGTGGAGTGTGCCCGCTGCGGCCCCAGTGCGGCGCCGCGGCGCCGGGCACAGGACGGACGGTGCAACTGCACCCGCAGGAGGCTTTATTGCAGCAGGCCCGGGCCCTGCAGCAGAGCGAGGCCTTTGGCGAGTACCGGCAGCGCCGGGTGGTGGTGGAGCACCGGTTGGCGCGGCTGGTCCAACTGGGAATCCGCCAGTCCCGCTACTTCGGGCGCGCCAAGACGAAATTCCAGCTGTACCTGGCGGCCACGGTGGCCAACCTGACCCTGGTGGCCACCAAGGCCGGTCTGCCAGCAGGTCCCGGCTGCGGTTCCAGCGTCGGCAGCGCCCTGCGTGCCGGGGCCATCCGTTCCGCCCTTGATTTCGTCCCTGCACGGCTCGCTCAAATCTTGACCCTGGCCTTGCTTGCGTCGGCCTCACTGCCGGAATACATCTCCCCGAACAAAGCTTTCCGGCCAGATTTCTAGGTCGTGACACTGCTGGACGAGTTCGGGCAGGCCCAGATGCTGGGCGAGGGTGGCCGGAAGGAGCAGACCGGCATTGGCCACCAGTCGGTGGTCGTCGAAAGAGACACGGATGCGGTCGGGGTGGTTGCGTGGTAGCATCTATCGGGTGCTCCTTTTCTGGGACTGTTTTGCTGTTACAAAACCATTATCCCAGATTCAAAGGAGCACCCTTTGGCCACTTCAGTTCGCCAACCTGACGCCCACTATCGGTGGATTCGGGCTTATACGGCGGCCGGCGCAAGACGTCCCAGAGCCAGGGTGTACAGGAACCCCGGTCGTTCTAAATGAGTGGAGTTCCCGGTGCATTGATGTCCCTTCCCAAGGAACGGTATTGGAATCGCCTTCGTCTATCGTCAGCACTCTTGCTCCCCTCAATGGATAGCACAAAAAGAGGAACGCACCATGCCGGTTAATGTCTCAGCAGTACTTCCCGGAGCCATTACCTTCAAATGCCACTTGTCGGAGGCTCATCGTATAACGATTTACCGCGTCCCCCAGTTCTTCCAACCTGCTGTCGAGGATTTCTCGTCGGTCATTCTTGAAGTTGATAACTTTAGGGCTGGCGTCACGACAAGCCCCGAGGATTACTTCGAGCAGAATGACCTGTCAGGACAATTTGCTGTCGATCCTGAGTACCGGACCTGGGTGCGTGAGAACTGCAGCAGGGAGGATGGCACATCAGGCCGGAATCTCCACGTTGTGCTACAGGCGAGGCAAGACCTGAACGAGTGGCCGGCGACGGACGGCCAGTGCTGGAAAGCAGATCTCGGGCGCGGCGAACATCTTATATTTGCAGATGGTGGTGTACACCCGGTTCCGCAGTTCGACAGCAAACCACACTGGAGAAATGCCGCGCTTGCTGCCGTGAGAATTGGATTTGATGTGCCCGGGAGCTTTGAGGAGGTTGCTGATCAGACAAGTTTCCGCGCGCCCGATGATCGCTGGCTGGACTTGTTGCGTCTAAGCGTTTCGATTGCAGAGGGATCCACGTCAACCCCTATTACAGCAGACGCTCTGCGGGAGAAAGTCCAAGTAGTGGAATCGTTGGCCTACAGCCTGAAGGGACAGTCAGAACCCCGTGGAGTGAATTCCGCACCGTTAAGGACGTTACTTGAGGCGCTTCAACTAGATCCACTAACGGACGATGCTTACCGACGCCTTTGGTTTCTCCGACTCCATGATCGATGCAGGAGATTCCTGCATAGCCGGGGACGAAAAATCGAACAAGAAACCGCCTTCAAAGATGTCAACAACCATCGACACGCAATAGCCCACGAAGGCATAGAGAGAATTAACCTTGGACTGATGAAGCAACTTCAAATACGAGCATATGAAGTCATCAGGCAACACGTAACTGGCCAGGGACAGTAGCCCTAGACCTGTACCAATGACTCTACCGCGGTTTTACCGCTACGATCTACCCGGTGAACGTCTGGCGGCTCAGGGAGCGCAACTTCTGTTCGGTCAAGTGCCGGGTGCGGCATCACCGCTCCAGTGCGTACCGGAAGCCCGGCCGCTCCAAATCACCGTAGAGCAGTAGGTACGATTAATCTGCTACGACCACCGAAATTCACATCGCTGGCGTTCCTCCTCTTTCTCGATCCAGAGACCAGCGGCGACCCAGATGTAAATGGCGGTCAGCGCGCTGTAAACCAGGGCACCTGCCCATGTCTGAACAACGAAAGCGAGAAAGAAAGTCACAACCAATCCTAGGATCGCCAATGCAGTGAAAGTACTTGCTGCCCATCCCAATATGGCCTTCGCCATCGCGACCTCCAATTGTCCGCCCATTTCTGCGCCTCTTCCGCTAAACACAATCGTAGACGGAGCCGCGTGTCAGGCCGCAGAAACACCTCAAAATAAGATCTCCAGTGTTGATCCTACCATGCTCGTTAAACATACTTATCGTGCATACCAGCCACACGCCGGAGGGCTCCGATGACCGATACCGCCCGCCCCCTCTGCGACTGTCCCGAGCCCTGCGGCTGCTATGCCGAGGGCTACGCTGCCAGCAGGGAGTACGGGAAGCCCACGAAGCAGGCCAAGGGCCTGACCAGCGATGCGCCCGCCGCGATGAAGGCCACAGCGCGGATCCAGCGTGTCCACCAAGTCAAGCGCCGGTGCAAGGAGGCCACGACCCAACCCGCGGTGCGTGCCCTTGTGGAACTGGGCGGCCTTGACAGTCTATGCCACTATGGGTACAGTTTTAAGGTAATTCTGCAGGGACAATCTTGCTGCTGGACGTGCATCGGTCAACCATGAGCGGTTTTGCAACAGGAACTATTCTCTCGCTGGAACGTGCCGCAGAGGCATTGGCCAGTGAGATCTTGGCACACACCTCCAGTTCGCTGGAAGGTACACCAGTGTGTGCTGAAGCCCTAAGCTCCCTTGGTAGTGCTGAGGATGTCAGTTGGGCGCTGTCCGAACTTGCGCAAGTCGGCAAGTTGAGCGAAATCTGTGAAGGTGTTTACGTCCAACCTGTAGAAACTCGCTTTGGTACCCGCTCGCCGGATGTCGGAATGATCATCCCTCAGCTTGCAGAACTGTGGGAGGAGACAATCGTTCCATGTGGTGGCGCATCGGCTAACCTCTTGGGAATGACCACCCAGGTACCAATGATGCCCGTTTATCTGACGTCAGGACACAATCGGACGTTGCATGTAAGTGGTTCGACAGTCGAATTGCGGCATGCTCCAGAATGGCAGCTGCTTGCACCGAATCAGGTGGTTGGCCATGCGATTCGGGCTCTCGCATGGATGGGGTCAGAAGAAGTCGAAGAGAGCATGGAGGTCCTAGGCAGGATGCTCCCTGTCGAAGAGATCAAAGAGTTGGTTTCTTCGTGCGACACAATACCCGAGTGGATGACAGTGTCGATAAACGCTATGCCAACCTGTGACTGACACCACGTTTCATTCGCTAAACGACGAAGAACGCCTGGATGCCCTTGGAGTCGCGGCTACGCGCAGTGGGATTCAGGCGTATCTTATTGAAAAAGACATTTGGGTGGTCCGGACGCTGTCAGCCCTCTTTGCTGCCCCTTTTGGCAGAGACCTCACCTTCAAGGGCGGCACCTCTTTGTCGAAAGCTTACAAAGCAATAGACCGCTTCTCGGAAGACATAGACATCACATATGACATAGAGGCCCTTGCTCCTGGAAAAGAGCCAAAGGCCGACGCGGCCTCCTTGACTCGTAATCAAGCAAAAAAACTTTCAGATGATGTCTTGGAATTATTAAAGTCCTGGGTAAATGACACCGCGGTACAAGCCCTTCACGTCGGTTTGTCCAAGGCTGGTGTTGAGGCTCAACTCGAGGTGGATAAGGACTGCGTATATGTTGGTTACGAGCCATTGTTCCGCAGCAGCGGGAACTTCGTGCAGCCTCGAGTGAAAGTAGATTTCGGGGCTCGCTCAACCGGAGAACCGCACAGGGATTTCCAGATACACTGCGACGCTGCTAACTGGGTACAAGATGTAAGTTTCCCCACGGCGACCGCTCAAGTTATGTTGGCTGAACGTACGTTCTGGGAAAAAGCGACCGCCGTACATGTATTCTGCAAAAAGAACCGATTAAGCGGGGACCGACAGTCTCGGCACTGGTACGACCTAGTAGCCGGACATCGTTGAACTGATGGGTGGTGGGGTACCATAAGGCCAGTGGCCACGGGAGGATTTTGGGACGTGGGGTGTGGATGATGGTGAAGAGGTACAGGGTACGGCTGGCGGAGGAGGAGCGACGGGAGCTAATGGTGCTGGTGTCCACAGGGCGGAGGACAAGAACCCGAACCTGCAGGTCGCGCGGCTGGTTTGCGCCGCTAATCTTGGCTAACTACGAAAACAATCGCGACCGTTTTGGCAATTTAATCTACGACCGAGTACTTGACTCCTCTCTGGGAACACTGCCAACGCCACCATGCGCCACGTCGACGGTTCCCACCGGTCGACACAACAGCACCCTGAAAAACGCTGCGCATCACCATGGCGGGTGCACGATGCGCAGGCGCTACTCACGCTTTACGGCGCGCCTGACTGTCGCAGGCGATACGCCGAAGGACCTGGCAACGCGCCGCTGGCTGACTCCGCTGGCCACCATCTCGATGACCGCGGCCTCCCGCTCCTCGGACAACCGGCGGGGAGCGCCCAGTTTCTTGCCGTCCGCCTTCGCCTTCTCCAAACCCGCCCTGGTACGGCGGCGGATGGACACCAGTTCCTGGTCGGACACCCAGGCGGCGAAGCCGGCCAGGGTATAGCCCAGGAACGACTCGGGGTCGACGTCCAGGTACTGGGCCTAGGACTGTTCGTTATCGGCCAGGCTGCGAATCCTCACCCCGCGCCGTTGCAGATCGTGGATGTTGCCCCTGGTGTCCAACCAGCGCCGCCCGATACGGTCGATGGATACCACAACCAGGGTGTCGCCCTGGGCCAATAGGGAGTCCAGGGAGTGCCACCCCCGTCGGCTGTTGGTCCCGGAGATGCCGACGTCCTGATAGATGTGAGAAAGCGCCACGCCGGCAGCCAGCAACTGCTGGCGTTGGGTTTCCGGGTCGCTGCCCGCCAACTCGGAGACCCTGGGGCGGCTGGTGCGGACATAGCCATAGGTCTCGGGCATCGCTCTCTCTCCAACTGCGCGGATTGCACTATACCTTTGTGAACCACCACTGGACAAGCTGGAGGGAGTGAATTGTGGCCCAGTGTCACAAACGCGCGTTTTTGAACCACCCCAGCAGGCAGGGCAACTCATCCACATGGACCGCTCCGGAGCTGACCAGAAGCTGGTCCGAAGACCGCACTGTTCAGGTGTCACCCCTGGGGCTGGGTGGCAGGATTCAACAGCCATATAATCGCAGTCAGCGATCTTCCGCCCACACGGTCCACTTTATCGCCGCCGCTTACAGGGCTGACCTTCGGGCTGCAGGTAATCGAGGGCCTCCGTCACGTCAGAGTGGAGTTCCGGTCCCTGTCGGAAGACTTCGACACGGCCACGGCCACCGGCAAGCTCCAGCTCGCGATGGTGCTCGCCTTCAGCGAGTGGTGGCGGAACTCGATCAAGGAGCGATCGGTCGCAGGGCAGGCGAAGGCACGGACCGAGGGTAGTTTTCCCGGCCGGCGGCCGGTGTTGGCTCAAGGGGTCTATCAGGTCGATTAGGCCAGCGAACGTATGAGGATGGGACAGGACCGCGCCCGGGCAGACGGGAAACGGATCGGGCGTCCACCACCGTTGCCCTCTGAACAGGTGGGGCAGTGGCCGCGGACTGTGAAGAATGCGCTGGCCATCATAACGGACGGCGAATCGGACTGACTGCGCTGGACATCGAGCTATGGGGATAGGTGTTGCCTGTATCACTCTTTGACATATATATGCCTATCAGACTTGTTAATATTGACAATGTCAGCATACCGGGCTACAGTGTCCTCGGGGGTTGGTATGCCAGAGGGAGATCGTTTTGAAAGAAGCTTAGGCGCTGGGTGGCGCAGCGCTTTCCGGTACGCTGCTGGGGAGGTCGCCTCCGAGCAGGAGATTGAAGACAAGCTGATGGGCTCGCTAGCCAAGACCCTACGTGAAAACGGCGGTGTGCCGGGTAATGATGCTATAACCAGGACTATCGTGGGGGCGCACGAGGCTTCACTGATGGAGATTTTCGGAGCTTTGGACGGCCTCGTGCGGGACAAAGGAGGCCACCGCCATACCAAAATCGCTGTAGACGTCGCGAAGTCTTTCCTCGTACAGCAGGGTGTAAGTGTTCCCTCGCCAGACCAGATGGCCCGCCAGTTCAGCGTGAGCACATGCGAAGCCCTCATTGAGCATTACTTTTTTGCCAGAGTGAATCAGCGTTTGATTGCTAAAGGCCGGTTCGCAGACTCCAATGAGGCGCGCAAGTGGCAGGGCCGGGTAGAGCAAGGCATGCGATCCCGCGTTGAGAAGGTTGCCGGTCAGCTCGTTCAGGACGCTAGTGCCGCGAGCTTGAGGGCGCCAGAACGTGTCACCAAGAAGGTGTCTACCAGCGATCTCCTCGCGGAGGACTTGGGCGCAATTCGGGAGGGCAGCAGCATTCCGCCCGGACAGGTGAAATGAAGCAGAGGCATTTCGAATACGACTTCATAGCTGGCAGCAATCCGGAAGAGCTTGACGGTTCCTACTGGATGAATGGAGAACGCCTAACCCGGTCGTTCTGCCAAGAGCTTCCCGCCGGACTCGCGGACCTGCTGGACATAGTAATGGCAGTCTACGCAGCTGACCGGCGGTCGCCGCGAGACTTCAGTGGAACCAGCACCGGGCAACGCCGCATCCATGTTCGAATTGGAGTGAGGGAGCCGGGATCTTGGAATGAATCCGAGGTGGCGCACAAGCTCCAAGGGTTGCTGTACTGGTTGAGCGAGGATGAGTGGTCGTTCCAGTTTCTCAAGCGGCAAACTGATCCCTCTCCCGCGGAATCAGAGCGATTTCTTTTCCGGTTGCCGCCCCAAAGCCCGGCCACTGTAGCCCTGTTCAGCGGTGGCCTTGACTCCATCGCCGGACTGGCTGCGCGCGATCAGGGAAAATCCTGTGCGTCATATGTCTTGGTCTCCGGATATACCCATAACCGCCTAGCACATCAACAGAAGTTGCAGGTCAAGCATATCAGGTCGTCATTATGGGGAAAGGGGGTATTTGGAACCCCACCGGAGATATGCCATGTGGCAGTTCCCTTTGGTCTTTGCAAGCCAGAAGGCAACCGAGAGGAAAAGAGCCAACGCACCCGTGGCTGGTTTACCTCACCTTGGGTGTGGCGACGGCTCTACAGGCAGGCACCGATACTCTGTGGGTCTATGAGAACGGAGTCGGGGCACTTAACCTCCCCTTGGACGCGACGCAACTCGGGGTCGACAACTATCGAGGCGTTCATCCCCGGTCTCTGATGATGGTTGAAGATCTCTTTAAAATGGTGTTAGAGCGGCCAGTTCAAATCAAGAATCCTTTCCTATTCCACACCAAAGCCGAAATGTGCAGGGCATTAGTATCCGCCAACCTGGTCGATTCCATATGCGACACCGTTTCTTGCGACAGCTTCCCTCTTCGTATCCGTAACCAGCCAGGCCAGTGCGGCTGCTGCACTTCCTGTATCCTCCGCCGGCAGGCCCTCTACGCTGGTGGATTAACTGGGTATGACCCGCCGGAGAGGTATCGTACCGATGTGCTCATGAGTCAAGAGTCGCTGAAAGATGCTCAGCGCAGAGACCTTGAAATTATGCGCGGTCAGGTAGACAAGTTTGTCCGATGCCTTGCATCTGATGACCCTTGGATCTCGTTGGTTGCTTCATTTCCTGAACTGGCGAGGACTCACTCAGAGCTTGTAGCGCACGGAGATCAGACGGCCGGCGAGGTTAGCGCCCGTTTCATACGGCTGTACCAGACCTACGTGAGGGAGTGGGAGCCCTTAATGTCGCCCCTCGGTCTGGCAGCATAGGAGGTCCTGTGCAGCACCATGTAATAGATACGATTGACCCTAGGGTGTTGGGACGGCGCCTTCAGGAGGCTAGGAAAGCCCGAGGTTTTACGCAGCAAGACGTTGCCGACTCCTTGGCCGTAGCCCGGACGACAATTACCGCCCTGGAAAAAGGCGAACGCCGGACTCGACCCGATGAACTCATCCAGATGGCGCGGCTCTACGGCCGACCGGTGGGAGATTTCGTTGGCCCGAGGGAGCCAATGGCCGACTTTGCCGTGCAATTCCGCACGGCTGTCGCAGGTGCCGGTTCTCCACAAGATCAGAAGGAACTGGGACAAGCAGTCCAGGAGTTTCAACGCCTGTGCGAGGACTATATTTACCTTGAAAACCTGAACGGAGCATCACTCAGATGGAATTACCCACCCCAGTATCAGATAGGTAGAACCGCTCCCGAGGATGCTGCCGAAGAAGTGGCTTCGTCCGAACGCAATCGCCTGGGCCTTGGCGATGGTCCCCTTCTGAGGCTCCGGGAAGTTCTCGAGAACGATGTAGGCGTCCGCGTGTTCTCCACCGAACTGCCTTCCAGGGTGGCAGGCATATTTTCCTATACGGAGGAATTGGGCGGCTGCATCGCTGTGAACGCCCGCCATCCTGAGGAACGGCGTCGATGGTCAATGGCCCACGAATATGGCCATTTTCTAACGAGCCGCTTTCACTCAGAGATAGCCATGTTGGGTACCAACAGGCGTGTTCCCGTTTCAGAGAGGTTCGCCGACGCCTTTGCTCGTTGCATGCTCATGCCGGCTGTTGGTCTCCGGCGCCGGTTCAATGAGCTATCCCGTGCGGCCGATGGCAAAGTGACGGCAGCGGAGGTATGCCGGGTCGCCCACTACTACTTCGTCTCCGTAGAGGCGATGATGCTGCGCTTGGAAGAGCTTCGGCTTCTCCCTGGCGGCACCTGGGACCGGCTGCGTGATAGGGGTTTCAAAGCTCGGGAGGCTCAGGCGCAATTGGGCCTGGTCCCTTATTCTTCCAATGACCGGTTGCTACCTCTCAACTATCAATTCCTGGCTGTCCGGGCTTACGAGGAAGGGAATCTCACCGAAGGAGAACTGGTCCGGCTCCTACGGGCCGACCGGGTGTCGGCGAGACAGACGGTTCAGAGGTTGACCCATCTACTGCATCTGCTGGATGAAGGAGAGGTCGAGTCTCTCCCCGTAGATCTCGCGATCAACATCAGCGGTCAAGACTCCTGAGGTGAGCGCGCCATTGTGACTCACCCTCTCGGCCCGATTCTTCTCGATGCCAGCTGCCTTCTCAATCTCTATGCAACCGGCCGTTTGCGAGAGATAGCTATGACGTTGCTCTATCAGCTTGCGGTCGCCGATTATGTGCTGGAGCAAGAGGCCATCTACGTGCGGCTTCCGGGTTCGGAGGGCCTATACGATGAGCGAGCCCCTGTAGACCTATACCCACTCGTGAATGAAGGCCTGATCCAGGTCATGCGCCTGGAACAACTATCAGAGGAGTCCACTTTTGTGGACCTTGCAGCTCTGGTCGACGATGGAGAGGCGGTGACGGGATCCCTTGCGCTTCATCGTGGGTGTTCCATCGCTACTGACGACCGCAAAGCTCGCCGGGTTCTTGGAGAGCGCGCTCCTGGGATCCCCCTGGTCTCCACTCTGGAGTTGCTGAAACTATGGGCTGATGCAGCCACAGTCCCCGATATTGAGTTACGAGCGGCAATGGCTGAGATGCGGTCAGGTGCGAGCTACGTTCCCGGTGATAGGGATCCCCTTTTTACATGGTGGCGCACAGTTCTGCATGGCGGCTAGCCATAACATTATAAGGACGGATTGCCAAAAGGGGCAATTTTTTTGGCGGCCTTGGAAGCCGGAAAGAATTCCATTAAAGCTGAAATGAGCGGGCGCTTGACCTTTCGAGAGAGGATAATCCGCTCTGCTCCCCATGCCGTGGTTGTAATACTAGAGAGTGCGGTGTGAACTCCTGTACTCGCCTCGACGGGTTTCCATATGGAACGCAGGTTCTGTCAGTAGTTTTTGTAGTTGCTGTCCTCGGGAGCTGGGCAGCCTAGTTCCCTCACGGGAGTTTTGCAATCATCACACCTGAGGAGTGACCATGCCGCTGACCAGCCAGGAACTCCAGAGCAAGCTCTGGCAGGCCGCCGACATTCTGCGAGGGCAGATCGACTCGGCCGACTACAAGAACTACATCTTCTCCATCCTCTTTGTGAAGCGGTTGTCCGACCGGTTCGACGAGGAGGTTGAGAGCGCGGTGTCCACGAGGGGAGTGCCACTGGAGACGGCGCTGACCGACCCCGACGAGCACGAGTTCTTCGTGCCCGAGGACGCCCGCTGGACCGTCATCACCGGCAAGGCAATGGGCTTGGGCGAGGCGCTGAACGTGGCCAGCCACGCCGTCGAAGACGCCAACACCGGCCGGCTGGACGGCGTGCTGACCGGCGTCAACTGGAACGACGAGCAGAAGCTGGGCAGCCCAGCCAACCGCGAAAGCCTCATCCGCCAGCTCCTCAACCACTTCGCTGGGCTCGACCTCAGCGACGCCAATCTCCGCGACGGTCAGGTCGACGCCGGCAGCGTGCTGGGTGACGCCTACGAGTACCTGATCTACCAGTTCGCCGACGATGCGGGCAAGAAGGGCGGCGAGTTCTACACCCCCCGTGAGGTCGTACGCCTTATCGTCGAACTGTTAGAGCCGCAGGAGCGGATGCGCATCTGCGACCCCACGGCCGGTTCCTGCGGAATGCTGATCTACGCCGCCCAATACGTTCAGGAACAGGGCGGCGACATCCGCAATATGGTGCTGCACGGGCAGGAGCGCAACTTGGGGACACTGGCCATCGGCAAGCTGAACCTGCTGCTCCACGGCCTGCGGTCGGCGCGCCTGGAACCCGGCGACGTCATCGCCGAGCCGGGGCTGGTGGACGGTGAGGGCCGGCTGCTGTCCTATGACCGGGTCATCGCCAATCCGCCCTTCAGCCTGAAGAACTGGGGCCACGAGAAAGCTACCGCAGATGACAACCACCGCTTCGACCGCTACGGGGCCATCCCACCCAAGACCAGGGGCGACCTCGCCTTCCTTCTGCACATGCTGGCGGTTACCAACGCCCAGGGCCGGGTGGGCGTGGTGATGCCCCACGGGGTCCTGTTCCGAGGTGGCGCCGAGGGCAAGATCCGACAGGGCATCGTCGAGGCAGACCTGTTCGAGGCGGTCATCGGCCTGGCACCCAACCTGTTCTTCGGAGCGAGTTCCCCGTCGCCATCTGTGTGCTGAACCGCGACAAGCCCGCCGAGCGGCGCGGCAGGGTGCTGTTCGTGGACGCGGCCCAGCCGGGCTACTTCCGCGCCGAACGGGCCCATAACTTCCTCGACAAGGCGCACATCGCCGGCATCGTCGAAGCCTACCGCGCCTTCGCGGACGTGGACCGCCTCGCCCACGTGGCCGACCTGGCCGAGATCGCGGGCAACGACTTCAACCTGAACATCAGCCGCTACGTGGACACCACCGAGCCGGTGGAGACGATGTCGGTGGCCGAGGCGCTGGCCCAGCTGCGGGAGGCCGAGCGCCGCCGCGACGAGGCCACGGCCCGGATGGACGCGCTGCTGGCGGAGCTGGGGTACCAGCGGTAGAATATGACCATAGCCTTGACCATGGTTACAATGTGGTTGGATCGGGGCATCCGCAAAAGGAAGGGATGTACGGATGGCTACTGGACAGGGAACCCCCAACGGACCCCGGATGATCAAAGCCTCAGAGTTCAAGGCCAAATGCCTGAAGCTGATGGATGAGGTCGCCGAGAACGGCGAGGAAATAGTCATCACCAAGAACGGGAAGCCGGTGGCCAAGCTCACCGCTTTTCACGAGCGGCCCAAGACGCTCTTCGGTATCGACAAGGGCCGGCTGAAAATCCTGGGCGACATCATTTCCCCCATCGACGTTGAGTGGGAAGCCGAAGTTGATCCCGATAGGGTGCTGAACCCGTGATCTTGCTGGACACTCACGCCGCTCTCTGGTTGAGAGCAGGCGACGCCAAGCTCGGGTCGATAGCACGGTCTGAAATCCAGCAGGCCTGGGATGCCCACGAGGTCGCGATGTCGGCCATGTCCTTCTGGGAGATGGCTATGCTCAGGGCCAAAGGTCGCATCAGTTTCCCCGAGGACGTGGGCCGGTGGCGTCTGGAGCAGCTGGGCCAGGGCTTGATCGAAATCCCCGTGGACGGCGACATCGGCATCCGCGCCAACGCCTTGTCCGATTTCCACGCCGACCCGGCCGACCGCATCATCGTCGCCACCGCGCTGGGCGGCCACCGGCTGGTGACGGCGGACGAGCGAATCCTGTCCTGGGGCGGAAACCTCGACCGCCTGGACGCGAGGGAATGATGACCGCCGCCAAGCCGGCACGCAGCGATCCTCCCATACCCGACGGCTGGCAGCGAGTGCGCCTGGGGGATATCGCCGATGTCGCCTTCAGCGGTGTGGACAAGAGGACGGTCGAGGGTGAACTTCCCGTTCAACTGTGCAACTACACCGATGTCTTCTACAACCGTCGCATCAATGCGGGGATGGACTTGATGAACGCAACGGCCACCCCCTCGGAGAGGGACAGGTGGACTCTGCGAATGGGCGACGTCCTCTTTACCAAGGATTCGGAAACGCCCGACGAAATCGGAATTCCCGCCTTAGTTGCTGACGACCTGCCTGGAGTCCTGTGCGGCTATCATCTAGGGTTGGCCCGGCCCACAGAGAGCATTGTTGATGGTGCGTTTCTTGCAGAAGCCTTGACGTCGTCGGAGTGCAGAAAAGAGTTCGCGCGGATTGCCAACGGCGTTACACGGTTCGGATTGACGCTGGATGCCACAAAGGCACTCTCCATCCTCCTCCCACCCCTGGATGAGCAGCAGGCCATCGCCGCCGTGCTGGACAGCATCGACGACGCCATCGAGGGCACCGAGGCGGTCATCGCCGCCACCGAGGGCCTGCGCGACGCCCTGCTCCACGACCTGCTCACCCGCGGCCTCCCCGGCCAGCACACCGAGTTCCGCGACGTCCCCGGCCTCGGCACCATCCCGGCGGAGTGGAATGTGGTGCGGCTGGGGGATGTTTGCCACGCACCGCAATATGGAGCTTCGGCTCCGGCGCAACCATATGATCCTGTCTTACCTCGATACGTACGCATCACTGACCTAACTGACGATGGTCGGCTAAAGCAAGAAGGTGCTCGTTCAGCCGAGCCTTCGCGGGTTGCTGGCTACGAACTGGAGTCCGGTGACCTGCTATTCGCCCGAAGTGGCGCTACGGTTGGAAAAACCTACATGTACCGACACTACGATGGCCCCTGCGTTTACGCTGGGTATCTAATCAGGTTCAGACCGAAGCGCGACCTTGTGTCGCCGGCGTTCTTGGAATTCTGCACTCGTTCTCAGTTCCACCGAACATGGGTTACCTCAATGCTACGCGCCGGAGCCCAGCCAAACATCAACGCCACAGAATATTCGTCACTCACCCTTCCTCTGCCGCCGCTGCCCGAGCAGCAGGCCATCGCTGCTACGATTCACGGTGTTGACGAAGCGATTGGAGTTGCGCGGGAGCAAACTGCGGGGCTACGATTGCTGAAGGAATCCACCGCTGATGCGTTGCTGACGGGGCGAGTGCGTGTGATAGGGTCCTTGGAGAATGCGGAATGAAGGTTCAAACTCTCGCTGAACAACTGCTCTTCTCAACGCTTAGAATACAGACGGAACACAGTCTAGGCACTGGTTTCATTGTTAATCATGAGTGGGCAGAGAATAGGCAAGGACGGTTTCTTGTTACTAACAAGCACGTAATACAAGGGTCCTCCTATGGACATTTAACCTTCACCATCTCCGACCGAGAAACTGAGGATTATCGGCCTTCAATTGGAAGGATTTTCCCAATCACGCTTAGTGAACGAGCTTGGGAATGGGAAGGGCACCCATCTGAGGACGTTGAAGTTACAGTGCTGCCGTTGTCGGGCCTATTGGACCACATGGGCAAGAACGGGCGTCGGCCGTACTACAGGTCTATCCAAACGAGCATCATTCCTAGCCAAGATGCGCTAGAAGAGCTGGATGCCGTAGAGGAGGTTCTTTTCGTCGGTTACCCAAACGGCCTCTATGACAGCGTGAACAACTTACCCATCACTAGAAGAGGCTCTACTGCATCTCCCCTAAGCATCGACTACGAAGGCAAGCCTGTATTTCTCATAGATGCTTCTGTATTTCAAGGAAGCAGCGGAAGTCCCGTTCTCATTTACGATAACGGCTCGTGGCTCAGCAGAGACGGGGGGCTAATATCTGGACAACGACTCTTCCTCTTGGGCTTATTGGGGAGTGTGTTCTATAGGGAAACGGACGGCACCCTAACCTTTGAAGAAATTCCCGCGGCAGTCAAGCCGGTTGTCAAGACTAGCCAAATGATAGATCTCGGAATCGTTCATAAGTCAAGAACCATTTTGGAGAACATCGAGCACCTACTGCGTCGACATGGCGAATTATAAGCGGAATCCTGTGACCACCACGACCTCCGCCCTCAACGAGTACAGCCAGGCCGAGGAACCGGCCCGCACCCTATTGGAGCGGCTGGGGTGGGCCTACGTGCCCCGCGAGACGCTGGAGGCGGAGCGGAGCGGGGAGCGCGACGTCCTGCTGCAGGGGCGGCTGCGGGCCGTCCTGTTGCGCCTCAACGAGTGGCTAACTGGGGAGCAGGCGGAGCGGGTGATCTTCGAGTTGGAGCACGTCAACGCCGTCGGCATGGCTCACAACCAGGCCGTCCACGAGTACCTGACCTTCGGCCTACCCCTGACCATCAACACCACCCACGGTCAGGACTCCCGCAATGTCCGCTTCTTCGACTTCGACCATCCTGAGGGCGGACTCAACGAGTTCGTCGTCACCACCCAGTTCCGGGTGCGCCGAGGCAACGAGAAGAGTGACACCGAGGATGACCAGCGGGTGATCAAGCCCGACCTAGTGCTGTTCGTCAACGGCATCCCGCTGGTGGTGATGGAGGCCAAGTCGCCGTCGCTGCTGGAGGTGTGGAAGTCCCAGGCAGTTCGCCAGCTTCGCCGCTACCAGGAGGCGGGACCGGAGTGGCACGGCACCGGCGCCCCCGAGCTGTTCCACTACAACCTGCTTTGTGTCGCCCACTGCGGAGCCGCCGCAGCCTATGCCGCCGTAGGCGCGCCGGAGAACGACTACTTCGAGTGGAAGTCGGTGGCGCCCTACTCCGAGGACGAGGTCCGGGAGCGGTTCGGCGTGGAGCCGAAGGGCCAGGCGCAGCTCATCGTGGGAATGCTGGCCCCGGCGACGCTGCTGGACATCCTGCGCGATTTCGTGGTCTACGAGCCGGAGCAGGGCCGGGTGGTCAAAAAGCTGCCCCGCTACCAGCAGTACCGGGCGGTCAAGTCGGCCATGCGCCGCATCCTATCGGAGACCAAGGCCGACGAGCGGGGCGGCGTGGTCTGGCACACCCAGGGGTCGGGCAAGTCGCTGACCATGCTGTGGCTGGCCACCAAGATCCGACGCGAGCCGCGCCTGGCAAACGCCGACATCGTGGTAGTCACCGACCGCACCCAGCTGGACAAGCAGATCTCCGACACCTTCCGGCGCTGCGGCTTCCCCGCGCCGGAACGCATGGACCGCTCGCGGCCAGAGCCGGCGGAGCACCGCGCCCGCCGTCGACGAGAGACGCCCAACCGCGCTCAACCCCTCAACCTCCAGACCGTCCTGCGACAGGGCGGCGGCCGAACGGTGATGACCACCATCCAGAAGTTCGAGGAGGCGCTGACCACCCCCGGTGGCAAGCTGGACGTGCTCAACGACTCCGGCAACGTATTCATCATGGTGGACGAGGCTCACCGCACCCAGTACGGCGTGCTGGGCGGCCTGATGTCGCGGGCGCTGCCCAACGCGGTGATGATCGGCTTCACCGGCACACCCATCGACAAGGGCTTCGGGCGCAGCACCATGAAGCGCTTCGGCCCGCTCATCGACTCCTACACCATCCCGCAGTCGGTGGAGGACGGCGCCACCGTGCCCATCTGGTACGAAGCCCGCCTGCCCGAGTTGCACATCGAGGGGCCAACGACGCTGGACAAGCTGTTCGACGCCATGTTCGGCGACGAAACAGACAGTGTGCGCGAAGAGATTCGCCGACGGTACGCCAACCGTGAGACGGTGGCCGAGGCGATGGAGCGAATCCAGATGATCGCCTTGGACATCGCCCAGCACTTCAAGGACAAGGTGCGCCCCAACGGGTTCAAGGCCCAGGTGGTCGCGCCCAGCCGGGCCGCCGCCCTGCGCTACACCGAGCAGTTGAAGAGCTTCGGCCTGAGCGCCTACCCCATCATCACCACCGGTCACAACGACGGACCCGAGTTCCAGGTCGCCAAAGAGCTGGACCAGGAGCAGATCACCAACGCCTTCGTCGACCCTCAGGGCGAGCCGGAGGTGCTGGTCGTTGTCGACATGCTGCTCACTGGCTTCGACGCGCCGGTGGAGCAGGTGCTCTACTTGGATCGCCCGCTGCGCGAACACGGCTTGCTTCAGGCCATCGCCCGCGTCAACCGACGCTTCTCCCACGAGAAGGACGGCACGCCAACCGAGAAAGGGCACGGTCTGGTCGTCGACTACTGCGGCATCTCCCACGATCTGGAGCAGGCGCTGGCCAGCTTCGAATGGACCGACGTGCAGGACACAATGCAGGTACTGGAGGATGACCCTGCCACGGTCATCGAGGCCGCTGCCGTTCGGGCCGAATCGCACTTCAAGGGACTGGATCTCAACGACACCTGGGCATGCGTCCTGCTGTTTGCCCCGGACGCCAGTACCGAGGGCAACTACAAGGCCGACCTGTTCGAGCGGTTCAATGCCGACTACCGCCAGTTCTCCCGTCTGATGGACCGCCTGCTGCCCGACCCTCGAGGGCTGCCCTATGTCGACCGGCTAGCCCGGCTCACCCTGATCCGCTCTTACACCCGGGCCCACTTCCTCCGCGAGAACACCGACGTGAACTGGACGGACATCGGCGCCAAGGTGAAGCAGCTCATCGACCAGCGCATCAGCGCCGAGGTCCGCGAGATGATGAAGCCTGTCTCCATCCTCGACCAGGACTTCGAAGAGAAGATAGCCCACCTGCCCCATGCCGAGGCCCGGGCCTCGGTGATGGAGCACGCGATTCGGGCCCAGATCCACGAGCGGCTGGAGCAGAACCCGGTCTTCTACGAACGGCTTTCCCAGCGCCTGGCCCGCATCATCGAGCAGATGCGCTCTAAGCTTATCGACGCCGCCGAAGCCTACCGGCAGATGGCGGAACTGCAGAAGGATGTCCACGGCGAGGCCAACGTCGCCGCCCGGCATGGCCTTTCGACAGTGTCCCTGGCCATCTACGGAATCCTGCAAGGATCGTCCGCAGAGAGCGAGGAGGAGAGGCACGCCCGGCAGGATGCCGGCTCCTATGTCATCGATGTGGATACCTATATGCGGGATGTCGCGCTGAGGGTGGAGGTAGTGCTCGCCGGACACGCTGTCATCGAGTGGCAGTCCAACGATGATGTGCAGCGGCAGATGCGCCGGGACGTGAAGGGAAGCCTCCGCGCCACGGGCCGATATGACGAGGACCAGCTGGACGAACTCGCCAACCGGATTGTACAAGTGGCCAAGAGCAGAGTGTAACGTGGCTGAACTTGGCCGAGTCCAGTTCGGCGACGCGACCATCGAATACGATGTCCAGCGAAGCGACCGTCGCAAGAAGACAGTGCAGATAACGATGGACGGCGGGCGTGTCCTCGTTGCCGCACCCTCGGATACCTCGGACTCAAAACTGGAAGCCATCGTCCGAAAGCGAGCGCCCTGGATTCTCCGGCAGGCTCCAGACCCCGCCGTTCAAGCGTCACGGAAACGCTTCGTCAGCGGAGAAACACTGCCTTACCTGGGCCGCAACGTCCGTCTGATTGTCGATCCCGCAGACGTGCCCTCACCCAAGGTCCGGTTCGATCATTGGAGCTTTCGAATCGCCGTGCCCATTGGGTTGGACGAATCCAAGCGTTACGACGAGGTCAGAAAAGTGGTTGTTCAATGGTACCGACAGCGGGCCTCGCATCGTTTGCCAAGAACGGTCGAACTCTGGCGGAAACGCATGGGCTGGCCGGAAACGCCGGGGGTGCTGATTCGCGACCAGCGACAGCGGTGGGGCAGTTGCGCTCCCGATGGCACCCTCCGTTTCAACTGGCGTGTCGTGATGGTGCACCCGGAACTCGCTGAGTACGTTGTCGCCCACGAACTGGCCCACCTGAAAGTCAGCAGTCATTCCGCGGAATACTGGGCTCAGGTTTCCGACCTGCTTCCTGACGCTCAACAACGCCGACGCAGGCTTCGGGAAGTTGGCAGGTTACTGCCCCTGTAGGAACCGCCTCACGCATAGCTGATAGGGAACATCAGGGTGGGGCCTGATCAATATCTACCTCGCTGATGCTGAACCCGGGCCCCGCACACTTTCAAACGGTATTGGAGCTTCTGGTCGCTCACCCCGTAATCTTCCTTGGCCTCATCCAAGCTCATTCCCGACATCACGATTCTTCGGGCGGCTTCGTTGGTGATGAGAACGCACCTGGCCAGGAAGTCGGCTTCAGACTCCTGCTGCTGGTCACAATTGCGGCAACCCATTCCTGCAGAAACGATTTCAGGGGAATGGGCCAAGCTGCTGTTCTGTCTCACCGTCATTGGAGGCGATTACACCGTATGTTTTTACGCGTTCCCACTGAACTAGAGCACCAGGAACTAAGAGCCTGTTTACAATCTCTTCAGGATTAGCACCGTGAAGGCGAGGACCACCATTTGCAGACTGGTATTGAGCTTTCCCTCGCAGTTCTTCCATAGTCGGCGACACTTCTCCAGCCAGGCGAAGGACCGCTCCACCACCCAGCGTTTCGGCAGCACCACGAAAGTGTGCAGTTCATTGCGTTTCACCACTTCTACCGAGGCTCCCAGCAGGTTCTGCACCGTCGCGGCGAAGGGCTTCCCAGTGTAGCCCCCGTCGGCCATCACATTCTGCACCCGGCTCAGGTCGGCCCGGCTTTGTTCAAACATCGCCAAAGCCCCGGCCCGGTCGGTAACGTCGGCGGTGGTCACATGAATCGCATGAGGCAACCCCTGGCTGTCCACCGCGACGTGGCGCTTGATCCCGGACACCTTCTTGCCCGCGTCATAGCCCTTGTTACCGGCACTGTCGGTGTTCTTGACGCTCTGGGAGTCCACGATGCAGAAGCTGGTCTGCTCGCTCCGTCCATTGCTTTGTCGGGCCGCGCCAACCGATTTTTTTTAAGACCTGCTCCAGAATGGACTCTTCCTGCGGGCCGGGCCGCTCACTCCATTGCCGGAAATACTTGTAGCAGGTGCGCCAGTCCGGGAAGTCCGCCGGGAGCATCCGCCACTGGCAACCGCTCTTCAGCAAGTAGAGCACGCCGCAGAAAACGTCGTACAGGTCCACGGTGCGGGGCTTGGTCCGTCGGCGGGCCGATTCCAGCATGGGAAGAATCCGGGCGAATCGCTCCCGGCTGATGTCGCTGGGATAGGAATGAGACATGATTACCCTGCCTTGGTAATAGTCTCAACTTAACATATCCCAGAGATCGTAGACAGGCTCTTAGGACTGCTGATGGTCGGATGCTAAGATGTCATTCTTCCACGGCTTCGCCTAATCTCAAAGGGACACGTATGGACTTTTCGGAAAGAACCCCAAGTCAGCGTCGTTCCGCTCGAAGCGTGATCCTCTCCGGATTCCATACATCAGCTCGCCAACCACGCCGGCCGACAGCAGAACCTCTTCAGCTTTCCGTAACAAGTCAGCGATCTGGGCCTGCCCGCGCATGAGCTGAGAATAGACGTTGGCGTCCAGGAGCGGCCTCATTGCCAAGTCGACTCATCCACCGTTTCGAACTCCCTCAATGCAGAGTCCATCTCATCGGATTCCGACGGAGTCCAGGTCCCTATCAGATGGTCCAGTGCTGAGCCGATGATGTCCGTCCCTCTCGCTTCGTCCGCCAGACCGGCCCCCATCCGCAGCAGCTTCAGCGCAGCTTGATTCAGGGAGATCCCTTCGCGCTCTGCCAAGCTTCGCAAGCTGGCGCTCAATTCCTCATCGAATCCTCTGAGCGTGAGCTGTTTCATGCAGGTTTCCTTCAATGGCTCATATTCCGACTCGTTTTGACTCATCCTATTGGCCGCATAAGGGCAGGTCGAGACCGCGGCGAGGCTCGTGGGCACATTGGGTTGGCGGCATTGTCCCCAGCACCAACCCCGTGGAGCGTATCTGGGGCCGCTTGGGACCCTCCAACATTCCCTCCCTTCCCCAGACCATCGGCCTCTGCTGATGGCCGGGCGTGGGGTTGCCGCCAGCGTCGGCATTATCGCGGACGGAGACGCGCAAACACCCGATGTTTCAGACGGCTTCCTCACCAGCGTCTGGCGTTGTATCCCAACCGGCGGCTCTGAAGGCTCGCTCCCGGTCCAGGGCGGATCGAATCGAGTATGCCCGTCCGTCCTTGCCCCACCCAACAGTGGGGTTGAAAGCCATCGTCCCGTCCGGGTACTCGATGATGTCGGCGGTGGGCGCTCCGCCGGTCAAGAACTCCACCCCACCAACTCCAACGCGGTAGCGGACCGCACGGTTGTACAGAGCCTCCAGGGCCGGCGCAGTGTGGTCGCGCGATTCGCAGTAGGCATGACTGCCGTAGCCGTCGCACCTGCGGGCGGCGTCATAGCCACGTCGGACTGCGTCGGTCAGGCTAGCTGCCATGGACTTTGCCATTTCAGAACCTCACCCATAGGACCGGAAGAAATGTCCGCCGGTATGGTCTCCACATTTGTGTCACGCCTGAGACGTAACCGTTGCCCATTATTTCCCAACCAGCACGGCTCCGGCCAGCTTCGCCGCGTTCGCTCAGCCCCGGCGACACACTCGTGGCTGGCTATCCTTCTCCGAAGGCCGTCGGCGCTATCTCCTCGAGATCCCAGGTGCAGATCCGGCGAATGCTGCTGGAGGGCAACCCGGTTATCGTGGCGATGCGGCCCCAAGAGAGTCCGTCGCGCTGGCGCATGTTCTGTATCTCCTCGGCCCGCTTCCGGCTGACCCCCTTGCGCCGTCCGAGGTGTTTGCCGGTCGCCTTTACTCGCTCCAGCCCCGCCAGCGTCCGCTCCCGGGCCAAGTCGCGCTCCATCTCGGCGAAGACAATGGCCAAGTGCAGCATCGCCCGCCCCATGGCGCTGTCCTGATCAATGGACTCCCGGAGACTGATGACCTCGACGCCTCTCTCCCGCAGCCAGCCCAGAAGCTCTAACACCTCGGTCAGCGACCGGCCCAGGCGGTCCAGCGCCGCCACCTTCACGCAGTCGCCCGGCCGGAGGGCGCCCTTCAGGCGATTCAGACCCGGCCGGTTCCAAGAGGCCCCGCTCCCCACGTCCTCGAAGACCTGCTCGCAATCGGCCAACACCCGGCGCTGGTTCTCCAGGTTGTTGGCGTCGGCGTCGCTGGCCACCGACACGCGGGCATATCCGAACAGTTTTCCGCCCATCTTTCGCTGGCCCCCGGTTCTGGCATGGTGGCATCATACTACGACTGCCAGAGTTCTGGCTATGCTCATATTCGTCCCCTTTCGGCAGGTCCGGACAGCAAGACGTTCCAAGGTAGGGTGCTGTGGTCCCCATCGCCAGCTAATTTCAGTTGCCAGCTGTCCCGGGGCGGCGGCAAGCGGTTATAGCGTAGACTGACCATGACACAAGGTCGAGTATTTCATCAACGCGCGACTCTGCTTCGTACTGCGTACCACGACTCGCCGCAACCCATGGCCATTACGGAGGGCCTCGATATACCCTAACAATCAGGTAAGCCAAAGTCTGATTCGAATTATTGTACTGCATTCCTATAATGCTATTTGTCTGCATCTGCAACATAGTAGCGCACTGGCCTGTCCGTCCAATCCCACGCAGAAATCCCCACCTCCACCGCGTCGGACCCTCAGACGCTGATGCAATTCCACCGGCAGCGCCATGTTCCACTCCCGAGTCTATTCCCTCAAAACACCTGCTTGAACTGCGCTGACAGCGGTACTACGCCGGAGCGCTGCCGGTCAGCCCTCTAATTGAGACCATGGCCGCCTACCCGTTTTCACATCAAATCCCACAAGTTAGCGCCACGTTAGTCCGGGTCAGTTGCCAATTCCACAAGCCTTGCCACTGCGTTGGCGAGTCTCATCTGCCGAGGTGTGCGGCAACGTACCTTAAGCAACCCGGGACTGGCGACCACCAGTGCTAGGCAACGTGCCCTGCTTGTAGCGACGTTCAGCCGGTTCAGGCTGTACAGGAACTCCATCCCGTGCGGCGCCTCCTCGGCGGAACTGGTTGCCATGGAGTATATCGAGATAGACGCCTCCTGCCCCTGGAATTTGTCGACAGTCCCGATGCGAAATCCGGGAAGCACCTCGCTGAGAGACCTTACCTGGGCGTTGTAGGGCGTAATAAGCAAGACATCGCTCTCCTCCAACGAATGGGGGAGGCCATCTGCGTCGCTGTAGGTGGGATTCGAATTGAGCAGGTCTCTGACCAGGTGTGCCACTTCGCTGGCCTCTTCAGGAGACTCGCTCGATTGGCCACTGTGGGACACGGGAAGAAATCTGATTCCCGTTCCGGACAACGGAGGCACACCGGCGAGGTCCAGCGACTCCCTCCCGGGGTAGGAATGAAGGCGCCCTTCGTAGAAGATCTCCGACGTGTAGGAACTGATGCGTGGGTGAAGTCTCCAGCTGCCGTCGAGAAAGAGGCCGAATTGGTCCGGCATCACTCGCTCCCCATGGAGAACATGCGCCAACACCGAGCGCTCGGCGCCAGGGGGATGTGTACCCTGAAGCGGCTGGTCCAACTGCTGCGGATCCCCCAGCAGCACTAGGGATATTCTGAACAAGCCTTTTTTACTCGAGACATGTCGGACGTGGCAGCGGAGGGGGCGGCGGCCGCGGTCTGGGCGCTCTTTACCGCCGCTCAGCCCCTTGCGTTTAGTCCCTGATAGGGCCTCAGGGAGCTTGGTACAGGCCGGAAGACTGGCCGGGAAGGCCGCTGGGCGCACTACCCCCTCAGTCGTCCCTCCGCCGCCAGCAGGTTGCCCAGGCCGAACAGCAACGCCAGGCGCTCCGTGTTCTTGGCCAGCCCCCGGTAGCGCACCTTGCCGTATCCGAACAGCCGCTTCAACCACAGGAACGGATGCTCCACTTTAGCCCTCACCGATGCCTTCGCTTTCTCCAGCAGCGCCTCATCACTCCCAGGATCGAGTCCCCGGCGTTTCCCCGGACGCATCGCCACCCGCCAGTCCACATCCAGTCCCAGGTTCTCCTTCCGCTTGTGTACTCCCTGATAACCTGCGTCTCCCCAGACCACTGTCTCGCCACCGTGCAGCAGGTTGTGGGCCTCCATAATGTCATGCACGTTGGCCGCAGTCGCCGTCATGCTGTGCACTATCCCCGTCTCACAGTCCACCCCGATATGCGCCTTCATCCCGAAATGCCACTGGTTCCCCTTCTTGGTCTGGTGCATCTCAGGGTCCCTCTCCCTGGCCTGGTTCTTGGTCGATGACGGAGCTTCGATGATGGTGGCGTCCACGATGGTTCCCTCTCGCAACCTCAGCCCTTGGGAGTCCAGGTGGGCGTTGATTTCCTCCAAGAGGCCCTGCCCCAGGCTGTGGTTTTCCAACAGATGACGGAAGTGCAAAATCGTGGACTCGTCGGGCAGGGGACCGGAGAGCTTCAGTCCTGCGAACCGCCGCACCGGCTCGGACTCGTAGAGCAGGTCCTCCATTCCGGGGTCGCTGAGGTTGTAGAAGAGCTGGACGCAGTGGACCCTGAGCATGACCGGTAGCGGGTAAGGGTGGCGGCCCTTGCCAGCCTTGGGATACACGGGGCGGATGCGGCCCTCCAAGCTCTGCCAGGGAATCAGACCGTCCATGCGCTCCAGGAAGAGTTCACGGCGGGTCTTGCGCTTCTTGCCCTGATATTCCAGGTCGGCAAAGGTGGGCTGGTCCATACAACCTCGTAACCGATCAGCATCGGGCTATTCAGCCTAACTATGCCACATGGCCGCCCACTTGTTCAGAGTATCCCTAGGTTTTCTGTGCACAACGACGCCGCAACGGCGTCTGCCAGAGACATCTGCCCGGCTTCGTCGATGAACAGGATGTCGACGCCCCCGATCATGTCCTCCCGGGACCACAGCCAGGTCGTTCCGCCAAGCACATCGACGGAGCCCGCCGCCAGCGAGTCCCGGGCAACACCATTGTTCTCCATGTGAATAGCGCCACCGAAGGTGGGCTCATCGTTTGATCGCTGACCTATTCTTACCCTGACGGCCCGTTCGTCCGCTGCCTCCGCGACCTTGGCCAACAGTTCTCCGATGACCTTGTGGCTGTTGGCCGTGACGCCGACGCGCCATCCTTCGTTGACCAGATCGACGATCATCTCCGCACCCACCGTGCTTTTCCCAGAGCCCGGCGGTCCCTGAATGGCGAGATAGCTCCCCTCAATCTTCAAGATTAGCCGTCGCGCCGCGTCTTCAACTTCCTCCTCCAGCAGGAGAGGCTGTCCCAATGACCCTCCGAATTGCGGATAGTGCCGCGTCAGCAGGTCACGGGTGGACCGGAACTCTCCCGGCCCTTCGATGCCGTTCTCGAGCACCCAATTGGCAAGGCGCTGCAGGCTCTCCGGCTTGGGGCTAGGCCGTACGAGGTCGAAGGGGATCAGGGACCTGGCCGCAGGAGCAGGCCGGGTGTTGCCGCACTTGATGTCGATCACGCCGCTCTCGTCATCGAGGAGAACGACGGTCCCTACGGATTTCCCAGTTTCAGGATCGTGAGGACTGCTGTCGAGCTTGATGGCGTGATCCTGCGGGGGGGAACGGAAGCGGTAGATGGTTGAGCGGGTGCGCGGCGCTGGGTCTGGCCATGAGGAATCAAACTTCAGCATCGCCAGCGCATCCGACTCCTCAAGCCGCTCCTCGTCCGTGAGTTCATTGACCAGATAGAAGTAGCGCCACCAGAAGGACTTCGCCTCCCGTCTGTGCCAGTTCAGCAGTTGCGCCAGCAGCCACTGTCCCCGCTCCACGTCCCCCATCTGCTCGACGCTTTCGGGCAGTCCGGCGGTCAGAGCGTCGACCAGTTCGTTCACCACCCTCTGGGCCTCGCTGTCCTCCGTCTCGTCGGGTTCAGGGATAGACGGTCGGTAGAGGCTGCCGCCAAGTTCCTCCTCCAACTTGGATCGCTGGCCTTCGAGCCAGTTTCGGAGGTGCAGGGTTGACAGGCAATCGTCGCGGTTGTACTCCTCGATCCGTGCCAACACCTCCTCCCGTTCCTCCCCCTGACCGAGCTCGAGCCAGGTTTCGAACTCGACAATGCTGCTGCCCGCGTCGCGCAGGTCGACTTCCCGGCCGAACTCGTAGAGCGGTTCGAGCCTCTTGATCGAATAGCTCTCCACCGACGCTCTTATGCCTTGGCGCACGGCGCGGTGCAGATCCACGAAGACCTCTCCTCTCAGTAGCCGGTCCACCTCTTCTTCGCGAGTGCCGTGGCGGCCGGCGAGGCGTTTTACGGCGGTGGGCTCGTACGGAGCGTAGTGGTATATGTGAAGACCCGGATCCACCGCAAGCCGGTCCATTACCAAGTCCATGAACGCTTCAAAGGCTCTCCGTTCCCCTGTGGTCGTGACCGTACCGTCCTCGATTGACCAGAATCCATGGAACGCAGGCTCACCCGATTTGTCCTCACTGCCAGGTTCGATGACTCCGAACAGGTACTCGATTCCATCGACCTCGTCCGAGCTGAAGAACGGGTCGCCCTCCATGTCGAAGAACAGGTCGCCCGGGGAGGGTTTCGGAAGCATCAGCAATCCCTGATTCGGAACAAGGTCTCCCTCACGGTCGCGAAGGGGATCAATTCGCTCCGAGATCACCACTCCAGCCTGTTCACCCCTCACCTGAATGCTGGCCTGGGCATGGATTCTCTGCAGCGCATCTCGTCCTATTCCGTCCAAACGCCCTGACGAAGCCTGGATGGAATCTGCGAGCATCGAACGGGTGCTTACGCCGACGATGCGCAGGGCGCTTCGCTGTCTTGAGGCCAAGCCCGCAACCAGGGACAGGTCGTCATCCGCACGCCACTGGGCGCGACACCTATCGCTCCAGCGACAAACGCCGCAGTGTTCGACCGGCTCAGGAGTCGTGGCTAGCGGATAGACAGGCTCCTCATTCAATACGGTTTCGAATTCGCGGGCCACCTGTCGGTAATAGGCGGCGTAGTCGGCGACGCGAAAGGAAACAGTCTCGCCTTTTGCGCCTCCGAGGGCGAGGTGCATCTCCGCAGGTGTCAGCCCCTGATACTCCCGAAGCAAATCGGAATACATGCACAGCTGGAGGACGGCCGAGGCCTTGGCGTGGCGGGCAAGCTTGGTATCCCAGACCTCATAGCTCCAAGGGCCAAGATCGCTGGCCTGTTCAACGCGTCGCAGGAAGTCGGAGAAGCCCAGCCGCCGGCCGTCGAACAGCGCAGCCTGATAGACGACATCGGCCCCGGCTCGCATCGCCGCCAGAGTCTCATATCTCATCTTTGCGAGACGCTGGCCACGTGGCAAATCAGGGTCAGGTTCCAACTTCACTGCCCTGAAGCCTTCGGAAAGCAGCGAATCCAGAAAGCGCTCTTCGTGGAGTTGACCGCGCTGTGCTATGCGGCCCAAGACCGGGTCGGAACGCACCGGCCTCTCAAGGTGGCCAGCAACGGCCGCCCGCTCGAGGCTTGTAAGGTGTCCGCATTCGAGAAATCCGACGAGATCAGTCGCCGAGTACACCAGACTGTCGTTGATTATTTCCATCAGTTACCGCCGTCCAATGTCCACTTGCCAATAGTGGCCCATTGGAGCTTACACTTCAGGAAAGCAACTGTCGTTTACCAATTGTCATATATCTTGTCTTGGATAGGACGACAAAAATTCTGGCGGCAAGGACTGTAAGCGTCGGAGGCGAATGCGTCCCCTGGGCTGTGAGCAGACGACTTAGTTTACTGCAATCCTATTTATCTGCATTTGCAAAGTAGTAGAGCACCGCCCGCGCGGTCCATTCCCGCACCGAAATTCCCTCTTGCGCCGCAGCAACCTTCAACCGGTGGTGCAGCTCAACCGGCAACGACACGTTCAGCTGACGCGTCTCTTCCCTCAACACGTCCGCCTGAACTGCGTCGACCGCGTTGCTGCGCCCGGAGCGCTGCCTCTCAGGCCTCTGATTGAGCACCATGCATCATCTCCTTAACCTCATCCCGGATTGCCTCCATCTCCTGCCGGGCAACGGTGCGACGTCCATCGAACACAGTCATTCCCTGGGCCGCAGTTGTGGCGTAAGCCACCCTCTGCGTGGTGCCGGTCCGCAGCACCGGCAGCCCATAGCCCTCCAGCGCGGTTCCAATGGAGCGCTGCAGGGACGTGTTGCTGATGGCCCTGGATATGACGCAGGCTGCCAGAGGAGTGCCCCCGGTCGCCTCCTGCCGGGTCTTGATCAGACCGGCGACGGCGTCGGAGGCCCACACGTCGAATGGGCTGGGCTGCACCGGCACCAGAACGAAGTCGGCAACGCGGATCGCGGCGGAGCTGCTGTCGGCGAACTTGGCCGGGCAGTCAATCACGATTACGTCGTACTCCCTTCTCAGGGCACGGGCCTGCCTCAGCAGCTGCGGCCGGTCGATCTCCGACACCTCGAACGGGGGCACCATGGCTGAATTTATGGATCCCCAGTCCAAAGCGCTGCCCTGTGGGTCCATGTCCAGCAGCAGTACGCCCTTATCCTCGGCCGCGAATGCGCCAGCCAGGTTGATGGCCATGGTGGTCTTGCCCGAGCCGCCCTTCTGGTTGCAAACGGCGATAACGGTCATACCGGATGTACCCCGCCCAGCCCGCTATGATAATGCAAACCTGCAATGGCAGTAATATAGCACCGGCGGCTGAGGCCTTCTATAATAATGCAAAGCTATTATTGCAGGAATACAGCCAATACCAGTGGTCTGCGGCGCCTTGGCTGACCGGTGTCTCTGGAGTCTGCTTCAAGTTTCGAGACGGCTACTGGCTAGGTCGCTCTAAACAGAAGGGCTGCCGCCGCCACTGCGTTCCCATGTTATCTCCCTAGCCGCACCGTATACCGGCCCATGTTGCTTGAGATCGAAAATCATCAATCGGCACAGGGCAGATGTGGAAGCACAGGATTCGAACATCATTGACCTGATAACCCACGCTCCATGGCGGGAGGCGGTTACCTATCGAGTAACCTGGTCCCACGAGTACGTGGTGATCTAGAAGAACGGGTAGCAGGAGTTGCTGGCCGCCTTTTGCCTGCGCATCCTGCCGGGGGAGGGTGTTGAGGGCCGCTTCTTCCACCATTCCCGCCAGTACCTTTTCCTGGGGGACTACAACTACTGGACGCCCACCGAGTGCGCCGACCTCCACCCGGAAACCTTCGACGGCGTCCTGAACCGCCCCCTGCTGTTCAATGACCGCGGAGACTTCATCATCCAACAGGGCTATACCGCCCGCCGCGAGGAGCATAAAGCGATGGCAACGCAACCGTTGGGGCAGATCAGCGAAGTACCGATACAGCAAATTTGGCCCAATGAAGTCCAGAATTTCACAGTCTGGCTGGCCGCGCCGGAAAACCTGCTGCTGCTGGGCAACGCGCTGGAGCTTGACTTGGAATTGGTCGAGACGGAAGGCCAAGTAGGACAGTATCGTCTCGACATTCTTGCACGAGAAGTTGGGTGCGGTGAGGAGAGCAAGGTTGCCATCGAGAATCAACTCAAATGGAGCAACCACCTTCATCTCGGTCAACTAATTACTTATGCCGCGGGACACGAGGCGGAATATGTAGTTTGGGTTGCGCATCACTTCAATCACGAACACCTTGCTGCCATAAACTGGCTCAACCAGTTGGCCCCAGAGAAAGTGTGGTTCTATGCCGTAGAGGTTCACGCCATAAAGATCGGCGACTCAATCCCAGCTCCGGATTTTCGCGTGGTAGCTGCTCCAAAGGAATGGTCGGGAGGATGGTCGGTAATCGAAGGAGAGGCCGAGGAAAAACCTCCCGATAACCAACAGTACCGCGGGTTCTTCCAACCGATGATGGACGATTTGCGAAGAGCAGGATTCACCAGCGAGGTTGAAGCAGAAGAGGAGCGCTGGCTGGAACTTGATTCCGGGCTCGAGATCGAAGGCTACGAGGAACGCGTCTACTACGTAGTTGGCCTGGACCATTGGTTTGGAGTCCCCCAGGAGGAGGCTCACGGCAAAGCCTGGGTATACCTTTGGTTCCGCAGCGGAAGGGACTTCGTAAACCAAGTATTCGAGGCGATGAGGAAGGAGAAGCAGGGAATAGACTCCGAATTCGGTGAGGAATTAGATTGGTGGCGCATTTGTTTAACGTCAACTACTTTTGCCGGTTGGCGTCGATTATTCTTGCCGGTTCACCTCCTTATCCTGCCCCCGCTGCTGGGCCACTCCGGTCCGGTAGCTGGGGACGTTGAATTCCAGGATGACCGAGTGATGGACCACCCGGTCGATGGCGGCCGCGGTGGCCATTGGGTTGGCGAAGATGTGCTCCCACTGGGAGAAGACCAGGTTGGAGGTGATGCCCAGGGACCGGCGCTCGTAGCGTTCTGCGATGAGGGTGAAGAGCAGCTCCGACTCCTCGGCCCCCTGGGGCAGGTAGCCCAGGTCGTCCAGCAGCAGGAAGTCGTAGCTGTCGAGCTTCCGTAGTTGTCGCGGCAGGGCCAGGTCCCGCTTGGCTGCCAGCAGATCCTGCACCAGCCGGTAGGCCGGGGCGAAGAGCACCGAGCGGCCCGACTCCACCAGCCGGTGGCCCAAGGCGCACAGGGCGTGTGTTTTCCCGGTGCCGGGAAGACCGAAGGCCAGGACGTTGACGCCGCGGTCGACGAAGCTGCCGTCGGCCAGTTCCCCCAGTTGCTGTCTGAGAGACAGAGGCACCCGGTCGTGCTCGAAGGTTTCCCAGGTCTTGCCCGCCGGCAGCCTGGACGCGGTGCGCAGCCTGCTGATGCGCCGCTGCCTGCGGTCCTCGGCCTCCTGCTCCAGTACTTCCAGGAGAGTCTCCAGGGCGTCGCCGTGGCCGGCTGCAGTGAAGCGGGACACCGACTGCGCACCCATGGTGGGCAGCCGGAACTGGTGGCACAGCTCCCCGATCCGCTCCTGTATGGCCACTGTGTCCGTCATCAGGGTGTCAGTAGTCAGGGTGTCCAGCATCAGGCCACCTCCGCCAGCAGGGAGTCGTAGACCCTCAGGTCCGGCGTCCCGGGCAGGCTGAGTGCCGGCGCCTGCAGCGGCGCGGGACTGGCCAGCTCCCTGACTGCGGCGTAGTCGAAGGGTCCGCCCGCCTCCAAGAGCAGGGCCAGGGCGCTGTCCACCATGGTCTCCATGGTCGTCGCCGCCAGGTGCAGGATGCGCACGTACTCCACGTCGGCCCGCTCCCCACGCCATTCCCGGAGCGCATCGTAGGCCAGGCGAAAGGTCATGGTGGGAAACATCTGCTCCCGGAACCGGTAGCGGGCGAAGGCCCCGGGCTTGCGCACCAGGGAGCCGATGACGTGGCGGTAGTCAACCCGGGCCTCTTTCTCGCCCCGCACCCGCTCCATTCGATCCACGAAGGTGCCCTTGTAGTACACTTCCAAGTGTTCGGCGTACAGCCGGATCTGCACCTCCTTCCCGATGAGCCGGGAGGGCACGGTGTAGGTCCGTCCGGCTGCCTGGATGGTGCTCCACTTGCGCACCCGGGCCCGGTGGTTGACGTACTCCGGCACCGGGGCTGGGGGCAGGGGACGCAGATGTGGGCGCTCTTCCTCCAGCTTCCCCATCACCAGCCGGTTGCGCCGAGCCACCACCTTGCGGACGAAGCCGGCGTATTCCTCAAGGGAGTTGAAGTCGCGGCTGCCCCGCAGCATGAGGGCTTGGTCGATGGCGTCCTTGAGCCGGTAGTGGGCCTGCTCGGCAACGCCGTTCTCATGGGACTCTCCTGCATTTATCAGGGTGGACTCGAGCCCATAGTGGTCCAGAAGCTCGGCGTAGCTGCCGTTCAGGGCCCTGCCGCGGCTGCGCCTCATCTCGTGGGTGGCGGCCGAGGTGTTGTCCGAGCGGATCACCCGAGGCGCACCGCCCAGCTCCCACAGGGCGTTCTGTAGCCCCTGCTTCAGGGCCAGGAAGGTCTCCCCGGTGGCCACCTCGGCATAGCGCCACCCGGAATGGCTCAGCACCAACTGGAACAGCCGGTGGCGATAGGCCCGACCGCCGACGGTCACTCCCAGGGAGTTGCAGTGGGTGAAGTCGATCTGGGCCTCGCGGCCCGGGGGATGCTCCTGGGGGAAGTAGACCTCTTGGTCCGGGCCGTTGAGCGCTCGCCAGTCTTGTAATCGTCGTTGCAGGGTGCGCAGCTGCGAGGCGCTGAACCGGCCGGGATGCCGCTCCTCCAGCCACTCGATAATTGTCGTTGCCCTGAGCCTGCCGGCGGCCTCGCCCCGGAGCAGGGGCAGGATCTCCTTCTCCCAGACTCCGTCGAAGGGATCGGGACGGGTGCGCCACTGGCGCTCAGTCTTGGTCTCCGACGGCAACGGGCCGCACTGCCACTTGCGGGCCGGGCGCTCGCTCATCCCCGCCATTGCCGCCGCCGTCTGTTGCGTCTTTCCTTCCATTCGTCTCTGCCTCAGTGTTGCGACTTGCTGATCTGTAACCAATCCGGCACCTCCTGTACCGGATGATTACTCTTGGGGACCGGCAAAAATAGTCGTCGCCAACCGGCAAGACTAATTGTCGTTGATCAGCATTGACCGTCGGTGGAATATCGCGGCCGTCCGTATCGGCATGGACTCCTCTATAGACGATCCGGCCGAGATGCACGACGAAACCCGAGCTTGGATGCTGGAAACTCTGCTCAAGTTCAGAGAAGTCTTCAACCCACGCCTGGAGAGGGTTCTCACCGACCTGGGAAAGACGCGCCGCGGCGGGAGACAAAGACCCAGGATAGTCCAACCGAATTGACGCCTGGTGCAATGCCCCTTCGCAGGGTACGCACCTCAGGATCCGGAGCCCTGTAAGACCCTCTGGCTGTTGATATAGTCGGACTTGACTGAACGGACAGTACCAATCCAAGCATCTAAATCTGGATTATGTTGCTACATTGCTATATTAATACTTTCCTGCATTTGCTATAACATAGGCAAGTAGCCAACGTGCTCATAGAACAAGCGCCTACCCTCCGGCATACTACGGCTCGCTCTGGCAGGGTCTACGTGGCTCTCTCCTCCATTGTTTCACCAGAGAATGAAAAGGCCCTCGCCACAGACCGCCAGCAAAATCAGGCAGAGGGCCCAGTGCCATTTCGCGCAGGTGTTCCCCTGCCCCTTCCAGGGTCAGGATGGCTATTTGGGCACGCTGTGGCCAAGCACCGACGCCCTCGAAGGTACTGCCAACAACCCCAACGCATCAAGGCAGCTGGCCATCACAGATCTGGGCATCAAGGGAATCTCCCACAGAATAGGTTCTTAAGCCAGTGGGCTGACTGGATTGCACGGCGCAAATTTCCGGCGGAACGACCACATCACCCCCGTAGCCAGGCTTTTGCTCGAAGGACTGATATGCAAAGGGGGGACCGCACAGACGCACCCAACCCAGACACGGACCAAGGATAGTGGCGGCGCGTGTAGCCACCATCTGATAGCGTAAGATGTACAGACACTCTCCACAACGATATAGTTGTGATATGGCCCCACCAGTGACCCCCAGCGGATTGCTTACCACCCGGAATTCACCGGGCCACCTGGACGGAAGTCGAAGAAAGATTCGCGACCACCGAGTGGCGTAGAACCCTGTGCGACGGGGTCAGGCGGGTCGCTGAAAGCCTCAAGGAGGCCGGCTGCAGGACGCTCTACCTAGACGGTAGCTTTGTGACCTCCAAAATCCATCCTGGGGATTTCGACGGCTGCTGGGACCCGGATGGGGTGGACGCCCGCATGTTAGACCCTGTACTGCTCACCTTCGGAAACAGAAGAGCGGCTCAGAAGGCCAAATATCACGGCGAGCTGTTCATCTCGTCGAGCAGAGCAGACGGAGGTCTGACTTTCTTGGATTTCTTTCAGCGCGATAAGGCAACCGGCAACCCGAAAGGCATAATCGGCATAAACTTGGAGGACTTCCCGTGATCAAGAACGAACTTCAGTACAAGCTAACCAAGAGTTCTGCCGATAATTTCGAGAAAAGGTTGAACTGGCTCAGGGAAAACTCCGGGACACAGGATAAACTTAACCCCATCATCGCCAAGGCCGAACAGGACGGCCTGCAGAGCATGATCGATGAGCTGAGAGAGGAGATCCAAGAGTACGAGAGGACGAAGCAGGGCGACGTGGACATCACGTCGCTCACCTCCGTACAAATGGTCCCGACTACTCTGATCAAGGCCCGCATAGCCAAAGGATTGTCGCAGCGACAACTGGCCCAGCTAGTAGGTTTGAAGGAGCAGCAGATTCAGCGTTACGAGTCCAACGACTACTCCAACGTGGACCTAGGCCGGGTGCAGGAGATAGCCCGGGCCCTGTCGGACGATGCGTCGACAGGAGCAGTGCAGAGATAGCATAGCGCTTATCCGCGAGTCTAGGTTCTTACTGCCCAACCTTGAATGGCAGCCAGAACCCTGGACGAGACCTCTGAAGGGCAATTAACAGCGGATGTGCCATCCCCGTCGTTCTGTCCGTCATCCTAGCCGCCGGAAATTTGGCGACTCGTTCCGTCGGCATTACCTTCGCACTACAATCCCAGTGTCCGACCTCCTGTTCGACGCCGTATTCCCCCCGCTGGCCGTGGCCGTCGAGACATCTACGACGTTTTATCTGCCGGTCAGCTAAACCAAGCGAAAAGACGAGCCAAACTGACTTGACATAGTGTTGCAGATTCCGTTACAAGTTACGTAACAGCAGGCTAGGAGCGAAGCGATGCCTCTACCCAGGTTGAAGCCCCCCTATGCCATGATTTGCGATTGGTGTGAGCAAGTGTATTGGGCCTGTCGGCTTACCTCTAAGTACTGTGGCGGAGCTTGCCGGCAAAATGCATTTCGCTCCCGCAATCGGCAGAGCCGTATCTTGGAATTAGGACAGGCCGACCGCTTCAGCGAATTGCAAGAAGCCCTAACGAAGGCATAATGACAACCCTAGAAGAATCCATCGCCCTCATGGACTTGCTCCGCGAGCACCGGGAGATCGGACTCGGCTGTGAGACCGACGATGGCCGGTACGATCACCTGCCCGAGTACTGCCGGAAAGAGGCGAGGGACTATTCAGACTGGGAGCAGGAGCTACGGAGCGCAGGACCTGTCGGAGAGCGCAACTACGAACTGATTCGCCGCGCTGCCCAAAAGGCATGGGCGAAGAAACACGGGGACCACTCGACCAAGGGAGACACCATCACCCGGAGGACCACTGAATTGGTTCAGCTATCACATTCACGAGAGAGAGTCAGGAGATAAGCGAGTTATCGGGCCCGTAGGAGCAACATTTGCTAAATGTGCCCTTCCGAAACCCCGCGATGTTGTAGTTGAAGAACAAGCGAAATTGACGACATCCCTCATGTAAAGAATTTTCTTTGACATAAAAAGAAGCCGACAGACGGAATCCACCCATCTGCCGGCGGTTCTAACGCCCCCCACTGGAAAGGAAGGCAATACACAGTCGAGCCGCTTAGGAGCAGGCACCACTATGCTTTTTCAATATAGCACACTAGCTCGCCCAAATCCATTTCCCCAGCCGCTTATTTCGCGGTTCTCCGTCCACCATGTGGCCATCCACGAATCGCCCAAAACACTCACCACAGACAGCTACCCCGCCCCTGATTCCGGTACCGGCACCCTCCCCGGCCGACACCTCTGCTACCCGGCTTTGCCTTGCCGAGAGAAGCACGGACAAAGTGTAAGCGCCGACTCTTTTTATCATTACATCATTCCTCCACCGGTCGCGGCATAGGGGGCCGGTGATGCAGGAGCGCCAAGACCGATCCGATTACCCCACCGTGAACGACTCTCCATTCCCGTCGACGCTGCAGTCAGACAATTCGGCCGGTACCGCCGTCTCGGTCCTCGAACCGTACGTCCCGCCCAACGTCCCCCACGGTCTGCCCCACGTGGTCCGCTACGCCACCCTCTCCAGCATGGACCTGCCGCTGGAGGTGCGGTTCCTGATCATCATGATCGCCCGCTTCGCGAACGTGCACGGGGTGGCGTCAGTGGCCAACTCCACCCTGGGCGAGATCTGCCGGATAGGGTCCCATCACACGGTCGAGCGCTGGATCAGCCTGGCCTCCGACGTGGGGATACTGCGGAAGGAACCGGGAAAGGGCGGTAAGGACCGGAAGAGCAACAGCTACACGTTCCTGGGCGAGGACAGGAGTTGGGCGCCACTGCCGGTCGGCCAGCCGGACACCAACCCCATTGTCGCCCTGGCGCAGGCCCGCCGGCTCATAGAGGAACTGCAGGCCAAGGCAGCCCGGGTCGACGACCTGGAGGCCGAGCTGGCGCTGCTCAGGAACGGCCACGCCAACGGTCACTCCGAGGTGACCAATGGAGAGGATCAACCCCCGGCCGGACCACCTGGTGACAGCTACGAAACCCCAGATTCCGGTACCTCCCAGGAGAGCCATGGAGCCATTGGTCACTCCGAAGTGACCAATGGCTTTCCCGACGACCCACCAAAAGAAGCCTCCCACAGCTACGAAACCCCCGATTCCGGCAACTCGCAGGAGAGCCACGGGGCCATTGGTCACTCTGAAGTGACCAATGGCCTGGACGAAGGTCAGGAGTACCTGTCCCGCCGCGCCCGGGTGCAGGAGCTGGTGATGAATCACCGGGACTACTACACAAGATCATTCAACAGGGGAGGCCTGCCCAGCGCCGTGGAGTACTTCTCCAGATCGGCCGGACACGAACAGGAGCTGATGGACCAGGTGGCCCTCCTGGAGGCCGGCGGGGATCCCCGGCAGACCGGCACCGGTCCGCCCCCGGAACCAGAGGCTCCGCCCCAGAGTACTGAGGACTCCGACAGGTACGCAGTCGGTCAGTGCCCGGACTGCGGCAGACCGTTCGCAACTCACGGTGGGGCGACGCATTGCTCAGACTGCACGGAACGAAGGCGGAGGGAGAGTGAGGCTTGATGAACAGCGAGGCACAGGAGAAAAAGGACCAGATCTGGAAATTCGTGCTGGAACACCAGGAGCTGTTCTGCGACCCGCCCCCCGAGGGCCTCGGTTTCCCCAGGCCGGGGATGATACCCGGACACTACCTGAAGCGCCCGGAGGAGTGGCCCCTGGACAGGATCCGTGTCCTGAAACTGAAACGGGAGCGCCAGCTCCGGGATGGCACCGCAGACCGCACCGTGTCAACCGGCATGGCCCCAGGCACGCGCCAACTGTTGCACGACATCCGGAAACTCGCCGGAGAGGGCCTCAGCCCCGCGGAAATATCCTCCGAGCTGGACGTGACAGAGGCCGGGGTACGCAACGTCCTGGCCCTGGGGCAGGAGGCGGCGGACACGAACGCCCTGGGACCCGTTCAGCTGCCCGAGATAGAGGTGTTCCGAAAGAGCTGGGGAAGATCCTGGCAGGGAGGGCACGCAAATGGGAACGGACACCGGAAACCGCAGAGTGCTGTTTGAGGTCGAGGTGCTTGACCCACCGGACGGGGGACGCTGCTTCGTCTGCAACTCCCGGGCACGGCCCATGCACACGGTCCGTCCCAGAGGCGGCGACCACGGCCGGTATGCCTGCATCGCGCACGTCTCCGAGGTAATGACCACCTGGGACGACCACGAGGAAAGACAGGGAGGTCAGGGAGGTCAGGGAGGATGACGCTATACGCCGAGAGGCTGTTGCCCCACAACACCGACGCCGAGGAGGCCCTCATAGGCTCGCTGCTGATCGACGGCGAGTGCATCGCCCGCATCGCTCCGATGCTCCAGCCCGGGGACTTCTACCGGGAGCGGAACCAGCTCTGCTACGACGCCGCGCTGGCCCTTTCCCTCAGAAACCAGGCCAACGACCAGACCACCGTTGCCAGTGAGCTGGCCAGGACCGAGAGGCTTGAGCTCGCCGGCGGCATGGCCTACCTGTCCCACCTGGTGGCCATCACCCCCACGTCCGTACACGCCGAGGACTACGCCGATATCGTGTCCCGCACCGCCACGATGAGAAAGCTCATAGCTGCGGGGTCAAAGATCGCCGAACTGGGCTACGGCGACACCGACGACCTGGAGGTCACGCTCAGGCAGGCGGAGGACGCCGTCTACGCGGTCAGGAACACCACCCGGCAGCGCGACTTCCAGTCCTTCCGGGACATATTCGACCGCTACCTGCAGGCGCAGCAGGCGCACATGGACGATCTCCTAACGGTGGCGGACGCACCGCTGATGACGGGATTCTCCGACCTGGACGAGCTGCTGGGCGGGGTCCAGCGCTCGGACCTGGTGATCCTGGCCGCCCGCCCGCCCGTCGGTAGGCAAGAGCACCCTGGCCCTGAACATGGCCATGCACAACGCCAAGGGCGGCCGGACCTGCGCCATCTTCAGCCTGGAGATGACCGCCGACCAACTGGCCATGAGGGCTCTGGCCAGCGAGACCGGCATCGATTCCCACCGGATCCGCCTCGGCCTCTACAGCTCCGCCCAGGAGGAGCGCATCATCAACGCCATAGGCGAGCTCTCGGAGCTGCCGATATACATCGACGACACCCCGTACCAAGGGATGGTGGAGATACGCGGCAAGGCCAGGAGGCTGGACCTGGACCGGGGAGTGGACCTGATCATGGTCGACTACCTGCAGCTGGTGCAGGGCCGCAACCGGGGAGGTCCGGCCAACCGGGTGCAGGAGATCACCGAGATCTCCCGGGCCCTGAAGGTGCTGGCCGGCGAGATGGACGCCTCCGTAATCGCCTGCTCCCAGATGAGCCGCATGGTGGAGAACCGTCCCAGCCACCGGCCGCAGCTCTCCGACCTGAGGGACAGCGGCTCCATCGAGCAGGACGCCGATGTGGTGGCCTTCATCCACCGGGAGGACCTGTACACGACGGAAGAGGAATGGGGCCAGACCCATCCGGGACAGGAGTACCCCCGCAACATCGCCGAGATCATCGTGGCCAAGAACCGGAAGGGGCCCACGGGCAGCATCCGCCTCGAGTTCCGGGACCACCTGGTGCGGTTCGACCCGGTGTCCCTGGCCATGGCCGGCTGACCCAGCCCAGACGCAGCGCCCTGCAGCCAGCGCCGCCGGCGAAGTCCGGCGGCGTTTCATTTGGCCAAGGCAGCCGATGGTCACTTGCAGGTGACCTACAACGAAGTAGTAGTAAATGAATATATATATATAACTACTACTACGATAGTGGTCACTCTCCGGTGACGTACCGCAACAGTCCCCCATTGCCGCGTTAAGGTCCGCGCCACCCGAGTGACGCCAGCCTTTGCACAGACCACCTCCTGCTGCCTTCACCGTTCTGCGAGCAAATCTGTTTGGACCCCGATCCTTGACCCCGATACCGGTTGGCACATACTATGATGACTCATAGTGATGCAGTTCATGCATCACCGGAGGAGGCAGCGTGAACCAGCTGACGGTCCGAGGCTTTGACCATGAACTGGCGGAGCATATCCGTCGCCTTGCGAAGCGGGACGGGGTCTCGCTGAACCAGGCCGCACTGAAGCTGCTGCGCAAGGGAGCCGGCCTTTCCGATCCCACCAGGAAGGCGGACACCGTGGGGTCGTCGCTGGACCACCTGATCGGCAAGTGGACTGACGAGGAGGCGGTGGAGATGGAGCAGGCTCTCGAGGAGTTCGAGATCGTCGACGAGGCCGCCTGGCAGTGAGAATCCTACTGGACTCCAACGCCTACTCCGGGATGATGCGGGGCGACGGTCAGATATCCGCAATGGTGCGCGACGCCACCGAGGTCCTGATGTCGGCCGTTGTCCTGGGCGAGCTGCTCTACGGTTTCAGGAACGGCACCCGGTTCGAACGGAACGCCGCAGACCTGCGCTCGTTTCTGGACAGCCCCTACGTGTCCCTCGTGCCCGTGGGACCCGTGACCGCCGACCGGTACTCCAGGATCGCCGCGGCGCTGAGGGCCAAGGGCAGCCCCATCCCGACCAACGACGTGTGGATCGCGGCCCACGCCATGGAAACGGGGGCCGACCTGGTGTCCGGGGACCGGCACTTTGAGGCTGTCGATGGCATCGCCTGGCTACGCCTGGGCGACCAGGAATGAGGGGAGTGAGAACCGGTTGCACCGTCAGCAGGACAGCATGGCCCACAGGAGCTCGGTAAACTCCCGGGATGCCGTTGCGCCCGGTACCGACGGACATCGCGACGCCCTGACCCGCTGTCTCTCGCTGGACCTGGAGGTCGGCAGGGCGGATGACCGGATCCACGCCCTTGCTGGGGTGCGCCCGGATACGGGTCAAACGGTAGCGGTCCCCAGGGCGGGCCGCAACCCGGCCCAGGCTCTGGCCAGGCTGGATGAGCTGGCAGAGGGCGCGGACTTCCTGCTGGGGCACAACCTGATCGACTTCGATATCCCTGCACCTGCAGGCCGCCAATCCCGGGCTGCGACTGCTCACCCTGCCCGCGGTGGACAAGCTCCCCCGGAACCCTCTCGCCTTCCCCCCGGAACCCCTACCACCACCTGGTGAAGCACTACCAGGACGGCTCCCTGGTAAGGGGACGCCTGAACGACCCGGAGCTGGACGCCATGCTGGTGCTGGAGGTATTCGAAAACCAGCAGAGGGCATTTCGCGAAACGTCGCCCGAGCTGCGCACAGCCTGGCACTGGCTGACCACAACGGACGTACGCCGCCTAGCCCGGTCAACTCCTCCCGCGCAGAATGCCGCCGGAAGCGCCCGGCGGCATTCTCTTTTGCCAGGAGCCAGCTGTTAGTCAGTTGGGAGTGACCACTATCGTAGTAGTAGTAAATATATATATGTATACTACAATAGCAGTCACTTCGGAGTGCCTCTTGGCATCTTGCCCGCAGGGACCAGGGGATACTGCACCGACGTGTTGTGGCGTCCGGAGAGAGTGCCCTGCTCCGGCTGGTTAGAATCCTCTCCGCTGACACCGACGGATCACCGGTGGACTTACGCCCGTGCCTCCGCGACCCTTGATCAACGACAATAAGAAATGCCGGTAGCGTCGACTATTTTTGCCGGTCGAGATGAGGTAAACCCTCCGGCGCGGAGGTGCCGGATTGATCAAGGACCGATAAGTCAGGCTGCTGAGGCAGAGACTTATGAAAGGAAAAACTCAGGAGACGGCGGCGGCCGTGGCTGGGATGAGCGTGCGATCGGCGCGCAAGTGGCAGAGCGGCCCGTTGCCGTCGGAGACCAGCCAGGATCGCTGGTGGCGCACCCGGCCCGACCCCTTCGACGGGATTTGGGAGGAGGATATTGAGCCCCTGTTGCAAGGTGATCCGGCGGGCAAGCTGAAAGCAACGACAATTATCGAATGGTTGGAGGAGCGGCATCCCGTCCGGTTCAGCGCCTCGCAACTGCGTACCCTGCAACGACGATTACAGGACTGGCGAGCGCTGAACGGTCCCGATCAGGAGGTCTATTTCCCCCAGGAGCATCCGCCGGGCCGGGAGGCCCAGTTCGACTTCACCCACTGCAATGCCCTGGGCGTGACCGTTGCTGGCCAGATCTATCCCCACCAGCTGTTCCAGATGATTCTCAGCCACTCGGGGTGGCGTTACGCCGAGGTCGCCACCGGCGAGACCTTCCTGGCATTGCAGCAGGGACTGCAGGCCGCCCTCTGGGCTTTGGGCGGTGTCCCGGAGGTGGTGCGCAGCGACAATACGTCTGCCGCCACCCACGAGATGCGCCGCAGCCGCGGCCGCGCACTGAACGACAATTACGCCGCTCTCCTGGACCACTACGACCTGCGCTCCACCCGCATCAATCGTGGCCAGAGCCATGAAAACGGCGTCGCCGAGCAGGGACACTATCGCCTCAAGGATGCCGTGGACCAGGCCCTCATCCTGCGCGGCAGCCGCGATTTCGACACCGCCGACGATTACGCCGGCTTCGTCCAGCAGATGGTCGAGAAGCGCAATCGCCTGGTGAGAGGGAAGCTGGAGCAGGAAATGGCTTGCCTACGGCCCCTGCCACCAGCTCCCATGCCGGAATACGTCAACTACCAGTCCAAGGTGCGCAAGTGGAGCACCATCCAGGTAGCGGGACATAGCTACAGCGTCCCCTCCCGTCTCATCGGAAATGAAGTGCAGATCCGCCTGTACTCCGACTGGATGGAAGTGTACTACAAGGGCCACCTGGTGGACGGTATGGCGCGGGTGAGTGGCGCAGGTGAAGCCAACGTCAATTACCGTCATGTCATCGGCTCGCTGGTGCGCAAGCCCGGAGCCTTCGCTCGCCACCGCTTCCGGGAGCAGCTGTTTCCCACCCTGCCCTTCCGGCTGGCCTACGACGCGCTAAGGGAGTGGCGCGGCGAGCGTGCCGACGTGGAGTACGTGCGGATCCTGCACCTTGCGGCCACGACCATGGAGGCCACGGTGGACAGCGTCCTGTCGTTGCTGCTGGAGGCTGGTGAGCCCTTTGATTACACCCAGGTCCGGGACCTGGCCGAGCCCAAGCCTCCCGAGGCTCCGGCGCTGACCTGGTCCGGGAAGCCGGACCTGAAAATCTACGACGGCCTGCTCACCAGCAGGTGGCGGTGGCGGCGGTGTGTGGATGATGAACACCGACACCAGCGTCGTGCAGGAACGCATCGGCCAGCTGTGCCACCAATTCAAGCTGCCCACGGTGGCGGCGGAAACCGCCTCGCGTTTCACCGAGGCAGGCCACGGCGACGCCCTGCCCACCCTGCTTGAGGTGCTGGAGCAGGAGGCCGAGGACCGCCGCCAGCGGCGCATCATCCTGCTGCTTCGGGAATCCAAGCTGCCTTTGGGCAAGACCTGGGAGACCTTCGAGCAGCACCGGATGCCCTTGGCGCTGCGCCAGCAACTGGACCATCTGGCCAGGGCAGTTTCGTGGAGCACGGCGTCAACGTCCTGGCAGTCCGATTCCCCGGCACCGGCAAGACCCACGCCCTGTGCACCCTGGGGCACCGGCTGGTAGAAGCCGGCCACTCCGTCCTCTTTGCCCCAGGCAAGCGCTTGGTGCAGGAACTCCGCGCCGCCAAGCGCGACCTGGGCTATCTGCCCCAGGGGGCCGAGGAGTCCGGGGTGCTCTTCACCCTCATCGCCGAACGCTGCGAACGCCGCTCCCTGGGCATCACCTCCAACTTGGTCTTCTCCCAGTGGGAGCACATCTTTGCCAACCCCATGGCCACCGCAGCGGCCATCGACCGCGTCGTGCATCACTCGGTCATGCTGGAATTCGACGTCCCCAGTTACCGCACCGGAGTGGCACAGCAGCGTGGTCAGAAACAGGGGGTGGACCGGCAAGAATAATCGACGGAACCGGCAAAGGTAGTTGACATCAAACATCCGGCAGCCCCGGAGAGGGATGATGTCCGCGGGACCACGGGCCCGTGGTCTGTGGTATTCACTGTAAATGGGGAAGGTTCCGGGTGATATTGAGGTTTGCGCGGACCCATGGGGTTCGCGGCCAAGTGGAGAACCGGCTGGCGCGGCTGGTCCGACTGGAAATCCGCTGGTGTCCCGCGTGAGATTTTGATCCCATCCTTTTATCGGCCGGAGGGAGCTCATCCATGCTGGAGACGGAGCAGACCCCGGTATCCAGCGCGGCCGCAGGCAGAACAAGCTGCCGGGCCGGAGGCACGATAGCATACACGCCAATGAACTCGTAACGGCTAGGTTGGCCGTATCTGTACCCAGGCAGGACCTGCCGCCCTGCCCCGACGCTCCGGATGAACTGTTGCAGGAGCTCCTCGGATACCTGGATGAGCAGGAGGGCCTGAGCCTGAACATCATCGCCCGCCTCGGTGGATATGCGGTGGCGATGTCGGAGGATGAGGAGGATGAGGGCATGACACGCGAGGAGGAGCTGGCCGCCGCGATGGCCACGGGCTTCCTGTCCGGCAAGGCGACCGCCTTCGAGGCGTGCCTCCAAACGCTGGACGCCGATCACCAGGCCGAGTGCGGCTGCCACCCTTGCGTCGTGGCCCGCGCGATTCGGGCGGCCATGACCGCGTCGCCGGAGGAGCGCCATCTGGTCATCAACAGGGGGATGCACGAGCTGGACGAGTCGTACCCGGACCCGCTGCAGGATCTGGCCGCACCGAGCGCCCAATAATCACCCTTATCGTGCAGCAACACGCTGGAGGACTCTCCCCTGCCCGAACCGGGCGACGTCATCACCGTCCACCGGAAGCTCGTCCGAAGACAGCGTGGCCACCGTGCACGACACGACCTACGACCGCATCCTGCGCCTCATCGTCCGGTGCGACGTCACCTGAGCCGTGCCGAAAACGAATCCGTGCCGAAAACGAACCCGTGCCGAAAACGAACCCGTGCCGAAAACGAACCCGTGCCGAAAACGAACCCGTGCCGAAAACGAACCCGTGCCGAAAACGAACCCAGGCTGAAAACGAACCCAGGCTGAAAACGAACCCAGGCTGAAAACGAACCCAGGCTGAAAACGAACCTGGGCTGAAAACGAACCTGGGCTGAAAACGAACCTGGGTTGAAAGCGAACCTGGGTTGAAAGCGAACCCCACACGGCCGTACTGAAAACGAACGTGGGTTGAAAGCGAACCAACGAACCTGGGCACTCACCGTGCCGAAAACGAACCCAGGCTGAAAACGAACCCAGGCTGAAAACGAACCCAGGGCATCACCGAAAATGAAGCACGGACCACCACCGGCTGCACCCGCAGCCACCCGCGGTGCCAAGGGCACGTCGGCCAGCCGGTCCACCGACGACCAAGGAGAACTCAGGATCGGCATGATCGTCCCCTTCGGGGACCAAGACCAAGTCACCCTGACCGAGTGCTACCATTGTCTCTGGGCAGTGTGGTCGCCACCTCTGGGTGCGGCGTTCAGTCGAGGTCTGGGACTTCCAGGAAGACGGTGTCCCCCTTGTCCGGTCCGTTCTCCAGCGCTGTGCCTACAAGGAGCGGCTTGGTCTTGACTCCTGTGGCCCTCTGCAGTATGGCTGCCCTGTCGACAGCCCGGGTTACGTCCCTTTCCTGAATGGTCATCGAGATTTCTGCCAGCAGGTAGAGCTCGGGTTCTGAACCTTCTCCCTCCGGCCCCGGCGCGATCAGTTCCACGGACGGAGTCATGTTGGTTGGGAACGGGAGGGCCTGCAGCATGAGGTCGGCTGCTTGGAGTTGCAGGGCCTCGGCGTGTGTGATGTCTCCGTTGAGTTGGGCCCTGAGTGCGAGGTCGTCGAGCCATTTCGTTTCACTGGGGGTGGACAGGGTCTTCACGTTGAGCAGGTGCAGCAGGTCTGCCGCCATCAGGGGTGCTCTCCGAGCGGCGTAGCTTTCGTAGTCTCCGCCGGCGAGGCGGCTCAGGTCTCCTCCTATGCTGGCTTGGCCGGTTGTGAGGTGAGCAACGTTGGTTTCTATCGCCTGCAGGCGTTGGTTCACCAAGCGGGAGTTCTCCCGGTTTTCGGAGACGAACGCCGCGAAGGTTTCCGGCAGTGCTAGGAGTTCTTTCGACAGCAGCACGCTCCGGAGTGCCTCCGCCCAGTCCGGGTCCTGCCGGATGATCCTGATCAGGTCGCTTATGTCGTTGATTGTGGTCATGACGTTCCCTGAGATCTCCGGGTGGTGTGGATTTTATCACGTAGTCTAGAAGCCGGGCCGAAAAGCCCTGGATGGGGAGAGAGATTTCGGCAGTAAAGCCGGGGCGAACAGAATCTGGGACCACAGCAGTCCGAGCCGGACAGCGCCGAAAATGGCCGTAGCATGGGCGACCACACCGTGGGAAACAGCCTGGACATCACTGGGGACGGCACTGAGGACGGCGCGGTGGCGCGGAAGCCCACCGCCGACACTGTCCGACAGCTCGATTTTGCCCGCCACCAGGGTCAGGTTGGCCACTGTAGCCGCCAGGTACAGCTGGAATCGCGTCTTGGCGCGTCCGAAGTAGCGGGACTGGCGAATGCCCAACTGGACCAGTCGGGCCAATCTGTGCTCGACCACCACGCGTCGCGCTCGATATTCGTCATACCCGGCGCTCTGTTGCAACGCACGGGCCTGTTGCAGGAGAGCCTCCTGGGGATGGATCAGCACCCGCCGTCCCTTCCTGCCCTTGGCCGAGATGCACTGAGACCGCAGGGGACATGTCATACATTCGGACCCGTCGAACTGGAAGGCCTGCAAGTGGTGTATCCGACCCGCGGCATCCGTACGCCGTCCCGCTGGCACTATGGTGTGGGTGACCTGCCCTGCCGGACAGGTGCAACTGCCCGCCACCAGGTCGATGACAAAGTCATTCTTGGGAAAGCGCTGCCGGTCGGGCCGTCCCGGCACCCGGGCAATCAGGGTGCGGCCCGCGTCGGCGAAGGTCTGCCTGGTAGCTCCGTCTCCATAGGCGGCGTCGCCCATGGCCTCCTGCACCGGCACACCGGTGTTGGCCTCGCTCTGTTCTACCAGTTCCAGCGCCCCCAGGTTGTCCGGAGCGTTGCCCGGCAGTACCTCCACGGCGGTGATCAGCTGGGTGTCGGTGTCAACCACAATCGCCGCCTTGTGTCCGTCGAAGCGTCTCCTGCTGCTCTTGTGCCCGTGGCGCATCTCAGGGTCGTGCACCGACATCATCCGGTCCTTGCTCACCCCGTCCTTGAGGCTCACGCCGTCATCGCCGTCGCCGTCGCCACCCTTGCGCTCAATGTCCTGGAGCAGCAACTGCCCCAGCAGTTCCGCCGCCGCCACTATCTGCTGACGCTCAGCACCGTCCTCGGGCAACTCCCCCTGGGCCAGCCGCGATAATTCCAAGAGCCGGTCCGCGTCTCCCACAATCCCCGCCAGCAGTGCCGTCCGCGCCCGCTTGTCCGACCAGTCGATGGTCGCCTCTCCCTTGATGCTGGAGGCGAGGTACCGCCCGTATCCCCGGGCCTTGGCCCATTTCCCGACGCTGATTCCCTCAACCTGCGCCAGCGCCCGCAGCAGCTTGACGATACCGTCGGCCAGCAGATTGAAGGTGTCCCTCACCGCGCCCCGGCCCAGGATGTTGGTCGTGTCCAGAGCCACCTTCATGCTGCGCCTCTTCAGGTAGCCCGACTCCCGGGCGAGGCGCAGGCTGGACTCGAATACCTCCCGCACCCTGTCGTGCAGGATCAGCTGGGCCCGGAACACCTGGAGCGTGCTCTTGGCGAAGGGCCTGTCCTCCACCTCAATCCCCAGAGCCACCTTCCAGCGGATGTCGAAGTCGGCCCGGGCCTTGGCCTCGGCGTCGCTGACCTTGTCGTGGGTCTGCAACAGCAGCGCCGTGGCCAGCAGGCTGGGCGGCACGCTGTCCCGGCCGTTGTCAGCGCAGTAGAACACCGCGAAATCGGAGTCCTGGAACAGCCGGCCCCGCAGGGAAGCCAGCAGACCGTAGAAGGTGTCCTTCCCCACGTGGTCCAGATACAACTGGTCCGCCTCCCAAAGACCCCTCTGGTCCGAACGCTCTCCCAGCATTCTCAACCCTCGCTACGCTTGTTGACCCCAATTATAAATGCTCGGCGACTCAAACCACTTTCCGGCCAGATTTCTAGTACTCAGTCACGTTTGAAATGGCAGGATAAATTTCACGGGTGACAGTCAGTCCCACATTCAGTTCACTTAAATTTGCTTCTCAGCAACTGTCATTCCTGGCGTGACTGAGTACTAGTCTCAAAGGGTTATTTAAGGGAATGTTTCATCATTTTACCCACGGGCGTAAAGTGCGGGGAAAAATCTGAGGGGTTCGCTGGGCCACAAGCCGAATTACTCCGACAATGAAAAAACGGCAGGCCATAAAGCCTGCTTTTAGAATGGTGTGTCAAGGGTTTTGTTGTCCGGCGAAAATGTCCACCTAACTGGTCTGCGGTATTGTCCGTTTAGGCGGTTGTTCCAGTCTCAAGTTGTAGTGTCGTCGCTGCGCTCTTGATCTTTCTCAGTGGCGGGCTTTCGGCCAGGGCGTACTTGCGTACGGTGTTTCTGTGGATGCCCAGCTCGCGGGCGGTCGCCCTGAAGGAGAGTCCCTTGAGCTTGGCCTGCTGCACATTCTCCCACAGAGTCCTCTGGCGAGCAGTGGGTATTTGCCCTTCGGAAGTAGCGTTGTTGCAGTCGGTAGTCAACAGTTAGGAGACGGGGCCCGTTCTGTCCCTGGGTGCTACGTCAGCTCACCAGAAGACCGGTTGTGCGAACCTCGGTCAGGCGGGCCTGTCCCCGCGTGTGCGGGGACACATCAAGAGGTGGGGCATGGCACTGATGGGTCTGTTCAGAGTCTTCACCGCGATCGGCGCCGTGTTCCGTGCCCGGTCCTTCATAGCTCCCTTTAAGCCCGAATCCACCGATAGAGGACGTCAGGTTAGCGACCTGAAGTGGTCAAAGGGTGCTCCTTTGAATCTGGGATAATGGTTTTGCAATAAAAAACCGACCCCAGAAAAGGAGCACCCAATTGATGCTACCACGCAACCACCCCGACCGTATTCGCATCGTCTTTGACGACCACCGTCTGGTGGCCAATGCCGGCCTGCTCCTGCCGGCCACTCTCGCCCAACACCTGGGCCTGGGGGAACTCGTTGACCGTCACCTCAATCTCGGCAGCGCGCCGGGCCGGGCCAACGCCGGCGACAAGATGATGACCCTGGTCGCCTCTGCCCTGGCGGGCGGCGACTGCATCGACGACGCCGATGCGCTGCGCGCCGGTGGGACGGCCGGTGTTCTCGACTGTAGGGTCAAGGCGCCATCCACCCTGGGCACCTTCCTGCGCAGCTTCCGGTGGGGCCATGTCCGCCAGCTGGACCGGGTGAGCCGTGAGCTGCTGGCCCGGGCCTGGGCCGCTGGGGCGGGACCCGGCGACGGGCCGCTGACCATCGACCTGGACTCCACCATCTGCGAGACCTCCCCACTAACCAACGTCGTCACGCGGCAATTGGCGCGTCAGGGGGTGCGTAGGTCGTGTGTTCCGGAGCATCGGGGATGGGCACCAGCAAATAGCCCAGTTGCGCCGCCCGCCGCTTTGCCGCGCGCAACGCCCGCTGCTGATATCGGCGTTCGTAGTATTCGGCCCCGGCGTCCACGTACTCTTGACCGTAGCGCAGCATGGAATAGAAGATGCGAGCCAGCTTGTGGGCCGTGGCGGTGATGGCCTTGGGCCCGCCCATCTGTGCCTTCTTCCGGCGCAGGAAGGCGCCCAGGGCGCTGTCGGAGCGGTGCAGAGCGTTGGCCGCCAGACGTAAGGCCGCCGCCGCACGGTTGGCGCTGGGCTTGGTCTTGGAGCTCATGACCTTGCCGCCGGTGATGCGGTTGTTCGGGCTCAGCCCCAACCAGGACGCAAAGTGCTTCGCACTCGGCCATTTCGTCATGTCGGCGCCAATCTCACTCACCACCTTGAGCGCGGTGTAGGCATCCACACCGTCGATCTGGGTCAGGTCAACCCCCGTCATACGGTACAGGTGCGTCCAAACGTCGAAGCGTGGCGCGTTTCCTTTGCTGCGTCTCCGGCCGGACTTCGCCGCTGGAGGATCACCATTGCTGCGGTCCTCAAACCGCTCCAACTGGGCTTCAATCTCCCGGTCGCACTCGGCAATCTTATCCTGATAGAACCGGTACAGCTCCAGGGCCTGGTTCAGCTCGAAGATGTGCTCCTCCCGCCAGTGCCCCTGCAGCGACTTGGCGACGGTTGCCTCGTCGGCTTTGATCCTGGGATCGCGCAATTGCGCCAGTTGTCGCGGGTCCCGTTGGCCGTCCACGATGGCCTCGATGATGTCCAGGCCGGTCTTGCCGGTGATATCGCTGATGACGTGGTGGAGCTTCACGTTCATCTGGGTCAGCGCCTTCTGCATATGCTGGATATGGTGGGATGCGTACTGCACCAGCATGACCCGCTGCCGCAGGTAGCTGCGTAAGCGCCGGATCTCCCCGTCGGGCCGGAAAGCCCCCGACAGCAGGCCGTAGGTGTGCAGCTGCTGCAGCCACTGGCAGTCCAGCACGTCGGTCTTGCGGCCGGGCACGTTCTTGATGCGCCGGGGGTCCACCAGCATCACCTGGAAGCCCCGTTCTTCCAGCACCCCGAACAGCGGTATCCAGTACACGCCGGTGGACTCCATGACCACGGTCTCCACGCCACACTCGGTCAGCCAGTCCGCCAAACGGTACAGGTCCGCCGTGAAAGCCTCGAACTCTCGCACCGGCTGCTCCGCCCGGTCGGCGGGCACCGCCACATAGTGGCTGGTAGCGCCCACGTCGATGCCCGCCGCGTTCAGGTTCAGCTGGGACAGCCCTTCCGGTTTTGCGCTGCTCTGGCGTCTGCTCATCATCGCCTCTACCATTGCCGTGTAGGCGTGTCGCCGGAGGGAGCCGCGGACTGTGCCACTCTCCCCAACGGGATCGCCCCGATCGGGGCGTCACCAATGATGCCGTCGTAAGGCTCCCGGACCATGCTACGGGTCGGGCAATACGCACCAGAGTCTGCTCGGTCTTTGTCCGGACGACACGCCCCGCCATGAGCATACATCCTTGGGCCGACTCACCAGTTAGTCGCCTCTGCACAGGCCGGACAAGGCCATAATATTGCTACGGTCTGGCCAAGGAGGGCGCACGCCACCACGGCTATACCGGCAAGCGGGGCTATCACCCGCTGCTGGCCGTGGCCGCCGGCACCGGCGACGTGCTGATGTCCCGGCTGCGCGAGGGCCGGGCCAACACTGTTCGGGGCGCCGCTCACTTCCTGCGCGAGACGGTGGGACGGGTGCGCTACGCCGGCGCCAGGGGCCGACTCACGGTGCGGGCCGACAGCGGCTTCTATGCCCACGCCATCGTCGCCGTCTGCCGCAAGATGGATGTCCGCTACTCCATCACCATCCGCCAGCACAAAAGCCTGCGCAATCTCATCGAGGCCATACCCGAGACGGATTGGACGCCCATCCCCTACTGGATGGACGGCGCCGCCGATGTGGCCGAGACCACCTACACTCCCTTTGAGAGTGAGGCCGGCGCCGCGCCGGTGCGGCTCATCGTCCGGCGGGTGAAGCCCACGCCCGGTTCCCAACTGGCCCTGTTCGCCAGCTACAGCTACCACGGCTTCATCACCGACCGGGACGGGGAGACGCTCGAGCTGGAGGCTGACCATCGCCGCCACGCCGAGATCGAGAACGCCATCCGAGACCTCAAGTACGGCGTCGGGCTGAACCACCTGCCGTCCGGCCGATTCGCTGCCAACGGGGCTTGGCTGGCGGTGCAGGTGATGGCCCACAACCTCGCTCGCTGGACAGCGCGCATCGGTCTGGGTGAGCAGATCGTGACCACCAAGACCCTCCGGCGTCGGTTCTTCTGCCTGGCCGGACGGCTCACCCGCTCGGCCCGCCGCCTCACACTGCATCTGCCACAGCGCTGGCCTTGGGAAGCCCAGTTCAGCAGCGCCCTGGCCCGACTGCGAGCCACCCCACTCCCAGCCTGACGGCGCTGTCCGCAACCGCCCCAACACCTCCAAACTCGCGTCCGCCCCGCCCGCGAGTGCATCCTGCTGCGTCCGATCTCACTATCACGCGATTCCCAGCCTCCATAGACCGCTCTCCAGGTCCGGTGCGGCTACTGAAAACCCTCGCGGGGTCACATCGGTCCCAATGGAGCCCAGGCTTTCTCCCTTGCAGGCTCCCTCATCCCAATTTGCCCAGCATTCACGCCTCCCATCGGTGGATTCGGGTTTAGGAATGACCCCGCACCTCTTTAAGGGTGTTGCGGAAATGTATCGGTTGATCGGCAGCACACCCCTCGGAGAGGAATTCCCCGAGATGAGGGACAGCGACCGAACTTTCACCGAGACCATCCGCCAGCTGGCACAGCACGTGCGGCCCCCGCAGCAATAGATGTCAAACAGGCCCTGACTGAAGCGCCTGCTCTCCCTTCCTGAGACAGCACCCGAATTCAGCACTCAAGGTTTAGTCAATTTCCCGGGGCTTAAACACAATCAGCCGGGCACTGTCACTCAGGTTTCTTTGCTACTATCAGCGCCCAGCCGATCTTGCCCGATTCTGCCGACTCAACCCAGAAGGTCAGGGACGCAACGGTGTTGTCGATGGTCTCGGCGCCGACGCGTGGCAGCAGGGCCTCCCGTTTCTCTTGAAGCCCGTCCCTCACCCAAGCATATGAGGGTGCCACATTACGCGACCAGTCCTCCTCCCTGCTGATGGGGAATTTCAGGCTGGAGAAAGCCCTTCGGTAGTCTCCCAGGTCCCACATGTCCGGCGACTTCACCCGGTCGTATATTCTTGCCCGATCCTCGTCCGGGGTTTCCCGAGACACCAGGATGTCGGTAAAGACAAGCGCGCCACCCGGCCTGAGGACGCGGCGGCACTCCGACAGCACCGCCATCTTGTCGGCTGCATGAAGGAACGCATCCTGGCTCCAGATCACGTCGAAGGACTCATCGGAGTATCCCAGTTGATGAAAGTCCCCGTACTCGAAGTTCAGCAGGTGTTCGAGGTGGGCCTCCTTGCTGCGGGTGCGGGCCAGCTCCAGCTCCTTTTCGCTGATGTTGGTGCCGGTGACCCTGCAGCCGAAGCTTGCGGCAAGGTAGCGGGCGGCCGAGCCATAGCCGCAGCCGAGGTCAAGGACTTGTATGTCCGGCCCCAGCGGTACGGCAGTAGCCATGATCTCGTTGGTGTGTTCCTTGGCCTCCAGCTGGTGGCATTCCTCGCTGCAGTAGATGCCAAGGTGTATGTTGTCGCCCCAGATAGTCCGGTAGATCTCGTCAGCAGGGCCGTCGTAGTAGGCTTGCGTCGTGGAAACGATGGATGCTACGTCTTCATTTGTCACAGAATATGTCTCCTGGAACGTGTAACGTTCTCGCTGAGTGGATTAGGGGCAACTCCGAACGCCTGACGTCTACCTAAACTAAAGACAAGGTGGGATGTGCATTTGCCTGGGGTTGGCGATGGTGCTGGGAGTCCTGAAATAGCCTTTCTGCCCTTGATTGCAGGACGGTCCGGCAGCGCCGTCTCACCTCGTCCTTTCGGTTGGTCAGACCGGCCAGGAAGCTGCTGACCCTTTCATGGACCGCCTCCCTGGTTCCCAAACACTGGTTCCCAAACACAGGTTCCCGGTGGTCTCCTCTCTCGTCCAACCCCAGATGGCCTCATCGGCGTTGAAATCCGGACTGTAGCCTGGCAGGTTCACCAGCCGCAGGTTCAGACCTGGCGTCCGGATATACTCCCTCACCGCTTCGACACGGTGTGCCGGCGCGTTGTCCCAGATCACGTTCAGACGCCCGGAGTGCCTCTCACGCAACTGCTCCAGGAAGGCTGCCGATGTCTCGCTGTTGCTGTTCCCCTCCAGTTCCTTCCACTCCACCTCCCCCGTCTCCAAGCACACCGCCGAATAGTAGCTGGCCTTTTCTCCGTGCCTCGGACTGGTCGAGTCCACCAATGCCGGCTCTCCCCTCGACACCCACTTGCCCCGCAACTCGGCGTCGGCACGGAAATGAGCCTCGTCAGCGAAGAATATCTTGGCGTTGCTTTGACACGCCTCCTCCATCAGGGCGGCGTACTCCGCCACGAATGACTCCCGCTTGGCCTCATCCGCCTTTAACAGACGTTTCTTGGGACGCTTGAAGGCGAATCCCAGCCGGTGCAGGTAGTTCAGGCAACTGCTGCGGCTCAGGCTGATGCCAAACCACAAGGCGACGAACTCACGAACCACCCTCCTCCTGAGCTTGTCGAAGGGTCCAGTTGGCCATACCAATGCCCGCCGCATCTGGCAACTCCTGCACCGCTTCTTTCAGCGCCGCCTGCTCCGCCTCGCCAAGGGCGGGGGGGAACCCCCGGTCTGCTCGAATATCAGGGCCTTTGGGCCGCCTTCGCCGAAGGCAGCGGACCACCGGCCTGGACCACCGGCCTGGACCACCGGCCTGGACCACCGGCCTGGACCACCGGCCTGGACCACCGGCCTATGGTGTGGGGATCCCGTCCCAGTGCCTCCGCCGTGGACGATGCCGTCCAACCTTGGGCCAACAGCCAGACGGAGTGCCAGCGTTCCCGCTCCCTGGGTGTGGGCGCCAAAATCACCCGCCGGTGCAGATCCCTGACGTTCATCTCCCACTGTTCGAGTAACTGATCAATCTCCTTCACACTCATCACTAACCCCTACAACTCCTGAGACCAGCTAATCCAGTTACCTCACAAATCTACCCTATGCGTCTGCGCATTTCACCTTGGCTTTGGTTTAGTTGAGGGTTGCGGTCAGCCCCGGGCCAGCAACTGGCGGCTCACGCAGTCGAGTTGACGGACGTGCCCCAGCGGAAGGTGCCCAGGGTGGATGGCGCCTTGACCACGCAGCCGAGAACACCGACCGTCCCACCGGCACGCAGCGCATCGGCGTCGTCGATGCAGTCGCCGCCCGCCAGCGCGGAGGCGACCAGCGTCAGCAGCTTGTCCCCCGTGTTGGCCCGCCCCGGCGCGCCGCCTAGGTCGAGGTGATGGTCGACGAGTTCCCGCAGGCCCAGGTGCTGGGCGAGTGTGGCCGGCAGGAGCAGGCCGGCATTGGCCACCAGGCGGCGGTCGTCAAAGAGGATGCGGATACGGTCGGAATTGTTCTGTGGCAGCATCTATTGGGTGCTCCTTGTTTCCGGGCGGTTCTCTGTTCCAAAACCATTATCCCAGAAGCACCTGCTTGCCGCTTCAGGACGGTAACCCGACGCCCTCCTTCGGTGGATTCGGGCTTAGCGAATTCACTCCGGCGACAAAACGCAGAGTCGTCCTGAAGCGGTTGATGGGTTTGGGTTATAGACGTAACTTTCGCCTTTAGCCAGCTTCTCCTGGTAGAGCACTTCTTCGTGATCGCCATAATTGATAATCAACGCGTACCAGTCGCCACGAGGCAGATCAATAATCGCGTAACCCTGCTCGTTAGTTTGGTAACTACCCAGTCCAGCGACCATGACCTCTGCACGGGAGACCGGTTGGCCGGTATGGTCAAGAACCCGGACCCGGCTGTCGCCCGATTTGGGGATGGGGCTCGACTGACTGAGCCGGCTGGGCGCGGGGAGCGGACTTTCCGGGACCAATTCCAAGATATCCCTCTCATACCCTGTCCTTTTAGGAGTGATCCAATCGGCGCCATACTTGCACCGCAGGTATTCTTCCGGCGGGTCTGGCACAAGGAATTTCTCGCCTATGAAATCAATCTCTTTCAGTTGAGTGACAAGTGTGACAGGGATTCGTACTCCAGGGTACTGAATTATGCAGTCGTCAACGATCCAATGGCAAATCCAGTCGATCCTAATGTAAGACTTCATCATCGCCACACTTATGTAGTGGTCGTTGGGTTCCACTTTAGCGAAATACCCGTTGTCCCTGAAGGCAGCCACAACCCGGTCTATTGAATTCTCGGTGAGCCCATGAAGTCCGATGACCGAGCTCAAATCCAAGTCATCATCCCACGGGATGAATCCGTTGTCCCTAATCACACCGAGACATGTGCCCTGCCGAAGGAAGAAAACCACTCCCAGGTGGTCCAGGATCTGCTTGGCTTCCTTCAGCATCCTTGCGGCGGCGGCTGGGTCCATCGGCTGCAAGACTGAATATGACCTCTCTAGGGCCGCCTCATCGGCTCCATTGCTTAGGGCCATCTTCTCTCCTTACCCTGACTCAAACGCTTGGTGTGCAGACGATACTCTATGTCGTGAAAGATGTTTTCGCAAATGCCAAGGCCGGTCGTAACTGTTCAGACTGGGGCGAGTTGGGGTTGGGAGAGGATGGAGTTCAGGGCTTGGTAGGGGTTGCAGCCTCGCAAGCGCCATGTGCCGAACAAGGAGGCGAGGACACTTTTGATTTCGCTTCCCTGCTCCGAACGGGTCCCGCCGCTGATCTTCCGGCTCACCACCGTTGGGCGCAGGCTGCGCTCCGCCGTGTTGTTGTCCGTGTTCACCCGGGGGTCAGCGGCGAAGGCAAACAACTCCGGCAAGAAGCGTTCCACCCGTTGGCACAGCACCCTCATGGGTGCACCGCCGTCCAGGTAAGGCTTGCAGATGGACAATAGCTGCTGCTGGTATTGTTGTTGTTGCTTTACCCGCTTTCGACTGCTGCACCGTTTCCGGCAGTTGCGGGTCCGGGCCGGGATATGCCTGGGCATGGTCATATACTTCCCGCACCCATTCGGCCAGTCCCTGATGTTGAGGGTATTGCTCCTTCAGTTGGTGGATGTCGCAGCAGGTGGGTCCAACATCGTTGGTGCAGCCCTTTATGCACGTTGTAAGCGCCGTAGAAGCCACTGACCAGCACTCCTTCAAACTCGTCTCCCATCACTTCCTCAACCACCTCCCTTCTCCGGCTGGCCCGGCGGAGGAAGTAACGCACCTTGGGAGTGCTGAAACCCCAGAGATACCCGGTTGTTATTGATCTACGATTCGGTCACCAGTTAACTGTTCAGGGAAAATGATGCTCCTTGTATCTTGGTTTTGGCGTGTGACAATCACGTCAATCACGTGGATCAGGGTGCGGCAGACCGAATGCTCCTTGGTCATGGAAGACCGTTCTATAGCGAGGGTCGCCGCACCCGTACCGGAGTAGAGCCCGAACGGTTGCCTGGGCCAACCAAGCCCGCATCTTGCAAGGCCGGGCCGACGCTCAAACAGGAGGTAGAGATGGAAGGAGAACCGAGATACGTGGGCATTGATGTCTCAAAGGCCCAGGTTGATGTCGCCGTCCGGCCTACGGGACAGAGATGGATCGTCTCCTACGACGAGACCGGGGTCAAAGAACTCGTCGTCCAGATGGTGGATCTGGATCCCGCCCTGGTGTTGCTGGAGGCTTCTGGCGGACTGGAACTGCCGCTGGTGGCCGCCTTGGCCGCTGCGGCACTGCCGGTGGTCGTGGTCAATCCGCGCCAAGTTCGAGACTTCGCCAAGGCCACCGGGACGCTGGCCAAGACCGATGCCTTGGACGCGGCGGTCCTGGCCCACTTTGCTGACGCCGTTCGTCCCTCCGTGCGTCCTCTCAGAGACGCCGAGACCCAGGTGCTCAACTCGCTGGTGGCCCGCAGGCACCAGATGATGACCATGCTGGTGTCTGAGAAGAACCGGAGGGGAACCGCCATTAGCGCTGTGCGTCCCCGCATAGAGGCGCACATCATCTGGCTGCAACAGGAGTTGAACGACTTGGACGAAGGGCTGCAGCAGACTCTTCGTCGGAGTCCAGTGTGGCGTGAGAAGGATGACCTGCTGCGGACCGTTCCCGGCGTGGGAGAACAGCTCTCCCTCACTTTGCTGGCCTACCTGCCGGAGTTGGGCACACTGGACCGCCGCCAGATCGCCTCCTTGGTGGGGGTAGCTCCCTTCAACCGGGATAGCGGTACCATCCGGGGTAAACGCACTGTCTGGGGCGGACGCGCCCGGATCCGCGCTGTGTTGTACATGGGAGCGCTGGTGGCCAGCCGCTATAACCCCGTGATCCGGGACTTTTACCAGAAGTTGCTGGCGGCTGGCAAGCCCAAGAAACTGGCGTTGACCGCGTGTATGCGCAAACTGCTCGTCATCCTCAACGCCATGCTCAAGCATCGTGCATTCTGGGGAGACATGAGTTCGCCATCCGCAGTTCGTTCCTCTTGACACCAAAGACAGTTGCTATAGATGTCAAGCTGGTCTGCCGACCATACCGGACTGATTTCTGAGGGCGGCGAAGACCTCGCGAGCAACGTAGCGTTTTAGGCACCGGATGACCTCGGTCTTACTCATTCCCTCTCCGATGCGGCGGCGCATATACTCCCTGGTCCGGCCGTCATGTCGAAGCCTGACTATGACGATGCGATAGAGAGCTGCATTGGCTTGGCGGTCGCCACCCCGATTCAGCCGGTGCCGGTTGGTCTTGCCGGAGGAGGCGGGTATCGGACTCACTCCGCACAGGGCTGCGAAAGCAGCCTCGGAGTGGAGGCGTTCGGGATTGCTTCCAGCCGTGATCAGCAGGGTAGCCGCTGTGTCTGATCCTATGCCGAAAACGCTGACCAAGGCAGCCGCGGCCGCCTTGGTGAAGCTAGCCAGCAACGGCTACGCGGGGGAAAACCACACTCACCTTACCGAACTGCTGCGGGAACGTGAGGGCATCGACCTGAGCCGTCCCTCGGTGCGACGCATATTGGCCCAAACCGGCATCGGCAGCCCTCGAACCCGCCGATCCCCACAGCACCGGTTCCGGCGTAGGCGCATGCCCCAGGAGGGCATGCTGGTGCAGATCGACGGTAGCCACCATCCGTGGCTGGAGGATCGGGAACCGCGTTTCGTACTGCTGCTGGCCGTGGACAACGCCACCGGCGCGTGCTCCGGATGGCCGAGAGCTACGTCGTCGGCCGGGTCCTTGCCGGGATGCCCCTGACCGAGGGCACCAGCGGCAACATCATCGGTATCCTGAACCGCCTGCAGAGAGCACTGGCCGCCGGAGAGCCGATCAAGACCGCAGCCTACCAATGGCTGGCCCAGACCAGGAACGAGGCCAAGCGCTGGCCCTCCGACGCAGAGGTCGTAGACAAGTCTCCGACAAGCCCCACGAGATGACGCCCACCTGGCGCGACATGGTCCTCCACGCCATCGAGGACCGGCTCCGGATCGACCAGGGGCTCCGCCCCCACCGACCGGAAGCTCCGAACCGTCACACTCATCCCCCCAGGAGAGGCAGGCACGACCAACTACCCGATCCAGGAGAGCCGCCCCACCCCCAGCAGGCAACAGCGCCGGGAGGACGCGCTGAAGCAACTCGGCAACCTGACCCTCATCAACGGGCCCATCATGAGGAAAAGGGAGCAGGAAGCCCGGTTGGAGAAGAAGCGGGAATCGCTGGAGGAACACCGGGACATCCTCCTCACCCAGGTGCTGATCATCCCCCAGAAGGATGACTTCACCGAGCAGGACATAAGCGACCGGAGCAAGTGGATGGCCACCCTCTGCACCAAGATCTGGCCCCGGGAGGAGGCCTGAGCGAATGTTCTAGACGAAGAAAGAGGAAATCCGATCATAATCACGCATCAAGGTGCAGATGGCGGCGCCGGACCAGACCCAAGAGGCCGCCCGGCAGCTCCAAGAGGGACGCAGCACCGGCAGGCCGCGGGACGAAACCCAAAGATCTGATAGCAGTAACAGGGACTTATTCCTTGCCCGGTCAATCGGAGGGTCATGTTAACGCTCGATTCGGGCGGCAGTGAGGCACTGGGAATCATTTAGCCTCCCAAGTTGACACTTCCAGTCAATTAAGGTATTGCTATAAACGAATGGAGGCTTGCCATCTGGCCGTTGCCCTTTTTGTCTTGGGAATCGGCCTCTCTGGACATTTGTATGGCGCTTCTTGGAGTAAGTTTCCGGTTCAACCTTCGTTATGAGCATTTCAGAGGGTTCGGTTCGCTCCCGAAGCGTCATCAGGCCGTTCTTACCTAAACTGAAGCCAAGGTGAGATGTACATATTTCTAGACCGCACTGTAGCGGGCGACCCCAGTTGGGGGCTAAAGGTGATATGAGGAGCCGTGGAGCCCTTTCGGTCATCTTCAAGATCCCGAAATGCACATTCCACCTTGGTATTGGTTTAGCTATCCCCGCTCATTAACCCACTGGGAGTCTTCTGCATTTCCGAGACTCGTTTAGGGCGCCAAGGCTCGTGTTTTGTGTCCTTTTGGAGGAATTCATGCCCGACCAGACGGTAGAATATGTGAGCTCTTTGTACGGCGGATTTTGGGACTTTGAAGTCAAAGATTTTTGTTATATGAGCAACCCCTTTTTCCCCCCAGAGACTCTCTTGGAGGACTTGGGGGTACATTTGACCGAATTGGTCAAGGCTTATCCGTCGACCAACTGGTATATATCATCATTGCTGGCGGACCCCTTGGGATTAACTGAGAACGAGGTGGTGGTCGGAAACGGCGCCAGTGAATTGATAGACCTTTTGGTCAATCGATTCGTCCAGAATATGGCTATCCCTGTACCCACATTCAATGAGTTTACCAACCGAGCCAAGACCTTGGGCAGGAAAGTCAACCCCTTCCGCCTTCGCGGCGAATTCAAACTTGACCCGGAAGCGTTTGTACGGCACGTGAGAAAAACGGGGTCCAATGCGGCTGTACTCATCCGGCCCAACAACCCTACCGGGTCCCTTATCTCCAAATCTGACCTTGCCTTTCTGCTGGAAGACCTCAGGGACCTGGACCTGGTGCTGGTGGATGACTCATTTATTGAGTTCGTAACCACGGAATCGGATCAAGCAGCGTCGAACTTGGTATTCGAATTTCCGAACTTGGTCGTGCTGAAGAGCCTCTCCAAGAATTACGGAATCCCGGGGCTTCGTTTAGGGTATGCTGTCTCCGGGGACAATGAGCGCGTCAAGCAGCTGCGACAGGACCTCCCCATCTGGAACATCAATTCTTTAGCCCAGTTCTTCTTACGCCATTACGGAGAGTACCAAGAGGAGTTCACGGTTTCGTGCTTAAGGGTGCGGGAAGCGACCCAGCGGCTGTTTCAACAACTTCGCGGAGTGCCCTACCTTCATCCCTTCCCGACCCAAGGCAACTTTGTCTTGTGCCGGGTCCTCCACGGCTTTACCGGAGGGGAATTAACTTCAGCTCTATTCGAGCAGTACAATATCCTGGTCAACAATTGCAGTGAGAAGGAGGGACTGGAGGACTCTTACATACGAATTGCTTCCCGCACCAAAGCGGACAATGCGGCTCTGGTAGCTGCCCTGCAAGGACTAGACCCCGGACCATCTCTAGGACATCCAGACTCCCAGACATCCAGATTGCACCAGGCGGGGTAGGGTATGAAGGCAATAATTCTTGCTGCGGGCATGGGCACCCGGTTGCGCCCCATCACTTCGTCCCTCCCCAAATGTCTGGTCCCGGTCAATTCTAAACCCATCCTGGAGCATCAGTTAGAGGCATTGTTGACGGCAGGTGTCCGAGACGTAATCCTAGTGGTGGGTTATCTTTCAGAATTAGTGTCTGACAGGTACGGGACTATGTACGGTGGCATGAACATACACTACGTTCAGAATCATTTCTATGACTGCACTAACAACATCTACTCCCTGTGGCTTGCACGACAACACCTAGATAGCCAGGTGCTCTTGCTGGAAGGGGACCTGGTTTTCGATCCCGAGTTGTTACAGAGACTAGCTCAAGCTCCTGAACGGGACGTTGCTATCGTCGAAAGATTTCAGCCTTACATGGATGGAACGGTTATCCAGGCCAATGGCCCTCGGGCTGGCAGGATGGTCCTAAAAACGCACCAAGGGAATGCTTTCGACTACTCATCCGTCCTCAAGACAGTAAATATTTATAAATTCTCCCAAGAGGTTTTACAGTATAAGATAGTTCCCCGGCTGGAATCCCATGTGGCGCAGCAGCGGTACGACCAATATTATGAGGCGGTCCTCTCCGACCTGATTTCTCAAGGCTCCCTGCGCTTGGCTATTCTTTGCGCCGCACCCAATAAGTGGGCGGAGATTGATACTTTGGAAGACCTCCAAACAGCCGAAAGAATTTTCGCGGCAGAGACTCTGGATCCCGGGAAGGCTCCAAGTTAACGCTGTCTCCGCCGCCACGGGAAATCAGCGGGCGTTGGATGCCGGCTAACCCTTGAACAGCAGAAGGTGCACTTTGGAATACGCTAAGGCATGGTCCCAGCCGAGCGCCATCGAATATTACTCCAAACATCGGCATGAAGTGTCCGACCTTTATCCATCGGAGCGAGTTTTTTTGCCTAGAGTTTTATTTCCGGGGATTAAAGTGCTGGATGTGGGGTGTGCCTCCGGCGGATTCTTCAACATCATGCGCACCCTGGAACCAACCGTTGACTATACTGGAATAGACATAGCCGAGCCAGCCATCGACCTGGCCCGCCAGACCTATCAGGAAGCCCGATTTGAGGTCGCCGATGGGGTGACAATTCCTTTCGATGACGGGGCCTTCGACTTGGTCCACTGCACTAGCGTCCTGGTTATCGAACCTAGATATCAGGAAGTATGGGAGGAAATGTACCGGGTGTCCAGCAGGTTCGTTTTGGCGGATATGCGCTTGTTAAAGGATATTGAAAGCCAGGGAGGTCTCCAAGATTCTCACTATCGAATCCAATTCGACGCGCAGGACCAGGAAGGGATAGTGCCCTATGTGGTGAGCGACGCCGATGAGGTGGTCAACTGCTTATTAAACCTGGTCCCCCGCCCACGAGCTTTGAGAGGCACAGGCTATTTCCATGAGGTCTCGAAGATGGCGGGTACGCGCTACTCCCAAGTCTGTATGTCCATATTGCTGGTAGAAAAGGGCAATTTGGAAACAACACGAACTGAACTGGACCTGAACGACTTACCACTAGAGTTCTCAGCTTTCCCAGGTTAAGCCCGAATCCACCGAAGGAGGGCGTCGGGTTACCGTTCAGCGTCAACTACTTTTGCCGGTCCCGTCGATTATTCTTGCCGGTCCACCCCCTGTTCCCGACCCCGCTGCTGGGCCACTCCGGTGCGGTAGCTGGGCACGTCGAATTCCAGGATGACCGAGTGATGGACCACCCGGTCGATGGCCGCCGCCGTGGCCATGGGGTTGGCGAAGATGTGTTCCCACTGGGAGAAGACCAGGTTGGACGTGATGCCCAGGGACCGGCGTTCGTGGCGTTCGGCGATGAGGGTGAAGAGCACCTCGGACTCCTCGGCCCCTTGGGGCAGGTATCCCAGGTCGTCCAGCAGCAGGAAGTCGTAGTTATCGAGCTTTCGTAATTGTCGCGGTAGCGCCAGGTCGCGCTTGGCGGCGAGCAGGTCCTGCACCAGCCGGTAGGCCGGGGCGAATAGGACCGATCGTCCGGCCTCCACCAGCCGGTGGCCCAAGGCGCACAGTGTATGGGTCTTGCCGGTGCCGGGCAGTCCGAAGGCCAGCACGTTGACGCCGCGGTCGACGAAGCTGCCGTCAGACAGCTCGCCCAGTTGCTGCCGCAGCGCCAGGGGCACCCGGTCGTGCTCGAAGGTCTCCCAAGTCTTGCCGACGGGCAGTCTGGACGCGGTGCGCAGCCTGCCGATGCGGCGCTGCCGGCGGTCCTCGGCCTCTTGCTCCAATACTTCCAAGAGGGTCTCCAGGGCGTCGCCGTGCCCGGCGGCGGTGAATCGGGACACCGACTGCGCCCCCATGGTGGGCAACCGGAATTGGTGGCACAGCTCCCCGATCCGGACCTGAATGGCGTTGGCGTCCATCATCAGGCCACCCCCGCCAGCAAGCTGTCGTAGACCCTGAGATCAGGCGTGCCGGGCAGGGTCAGCACCGGCGCCCGCGGTGGAGCCGGGTTGGCCAGCTCCTTGACCATGGCGTAGTCGAAGGGCTCACCGGCCTCCAGCAGCAGGGCCAGAGCGCTGTCCACCGTCGACTCCATGGTTGTCGCCGCAAGGTGCAGGATCCGCACGTACTCCACGTCGGCCCGTCCGCCTCGCCACCTCTTGAGGGCGTCGTAGGCCAAGCGGAAGGTCATGGTGGGAAACATCTGCTCCCGGAACCGGTAGCGGGCGAAGGCCCCGGGCTTGCGCACCAAGGAGCCGATGACGTGGCGGTAATTGACGTTGGCCTCCCTTTCACCGCGCACCCGCTCCATGCGTTCCACCAAGCGGCCCTTGTAGTAAACTTCCAGATGCTCGGCGTACAGGCGTATCTGCACCTCCTTCCCGATGAGGCGGGAGCGGACGGTGTAGGTCCGCCCGGCTCCTGAGCTTGTCGAAGGGCTGGATGGTGCTCCACTTGCGCACCCGGGCCTGGTGGTTGACGTACTCCGGCACCGGAGCTGGGGGCAGGCACTGCAGAAGTGGGCGTTCCTCCTCCAGCTTCCCTTGCACCAGGCGGTTGCGCCGGTCCACCACCTTCCTGACGAAGCCGGTGTAGGACTCGGCGGAATCGAAGTCCCGGCTGCCCCGCAGCATGAGGGCCTGGTCCAAAGCGTCCTTCAACCGGTAGTGGGCCTGCTCGGCCACGCCATTCTCATGGGATTCCCCGGAATTGATCAGCGTGGCCTCGAGCCCGTAGTGGTCCAAGAGCTCGGCGTAGTTGTCGTTCAGGGCCCGGCCACGGCTGCGCTTTATTTCATGGGTGAGGGCCGAGGTGTTGTCGGAGCGTATGACTTGGGGCGCGCCGCCCAGTTCCCAGAGCGCGTTCTGCAACCCCTGCTTCAGGGCCAGGAAGGTCTCGCCGGCAACCACCTCGGCGTAGCGCCACCCTGATTGGCTAAACACCAGCTGGAACAGCAGGTGGCGGTGGCGCCGGCCGCCGATGGTCACTCCCAGAGAGTTGCAGTGGGTGAAATCGAGCTGCGCCTCGCGGCCAGGTGGATGCTCCTGGGGGAAGTAGACCTCCTGATCCGGCCCGTTGAGTGCCCGCCAGTCCTGTAACCGGCGTTGCAGGGTGCGGAGCTGGGAGGCGCTGAACCGGCCGGGAATATTTCTCCTCCAGCCACTCGATAATTGTCGTTGCCCTGAGCCTGCCAGCAGCCTCGCCCCGTAGCAGGGGCAGAATTTCTTCCTCCCAGACGCCGTCAAAGGGATCGGGGCGCGTGCGCCACCGGCGCTCCTGCTTGGTCTCCGACGGCAACGGGCCGCACTGCCACTTGCGCGCCGACCGCTCGCTCATCCCAGCCATGGCCGCCGCCGTCTGTTCTTTCCTTCCATCCGTCTTCGCCTCAGTAATGCGACTTGCTGATCCGTAACCAATCCGGCACCTCCTGTACCGGATGATTACCATGTGTGACCGGCAAAAATAGTCGTCGCCAACCGGCAAAACTAATTGTCGTTGATCAGTAGGCCAGCATCTTTCGCACGGTGTCCCGGTGCAGGCCAAACGTCCGGGCTGCTTCCCGCATGCTCATCCCATCCACCATCACCGCCCTTCGGACCCGCAGATATACGTCCACTCTGTACATCCGTCGCACCATCCACGGGGTCGGCTACAACCCTATGAATGATGGCAGGCGGTACAGTATTTGGTCGCCGATACTTAGCAATCCTCCGCCCACGCGGCCCACTCTATCTCCGCCGCTTCCAATTACTGAGATGCTGCTTAAATCAGCCCTTTATCGGTGGCTGCATGTTGCCGTTGACCCTCTGGTACTCCATTCGTGCCTCTATGTAGCTCCAGTCCACATAACCGGTTTCGAAATCCCTGTAACCCGAACTTGGATCGTATCCGCTTCTGCTGTGCAGCACCCGGAAGTTCTGGAATAGGACGCAGTCGCCCTGTTCAAGACGGAACCGATACTGGTACGCCGGGTCGTTCAGGTAACTGGAAAACAGGTTGTACGCGCGGTAGAAGCCGTCCACCTCATCGAAGGGAAGCTGCCAGGCAATGTTCTTAGGGCAGTAGTACACCGCTTCGACTTCACCCGAATTGTCGAGGAGAAGAATGGGAGTCGTGTGCTTGAACAAATAGCCGGCCGGCCTGTCGTACTGCCGGTACTGTATTCGTGTCGAAACCAGCAGTTGAAACTCAACAGGGTGCTGCCGGCGAAAGCCCTGTGCCACCCTGAAACCGTCTATCAGGATGGTGTCGCCGCCCACGGTGGTGTTGTGGTGTGCATATAGAAACTGCAGAAGCCGTTCCCCCCAGCGATACGACCCATCGGTGTGCGGCAGAAGGCCGTCCCCGGCGTTTGACATGGCGAGGTCTCTGGCCTCGGATGTCGGTCTCACCCGCGAGGTCACTCCATACTCGGTCACATGAATCGGGGCGATTTCGTTGAACCAGAGGTGCAGGTCCAACCGGTCCAGGTTGTGTAGTACGGCGAATCCCAGGGTTGTGAGCTGTGGAGTCCACGACTCGAAGGAAGTCGCGGGAGCGTCGAAGAATCCTGGAGGGTGGGCCTCTAAATATGCCGCATCCCAGAGGGCGATTTCACCTTGTGATTCGGGATTTGGGGCGGGGTCGTATGAGTGGTCAAGGAGCCAGTTAATTTGGAAGATGCTTTCGTGTGGAGTGGGTCCGTTCCAGAGAATTCGCAATTGTTCTTCAGTTTCCTCAACCGCATGGGGTTCCACAGGCAGAGGACTCAGGCTGATGTCGTAGATCTTTTGTGATGATTCCGGGTGATAGCACTCCTTACATAAACAGTGGTCGCGCAGCCAGGTGTAATGAAAGCGCTTCCCATGTACCGTTATGCAGGTGTTGTTCTGCATGCAGTCTTCTCCAATCTGCTGACTTCTCCCTGCGTTCAACGGGAGTCCCTTTAGGTAGTGTCGTCAAAATAACTTGGTCCAGAGGACCAGTGCTCTAATCTGGCAAATGGCGAGGAACGAGGCGGTTCTTTTGGCATAGCGAGTTGCCACCGCCCTCCATTGTTTGAAGTTCAGAAATGCATTCTCCACCAGGTGACGCAGCCGATACAGGTCTTTGTCGTAATAGCGGGGATCTTTCCGGTGGCTCCTCGGAGGTATCACCGGCTCCATTCCCTGTGCAATGGCCCCGGCCACGATGGCGTCGGTGTCGTAGGCCCGGTCTGCCAGCAGATACTGGGCCGGCCGGTCCGCCGTCAGCGACTGGGGCCTGCGTGCAGTCCGCCACCGTGCCCTCGGTCAGAACCAACCGTACCGGCATTCCGTGGGCATCAACAGGCCAGATGTAGTTTGCTGTTCAGCCCCCTTAGTGCGGGCGATGGTCTGGTTACCCCCACGTGCACCTGCCCCCATGGGGATGCACCTTGATATGGCTGGCGTCAATCATCAACCACTCAAACTCAGGGTCATCGATCACGCTGTCCAGGAAACGAGCCCAGACCCCACGGTCCCGCCAGCGGCAAAACCGGCGATGAGTATTCTTCCAATCCCCGTAATCGGGCGGCAGGTCTCGCCAAGGCGCACCGGTGCGTAGAATCCAGAACACTGCATTCAGAAACTGGCGATTGTCCTGTGCCAGCCGCCCCACCTTGCCAGCCTCCCCAGGAAGGAGAGGCTGCAGCCGTTCCCAAACCCGCTCCGAAAGGTCGTGCCGACGATGCGATGCTGTCATATGCCCCACTCCAAGCACGCTCACTCACCACTGCAATCTACCACTATCAACTCGATTCGACGACACTACCTAGAAATCTGGCCGGAAAGCCTTGTCCGGGGAGATGAATGGGATGAATTTCGGCAGTGAGGCCGACGCAAGCAAGGCCAGGGGCATGACTTGACCGAGCCGCGCAGGGACGAAGTCAAGGGCGGAACGGATGGCCTTTGTGCGCAGGGAGTTGCCGACACTGCAACCGCCACCGGTGCCGCCTGGCAGGCCGGCCTTGGCCGTCACCAGGGTCAGGTTGGCCACCGTGGCCGCCAGGTACAGCTGGAATTTTGTCTTGGCTCGTCCGAAGTAGCGTGCCTGGCGGATTCCAAGTTGCACCAGCCGCGCCAATCTGTGTTCCACCACCACTCGGCGCGCTCGATATTCGTCATACCCGGCGCTCTGTTGCAATGCCCGGACCCGCTGCAACAGGGCTTCCTGGGGATGGATCAGCACCCACAGTCCCCTCCTGCCTTTGGCCGAGATGCACTGGGAGCGCAGTGGACATGTCATACATTCGGACCCGTCGAACTGAAAGGCCCGCAGGTGGTGAACCCGTCCCTTGCCATCAGTCCGCTTTCCCGCCGGCACGATGGTGTGGGTAAGCCGTCCCGCCGGACAGGTGCAACTGCCCGCCGCCAGGTCGATGACAAAGTCATCCTTGGGAAAGCGCTGCCGGCCGGGGCGGCCTAGCACCCGGGCTACCAGCCTGCGGCCCGCATCGGCGAAGGCTTGGCGGGTCCCGCCGTCCCCATAGGCGGCGTCGCCCATGGCCTCCTGCACCGGCACACCGGTGTTGGCCTCGCTCTCCTCCACCAGATCCAGCGCCCCCAGGTTGTCCGGAGCGTTGCCCGGCAACACTTCCACGGCGGTGATCAGCTGGGTGTCGGTGTCCACGACGATGGCCGCTTTGTGTCCGTCGAAACGCCTCCTGCTGCTCTTGTGCCCGTGGCGCATCTCCGGGTCATGCACCGACATCATCCGGTCCTGGCTCACCCCACCCTTGAGGCTCACGCCGTCATCGCCGTCGCCATCGCCGCTCTTGCGCTCAATGTCCTGGAGCAGAAACTGCCCCAGCAGTTCCGCCGCCGCCACTATCTGCTGACGCTCGGCGCTGTCCTCCGCCAATTCCCCCTGCGCCTGACGCGACAATTCCAGCAGCCGGTCCGCGTCGGCCACAATCCCGGCCAGCAGGGCCGTGCGCGCCCGCCTGTCCGACCAGTCGATGGCAGCCTCGCCCTTGATGCTGGAGGCAAGGTACCGCCCGTATCCCCGGGCCTTGGCCCATTCTTCGACTTTGGCCTTCTCCACTGCCGCCAGCGCCCCCAACAGCTTGACGACCCCGTCGGCCAGCAGATTGAAGGTGTTCTTGACCGCCCCCCGGCCCAGGATGTTGGTCGTGTCCAGAGCCACCCTCATGCTCCGCCTTTTCAGGTAGCCCGACTCCCGGGCCAGACGCAGGCTGGACTCGAATACCTCCCGCACCCTGTCGTGCAGTATCAGCTGGGCGCGGAACACCTGGAATGTACTCTTGGCGAAGGGCCTGTCCTCCACCTCAATCCCCAGGGCCACCTTCCAGCGTATGTCGAAGTCGGCCCGGGCCTTGGCCTCGGCGTCGCTCACCTTGTCGTGAGACTGGAGCAGCAGGGCCGTGGCCAGCAGGCTGGGCGGCACGCTGTCCCGGCCGTTGTCGGCGCAGTAGAACACGGCGAAATCTGCATCCCCGAACAACCGGCCCCGCAGCGAGGCCAGCAGACCGTAGAAAGTGTCCCGCCCCACATGGTCCAGATACAGACGGTCCGCCTCCCAGAGACCCCTCTGGTCCGATCGCTCTCCCAGCATTCTCAGCCCTCGCTACGCTTGTTGACCTCAAGTATAGCCGCTGGCCGGCCGACGCCACTTTCCGGCCAGAGTTCTAGGCCGTCATCGACTTCACCCACTCGACGCGCGCCATGCTCATAACCGTCGACGCGGCTCCCAGCCTACTCCGCCTGCCGAGGGGTAGGGGGTGATGTTCGGCAATTTCTGTAGCGACGAGAGCGTCAATTCGGCCAGCAGACCGCCGCCCCGTTTTCACTAAGCGCACAGACGTAGCCGTACCCGCTGTCAGCGCTCCTGGCAGAGGGAACACTGATTTCGATGAACTTCGCCCCAGCGGGCGGCGGTAACGAAGCCCAAGGCCCCCAACACACCGCCGTGCCGTCTGTTCTCAGTCCTCAGGCTAGTTGACGCGAGCCTACACTTATGTCCGTGAACTTCTCACCGGCTGGGGGGGTCAAATCATCTGATCCCCAGCACACCGCCGATCCGTCTCTCCGCAGTGCGCAGACAGCACCTATACCTGAACTGATGGAATGAGCATCCTGTCCAATCTGAATTGAACGGTCCCTGTTGCACAGCATCCCCCCGTCTGCAAGCAGCCCGCAGGCATCATATATCTCACCTGCGTCCATCTCCCGGAATCTTGACGAGTAAAAGAGCTCCCTCCTTTCCTTGGGATGGGAAAGCCTTTGAAAAATGTCGTAGCCCCAACACGAGGGCGTGCCGTCCTGTCTCAGTGCGCAGGTGTAACCAAATCCCGCGCTTATGTCCGTGAACTTCTCTCCCGCTGGGGGTGAGGACTGACCACGTAGGTCATCTCCCCAGCACATGGGCGTTCCGTCTGCCAGCAGGGCGCACGTGTGGTCGGATCCGGCGCTGATGGTTGTGAACTTTGCTCCCGCCAGAGGTGAGGACTTGCCATTGGACTCTGATCCCCAACACACGGGCGTTCCGTCTGTCATCAACGCACAGACATGCCCAGTGCCCTCGCTGATTGTCGCGAATGTCCCCTCCGGTGGATCACCATAGGCTCTCGCCTCCTTGTCGCAGACGTATTCCACCCACCCAATTCCATGTGGAAATGATCCTCTTGCACGTTGCAGGGAACAGTGGTCCGGGATGGTGCCATTCTGGACCACTCTCTTGATGTCGGCTTCCATCTCTGTTGCACCGAAGCCAATGTTTCTGTGAATGTAGAGATTGAACGCGGGCAGAAAGATTCCATCCCTACCACGGGCTATAGCCCAACGCTCGGCATTTTCATTCAGGTAGATACCGGCCCCATCCTTTACAGCGGGCATGTTCAGCGCCCTGAACTGGGCTGCCAGACGTTCGCCCTTATCCTGTCCGCCCGATTCGTATAGGAGGAAGGTTGCCCATACCGGGGGGACATGCGGACTCTCTGGGAATATGTACTCGATAATTGGCGACACGGAGTTCCAAGCGCCCGTGAAGTGAATGTATCGCTTGCTATCCCAGTCCACGATTCCCTCAACCGCCTTCAGGCACAGTTCCATCCCCCTTGCGGTAGGAGGTCCGCCTGTAGCCCGGATGGCATGAGTGAAAGGGCTAAGGATTTCTCCGGGCAGCACCAGAACCCCTACGGCATTCGCAATCCACTCGCGGGATTCCCCGTGTACAGCAGCGCCTCTACTCGCCCAGCTCAACAACTCGTTGGTGAGTCGTATCGAGTGAGTGAAACTCACCATTCCCCGGCTGTATAAGAGCCGCCCACCGTGGGCCGGGACCATCACACCTAGCGCAAGCAGTTCTTCTTCCGAGAAGTCGTTGAGATCGCATGGGCTGAGCATGTCGGCTTGGACGGTGGCGTGATGGACTAGTATTCGGCCAAACTGGTATTGTCAGTTAATTCATGATCCCAATGAGATGTTACCTTGGGGGCAGACGAATGGTTGTGGGATGGGAGGTGGTCATGGTGCAGGAGAAGTACGGAGTCCGGCTGGCAACACAGGAAAAGGGACGGCTCAGGAAGGTGATCAGGGCTGGCAGGAGTTCTGCCCAGGCCATCACCCGGGCACGGATCCTGCTCAAGATAGATGAAGGCTGGCCCGCCCCCCAGGTGGCGGCGGCACTGGACGTGTCGGAGCGGACCGTGTTCCGCACCAAGCGGCGGTATGCCGAGGAGGGACTGGATGAGGTGCTGAGGCACCATAACCAGGTCAACCGGCCCAGAAAGGTAGATGAAAGGGTGGAGGCCCACCTGATAGCCTTGGCCTGCAGCCCGGTGCCCGATGGCCATGACCACTGGACCATGCGGGCCCTGGCGGGCAAGGTGGTGGAGTTGGGATTGGTGGAGTCTTTGTCTCCCGAGACGGTGCGCCTGCGGCTGAAAAAAACATGCTCAAGCCGTGGCTCAAGAAACAATGGTGCATCCCCAAGGTAGGTGGAGAGTTCGTGGCGGCCATGGAGGACGTCCTGGACCTCTACGCCGAGCCCTACGATCCCCAGAGGCCAGTGGTCTGTTTTGACGAGACCTCAACCCAGTTGCTGGCCGACATCAGGGAACCGCTTCCGGCAAAGCCTGGGAGGCCGAGGCGTGAGGACTACGAATACGAGCGGGCAGGGACGCGCAACCTGTTCCTCACTTGTGAGCCTCGCCGGGGCTGGCGCCACGTGGCGATAACCCGGCAACGCACCATGCCGGACTTCGCTCACCAAATGCGGTGGCTGGTGGATGAGGCCTACCCCGATGTCCCGGTGATTCGGATGGTTCTCGACAATCTGAACACCCATCGGATGGCCTCGCTTTACGAGACCTTTCCGGCGGCCGAGGCTCGGCGCATTGCCAAGCGGCTGGAGTTCCACCACACTCCCAAGCACGGAAGCTGGCTGAATATGGCGGAGATCGAGTTCAGCGTGCTGGCCCGGGCCTGCCTGCGCGGACGCAACGCCGACGAGGACAGCCTGGAAAACGCCGTCAGAGCCTGCGTGTCAGAGCGGAACGCGGCAGGGACCACTATTAACTGGCGGTTCACTGCCCAAGACGCCAGACGCAAACTCCACCGCCTCTATCCCTGCCAATCCTGATTTGGTCCAGTACTAAACCAGAGCCAAGGTGAAATACGCATTTGATGAATGCCCGGCTACAGAGGTCGGACTGACTTCAATGTGCGGACGGGAGAGCTTTACTCGGTAGCGCTGACCTGCTTTAGACGTCCCAGAAATGTAGATCCCACCTCGGCTTTAGTTTAGATCTTTATGGTGCCTGAACAGGAGATGGATTCGTTGCTGCTGGTAGTGTCCGAAGGCTTCAATCTATCGACGGCTATGGTAATCAGGTACTTCTCACTGAAGTGGCCGACCCTCTCGCGGAAGTTCGCTGTCCCGCCGCCGGAGGCCCCGTGCTACAAGTCTACCTATGGAAGTGCCTCCCCCAACCCATGGGTGAACGCCATATCCGGGGCCGAGCCCACCACCTGTAACGCGATTGCCCTGTCATCGAAGGCGATTTGGATGCGGTCGAGGTGGTTGCGTGGCAGCATCAATCGAGTGCTCCTTTTCTGGGACTGTTTTGCTGTTACAAAACCATTATCCCAGATTCAGAGGAGCACCTTCTTGTTTCTTCAGGAGGCCTCTCATACGCACCCTTCGGTGGATTCGGGCTAAAAACACCCTCATCTTGGAGGTCGCCCTATGAGTCGTGTAAATCGAATTAACAGACAAACAGGCCCCCGGGCACTTGAGTGTCCGCCAATCTCAGGCAGCCGGCGGACCCACTGCACAAGGAGAAGTCCATGACCACGATGGGGAACGATGGCCCACAACAAGTCAACCTGAACGAAATGCTGGCCCGGGGCGGAAGGGAGGCGGCCGTGGCATTCCACCTGCTCAGTATCGAATACCACGCCAGCATCATCGAGACAAGCGGCGACGCGGAGGACCTGGAAATGCTGGGTGACATGCTGGTCCAGCACCTGATGGGCGTTCGTGCGCTCCTCGCAGAGGCGGCAGGGAACCTTGACGTCGTCTCCCCCAAGCTCATTGTCCCCGGCAGGCCGTGACCCGCGACAAGCCAGGACAGCCGAGGAATGCGATGAGTAACAACAGCCGGACCTGGAACGAACTTGCGGCCCTCAGGTCGCGCTGACGATCTGACAGGCCAAATCCAAAGGCATCATCACTGTCATTAGAATGCCTTTAACCACGAAACGGCCTGTGGCTGGAATCCCTGAAGTCTTGGTTTCTGCCACCTGTTGTGCAACCGGGTTTTCCAGCCACCTCGACCGGGTGGTTCGACCTGGGCTGAGATTCCGGACTCGGCGATCATGCGGCCGGGCCGATGGTTCAACAGCGCCATGGTGGCCGGGTGCCCCCAGGGCGAGTCCGCGGGTGAATCCTCCCGGTGGCTGGAATAAGGGTTGCCAATCGGTGTTGCACGTTACGAGCGGACTACGGCCCCTTGTTCCGGGCCTAAACCAGAGCCAAGGTGAAATACGCATTTGATGAATGCCCGGCTACAGAGGTCGGACTGACTTCAATGTGCGGACGGGAGAGCTTTACTCGGTAGCGCTGACCTGCTTTAGACGTCCCAGAAATGTAGATCCCACCTCGGCTTTAGTTTACACAATGCTTCGTTCCTCTTGTCTTCGAGCGGGGGTCTGGTGTTCAGATTGCCGTAATCAATTTCGATAGTCCCCAAGTTGAGAACGGGGTATTCGGTCGCCGAGCCGAATCTCCACGGATCGTCGCTAGAGCCGTCTCCGTCCAAGTCCACGTTCCAGTCGGCGTAAGCGCCCGTGTACCCGGTAGGGGATTGCAACCCAGCGGTGGTCTTGCCGTCCCCTCCGGCGCTATCGGATTGATCGGAGGTCTCCGTATCCCAGTAGCAATTGGCTACGGTGCCATAGTTGCCGTTACTATCAATCAGCCCTCCTCCACCTTGAGGCGCTTCGCCTGTGGAGAAGCAAAATGATACGAGGCCTTGGTTCGATCCAAGCAGACCGCCGTAACGGTCAGCTCTGCCGGACACTGATCCCTCAGCGTAGGCGGCAGTGATAACACCAGTGAAGCCATTGTCCCCGACGAGGCCGCCAACGTCAGCATAGCCGTTGCCGGACACGCTGCCCGCAGCGTAACTGGCAGCGATGACGCCGGAGTTCACACCGGCCAGACCACCGAAGTTGTCACCTTGCCCCGACACGTCGCCAGTGGCATAGCTAGTGATGATCTTGCCTTCGATCTCGTTTGCACCCACCAGCCCGCCAAGGTCAGCAAAGCCCTTGCCGGACACGCTGCCTGTAGCGTAAGAGTCGGTGATAGCGCCGGAGTTCACGCCGACCAGACCACCGAGGTTGTCCGTGAGTCCGGACACGACGCTGGTGGAGTGACTGCCAGCTATCGTTCCTTTGTTGTCCCCAACCAGGCCACCAACACTGCCATAGCAGGCAAGACGGCTGGAGATGAACAGGGGAATGTCAATCAGGTCGGTGATCACTTCGGTGATCACTACGAATGCAGCCTCGTGGGATTTACCGGCGTTAATTACATCGACGGCGGAGCGACTGTTCGCGATGCTACCTTCATTGACGCCAACCAGTCCACCGATCTCGTCAACACACCCAGCAACGAGACCATCAGCAAAACTGTCTTCAATGACGCCGTGGCCAATTCCGGCAAGCGCACCGGCAGATCCGTATCCGGAAGCTCCGACGCTGGTGGCCACCAATCCAATACCTGAGACCGTGCTCCCAGAACCGAGAACTCCGAACAGGCCGACATTGGGTGACCTGCGAATATACAGATTGGAAATTGTGTGGCCTCCGCCTTCAAAAGTGGCAACAAAGGGCGAGCCTTCACCTATCGGTATCCATCCGGCGCCGCTGTTCCAGTAGGCATCGCCCTCATCCGCTTCGCCGTTTCCATTGGTGTCAAAGTCAAGATTGGCTGTCAACTCATACCCAGCACAGCTTTCGACAGAGCACAACGTGCCGGTGTTGGCATCGGGGAAAGCGGCCGCATAGTCGGCATCGTCAGAAATGCCGTCACCGTCCAGGTCCCACCGAATAGCATCAAGCTGAGTCAGGTTGTCCACTTCGATGAGACCGTCCCCATCTCGGTCGCGCGCTGTTGGCTGAGCCGTGGGTATGGGTGTTGGCTGAGCCGTGGGTACGGCCTTGGGGTCAACTGTATAGGAAGTTGTCTCGACATACCTGCCTGTTGCGTCATCATAGACATACTCCCTGACATTGCTGGGGCTGCTCTCATCAAAGACACGTAGGTGAGTCACCCTTACTCCATCCCAGGAGTTCCAGGTCCTGCTGGAAAAGCGGCACACACTCACAGACTCATATCCTGTCAAAGGTCCCAGGGACTGTATCTTGATGTACGCTTTGCTGGAGCGGTCAGCTTCTGCATCAGCGAAATTGCAACCTGCAATCGTTCCCAACAGCATGTAAGCTACTGTCCCGTTGCTGGAGTCGCTAGTGAATCTCCCGGGATGTCCCCATACACTGCCGCTGTCACCCAGATCGACGCTCTTATAGCCCAATGGAGTATTTTTCTCAAAGTCATCTCGGGAGATTGAGGTTGGAGTAGACGTCGGTGTCGCCGTTGCAGTTGGCCCGGACGTTGAAGTGACGGTTGGAGTAGCCTTGGGTATCAGCGTTGGCGCTATCGTTGGTAGGGGCGTCGAAGTCGGCTCAGGCCTAGGTGTAGCTGTCTCCGCTGCGATTTGCCCCGGTGTCGGAGTTACGGTTGGAGTAGCCGTGGACGTCGCCGTTACAGTCGGCTCAGAATCGGCGTCGTCTGAACAGCCAGCTGCAGCCAACCGCTCGCGGACATCTGCGGGTATTTCATTGAACGCCTCTTCGACTTCCCCGAATCGGGACAAAATCTCGTTGTCAGAGAAGAGAATAAGCGGATCGAATATTGCGTCTTGGGGTTCTGCATCGATCAGCCTCTTCACGGCTGTCCATGCCGCCAGGACTCTGTCATGCCAGTCGGCGATTTCTACTGGTGGGTCGATCGATTCCATCCTCTCGACAAGTTCTGCATAGAAAGTCGAGACTTCGCCGTTGGTGTAATCTTCGTTGTCGTCCAGTTCCTCTTGGGCTGCCTCGGAACAGAATGCTCCGTATTCTTCCCATGCTCCCGAGTCGCCATTTATCGTGGACGTGGATTCCGCACTGTCGTCGCCACAGGCGGTTAGAACGACGGCCATGAACAGGATCCCCATCAGGATGCCGGACCAGCGTAGAGTCAGATTGCCAACACTCATAGTGTTCCTCACTAGATGAGACGGGCCCCTTCCTGCGTTTCCGAAGAAGGCCGTACCTTTTATTGGGTGACGCTGTTGTCGCCGGTGGTTAGCCGTCTCCGTTGGGGTCAAGGTGCGCCTGGCGGCGAGGATTGGCCATCCTCATTGTTGCCTCAGCAGGCGATGGAGCCGTCGCTCATAACCCCGCAGGTGTGGACACCCTCAGCGCTGACGGGAGCGAACTCCCTCTCCGGCGGCGTGGACCGGCTGACCGGACCACTTCTAGGGGGCAGGTCATTCCTGCCGGCTTCACTTTTGTTCGCCATATATTATTACGGTAGTACGTTTGAGAATTTCCGGCGAACTTGCTCATTTCCGGCCCCTAGGAGCAGCACTGCACCTGAACAGTCTCCATCGACCTCCAACGGCGCCAGTTCGATTCCTTCGCGGTGGCGCTCCTGAGGGGCACCGTGGCTGCTAAAGCGGACGCAGGATTCGCAACCATATATTGCCCTCCACCTGCCAACGCCGTAAGGTTCGTTTGCACCCTCCCACTGGGATTCATTTGCATTTGTGCCTTGAGATTCACATGAACCTATCCCCTTAATTTGCGTCGCGTATGCTTCAGAATTGGAGGCTTGAGGAATGGACGCTGCTTCTCGCAACGACGCTGTACGCACCCAGATCCGTAGCTTGTTGGTGATGCGCTCCCCGTCCCACCGGTGCAGCGCCGGGTCGTTCCCGCTGATCCAACTGCCTCATTGGCTGACGTTGCCCCCACTATTTCAGCACGTCCATTCCACCGCGGCGGTACACGATGCCGGGTTTGTTGAAAATGTCGGCTCCAGTGGGCTCCACTGAAGATTGAGAGAGAAACGGGGTTTCAACGCCGCTGGAAGTCGAGAAATAATGTTGACCAACGGCAAACATGTGGAAAAATTGAGGCCAAAAGGAGAATATTCGTCTCACGAATTGAGACGCTAGTACTCGGATAGCCTTTTTCAACGGGCCCGAAATAGCGGGCCACCTGGATGATGACGGACTACTGTTGATGCATGGACACTCACTATCATATCTGGCGCTACCGTCGCGCTCCGGACGGGGACGATACGCCCGATGGAGCGGGAGGACGCAGTCTTTGAGACCCGACGCAAAGCCAACTACGGCCTTCTCCGATGGCCGTCAATAGTGGAATGCACGCCAGGTGCTTCCATGCGTGGACGGGGCCTTTCCCCGACCCCTGCCCGACGAGATGGTCGGTCGTGGTAAGCCCTTTGGGCCTAAATACGTGCCAATCGAGCAGTTCGCTATTCAAGCGAAATCCACCCACCCTACTG
>CBDHDY010000004.1:0-83199 GCA_965261885.1 Dehalococcoidia bacterium
ACCGGGAATTGTACCTGCCCCAAGTGTGGGCGGAGAACTGGGATCGGCGTCAGGAGGCTGGGGTGCCGGAGAGCGTCAGCTTTCACACCAAGGGCCAACTGGCGCAACTGATGCTGCAGCGGGCGGTGGAATCGGGAGTATCCTTCGCTTGGGTTGCCGGGGATGAGGTCTACGGCAATGACCGCAGGCTGCGACTGTGGCTGGAGCGATTGGACGTTCCTCACGTGCTGGCAATCAAGAGCACCGAGAAACTCTGGGCTTCGACTGAGAAGGGACCCCGTCAGATTCGGGCTGACCATCTCGTGTCGCAAGTTGACGTAGCTGATTGGAGCACGATCAGCGCGGGCGACGGTGCCAAGGGACCCAGGGTCTACGACTGGACCATGGTGAAGATACGGCCTCTGCAGGAGTCGGCCAAAGGCTACTGGCTCTTGGCCCGCCGCAGCATTGCCAAACCTACAGAGTTGGCTTACTACGTGTGCTTTGGCCCAGCGGGAACAACCTTGGCGGAACTGGCCAGGGTGGCCGGAACCCGTTGGGCCATCGAGGAATGCTTTGAGGAGGCCAAGGGAGAGGTAGGGCTGGACGAGTACGAGGTCCGTCGTTGGGATGGCTGGTACCGGCACATAACGCTGGCGATGCTGGCCCATGCCTATCTGACAGTAATCAGACATCAGGCACTGGAGCAGGGGGAAAAGGGGGCCACTACGGTCTCGATGAAGAGCTGATTCCCCTAACTGTACCGGAGGTGCGCCGACTACTCACCCGTCTCGTATGGACGGAAAGACAGCCACCTGATTTGATCCTGTATTGGTCGTGGTGGAGGAGACGCCACCAAGCAACAGCCCAGCGCTGCCACTACAACCGCCGCCTGCCTAAAGTGAGACTGTAGTACTAATAACCAGGTACTGCAAGCTGGCCGAGAGCTACTGCGCCTTCTTCCACCTAGCCATGTGGACTCTGGACACCATACCCACCGGTCGGTGCGCCACGACGTTCACTTGAACGACGCGCAGTAGTTCTCAACCCGATACTCAGTTACTGTTGGCCTGATCCTCGTCTTCAACGTCATCCAGCCACTGCGCCTGCACCGGCCACTCCTCAACAGGCAGTTTAACCCTGCTGTCGGCTGCTGTCTGGGCTACGGACTTCAGCGTCGCCTCGTCGGTCACCCCGTCGTAGCCGGGCTCCTTGCCATCGAAGTCGCGGATAGCACCGCCGTCCAAGTGAATGAGGTTCCAATCGGCATTCACCCCGTAGCCGCCCCCCTCCGGGTTGCCCTGCAGTGTGAAGAAGAACTTCTCCCCGACCTGGGGCCGCATGGTATTGTGAGCTCCGAACAGGCGCAACTTGGTTGAAGTAACCTGATTCCCTTCGTCATCAACCAAGTTGCCGTCGTCAAGATACACGGTATCCAGCGTTACGTCGTAGTAGGTTACCCATACCCGGAAGGGGGGAAGTCCGCGTTCCCTCAAATGAGCATCAAGGGCCGGATCCCAATCGTATGGCTTTTCCTCGACCGGCTCCCCGACGGAGCCGATCGTTCCGATGAAAGCCACGTCATAGCGGTTGACTAGGTCCTGCATGCTCGCCGGTGCCACATAGTAGCCCGCGAGCGGCGCTCCTGTGCCGCTCGAAAGCGTTCTCACGCCGGCATTGTCCTCCCCACCGCCCTGCGGCTTAGGCGCCACAGCGCTCGAGCCCTGCTCGGTGGGTGTCATCTGACAGCCAGCCAAAAGCAGGGCCATCACTGCGACAATGAAAATGCTGATGGGCATCATTTTCCTATTCACTTCTTGACCTCTTTTCTCTGAAAATTCAGCATCAGGCCGCGGTCAGTACTTGGCGTCGATGTCGTTGATGTCGTGGGTCTGCAACTCGTCCTTGGCATCATAGGGACAGCTGATGGCCATCACGCTGTAGTAGGCGCCTTCGCCGTTGTCGCCCCCGGTGTGGCAGGGCGCGTGCGCCAGGCCGAAGATATGCCCCATCTCATGACGTGAGAGGTAGTTGGCATAACTGTCTGAGTACGGCCCGTGGGCCGAGTTCCAGACAACCACTCCCGAGGTCACCCTCTTGTCCGTTTCGTTGCAGGTGATATCCACATTACACTGCTTTCCCTTGACTCCAGAGTTCCCGGTTGCCAACGCATATGATGAAGCGGCGTTGCGCGCTGCCGTTATTGCGTTCTTAACCGCTTTTGATTGGAGTGAAGGGTATGAGGATCCAGAGGATTGGGACTTCTACAATGTAGCCGTACTTACGATCGGAGGGGAGCGGGCGGGAGTGTATGGCAACTTGGTTTTCTCTGCCCCGGTGTCACTGGAGGGGCCGTTGAGGTTTATTCGCTGCGGACAAGCTGAGACTTGGCGTCGGGAAGCCGGGCCCCCGTTCCGACTGGGTGGGTTGCACACTCGCCTGATGGACGGCGATTCCGCCCCTTGGCATGTGTTGCCGCTCAACGCCAGCGGGGAGATGCCGGGTGTTGAGGAGGTTAGAAGTTATGTCATCGGCTTTGAGCCATGCCGCTCGCCAGAACATCCTGGTAGCGTGTATGGAATGCAGGACGGGATTCCCCGGCAGGTTCGCAGATTGTGGAAGAGGAGTTTGACATGGGAGATCCTGACAGGAAGAAACCAAATTTCATCGTCAACGGATTTGTCAAACTCGTGTTAGGAGTAATAGTGTTCGGCATAGCTTACGTTTTGTTTTTTAACTTCTGCTTCCTAGGCAATTAATGCAATTGGGGTGGACCCAGTTAGTTGGACAGAGTTGAGGCCAAATTAAGCTAGAGTCCCGCTGACCGTTCTGATGATACCAGTGCCGATTCCGGTGGACACGTCATTTGCCTCCGATCTACCTCCTGAACATTGATGGCTTGGTGGTACACCTCGTCCGGCAGCCCAGGGCCTGATGCGGTCTTTGGTCATTGTAGAACCGGAGGTAGGCGCCCAACTCCCTCCTGGCTTCCCTGGCGTCAGCGTAGGCTTTCAGGTACACCTCCTCGTACTTCACCGTGCGCCACAGCCGCTCCACGAAGATGTTGTCCGCGTACCGCCCCTTCCCGTCCATGCTGATCCTCACCCCGTGGTCCCTCAGCACTTGGGTGAACTCCCTGCTGGTGAACTGGCTGCCTTGGTCGGTGTTTAATATCCCGGGCCTGCCCCCGCCCAACGCCTCCTGCAACGCCTCGACGCAAAAGTCCGCCTCCAAGGTGTTGGACAGCCGCCAGGCCACCACGTAACGGCTGTGCCAGTCCATGATGGCCACCAGGTGGAAAGCACCAGGTATAGGAACCCCCGGGCCATGGGCAGATAGGTGATGTCCGCCGCCCATACCTGGTTGGGCTCAGCCACTTTGACATTTTCCAACAGGTAGGGATAGACCCGGTGATCCGGCGCCGCCCTGCTGGTGCGAGGCCGCCGGTAGATGGCACGTAGCCCCATGATGCGCATCAGCCGTTGCACCCGTTTCCGGCTTACTTGACACCCCTGACGCACCAGCCAGGCTTTCATGCGCCTCGACCCGTAGAAGGGGGTCTCCAGATATTGCCGGTCCATAGCTTGCATCGGGGTCAGGTCCTCTCCCGCGACACCCTTGGGACGGTAGTACAGGCCTGACCGGCTCACTCCCAGCAGGACACGCTGACGGGCGACGGACAACGACGGGTGCTCCCGGTCTACCAACTGACGCCGCCTCGCCAAGCTCATGGACCGGACCTCTCCGCCAAGAAATCCCGTTCCATCTTCAGCTGGCCGATCTCTTGGTACAGGCGGGCGATCAGGCCAGCGTCGCTTTTGGCCTTCTGCTCCTGACCGTTGCTGAAAACGCCGGTGGCTCCCTCTGCGAGTACCTTCTTCCATGCCTGAATCTGGCTGGGGTGGACCTCGTAGCGGCCGGCCAGTTGGGCCACTGTCTCCTCGCCCTCACCGCCTCCAGGGCCACCTTGGCCTTGAACGCCGGGCTGTGCTTTCTCCGGTCTTTCGGCATTTCCCACTCCTTTCTGACAGCAACCGCTGCCCTCATCTTGGGAGCAGGACTCTCGCTTGCCTACCTGTCCAGTTTTCAGGGTCCACCTCAGGATGGAGACCAGAGTGACAGCACAACACCCGCTCTGTAAAATGAGCCTACGTTGGCATGGACATACAGAGACGGGCCAGCCAGCCACCAGCCTTTTATTGTTCTCTATAATGAGATCGCACCCAGCCTGCTCCTGAAGGCAGGCACTTGGATTCAGGTTGCACGGAATGACGATCTGATCAATACGGCAGGCGCAGCAACAGCAACTGGCTTAACCATTGCAACCAACTGAAGCTCTGACCACGCGAGTTTCCTTACCGGGACGATTGGCATGAATTGGAAAATACCGAATGTAAAGTTCACATTAGCAACCCTGCTAAAGACAGGCATGGGAGCCTTCTCTTTCCTCGTCATATCAAGCGTCACGTCCGTATCACTGGCGTGCCTAGCCGTCCTCGGTGCGACGGCATTCCTCGCCTGGAAAGCCGGCAACTGGGACGCGATCGCCATACTTGCACTTTCAGCACTGGCAGTGGTCTCAATACTCGTAGGGACCTTCATTGTCTTGCACCGCCTGAACGCCGGCAGCGGAGAACCAAAAGGGGAAGAGGGTTCAAGAGAGGAAGGAACCCATAGTGCCTGAAAATGGAGACCCAGGCAGGAGCAGAACCTACGAATCCGCTTCGCTTACACTCCTGACAATCGCTACCGCTCTCCTGGCTGCCTTACTGTTTGTGGCAGATGTCCCAACCATCCTCAACCCAGTTTCGGAATCCGAAGAAACCGAGAGCCAGGTGGAAAACGCCAACTCGCCATCATCCAAAGATATTAATGACTCAGCTCCCACCCCACAAGCAAACCTAACGGACAGGACCGAAAATAATGAGGACAGGAGTTCGAGCGTTAACACCCTGGCTGCCGCCGTAGCCATGATCGCCCTTGCAGCCTACGCCCCGTTGGCCCTGGCCGCCACATACGCCGTCATGCACCAGGGAGAGGACGCTCTAGAGACCGAGAGACGCAAGAGAATAGCTGCCCAATCCGCCTTTGGCCTGTTCCTATTCACCACCACAACCGGCGCCCTCACCCTGATCATCAGCATAATCCTGGCGATCGTGTGACAGACAATCGGCCAAGCTCCAGGATTGAGACGATTGCGAAATTAAAAATCCCGGCCCGGAACGGCGGCGTTGCTCCCCCCCCACGTCGCCTGAGAGGACCTGATCCGCGCGATCCCGGAATCCGAAATCCGTAATTCGCCAAGGCTGTCGCGCAGGGGCTGTCAGTGCCGCTATCCCCTTGCAGATGGCAAGGCCCAGACTGGTGTCTCCGACCGGTTCGCAACAGGCAACGGCCACGTGCTTCTGCTATACCTAGACCGCACCACCGACCACATAAACATTCCCCTGCCGGAACCCGAGTTCGCCCCCGCAGCATAGAGGCCATCCCCAACCAAACCAACCCGAGGAAGAAATGACCCAGCACAGCGGCCAACGCTGCCCCAACTGCAGCAGGCCCATGATCGCCATAGACAAGAACAACCCAGTCTGTCCCAACGACATCCCCATCCCCATCCTCAAGGAAATCATGAACGAACTGGACCCCGACGGAACCGTCCGCTACCAGACCACGGCGATGGCAACTGCCGAGGCCGGCGACAACCTCAACCGCGCGCAGCAGCTGATCGATCAGATGGACAACAACACCAAGCCCCGTAGCAAGCGCAACCGCAGGAAGGCGCTCCAGCTCGTGCACCAAGCGCAGGACGCCGCCCGGTTCGCCAAGGCCATCATCCTACTCCGGCCCGACGACGAAGACATCCCATGCGGCCCCCGCACCGCCCCCAAGGGCCTTGAAGCCATCATCAGCGAATACAACCGCAACTGACCAGGCCCAGCAGTCCCATACGAGACAATTATGAAATTAGCTCTGGGGGCAAAATCGACATGGATCAGTCCCGCCCGAGGGCCGGCAAAGGCCCAACACCACCCGCTCCCAGATTCCGAATTCCGCAGCTCGGCCCAGCCGCGCGCAGACAGCCTGCCAATCTCCCGATGCCAGCTCCACAGACCCAAAATGCCAATTTACGAAATGCTGACACTATCGGCTGGACATGACGCGCAAAAAATGGTTACGATGACAATCTACCAGAGGACACAGCACCGGCAAGGTTAGACCGAACAAGGCAAAGACCGAAAAGGCATTAGGAACCAGCGTAAGCCCGGCTCTGCACCAGATCGTAGCGCGACACGCCCGACAAGTGGACGATTGCTACGTGAATTCCTTCGACTACAATGGCACCAGCAGCGTCCACATCAGGCTGAAGGGTGAGTACGAGTGGCGGATCATTCCTAACGTCGGCGGAGTCTTCGACCACCAGACCAACGCGAAGGCTGAGGGCACGGTAACTCACGACAGGGCCGTCTGCACTGTCACCGATCTGCCTATCGGTTCCTCACTCGAATGCGAACTGGATTCCGGGGAGCCCGACTAATGGAATTACTCATCTGGCTGATCATCTTCGGAGTGTTCCTCCTGCTGGGTCTCTACTTCGCGATCCACGCACTCTACCTCAGAACCAAAGGCCGGAGCGCGAGCTCCGGCCTCTCTCATGTGCGGCGTGTTTATCTCGCCGTAGTTGCAGGGATACTAACCTTCATGGTCTTGTCTATGGTTTCCTCCCCACTCATGGACAGCCAGATCGTGAGGACTGTCCTCCAGTTGATAGTCTTTGTAGCATCGATCTTGGTGGGTGTGCAGACATTCCGAATACTCGCACGCCGCAAGTCGCGTTCATGAAATTCTCACAAAATTAATCGCCTCTTCCCCTAATACTACAGTTGCAGTTAATGATGACGTAAAATTGCGGCAGTTGAGTGTTGATGAGGTGAGGCTGTGGCAGAGCGCGGGGATGAGGTTGCGGAGGTGGCCCGTTGGGCCGAGGGCATCGATCAGGTACACCAGTGCATAGGGGGACGGTTCCGGAGGCCGGAGCCGCGCCGCCGGGCGCTGGACTATCTGCGGGGACTGCTCAGTCCGGTGGAGCGCAAGAACGGCTGGCAACTGGCCGAGAGGGCGGGCGACGCCACTCCCTACGGGGTGCAGCGCCTGCTGTCAAGCTACCTTTGGGACGCGGGCCTGGTCCGTGATGACCTGAAGTGCTACGTAATGGAGCACTTGGGAGACGCTGAGGCAGTCTTGGTGGTGGACGAGACTGGCTTTCTCAAGAGGGGGGACAAGTCGGTTGGGGTGCAGCGGCAGTACAGCGGCACAGCGGGTCGGATCGAGAACTGTCAGGTTGGGGTATTCCTGGCCTATGCCAGCGACAAGGGAAGGACCCTGCTGGATCGGGAGTTGTACCTGCCCCAGGTGTGGGCGGAGGACTGGGAACGGCGGCGGGAGGCCGGGGTGCCGGAGGATGTTGGCTTTCAGACCAAGCCCCGGCTGGCGCAGCGCATGCTGGAGCGGGCGTTGGAATCGGGAGTCCCCTTCCGCTGGGTTGCCGGGGATGAGGTCTATGGCAACGACCGCAACCTGAGGTTGTGGCTGGAGCATCAGGGAATACCACATGTGCTGGCCATCAAACGCAGCGAGAAGCTGTGGGCTTTGACGGAAAAGGGTTCCCGTCAGGTGCGGGCGGACCGTCTGGCGTCGCAGGTTGACGAAACAGGCTGGGTCAGATGCAGCACCGGCGATGGTGCCAAGGGACCCCGGATCTACGACTGGACTGCCGTGGCGATAAGGCCCGTGCGGGAGCCTGGCAAAGGCCATTGGTTGCTGGTCCGGCGCAGCGTGGCCAAGCCGGAGGAGTTGGCTTACTACGTGTGCTACGGCCCGGCGGGGACGGCTCTGGAGGAACTGGCGAGGGTGGCCGGGACCCGGTGGGCCATAGAGGAATGCTTTGAGGAAGCCAAAGGTCAGGTGGGGCTGGACCAGTACGAGGTGCGCCGGTGGGACGGCTGGTACCGGCACATCACCCTGGCGATGCTGGCGCAGGCGTATCTGGCGGTGATCCGGCACCAAGCGATGCAACAGGGGGAAAAGGAGGCTGCTACGGTCCGGATGAAGCGCTGATTCCCCTGACGGTGCCTGAGGTGCGCCGACTGCTCACCCGCTTGGTATGGACGGAGAATCATCCCACTGAGCTTGTTCTGTTATGGTCTCTGTGGAGACGGCACCATCAGGCACAGGCACGGCGATGCCACTACCGGCGACGGCTGTCACTGCTGGATTCAATAGTGCAACTGTAGTACTAACCAAGACCGAGGACATCTATCACTCCCTGCACCCGCTCATGGGAGGCTCGGCAGCACCCCTGAAACAGCCGGGAGATCCGACGCAACACTCCATCCTCCACACTTGGCACATCACCAACAAGACAGAGTACGTCTGCAGGTACGGAGAGAACTGGACCCCGAACCAGTGGGACGGAGACATCCTCGACAACCCCTGCAACACCTGCGACCTCATGAAATCCCCGCAAACGCCCAGGGTGCAAGAGCTCCTGAAACAGGCCATGGACAGAGACAAAGCACATGCAACGGCCTGAACAGCCAGGAGGACCCACAACATCGGCCGGAAACCCTCATCGCCAAGGCAACCAACCGGGCGCAGATGGCCGCAGCACTGCGGGACACCGAATCGGGCTGACCACGATACTCTTGGCACCGGGGCAACACAAGGCAGGGAGGGACACCCCCCTGCATCATCACCAAGTAGACTCTGAGGGCTGACAGGCAATGCCTCGACACAAAGGGCGAATCTCCCGGATATGACCCTGCCACCCAGCCAAAAGCGTTCCCTACGGCTCTCCGTCAAGAGGCCCTGCAACTCGCTCCGGTCTGCCGCGAACCCCGAACCCCGATTCCGCCACCGGAAACGCCACCGCTGCCTCAATCAGTGCAAACTGGCTAAACTGTCGCACGACTGCGCAACATGGTGCAGAGCAGACGGAATCCGTCAAAGGCTCACGCCGCAGGCCGCATTTTTAATTTCGCGATCGTCTCATTCGGTCAACGGCTTGAACTCATACGAGTCCGGCGGGGCCTTGCCACGACTCAATGGGAAGCCGCCGGCATCATCAGGGCCTATTGAGCCTACTCAGATGCCCCAGTGACCCGATCACGCAGGTCGTCCAGCGACATCACCAAGGGAGGCACCTGGCGTACTACGTCGTCGCCGGTCACATGCCATATTCCTTGGTCTCCTTGCGTGAGGTAGGTGTCGCCCCAGAAGTCGCTATCAGTCATAAGCTTGGGGTCGAACAGGAACACGACATACTCGGTTCCGACGGCTAGTTTGTCCGCTGGCGCTGTCTCTGGCCCATGCAAATGGAAATTGCTTTCATCTGCCGAAATGGTGATGGTGATGGCATCCTCTCCCGACCCCTTGAGGTACTCATCCACCGTAAATGAAATCTCGCTGATATTTATTGAATAGGCGTCCCCTCGCCGGTCCACGGGTTGGCTGGCGTCCTCGACTGTTTTCGTGCGAGCCTCGCTTGACGCCATTTCTCCCAGCGCCACTAGGTCCGACTTCCGGATTAGCTCGTCAATGTCGAGAACGGTTTCCCCCCCGAACCCGGTGCCCATGACCGGGCCTTCATCCTTCTGGTTGTCATAGACTGCGTAGGCGGCAACGGCCACCACCAGCACGACAACTAGGGAAATTCCGATTCCAACGGTTCGTGTCATTTGCTCCCTCGCTAGTGTGAGTATCCATAATTCGTGTCCATGCTATAGATGTCGTGGTCCTTTAGGTCACGCTCGCAGTCGCTCACATCGTAATTCATCACGGCGTTGCTATCGCTTGAGTGACTCAGATACCCTCCGAAGTGTCCAAACTCGTGGAGGGCAGAAGTCTCAACGTCGAGGCCAATGCCTAAAAAGCACTTGAACCAAGCCGTGTTGTAATCGTGGTCCCAGTTGAACACCATTCGCGATCTGGTGAGATGGTAGTTAGTGTATTCAATCCAGGTACAGGCGCCGGAGGAGGCTGGGGGACAGTCCGACCACCATTCCAAAGGGATAGACCCTTTCCAGATAATGTTTGAGGAGCTACTGTTCTCCGAAATATCTATGTCGGTCTCGTCGCTCCACTTGTCAGCCGCACTTCGGATCGGGTTCTCCCACGCGTCCGGCAGTTCGTCGGTCAAGAGACCGAACTCCGAGTCTTCCGAGTGCCAGTGACGCCAATCGGTGTTGTCGGCATTCGAAATGTCCTCTGTGAATCAGGTTTCAGGCCGGTGACGACCGGTATTCCCCAGGACATCGAACACCTGGTCACGGCGGAAGATCCCGACCTTGTGCTGCTCCGAGCGAAGCCCTCCTGGAACGGCGGACTCGACCTGCTTGAACGCATCTGCAGGGTCTCCGATGCCCCGGTCATATTCGTGTCAGGCAACGGCGGTATTCAGGTCATGGACCGGGCCTTTGAGCTCGGAGCCACCGACTGTGTGATCAAGCCCTTTGCACCGGCCGAACTGATGGCGAGAATCAGGGCCGCCCTGCGCAGCCGGCAGGCACCCTCTCAGACCAGAGATTCGGAACTCTTCGTGCTGGGCGACCTGTCGATTAACTACTCAGAACGCCTGGTGACCCTCGCCGGTCGCAGGGTGCAGTTGACAGCGACCGAGTACAAGCTGCTCTTGGAACTTTCTATCGCGGCCGGACGGGTTTTGACCCACGAACAACTGCTGACACGGGTCTGGGGACAGCTCTACGAGAGCGACGAGCGAATCATTCGCACCTATATCAAGGAGCTACGCAAAAAACTTGGGGACGACGCCAGCCGCCCCACATACATCCTCAGTGAACCCAGGGTTGGGTACCGGATGGCCAAGCCGACATCCGATTAGGACGTCACGGTCTACGCAGACCGAAGTCCCCACAGATTCAGTAAGCTGGTAAAATCCTCCCACCATCCCATCCTGGCTCCCGATACTCAGAGATCTCACCCACCCAAAAAGCAGAGATTCAAGGATCTTTCCCCGCCATCTATTCGTGATCGGACAGCGTTATTCGTTACTAGCATTGGCTCAATTGCTACACGGAATCTGCCAATAAATCAGCGGATTGAGTCACACGAGGGAATATCGAAATCGTCTCAACACGAGGGCAACCGCAGGCTCCGGCCGGCCCTTCCCACGGCTCCGACCCGGCTCCGATCTGGCTCCGGTCCCGATGCGGGGAGGCCGGGAACGGGGTGTATACTTGCCCCGTCAGGTCTGCTAAACCTGAACGAATACGGCCATTACAGGAGAGCTTTAGGATGAAAGCGGTCCAGATCAATGAGTTCGGCGGACCAGAAGCAATGAAATACCAGGAAATCCCCGATCCGGCACCCGGAGAGGGAGAAGCCGTGGTCCAAATCCAGGCTGCGGGGGTCAACTACACCGACGTATACAGCCGTGCCGGTATCAACCCCGGACCACCCCTACCGCGCACCATCGGCGTCGAGGGCGCGGGCGTGGTGGCATCGGTTGGCCGCGGCGTAACTGAAGTCGCGGTGGGCGACGAAATCGTGTACTGCAGCGTAAACGGCTCATATGCGGAGCAGGCACTGGTACCGGCGTGGCGGCTGATAAAGCGCCCGTCCGGTCTCGACGCCAAGGCAGGAGCATCCGCGATGCTGCAGGGAATGACCGCTCACTACCTCTGCCATTCCACCTACGCCGTTCAGCCTGGCGACAAAGTAATTGTTCACGCCGGTGCCGGCGGAATGGGACTGATTCTGACCCAGATGATCAAGATGTTGGGCGGATACGTGTTTACCACCGTTTCCACCGATGAAAAGGCCGAAATGTCCCGGCAGGCCGGCGCGGACCACGTGATCAATTACACCAATGATGACTTTGCCGCGGTCGTCAAGGAAGCCACTGGAGGAGCGGGTGTGAGGGTCGTTTATGACGGTGTGGGCAAGACCACCTTCAACCAGAGCGTCAGCTGCCTGGGCAGGAGGGGAGTGATGGCCCTGTATGGAGCCGCCAGCGGCAACCCCGACCCTGTGGACCCGAGGATATTCTCTGCCGGTTCCCTGTACCTGACGAGACCTGGGCTGGGCGACTACACGGTTGACCGCGCTGAACTCGAGAAGCGTGCTGGCGATGTGCTGGGGTGGGTGGCCTCCGGCCAGATCAAGTTGCACATTGACCACGAGTTGCCGCTCTCCGAGGCGCCCGAGGCACACCGGTTGCTGGAAAGCCGGGCCACCACCGGCAAGTTGGTGCTGATCCCGTAAGGGGCACCAGCTACTGGATCAGACCGCTTGGAGCAGTTGAGCGCTGTCCGTCCAAATGCAGCCTACTGGCTGCGGACTGGCAGCGCTCATCCGTTGATCAGTGCCTCGCCGCTGGACAGGGCGGTTGCCTGTTCCGGCGGTTGGGCTACTGCTTCAAGATGATGGGCATCCGGTAGTGTCCGGAGGGATATCAAACTGCCATACGTCCACATCGTGGGTGGCTGTGTTTCAAAGGAGATGGCAGAAATGCTCGCCTCGCGCGCATAAATCCCCATATTTCCCTTTGCGTCGTGTTGGATCGCTAACCTTTCCCGTTCGCCCAATGCCAGCGTTCTCCGTCGCAAGACACTTCCGCGAAAGGTACCGCACGTAATCCAATGTTCACCATTCTTGCCTCAGTACATTCAATCACCGGTCCCAGCAGAACCCCTCACATGGTTTCTTGTTATAATGGTGGGTAGTCTAGCGGCGGTCAGGAGGCAGAAATGGCTGAAGTGGTTGTATCGAGGGACGAGGTACTGGAGGCGCTCCGCACGGTATACGACCCCGAAATCCCGGTGAACGTTGTGGATCTCGGCCTTATCTATGACGTGCAGGTCAACGAATCTGACGTATACGTGCAGATGACGCTGACGTTCCCCGGCTGCGGCATGGGTCCCTACATCGGCCAGCAGGCCGAGTGGGCAATTCAGGAACTGGACGGCGTGGAAGAGGTGCAAATCGAGCTGGTTTTTGATCCGCCTTGGTCGCCGGATCTGATCAGCGAAGAGGCCCGCAACCAGTTGGGCATCTAGGGTCCGCAATCGCACGCCATACCCGGTAGTTTCTTTCGAGAGGATGGGCTTAACCGGCCCTCCTCTCTGGTCTTGATTCAGAAGCCTGACGGACAGACCGTCAATCGGCGAGGGATACGATGACAACCCCCCAGCAGAATGCTCAGAACGCACGGCTGGAACAGATCAAGCGCAGCTGGCAACAGAAGCGCCAGATCGGCGAACGGCTGGACAAGATCAAGACTAAGATCGGGGTTTACAGCGGGAAGGGGGGCGTCGGGAAGACAACTGTCGCGGTCAATCTGGCAGTGACCCTGGCGCAGGAGGGCGCCCGCGTCGGCATTCTGGATGTTGACATTGACTGTCCAAATGTTACGAAGGTGTTGGCCATCTCCGGCAAGCCCGACTACGTTGAGGGCCAGATTGTCCCCGCGGAGGAGTGGGGTGTAAAGGTAGTCTCGATGGCCTTTTTCCAGGAAAACCAGGAGGAGGCAATCATCTGGCGGGGCCCGATGATCCACAACGCCATCAACCAGTTCCTGCAAACCACGGAATGGGGTGACCTCGACTATCTGGTGGTGGACCTGCCTCCCGGTACGTCGGACTCCCCGCTCACAGTCATGCAGAGCCTTCCCATGGACGGGTTCGTAGTGGTCAGCACCCCCCAGGATCTGGCAGTGTTGGACGCCAAGCGGTGCATCAACATGATCCGCAAGCTGAACCTTAACGTGGTTGGCATTGTGGAGAATTACACCGGAGACATTTTTGGACAGGGAGGTGGCCGCGCTCTTGCCGAAGAGATTGAAGCGCCCTATCTCGGCAATATGGAATTGAGGTCTTCATACCGCAACAACACAATGCCAACGGTAGTGGCTGATGATGAGGTAAGGGAAGAATATTCCCAAATTGCCTCCGAGTTGCGCCGCAGTCTGAAAGAGTTTGGCCGTGAGGCCGCGTAGTTCCACTTCCAAATGTATTAGATTTGTTGGTACCCTCACACTGGAGTCCGGGGGCATTTGACGGGCATTTGACAATTTTTGTTGGGAAGCAGTTGACAAACCGGAGTGGTGCGATAAGATTCCACAATCGACACCACAGGTACGCACGAAACATTTAGCGTGTGACGTGTGACTCCCTTACACTCCGGAGGTTTCAACAATGACAACCCCAGAGGCGTCGAACCAACCCACTGAACCTGAAGACTCAACTCCTGGCTCCCAATCCACTCCACCCTCGGGTTCCTCCCCGGACCGGCCATCCGAACCTCAATCCTCTACACCTCCCCCCCAAGAAACTATTCCACCTCCATCTGGCGGTATATTTGGTATGCTGCAGCGCAACATGCTTTTTATAGGCATTGGCGCCGTCGTGGTGGTGGTCGTAGTAGTCGTGGTCGTGCTGTTCACGTCTGGAGCGCTCGGAGGTGGCGGTGGTGGAGCTTCAGACCTCCAGAACCTGATCCTTGAGGATTCGTCTTCCGTCTCAGTGGTAAATGTTGCCGCCATCCTGGCAGCTGAAGAAATCCCCGCACAGCTGGATAATTTCGTCCCCCTGTCGGTGCCAAATGTTTCTGACGATTCCGATCCAATAGACTGGAAAGATGAATGGCGGGACGACTGGGAAGACGACACGGATGAATTCGGATTCACCCTGGACGAAGTCGAAGACATTATGATCGTCAACGGCCCGTCCGATTACTCAGTGGTAACTGGTTCCTTCCTGCTGGGCGACCTGCGAGATTCCCTGGAAGATGCCGGATTTGAAGAGGACCAGTATCGAGATTTGGAGATTTGGGAGGATTCTGGAACAGCGGTGGCCCTGCTGGAAGTTGGCGGAAGTAATGTCGCCGCAATAGGCGGAGTTGACGATGTGCAGGCTGTCCTGAGGGCCATTGACCGCGAGCAGGGATTCCTGGAGGATGAGTCAGTTCTTAAACAGGCTCTGGACAATGCCGGAGATCCGCTGGCGTTTAACAGCAATACCTCCTGCTCCAGTGAGTTCTTCAGTTCCTCGCTGCGGGGTTGCGAGGCTGGCCTCGAAGCCATCACGGGCGGCGACCTGGACACTACAGTGCTTTCAGGTGCCTACGTCTTCAGCAGCGACAGGCGCTCCGAGTCAGGAGCTGCCGACATCGAGGACTCCATTGAGGATCAGGACAACTACGACGTAGACCTGGACGATCTTGAAATCAATGGGGTGATGGTGACTCACCAGGTGACGATCTTCGAGAATTAACCGTATAGCCCCATGCATCCATCTCTTTCAGCGCCTAAGAGGGTGTGTGACAATTGTCGAAACTTGCATTTGAACAGCTTGATGTGGTTTGCGGGTAGTCTGTAACTTTGGGATATGGATCGAAGAACGTATCCCACGGATTTGACCGATGCCCAGTGGGGCTTGCTGGAACCCCTGTTACCCACAGCTTCGCCCAGGGGACATCCCAGAACCGTGCCCCTGCGGGAGGTGGTGAACGGCATCCTGTACGTGTTGCGGGGCGGTATTTCCTGGCGAATGATGCCCCACGACCTGCCCCCTTGGGGCACGGTCTGGTGGTACTTCCGGAAATGGCGCAGGGACGGCACTTGGGAGCGGGTTTTGGAGGCACTGCGTCCCATGGTCCGGGAGAGCGAGGGACGGGATGCTACTCCCAGCGGGGCAATCATCGACAGCCAATCGGTGAAGACAACGGGAAAAGGGGGCCTCGCGGCTATGACGCCGGCAAAAAGGTGTCCGGGCGCAAGTGCCACATCGTAGTGGACACCACCGGGCTGCTCTTGGCCGTGGTCGTTCACGCCGCCAACATCCAAGACCGGGACGGGGCCGGACTGGTGCTGGCCAAGCTGCTGGGCCGGTTCCCAGGCTTCAGGTCATCTGGGCCGATGCGGCCTATGCCGGTCGGCTGGTGGCGTGGGCTTGGGAGAATGGAGGATGGCTGCTGAAGGTGGTGCGCCGGAGACCGGACAGCCACCAGTTCGAGGTGCTGCCTCGCAGATGGGTGGTTGAACGCACGCTGGCCTTGCTCAGCCGGTGCCGACGGCTCAGCAAGGACTGCGAGGAACTGCCAGAAACCGGTGAGACCTGGGTTCATATAGCGATGGTCCACCTGATGCTCAAAAGGCTCAAACCAACCTGATTACACTTTGTCACACACCCTCTTAGAGATTGGACCGCTGGCGAACCTTGTCTTTCTGTTTGACAAACGTGAGAGGTCAGGGTTCGCCTCTTTTGTTGCTGACTCACGAACATTGAGGGCACCCTGGAGGAATGTGGAACGCGCTTCGGTCACAAACCGTGCCATTCCCCATCCCGACCGCTGGCCCTACTCCTACAGACACGCCCTTACGCAGAACGGTTCCGAGGAAAAACTAGTGGTCGGTCAAGCTGTAGGCCTCGTGCGGATCAGTATCTGAAGCTTTGCGTCTTGGGGCCCGGGCCGGGATACGTTCGCCGGCCGTAATACTCATCAGCAGCTCCACTTCCCGGGTCATCGCCTCTTGTGAATACTCGCTGGCCTCGCCCATTCGTCGAAACTTGGTGTATCGCCGCTTCAGCAGTTTGCCTTGGGACATCCTGCTCAGCTGGTTCAGCTCTCTAAGGATGCCTCCCTGCAGTGCGGTGCCAGCAGCACGCGGGTCGAGGTGAGACCCGCCATCGGGCTCCGGGATCACCCGGTCGGCAATCCCCAGCTCCACGCAATCGTGGGCAGTGAGCATTAGAGCATCGGCCGCCTCACGGTCGAGTAAGGGTTCGTGAAAAGTGCCAGCGAGATTGTGATTCATCGATATGGGGGAATAGACAGCATATTGCTGCATCAGAATGCAGTCAGCCATGCCCAACGCCAGGGCCCCTTCGCTGCCGCCCTCGCCGATAATGACCGATACGATGGGCGTCGGCACGTCCAGCATTGCTGAAAGTGTGCGGGCGATGGCATTGCCAATACCCTGCTCTTCCGCCTCCAGGCCTGGGTCGGCACCCTGGGTATCCACCAGTGTCAACAGCGGCAGCTCAAACCTTGACGCAAGAGCGATCACGCGCAGCGCTTTCCTCAGGCCGTCGGGATACACGTGATAACGCTCTCCCTCCAGCAGTGCCCTGCGCTGGTGTCCAATGACTGCTACGGGCAGCCCTGCCAGATAGCCAATTCCCGCAATGATTGAGCGGTCGTCGCTGTTTAGGCGGTCACCCCTCAACTCAATAAAAGGGTCGAGCATCTGACGGAAGTAGCTGGCCGCAGGAGGGCGCTCTGCGTGGCGTACCGCTGACAGGGCATCCCACGGGTTCACTTGGGTGCAGGCTCCCTCTACAGCCTGTAGCAAATCTGACATCAGGGCCTTGTCCTGCTTGGCTTTGTCCTGCTTCTGCCCCTGCAGAATGCAAAGCAGGGACGAAACGCGGGTTCGCAGGGCCTCCCGGTCAACCACGTTATCGAGTAACCCGTGGCCGACGTGAGCCTCGGCGGTATGGGCGTCCAGCGGCAAAGGAATGGAAGACGTCTCCCTGAGTGTTCGCAGCGGAGAGAGGCCGATGAGCGACTTGGGCTCAGCGAGGATCACGTCGCCCAGGTTGGCGAAGCTGGCGTAGGCCTGGCCGGTAGAGGGATTGGCAAGGACCACAATGAATGGCCCGCCATCGTCCCGCAGCCGGTTGGCGGCGGTTACGGTTTTGGCCATTTGCATCAGGGAGAGGACGCCCTCCTGCACCCGCACTCCTCCGCCGGACACCACGGCAACAACCGGAATTCCGCTTTTTGCGGCTGCCTCCAGCGCGGAAGCCACCTTTTCTCCCACCACGCTGCCCATTGTTCCGCCCATAAAGGTGAAGTCCAGGACAATGAGCATCACGTCGTCGCCATCGATTTTGCAGCGGCCCGTAACCGCGGCCTCGGTCAGACCTGTGCGGTTCTGGTCCTGCGTCAACAGTTCACCGAACCGTCCGCGGCGGGTGAATGAGAGCGGTGCAACCGAGCTCAGAAACTTGTGAGTTTCCTTGAAGGTACCCCGGTCGGAGAGCAGCTCTATACGTTCACGAGCCGTGATGGTGTAGTGGAAACGGCAAAAGGGGCAGACTCGGAATGTAACGTAGGAGTGCGAATCACTTATCGGTTCCTCGCAATATAGGCAACGGTCGTGGGCCACGGACAGCCTCGGAGTGTTCGTGTCCTCCGTGCGCCCGAAAAAGTGGACCAAAAAGTTCGCCAGGTTCCGCAAGCCTGCCTCCTACGAAATCAAATGCGCTGATACCCCGCACCACCTCCGGCTGCGAGGGCACGTCAGCGCCCACACTTCACAATGATACATCGTGAATTCATGGTTACAATACTGTGTTTTCGTACCATTTTACTATTGGTACAACTCCGGGAAATTAATGACTTTTGTGTGTTCCCCTTGTCGTCTCGATGGGCAATTGCGTTTGATGCTCCCTTCCCCTACACTCGCGGCGACGGCAATACCCCTCGATGAGCCGTAGATTGACTCACGCGGCACAGGTGATTCGCGACCCTGAATGGCGGGAGACATTGCATGAGTGTATCCGACGAAACCTTACAGGCGATCATACGTGAGTACCACGGATTCGAGTTGTCGGCGAGCGAGCTCGAATTGGTGCGGCCTGAGGTGAATTACTACCTGGAGCAACTGTCCATCCTGGAAGAATTGGATCTCTCCGAGGTCATGTCGGGACGGCTGTTGCGAATGCCATCCGCCGATGAGTCAATGGCGAGGCAGGAAGGAGGCGAATAGAATGGCAACCAGCGACCTGCTGTCTTCCACCATATCAAAACTGGCTCCACTAATCCGTTCCGGAGAAGTGTCTCCGGTCGAGTTGACCGAGGCGGCCCTCGCCCACGCCGAGGCGATGCAGCAATCGCTCAACACCTTCATCACCCTGCTGCCCGAACAGGCCATCGCCCAGGCCAGGGAGGAGGAGGCCGCCATCGCACGCGGCGATTACAAGGGTCCCCTGCAGGGCATACCCATCGGCCTGAAGGACAACCTGGCAACCGCAGGCATCAGGACCACCCTCGGCACCAGGGTCCTGGCAGACTTCGTACCCGATGAGGACGCCGAAGTAGCGGTGCGATGCCGGGCTGCCGGTGCCGTGATCCTGGGCAAGGAGAACATGGAGGAATTCGCGGCTGGCGCCACCTCCAACAATCCCCACTTCGGCGCGGTCCGCAACCCCTGGGCTACGGAGCACGTGCCAGGCGGTTCCAGCGGAGGAGGAGGCGCCAACGTGGCGGCAGAGGTGACTTTTGCCTCCCTGGGCACTGACTTGGGAGGTTCCGTACGCCTGCCCGGCTCATTCTGCGGAGTGGTTGGATTGAAGCAGACTTTCGGGCGCGTCAGCCAGCGAGGACTGCTGGTCACCAGCTACAACGGCGACCACATTGGGCCGATGACCCGCTCGGTTGCCGACAGTGCCATCCTTCTTCAGGTGCTCGCCGGGCACGACCCGCTGGACCCAAGCTCTGTTCCGGTCCCAGTGCCTGACTACTCCGCCGGTCTGCACCAGGGCGTGCGGGGGCTGCGAATGGGCGTACCCGCGAATTATTACTTCGAGGACCTGGAACCTGAGGTGGAAGAGGCCACGAGGCGGGCCATCGCAGCTCTGGAAGAATTGGGCGCCGTCTCGGTTCCGATCGAGTTGCCTATGATGAAGTACATCGGGGCTGTGCGCATGGCTGCCATGTCGGACTCAATCGTCACCCACGAGCAATTCCTGCGGGCCAACCGCGACGAATACGGGCCGGACGTCCTGTATCGCACCCTGGGAGGACAGTTTGTCCTTGGTCACCACTACTCCAAGGCCATGAAGGCCCAGCGCCTGATCCAGGAGGACTACGCCCGCGTGCTGCAGGGAGTGGACGTCATCGTGACACCGACCACGCCTCTCTGTGCCCCCCGGATCGACGCGCCGTACGTCGAGCACCTGGGTGAGTCGCACCGAGTGCGTGGGCCGGGTTCCGGGCTGGTTTCCCGCAATACCAGCCCGCTCAACGCCACCGGTCACCCCGCCATCACCGTGCCCTGCGGCCTGAACAGTTCCGGTCTACCCATGGGGCTGCAGTTCATTGCTGCAGGATTTCGGGAGGACCTTCTCTTTCAGGTGGCCGCGGCCTACGAAGGTGTATCGCCGTCCCAGGGACGTCGTCCGCCAGTGCTGGAGGGGTAACCCGTTGTCCTGGTCCCATGCCGGGGCGCCGCGTGGCGCCCCTTTCTTCATGCTAAAATTCGAGTGCCTAAATCTAGGCGGTTCCCCTACATCACAGACAGGAGTGCAGTAATGCCGGCAAGCTGGGTTGACATCAACGTTGGTGATGGCACCACCATGGAGGCATATCTGACCCAACCCGAGGGCGATGGCAGCAATCCTGCCGTCGTCGTGATCCAGGAAATCTGGGGCGTCAATTCCCACATCCAGTCCGTGGCTGACCGGCTTCCATCGCTCGGCTACGTGGGTCTGGCCCCGGCCATGTTCCATCGCCAGGGACGCATGATTGCGGGTTTGCACGAGGAATTCCCGTCGGCCATCAGCTGGATGCAGCAGTGCAATGACGCGGGCATCGTCGCCGACGTCACCGCCGCCGTGAGCTACCTGAAGGCCCAGTCTTCCGTCAATGGCAAGATCGGCATCGTCGGTTTCTGCTTTGGCGGCCGTGTTTCCTATCTCGCCGCGTGCAACATCTCCGACCTCTCTGCGTCGGTGGTCTTTTACGGAGGCAACATCGGTGTGGCCCTGGGCGACGGCTCCACTCCCCTGGAGCAGACCGGCAACATCAATTGTCCGGTCCTGGGACTGTTTGGCGAGGAGGATGCCAACCCGACACCGGAATTTGTGAACGAGATCGATGCCGAAATGGCCCGCCTGGGCAAGGCCCACGAGTTCCACCAGTACGCCGGTGCGGGACACGGATTCCACTGCGATGTCCGCGGAAGCTACAGGCCGGAGGCAGCGCAGGACTCCTGGGCCAAGGCGATGGCCTGGTTCGACCAGAACCTCAAGAGCTAGTACGCCATTCCATCGGCCAAATGCCACGGGGCAGGGATGAACCCTGCCCCGAAATTATGGTTGCCGAAACAGTCGCCGCCCTACATTACTGACCGTACCACTCCCCCATCCACCAGGATAGTTGTGCCGGTCACGTAAGAGTTCTTGTCTGAACAGAGGTAGGCCACAAAATCGCCAAGCTCCTCGGGGCGCCCAAAGCGACCCACCGGGATTCGCGAGGTTCCCGCCTCCAGCACCGACTCCAGGTCCTGTCCGGTGTCCTCAGATCGGGTCTCGAATACGTGGCGCATTCTCTCTGTCATCAGGAACCCCGGTGCCACATTGTTGACCAGGACGTTGTCTCGCCCCACCTCGTCTGCTAGGCTCTTTGCGTAGGCCACAGCGCCCATGCGTGTCACGCCAGAAGTGACAAGGTTATCTATGGGCTGGTAGACGGTGGAGGCCAGGATGTTGCAAATGCGGCCCCACTTCTGCTCGCGCATGTGGGGGGCGGCCTCGCGACCCATCCTGATGAAAAAAGAAAGCGCCATGTCGATAGACCGGCTCCACGTCTCCTCGGTGGTGTCGGTTGCCCGACCCGATGGTGGACCGCCGGAGTTGGCCACCGCTATGTCCAGTCGACTGTAGTGCTCGACAGCAGACTGAATCAGTCGCTGTATGTCCTCCAGCCGGGACAGGTCTCCCGGGACGGTCAGAACTTCGACACCGGCGGCGGCCCGTATTTCAGTGGCAGCCGCCTCCAGCTCTTGCACGTTGCGGCTGCAGATGACGAGGTTCGCCCCCTCCTGGGCCAGCGAATCCGCGCAGGCCCGGCCCAGACCCTTGCTGCCGCCACCAATGACGGCCACTCTGCCTCTGACTCCGAGGTCCATAAAGCGCCCTCCAACCGCAAGCTGGCGTTATGCTACCAACACGCCGGAAAGGTGGCAACCTAGAGGCCTCTGCAGGGCATCGAGCCAGATGTGATGGCCCTGCAATCCGTCCGGCCATTGGCCCCTCATGACGCACCGCTGGATTACCGGTCAGCCTGTAACTGAGGATCGTAGAGCAGACTAACCTCCCAATGGTTATGTCACCCTCCCGGCGCCAAACCCAGGGGTTTTCCGCGCCAGCGGGAGCGTATCTGCGGATTTGCGCCCGCTTTATGACTCGGTAAGGAATCTGGCTTGAACTACGGTGGCATCGTCTCTGGGCGTGGCCCAATCGGCGATCCTGTGCCCCACCACCCATGCTATCCCTCGGTCGCAGACCACGAGGGGGATGCTGTCCCGCTGGCTACGGGGCACCTTGGTGTCAGTGAAGAAATCCTGGAGCTTTTTTGTCCCAGCCATACCCGATGGCTGAAAACGGTCTCCCGGGCGGCGGCCTCTGACAGAAACGAAATCTCCCAGAGCTTCGCGTCTTAATATCACGGTGAACTGCTGTCCGGAGGAGTCCGAGCAGTCCCCAGGGTCGGAGGCCTCAATCACCTGCACTTGAAGCCGCCACCCGTCTATGTCCACCTCCACCTTCTCTCCGAGCATCTCCGGAACTCGCACGTTGTGTTCGCCCAGCATCCTCGGGGATATCGGCGTGTCAACGCGTATTCCGAATTTCAGGACGCCGCCTTCGATTGCTGCCACCACCCCGCGTGGAAGGTCCACGGTGCGTCCGCCCCCCTTTGGCGGTTGCAGAAGGGCCAGCATGGCTTCCAGATGCGACTCGCCGAGAGCGCGGCCATCCCCCGCGACCAGCGCGTAGGCCCGGCGCAGGGCGTGCTGCTGCAAAGCCGGGTGCAGGTTCAGCAGCTCTTCAGAAACCAGGTGGACCGCCGTCTCCTTCTGCTCAGAAATGGCTTCCCAATATTGGTCCAACTGGTCCTCAATGTAATCGGCGTCGGTGGCGGCGGCTCGAGATAGCCGCAACAGCGCGTCCCTGACGCGGGGGTTGTAGTCCCGCGCCAGGCGGGGCATCAGGTCAAGCCTGACCCTGTTGCGGGTAAATCGCCACAGGTAATTGCCCGAGTCCTCCCGGTACGTTTGACCCACGAGGCGACAGTAGGCCGCGGTGTCCGGCTTGCCTACAGTTATAAGGGGACGGTACAGCAGGGGGCCGAATTCGTGGGTGGACCAGGGCCAATTCGAGACCTCTGCCATGCCTCGCAGCCCTTGAATTCCTGACCCGCGCAGTAGGTGCAACAGGACAGTCTCGGCCTGGTCGTCCGAAGTGTGACCCAACGCAACCGCTGACGCTCCAACAGCGGAGGCGACCGAGGACAGGAAGGAGTAACGCATTTCGCGGGCAGCCTGTTCGAAGGACGACACTCCTCGAGAACGCTGGTAAGCGATAGGGTCTCGTCTGTCGATACTGCACGGCAGGCCAAGCCGGTTGGCCAAGCGCTGCACGAATGCGGCATCGTGGTCGGCCTCGGCGCCACGGAAATCGTGGTTGAGATGGGCAACGTGAAGCAGGAGGTGATGGGAGGTCTGCAACCGGTGCAGGGAACGCAGCAGCGCAGTCGAATCCGGCCCTCCGGAACAGGCAACCACAATGACCGCCCCTGACCTGGAAAAGCCCGCACGTTGCAGGCTGGCGGCCATCAGCCGCTCGAAGCTCAACGCAGAAGTCATGTCGGCGGGTTAACGGTTTTCTGGGGACAGGTGGCTGTTGCAGTTGTAGGTAATAAGACGGCGGCCGTTTTCATCGCTATCAAAGGTGCTGAGGGAACCGAGGCCCATGGACATGCGATGGAAGTTGAACAGGGGAATGTCCAGTAAGGCGCAAATGATGGTACGGATGGCGAAGTTGTGGGAAACGACGACGACACCGGTGGCTCCGGCATGGGCTTTTTCGATGTCCAGTATGGCTTGCCAGGCCCTTTTCTGAAGCTGGGCCACTGATTCCCCGTTTGGCATCTGCACGTCGGCGGGATTGGCCCTCCAGGCGCTGTAGACTTCGGACCAGCCGGCCCGCATTTCCGCCCCGGTCACTCCCTCAAGATCACCAAGGTTCAGTTCCCTCAGTCCTGGGTCCGTGGCCAATGGAGCACCGGAGAGTTTCCGCACTTCCTCAGCGACCTGAACGGTCCGGGTCAAGGAACTGGAATAAATGACCTCGTGTTTCCAACTCAAGGCGGCCCTGGCGGAGTCACGAGCCTGGGAGAAGCCACGTTCATTGAGGGAAACGTCGGTCAGTCCCTGGAACTTGCCCAGTTTGTTCCATTCGGTTTCGCCGTGCCGGAGCAGGTAAAACCTCACCCTCGCTCCCCGGCAGCGCCCACGGGAGACCTTACCAGCTTCAACTCGTCGATGCGAACGCCATCCATGCCTTTGACGATTATAGTCAGGTCGCCATACTCCAGGCTGTCTTCCACTTCCGGGATCCTCCCCAGCTGATCCAGGACAAAGCCCGCCATGGTCTGATAGTCTCCCACCGGAATGTCGAGTTCCAGTTCGTCGTTGATCTCTGAAATACTGGCAGCCGCGTCCACACGATAACTGTCGGCACCCAGGGGAGTTACCATTTCTTCAGGGGCCGTATCTTCGTCCCCGACCTCTCCCACAATAACGCCCAGCAATTGCTTGGTTGTGGCCAAACCTGCTATGCCGCCAAACTCGTCAAAAGTCAGCACCACTGTGTGGCGCCCCTGGCGCATTTCTGCCAGCGTATCGCTGATGCTCTTCGTCTCGGGGACGATATGGGCATAACGCAGCAGGGTTGTCACGTCATCATCGGGGCCAATTTCTCCGGAACTCAGTTCGGTCAGCACATCTTTAACTGACAAAATCCCCACCACGTTTTCCTTTGAACCTTCGTATACCGGGAATCTGGTGTGGCTGTATTGTCGATATGTCTTCAGGAATTCTGAGAGTGTTGCTCCCTTTTCCAACCATACGATTTCCGGACGGGGTGTCGTTACTTCCTGCATCTGGCGATCGCCAAACCGGAAGACTTTTTCCAGGAGTTCGGCCTCCTCCGCTTCCACGAGTCCCGTCTGTGCACCGGCGGCGATGAGGGTGCGAATCTCCTCCTCTCCAACCAGATGCGACGAGCCGGTAATCCCCAAAGCCCTGCTGCTCAAAGACGTGATTCCCTGGAGGACAGTCAGAACCGGGGAGAGCGCGAACCCGACCATCGACAGGGGCCGGGACGCGAAGAAAGCAACCCCTTCCGACCGCCGCCAAGCAATCGTCTTGGGTATTGATTCGCAGAAAATCAGCAGTATGAGAGTAATCCCGATGGTGGACACCAAGGCCGACATAATTGGATCGCCTATGATTTCCACAACCAGCACAGTGGCAAGTGCAGCAGCGGCGGTGTTGACCAGGTTGTTGCTCAGGAGCACCGTGGCGAGGAAGCGTTCGGGATGCTGTATCAACCTGGATACCCGGCTTGCTCCGGCCTTGCGGGTTTTTACCAAGTGCATGAGGCGGGCCCTGGGTAGGGCAATAAACGCCGTTTCAGAGGCTGAAAAGAAGGCTGAAAGAATCAGGAATATGGCAAGTATGCCCCATCTCCATGAGTCTCCGGCGTCCATATTTTTGTGTTACCTCCTGGATTCCGGTGGAAAATGTCGCCTGCGCGACAGGTACTGCATTTGGATGATAGCATTGGCCCGCAGGGGTGTAAAGTTGAGCCAATTGCTGTGAACTCTGTATAGAAACTGCAATACTCAACAGGGACTAACGGCAAATCCAAGGCCGAACAACCACTCCTGAATCTGGATTATTGAACTAATTGACAGGCTTGAATGTGAGTATGCACATACTGGGTATCGAAACGTCATGCGACGAAACGGCCGCCGGAGTGGTGCAGGATGGGCGGATCCTGCGTTCCAACATTATCTCGTCACAGGCAAATCTGCACTCCCGTTACGGGGGCGTGGTCCCCGAGTTGGCATCCAGACAGCATGTGCGAGATCTCACTCCGGTGTTGGAGCAATCGGTAGCATCCTGTGGCCTCGGGCTGGATGACATTGACGTTGTGGCAGTTACCTACGGGCCCGGCCTGGCAGGGTCGCTGATAACTGGCTTGAATGCAGCAAAGGCCATTGCCTTCACGCTCGACAAGCCCCTCATAGGCGTAAATCACCTGGAAGGGCACATTTATGCGGCGTGGCTGACTGCAAGCAACCCGGCAGAAGACCCGGGGTTCCCCTTGGCTTGTCTCGTAGCTTCAGGTGGCCACACCGACCTGCTGCTGATGGAGGGGCACGGAAGCTACCGCTTGGTGGGCCGCACCCGGGACGACGCAGCCGGAGAGGCCTTCGACAAAGCAGCCCGCATACTCGGGCTGGGATTTCCCGGTGGCCCCGAGATCCAGCGTGTTGCCGCAGGAGCCACAGGGGAGGTGAATCTGCCCCGCGCCTGGATGAGGGATACCCACGACTTCAGCTTCAGCGGACTGAAGACGGCTCTGCTTCACATGGCCCAGGACCGCGGAGTCTACCTCGCCGACACGGATGGGCCGCCGGAAGACGCGGCAACAGCCGGGGTGATCCGCGAGCTGGCCGCAGCCTTCCAGGAATCTGTGGTCGACGTTATATCTTCAAAGCTGGTTGAGATGGCAAGAAAGTACCATGTCAAGGGTCTGGTACTCGGCGGTGGAGTGACGGCCAATACCAGGCTGAGAGAGGAGATCGTAAGGCGCTCTCCGGTGCCGGTAATAGTCCCTCCCCCGGTGCTTTGCACGGACAATGGAGCCATGGTTGCCGCATGTGCCTACTACCAGTACCAGAGGGGAGAGCAGTGGCCGATGGAACTGGACGTGGAACCGGGACTGCCGCTGGGATGAAGGGCTGAATGTTATTCCAGCGGCTTGCCGACCACGGCCCCGGTACGCCGCTTACAGATTCGGCGCCCCGCTACTTGCCGGCATCGTCCCCCGGGTTGCCGGCAACCCATTGCCAACGCGCCGAATGTGCCAGATCCACAAAGTCATACACCTGCCGCAGGTCAAGGGAACTCCGGAACGGGAACGCGATCTCCACTCCTTGGCCATGGAAGATTATGGCTCCGGCAGGTCGAGTGAAGTAGTTCGAAGCCAGAATAAGAAGCCCCGCCAGAATGATCAGTAATGCTATCAGCGGGGCAACATCGATGTTCAGGACCGGAACGTTGGGGCCGCTGACCTGTCCGGCAAGCCAGTAGCCGACAACCAGGTAAAGGAAGGCGCCACCCACCATAACCATAAGTCCCTGCAGGATAGCGCCCCAGTTGCGTTGACCGGTCCGGACGGAGCATTGGGCTATTTCCGATGCCATCGCCAGGTGGGTGTCCCGGAAACCTTCGACTCCCCTGAATGCGATCAGCCGGCGGTTGGTAAGGATCAGCGCCTGGCCAGAGGGCGGAACATCGTCGACCAGCCCTTCGTCCGGGAGAAACACCAGGGTTGTTTCCTCACCGGCGGCAAGGCGTACACCCCGCAGGCGGATGGGCCCGGATTCATCCCTGCGGTACTGGGCTTCCCTGTCAACAGATGCCGGCGCCTCCGCAGGGAGAGATGCCCCCGCGCCAAGATTCTCCAGTTGAACGCTGCTTTCGATTGCCTCGGCAACTGCGTCCTCGAATATCGCCAGATTTCCATCCGCTGGCGCTAATTCCGGTACTATGCCATCCCGCCACTGGGCCAGAAGAAACTCGCCGGGAGCGGAAGGAGGTGGAGGAGTGAGCGTTTCGCCGGATTTCCTGTATGCCCTTGGCAAAGACCTTTTCTGCAGCCATTGCGAGGCGAGGAATTCGCTGGGAGCAGACGCAGGTGGAGGAGTCGGCTCGGCGGGCGCAGGCGGCACCACGGAAAAATCAACGGGCCCGTCCCATTCTTCGGTCTGCTGTTCGCCTATCTGGTCGTATGTTTCCCTGTCGACGTTCATCTCGGCCGTGCCGTAAATTTGTGACCCAAATACTAGCATACGCATAGGAGGCGCTGCCCCGGTCAAGAGGGCAGACGTCTCAAGGACTTTGGAGACCGTTTGGAGGCCGGAGGTTATGTGCCGCTATCTGACGATAGTGCCTTGCGAGCAGGGACGCCTCCACCCCAACCCTCCCCCGGAGGGAGAGGGAACACTGAAAACCCCTCCCCATTGTCGGGGTTGTTGACAGTAGATAGCGACTGTGCTAGTTTCTTTGAAAGGCTGAGATGGAGACGAGTAGGTCAGGGTTTCGTGCTTAGCGAGCTTGGTATGGTGAAAGCAGGCGCATCGAACTTGGTCGAAAATCCCTCCGGAGTCGCCGGCTGAAAGCCCTGGGATCAAGGGTGAGTAAGCAAGGCCGGGGTCGTCGCCCGTTAACAGCGACGAGGCATGGTAGTGCCTGCAAGAGAGGTTCCGTAAATTCGGGACAAATAGGGTGGTACCGCGGGAATATTCAAGTCCCGTCCCTATATAGGGGCGGGCCTTTTTTATTGCCGTCTGGCGGCTCTCCTCGCACCCTTCTCTGGCAGGGAAGGTCAATATTATGGAGGCGCTGCTTTGGTGATCAGAGAAAAAGTCAAGGGCGCGGAAATCGTCTGCCAGAGCCTCATCAGGGAGGGAGTCGAGGTGCTCTTTGGACACCCGGGCGGGGCTATCCTGCCGTTCTACGACGCCCTGTGGGCCTATCCGCAACTCCGTCACATCCTGGTACGGCACGAACAGGCCGCTGCCCACGCCGCCGACGGATATTCGCGAGTGAGCGGCAAGGTGGGTGTCTGCGTGGCAACGTCAGGACCCGGCGCAACGAACTTGGTCACAGGCATCATGGGCGCCAAGGCCGACTCGGTACCACTAATCGCGATCACCGGCCAGGTGGCTCGAACCGCCCTCGGCTCCGAGGCGTTCCAGGAGTGCGACATCTGCTCCATCACCGCCACCTGCACCAAGAAAAGTTTCATGGTGATGTCGGCCCAGGATCTGGCTCCGACCATCCGGGAAGCATTTGCCATCGCCCAGGAAGGACGCCCGGGACCAGTGCTCATCGACATTCCCAGGGATGTACAGCTGGAAATGGTGGACCCGGTTTTCCCGGACATTGAGCCTCCCAGGATGCCGGAAGTGAGTGAGGGGACTCGCGCCAATCTGCAAGCCGCCGCCCGGTTGATCAATGAAGCCGAGCGGCCTCTGATAATCGCCGGCCATGGGGTGCTGGCCTCCGGAGGCACAGCGGAGTTAAAGGCCCTGGCTGAGACAACCGGCATCCCGGTCATCACCACCCTGCTGGGATTGAGCAGCTTCCCCAGTGGCCACCCCCTCAGCCTTGGCATGCTGGGGATGCACGGAATGTACTGGGCCAACATCGCCGTCGATGAGGCAGACCTGATTGTCGGTGTGGGCATGAGGTTCGACGACCGCGTCACCGGGCGCGTGTCCACCTTCGCGCCGCACGCCCGCATCATTCATGTGGACATTGAACCCACTCAGATCGGCCGCAATGTCCCAGTGGAGGTACCCCTTGCCGGTGATGCCAAGGCAGTGCTGCACGCATTGAATCCACTTGTTTCCCACACACCGAGGGCCGACTGGATGGAACACATCAGCCAGTTGCGCCGGGAGCACCCGTCGCTGGCAATACCGCATTCGGACAAATTGCAGGCGCAGCACGTGATGGCGACGCTGAACGGCGTGCTGCAGGATGACCCGGGAGCCACGGTGGTCACTGGCGTCGGGCAGCACCAGATGTGGGCGGCCCAGTTCCTGGGCTTCAACCAGGTCAACACTTTCGTCTCTTCGGGTGGTCAGGGCGCCATGGGATTCGAAGTGCCGGCAGCCCTGGGAATCCAGGCCGGCCGGCCGGGAAAGACAGTCTGGAGCATCGCCGGCGACGGTGGGTTCCAGATGACCCTCCAGGAACTGATCACGGCGGTGGAGGAAAATCTGCCGGTCAAGTTTGCTCTCATCAACAATGGACACCTAGGCATGGTGAGGCAGTGGCAGGAGATGTACTTCGACAACCACCTGAAGGCGGTACCGGTGCCGGGACCGGATTACCTGAAGCTGGCAGAGGCCTATGGCGTGGGGGCAATGAGGGTGACTGAGCAGGAAGACGTGCTGGCTGCCCTTCAAAAGGCAAAGGCCCACGACGGACCATTCCTCATAGAGTTTGTTGTGGACGAGGCTGCCAACGTGTACCCAATGGTGCCGCCTGGCGGGTCTCTGGCTGACACCCTCGAAGACCCGGCAGTTGTCGCCTGATTTTTTCTAAGCTTTCCTCAATTGCTTTTCTTTGGAGACTGCCATGGACAAGGTAACGATCCAGGAAGCATCCCGCCGACTGAACGTGTCTCAGCGGGGTATTCGCGAGTACATCCGCAGGGGCAGCCTCAAGGCCGAACGCGACACTGATTCGGCGACAGGCCGATGGCTGGTGGAACTACCGGGCGACGGTTGGGAGGACGACTTCAAGGCCTACCTCAACGAACTAGCCGCCGGACAGACACCCTGGTGGTGGGCCTTCGGGCACAAGTCAGGCAAGGTCCACTATCTGCTGCAGGTAGGCATAGAGGAGATCATGCCCGATTTCCTCTGCGGCCTGAGGGGTGAAAACCTCTACCCGGCCGACGGCCACACAGCCGATGAGCGTTGCCCCAACTGCCTGGAATCGGCCATCGCCCAGAATCTGCCGCTGTGGGACGACTAGCGGCTCCAATCCCCCGGATTAACCCGGTGAAACCATCAACTTCAGGCACTGATTTCGAGAATGCAGAAGGGGCTACCTAATTGGTAGCCCCTTCTGCATTGCGGGTCAATACCATTGTGTCAGTGGGCAGTTCAGCCACCGCCACCGCCCACGTTGACTCCCGGTTCCGTCATGCCCTCCGGGTTCAGCAGTGAGTCCAGTTCGGAGTCAGTCAGTTCGGTCTTCTGCTTGGCCATCTCCCGGATGGTCAACCCGGTGGACGCCGCTTCCTTGGCGATGGACGCAGCCGCGTCGTAGCCAATCGCGGGGGCGAGGGCCGTCCCCAGCATCAGTCCTTTCTCCACCATGTCGGGACCGACTGTCGTGGCCTCAATGCCCTCGACGCACTGTTCGGCGAAGTTGTAGGCCGAAGCAGCAAGCAGGGATATTGATTCCAGGATATTGTGGGCCGCGACCGGCATCATTGTATTCAGCTGGAAGTAGCCGCCCTGCCCGGCCAGAGTCACTGCTGCGTCGTTGCCCACCACCTGGGCCACCACCTGTACCACCGATTCCGCTATAACCGGGTTGATTTTACCGGGCATGATCGAACTGCCCGGCTGTACCTCCGGCAGCGTTATCTCGCCCAGGCCGGCGCGGGGGCCTGAGGCAATGAAGCGGATGTCGTTGGCAATCTTGTGCAGGCTGATGGCAACGGTCTTCAGCTCGCCGCTGGCCTCTACCAGCCCGTCCAGCGAAGACTGGGCCTGGAAGTGGTTGCCGGTCTCCCGTATTTCAACCCCGGCCGCCTCGGACACAAAAGCACAGGTGCGGACCGAGAACTCGGGATGAGTGTTGACACCGGTGCCCACCGCTGTGCCGCCCAGGGCCACCTCTACCAGCGCCTCCTGCGCTCTCTGCATCCGCTGGATGCTGTAGCGGGCCTGCCCGGCATAGCCCAGGAATTCCTGCCCCAACCGTACCGGAGTGGCATCCTGCAGGTGAGTGCGGCCGGTTTTGATGATAGGCCAGAACTCCTCCGACTTCTTCTCAAGTTCATCGGCCAGCTTTCCCAGCCCTGGTATCAGGTCTTCCTTGATTGCCAACAATGCGGCTAGGTGGATCGCGGTGGGGATGACGTCATTGGATGACTGCCCCATGTTGACATGGTCGTTGGGGTGGACCAGCCTAGAGCCCAGATCGCCGCCAAGAAGTTGGCTGGCCCGGTTCGCAATGACCTCGTTGGCGTTGGTATTCGTGGAGGTGCCGGAACCAGTCTGGAAAATATCCAGCACGAAGTGGCGGTCCAGCTGCCCGTCAATGACTTCCTGGGCGGCCGCAACTATGGCGTTGCCAATCTGTTCGTCCAGTTGCCCGAGGGCCATGTTGCTGCGGGCCGCCGACTGCTTGATCAGACCAAGGGCGCGAATGAAAGTGCGCGGGAAACGCAGCCCGCTGATGGGGAAGTTCAACACGGCGCGCATGGTCGAGGCACCATAAAGGGCATCGGCAGGCACCTCCATTTCGCCCATGGAATCGCGCTCGATTCTAACGTTGGGACTCGCGGTCATGGCGGAGAATCCTCCAAGCAAATTTTGGCATAGCATACCACGAAGGAAGGCTTGACGAAGGATTCATCACAGAGGGGAAAACCGTAAGCCCGGGCGATTGCCCTGTTCATTTGCTGCGATTTTCGATCAGGTCATATCCGATGTCGTGATACAATAACTACACTTGCATTACCCAGGAGTTGGAGACTTGGCCGCTGAGGTCCGCGTTCGATTCGCCCCCAGTCCCACGGGGCAGCCCCACATCGGCAACATCCGCACTGCCCTCTTCAACTGGCTCTTTGCCCGCCACCACGGCGGGAAGTTCATTGTCCGTATTGAGGACACCGATCAGACCCGTTTCGTTGACGGGGCCATTGAGGCCGTTCTCGACGGACTGCGCTGGCTGAACATCGACTGGAACGAGGGGCCTGAAGTTGACGGCCCCCATGCTCCCTACGAACAGTCGCAGCGGCTCGAAATATATCAGCGACTATCGGAGCAACTCCTGGACCAGGGAAACGCCTATTACTGTTACTGCAGCCGCGAGGGACTGGAACAGTTGAGGCGGGCAAACCGGGAGTCCGGCTCGTACTCCGGCGAGGGGTGCCGGTGCCGGAATATGGGCCGGGCCGGAGGCGTCGGCGATCCAGTGGCAGACGCTGAACGCGTCATCCGCTTCGCCATGCCGGAGTCCGGGATGACGCAGGTTCACGACCTGATTCGTGGCGACGTCGAATGGCGGAATGAGTTGCAGGAGGACTTCGTCATCATGAAGTCCGACGGTTTCCCCACCTATCACCTGGCGGTGGTGGCGGACGACCACCTGATGGAAATCAGCCATGTGATGCGCGCCGAGGAATGGCTGCCCAGCACACCTCGGCATCTGCAGCTTTACAAAGCCTTCGGTTACGAACCGCCCGAATTCGCTCACTTGCCGATGATCACCGGACCGGACCGGGCTAAACTGTCCAAGCGCCACGGCGCTACCGCCATCGGGGAATACCGGGAGCAGGGTTACCTGCCGGAGGCGCTGCTGAACTTCATGGTGCTGCTGGGCTGGTCACTGGATGGAAGCACTGAAGTGGTAACGCTGCAGGAAATCATCGACAACTTCACGCTGGACCGCATCACCAAGTCGGCAGCCATCTTTGACCAGGACAAGCTGCTATGGATGAACGGCGTCTACATCCGCGATCTTCCATCTGAAGACCTAGCCCAGCGGATGACAGCCTATGTGCAACGGCAGTTGGACGCCGACGAGCAAGGCTACCTCTCCCGCATCACACCCTTGGTACAGGAGCGACTGAAACGCCTCGACGAGGCCGACGAAATGACCTCCTACCTTTTCGGCGATCTGGCTCCGGACTACGACGGAGCGATTCTCGTGCAGAAGGGTATGGACGCAGGGACTACCCAAGTTGCTCTGCAGGCAGCCATAGACGCATTGAACACCCACACCGCAGGGAATGACTTCAGCCACGATAAGCTCGAGTCGCTACTGGGAGATGTGGGAACGGCTCTTACCCTGTCCCGTCGACAGTTCTTTGGACTGTTGCGCACCGCCTCTACCGGAAGGACCGTATCACCTCCATTGTTCGAGACCATGGAGGTGATGGGGCGCGACCGGGTCCTGACCCGCTTCGGCCAGGCAGCGCAGAAACTGGCCGCGGCGTAACAACCCGCCTGGCGGCAACACCGCAGCGGACAGATTCAAACCACCTATCTGACCTGACATACCAGACATTTTTTCGGAAGACCTATAATGACGCAAGCGACTGAGACTGATACCACCACCGGCCATGATTTCATCCGAACCATAGTCACCGAGGATAACCGCACGGGGAAATTCGGCGGACATGTTATTACACGCTTTCCTCCGGAACCCAACGGCTATTTGCACATCGGCCACGCCAAGTCCGCATGCCTCAACTTCGGCCTCGCTGCCGAAAACGGCGGGCACTGCAACATGCGCTTCGATGACACCAACCCAACCCGCGAGGAAGTGGAGTACGTCAACGCCATCCTCCAGGATGTTCGGTGGCTGGGCTGGGACTGGGGCGAAAACCTGTACTATGCATCGGACTACTTCCCGCAGCTCTACGAGATGGCCGTTGACCTAATTCGGAAGGGCAAGGCCTATGTGGACGACCTGTCCTTCGACGAAATTCGCGAGTTCCGGGGCACACTGACAGAGCCGGGACGGGAAAGCCCCTACCGCGACCGCTCCGTGGGGGAGAACCTCGAACTGTTCCAGCGGATGCGCGACGGGGAATTCGATGAGGGCAGCCGGGTGCTGCGGGCCAGGATTAACATGGCCTCGCCCAACCTCAACCTGCGCGACCCGGTTCTGTACCGCATCCTGAAGGCTTCGCACCACAGGACGGGCGACGACTGGGTCATATACCCGATGTACGACTTCGCCCACGGCCAGTCTGATTCCATCGAGGGCGTTACCCACTCAATCTGCACGCTGGAATTCGAGGGGCACCGTGCCCTTTACGACTGGTGTCTGGACGAGCTGGACATTTATCACCCGCAGCAGATCGAGTTCGCCCGCCTGAACCTCACCTACACGGTACTGAGCAAGCGCCGCCTGATCCAGCTGGTGGAAGGCGATTATGTCAACGGGTGGGACGACCCGAGAATGCCCACCCTCTCCGGCCTGCGAAGGCGGGGCTACACCCCTGAGGCCATCCGAGACTTCTGCGAACGCATCGGCGTGGCAAAGCGCGACACATGGACGGACATAGCACTGCTGGAACATTCGATCAGGGAGGACCTGAACCGCAGCGCCCCACGAGTGATGGCCGTATTGGACCCCGTGAAGCTGGTCATCGAGAACTATCCGGAGGGACAGGTCGAATTCATCGAGTCGGAGAACAACCCCGAGGATGCCAACGCAGGGAAGCGTAAGCTTCCCTTCACCAGAACCCTGTACATCGAGCGAGACGATTTCTCCGAGAACCCGCCGCGCGGGTTCTACCGCCTCTCGCCAGGCCGGGAAGTCCGGCTGAAGGATGCCTTCTACGTTACCTGCACCGGCGTCGTGAAGGACGAGTCCACCGGAGAGATTGTGGAAATCCGGTGCACCTACGACCCGGAGACCCGCGGCGGAACCTCCTCCGACGGCCGGAAGGTTCGCGGCACGTCTCACTGGGTGTCAGCGGAGCATTGCCTGGATGCTGAGGTCAGAATATATGACCACCTGTTTCTGAAGGAAGACCCCAGCGACCTACCGGAGGGCGGCGAGTTTACCGACAACCTCAACCCCAGCTCCCTGCGGACAGTTTCCGCCAAGGTGGAGCCGTCTCTCGCGAATGCACAACCAGGCGACCGCTTCCAGTTCCTTCGCCAGGGCTACTTCTGCGTAGACGCGGACACGAAGCCCGGCGCCCCGGTATTAAACCGCACCGTGGCGCTTCGCGACTCGTGGGCGCGGCGACAGCGGGGGTAGCCATAACGGTCCGAGTTCCGTGAGCTCAGCGCGAGGCGATCAAAAAGAGTAAGGGCGGGAATATCTACCCGCCCTTTCGCTATTGCTTCAACTGCGAATGCAACTGCGTCAGTCCGCAGCCGCCCCGGCAGCCGGCAAGGTCTGGTATCGCACTGAGTATTTCTTCTCATTGATGGTGTACGCCGCGATGGCGGCGGGTACCAGCAGTGATCCGGCAAGGGCGAAGGGAAGGAGATAGGAGCCGGTCCAGTCGTAAAGCAGTCCCGCCAATATGATGCTGACAAAGGCGCCTACCTGGTGGCAAAGGAATGAAATTCCCGAGATTGTAGCGAGCGCCCGCAACCCATACACTTCAGCGGTCAGCGAGGTGGTGATCGGGACGCTGGCGATCCAGGAAAAGCCCGCGAGTATGGCGAAGAACCAGAGGCTCGCCACTCCCGGCGACCCTAGGAAGGGAATGGTGAATTTGTCCACACGGAAGGGCCCCGAAGGGTCTGCTGCCGCGCTGACGCCGCCGTAACCAACTTCTCCTCCCCCCGAAAAAATCGCGTCTACAGATAACAGGCCGCCAATCAATACCAGGTAGGCAATGCCTCGCACCGCGTAGACCGTCCCCAGCACGTTCTTGCGTCCGAATCGATCTGCGAGCCACCCACCGCCGATGGCGCCCATCACATTCAGTCCCGTAAGTATGCCGAAAATCAGGCCAGCCATCCTGAGAGAAACACCCACCTGTTCCTGGGCGTAAGGCACAAAGTGGATGGATATGATGCCTACCGTTACGCCGCAAACAGTGTAGGCTGCGGAGAGGTTCCAAATGGGCGGTGAGCGGAAAGACTCCCGCCACTCGTCAACCTCAAACATACCGCGCCGCCGAGCCGGAGGTGCGGCAGTGCCATCCGTCGGAGGCTCCGGATCTCCGTCGGGCAGCAGGCCCATCTGGGCCGGGTCGTTGCGAATGAACAAGAAGCCCAGGGGCAGGGCCAGAAAAATTACGATGGCCCCCAAGGCAATCCACGACGCCCTCCAGCTGAACAGTTCCACCAGGTATGCGCTGAAAGGAATCAATATCAGGCCGCCAATGGAGGTCCCGGAGGCCACCAGCCCCAGGACGAAGGTTCGACGCTTCACGAACCAGCGGGCCAGCAGCGGCCCAAGGGTGCCAATGGAGGCGCCGCTCATCGCTGTGGACAGCACGAAACTGAACAGGAATACCAGGAACAGGTAGTGGAAGGTCAGGCTCAATCCCGCGGTTGCAATCCCCGCAATCAACAGGCTGATCAGTACGACTTTGCGGGAGTTGAACTTGTCGAACAGGTGTCCCATGAAAGGCTGAGTCACTCCGTTCATCAGCCAGCCTATTCCGGCGGCGACGGAGATAGTGGTCCGGTTCCACTCAAACTCCTCGCTCATCGGGAGAACGAAGACTCCGAAACCGTTACGGGCTCCCGTGGTCACCGCAGCGATGAACATGGCGGAAACTACCACGTACCAGCCGTAGTAGGTCCCCTTGGGCCGCGGAACTCCGGCGTCGACTTGCCTTACTGCCTGACCGTCTTGAGCCATCCCAATCCCTAATTGCCGTCCCAGCGATAGACTTGAATCCGGTGGCGGCAGCTGTCTACCACCAGTACGTTACCGTTGGCGTCAATTTTAACAGCCGTGGGCCCCCAGAAAAGCTTCTCCACGTTGGCTGATTCCTCCCTGTCATGCCGCTCCGGAGGACTCACTAGGGGTGACAGGTCAGATTCCAACCGCAATGCTCCCTCTTCCGGGTTGGCCAGGAAGTACTCGTTAGCCCAGGTGGGGGTCTCCGACTCACCGCGCAGGGTGGCCAGCAACCCGCCGTCCGGGGACATCACACGCACGCGTTCATTGCCCCAATCGGCGACATAGATGTTGCCATGACCTCCCACACACAGTCCTGCGGGGTGGCTGATGCGGTCGCTCTCGGGTTGCATAGCTCCGGGTTGGGGAAACTGTTCTATGAAATCCCCGCCCGGAGTGAATTTCTGTATGCGGTCGTTCCCCCAGTCAGACACGTAGACACAGCCGTCACGGTCCAACGCAAGGCCCCAGGGCGTATTGAACTGTCCCGCGGCATCGCCGAATTCGCCCCAGGTCTCAATGAACTGGCCGCCAACAGTGAATTTCTGGATCCTGTGATTACCACTGTCGGAAATCAGCAGGTTATCGTCAGCATCACGGGCAATGTAAGAAGGGCGGTCGATCTGGCCCGGCCCGGCGCCAGGTTCGCCCCATATTCCCAGCAAATCGCCGTATGCGGAGAAAACGGTGATGCGGTTCAGGGCCTCGTCAGCGACGTAGATTCGGTCCTGGCCGTCCAGGGCGAGGGAACTGGGCCACCAGAATTCACCGGGCGCAGTGCCTCCGGTGCCGAATTCCCCCAGGAATTCCTCGTCGATGGTGCACATGGAGACGCGCTTGTATGGCAGCCGGATGGGCAGCTCAGGCCCGGCCCGGTTCAGCACATACATCACGCCCTGGGAGTCCAGCGCAACGTCCACCGGGTTCTGGAACCCCCGCCCCTGGTTGGACAGCGAACCGACGGTGTGGCTGTAGCGGATGGCTGCTGTGGTCGTCATGTCAGGAAATCATCCTCAAGGCTGCGCTATAAAATCCAGGGCCAACAACGATCAGGACATCTGGAATTCGCGGGTGGAGACAATCAACTGCAGCAGATCAGCCACGCGCTGCTCGTCACAGCCGCTGGAGATATGCGGCTCGAAGTGCAAGTCACCCTGTTCTGAAACAAAATAAACCAGTTCCCCATGGGTGGGCTCTGCGACTTCCAACCCACCGCAGAGGGTGAGGCAGGCATCCACCAACTCATCAGGGGAATAAACGGAACTCTCGCTGCGCAGCCGGCGAATGACTGACTGAACGCCCGGCTGGGCACGGTCTCCAATGATCTGGGCTGCCGAATTTACCCGTTCCATCAGGGTGCCGGTATCGACCCACTCGGTGCCGGTGTGCCACCCCTCCACCGTGGGGGGATTGAGAATCTCCTGACCCATGAAACTGGCGTCCAGGGCCAGATTCACTATGTTCCACTGTGGTGTGGTGAATGCTCCGGCCAGATGCGCTACGCCTGCAACCACCTCGGCAGGACTCTTGACCTTGCTGTATCGCACCTCTTCGGACCGAAAGAATTCCGAAGTGAAAATTGTCCGCAGCGCGGATCGCACGTCCCCACCTGTCCTTCGCAGGTCCTCAGCAATGATCTGAGTGGCCGTCTCGTTGGGCTGGTCGGAAACGAAGAAAGCATAGAGTTTGCCGGCCAGGAACCAGCTGCTGGCGGGGTGACCACAGATTATGTCCAGGACATCCTCGCCGTTAAAACGGCCGGTCTGGCCCAGGAAGGTCTTGGAGCTGTCGTCGTGGTCCTCGGGGCGATACTCAAACTGCCAGTCGAGACGCCCATGGGGCCAGATGGAGTCCCGGGACGCCCGGACACTCATGTAATCCTGGTTCGCTATAGTCCATCCTGTGAACGCCCGGGCCGCCGCTTTGACGTCTGCCTCGGAATAGGTGCCGATGCCCATGGAGAACAGTTCCAGCAGCTCCCGGCCGTAATTCTCGTTGGGAGCGTCCTTGTGGTTGTCCTTGTTGTCCAGCCAGAAAATCATCGCGGGGTCGCGGGACAGTTCGGAGAGCAGATTTCGGAAAGTTCCCAGCCCGAGCCGCCGGAAGGTGTTGGCCTGGTTTACCACGGCCTTGGCGTGGTTGAGTTTCCCGTAGGCTGTCGCAAACAGTCCGTGCCAGAACAGCGCAATTTTCTCCTCAAGTGGTCTCCGGGAGTTGATCATACGGTAGAGCCAGTAAGACTGGGAGCTCTCGATGAGCATCAGACTGTTCTGGTCAACGTGATAGCGGCGAAAAAGAGCGTCATCCCATGCCGGAGCTTCCTCAGGGTGCAACAGCCGTTCGACCGTCCGCTCGTAGCCATCCTCTACACAGGCTTCCAATTCCTGGAACGTGGCACCAAATCCAGCCCTCCGCATCAGGTGGGCTATCAGAGAGAGTTCCTCCTGGGCCTGTGATTGCGAAACTGCGCCAATCAGTGTCATCGGATGTTCCTCGCAAATTCAGGGATGGGTCCTCTTCACATAGGCCACACCGAGGCTGCGACCCCAGGGCCGGTAAGTCCATCGATTTGCTCTTTTTAGTTGCCGGTAGTATAGCACCGAAAAATCCATAGAGGCCTCCTGAATATGAGGCTTCCCGAAAGAGACGGCGCCTTGCAAATACAGACAGCTGGACACTAACATGGGGCAACTAATCAGAGAACAATACGGGGGTAGCCACGTTGCGTCAGAGTGCCGTTTCATTTCAGACTGCCGGGCTCACTTTTGAGGGCGTCGTTGCCCAGCCTGATGCCCAGGGCGGCCCTTGGCCGGGCGTGGTCATCTGCCACCCTCACCCACTGCACGGTGGGTCTATGGACAACAACGTGGTCCTGGCACTGGCACTTGGGCTTGCTGAGGAAGGCTTTGTAACCCTGCGCTTCAACTTCCGCGGCGTGGGTGAGAGCGAGGGAGAACACGGGGAGGGCGAAAGTGAATTTGAGGAGGTACTCGGCGCTTTGGACTTGATCAAGGCCTTGCCCGACACCCAGGGCAAGACCGGACTGGTCGGCTACTCATTCGGGTCCGGCGTGATTCTCCGCCACGAGGCTCTGTACAAGGAAGCCGACGCCCTCACCCTGGTATCGCCGGGCTTGAGGTACATCGGTGACAGTCCGCTCAAATCGCACAAACTGCCTGCGCTGATCGTCGCGGGCGACCGCGACAGGCTGGTTGACCAGGAACTACTGACCGCTGAACTGAAGTCTTTTGACCAGGAACCCGAAAGCAAAGTGTACGAGGGAGTAGACCATTTCTGGTATGGACATGAAGGACGACTGGTCCCAGAGGTAGTCAGGTTCTTCACGGAACAGCTGAAATAGTTCCCCCATGCCTCAGACAACGATTTCACCGGACTGCGTTTTTCGCATCAAGAGCCGCGCGATTCTTTCCATTGTGGACACTGGCCCCCTCATGGGCACCTGCCGCCGATGAATACCCGTCCCCTCAGGGACTGGCTGGTAGGTTCCGAAACCGCTCAGCCCGCAGATGCCCGAAAACGTGCGCCCATCTACCGGGACTTCCTCCTCATCCAGTTTGCGCTCTTTATCTTCCTCTCGGACCAGTTTTCCAAGTACCTTGTCAGGGAGTTGCTGGTACTGCACGAGTCCTTTCCCAGGGAAGGTTTCCTAAGAATTACACACACCTTCAACACCGGAAGCATATTCGGACTGTTCCAGGGTCAGAATACACCGCTGATCCTCGTGTCTTTCATTGGCGTTGCGGTCCTGATTCTGCTGTACCGTACGCAGAGGTTCCCAACCGGCCTGCTGAGGCTCAGCCTGGGCCTGCAACTCGGGGGTGCTTTCGGGAACCTGGTCGACCGGGTTCGCCTGGGGCACGTCACCGACTGGGCGGACGTCGGTCCCTGGCCGGTATTCAACGTTGCTGATGCCTCCATAGTGACCGGGCTCGTCATACTCGCGTGGCTGTTCATTGTGGCCGAGCGCTCGACATCGGGACAGGATACTGGGGGGACCGCCGCCGACTACTGCCCGGTATGCGAAGGCACCATGCGATCGCTGCCGCAGGGTGGCTGGCGCTGCTCCACCTGTGGAGTGCGTGAGCGCGTGCTGCCCTACTTGTCGTCCACTCCTCAAAGTGGGCGGTAAATTTGGCATCAACTCGGCCGGGAATGCAGGAGGCCAGGAGCCACGAGATCCAGGTAGATGGGGCCGAGTCCCGGCTGGACCAATACCTGGCGCAAGTGGATCTCGGCCTCACCCGTAGCCGTCTGCGGCAACTGATCGCCGAAGGGAACGTGCTGGTGAACGGCGTGGCGGTCAAGCCCGCGCACCGGATACGGTCCGGTGACCGCGTCCGGGTTACGGTGCCGCCGCCCCGCCCGTCCGTAGCCATCGCGCAGGACATTCCCATTTCCGTGGTTTACCAGGACGCCGCGCTCGTGGTGATCGACAAGCCGCCCGGGCTGTCGGTGCACCCCGGCCCGGGCCACCCTGACCAGACGCTGGTAAACGGCCTTTTGGCCCTGTGCCCAGACATTCAGGGCATCGGCGGCGAGATTCGCCCCGGCATCGTACACCGCCTCGACAAGGACACATCGGGCCTGTTGATAGCCGCCAAAACGCAGGACGCCCATGTTCACCTGTCGCAGCAGATCAAGGACCGGGCTGTGGAAAAGGGCTACCTGGCCCTGGTCGAAGGAGCACCGTCGCGCGATGGTGGGCTTATAGATGTTCCCATTGGCCGCGATCCCCGGCGGCGGACCCGGATGGCGGTGGTTGCGGGGGACGGGAGAGCCGCACCGGCTACCGGCTGCTGGAAAGGGCTGGCGCATACAGCCTGCTGGAACTGCAACTGTACACAGGGCGCACCCACCAGGCCCGGGTGCACCTGGCGTGGCTGGGGCACCCGCTGCTGGGCGACTCGGTGTACGGCCGCCGCAGTCCGCTGCTGGACCGTCATTTCCTGCACGCTCACCGGCTGGCCTTCGCGCACCCCTCCACCGGCGACCCCCTGGAGTTCCGGTCCCCAATTCCCGCCGACCTGGAGGCCGCCCTGGAGGCCGCGCGCCGCGGGGCCTGAGGGCGGCGTGCCCTGGGCGTACCCTGCCTGGACAAAAAGAGAAAGAGGCGGGAGACAACTCCCGCCTCTCTTGATTTCCAGAGAGCGCCCCGTTCGAATGCGTTACGATTTGTCTACTTTCCTTCCTTGATCCAGTCCGACACTTTCTCGGCGATCATGATGGTCGTGCCGTTGGTGTTGGCGCGGATCACGTCCGGCATTACAGAGGCATCGATCACCCGTAGACCCTCCAGCCCGTGCACCCTGCAGTACTGGTCGACCACGGCCATCGGGTCGGAGGCTGGCCCCATCTTACAGGTGCCAGCGATATGGTGCTGCGTGTAGGCGTTGCGAAGAATCCATTGGTCCAGTGTTTCGTCAGACTCAAAGTCCGCGGCTGTGGGATTCAGCATCTCAGCGATGTGTGCGGCCATGGACGGGTGCCCGGCAATACGCACGGCGGCCCGCAGGGCCTCGCGCATCCGCTCCCGGTCGTACGGGGCCGAGAACAGCTGGTAGTCCAAGCGCGGCTGTACATTCGGATCAGCGGTGGTAAGCGTAATCTCGCCGGCAGAGGTGGCGTTCTGCAGGCCAACGCTCAATCCCCAGTGGAACTCGTCGCCCTCGTAGCTGACACTGGCGGGGCGGTGCTCGCTGGTCATCAGCGTGGGCGTGATCTGGAAGTCGGCTCGCGTGGGGGAGCTGGGGGTGCTGAAGCGCAGACCCACCTGGATGGTGGGAGTTTCCACGTCGGCAGGATCACCATAGCCCCGAAAGACCATGTACGCGGCTGGATGGTCGCAGAAATTCTTGCCCACCCCGGGCAGGTCGTGGACCGACTGTATGCCGTGCGCCGCAAGCTCGTCTTTTGGTCCCACACCGGAGAGCAGCAGGGCCTGGCAGGACCCGATGGTGCCGCTGCTCAGGATGATCTGCCCGCCCTCCACCGTGAACACTTCCCCGCCGCTTTCGGCCTGCACACCCACAGCCTTCTTCCCCTCAAACAGCACCCGGTGCACGGTCACATTACCCCGCACGGTGAGGTTCAGACGATGGCGGCCCTGCGACAGGTAGGTCAGCGAAGTGCTCATACGCACGCCGTCAATGTTGTTCAGCGGGCGGACGCCAATCCCGTTGGAGTCCGGTGAATTCTGGTCGGGGTCCTCTGGGAATCCAACTCCCACGCAGGCATCGTAGAAGGCAGTGGAAACGGGTATCCATTCATCTTTCTTGAATCGACGTATAGGCAGGGGTCCCTCGTTGCCGTGGAAGTCGTCTCCGGGGTGGTCCCAGTCGTTTTCCATCTTGCGGAAGTAGGGCAGGCAGCTGGTGAATCTCCATTCGTCGTTGCCCCAGGAGGCCCAGTTATCGTAGTCCTCCGGAACGCCCCTGAAAATCACCTGCCCGTTAATGGCGCTGGAGCCGCCGGTGGCCTTGCCCCGGGGAATGATCATAGGCTCCGTCTGCGCGGAGTTGGCAATGCCCCGCAGGTCCCAGCTGTGGGGTCCGTAGGCAGAACGCCAGACGTTGTATCCCCGCTTCAGGTCGTCGGGCAGATGCTCAAACTCTGGATAATCCGGCCCGGCCTCCAGCAGCAAAACGGACTTGTCTGGGTCCTCGGAGAGTCGCGTCGCAACGACGCAGCCAGCAGACCCACCACCAACAACTATGTAGTCATATCGCATTTCCAATTACCTCCACTCGATTTCAACAGACTTCTCGAACAAACCTTGCGCCGCCCAATTGGCTGGCGCAAGTCGCGGCCAATTATATATCCCACTTCAACCTTCAACCGGCGGCGGCGACCGTAACCATACATGTCCCAGAGTCTCTCAATAGTTCCCTCTGCCCCGTTGGAAGGTTAGGGTGAGGGCGTCCCCGCCGCTGAGGCAACATTGTGTCATCCCAAGATTTCACCCTCAATCCAGTCCTCTCTTTCAAGAGAGCTTCAGAATTGAAGGAACCACGTCCATGCCCGTGAATGGCGGTGGTATACCCTGGATACGAGATCAAAGAAAATAATCAGATATTTAGAAGTCCAAATCCCATATTTGGTGATTCTTTACAAGTTGTCTTTTGCTTGAAGGCTGGTCAAGGGAAGTGAGCCAGCGCTCAAGCAGATTTGTTGACAAACCTGATTTACTTGCCTACCTTTAAGCCTCCAGGCTTGCCGTATCGAACAGCGCCTATCGCTCTCCGCCCACGTTCAGACCGCGCTGAAGGACAGATGAAATGGCCACAACCACTGAAAATACCGATACATTAATACTGAACGATCAGCAGTTGGATGCAGGCAATGTCCAAGACAATTCCCCCATCATTAGGGTGGATTCCGTCTGGAAGGTATTTGGCAAAAACCCCGAAAGGGCGCTCACTGGTGAACACGCAGGCAAGAGCAAATCGGATATCCAATCGGGACTGGGAGTGGTCATCGGCCTGAACGATGTCTCCTTCGAGGTCCAGAGAGGCGAGACGTTCGTGATCATGGGACTGTCTGGCAGCGGCAAGTCGACCATGGTGCGGTGCCTGATTCGCCTGATTGAACCCACCGCCGGAAGCATCGTCATTGACGGGCGCGATGTTACGGCAATGTCCGACAGGGAACTGATGGAGTTCCGCCGCGACAAGATCGCCATGGTGTTCCAGCATTATGGCCTGATGCCCCATCGCAATGTAATGGAGAACGCAGCATGGGGACTGGAAGTGCAGGGCGTCCCGGAGCCCGAGCGCCACGCCCGCACCCGCGAGGTACTGGAGATGGTGGGCCTGGGAGACTGGGAAGCGTCTTACCCTCGCCAGCTTTCCGGCGGAATGCAGCAGCGTGTCGGCCTGGCCCGCGCCTTGGTGGTGGACACCGACATACTGCTGATGGACGAGCCCTTCAGCGGCCTGGACCCCCTGATACGCCGCCAGATGCAGGATGAGCTACTGCGGCTTCAGGAAGATTTGCACAAGACCATCGTGTTCATCACCCACGACCTCAACGAGGCCCTCAAGCTGGGCGACCGCATCGCCATCATGCAGGATGGACGGGTGGTCCAGATCGGCTCCCCGGAAGACATCGTGCTGCGCCCCGAGGACCAATACGTCGGTGATTTCACCCAGGACGTCCGGCTGGAGAGTGTTCTGACCGCGAGCAAAGTGATGGTAACGCCCAAGGCCACGGTACTGGGCCACCAGGGCCCCCGTGCCGCTTTGCACACCATCGGCGCCAGCGATGGCGACGCGGCATGGATCGTGGACCGGCGCCAGCGCTACATCGGCCTGCTCACCATCGCCAAGGCCAACCTGGCACTGAGGGCTGGAATCGATCGGCTGGACCTGGGCTTGGGCTACGTTGACCAGGGGTATGAATCGGTGAGCCCGGACACTACTTTCGATGTGCTGATTTCCCTCGCCATGGGCAGCGACTACCCCATCCCGGTTACCGACGGAGACAACAAGCTCGTGGGTGAAATCCACCGCAGCGCTCTGGCTGAGGCCCTGGCCGAGACCTCCACCGCAGATCAAGACTTCGAGGCCAACGCCGCCGCCAACGCCGCCCTCTCCGCCGAGTCTGAGGCGGAATGATTTGTGTTCCCGGTCTAGCACCGGAGTCTAGCAAAATCAATGGCTTCACTGATGGAGGGACCAATGGCACTCATAGTCGGTGACGAAACTGAAGCTCAAGGCTTGGAGCCGTCTCCGACGGACAGTGGCGCTAGGGCACCATCGAAAAGAATCACACTGAGAGAAATGCCGCCCTTTGTGCGATGGCTGATTAGAATTGCTCTGGTGGTCGTTGTACTGGTTGTCTGTCTGGTAGCGTGGGGGCCACAAATGGAATTCCCCAGTGAAGTGCCAGTGGCTCAAGACGACGGAACATCCGAGGCCGAGCAGATAAATGCCATTATTTCGGGGGAAGTGAAAAGCGGGACGAACTGGTTGGTGCGAAACTGGGGCGGAATGTTCGACGGCATCGACTTTGTCATAACCTTTTGTATGGTGTGGCTGGAAGACAGCCTTAAATGGATACCCTGGCCAGTCCTTTTCGTTGTAGTAGTCGGCCTCGCATTTACCATGGCCGGATGGCGTCTGGCTTTGCTGGTGCTGGCAAGTTTCGTATTCATAGGTTTAATGAATCGCTGGGAAAGTGCTGTTGAAACTATTGCCATCGTTTTATTTTCGGTGATTGTGTCAATGGCCATTTCGTTGCCCCTAGGAGTAATGGGCTCCCGCTCTAATAAACTAGACAGTATAATGAGGCCTATATTAGACGGGATGCAGACGATGCCCAGCTACGTCTATCTGGTTCCGGGAATCTTGTTCTTCGGGCTGGGCTACACTCCGGCGGTGATTGCCACTGTTATCTACGCAGTTCCGCCGGCCATTCGGCTCACCAACTTGGGCATCCGCCAAGTTTCGCCGGAGACGGTGGAGGCGGCGAGGTCTTTCGGAGCATCTCCGATGCAACTGCTTACCAGAGTGCAGATGCCCATGGCGTTGCCGACGATTATGGCCGGCGTCAACCAGACAACCATGCTGGCCCTCTCGATGGTGGTCATTGCTTCGCTGGTGGGAGCCAGCGGGCTGGGCGAGGACGTATTCCGCGCCCTGCAACGGCAGGACCCGGGCAACAGCGTCATTGCAGGTATGTCCATCGTGCTAATCGCCATCGTGATTGATCGGCTGACGCAGGCGGCAACCCGCGGCAGGCAGGAAGGCCACTAAACTAAAGACAAGGTGGGATGTGCATTTGCCTGGGGTTGGCGATGGTGCTGGGAGTCCTGAAATAGCCTTTCTGCCCTTGATTGCAGGACGGTCCGGCAGCGCCGTCTCACCTCGTCCTTTCGGTTGGTCAGACCGGCCAGGAAGCTGCTGACCCTTTCATGGACCGCCTCCCTGGTTCCCAAACACTGGTTCCCAAACACAGGTTCCCGGTGGTCTCCTCTCTCGTCCAACCCCAGATGGCCTCATCGGCGTTGAAATCCGGACTGTAGCCTGGCAGGTTCACCAGCCGCAGGTTCAGACCTGGCGTCCGGATATACTCCCTCACCGCTTCGACACGGTGTGCCGGCGCGTTGTCCCAGATCACGTTCAGACGCCCGGAGTGCCTCTCACGCAACTGCTCCAGGAAGGCTGCCAATGTCTCGCTGTTGCTGTTCCCCTCCAGTTCCTTCCACTCCACCTCCCCCGTCTCCAAGCACACCGCCGAATAGTAGCTGGCCTTTTCTCCGTGCCTCGGACTGGTCGAGTCCACCAATGCCGGCTCTCCCCTCGACACCCACTTGCCCCGCAACTCGGCGTCGGCACGGAAATGAGCCTCGTCAGCGAAGAATATCTTGGCGTTGCTTTGACACGCCTCCTCCATCAGGGCGGCGTACTCCGCCACGAATGACTCCCGCTTGGCCTCATCCGCCTTTAACAGACGTTTCTTGGGACGCTTGAAGGCGAATCCCAGCCGGTGCAGGTAGTTCAGGCAACTGCTGCGGCTCAGGCTGATGCCAAACCACAAGGCGACGAACTCACGAACCACCCTCCTCCTGAGCTTGTCGAAGGGTCCAGTTGGCCATACCAATGCCCGCCGCATCTGGCAACTCCTGCACCGCTTCTTTCAGCGCCGCCTGCTCCGCCTCGCCGAGGGCGGGGGGGAACCCCCGGTCTGCTCGAATATCAGGGCCTTTGGGCCGCCTTCGCCGAAGGCAGCGGACCACCGGCCTGGACCACCGGCCTGGACCACCGGCCTATGGTGTGGGGATCCCGTCCCAGTGCCTCCGCCGTGGACGATGCCGTCCAACCTTGGGCCAACAGCCAGACGGAGTGCCAGCGTTCCCGCTCCCTGGGTGTGGGCGCCAAAATCACCCGCCGGTGCAGATCCCTGACGTTCATCTCCCACTGTTCGAGTAACTGATCAATCTCCTTCACACTCATCACCAACCCCTACAACTCCTGAGACCAGCTAATCCAGTTACCTCACAAATCTACCCTATGCGTCTGCGCATTTCACCTTGGCTTTGGTTTAGTAGTCGATCAATCGAGAGATAGCAGTTGTCTCGGTTGCAGTATGCGCAATTTTCAATGTGCAGGTAGCCGTTTCAAGGGAAACCTCCAGACTCCAAGCATGCCTGACCACCAGGCCGCACGCCGCAAGGAGTTGGCCCGCCGTTTGACATGGCAGGCCAACGCTGTTATAAATTTAGAACTTTGCCATCCTGCGAAACCGGGTTGCTGATTATGTCGCGGGATGCCACGCAAACCAAACCCAAATTAAAGGCCCGATACGGGGCGGAGGATACTGTATTGTTAGCAAGGAACAAATTCGTCTCTCTGGCTATGTTCTTGGCCATTATGGCCATGATTGCCGCTGTGGCTTGTGGCTCGACTGAGACGGTAGAGGTTACCAGGGTCGTCGAAGTCGAGAAAGAAGTCACCGTAGTTGAAGAGAAAGAAGTCACCGTAGTTGAGGAGAAAGAGGTAGAGGTCACAAAGGTTGTAACCGAGGAAATCGAGGTCACGAAAATTGTGGAGGTCGAAGTCGAGGCTCCGGAGGGCCCGAAAGACACCATCATCTTCTCCGACCTCAATTGGAACAGTGCGTTGACTCAGAATCGCATTGCCCAGTACATCGTCGAATATGGTTATGGCTACCCCACTGAAACTGTTCTCGGTTTCACATTGGGCAATTTCCAAGGACTACGGGCGGGAGACATCGACGTAACCTTGGAAATTTGGCTCCCTAATCAGGATGAGGCTTGGGCAGAAGCTTTGTCCGTAAAAGAGGTGGTGTCCGTCGGCGCCAGTCTAGGGAGGGATTGGCAGAGCACCTTTGTCATTCCAGCCTACCTGCAAGAGGAGTACCCTGATCTGGACCATGTCGACGACCTAAAGGATCCAGAATACCAGAAACTGTTTGAGACAAACGAGAGCCGAGGGAAGGCTCGTCTGGTGGCCTGCCCCCCTGGGTGGGCATGCGAAGCAGTTAACCTCGCACAGATTGCAGGGCATGGCCTAGAAGAATACCTCCATGTAATTCATCCTGGATCCCAAGATGCTATGTTCGCCGAAGTTTATGGGGCGTACGAGCGAGAAGAGCCGTGGTTGGGGTATATGTGGGGTACCGCTGACCCGGGAGTGTTGCTGGATTTGGTACCTTTGGAACAGCCAGAATACAACGACCTGTGCTGGTTAACTGATAAGGCTTGCAAGTTTGAAGATGCCACAATCCTGATAGCGGTGCATCCAGGCTTGCCGCCTCGCGCCCCTGAAATCGTGGAGTTCTTGCACAACTGGGATTACGACATCCCGACATACACGAACACCCTGGAATGGATTGTCGAAAACGAGGCTACACACGCGGAAGCCGCAATCTGGTGGTTGGAAGGTAACCAAGACGTCTGGTCGCAATGGGTGACCGATGATGCGGTTGCCGCTGTCCAAGCCGCCTTGTCTGCCGGTCTGGAAGCCGAAGGCTGGCCCGACGAGTAACCTCTACCCCCGCGATCACAGGCTATCGGCCCAAATCAAAGCGGCCCGGCGACAGTCGGGCCGCTTTTTCGTCACCCATTCCTCTGCGCACTCCGCCGCCATTGCGGTAAAATGGTGAGGAAGGAGAATCCATGACCCAGCAATCCCCACAGCAAGCGGCGCGGCTGACCCGATACCACGGGCAGAGCGTCCGGCTGCTGCGCGACGCCATGAACGAGGCGCGCCAGGCTCGCTGGCTGCGTACCGAAGAGCTCCTCTGGGGCAGCGTTACTCTGGCGGTCAAGGGCGTGGCCCTCATCAGGGGCGACGAGGTGGAGGACCGGAAGTCTGTGGAGCAATATGCTCAGGCCCTCGGCCGGGAGCACAGCGACCGCCGTATCAGGGACGCTTTCAGCCGCCTCAACGGCTTCGCCGATGCTGCCGACCGGATGCGCGAGTCCCGAGGCGGAGCTCAACATCTGATCTCGATCCTGGAAGACGTAACGGCAGCAGTGGAAAGGCTGTGGGACATGATACCGCCCTTTGACGAGGACGACGAATGGGGACTGGACGACCATGCCCGGTAAGTCAACCGGACCAACTGCAGTGGAATTCAATCCGGCAAGCGATGTTCGGCAGAGGACCGTGGCCATACATACACATGGCTGCAAGCTGAACCAAGCCGACAGCCAGTCCCTGGTGCGTCAATTTCGCGAGGCTGGATACACCGTGGTGGACCCGGCATCGAGTGCAGACATCATTGTGCTGAACTCCTGCACCGTGACCGCCACTGCTGACTCCAAGGCCCGCCAGTTCCTGAGGGCCGCCAGGCGCCGGAGCCCCGACGCAGTCGTCGTGGCCACTGGATGCTACGCCCAGCGTGCTCCAGCAGAGCTTGAAAAACTGGACGCGGTTTCGCTGGTACTGGGTAACACCGCCAAGGTGGGCTTGGTAGAAGCCGCCCACCGTGCGTTGACGGAGCAGCAAAGTCAGCTTCCAGCCACGCTTTTCGCACCTGCCGAACGGCAGTCGGCGGGCCGAACCCGCGCCATGGTCAAGATACAGGAAGGATGCGACCAGGTCTGTGCCTACTGCATAGTGCCGAAGGTGCGCGGGCGGGAACGAAGCCTTCCAGCGGAAAGTATTGTCGCGGAAATAAATCGCCACTCGGCCGAGGGCTGCAGGGAAGTCGCACTTACCGGAACTCAGTTGGGAAGCTACGGGTTCGACCTTCAGGGGCTGGACCTCGTTGGCTTGCTGGAACGCATCCTGGCGGAAACCAGCGTGGAGCGATTGCGGGTATCCTCGCTGCAGGCCCACGAGATCACGAAACAGCTTCTGGATCTCTGGGGCGACACCCGGCTGCTGGGGCACTTCCACATTCCACTCCAGAGCGGAAGCGACCGTATCCTGAGCCGGATGCGGAGGCGCTACGATACGACACAATTCAGGGCAGCGGTGGACTTGGTGCGGGGCCGTTTTCCTGATGCCGGTATCACGACCGACTTCATCGTCGGTTTCCCCGGAGAAGCCGCCGATGATTTCCGGTCCAGCCGGAATTTTGCGGCCGAAATGCGGTTCTCTGACATACACGTCTTTCCCTACTCGCCCAGGCCGGGAACGTCTGCCTTTCATTTTGGTGAACAGATCCCCGAGCCGCAGAAGCGCGAACGAATGGGGGAGATGCTGGCGCTTTCGGCAGAATGCCGGTTGCAATTTCAGGAGTCGCAGCTGGGGACAATCCGGCCGGTCCTGTGGGAACAGTCCTCGAAGTCCGGGTCATGGACCGGACTGACCGACAACTATTTGAGGGTCCGAACCTCTGCCGAATCTGACCTGGCGAACCGAATTATCAGCGCCAGGCTGACCGGCATTGATGGCGGCTGGGTAATCTCAGAGATTGTATAGCGGGGGCCGCCCGATTCGGTTGGGCAAATGTATCGCGCTGAAAGCAAAGAGCCGCCCTGTCTCAGGTTAGACAGGGCGGCTCTTTGGCGCAGTGGCAGTCAGCACCCGACCTGATTCGTTAGAGGCCACCGTCCCGGAGGAATCCCATCCCGCCGCGCCGTTCCAGGTATCCGGAGCGGATTTCGTGCCCGTGAGAGAAAACTAGCAGCCATCCCTCGCGTTCAGCACGGAATAGCAACTCCTTTTTCCGCTCCAGGGTTACCTCTGGCGAGTTATCGAAGGCAGAGATGGCCACCAGGTTCAGGTGGTGCGGTGTCGGCACGATATCGCCGAGAAAGACCACTCTCTCCCCGCCGTGGTTGAACATCACCATCTGATGACCACGGGCATGGCCGTCGGTGACTATCACATTCAGTCCCGGAAGGATTTCCTTGTCGCCATCCAGTAGCTCCAGTTGTCCGCGCTGATCGATTGGAAGGAAATTGTCCTCCCGGTACGAGTTGTTGGCCCGCTCGTTTGGATTGCAGGCTTCGTGCCAGCATTGTTCCTGCACATAGTACTTGGCCCTCGAAAACGTCGGTACCACGTTCCCAGCCCGGTCCAGGCGGGTGCAGCCACCTGAATGGTCGAAATGAAGATGAGTAAGTATGACTGCGTCTATATCTTTGGGCGCAAGGCCGACCGATTTGAGACCCCTGAGCAGCCTGCTCGGTACCAGGCCCAGGTTCTCCTTGCCGGTGTGCAGGTCTTTGGAACCGACTCCCGTATCCACCAGTACGTTATGGCCGCCCGAATTCAGCAGCAGGCAGTTCAGTCCCAGTGTCATGCGGTTCTTCCGGTCGGTAACCACGCTGTTCTCCCAAGCCACTTTGGGCACAGGTCCGAACATAGACCCGCCGTCAATTTTCATTACTCCATCACTGATTATCTTTACGTCCGTTGACATCTCAATACCACCCCAAAGCCTCATGTACCTTGGTCTGTCAAGGTTGCAGTTGCTAACCCGCAAAAGGCCGTAAGAGCAGTGTTGTGGGAATGCCAGCGATGTCTTTTCCTGTCCAAAAGCGGACTGGAATCGATAGTTAAAAGAATACTGCTTCGAAAGAAACGGACCTGCACTCCCTGGAACTGCGGAGCCTCGCGGATTTGTTAAACGCCAAGGTTTTACCTGCTGGTTATTTCATCATCTGGTACCTCCTGGACCGGGCTGGGTCGAGTTTCGACCTGGGTCTGGTTTTAGGTACGGTAGTACCTTGCCCTCGTAGCACGGGCCTGCCGGGAGGAGTGGCAAGACTCTCTTTGCCCCACTCCATCCCAGGATTGTCAAGAAAGCTGCGACCAAGTTTATCGCGAAAGATTCTTAAGAGATCCCACACAATAACATAAATTATTTCTTAAACTAAAACAAAATAAAGCAACTGTCAACTAGAGGATTCTTTAGGGTACTATCCCAATCAATTGTCCCGCCGCCCCCGCATCGCCATTGAAATTAAGAGGCAACATCCGTCCAGGCAATTCAGGCAGCTTAGTTCGGCTGGAATGCGTTCGTCCTTACAGGCGAGGAACAACCCCGGGCAGAGAAAGACTTTGGTTTCCCGCTTCGGCGGAATTGCGGAACAATGGGCCATACACCCGGCACCTGCATAGAATCTGCCTTGAGAGGTGCAGTCCTTATTGAAGCGTTATTCGCCAAAGGGGGTGGCACGATTCCCGTTGCATGGTGTTCTGTTTCATTATGTAAGCGATATTAGTGCTACAACTGGGTACCTGATAAAATGGTGCAGCCTTGCCGGATGCACTACCGATGCAGCGACCGGAACTTACGAACGGGGCAATTAGAGGGCCAGATGACAGCAATTGACCTGCGCAGCGACACCGTAACCAAGCCGACCGACGAGATGCGGCGCGCAATGGCCGCCGCCGAGGTCGGGGACGATGTGTTCGGAGAGGACCCATCGATCAACGAACTCCAGGAGCGCGCCGCAGCCCTGCTGGGGAAAGAGGCCGGTCTGCTCACCTCAAGCGGCACGATGAGCAACCTGATCGCCACACTGGCCTGGAGCAGCAAGGGCGACGAGATCATCATGGGCGACCAAGCCCACATGTTCTGGAACGAGAGCGCCGGACAGGCCGCTCTGGGCGGCGTTCAAACCCGGCTGGTGCCGAACGACAGCCAGGGACGCATCAATCCCGACGATGTGGCTGCTGCCATCCGCCCTCCGGGCAACCTGCACTTCCCCCGAACCAGCATGTTCTGCCTCGAAAACACCCACAACCGGTGCAGTGGCGGGGTGCTGACTCCCGAGGACACCAAGAGCGTCTGCGACGTGGCCCACGACGCAGGAGTGCCAGTCCATCTGGACGGCGCACGCATCTTCAACGCATCAGTGGCCCTCGAGGTGCCGCCCGCCGAGCTGGTGCGAGACGTCGACGATTTGAGCTTCTGCCTGTCCAAGTCCCTGAGCTGTCCCGTCGGGTCGGTGATGGTGGGCTCGCAGGACTTCATCGACCAGGCCAAGCGCTGGCGGAAGATGCTGGGCGGCGGAATGCGGCAGGCGGGAGTTCTGGCCGCGGCCGGGCTGGTTGCTTTGGACACCATGATCGACCGGCTGGCCGAGGACCACCAGAACGCCCGCCGCCTGGCTCACGGGCTGGCCAACATAGAAGGTCTCCACGTGGACCCTGAGAGCATCCAGACCAACATCGTGTTTTTCGAAGTGGACGAGAAACTGGGCACCGCAGCGGACCTCATCGCCTCCCTCAACAGCAATGGGGTGCTGGTTTCGTATCCCGGCAAGCAGTCCATCCGCATGGTCACTCACCGGCACATCAGCCCTGAGGACATCGAAGAGGCGCTGTCGAGGACCTCGGCGGCTGTGCGGGACCTCCAGTCGGCGGCGTAGGGCAGGTCGAAGATGGTGGAAATCGCATTGGACATAGACCGTACAGCCCTGCTGATCGCCGACTTCTATGAGGCGATGATGACAACCATCCCTCACGCCGTGGACCGGCGGGTGGTGGACAACACTGTCGCCTTGCAGAAGGCGGCGAGGGACGCCGGCGCAATGGTCTGCTACTGCGCCACCGTGTTCCGGCCCGGCTACCCCGAGATCGGTGCCCGCAACAAGACCTTCGGTCAGCGCAAGGCGTCGGGACAGCCCGCGGTCTTCGACCCGCTGGCAGTGATCCATCCGGCAGTGGCCCCCCGGGAGAGCGAGGTTGCCGTGGGCAAGCACCGGGTCAACGCGCTCTACGGCACCGGGCTGGACGTGGCGCTGCGGGCCAACGACATCAACACGCTGATCATACTTGGGTATGCCACCAGCGGCGTGGTGCTATCGACGGTCCGGTATGCATCCGACCTGGACTACAACCTTTACGTGGTTGAAGATTGCTGCTCAGACTCCGACACGGAAGTCCACGAGTTCCTCATGGGCCGCATCTTCCCGAGGCAGGCCGAGGTAGTCCAGTCGGCGGACGTCATCGCGGCCCTGGCGAGCTGATGGCGAGTCAGAATCCCGGGGATGGCCTGCAACGGGGCAAGCGTCGGATTGGCACCAGGTACATCGCCATCCTCGCCCTGGCCGTTGCCGTTGGTCACGTGATCTACGCCATCCTGCGGGACCACGTGTTTCACGCCTCGCCAATCCTGGGATAACATCAAGTAGTGGCTGCCTGAGATGACTATGGATCTGCCAGCCCACAAATTCCTCGAGGAGAGGGGCATTCCCCATCAACGGCTGGAGTTCCCGCCGGAGACGGATAAAGGGGCGGCCAATGTGGCGCATGCCTTGGGATACGCCGAGGCGCAGATGGTCAAGACCCTCATCTTTGAGACAGCCGCAGGGGAGCGCGCCCTGGTGATGCTGGGCGGCGACAAGAACGCCATCTCGGGCCGCCTGAAACGGGCCCTGGGCTCCCGCGACATCAGGCTGGCCGATCCGTCGACGGTCAAAGAGGTCACGGGCTACGAGATCGGATCGATTCCCCCATTCCACTGGCAGTCGCCTGGTTTCCGCTCCATCGTGGACGAGTGCCTGATGGACGAGGAGGAGCTGGGCGTAGGAGCGGGCGTCTGGGGCCAGGAGATCATGATCACACCGGCCGATCTGGTCGCTGCATGCAACGGCGAGGTGTTCGACCTGAGCGGCGCTGGATAGGCGGATTGCGTTGGCCATTTGCAATGGACACTCTTGACGCAATCAACAACGGTTTACGCCTGGTAAGGATTACGCTCGGTAAGAGGTGAGTAGTCAGGGGTCTGGAATGTGCCTACTTGTCAAAACCCTCACTGCTTTTTGTTTGCCCATCTCCCCACCAGCGACGCAGGCGGTCCGCGATTTCCCGCTCGGCCCCTTCGGTCCCAGGCTGGTAATATCGACGGTCCTGTAGTTGCAGCGGCAGGTACTCCTGGGGCTCGAAGTGGCCTTCATAGTCGTGGGAGTACTTGTAATCGCGCCCGTAGCCAATCTGGTGCATAAGCCCCGTGACGGCGTTGCGCAGGTGGAGGGGGACGGGGTCGTTGGGCAAACGGCGAACGTCGGCCATTGCCTCGTTCAGAGCGGCGTAGGCGGTGTGGCTCTTGGGGGCGGTGGCCAGATAGACCGTGGCCTCGGCAAGCGGGATACGGCCCTCGGGCATGCCGATGAAATGAACGGCCTGCTGCGCCGCCACTGCCAGAGGCAGGGCCCGTGGATCGGCCAGCCCGATGTCCTCTGCCGCCAGGATCACGAGGCGCCGGGCGATGAACAGCGGGTCCTCGCCAGACTCAATCATCCGTGCCAGCCAGTAAAGTGCTCCGTCCGGCGAGGATCCACGGACTGACTTGATGAAGGCGGAGATGGTGTCGTAATGGCTGTCCCCCGCCTTGTCATACAGGGGAGAGCGCCGTTGCAGGGCATCAGCGATGGTGTCCAGGTCGATGAGCCGCTTTCCTTCGGGCCCCGGGCCGGTGGCGTAGGCAGCGGTCTCCAGGCCGTTGAGGGCGATACGGGCATCGCCGTTAGCAATGTTCACCAGGTGGGCCATGGCATCAACAGCAACGGTCACGTCCATCTCGCCCAGACCACGTTCCCGGTCGTTAGCAGCGCGATTGACGATTGCTTCGACATCCTCCGGGCCCAAACTCTGCAGGGCGAACACCCTGCTTCGCGACAGTAGCGGGGCTATCACCTCGAAAGAGGGATTCTCGGTGGTCGCTCCGATGAGAGTGACCGTGCCATCCTCCACGTGGGGCAGGATCACATCCTGTTGGGCCTTGTTAAAACGGTGGATCTCATCCACGAACAGAATGGTCGCCTGACCGTGCATTCCGCGGCGTTCGCGGGCCCCGGCGACAATCTTGCGAAGGTCCGCCACGCCCGAGGTAACGGCGCTTACCGGTTCGAACACCGCCTGCGTTGCGTTTGCCACCAACCGGGCGAGGGTTGTTTTGCCGGTGCCGGGCGGCCCCCACAGAATGAACGACGGCAGCCGGCCCGCTGAAATGGCCCGGAACAGCACCCGGTCCCGCCCCACAACCTGCTCCTGGCCAACGTACTCCTCGAAGGTCCTGGGTCGCATGCGATCCGCGAGGGGCGCGTTCCGCTCGGCGTCCAGTCTCCTATGCCGGTCGAACAAAGATTCGCCGAAACTTGAGCTTCTACTCGCCATCGAAAGACCCCTGTGGATTACCCCGTATCAGGAGGGAAGCTACCTCAGGAGAAGTGAGGCATCACTTTTTCGGCAAACAGCTGCATTGAAGCCTTTACTTCCTCGTGAGGAATCATGCCACCTATGTTGAACCAGCACATGAACTCATCATTACTGTAGCGCTCGCGAATGACATGCAACCGGTCGACGACGCGCTCCGGGGTGCCCACGGCAGCGAACTCGTCCCGTACGGTCTCGTAGTCGAGCTGGTGAGCCCGCTGGGAACCGCGGGATACGCCCCTTGAGGCACCAATGTCGCGCAGGGTGCCAAGGTAGTTGTTTATGGTTGGCTCAAAACCGTCGCGCGCCTTCTGGTCGCTGTCGGCCACATGGGTTGATAAGTTAACGTTGACCTGCACCGAAGCCTCGTCGTGGCCGTGGGCAGCGAGCTGCTGCCGGTACTCTGCCAGCCCTGCCAGGGCACCCTCCGTGGAAACAATGGTTGGAGCGACGAGGATGTTGTGGCCCAGCTCGCCGATGATGCCGAAGGTGTCGGCACTGTTGGCGGCGATGTATACGGGCGGGTGAGGTTGCTGTATCGGCCGCGGGATGATATTCAGACCGCGGGCCTGGAAGTATTGGCCCTCGTAGTCGAAGCTCTCGCTCTTCCACGCCCCCAGCACGATCTCCAGCGCTTCCAGGAACCGGTCCCGGCCTTCGCTCTGGTCAATGCCGTATCCCTCGTAGTGCGTGGGCATTGCGCCCCGGCCCACGCCGAAAATGGACCGGCCATGGGAAAGAACGTCCAGCGTGGCCGCTTCCTCTGCCATGCGAATAGGAGGATGCAGGGGAATCAGATTGACCGCGGTGCCGATGCGGATTCGGCTGGTGGTCTGAGCGATGGCTGCGCCCACCATAAGCGGTGCGGGCATCACGGAGAATCGGGGGTTGAAGTGCAGTTCCGCCAGCCAGGCAGAATCGAAGCCCAGCTCGTCGGCCCACTGCACCTGGCCTATGGTGTCCTGGTATCGCTGCGCCGGCACCTGGTCCGCGGCGCAGGGCATCTGGTAGAAAACGCCGAATTTCATTGACGGTCCCTCTTTACGGTATCTGCCCCGATTCTACACCAGAAATTACTTGGGCATCGGTGGGAGTGTTAATATTTGGAATATACGAAGCGCGGATAGTTTGAGAGTAAAAGCGATGGGACCGTCCAATTCCGAGTCGGAAAGATATGCAGAACTCAGCCACCATTTCATCGCAAAGGCCGATGAATACCTGCAGGCCGGGGACCGTGTGCAGGCTTCGGAGAAGGGCTGGGGAGCAGTGGCAGAGGCCTTCAAGTCGATCGCCGAGGCAAGGGGGTGGAACCACCAAAGCCATCGGATTCTGAACGATGTTGCGTATCAGTTAACGGAGGAATGGCGCCGCGATGACGTGTTGTCCATGTTCGACGCCGTTGAAAAGTTGCAAATCAACTTCTATGAAGACAGTATGGAAATGGACGAAATAATTTCCAGAATTGGAATAGCGAGGAACCTGATTCAGGAGCTTGCGGTTTTGCGAAACCGTCCTCCCAGTACTCCCTCCATACAGAACCGCAGCCAGCGCAATCGATGGCGTCGGCTGACAGACGAACTGGTTCAGGTAGGGTTGGATCCTACAACCTGGGAATGACAGGTAGCAACTAGAGGGGCGGGCTTCAAACCCGCCCCTGTCATTTTTGTCAGCGGGGCTCAGTCGTCAGAGAGGTATATTCCCGTGCTTCTTGGGCGGTAGATTGTCGGTCTTGGACTGCAGCATCTCGAGGGCGCGGATTATCTGGGGGCGCGTGTCAGCAGGGTCGATCACGTCGTCCAGGAACCCTCGGGCGGCAGCAATGTACGGGGTCGTGAAGCGGTCCTTGTAGTCGCTTACCAGTTCCTGCCGGGTCTGATCCGGGTTCTCTGATTTGGATATGGCGTCCCGGTAGATGATGTTGACTGCTCCATCGGCTCCCATCACGGCGATTTCCGCCCCTGGCCAGGCCAGGTTGACGTCGGAGCGCAGGTGCTTGCTGCTCATCACGATGTAGGCGCCGCCGTAAGCCTTGCGGGTGATGACCGACACCTTGGGCACAGTCGCCTCCGCGTAGGCGAAGATCAGCTTGGCCCCGTGCCGAATGATGCCTCCATATTCCTGGGTAACTCCGGGCAGAAATCCGGGCACATCCACAAAGGTGACCAGCGGAATGTTGAAGCAGTCGCAGAAACGCACGAATCTTGCCGCCTTGACCGAGGCATCGATGTCGAGCACTCCGGCAAGATAGGCTGGCTGATTCCCGACTATGCCCACAGGCTTCCCGTTCATCCGGGCGAATCCAACTACGATGTTGGGAGCAAAGTTCTGGTGAACTTCCATGAACTCCTCGTGGTCCACGACCTTGTAAACCACGTCGCGCATGTCGTACGGCCGCGCTGGGTCCTCAGGAATCATGTACCGCAGGTCCGGTTCGCGGCGATCGGCCGGGTCGTCGGCCGGGTCCGCCGGAGGGTCGTCCATGTTGTTACCCGGAAGGTAACTGAGCAGGTGGCGCACCTCGTTAATGCACTCCTCCTCCGTCTCGCACACGAAGTGGGCCACTCCGCTGCGGGTCGCGTGGGTCGCGGCACCGCCCAGTTCTTCGTGCCCCACATCCTCGCCGGTTACAGCCTTGATGACATCCGGGCCGGTGATGTACATCTGCCCGATTTCCTTGACCATAAATATGAAATCGGTAATGGCCGGTGAGTAGACTGCGCCACCGGCGGCGGGGCCGACAATGACAGTGATCTGGGGCACAACTCCAGAGTAGAGCGTGTTGCGAAGGAATATATCGCCGTAGGCGGCCAGGCTCAGGGCACCCTCCTGGATGCGCGCTCCTCCCGAATCGTTCAGGCCGATGACGGGGCACCCGCTCCTGGCGGCAAGGTCCATAACTTTGCAGATCTTCTGGCTGACCACCTCAGATAACGACCCGCCCATCACAGTGAAGTCCTGGGCGAAGGCAAAAATCTGTCGGCCTTCCACCTTCCCGTAGCCGGTAACCACCGCGTCGCCCAGTGGTTTGCGATCGCCAAGTCCAAAGTCAGAGGTACGGTGGGTGACGAACGGGTCAAGTTCCTGGAACGTTCCCTCGTCCATCAGGCGCTCCAGCCGTTCCCGTGCGGTATATTTGCCTCGACTGTGCTGCTGGTCTACACGGTCCTGCCCGCCACCCAATCTCGACGATCGGCGCATGGCCTCCAAAGTGTCCAGCTGACGGTCAATCTGCCTCTGCTCCGCGGTCACTGTTCCTCCACCGGCCGCCAGGGCTCACCAACGCTTTTGCCAGGCCCCGTTTTGGTCTGGGTCAAATCGGCCGTCCGCATTCTATCGTGCATCACTGCCGTACGCCATGTGCGGTGCTAAAATCTAACCAGCGATCCGATCCAAAATCCGGCAGAACAGCTCGAACAATTGGTGAACCACAGAGGTGTCCATCGTATTCTCCGCACTTACCGACCTTGCCGTCGCTGCCGGCGAACAGTTGACTTGGGGCAAACGCACCTACGTTATGGGCGTGATCAACATCACGCCCGACTCGTTCTCAGGCGATGGCCTGGCTGGCGACGTTCCAGCAGCCGTAAAGCAGGCTCTCCGGTTCCAGGAGGAGGGAGCTGACTTCATCGATATCGGCGCAGAGTCAACACGCCCCGGCCACAGGGCTGTGCCGGAGGCGGAGGAACTGGCGCGACTGCTGCCGTCTCTGAAAGCCGTCACGGCCAGAGTTTCGGTTCCAGTCAGCGTGGACACCTGGAAATCAGGCGTGGCCAGAGCAGCTCTTGAGAACGGCGCCAGCATCATCAACGACGTGTGGGGATTGAAGGCCGACCCCAAAGTGGCAATGGTGGCCGCAGAATACGGCGCCGGACTGATCCTGATGCACAACCAGCATAGCCTTCAGTACGTCGACTTAGTGGAAGACATTGCTGTCAGCCTGGAGGAAAGTGTGGATGCCGCATTGTCTGCCGGGGTACGCCGTGAGCATCTGGTAATTGACCCGGGAATCGGATTCGCCAAAACGGCAGACCACAACCTCGAATTGCTGAGAGATCTGCATCAACTGAAGAAGCTCGACCTGCCGGTGCTGGTGGGAACGTCGCGAAAATCCACCATTGGACGGCTCTTGGGACTACCCCCTGACCAGAGACTCGAGGGGACAGCGGCCACCGTGGCCCTAGCCATCGCTGGCGGCGCCGATATCGTCCGCGTCCACGACGTACGCGAGATAGTCCGCGTCTGCCGGGTGACCGACGCCATCACCCGCGGCTGGCGCCCGGATGGGTGGGGTGCCGAGCGATGAAAGAGACTGTGGCCCACCTGGGCTTGGGTACGAACCTGGGCAATCGAACGGAAAACCTGCGGGAGGCCATTCGACTTCTCTCAACAGAGTCAGGTCTGCGCCTCCTGCGCGGTTCCAGAGTATATGAAACGGAGCCTTGGGGAGTGGCCAATCAGCCCCAGTTCCTGAACTTCGTCGCAGAGATCGCAACGACTCTCGACCCTGAGGTGCTACTCGGTGTCTGCCAGGGGGTGGAGCAACGGCTGGGGCGGCTGCCTGGACCGCGATGGGGACCTCGCCAAATAGACGTCGACATTCTCTTGTTCGGGAGCCTGATCGTCAAACTCCCCCACTTGGAGATTCCCCATCCCAGGCTCCATCTGCGAGCCTTCGCGCTGGTTCCGCTGGCAGAATTGGTACCAGGCGCCTTCCATCCAACGCTGGGCAGGACCATGCGCGACCTTGCCGAAACAGCAGAGGACCGCGCGGGGGTCAAGCCATACGGGGGAGAGTGTTAGCAGTCGAAGCTCGTGAGTGCTAAATTCCTGTTGACAATCGCACCAGGTTGGCGCATATTTTAAGTGTTTCTGTGCAATCCAATGGCCGGTTCCGGTTGTACTCAGATTGGCCGGCCTTGGCATAAATTGGAATAGACTACATAGCTAATCAAGGAGCCAACGATGGCAGACAAGCAGCTGTCTTTTGAAGAAGAAGCAAGGGTGAGCCTCCTGAGCGGGGTGGAGCAGTTGCGTCGGGTGGTGGGACTGACCCTGGGACCCAGCGGCCGCAACGTTATGCTGAGCCGCATGTTTGGCAATCCTGTCGTGTGCAGCGACGGGGTGACTATTGCCAAAGAGATTGAACTACCTGACCCGTACGAGAACCTTGGCGCCCAGTTGGTGAAGGAAGCCGCTTCCAAGACCAATGATGCCGTCGGCGACGGCACCACCACCTCGGTGGTTCTGGCCGAAGCAATGGTGCGTGAGGGGTTCAAGAACGTGGCCGCGGGCGCCAACGGAATGCAGCTGCGGACCGGTATCGAGGCCGCTGTAGATGCCGTAGTCGACGAACTGCGCGCCATGTCCATCCCTGTCGAGAACCGTGAGCAGATCGCCCGCGTCGCAGCGCTTTCAGCCCACGAGGAGGCCATCGCTGAGCGATTGGCCGACGCACTGGATAAAGTGGGGCGCGATGGTGTGGTTACCATCGAGGAATCCAAGTCCCTGACCGACGAACTGGACTTCGTTGAGGGCGTTCGCGTCGACCGTGGATATCTTTCTCCTCACTTCGTTACAGACACTCAGCGCATGGAAGTGGCAATAGACAACCCGCACTTCCTGCTCACTGACCAGAAGGTCAGTTCTCCCAACGACCTGATCGGTATCCTCGAGAAATTGGTTGGCTCCGGCAGGCGCACCCTGGTTCTTATCGCCGAGGACGTGGAGGGCGAGGCTCTGTCAACCCTGGTGGTAAACAAGGCCCGTGGGATAATTGACTGTGTAGCCATCAAGGCGCCTGGCTTCGGCGAACGCCGCAAGGCCCTTCTGGAAGACATAGCCATCGTGACCGGCGGAACAGTCATAAGCGCTGACCGCGGTCTGAAGCTGGACGCTGCAGAAATCGAACACCTTGGTACCTCCCGGCGAATGGTGGCCAACAAAGATGAGACAACCATCATCGAAGGCCACGGGTCTGAACAGGGAGTAAAGGAACGGCTCGATCAGCTACGGGTGCAGATCGAGGAGACCACATCGGACTATGACCGCGAGAAGCTGCAGGAACGCATGGCAGCCCTCGTTGGAGGCGTCGCCGTTGTCAAGGTCGGCGGGGCCACGGAGCCGGAGGTCAGTGAGCGCAAGTCCCGCACCGAGGACGCTCTCTCTGCCACCCGCGCCGCCATTGAAGAGGGAATTGTCCCCGGCGGTGGCGTGGCTCTGCTTCGCGCCGGACACGTTCTGTCAGACGTAATTGCATCACTGGAAGGCGACGAGGCTCTGGGAGCGCGGCTGGTCCGTGAGGCCCTCCGCGCGCCGATGACCGTGATCGCTGAAAACGCAGGCTATGAGGCCCCGGTGGTAGTCGAGAATGTGCGCTCCGGGGAGGGCGACTGGGGATTCAACGCGGAGACCGGTGAGTACACCCACCTGATCCAGGCTGGCATCATCGACCCGGTCAAGGTAACCCGATCGGCTCTCGAGAATGCAGGCAGCATCGCGGGCATGATGCTGACCACCGAGACCATCATCACCGAGATTCCCAAGTTCACGCCCCTGCCGGCAGATATGCAGGACTTCATGCACGACTAAGTCACCCCCTTTAGTAGAACAACACAGGAGATGGTGTAGGGGCGCACAGCTGTGCGCCCCTACGTTTTTGCGTATGCAGGGAAATCCGCTGAACCGCGAAGAAATCGCCCGCCTGATTGCTGGCGCGGGCCCTCTCTTAGAGGATTACGTGGCTCTGGAACTGCAGCTCCAGCCCAACGGCTTCGACCTCACTGTGCGGGAGGTGGCGCGGTTCGTCGCATCGGGACAACTCGGAGTATCGGACGCTGACCGGGTAGTGTCCAGCTTGGGGCCACTGGGTTTCGACGCCGATGGGTGGCTGTCGCTGGAACCGGGGCCGTATCTCGTAACTTTCAACGAGGTGGTCAACCTGCCGCCGGACCTGATGGCCCTGGGGCGCCCCCGCTCCAGCCTGCTGCGCAGCGGGGTCTCCCTGCACACGGCGGTCTGGGACGCGGGCTACAAGGGACGCTCGCAGTCGCTGCTGTCGGTGCTTCACCCCGCCGGCTTCCGCCTGCAACGAAAGGCGCGACTGGCGCAATTGGTCTTCTTCCGCCTCAGCAGTCCGCCTAACCAGGGCTATCAGGGGCGGTACCAGGGGGAGGGGTTGTAGGCTGCCCGTTGGCCTAACGGTAGGCCTCGGTAAGTGCATCGAGCAGGCCCACTCGCGGTCCTTCCGATAAAGAAGACAAAAATATCGGGGTGGTACTTTGCTTGAACTCCCTGCCAATTATTTCCTCTATTCGCGCCCTGGAACCCGGGGCGTACCTGTCGAAATGCCTGGGCCGAAGGCGCATTGTTTCTTTCGGAGGCTCATTCCGAATAGTAACTGGACTACTATCTGAATGAGGCAGCTCTACCTGCAAGTTGGTGTTGTTTCCGCCTTTGAAAGTCCGGAGGGAAGCAAGACCTTCCTCTTCCATCGCTACTGCCCATTCGTATACTTTTCTTAGCATCGGCTTGGCGTTTTCTTGCGCTCCCTCGATGCTTTCTAAAAATTCCATCCCGCCTGGTGAAATTCTCTCCTCTGTAGAACGACGACGTATTACCTCTTCAGCCTTTTCTCGAACCTTGACCAAGTATTCCGTCGCCTCCGGTAGTGGTATTATTTGACTGGTGTCCAAAATTAATCCATCGCCATTTCTGTACAGTTTCAGTTTAACGCAGCTAATGTCAATGCCACTGTCCCGCAACCAAAGAACGGTCGTTGTCAATTCCTTTGAGAATCCCGCAGATGCTAGGATGATGCGCGGTCGTTGAGTGTCTACCTTTGGATCATCCATTTCAGCGCTATCCAAATGATCTTGTATTCGCTCCTCAACACCCCCTTCAATGCCTCTGTCTGACATATATTTTCAATGGGCTTCAATCAACTGCTCATGTGTTAAATTGGCAACCATGGCTGCATAGCGGATTGCCTGTAAGTCCATGTGCTCGCCGCTTTCGGTCCTCTTAAGCTCGACCACGGTCAGTTGTCCTTCACTATCCAACGCAAGCAAGTCAATGCGACGATTTGAGCCCTCCCAATTGCCAAACTCCTCCGCGAGGATGAACAGTCCCTCTTCCAACACATCGGGCTGGTCGCGCAGCAGACGCTCCAGGTCTGCTCGCTCCTGCAGCTGCTCAGCCTCGAATGTAGTTGGCGGCACTGCCTCCAAGTGGTCAGCGTTCCAGCGGTAGAGCGGCATCAGGTAACTCCAGAATTCTTGATTGGCGCTAATTATACGGATCGCGCTATCATCAAGGGACCATGTCCGATCTTAAAGCCACCGTCACCGCCCACGCCCGCGCCTGCGGGTTCGACCTTGTCGGCGTAACCAGCGCCGACGACTTCGCGTCCGACCGCGACGCTGCACTGGAACGCATTCGCGAGGGGCGGATGGATGGCCTGCCGTGGTATACCGAGTCGCGGGTCATGCGGGGGACGAGTCCGTCGGAGCTGTTGCCGGGAGCGAGGTCAATCGTTTGCCTGGGGATCAGTTATTGGTCGGACGCGGACTCAGACCAGCCAAGTCGCCAATCAGCCCAATCAGAAGGAGGCACTGCGGGCCGGGCAAGACAAGGCCGGGTTGCGCGGTATGCCTGGGTGCGCGATTACCACCGGGTGATGAAACGGCGGATGCGCGAGTTTGTGCGCGGGCTGGAACGGGAGTTGTCATCAGAGGTGGCCGCACGCTGGTATGTGGACGATGGCCCAATGTTGGACCGGGCCGCGGCCAATCGCGCTGGGATCGGCTGGTTCGGCAAGAACTCCAACATTCTGAACCCGCAATTTGGCTCCTGGGTCTTTCTGGGACAGGTGATTACCGACCTGGACCTCGACCCGGACGCGCCGCTGAAAAAGTCTTGCGGCTCTTGCGTTCGCTGCATCGACGATTGCCCCACCGGAGCCATCGTCGCCCCGTACGTCGTGGATAACGCGCGTTGCATTTCCTATCTGACAATCGAGAATCGGGGGCCAATTCCGCGAGAATTGCGTCCATTAATGCAGGATTGGGTTTTCGGTTGCGACATCTGCCAGGACGTCTGCCCCGTCAACCGCAGGGCCCGGGAGCCGGGCCAGCCGATACCTCCCGCCGGGCCGGACTCCGACCTGAAACCAAAAGGGCAGTTTGACCTCGTGGGACTGCTGGAATTATCTGAGGAGGAGTTTCGACACCGCTTCGCCGGTACCTCTATCATGCGGGCCAAGTGGTTGGGAATGCAGAGGAACGCCTGTGTGGCCTTGGGGAACACTGCAGACGAATCCGCTGTTCCCAAGCTGTCAGAAGCGCTGGAACGTGCAGAGCCACTTGTGCGCGGACACGCAGCATGGGCCCTCGGCCGCATCGGAGGCAGTCAGGCGCTTTCCACCCTGGTCAAGGCCTCCTGGTCCGAGACGGACGCCGCGGTACTGGAGGAAATCCGGGAGGCACTCACCGAATTATCGGGACGGTGACCTCTGGGCGGGCGCCGGAGCATCGGCGTCGCGGGGCGACTGACCGGGTCGGGGCCCGGGGCGCCGCCGGCGTTGCTGTGTTCGCGACGGAACGACCGGCGTGGGCTGGTAGTCTTTGCCGAAATGCAGTTTCTTCATTTCCTCCTCGATGAGGAGAAAATCACTCTTCGGGAGCAGGTGCAGGTTGCCCTGGAAGGCCATGTACCAGTCCTCAGGAGCCCACCGCTTGACATATTCCAACCGTGGTGCGATCAGGTTGGCATTCATGAACAGTTCATCCCGCAAGACTACGTCGGGATGAACGTCCACGCGAAAGGGAAACCCCGCCTTTCCCTCTTTCTCCCAGATGATGTCCTCGGCCTCGTAGTAGTCCGATGCCGCCGTAGCAGTCGCGACAAACCGGCGCAGGTGGGTCACGTACAACAGAATGCGATCGCCTTCCGCGATCCGTTGCACCTTTCGCCGGTGCTGGGATTTGAGGCCAAGGACCGTAAATCCCCTTTCCTGGGTGATGCGAAAATTACGCTCGTTGTTGGCAAACATCCAGAAGTTGCTTGGCATAGCCCCTCTGGGAATAATATGACTACAAGATATTCATATTAAGAATAAAACATAATTCTACCACGCAGGCCGCGCCGCCGGGGAATTCGGCAAAGCATCCGACGGATGCCGCCATCCAGTATCCCGTGCGATGACGGGTCCCGTCCTTGTAATCGTTGAACCGGCTGTGCTAATCTGAGTTATTCACCATACCGTGGGCCGGATCGGATTTTGGCCTGCACAAAGAGGGATTTCCGCCAATGCGTTGCCAGCTCTGTTTGAAATCCGGGATGTCCGGCAATAACGTCAGCCACTCCAACCGGCACACCAAGACCCGCTTCAAGGCCAACGTCCACAAGCAGACCCTCGACCGCGACGGCACACCCGTCACCGTCAAAATCTGCAGCCGCTGCCTGCGCTCCCTCCACAAGTCTCCCAAGGTCCGCAAGGCCTTCTCTGCGCTGAAATAGCTCCTATTCATCAGCCCCGATATCTGGACGAAAGGTTCAGTAGCCCTTTCTGCAACTCATCACAAGCAGTCCCTTTTCGATGTCTGGGGATGTCCGGCAATTCACGTTGCCCCTGGAAGTGAGCCAGCGGGGAACTACAGCGATTATTGTCTTGCCAGTTTGTTGTAGCCAGGGTGATGTCCGGAGGGAAGCCCTCGCAATGATCAAACGGGCGATCGGACTGGTATCGGAGGACAGAGAAGAGCGGAGAACGTTTGATCCAGTACAAGTCGAAATCCCATTGAACGAATCGTCATCTCTGATAGCGGAGGGCGCTGGGATTCCGCCTGGAAGAGGGAGACCCGGTGATCGTGGTGATAGCAACGATGAAGGCTGCTGTTTCGGCCCCGTGTGCAATGTCGCGGCTGCCGGAAATACCAGGCCGGGTTTTCGAGAGGCAGGGATGGGTGTTAGAGGGTGTGAGACAGACAATTCATCGTAGCTGGGAGCCAGGTACGGATTGCCTTCGTTGCTCCTGAGGTGCTAGCGGGACTCCCTCAACCTAACCCTCTCCCTCTGGAAGAGGGGGCTTGTTACACACCCTTTCCGACGGAGGCAAGAGGGACCCAGACGTTCCTCGTCAAGTAAGGGATACAAAGGAACTCATCTTTTCCGGCCCGTTGGGAATTGCCCAAGGCACACTGCTCCAACTGATTCGAGTTTCAGGCCTGATACGAAACGGGCTCATAGCCTTGGCAGGCCGCTAGACCAGCCCCGCCAAACACCCTCTCATCCCACGCATTGCCTCCGGCACAGACTCCCGGTTGTTAAATATGGCGCTCCCTGCCACCAGGATCGTTGCGCCTGCTTTCACCGACTCCTGGGCCGTCCAGTCTGCCTTGACGCCGCCATCCACTTCCACCTGCGCGGCCAGCCCGCCATCGTCTATCATCTTCCGCAGCCTCTGGATCTTGTCCACGCTCTCCGGAATGTAGGACTGGCCGGCAAACCCCGGATTGACCGACATCACCATGACGATGTCAAGAATGGATAGCACCTCTTCCACGGCTGTAACCGGCGTGCCGGGATTGATAGCCACGCCGATCTGATTGCCCTGCTCCTTAACGCTGGACACCGTGCGGTGCAGGTGCAGACAGGCTTCCGCGTGGACCAGAATCTGGTCTGTCTCAGACTTGAGGAAAGTGGACATGAGGGCGTCCGGCTCCCGGACCATCAGGTGAATGTTCAGGGGCAGGTGAGTGGCGGCCCGGATGGCGTCCACCACAACCTCGCCGAATGAAATGTTGGGGACGAATACGCCGTCCATGACGTCCACGTGGATAAGGTCGGCACCGGCCTCAGTGACAGCCTGCACCTGTTCGGCCAACCGCCCGAAATCGGCGGACAGCACTGACGGCGCGATCAGCACCCTTGCTTCGTTATCCCTATCCTCCAACAGCTGATTCCTCCAGGAATTTTTCTGCGCGCGAAAGGGCCTCCGCAACCCTGTTTGGCGCGGTGCCTCCCGGAATATCCCGCGCCGCTGCGGAGGCCTCTGCAGTAATCTGATAGACGTCGCCCTCGAACAGAGGGGAGAATATACGGTAATCAGGCAGAGGCAAATCCTGCAGCCCGATGCCTTGTCCGTCGCAGTGGCGGCACAGCTCCCGCATTATGCCGTGGGCCTCCCGGAACGGCACTCCCTTGCCCACAAGGTAGTCGGCGAGGTCCGTGGCCAACATTCCGCTTTCCCCAGCCAGCGACTCCACCCTGTCCGCATTGAGGGTCAGGCCTGGGACCATTACCGCGAACACCTCGATGGTAGTCTGAAGGGTGTCGACCGTATCGAAGAAACCCTCCTTGTCCTCTTGCAGGTCGCGGTTGTAGGTCAGCGGCAAACCCTTCAGCGTGGTCAAAAGCCCCATCAGGTCCCCATAGACCCGTCCGGTCTTACCCCGGGCCAGCTCGGCAAAATCAGGGTTGCGCTTCTGAGGCATTATGCTGCTGCCGGTGGTGAACTCGTCGGCAAGCCGAATGAACCCAAACTCGCCGCTGGACCAGAGTATCAATTCCTCGGACATTCGCGAGAAGTGCATCATGGCCAGAGCGGCGGCAGCCATGAATTCCACAACGAAGTCTCGGTCTGAGACAGCGTCCATGCTGTTGGCGCTGATGGCAGAAAAGCCCAGCTTCTGAGCCAGGAATTCGCGGTCGGTCGGGTACGGCACTCCGGCCAGTGCGCCGCTGCCAAGAGGCAGCACGTCGACCCGCTTCCGGCAGTCCTCAAGGCGGCCAATGTCACGCTGGGACATCTCGAAGTACGCCAGCATGTGGTGGGCGAAGAGGACAGGCTGCGCCCGCTGCAGGTGGGTGTAACCGGGCATCACCACGCCCTGGTACCGCCTCGCCAGATCCACCAGCGCACGCTGCACCCTGCGCAGACCGGCAACGGCTTCTGCAACAACCTCAAGGGTGTAGAGGCGCATATCCAGTACGATCTGATCGTTGCGGGAGCGTCCGGTATGCAGTCGTCCTGCCGCTGCTCCGATGAGCTGATACAGACGTCTCTCGATATTCATGTGCAGGTCTTCCAGGGAGGCGTCCCAGGGGAATTCACCACCCTCGATTTCCCGCCTGATCCGCTCCAGTCCATCAACGATGGTTGTGGCGTCTTCCTGGCTGATTATGTTCTGCTTAGCCAGCATCAGGGCGTGCGCCGTAGACCCGGCGATATCCTGCCGGTAAAGGCGTCGGTCATAATGTATGGAAACAGTGTAGGCTGAAAAATCGTTCATACGGCAGTCCACTATAGCGCGGCCCGATTCAAGGCTCAAGGGTCGCCATGGTATGCTGGCGGCGTTATTATGACCGCGCCGGAACTTTGGCGGTGTCATGATCCTGCCCCATACTCGAAGACTAACGGGACGTGTGCCAACTCTCCGTGGGTTTCAGCAATGACACCGAGAACAACTTGGACACTCAAGAGCCAAAGCAGAAACTGACCAACGAGGATATCGCCAGAACGCCGGCTAATACTAATCGAAGTTGAGACCGCAAATGACCGTCCTCGCCAGCGAGCGTTGCGCAGCCTGCCGCCGCGACTCGCCCAGCGTCTCACCGGAGGAAATCGCGGCCCTTCATCCGAATACTCCCGAGTGGGAGCTGATCGATGTTGAAAGCATACCCAAGCTCGACCGTGCTTTCCGGTTCCGGAATTTCGCGCAATCCCTGGATTTCACCAACAGGGTAGGCGAGTTGGCAGAGGAGGAGGGCCACCATCCGCGGTTGACCACTGAGTGGGGGATCGTCCGTGTTACTTGGTGGACTCACAAGATACGAAACCTCCATCGTAATGATTTCATAATGGCCGCGAAGACCGACGAGATTTTTGCCGGTTTTATCTCGAAGAAGCAATGACAGGGAAGCAATGACAGGACATTTTCAAGAAGTAACCCAATTTCGTTAAGAATATCCCAGGGCAAAATTATGAGAGTTACACATCGTCTGGCTTCGACATCCCTGGCCTCAATCCCCTCCGAGGCAGCCTGGGCGGAATCCATTGGCTATGACGCGATTTCCAAGAATGAAACGGCCCACGACTCCTTCATTCCGCTGACTCTCGCCGCCACGTCCACCACGCGAGCCATGTTGCAGACCAGCGTGGCCATTGCGTTTCCCAGATCCCCGATGATCACAGCCTATACGGCGCGCGATCTCCAGGACCTGTCACAAGGCCGTTTTCGGCTGGGACTGGGGACACAGGTCAAAGGACACATCGAGCGGCGCTTTTCCACGGGATGGGAATCGCCGGGGCCTCGTCTCCGGGAGTACGTACAGGCTCTGAAGGCCATCTGGTCGTCCTGGGAGACTGGTGAGCGGCTGAATTACCAGGGCAAGCACTACCAGTTTACCCTGATGACCCCTTTCTTCAGCCCTGGACCCGGAGAGTTCCCCCCGCCACCGGTCTTTACGGCTGCGGTCAATGCTTACAACTGCCAGGTGGCTGGCGAGGTGGCCGACGGACTGATGCTCCACAGCCTCACCTCGCCGGAATACGTTCGGGAAGTGGTCCGGCCAGCGCTTGCCCGGGGCGCCGAACGTGCCGGGCGCGACGCCAGCAGGGTTGCCGTCAGCGGAGGGGGGTTCCTGATCACCGGACCAAACAGGGCATCGTTGCGGGCGGCCCAGGCGGAAGTGAGGCGCCGAATTGCCTTCTATGCTTCCACCCGCACCTACCACTCTGTGCTGTCAGCTCACGGATTCGAAGAAATCGGTCAGCGGCTCCACGAGATGTCGTTGCGCGGTGAGTGGGGAGAGATGGGGGAGTTGGTGAGCGACGAAATGCTGGATGCCTTCGCCGTTTCCGGCGAATACGACGAAATCGCCGGAGAGTTCTCACGACGTTACGGAGGCCTGGTGGACGAGGCCAGCTTTACCCTGTTTACCGAGAAGCCCATCCCTGAATCAGCCCTGCGCAGAATTGTCCGAGATTTTCGGGAGTTGTGATTGTCATGCCTGCCGACTCAAGCTTTGCACACCTGATTGGCTCAGTACCCCTGGCTGATTCGGAGACGGTTTTCCGTGCGGCCAGCGGAGCCCTGGGGCCGCACCTGCGGCGGATCCCCGATGGCGAGACTGGGGAGCGTATCCGATGGATCTGGTTCCAGCGCGAAATGCTGCTGAACCACCCGGATATGGAAATCGACCCGGACGCCGGCCTTTTCGCCGTCTACCAGTGGGACGGCGTCCTGTTGCGGGAATCGCCATACCTGCGGTTCAAGTCATCCGTGGACCCCAGCGCGGTGCATTTTCCCACGGGTTACGCAGAAGCCGCCACCGCATCCTTTGGCACCTTTTCACGGCTGCGTGATGAGGGCGTCATCGGACCCGATGTTCGTTTCCAGGTATGTCTGCCCACTCCCATGGCAACGGGACTGATGTATGTCAGCGACGCCGCCCGCGACGCTTACCTGCCCGCGTATGAGCGATCCCTGACAGAGGCGCTGGATGGGATCCTTGCGGCGGTGCCCCACGAACATCTCTCCATACAGTGGGATGTTTGCCAGGAGGTGCTGCTCTTCGAGGACTACTTTTCCTATCGCTCCGAAGACTACAAGGACCAAGTCTACGGCGAACTGGGGCGGCTTGGAGGCAAGGTTCCCGAGGCGGTGGACTTGGGATACCACCTTTGCTACGGCTCACCCGCCGACGAGCACCTGGTTATGCCCAAGGACATGGGCATCCTGGTCGAAATGAGCAACGGGCTGGTGTCCCGGATGCAGCGACGGCTGGACTTCCTTCACCTGCCAGTGCCCAAGGACCGCACCGATCGCGATTACTTTGTTCCACTGGAAGGATTGCAACTGCCTGAGAACGCCAGCCTCATCCTGGGGCTGATCCACCACGATGATACAGAGGGCGACGTGGCCAGGATTTCAGCGGCCCGCGAATTTCAGCCCACATTCGGTGTTGCCAGCGAGTGCGGCTGGGGGCGTACCGACCCCACTCGCGTGCCGGGCCTCCTGGCAAGCCACCGGCAGGCTGTGGAGCATCTGAACCAAGCCGGTTAGCTCAGGAATAGAGGAACTGCCATTCGCTCGTGCCGAGGCCGAACCTTATTCGCCGGAAGGCCTCGGTGTAATGGATACCAGTCTGTTCACTGAACCGTGTGGCATTATTGGTGATGCGAGACAGGCGCTCCTCGGTGGTCGCCGGCGACATCTGACTGGCGTGGGCCTCCAGCGAGAAGGTCTTCGCCTCGAGATAGTTTCCGATCTCGACAAAGACGTCCGGGGACTCACTGCCCCACATGTAAGCCTGCTCCACCATGTGGGGTTCCAGTCCCTCTTCGGTGATCTGTTCCGGGAAGTGCAGATAGCTCCAGGCATAGGTGAAGGCCGCATCCAGCGCCACCTGCCCGCTCTTGCGGTGGTCCCGGTGTGTGTGGCTGGTGCTGCGGTATGGGTCGATACAGAGGATGACGTCGGGCTTGTGGCGGCGGATCTCCCGCACCACCTGGCTGCGAAATAATTCGGTGTCCTCCAGTCCCCCATCTGGGTGACGCAGAAACACCACTTCCTTAGCTCCGATGATCTCCGAGGCAGCCAACTGTTCCTCTTCGCGAATGGCGGCCAGGCGTTCCGGTGTGAGATCCCGCTCCTGGGTGCCCTTGTTACCGTTGGTGCACATGACCACCACGGCCTGCGTGCCATTCTCCTTGACCCACCTGGCCAGCGCCCCGCCGCAACCGCCCTCGCAATCATCAGGGTGTGGAGTAACGGCAAGCGCCACTCGGGGAGCTGTGGTCAGTATCTCAATTTCGCCCTCAGGACTGCTGGCAGGGGCGCCGGGACCGGACATTCCGAATTGTGTGTTCTGGAGCATTACCCAGTTCCTAAATCGTTCTTGTTTAGCCTGAAAGCGTGGTGGAGCGGCCCACATTGGTGGCGGCGTAGCGTCCGGCCCGCCCGGGTATGCGCTCCAGCCAGCCAAACTTCGACCTGGCGGCGTTGCGGATGGTCTGGGTGAAACTGTTGGCCCGGCGCCACCCGATCAGGTCGAAAAGCTCACCGACCTCATCAGCAGTCACCCCCTCCAGGCCAAAGAACCGGCTGGCCGCTTCTGCGGATACAACTACCCGGCGCATATCCCCTGTCGGATTGATTGCCTGGCAAAATGCTACGAGGTCTTCCTGAGCCTGTAGGGCATAGCGATTCAGGTCCAGCTTGTTGTCTCCACCCTCGTTCAGGGTATGCCCGTTCAACCCATTGCCAGATGCTCCGAATGTTGACCCCTGGTTCACTACGGATATGTGATTGCGGTCACGACCATTGGTGGCATCTTGGGAATCCTTCATCACTTGCACGTCCTCAGGATCAGGTACACCACTACTTTTTTGCGCGGCGGGCTCCTCGTCAAAACCCAGACCCATCCGGGGTTCCCCGAGCGGCCGATTGTCCGTCTTTACGCTACCCAATACCAGAGCCAACACTTCGTGTACTGGCTCGGAATCATCTGACTCAAGCGTAATCAGGACATCATTGGGCAGTGTTATGGACAGCTTCAACGTGCCTTACCCATCAACCCCTAACGTAACCCACTTAATTACATCAGGTATATGATACCCGTGGGGTAATAGTCAAGACATAATGCAGTGAATTACCAATTTCCCCTTTTATGTAAATCCAAATGAGCAGGTACGAATCAGTGCGCCGAGGCACCAAGGCAGGGACAATCCACAGAAGTGTAACGCCTTGAAAACAGCCGTTAGATGGTCTGCTTGATGCGTATAGCCAGGGAGCGCGTCATGCCGGGTACTGCAGCAATCTCATCCACCGCAGCCTCTTTGATGCCCTTCAGAGAACCAAACCGCCGCATCAGCATGCGCTTGCGCTTCGGCCCGATGCCGCTGACCAGATCGATTGGCGACCCAAGGCTCCCCTTGCTGCGAAGGTTGCGGTGATAGGTGATGGCGAAGCGATGGGCCTCGTCACGAATTCGCTGCACCAGGTACAGGGCCTGGGAAACGCGCGGCAGGATGATGGGCTCAGGCGTGTGAGGCACGAAAAGCCACTCGTTTTCCTTGGCAAGGGAGGCCAGCGGAACGTCGTCCAGGCCCAGCTCAAGCATGACCTCCAGGGCGGCAGAAAGCTGCCCTTTTCCGCCGTCTATCAGCACCAGGTCAGGGACCGCGGCCCAGCCGGTGTCGGCCGCCGCTTCCGTCTCTCCGTTTTCCGAGGTATTCCGTGCGGCGGCCAAACGCTTGAAACGCCTCCGCAGGACTTCACGCATGCTCTCGAAGTCGTCCACTCCCTCAACGGTCTTTACTTTGAAACGGCGGTATTGAGAGCGTTTGGGCTGACCATCCTCGAAGACCACCATGCTACCTACGGAATTGCTGCCCTGTATGTGCGAGATGTCGTAGCACTCCATCCGGCGCAGCGGTAGAGGCAGAGAAAGCTCCTCTTCCAACTCAGTCATAGCCTGCTGGATCACATCCAGGTTGTCGAGCCACTTGATGCGATGCTGGGCCAGCCCCTGCCGGGCATTGTCGGACACTGTCTCGACCAACTGCCTGTGCACGCCCCGCTGGGGCCACACCAGTCTTACTGCGCCCCCGCGGAGGTCGCGCAGCCACTGTGAGATCACCTCATCGTCTTCCACCGGATGCTGGGTGACGATACGGGGTGGGATGGTCTGGGCGGAACCATAAAACTGCTTGATGAATTGTCCGATTACAATGCCGGGAGAGTCGTCCTGGGCCCCCTCCATGAAAAAGTGGTCTCGCCCTATGAGCTTACCCTTCCGGATGAAGAAAACTTCAACCCAGGCCTCGGCTGACCCCTGGGCGACTGCTATCACGTCCATGCCGGCCTGCCAGGTCACGTTTCCTCCGGCAGCCGGGTTGGAATCGACCTTGATGCGGCGCTCCTCTGCCACCCGCTCCACGGCCTTGATCCGGTCGCGCAGCACCGCCGCCCGCTCGAACTCCAGGCGTTCCGCAGCCAGAGCCATGTTATCTTCCAAATCCTGGGTCACGGCGTCGGTGTCGCCCTCCATGAACATGATCACCTGGTCGATGACCTTGGCGTATTCCTCCCGGCTGGCCTCCCCAGTGCAGGGAGCCACGCAGCGGTTGATGTAATACTCGAGGCAGGGACGGGGATCGGTCCCGGTGATATTCTTGGTGCAGGAACGGTAGGGGAATAGACGCTTCACAAGGTCCATGGACTTGCGTACTGTATTGGCGGTGGCGAACGGCCCGAAATACCTCGCACCGTCCTTGGCGACCCGACGGGTGATGTAGACCCTCGGGAACTCCTCGTTCAGGTCGATCTTCAGGTACGGGTAGGTCTTGTCATCTTTGAGGCGGGCGTTGTAGCGGGGCTTATAGCGCTTGATCAGCGTGTTTTCCAGGATCAGCGCCTCTGCCTCCGTGTCGGTGACAATATACTCGAAATCGTGGACATGGCTCATCAGGCGCCGCGTCTTGTTGGGCTGATTGGACGGCGAGCCGAAATACGTGCGCAGCCGGTTCCGCAGCACGCTGGCCTTTCCCACGTACAGCACAGTACCCCGGGCGTCCTTCATCAGGTAGACGCCCGGCCGCTCCGGCGTGGCCTGTAACCGTTGTTCAACCAGTGGTAGAGGCATTGTCAGCCCGTGCTGGCGCGGTTATCAGAGGACGAACGAAAGCGCCACCAATGCCGCCACCGCGACGGTGGCGAGCACCCCGATACGACGCAACTCAGCACCCACGAAGCCGTAGGCAGCCGGACGCTCCCCCCTCTGACGGGCCGGGGGCCGGGGTTGCGCGGTTGGCTGTGGTGCTGGTGCTGGTGCTGGTGCTGGTGCGGCAGCAGCGGTGGCCTGTTCAAGCTCTCCAGCGCCGGAGGCAACGGAGACGGTTCCCGCTGCCTCCATAGCCAGCGTCGCACCTCCGCCGTTAGGAGGCTGCTGGGGCGCCGTGGGAGGGGCTCCGCTGGGGCCTCTCTGTCCCTTCTTTCTGCGCCGACTGAGTTCACCCTGACGGGCGGCTGCCCGCTTTGCTTTTCCTGCCATGACTGTGCACCTCCCAAGAGGTTGCGGGGGCCGGACGCTCCCGATCAACGGTGAGCGATCCAGCACATTATTCTCTAAGCCACTAATAACTATATCAGCAATTCTGAGAAAAAGGCACCGGACTCAGGGCCGAACGGGACCAATCGTCTGCCCCGTCAATGTAGCTCGACGCCGCCTGGAAGGAGATTGAGAGGCACCCAACGTGGAGGGCCCGCCAAATGGCGGGCCCTCATTACCCAAGAGCAATTCATCTTATCGCAAGATTACGCCCGCGGGTGGCTCTTTTCGTATTCCTCGCGCATGTACGGGTCGGTCAGATGCGTGTAGACCTGGGTCGTGGAGATGCTGGAGTGCCCCAGAAGTTCCTGAACGTGGCGCAGCGAGGCCCCGTTCTGCAGCAGGTGAGTGGCAAAGCTGTGGCGCAGCGTGTGGGGAGTGATGCTGGACTTGATTCCGGCAGACCGTGCGTAGTTCTTGAGCACCGACCAGACCCACTGCCTGGTCAACCGTTCGCCGCGGTGGTTCACGAACAGGGCCTGCTCATCCTTTTTCTTCCCGAGCAACACGGGGCGAGAGTGCCTCATGTAGTTCTTGAGTTCCTGAAGGGCCTTGGGGTAGAGGTGCACGATGCGTTCCTTGGACCCCTTGCCGAGACAGCGCACGTAGGATTCCTCGGTGTTAACGTCGCTGATGTTCAGGGACACCAGTTCACCGACACGAAGCCCTGTGGCGTAGAGCAGCTCCATCATCACAGCGTCGCGCTGGCCCTCATTGGTACCCGGCTTGTAGCCTTCGTCCAGCAGTTTGCCAATTTCTTCCTCTGTGAGGTACTTGGGGAGGGATCTGCCGACCTTGGGAGTGCCCAGGGACTCGGTCGGGTCCTCGGTGATGGTCCCGTTTTCCGCCATGAACCCGAAGAAGGATTTAACCGAGGCGACCTTGCGGGCTGTGGTGGCGTTCCGGTATCCCTTGCGTTCCCTCAGATCAACTATGTAGTGGTTCAGGATATCGATATTCACCGAGGACCAGTTGAAAGTGCTTGACCCATTTTCGCCAATCTTTCCCACGCCATTAAGCTGCAGGAACTCCATGAACTGGGACAGATCGTTGCGGTAGGCCGAGCAGGTGTTCTGGGAGAATCCCTTTTCCACGAGGAGATGCTGAAGAAAAGAAGACACAGTACGATCCATAGTGCGTATCCTTTCGCCGTAGCGTAAAACAGATGAACAAGTCATCAATGGGACGATGCCTGTCCAGTACTTAGGGTGATACTAGCATACCTCTGCCAGGTATCATCTATTGGGAGCGAGTCGGGATTTGAGCAATATTTGATTCTGTAAACCCGCACAAGCAAAGAAGAACGCCCCGGCAGCAGCAGGGGCGTCGATCGTCAAGAATGCGAGCCTCAGAGCCAGCTAAGTTGCCAGTAGCACGGTACCGGTGGACGATAGGGAACCGCCGGTACCGTTGACGATAGCAGTCTTGACCGCCTCGCCCGGGGACCGCTTACCCATAACCTGGCGGTCGCCGCCCTCGCCCCTAAGCTGGCGCACCGCCTCCACCAGCAAGAATATTCCGTACATCCCTGGGTGGGTATAGGACAGTCCGCCTCCGCTGGTGTTCAAGGGGAAATTGCCACCTGGGGCCGTGCACTGGTTGGCCACAAAATCCGCCGCTTCTCCGCGTCCACAAAAGCCCAGCGACTCCAGCGTCACCATCACGGTATAGGTGAAGGAATCGTAGATCATGGCCAGGTCAATGTCGTCGTGAGAAAGGCCTGCCCGGGCCATGGCCCGGGGGCCCGACTCCCTGGCCGGGGTGATGGTGTAGGAAGGCATCTGGCTGATGATGTTGTGATCATGGGACTCACCGCCGCCCAGCACCCATACCGGCTGTTTGCGGCAACTCGCAGCTCGTTCAGCCGTGGTTACGATGACAGCAGCACCACTGTCGGTGACCAGGCAGCAGTCCAGCAGGTGGAAGGGCCACGAAACCCAGCGGGAGTTATGGTAGTCATCGAAGCTCATGGGTGTGTCGTGCATCTGGGCCACTGGATTCAGGTTGGCCCACTTGCGAGTGGCCACGGCGATCTCTGCCATCCCCTGTCGGGTGCGGTCCTCTCCGTACTCGTGCATGTAGCGGGTACAGGCCATGGAGTAGTTGATGGGCGCGCCAATGATGCCATAGGGCGTCTCGTACTGCGCAGCGGGGAGATTGCCGTCTGCCGGTACGCGCACCCGGGTCGAACGGCCCGCCTGTCCGTGGGTAATTAACGCAGTCTCGCAGTAGCCGGCGCGGATCGCGGCTATGGCGTGGGCCACGTGGATCACAAAAGAGGAACCGCCGACATAGGTGCTGTCGGTAAACACCGGTTCTATTCCGAAATACTCGGCGGTGGCCAGTGTGGAAAAGCCAGCGGTGAGCACGCCGTCGATGTCGCTCATCTTCAGGCCGGCGTCGTCAAGAGCGTTGTAAGCCGCCTCTGCGTGGTGCTGCAAAGACGACTTGCCCGGCACATTGCCCATCTGATCCGACTCGGCAACTCCCACGATGGCAATGTCTCTTGCAGCGGACCCGTTGGAAGTCATTGTTACACCCCAACCCGTTGAGAAAGTTATCGATTGAAACCGTCGGCCAGATACTACAACACCAACGCCGCCCTCACAAGCAAGTCATTCGCGGAAGGACGTCACGGGTCTTCGATGGGCAGCGTTGGGTATGAAGGAGATGTGGGAAAGGGTCGCTCCGGATCAACCCTCCGGAGCAGGTATGCCTCCGAATCCACGATCTCTTCAACGTGAGCGGGGAAGTCCTCGAATCTGTCGGCGAAGGCGCGGATCAGACGACCCGAGAGCCTGCCGCAGTCGTCGCTGCCCAGGAAAACAGCCAGCTCCGCCGCCCGCTCTATGGATGCCCCCTGACCGGAGGTGACCTGCACGCCTCGCTCGTAGGTCGCCATGTCGCCTATGGCCAAAGACAGGTCGCGGGTCTCCTCCCACATCCGGGTGTGGATAGACCCGGGGCTTATGGCGTTGACGGTTATAGATGTATCCGCCAGTTCCAGGGCCAGGTTCTCCGTGAAGTTGACTATGGCGATCTTGGCCGCATCGTAGGCCGTGGTGTTGGGGCCGCCGACTCCTGACATGTTGACGATGCGGCCGCTCCCCCGCTCAATCATTGAGGGAATTGTCGCGTGGCACCCATAGAAAACTCCCATCAGGTGGACTGCGATGGTGCGGGCCCAGTCCTGGGGATCGTTTTCCCACACCCGGCCCACAGGCCCGATGTTGCCGGCGTTGTTGACGAGCACGTCGATCGCGCCGTAGTGGTCCAGCGCGCTACGGACAGTGCGGTCCACCTGCACTTGGTCGGACACGTCGGCGATAACTGTAATGACCTCATTACCGAATTGCTCTGAAATGAGCTGCGCAGTCTCGTCCAGCTCGGATGCAGTTCGGGCCGACAGCGCCAGTCGCGCTCCTTCGGCGGCGTAGGCCAACGCGATGGCCCGCCCGATGCCGCGTCCTCCGCCGGTAATGAGCGCGACGCGCCCGTCCAGTCTTTTGCGGTCAGCCATCCGATCCCTCCCGAGTCGACCCCACCCGCAAGCCGGGATGGTAAAATCAGGGTAGATAATACACTACTTATCCATTCCAGCAACGGGTGAACGGAGCAGCAGCATGCCGGACGGGAATCAAACGGTGGCCTTCACAACCATGGCTGAAGGCACCAGAGAGGACTACGAACTCCTGGAGCAACTGGAGGCCAAGTTCGCTGAGGGCACGGCGGACCGGGTGCTGGCCCAGCTGCGAGCGCTGGAGGGATCCCTGTCTGGCTACAGGGTCGACCGCCTGGAACATTCGCTGCAGAGCGCTACTCGCGCCTTCCGGGACGGGGCCGACGAAGAGATGGTGGTTGCGGCCCTGCTCCACGACATAGGCGACTTGCTCTCACCCTTCACTCACAGCGAGATGGCGGCCGCGGTGCTGCGTCCCTACGTCTCGGAAAAAACGTACTGGATTGTCCGCCATCACGGGCTGTTCCAGAGCTATTACTACGCTCACCACACTGGCGGCGACCGCAACGCCCGGGACACCTACCGAGACCACCCGTGGTACCAGGACACGGTGGATTTCTGTCACCGCTGGGACCAGTCGTCCTTCGACCCCGATTACGAATCGCTTCCCCTGGAGTTATTTGAGCCCATGGTGCGAAGGATCTTCGCACGCGAGCCGTTCAGCGAGGCCGGACAGGGTGAATAGTCGTCTACCTGTTTGGTAGCGCGTCCTTCAGTTCCTCGCTGCTCTTCCAGGCTGGTTGCGGCGTTTCCTGACCTTTGTGGGGTACGTACTCCGACGTCTCCACGAAGCGGTACTTGTGGACGTACCGGGGACAGTTCTTGTAGACCTCGGTTACCTCTACCCGCACGATGAACTGAGCCTCCGCATATTCGGCCAGCAGTTCGTCTTCGTCCTCGATACGCGCGACACCCTGGACCCGGAGCCGCTGGCTACCCTCGAAATCCACGAACAGCAGGCCCACGTTGGGGTTCCGCAGCAGGTTGCCCATAGACTGGTACTTGCCGTTGCCGTCGTAGTTCGGGAAGGCAAGCGTTCTCTCGTCCACCACACGAACGAAGCCAGGATCGCCTCCCTTGTAGGAGCAGGTGGGAAGTCCCCGGTCGTCACAGGTGGCGAGAAAAAACATTCGCGCCTCCTCGATGATGGCCCGGGCCTCATCGCCCATGGTCTCGGTCACTCGTTCCTTGAGCCTGTCGGCCAGCCTTCGTGTGTCGAAGCGCTCCTGCAGTTGCAGATTGCCACCGTGGTAGTCGTGAACTTTCATACCTTCCACCTTTGCGGCCTTATGGGGAATCCTCCGGCAGGCGGATCCTGCGAATCTGAACAGCAGCCAGCTCGATAGACGACCCACGAACGGGCGGGTTGGGTTTCTTGACGGTCACCGATACGGCTCCGACAGGAAACTCTGCCAGCACCCGGTCCGCGATGGCCTGCGCTGCCGATTCCAGCAGGTTGCGGGGCTCTCCCTCCATTACTTCGCGCACCGAGCGGTAAATGTGGGAATAGCTGACCGTATCCTCCAACCTGTCCGACTCGCCAGCGCGGCTCAGGTCTATATCAACGGTGACATCCACAACGTACCGCTGGCCCAGAACGCGTTCCTCGGGATTGACCCCATGATAGCCGTAAAACTGCATCCCCTCCAAGATGATCCTATCCAGCATTTCCGGCACCCTAGTCCTAGCCGGACCGGCCGATGGCTTCAGCCAGGGCCAGCAGGTTCTGGGCACGCTTGACCACTGGCACGTCGACCATCCGGCCATCGAGCGCCAGAGATCCGCGGCCGGCCGCCTCTGCAGAGTCCCAGGCCTCGACCACTCGGCGGGCATATTCGATTTCCTCAGCGGAGGGACTGAAGGTCTCGTTGATGATCTCCAGCTGTGCCGGGTGAATAGCGAACTTGCCGGTGTATCCCATCCGCCTCGCTCTGCCGGCATCCTCTCGCAAGGCGTCGGGGTCTCGGAAGCGGACGAAGGGCGAGTCCAGGCCGCCGACCCCGCCAGCACGGGCCGCAATGGGAACCAACGCCCGGGGGGCGCTGACCTCCTCTCCGGTGTCGGTGCGTTCTATACCCATGTCGTTGGTGAAGTCCTCGGCCCCGAATGCAATGGCAACCACTCGCCTTGACGACTCCGCAATGGCGCGCGCGTCCCACATCGCCTTGGCCGTTTCGATCCAAGGGATGATGCGCAGCGAGCCGACCTGCATTCCTGCAGCCGATTCCAGCGGTGACAGCAGA
>CBDHDY010000005.1:0-202617 GCA_965261885.1 Dehalococcoidia bacterium
GGCTCATCACGCCCTGGCAGGTGCTGCAGATGGTCATGATCGGCAGGTCCCAGTACTCGGCCATGGCGAAAGTCCGGGCGTTCAGGGTGTCGCCAAGGAGCTGGTTCTTCTCCTGCAGAACACCAGCACCAGTGCAGGATGCGCCCTGCAGCTCCCAAATATCGATGCCCAGCCGCTTGCAGATCAGCACGGCTGCGGGGTAAAGCTCAGGGCAGCCTCCGCGCGAAACACACCCGGGAAAGAAAGCGTACCTCAATTCGAGTCTCCGTCTACTCTGGGATTGGTCTCGTTACCCTTTGTCTGTAAAGGGCGACCCTAACGTTCGGTCTCGTCCACCTGTTCGAATATGCGGCGAACGTGTTCGATGCCTTCTATCTTTTTATGCATGAGTGGCGGCATCTTGCCGTGGGTGAGCGCCTGCAAAGCAACGGGTGCATAATTGAGCAGGCCCTGGATGTTGGTCATTCCCAGCGATTTGGGCACGAGCTTGAGTTCATCAAGAGTGCCAGACTGCTCTACCGACTCGGAGAAGGCCTCGGTGTGCCGGGCGCCGTTGGTGTTGTGGAAACCCGCCGCAATGGCCTGGTCGCGCATGGCCATAATGCGCTCCATGGGGGCCACGCCCTTGGGGCAGGCCTGTACGCATTCGAGACACCGGGTGCAATCCCATATGCCCGAGGGCGCGTTCAACTGCTCCAGCCGTTCCTTGGATACGCCCTCATCGTCGCCGTCGCGGGGGTCGGCGGTGAACCGGTAGGCCTTGGCCAGTGCAGCCGGGCCCAGGAAGGACGGATCGATCTCAAGCACCGTGCAGTCAGACACGCAGGCCCCGCACATGATGCAGGCGGTAACGCTGGACAGGTGCAGCATCGACTCGTTGGAGACGACGTACTCCTGCTCCGGTTCCGGTCCCTGCGGCTGAAGATAGGGATCTATCTCCATGATTTTATCCCAGAAGAGGTCGAAGTTGACCACCAGATCCTTGATCACCGGCATGTTGCCAGCCGGCTCAACTTCGATGACGTCCCCTTCTTGGAGAACAGCAACAGCCTGGGTCTTGCAGGCGAGCCCCGCGTGCCCGTTGATGCGCATGGCGCACGACCCACAGATGGAACTGCGGCACGAGCAGCGCAGACTCAGCGTGCCGTCCAGGTCCTCGCGAATCTTGATAAGCGCGTCAAGGACGGTGGCGTTGTCTTCAATTTCCAGCGAGTAGTCTTGCCAGAAAGGAGCAGTGTTCTCCGCCTCCGGATCCTGGCGCTGCACCCTGATGGTGACATTCATCGACTGCTATCCTTCAACTCAGGGTTACTTTGGATGAGTCTCCTCTCCCCCGTAAGAGCCGGACGAGAGGAGGGCTTGCCGGCTAGTATTTCCGCTCTTCGGGCTGCCACTTGGTGATGCTGACAGGGGCGTAGGTAATTTCGGGGCCAGTCTCGCCCTTCCCAACCACGAGGTGCTTCATCCAGTTCTCATCGTCCCGGTTGGGATAGTCGATGCGGGCCTGGGCGCCACGGCTGTCCTTGCGGTCAATAGCGCTGACCACGATCGGCGGGGCGCAGTCGAGCATGAAGCCCAACTCCAAGGCAAAAATCAGATCAGTGTTGAATACCTTGCCCTTGTTTTCCACAGGCACGGACTTGAAACGCTCCTGCAGCAGCTCCAGGTCGCTCAGCGTCTCCTCCATGCCCTCCTGGTTGCGGTAGACGGCGAGATTACGATTCATAGACTCGCCCATTCCCAGGCGAATGCTGGCGATTCGGTCGCCGTTGCCGGGGCGGTCCAGCAGATCCTGGATGCGTTTCTCCTCGTTCCTGACCGCCTGCTCCACATTGAACTCCACGTAGTCGACGCTGCGGGCTGCCTCGGCAGCATGGTTGCCGGATCGCTCGCCGAACACAATGGTATCCAGCAGTGAGTTGGCCCCCAGCCGGTTTCCGCCATGGACGCTGACACAGGCGCATTCCCCGGCAGCATATACACCTGGGACGTTTGTCAGTCCGTCCACATCGGTCTTGATGCCTCCCATCATGTAGTGCATACCGGGGCGGATGGGAATCGGCTCGCGTATCATGTCGGCGCCGGCCAGATCAATCCCTATCTCCCGGATCTGGCTGAGCTTCTCCATGATCAGCGCCTCGCCCAGATGCCGGCAGTCCAGCAACACACAGCCGTTGATTCCGTTGCCTGCGTTGATTTCCGTCTGCTCTGAACGGGAAACGACGTCGCGGGAGGCGAGCTCCATCATGTTTGGAGCGTACTTCTCCATGAAGCGATTTCCGTCTTTGTCCAGAAGGTAGGCGCCCTCCCCGCGGGCCGCCTCCGAAATCAGCACGCCGCTGCCTGCCAGGGTGGTGGGATGGTATTGCACCATCTCCATGTCCATGAGCTGGGCTCCGGCGTTGTAGGCCAAGGCCATTCCGTCGCCGGTGACGATGAGGGCATTGGTGCTGGGCTCGAAAATCCGCCCGAGGCCGCCGGTCGCAAAGATGACGGTCTTGGCGCGAATGGCGTATACCTGACCGGTGCGGATCTCCAGCGCCATAACGCCGCAGACCTGACCGTCCTCAATGATCAGGGAGGTCACGAACCATTCCTCGTAGCGACGGACGCCGGACTTGATGAGCTGCTCGAACATCACGTGCAGCAGTGCCTGTCCGGTGAAGTCGCCGACAAAGAAGGTGCGTGCCCGTCTCTGGCCGCCGAAGGCGCGGGTGCCTAGATAGCCCTCGTCGTCCCGGTTGAAGGTGACGCCGAAGTGCTCCATGTCAATCAGGGCGCGGCCTGCGGACTTGCACATCACTTCGATGGCATCCTGATCGCCGAGGAAATCGCTCCCCTTGACCGTGTCGTAGGCGTGGTCTTCCCAGTCATCGCCCCGGTCGGTCAGGGCCGCGTTGATGCCGCCCTGAGCCGCGTTAGAGTGGCTTCGGACAGGATGAACCTTACTGACAATCGCGGTGTTGGCGCCACTGGCCCGGGCCGCAATGGCTGCCCGCATTCCGGCAAGCCCAGCGCCAATTACCAGGACATCATGCTCCAGCATGTTGACCTATTTCCTCCAGTGAGACCTCGATAAGCCGCCGAATACTATACCACAAAAGAGCATCGTCCTGTGGCTGGAGATAGCCGGGTTTCTAGCCCCGGTTTCCAGTCCCGGATTCAAGGTATCGGCCGCCGCCGCATCCACTCCGGTGTCGAGACCCCGCATTCCATCTCTTGAAAGGAATTTCAAGGCGGCCTCATTACCCGGCTCCTGCCTGCACAAACAAAAAGACCCGTCCTGGATGACGGGTCTCATTTGTAAATGCTGCGTGATGCCGCGACTAGGCGTTGGCGTTGGCGTGGTCGTCAGCGTGGTGCTCGTAGTCGTCGCATTCGTGGGGGTCGTGGATGTGCTCGCCGGCGTGGTGCTCATGGCCTTCGCACTCGTGCGGGTCGTGGACGTGACCCGGCTCGTCGCCGTGGTGCTCGTGATCGTCGCACTCGTGGATGTTATAGATATGCTCGCCAGCGTGATGTTCGTGATCGTCGCACTCATGGGAGTCATGATGTGCACTAACCACACCTGACACCTCACTAGTATTCGGCCAAACTGGTATTGTCAGTTAATTCATGATCCCAATGAGATGTTACCTTGGGGGCAGACGAATGGTTGTGGGATGGGAGGTGGTCATGGTGCAGGAGAAGTACGGAGTCCGGCTGGCAACACAGGAAAAGGGACGGCTCAGGAAGGTGATCAGGGCTGGCAGGAGTTCTGCCCAGGCCATCACCCGGGCACGGATCCTGCTCAAGATAGATGAAGGCTGGCCCGCCCCCCAGGTGGCGGCGGCACTGGACGTGTCGGAGCGGACCGTGTTCCGCACCAAGCGGCGGTATGCCGAGGAGGGACTGGATGAGGTGCTGAGGCACCATAACCAGGTCAACCGGCCCAGAAAGGTAGATGAAAGGGTGGAGGCCCACCTGATAGCCTTGGCCTGCAGCCCGGTGCCCGATGGCCATGACCACTGGACCATGCGGGCCCTGGCGGGCAAGGTGGTGGAGTTGGGATTGGTGGAGTCTTTGTCTCCCGAGACGGTGCGCCTGCGGCTGAAAAAAACATGCTCAAGCCGTGGCTCAAGAAACAATGGTGCATCCCCAAGGTAGGTGGAGAGTTCGTGGCGGCCATGGAGGACGTCCTGGACCTCTACGCCGAGCCCTACGATCCCCAGAGGCCAGTGGTCTGTTTTGACGAGACCTCAACCCAGTTGCTGGCCGACATCAGGGAACCGCTTCCGGCAAAGCCTGGGAGGCCGAGGCGTGAGGACTACGAATACGAGCGGGCAGGGACGCGCAACCTGTTCCTCACTTGTGAGCCTCGCCGGGGCTGGCGCCACGTGGCGATAACCCGGCAACGCACCATGCCGGACTTCGCTCACCAAATGCGGTGGCTGGTGGATGAGGCCTACCCCGATGTCCCGGTGATTCGGATGGTTCTCGACAATCTGAACACCCATCGGATGGCCTCGCTTTACGAGACCTTTCCGGCGGCCGAGGCTCGGCGCATTGCCAAGCGGCTGGAGTTCCACCACACTCCCAAGCACGGAAGCTGGCTGAATATGGCGGAGATCGAGTTCAGCGTGCTGGCCCGGGCCTGCCTGCGCGGACGCAACGCCGACGAGGACAGCCTGGAAAACGCCGTCAGAGCCTGCGTGTCAGAGCGGAACGCGGCAGGGACCACTATTAACTGGCGGTTCACTGCCCAAGACGCCAGACGCAAACTCCACCGCCTCTATCCCTGCCAATCCTGATTTGGTCCAGTACTAGGTTATTCTTGGATACCTTGGGTAACTAGGCTGTCTAAAATAGACATTTTGTCAGGTGTTTTGTGCTCTTTTCTTCGGGGCACAATGGTGCCAAACAACCCTCCGCCTAACCCTGTTCCAGTATTGGCTGAGCCAGCAACAGGGAGGCAATGGTCTTTCCGTCGTTTATTTCCCCGGTGTGTATCATCGCCACCGCGTCGGCGAAGGGGATGCGCACGACCTGGATGTTCTCGTCGTCGTCCGCCGCCAGCTTCGACGGCGTCAGGCCTGTTGCCAGGTAGGCGTGCATCCGTTCGGTGGACCAACCCGGCGCAACCCAGAAGCTGGCCAGGTGGCGCAGGTTGGCGGCTGTATGGCCCACCTCCTCCTGCAACTCCCGCAATACTGTTTCTTCGGAGACTTCGCCGGCTTCCACGCCGCCCGCCGGGGCCTCCAGCAGGGAAGACTCGGTAGGCTTGCGGTACTGCCGCACCAGCAACACGTTGCCGTCGTCGTCCACAGGAATCATGCAGACCGCGTCGGAGTGCTCCGCCACCTCGCGGATGGTGCGTCGACCACTGGGCAACTCCACCGTGTCCACCCGGACACTGAAAATCCTCCCGTCGTAGGGACGGGCTGTCTCAATTGTGTTCTCGAACTGAATTGGCGCCAGATCGGTATCGGTATCGGTGTCAGCCAAGATGGGTATCTCCTACTGTCCACGGATGCTGAACCCCAGACGTCTGGTAAGTGTGCCGAAAAAATAGGATGGCGGATTGGCCCTCAGGAAAGTAGCCTTGTAAGGGCTCTGGGAAAGATCGACCCTGTCTCCCGGCTGGAGGTCATAGTCCTCGTAGCCATCTACGCTGAGCACGGCGGCCTGGTACCCCTCGAGCTGAAGAGAAACCTCCGCCCCGGAACGCAGAACCAGCGCAGCCGTCAGGCCCATGTGGGCCGCCACGGTCTTTAACACCAGGGCATCGGATTCCGGGTCGAGTATCGGACCGCCGACCGCCAGGTTGTATCCTGTGCTGCCGGTGGCAGTGGAGAGAATCAGCCCGTCGGCGCGGAAGGTTGATACCTGGGCTCCATCGATGACCCCGGCAATGGAGACAACGCGGGAGGCAGCACCCCGGGCCACCACGAAGTCGTTGAGCGCGTGGTATGGACCCTGGCTGATGGTAGAGCCACCCTGGGTAACAGTTGCCTGCAGCATATTTCGAGCGTCGATGCGGTGATTGCCACACAGATAACCGGGCAGCTTCGGCATGGCCTCGTCCACGGTCAGCTCTGTCATGAAACCCAAGCGCCCCATGTTGATGCCCACGATGGGAATGCCGGCCGGAGCAGTGAACCGGACCGCCCGAAGGATGGTGCCGTCACCGCCCACCGTTACCACGAGGTCAGTGCTCTCGGCGCGGGGTGCCAGGGACTCGAGATTCTCGGCGGGCGAGTACCAGCTGCCCTCTGGCAGGTCCAGCTCGTGGAGAATGGCCATGCTCAGGTCCAGCGCCTCGGGAATGCGGTTGTTGTAAATGATGCCGACGTTCTTCATTCGCCCCTTCAGACCAGGAGGCAGATTATGGGCTTATGACCAAATGGCAAAACAGGAAAATTCAGGAGTTCGACTCCTCACCAGATGCACGGCTTCGCTGCCGGTCACCCAACAACCCCCTGAGAATACGGGAAAGAGCACCGGAACCGGAACTGGCACTGGCACTGGCACTGGGAGATTGAGCCTCCGGTGATTCCGGCGCTAACCGGCCGACAAGACGCCCGATCCTGGCGGCGGAGTTGGATGCACTTGCAACACCACGCGCGGCCTGCCCAACACTATGTATGACGCTTGGAAGCTCGGATGTTCCTGCCTTCACGTTTTCTGTGATTACGACCGCGTTTTGCGCCGTCTGGGCCGCATTCTCGGCAGTTTCCTTTGAAACGGCGGAAAGATCCCCCGCGACCCGGTTCAGATTCTCGGTTGCCTTGGCGGTGTTGATGACAGCTTCGCTGAAGGGACGGTACAGTTTATAAATCAGGAAAATTATTACGAGGCCCAGTATGGAAAACACACCGGCAGCCACCATAACAAATATATCTCGAACTGCTGCAGTTGTAATTGGGGTCCATGCCGGTTTTCCTCCGACCAACAGTTCAAGATTTGGTCAATTAGCGACGGCTTCCAGTAATGCTATCGTGGACTCTTCTTTTGAGTCCTTATGATAACATCACGAAGCTGCAGATCTCCGATGGAGGCAGCTCCTCAGCAAGTTATACCCCCAGTGCGCTGACAGCGGCACCCGCCGCCTCGAGCACGAAGCCGGGAGCCACCCCCAGGAATACCAGCACAGCTGCCGCAACCGCCAGTGCAGCCCAGGGCGCGGGACTGCGAGACGGGGGCGCTCCGGGTGACACCGAAGCCTGCTGCAGAAACATGATGCGGATGATCCGTATGTAGTAGTAAGCCGACACCGCGCTGTTGACCACACCTACAATCGCCAGCCAGGCCAGTCCGCTGTCAACGGCGGCGGTGAACACATACAGTTTGGCGATGAAAATTCCTGTGGGCGGCACACCGATGAGCGCGATTAGTGCCAGGGCCAGCGTTATCGCCAGCACCGGGGAGCGAGCGAACAGGCCCGCGTAGTCGCTGATCCGGTCGCTGCCCACTCTCTCGCCGATGGCGGCTATGGCAAAAAACGCAGTGAGGTTGGTGGCCGTGTATGCGACAAGGTAGAACAGCACGCTGTTGAGGCCAATGGAGGCAAAGACCGGCGCGTCTGGGAGGCCACCGGCCGTATTCACCCCGGCGGCAACTCCTACCAGCAGGTAGCCGGCATGGGCGATGGTGCTGTATCCAAACAGGCGGCGGATGTTGCTCTGGGCAATGGCCACGGCATTGCCGATGCTCATGGATGCGGCGGCAAGGACCGCTATCAGCACCGCCCAGTCCAGTGACACATCAAAGAAACCGGTGAACAGCACCCTGAACAGCACGGCGAATCCCGCCGCCTTGCTGGCCACCGACAGGAAGGCCACCACCGGCGTGGGAGCTCCTTCGTAAACGTCGGGCACCCACATCTGGAAGGGCGCGGCGGAAATCTTGAATCCGAACCCGGCCACCAGCAGGACAACTCCCACCAGAAGGGCGTAATTGCCGAAGGCGACGTCGCCTCCCGCCCCGCTCACGGCAGCAGAGATTTCGGAAAGTTCGGTGCTTCCGGTGAACCCGAAAACCAGCGCCATCCCATACAGGAGCAGGGCCGAACTTATGGCGCCGATGATGAGGAACTTCATTCCTGCTTCGCTGGAGCGTCCGCTCATCAGAAACGCCGCAAGGGCAGCGATCGGCAGGCTGGTCAACTCAAGGGCGACGTAAATGGTTATCAGTTCGGTGGCTGCGGCCAGCAGCATCATGCCCGTGGCAGAAAAGAGCAAAAGCCCGAAGTATTCCCCACGGAACCGGGGCATCAGCTTAACGTACTCGGTGGAAGCCAGCACCACCAGCGCCGCCGCTCCGGTCACCAGGAAGTTGAAGAAAAGCGCAAACCGGTCGACCGAAATGCTGCCTATAAGGATGCTGGCCTCACCGCCGGACCCATCATGCACCAGGTTGGAGGCCTGCCCCAGGTCATAGAACTGGTACAGGCTAAGAACGAAAGGACCGGCAAGAAGGAGGAAGGCCAGGTACGGCAGCATTCCTCCCGCCCGCCTTGGCAGCACGAGGTCCAGAACAATGACGAGGACTGCCGCGCCCGCCATCGCCAGGTACGGTGAGATTGCATATACGTCGTGGGCATTCATTGCCGGTCAGCCGCCGTTGATGGCCCGGACCATTGGTTCCAGGGCCGTATCGAACATATCGGTCAACAAGGAAGGGTATATCCCCACGCCAATGATGCAGACAACCATCAGCGCCAGGGGAGCGGCCTCCACCAGCGAGGCGTCGGTGAGGTCAGCGAAGCGCTCCCGGGGAGGCCCAAAGAAAGTGCGTTCCATCATCCACAGGATGTATCCGGCCGCCAGCACGATGCCCAGAACGGCGAGCACCGTCGGCCAGTCATACGCCCGATAGGCCCCAAGGAACACCAGGAGTTCCGACACGAAGCCACTGAGCCCGGGCAGCCCCAGCGATGCCAGTCCCGCAATCAGCATTGCCGCGGCCACGAACGGCATCCGGCCAGCCAGCCCGCCCAGGTCGGGTATGTAGCGGGTGTGCGCCTTCTCGTAGACCAGCCCTACCGCCAGGAACAGCAGGCCAGTGATCGTGCCGTGGGTGAACAACTGCATCGCGGCGCCGCTCAACCCGGTGGCCGTGAGTGTACCTCCGGCGACACCCACCGACCCTATACCCAGCAGCACCAGCCCCATGTGGCTGACGCTGGAGTAGGCGATCAACCGCTTCAGGTCCGTTTGGCGCATGGTGACCACGGCGCCATACAGAATACTTATGACACCAAGCGCCACCAGCACCCACGCAAATTCCCAAGTCTGGCCCGGGAACAGCCCCACATTCACCCGCAACAGGCCGTAGCCCCCCATTTTCAGCAGCACCCCGGCCAGCATCACGCTGGCGGCGGTGGGAGCGTCGGTGTGGGCGTCAGGCAGCCAGGTGTGCAGCGGCCAGGTGGGCAACTTGACGGCAAAGGCAACGAAGAACAGCCAGAACAGCCACGACAGCGGCAGCAGGGTGGCCGCAGACCCCAGCAGGCCTCCCGTTGCTGACAGCTCGATAATATTGAAGGTGCCGACTTCGGGCGTGAGAAACACCGCGACGATGGCAACCAGCATGAACGCGCTGCCGAGGATGGTAAAGATCAGGAATTTCATGGCCGAGTACTCTTTGCGCCCGGTCCCCCAGATGGAAATGAGCATGTACATCGGCACCAGCTCCAGCTCCCAGAACAGGAAGAAGAGCAGCAGGTCCAGGGCGGTGAACACGCCCATCACCGCCGCCTGTAATATCAACAGCCAGAAGAAATATTCCTTGACCCGCGTCCCAACGTGCCACGAAGCCAGCACAGCGGACAGGCCAAGCAGTCCGGTCAGCGCCACCAGCGGAGCGGAGAGCCCGTCGACCGCCAGCAGGTATGAGGCCTTCAGCCCAACGTCGGGTATCCAGGAGAATTGGTCAACGAACTGAAAGCGCGCGGCATCTTCGCCCCGCTGGAAAAGCGCAAAGACCAATAGCGCAAGCACCAGGTCTGCCAAGACAATGGCAACCGCCGCGCCGCGAATGACCTTGTCGCCCCGCAACAGCAAGAGCAGCACCGCCCCGACGGCGGGGAGGAACACTGTCGCGGTCAGCAGTCCGTTGAACTCAGGTGCCATTAAAAGTCGTTACCCTTAAACCCGATCACGATGCCAACAGGAAACCAAGAATGATTAGCATAGAGCCCAGGGCGATGGCCGTTCCGTAGGCCTGCACCTGCCCCGTCTGGAGACGGGCAACAGCGGAGCCGATGTTCCGGAAGAACCAGCCCACAAAGTCGACGGTTCCATCCACCACCCGGCGGTCCAGCCAATTGGCGAATGCGGCGAACACCCGGTAAAAGCTTCGCCGGACTATCAGATTTTCATAGAGAGCGTCCACGTAATACTTCTGCGAAAGCAGTGTGTGGACCGGCCCCAGAATTCGCAAAGGGTCACGCGTCTGGTCTCGACGCAGCCCGTACACCGCCAGGCCCGCCAGCGCACCGCCTACAGCGGCGGCGGTGGAGATCCCCGCCATGGGCCAGCTGAAGTCTGGCAGTTCCGCGTGCCCCTCACCCCCGGTGGCAGCCAGCAACCCGTCGGCCACGAATCCCGTTACCCAGTGCACCGGAATACCCAGGAAGTTGATCCACTGAGGGTTGATGATGTAACCAATCACAACTGCGCCCAACCCCAGCACCGCCATCGGCGCCACCATCACCAACGGCGATTCGGCCAAGTGTACGCCACCGTGGTGGACACCTTCCTCCACCTGATCGTCGTCATCTGGAGCATGAGTCGTTGCGTGTGGGGCTGCAGCCTGCGGGTGCAGGTCCGCATTCTCCTGATCCACGCCTCCCCTGAATTCGCCGTAGAAGGTCAACATCACCATACGGACCGTGTAAAACGCAGTGAAAACCACGCCAACGATCAGACCAACGAAGGTGACGATATTGATCCAGTCGACGAAATGGCTGTTGCCGTCGAAGGCCGCCAGCAGTATCTCGTCCTTGCTCCAGAACCCGGCCATGGGGACGATGCCGATCAGGCTCATAGAGGCAATCATTACGAGGATGTAAGTGGCGGTCATATATTTTCGCAGCCCGCCCATGTATGACATGTCGAATGTGCCGCTGGCGTGGTTGACGCTGCCTGCGCCCAGGAACAGCAGCGCCTTGAAAACGGCATGGGTGACCAGGTGGAAGATCACCGGCGCGTAGGCCCCCAGTCCCAGTGCGGCCATCATGTAGCCCAGCTGGCTCACCGTGGAATAGGCCATGACCCGCTTGATGTCGTTCATGACGAGGCCCAAGGTCGCGGCCATCACAGCCGTGAACACGCCGATGAGCGCCACCACCGCCATGGCCGAATCAGACTGCTGAAAGACCGGGAAGAACCTGGCCACCAGGAACACCCCTGCGGCCACCATTGTCGCAGCGTGGATCAGCGCGCTTACGGGCGTCGGGCCCTCCATGGCATCGGGCAGCCAGGCATGCAGCGGGAACTGTCCCGACTTACCCACCGCTCCGGCAAAAATGCCGAGCGCCATCCAGGTAAGCGCCGCGCCGCCCAGCACAGCGGCACCGGCGGCCACGGGCTGCGCCGCCTGCCAGATGTCGGGTATGTGGAATGCGTTGAGTCCAACGGCGGCGAAGTCATCTGCCTTGAAGAACAGGTACAGGATGGCAATAAGGAATCCCACATCGCCGATGCGGGTGATTATGAATGCCTTCTTGGCAGCCGCGGCGGCGGCGGACCTCTCATGCCAGAAACCGATCAGGAGGTACGACGAAACGCCCACCAGTTCCCAGAACGCATACAGCTGCACGATGTTGCTGGACAGGACAAGCCCCAGCATCGAGGCCGTGAACAGGGACATGAAGGCGAAATACCTGGCAAATCCAGGATCGTCCTGCATATACCCCACGGAGTAAATCTGGATCAGCAGGCTGATGGAGGTCACGACCACCAGCATCACGGCAGTCAGCGGGTCAACCAGCAGGCCCATCTGTATCGTCGCCCCGCCGTAAGTCAGCCAGTCCCAGCTGTTGAACACCTCGGCCTGGTGCACTATGACCCCGCGCAGGGTCACTATGGCAAGCACGGTGGAGGCGGTTAACGCGGCGATGGTGCTAAGGGCAGCCAGGAACGGCCAGCGATTGAGGAAAGGCCGTATAACCAGGGCTATCAGGACAAAGGAGCCCAGGGGAAGCAGAAAAATTGCCCATACTAAGGCTTCGTTGACCATCTACAGCTTCCTCAGGATCTCCTCGGCCACGTGTTCACGCCCCTTGGGAACGTAGATGTTGAAGGGCACCCGTTCGCTCCAGTCCAATATGTCGCCTTCCGGCAGAATACGGGTCGGCAGGCCCTCGCCCTCGAGGACCTCTTTCCACATCTCTGCCAGCATCAGGTTCGACGCTTTTCTGAACTCTACCCACATATTCCAGCCTGCTCAGGGCTGTCTGGTTCTACAGTGCCTAGTGCCTCAATTGGGAGGCCTCGGTGAGGTCCACCGTTTCGTTGGTACGGTACATGGCGAAAACTATGCCCAGCCCCAGTGCGATCTCCGCCGCGGCCACCGTTATGACAAATACAGCGAACACCTGACCGGTCAGGGCCGAGGAGATGTTTTCCTGCAACCCGGTGGGGGCCAGGTATTTGGCCATTGCCACCACGGTGACGTTTACTGCGTTGAACATCAGCTCGATGGACATCAGGACTGCCAGCACGTTTCGGCGGGCCAACGATCCGTAAAGTCCGATGCAGAACAGCACCGCTGCGACGATGAGGAATGATTCGAAGGACATACCCGGCTAGTCCGCGTCCGGCCCGGAAACACCGGGGTTGGATACGCCCGATGCAGCGTGGGGCCGCACCAGGGCCAACGCGCCAATCAGTGCCGCTAGCAGAAGCACCGACACCGCCTCGAATGGCAGTACGTACTTACCGATAAGCAGGTCGGCAAGGCCTGCTTCCTGAGCCGACACTTGTTCAGACGCATCGGTCACGCCCGCTCTCTCCAGCGTTTCGGTAGGGATCGTGGCGACAGCCGCCGTCTGTACCAGCTCAACACTCTGCCGGTCCTCGTCGGTCAGGAAATTCCACTGCGTGTCCACTGCGACGACCACCAGGGCTGCCAGCAACAGCGCCGCCAGGACGGCGGCCGGTATCTGCAATCGATTAGGTTGATTGCCCTGCTGCACGTCCCGGGTGAGCATAACGGCAAAAATGATCAGCACTGCAATGGCCCCGGCATATATCAGCACTTGCACCACTGCCAGAAATTCGGCGTTGAGCAAAACGAAAAACCCGCCGATGGCGACGAAAACTGCGACCAGCAGCAGGGCGGCGCGGAACAAGTCTCGGACAAGAACCACGCCCAACGCACATCCCACGGCCACAACGGAAAGCAGCCAGAATACAACGTCCTGGAACAGCATCTAGGCAGGGTCCTCGCTGTTCTCGTCTGCCGCCTCGGGAGTCGGTCGCGTGCCGATTCGCATCCCGGCTTTCTCCCTCTGATGCCACTGCCAAGACTCACGGCCCACCTGCCGCCAGTCCAGCGGCGTTCCGGCGCGAGGGTCATAGTCCTGCGCCTCCAGTTGGGGACGGAAGAAGGTACTGGGGTGCTTGTCGGCCTGCCTCAGTTCGTCGATGGTGATGACCATATCCTTACGCGAATACTTTCCCTGCTCAAAGCCGCTGCCCATGAACAGCGCGTCGTAAGGGCAGGCCTCGACGCAAAGGCCGCAGAACATGCAGCGGTTGATGGCAATATCGAACACCTCCAGCCGATACTTGTCGCCCTCGGCAGGCGCCGTTTCGCTGGGGCTGGTGACGATCTTGATGATTCCAAGCGGGCAGTACTTGGCGCAGGAGGCGCAACCTGTGCAGCGCTCCTCGTACCAAACGAACTCCTCGCCCCGGAAGCGCGGGTGCTGTTTGAGCCGTTCCTCGGGGTACTGGACGGTGAACGGCTTCTTGGTCAGGTTCTTGAGGGTGACCAGCAAGCTTTTGGCCATGGCCAGTCCGTACATCGCTAATCCCCCTCCACAATTGTCATTCCCCTGGGCAGGGACGGCGCACGGTTCGAGCCCACCGGTCGCACTTTCCCTCTCACCATGTTACCGAAGGCCACGACGCACACCGCCATGATTGCTATGTTGATACCGGTCATGATGCCCAAGTCTCCGCGTGTCAGGACACCATCGGCGTCCCTCAGGAAGAAGACCTCCAGTGTGGTGGCCATCAGGTTGATCAGGCTGGCCGGCAGCAGGAACTTCCATGCGAAAGCAAGGAGCTGATCAATTCGCAAGCGGGGGAAAGTGGCTCTCACCCAGATGAAAATCGTCGCCACTATGACCGTCTTGATCAGGAACCAGAGCCAACCCAACCAGTGGGCCACCGGGCCCTCCCATCCGCTGAGGAACAGGGTGGTGATGACCCCCGACGCGGCCATCACGCCGCCGAACTCGGCAGCCTGGATCATGGCAAACTTGATGCCGCTGTACTCCGTGTGGTACCCGGCGATCAGCTCCGACTCCGCCTCGGCCATGTCAAAGGGCGTCCGGTTCAGTTCGGCGGTTGTGCCGGCCACGAACACGAAGAAGGCCAGCGGCTGCACGATGATGAAGGGCAGCGTCTGGGCGTTAACCACGTCCGCCAGGGACATGGAGCCGGACACCATTACCACCCCCAGCAGCGACACGACCACGGGCACCTCGTAGCTGATCAGCACCGCAACGCCACGGGCGGCGCCGAAAAGCGCAAAGCGGTTGTCGGACGACCAGCCAGCCATAAATATGGCAATGGACGTTACCGATGTGACCGCCAGGATATATAGCACGCCGACGTTCAGGTTGGCCAGGGCCGTGTCCTTGGCAAAGGGCACCACGGCCAGCATAAGCATCACCGGCGCAACCATGACAATGGGCACCGCCAGGAAGACCAACCGGTCGGCGGTGCCGGGAGTCAGGTCCTCTTTGAACAGGAGCTTGACCATGTCTGCTATTGGCTGAAATAGGCCGAAGGGGCCCCAGCGATTGGGCCCCAGGCGGTTCTGGAACTTGCCTATCAACCGCCTCTCCATCCAGGAGAATGCCGCCGCCCCCAGCAGGACCGCGTTCGCCAGCACGAGGATAATGACGAATCCAGCCACGAAATATGACAGCCAGCAGGGCAGCACATGCCCTACGAGATTGTAAATCTCGCGGAACATCGGTGTGTGATAGAGAACATTGTCCGGGCCCAGAACGCAGTTCACCGGTCCACTTCACCCATGTTTATGTCCACGCTTCCCAGCGTAACGATCATGTCGGCCAGCTTCCACCCCACTAGCAGGTGCTCGGTGGCCGTGAGGTTGAGCAGGGACGGGGATCGTATCTTGCAGCGATAGGGGCTGATGCCGCCATCGCTCACCAAGTAGAAGGCAAGTTCCCCCTTGGAGGCCTCCACCCTGCCATAGGCCTCGGCGCCCGGCTTGGGGCGCACTACCAGCGGCACCCCGGCCTTTACCGGCCCCGGTTCAATCTGGTCTATGCACTGCCGGATAATCCGGACACTCTGCCCGATCTCCTGCATCCGCACCCAGAAGCGGTCATAGTTGTCGCCATTGCTGGCGGTGGGTACGTCAAACTCCACCAGATCGTAAGCATCGTAGGGCTCGATCTTACGCCAGTCCCATTGCAACCCGCTTGCCCTGAGAACCGGACCGCTGACAGAGCAGTTGATGGCCACATCCAGGGGCAGGGGACTGACGCCTCGTGTGCGCACCATGATGATCTCGTTTTCCAGCAGGAGTTGCTCCAGTTCCCCGAATTCCCCCTCGAAATCCCTGAGAAACTGTTCCAGGGCCGGCCAGAACTCGGGGGGCGTGTCAAAGTAAACGCCGCCGGGCCGCATGTAACTCACCGTGATCCGGGCGCCGCACAGCATCTCGAAAAGGTCGAGGATGCGCTCCCTGGACCGGAAGCAGTACATGAGGGGTGTGCCCAGGGCTCCCAGGTCCTGGATGATGAACCCGACTCCCATCAGATGCGACGCGATGCGCTGAAGTTCGGCGGCCAATGTGCGCAGGTACCTGCCCCGCAACGGCACCTCGGCCCCCAGCAGCTTCTCCACGGCCAGGCAGTACGCCTGGTTGTTGATCATGGACGACACGTAGTCCAGGCGGTCGGTCAGCGTCACCACCTGGGTGTAGTTACGCTCCTCGGCCAGCTTCTCCGTGCCCCGGTGCAGGTAGCCGAACACTGGCTCCACCTGCAGGATTTCCTCGCCGTCGAAGGTGACGCGCAGCCGGAACACCCCGTGGGTACTGGGGTGCTGCGGCCCGATGTTGACGGTCATCGGCTCGGTGCGGATGGTCATTCCAGGTAGTCCCTGCGGAGAGGATGACCCTGGAATCCTTCCCAGAGCATTATCCGCTTCATATTGGGATGGCCATCGAAGCGTATGCCCATAAGATCCCAGATCTCCCTTTCCTGGAAATCAGCGCCGCGCCAGAGATGATACACGGATGGCGCCGAAAGGTCCTCGCGGCCAGACAGCCGCGATTTGACTGTTGCCTTGAGTCCCTTGCGAAACGATGTCAGGTGGTAAATCAACTCGAAATGACCGATGTAGTCAACGGCGGTAATCGAATTCAGGTATTGCATGTCGAAGTCGCCATCGGCCTGCAGAAAGCCAGCCACGTCGGAGATAAAAGCCGGTCTCACCCACAGAGTATCGTCGGTCCACTCGTCCACGGCGCCAGGAACCACTCCATCCACCCTCTGCGCTAGGTCGGCGCCGCTCAGTTGGGTCAGAGCCATCACTGCTCTCCAGCAGCGTCACCCGACGCGTCGCCGTCCGTTTCAGCGGAGATGGCGGAGCGAACCGAGGAGGGGGCAAAGTTATGGTAGCGCTTGATCTTTTCGTGGAGCGCCATTATCCCGTAGAGAAGCGCGTCTGGCCTCGGCGGGCAGCCGGGCACATAGACGTCCACGGGTATGATGTGGTCGACCCCTGGAACAACGCTGTATGAACCGAAGTAAGGCCCGCCGCTGGTGGCACAGACACCCATGGAAATGACCCACTTGGGTTCGGCCATCTGCTCATAGATGCGGCGAATCGGCGGCGCCATCTTCCATGTCACCGTGCCCGCGATGATCAGCAGGTCGGCCTGTCGGGGGGAGGCGCGGAATGCCTCCATGCCGAAGCGGGCGATGTCGAACCGGCCCATGCTGCTGGCGATCATCTCGAAGGCGCAGCAGGCAAGTCCGAAGGTCACCGGCCAGGCAGAAGATTTGCGCCCCCAGTTGACCAGCGCGTCGATGGAGGTGACCATCAGGTTGCTTTTGAGGTCGTCAGGCACCTCGATTAGTGGCTCGGCCAGAGGCTCCGGCGAATTGTCTTTCATTTCCTGGACAGTCCGGCCCTCATTGCGGTCCAGATCCCAGGTACGGGACTGAAGGGACTCTCCCGGCTGCCACGGTTGTATCATCAGCTGCCGCCTAGCTCCATTCCAGGTCGCGCTTGCGCCACGCATAGGCCCAGCCGACCAGAAGGATACCCACAAAGACCGCCATTTCTATCAACGCGAACAGCTCAAGGCGCAGGAATTTAGTCGCCCATGGGTACAGGAATATCACTTCGACGTCGAAGATGACGAAGAGGATGGCGAACATGTAGTAGCGAAAATTGAAAAGGCTCCAGTGGCCGCCGATGGCCTCCATACCGCATTCGTAGGTCTCGGCCTTGACGATGCTGGGTTTGCGCGGCCGCAGGCCGATTCTCGAAGCCCCCCACGACATCAGCAGCATGCTGACCGGCACCGCCACGGCCACCACGCAGAAGATTGCGATCAGCCCATATTGCCTGAAGTAGTCGTCCAGATACATCGGTGGGATTATATCAGAAAGTGGCCAAATGGCCGTATGTGTTTTGGGAAGGAATTACTCGTACTATCCGCCCGGAGTTGCAACGCAAAGCACGGGGTTTCCCTGGAACCGGCACGCTGAATCATGCAGTCGGAATGATAAGATAAGCTCCGTTATTTTAATCTTGTAAGGGGTCAGTTTTGACCGACGTAAATCAGGCACCCAGCAAAGGGCCGTTGACCGGGCTCCGTGTTCTGGACCTGTCAATGATAGTTGCAGGGGGCACGGCAAGCAGCCTAATGGCGGATTTCGGAGCCGAGGTGGTAAAGGTGGAGCGCCCCGGCGGAGGCGACCCGCTCCGCAATTGGGGCCCTTTCGCCAACGGTGTCTCGCTGTGGTGGAAGGTCCATTCCCGGAACAAGAAATCCATCACCCTGAACTTGAGCGATGTGGAGGGCCAGGGCATCCTCAAGGACCTGGCCGCCCGCGCCGACGTCCTGATCGAGGGCTTCCGGCCTGGCGTGATGGAGCGCTGGGGCCTCGGGCCCGACGACCTGCAGCATGTCAATCCGGGCCTCGTCATGCTGCGCTACTCCGGTTTCGGTCAGACCGGGCCGTACCGGGAACGCCCCGGATTCGGCACCATCGCCGAGTGCATGAGTGGTTACGTGGGAATGACCGGCTTCCAGGACACACCTCCCGTGCTGCCGCCCGTGCCATTGGCCGACGAGGTCGCCGGAGTATTCGGCGCAATGTCCGGAATGATGGCACTGTACCACCGGGACGTGGGAGGCGGCGGCAAGGGGCAGGTGGTGGACGTATCGCTGTTCGAGCCGCTCTTCCGGCTATGCATCCCCCACATCACCATGTTTGACCTATTGGGCATCAACCGCGACCGTGTGGGCAACGACTTCCCCGACGCCGCACCGCGCAGTCTCTACCGCACCGGCGACGAACGCTGGCTGGGCCTGTCGGCCACGTCGCAGAGCACCTTCGAGGGCCTCGCCAAAGCTATGGGAATGCCTGATCTAATTGACCGTCCAGCCTTCGCGGACAACGCCTCCCGCATAGAAAACCGGGATGAGCTGAACGACGAGTTGAACGCCTGGCTCGGCGACCGCACCGTGGACGAGACACTGGCTCAGCTCATACCGGCCGGCGGTGTTGTCGGGCCGGTCTACGGCGCGGCTGACATAGTTGCGGACCCGCACTACCAGGCCCGCGAGGATATCATCGAGATCGACGATCCTGAACTGGGACACACCCGGATGCTGGGCATCGTTCCCAAGTTCAGCGACACACCGGGAGCGGTGGAACACGCCGGACCCACCGTCGGCCAGCACAACTCCGTAATCTACAGCGCTTGGTTGGGGCTGCACGATGCGGACCTGTCCGGCCTGCAAGAACGTGGCGTGATATGACCGGACAGCCCACCCTGCTGGTAGCAACAGGCAACTCCGGAAAGCTGCGCGAGTACCAGGGCCTGTTGCGCGACGCGCCGTATCGGATAGTCTCGCTCAATGACGTAGGGATCACCGTCGAAGTGGAGGAGACCGGCGTGACCTTTGCCGAAAATGCCTGGCTCAAGGCATCCGGTTATGCCGCGATGAGCGGGCTGCTGACCCTCGCCGACGACTCCGGCCTCGAAGTGGATGCCCTCGGCGGCGAGCCGGGCGTACGCTCCGCCCGCTATGGCGGCGATGCATTTCGCACCGACGCCGACAGGGTGGATCTGCTGCTCGCCAACCTGGACGGCGTGCCCTGGGATAAACGGACCGCCCGCTTCCGTTGCGTTATCAATGTTGCCCGCCCGACGGCTGACCATAGCGGCCAGCCGGACCTGCTGGTTTCGGTAGTTGGTTCCGTTGTCGGAATGGTACAATACGAGCCAGTCGGCGACGACGGCTTCGGCTACGACCCGGTGGTCTATCTTCCCTCATTTGACCGTACCGTGGCCCAATTGTCACTGCAGGAAAAGAACCGTATCAGCCACCGAGGGTGCGCTGCTGGACGTGCCATATCCGCCTTGTCCAGGCTCCCTTCAAATTATTTTGAACCAATTCGATGAGTCGCTCTTGAATTATGTCCCTAAACGTAGTTGACACAATGGGCAGGTCCATGCACGACCTGCGCATCTCGGTAACCGACCGCTGCAACTTCCGGTGCCCCTACTGCATGCCCGCCGAGATCTTCGGGGAGGCCTACGAGTTCCTGCCTCGGGAAGAAATCCTGACCTTTGAAGAGATCGCCAGGTTGACCCGGCTGTTTTCCGAATTCGGCGTCACCAAAGCGCGCATCACCGGCGGCGAACCTCTGCTCCGGACCGAGCTGCCAGAGTTGATCTCCCAGATCGCAGCCATAGACAACATAGCGGATGTCACCCTCACCACCAACGGCTACCTGCTTGCCCAGCAGGCTCAGGGCTTGAAGGACGCAGGCCTGCATCGCATCACCGTGAGCCTCGACAGCATCGACGACGAGGTATTCAAGACAATGAATGGCAGGGGCTTTGGTGCCCGCCGCGTTCTGCACGCCATCGAAAGCGCCGCCGAAGTGGGCCTCGATCCCATCAAGATCAACGCAGTGGTACAGCGGGGCGTCAACGACCACACCATTGTCGACCTGGCCCGGCACTTCAAGGGCACCGGCCACATCGTCCGCTTCATAGAGTACATGGATGTGGGCAACCGCAACGGTTGGAAGTTGGACGAGGTGGTTTCCGCCGAGGAAATCATCGCCCGCATCGATGCCGAATTGCCCCTCGAGCCAGCGCCCAGCAACTACTCGGGCGAGGTGGCGGAACGGTACCTGTACAAGGACGGCAGTGGAGAGATCGGCGTGATCGCCTCCGTTACCCGTCCCTTCTGCGGGGCCTGCACGCGCCTGCGCCTTTCCACCGACGGGCAGATATTTACCTGCCTCTTCGCCAACCGCGGCACCAGCCTTCGCGACCCCATGCGCGGTGGTGCCACCGACGACGAATTGCGCCAGCTGATCTCAGGCATCTGGACCCGCCGCACTGATCGCTACTCAGAGGAGCGCTTCGCAGCCACTCCCGACATGCCCCGACCCGCCAAGGTTGAGATGTACCAGATCGGCGGGTAGGCTCCACGAGGGTCTTCGGAGGGCCGATGACTTTCAGGGACGTTTGGTACGCCTTTCTGAAATCCAGTTGGACCACATACTTGAGCGGCACTCAGAAATGATCGGCATGGAGTGGGCGATTGGTGAAACTCTCGAAGCTCCGGCATCAATTTTGCCCTCGGTCTCCGATCCCGAAAACGTGTTTGAGTATTTCCGCTGGTTCCCCAACACTAGCAGGGGTGAGAAATACGTCAGAGTCGTTGTGAAAATGGGACAACTGGATGCCTTTGTGCTTACAGCCCATCTATGTAGACGCATCCCTAGGCGAGGTGAATAATGGAGCCCAGAAGCGTCAAGATCTGGTATGACCCAGAAGGCGATTTCCTCGAAGTAATCTGGAAAATCAAGCCCGGGGAGTTCGTCGATACCGTCGATGGTAACGCTTTTGTCAAGGTTGACGATGACGGCAATCTTCTGGGCTTCCAGATCATCTCACCCAGCAGAATGTCCGGTCCTTTGTGCGTTACATTTGACATCGACGACCCGGACGTGGAGCAGTGCCAGTGCCGAAAAGCAACGACTCCTCCCTCAGACACGTGACAATCCACACCGACGGCTCATGTCTGGGCAACCCCGGGCCTGGAGGGTATGCTGCCATTCTCGAGTTTCGGGGACAGGAAAAGGAGCTTTCGGGCGGCTTCCGGCGTACCACCAACAATCGCATGGAAATCCTGGCCGTAATCGCAGGCCTCGAGACCCTCAGCGAACCCTGCTCTGTCACCGTGTTCAGTGATTCCCGGTACGTCGTGGACGCGGTGGAAAAGGGCTGGGCCAATCGGTGGAAGGCAAATGGCTGGATGCGTAACAAGCGCGAACCTGCCGTCAATCCTGACCTATGGGACCGGCTCCTCGCCCTCTTGGGCAAGCACAGCGTCGAGCTCAAGTGGGTGCGCGGACATGCCGGAAACGCGGGCAACACGAGGGCCGACAGGCTCGCAGTTGCCGCCGCCAAAGGCGGTAACCTGGCGCGAGACGAGGGATTCGAAAGTCCCCCAAAGGTAATGTAATGACTACGCCATCAGAACAGCAGTCGCTGACTCATCTTGACGAGCAGGGCCGGGCCCGCATGGTTGACGTCGGTGATAAGGATATTACGCACCGCGTCGCAGTCGCCCGGGGGCACGTCTCCATCCAGCCTGAAACAGCGCGCCTGATCCGAGATGGGCTGATGAAAAAGGGCGACGTCCTCACCATCGCCCAGGTCGCTGGCATCATGGGATCCAAGAAGACTTCCGAGCTCATCCCTCTCTGCCACCCCCTGCCTCTGGACAAGGTGGACGTTGACCTGGAATTGGACGAGGAACGCAGCCGGGTAAATATCACTGCCACGGCCAGCACCACCGCACGCACCGGCGTCGAAATGGAGGCCATGACCGCCGTATCAGTCGCCGCTCTCACCCTCTACGACATGTGCAAGGCCGTCGACCGCGGCATCCGCATTGAGGGCCTGCGCCTCGTAAGCAAGCGCGGCGGACGCAGCGGCGATATCCTGCTGGAAGACGAGGACTAGGAGAGGGTTGTGGGCGCACTACATGTAACGATTGAAGTTGGGGATATGCGGGGAGAGAGGTTCGAACCAGTCGAGGTTATGGTGGGCACAGGGGCCACCTTCACTACTGTTCCGGCGAAAGTCCTCAGATCGTTGGGCGTCTCGCCGCACCGCACAATGCCTGCTCGTCTCGCCGACGGAACGATAATCGAAGACGAGGTCTGCGACACAGTTATTCGACTGGAAGGTCAGACGTTTTATACGCCCGTGACGTTTGGGAAGGAGGGAGAGCCCAATCTGCTAGGTGTAGTGGCATTGGGAACAGCATTGCTGGCCGTCGACCCCGTGGACCAGCGTCTCGTACCAACCATTGCGTGGAAAGCCTAGCCACGGCCCCTCTCCTCCAATTCTCGCGCCATCAATTGCAGGGCCTCTGAGGCGAAGTGTATGTAGTCCTCGGCGGACAGTTCCAGCGGTTTGTACTGGTCCACCTGGTCCACATCGGCGGGGCCGGACGGCCCCGGAATGACCTCAAGCTCCAGCTCGCAGATATCCCCGTCTGGCAACACCACAACACAGCCCCATTCATTCCTGTCATCTTCCGGCGGCTCCAGTTCAATAGCCTGGAGCGATGTCATTCCCATGAAAGGAGGGAAGGGACACAGCAGTGATGCCATTTCCACAACGGCATCCCGGAGTTGCGCGGCAGTCTGCTCCAACAATTCACACGGTTGTCGCCTCACGTCAGACATCGGCACTCATTCTTGCTCCGTGCATGGGCATGCCTCCAACATCTTCTTTGACACTCGCCTACTTCGGGACTCGAGTTTGTGAGCGGAATCATCGTTGTGTAGGGCGCCGGTGTGGATTTTGACGCACTAGCCGGGCCTGTCATTGCTGTGGTGGAATTCGATTTGGGAATTCGACTTGCAGGATAGCTACATTATGGCTATTGCCTGCGGCATCGTCGCCCCAGTCTTGGCGGCCATCTGCGTACTGCCTGCCGAGGTACTTGAACACTGGCGCCGACGGCATTCCCACTTAGCGGAATCAACAAATTGTCGAAGACGATCAATTGCCGCTGGGAGTAAACGGCGCATCCACAAGGCTGTGAAGCATTGTCCGAAAAGCACCTCTGTCTCTTCCCGGCAGTTTAGCCGCTTCAATCATTGCAACTACCAGTCTCCCGAGATCGCCAGATAAATCCCCCGCTCCTAAATTCATTTTGAATTTGGTTAAGGCAGAAACTACTTTTTCGTTCCCCGCGAACACAACCAACGCCTCATTTAACGCAATGAAGGGTTCACCCTGCTTTCCTGCGAACCTGGGAGTCAGCCTATACGCATTGCCAACTAGGCGGCGAAGGACATCCCGTTTGGCGGCCAGCCTGTCTTCGCGCCATCTTACGTAGGTGAGGTAGCTGAGGAACGTAGAGGCCCCAAGTGAAGCAGCACCGACTACGAGAGCGATAATTGCAATCATCCTCACGCTCACAGTATTCCCTTGCAGATTTCGCGCAGCGGAGAATCCGATCAGCGCGTTCACGGTGTACGGTTCCAGACACTTGCTGTAGAAGTACGGCTTTCTCGCTGACCAGAGGGAAATTGAAGTTTTCCCACCGAATATAGCAATTGACACCGCCGACAGCCCAAGAATAACATTGATGTACCGGGTTGCATCCTGGCGGCTGGCCGGATGGCCCCTCGGTGGCAACGTAGCTCAGCGGCAGAGCGGGCGCTTCATAAGCGCTAGGTCACTGGTTCGAGCCCAGTCGTTGCCACCACCCACAGAAACAATACAAGCCAAAATCGAGCTGTGCTCCACTTCCGTTACCACTTTCGCGCCCACCTCTTCGTTTTCCTAGACCGGCGATTTCTCAATATGAGGCCGCTTTTCAGTTTGCCCAAGGGAGGTTCTGTTGATTGGGAACGATCAAAGCGTAGAAAACCTGCCGTATCTGGTTCACCAAAGCGACTGCGTTTGGTGCCAGGGTGGCAAGAAAGGCAATCGTCCACTTCACCCAACCCTTGTTCTTGTCCCACCACCAAATATTACAACGACGCTTCCACAATCTAGTCAGTTTTGGCCGGAAATCGCTTCGAGGAAAGCAAGGCCACAAACCTGTCAAGCGCGTGAGCAGGTCGCCCTGAAGCGGTGCTCAAGGCCCTTTTCTTGCGAACCGTCGTTGTGATACTGGGACAGGACCGGGGAATGTCTGGCGGGAAACGGATCGGGGCCACTCCAGCGCTGACCCGGAACAGGTAGAGCAGTATTGGCGGATGGCCGAGAAGAGCTCTGGGCTGCGCCACATGGCAGGGTGATGACCTGCCTTCCGGCGGCGGTGTGGGCTGTGAGCGACTTGGTCAGGTCGAAGTCCGAGGTCATTCTGGCCCAGGAATCACTGTAGTGCTGGGCCTCGAACCAACTGGCCCACTCGCAGGAGTTCCCTCTGACAGGAGTCCAGGCAGCCTGGTGCCCCAGATGTATGGGGGGATTGGGATAGAGCAGGGCCATACTCCGCTTCCCGTTGCGCTTCTTTCCAGTGTTGACCATCTCCAGTCTATCTGGGCGTCGCACCGTTCATCAACGGCCTGCTGTCAGCAATTGTGAGTACTGCTGACAGCAGGCCGTTGACCTTGCCGGTGATGCTTGGATCAGCTGGTATTGAGCTTGGGGAAGACGCGAGAGTTCAGTCAGTGTCGGTGTCTTGCTCCTTCAGAGTCAAGGGCCAGGTCATACCCGCAGGGTTCGCGGATCCGGTCCCGCAGAACATTCCGGTCGGCCTCCAGCATCCAGCTGCCGCCACATGGCCGGCACGTCGCCGATGGGGTCGACGACGATCTCCTCGCACCCGCAACCGGAGTACTGGTCGATTCGATTCAGGTCGCTCCGGGAATCGTGCCTCCAGCCAGCGTCGTGCGCGACGATTGACTGGACCTCTCCGCCAAGAAATGCCTCTCCACCTTCAGCTGGCCGATCTCCTGGTACAATCGGGCAATCAGGGCGGCATCGTTCCTGGACCTCTGGTCCGTGCCGTTGCCGAAGACGACGGAGGCGCCCTCGGTGAGTGCTTTCTTCCAGGCCCATACCCGGGCCGGGTGGACTTCATACCTAGCAGCCAGTTAGGCCACCGTTTCCTGCCCCTTCAGTGCCTCATGAGCCACCTTGGCATTGAAAGCTGGGCTGTGATTCCTGCGTCCTTGCGACATTTTCTGCTCCCTCCGTCAGCAACAGCTGCCCTCAGTTTAGGAGTGGGACTCTAACTTGGCTAACTGTCCGAAAGCCCGGGTCTACCTCAGTCCCGGCTTGTAATCGTCCAGTGGCGTCGGTAGGATAATCGAGCGGTGCACTCAATTCGGACGGTAGTGTCTGGGTGACATCCACACCCGTTGGCCACCCGAACCACGAGGCTCGTGCGCGTGCTATCCACTCGATGTTACCCGTAGTGGTTCGTGAGGTACGCGAAATCTTTGGTCCATAAAGCTTTATGCTTACCTTGTATTGGTCCAGGAAACGCGCGCAAGCCGCGAGTGGGCGTACAGTTCGCGCAAGCCATGCGACCATGCCCAATTGCGGCCGCGGCCGGCCCCGCATTATCGACGAAAGGTACCTGATGATGACTTATGAGTTCGATCTCGGTTCATACAATCGGCCGATCACTACATCTTCGCCGGAGGCCCAGCTCTGGTTTGATCGGGGTCTGCTCTGGACCTACGGATTCAACCATGAAGAGGCCGTGTTCTGCTTCAAGCAGGCTGCGGAAGCCGATCCGGAGTGTGCCATGGCGAATTGGGGTGTCGCTTACGCTCTCGGCCCCAACTACAACAAGCCGTGGGAAGCGTTTGATGAAGCGGAAACATCGAAGACTCTCTCCGAGGCCCATCACTCGACGATGCGCGCCGCGGCGCTGGCGGCCCGCTGTACCCAGGCGGAAAAGGACTTGATTGGGGCGCTTCAGCAGCGCTATCAGTCTGCGGATATGCCTCCGAACTTGGCGGCATGGGTCGAAGACTTTGCCGCCGCCATGCGAGCTGTCTACCTGGACCACCGAGACGATGCGGATATCTCGGCTCTATTTGCGGAAGCGGTGATGAACCGCACCCCCTGGGCGCTCTGGGATCTGGCATCCGGCAAGGCGGCAGCGGGCGCTGACACGGAGGAAGCCAGGCAGGTGCTCGAACGAGGCATGGAACTCCTCGCGCACATGGGCGCCCCGCCACATCCGGGATTGCTGCACATGTACATCCACCTGATGGAAATGTCGCCCTTCCCGGAACAAGCTCTGCAAGCCTGTGAACAGTTGCGAGGCTTGGTGCCTGACTCCGGGCATCTACAGCACATGGCAACCCATATTGACGTGTTGTGCGGCGATTATCAGAGCGTGGTGAATTGGAATGAAGAAGCGATTCTGGCCGACCGCCGGTATCTGGCAGCAAGAGGGCCGTTCAATTTCTATACGTTATACCGCTGCCACAATTATCACTTTAAGGTGTACGGAGCCATGTTCCTGGGCCAATACCAGTCGGCGATCGAGGCAGCCGAGGAGTTGATCGCCGCCCTCCCCGAGGATCTATTGAGTGTGCAGTCGCCCCCCATGGCAGACTGGCTGGAAGGGCTGCTGCCTGTCAAACAGCACGTATTGGTGCGGTTCGGGAAATGGCAGGAAATCCTGTTGCAGGAACTACCTGCGAATCCCGAACTGTATTGTGTGACCAGTGCGACCATGCGGTATGCCAGGGCCGTCGCCTTCGCAACACTCGGGTATTCGGAGTCGGCGTCGGCCGAGGCGGAGGCGTTCGAGCGGGACTTTGCCCGTGTGCCGGACAGCCGGTACCTGTTTAACAACTCCTGCCGCGATATCCTGACGGTCGCGCGGGAGATGATGCTCGGTGAGCTCGATTACCGGCGGGGTTACATTGAATCGGGCTTCGCCCATTTGCGTCAGGCAGTCGCCTATGAAGACAACCTGCCCTATGACGAGCCGTGGGGATGGATGCAGCCCGTCCGGCACGCCCTCGGCGCCCTCCTGCTGGAACAGGGCCGGGTGGAAGAAGCCCTGGCCGAGTATCGGGCGGACCTTGGATTCGACTCGGTGCTCAAACGGTCAAGTCAGCACCCCGACAATGTCTGGAGTCTGAGCGGCTATCACGAATGCCTGGAGCGAACTGGACAGCACGAATTGGCGGCGGTCGCGAGGCAAAGGCTCGCCCTGGCCCGGGCGCGCGCCGACCTGCCGGTGCATGCGTCCTGTTTCTGTCGGCTCCCGAGTCCAGGCTGAGTGCGGCGCAGAATGAGTCGCTAGGCCTACCGGTGCCCTTGACAGAATTAACAGACTGGGAGTCAGACCCTGAGACGCAGTGGCAGAAAGTCTTGCACTAGCGACCGAAGAACCAGGGAGAGAGTCGACCAGGCACACAGATCAGTCCCTGGATTGAAAGGCCACTCTGCGCTTTCAGGACGCACAACAGAAAGAGACGAGGCACTTGGCCATTATTGCATCGGCGCAGTGCATGAAGTAAGCGGCCGCGACCCAGCCCCAGTTCCTGCATCTTCGTCTCCACATTCCCTGTCCCTCTACTCCAAGATTCCGGGAATCATGACACCTTTTCCGTCGCCCCCTCTCAAGGCTGTCTGTCAGAACTACCGCCAGTTGTGTTTGAGGGGACTCAGGCAAGAACCACCGCCCTTACGTTTACGTCCGGCGGTCAGAGGACCGGTTGTGCGAACCTCGGTTTCCACGTATGGGCCACGGAAGGTAAAAGCGTGGTGTTCTTGGTGGCGTTGGGGTAGCGAGCCAGGCGTAGGCTAGTCACCATCGACACCCGTCGGCTGAGGCAACAGCCCAACTTGTAAAGGGCAAGCCACTTAAGGAACTTGACCATCGCCGAGGAGTTGCCATACTTGGAGAGAGAACACACCTCCCAGAGACCAAGCGAGTAAATTTCAGAGGTAGAGATTATCAAGGTCCCAAAACCGTCAACCTAGAAACCGAAGTCGAGGAGTGCTTTGCATGAGAGTGTATTGGCGAAGAGTAAAAAGGGGAGAGAACCTGATTCTCAGTGACGAAAACGACGGCCATGAAGAGGAGCTTGGAGGGTTCCGAGACACCAAACGGGGCATCGACGCGTCGGCGAAGACTTTTAGCTACGACCCGAGCCGCTCCCAAAAGGGGTTCTCATCTATCGAAGAAGCCAAGGATTTCGTGGAGTCCTTCAGACCTTGGGAGCTATTCGGTGCCCAGGACGTTACTGTCGACCCTGGGGTTAGGCCCGCCCTAGGTTCGGCCACAACAGACACAGCGGGCACGCCAGACCAGCCGGAGTAGTTGATGGTGGCGGACCTGCGATCAACGAGAAGATGGTGGCAGTTCTGGAAGATGAGTTAGACGCTCCATGACCCTCCCGCCAGAGACCCGCGCCAGTAGATGCCACTTGGCTTTGGTTTAGTTTCCCATGCTCGCGCGGGCAGATATTTAGCTGTTCCAATCGCCAAAGGGACTTCCGTTTGATGGGGGGCCGCGGCAACTCTCCGGAACCGTTAACCCAAGAATCAGATGGTTTTTGCTATCAAAGTTGGGGAAAGGGAGTGACGAATATAGTGGAACGAAAGCCTGGGACGTTTTAATCCATGTCGCATTACAAAAAGGAGAGGTAGCCATGTAGGTCATCAGAAGAATCGCCAGAGCGCAGCCGGGGAGGGTATGGCAGGTTGCCAACCTGCTGATCAAAATATGCGCCGTCTACGAGGAGAATGGCCGGCCCAAGGCACAAGTGTATGTGTCCCAGAGCCTGCCGGGAACTCCCAACGTGGCCTATGCTGAGTGGTTCCAGGCGACCATTGAGCCCAACTGGCGCCTTCCCAGGCCCTCGAGGTGGTACGGACTCTGAACGCCGAGATGCAGGCCCAGCCCGACTCCTACGAGATCGAGTTCTACGAGTTGGTCACACCGGAGAAGCTAGCCGAGAGGGGGGTCTCATAAAAGACCTACGAAAGAAGGCCCCTGTAAGCTAGTAGTCTGAAATCTTTGTAATGATGGGTTGATTGGTAGGGTGCCGTTGCCCGGACATACTGCGAGCATGCAAACAGTTGCCGAGCAACCCGCCACTTCAAGGATGTTCGGCTACTAAACCAAAGCAACGGTGAAATGCGCATTTGAAGAGTACCTGGCCACGTGGGCGGACTGACTTCACCGTGCGGACGGGAGAGCTTTACTTGGCAGCGCTGACTTGCTCTCGGCATTTTAGGAGTGTAGATCCCACCGTGGCTTTAGTTTAGTCTGCTTGGCGCGATTGGCCGAGGCCCGCGATGGAGGTTCTTCCTCTTATTTGACTTGGAGCATTTGCTCATCTGCTACGAGTTCCTGCGGGTGAGTATGCACCCCAGAGCCTTCAAGTCTCCTTTGGCACCGGGAAAGGCATGGCAGTCCCTGAACGAATTGCTTGATGCGCCTGGATTTAGTTTTCGGCGCCCCACAGAAAACCACCGAGCGGTTTTAGCGCAAACATTGGTGGAGTTGCCGGAAATCCGTGGCAACATAATGCACTACCTTCACTCGGCGGTGCTGATGCGGGAGAACAGCATCGATCGCATCAGCACCCTCGACGCGACTTCCAGCGCTTCCCCTTACTGACCGTCGGCGACGCCTCGGCTAGCGGCGCGACGCCCCTACTGCGCCACCCAGCCGCCGTCGATCACCAGCTCGCTGCCCGTCATGAACGACGACTCGTCCGACGCCAGATACAGCACGCCGTACGCCACGTCGATGGCCTCGCCGTACCGCCCCAGCGGTATCCGCGACTCCATCAGCGTCTGCACCGCAGGGTCCGACCGCCGTCCCTCCGTCATCGGCGTAACAATCGGCCCCGGATGCACCGAGTTGCACCGTATGCCGTCCGCTGCGTATTGCAGCGCCGTCGATTTGGTCAGGAGCCGCACCGCGCCCTTGGACGCGATGTACTGCGGGCTGGACTCGCTCATCGCCACGATGCCCAGCTGCGACGAGATGTTGATGATCGACCCGCCGCCCGCCCGCTGCATCGCCGGAATGGCCTCTCGAGTGCCCAGGAACACGCCCTTGGCGTTGATCTCCATCACCCGGTCCCACTCCTCAACGGTCGTGTCCTCGATGCCGCCCACGGCGCTGACCCCGGCGTTGTTGACCAGGATGTCCAGCCGCTTGTAGACCTCCTCTGCCATGGACACCGCCCGGCGCCAGTCCTCCTCCTTGGTGACGTCCAGCCGCACGAAAATCGCCTGCCCGCCGGGAATCTGCGCGGCCACTTCCCGTCCCTCCTCCAGCACGTCCCCGATCACCACCTTGGCCCCCTCCCGGGCGAATAGCAGCGCCTCCTCCGCGCCCATACCGCGGGCGCCGCCACTGATGAGAGCAACCTTTCCTTCCAAACGCATGGCCAACCTCCTGTCATCCCTTCACTATATTATGGGAGGCCGTAATTTTGGATGCCAAACATTCAATTCCCTCCCCATTAGGAGAAGTTGTATTCCTGCTCTTTGAGTGCCCACCTGAGAGAGCAAAGAGAGACGGTCCGAGTAGAATCTATCCATTCAGCAACGTTGCGAAGCATTGGGACTTAGCAGGCCATCACTCTCCATAGACTCTGATAATATTGCTGAGATGAGCGTCATTCGCAGGCTTACCACCGCAAAGTAACTCAATATCTTGCCGCAATCTAATCATGGATGATTGCCAAGGTTCCTTTGCTGCCGACCAAAAGCACTGATTGCCTATCAGAATCCTATCAACTTCCTCTCGTATCCTGGAAGCCTTTGCCTCTAACATCCGCTGCAAAATGCCAGCTTCGCATTTTGGGCAAACATTCACAATCGAACCCTTACGTACTTGTTTCTTGTAGCGGAAGTACCCCTTAGGGTAGTCCACCATAGAAAACACAGTTCCACAAGAACAATAACGAGGTGTGGTATCGACCTGACTCTTATTCGGCATGTTCTGTCCCGCAGTTCGCGTTCGCATTGAAAGGTAACTTATGCGGCAACCGTAACGGACGGAGTAGTACGATGATGGGGCGCCGACCTAATACCGCGTCTGCTGGTTCATCGGCGTGTACGTCCCCGGATGTACCGCACACAGCCCGGCGTCCACCGGCAGCACGATCCCCGTGATCCACCGCGCCTCGTCGCTGGCCAGGAACAGCGCGGCGTAGCCAATGTCCCAGCCGGTGCCCTCCACATGCATGGGCGCCGAGTTGCGGCGGTACTGCCGCAGGTCGTCGTCCATCCGCGGCGCCACCATGGGCGTGTACACCAGCCCCGGCGCGATGGCATTCACCCGGATGTTGTCCTGTGCGTGGTCGGCGGCCATTGAGATGGTCAGGCCGATGACGCCGGCCTTGGAGGCCGTGTAGGGCGTGCTCATGTGGGCCCGCAGACCGGCGATGGACGAGATGTTGATGATGGCGCCGCCGCCTGTCTGCATCATGCGGGGGATGACCGCCTTGGCCGCCAGCACCATGGTCTTGAGGTTGACTGTCATCACCCGGTCCCAGTCGGCCTCGCTGACCTCCACCACCGTCCCGCGCTGCGAGATCCCCACGTTGTTGTCGAGGATGTCCACCCGCCCGTACCGGTCGATGGCCGCCTGCGCCATGCGTTCGCAGTCGTCCAGCTTGGTCATGTCGCCCTCGAAGGTCGACGCTTCGCCGCCCTCCGACTGGATAATCTCCAGCGTTTCCTGGGCACGGGACTCCATCTGGTCCACCAGCAGCACCCTTGCGCCCTCGCGGGCCATCAGTATCGCCGCCGCTTTCCCGTTGCCGATCCCCTCGCCGCTGGACCCGGCCCCGGTAATGATCGCCACCTTGCCCTCAAGCCTCGGAGCACGCTCTGCCATAGCCATAAACTCCTGTCCAAATTGACACTGCAATAGCGCCGCCAACCACACCCAACGCAAGGGCTACAATCCGCCAAACCCCAACGCCTTGTCAAGGGCGGGTCCACCCTCGTCGATCGACCTGCAAGACCAGGCCTTAATAAGGTAGGTGGTGAATGTCGACAAGCCCTTTACCACTGCGGCAGAGCCGCTTTGAGACATCCTGAACTAGCCGGAGAGGCTAGGACTTTGCCACTACGCCCTACCATATGGTGTAGGCTTCAGAATTTCATCCTAGTAGTCCGTCAGTGTAGTATTGAGGGGTATAGGGACTTCAGTTTGATGCGTGCATCTGCGGTGGTGAAGCGCCAGTCCACTCGTACGGCGTCCTGGTTGCGCTGGGTCTGCCACGCTGCTGCCTCCCTCCGCAGGACGCTCCGGTCCGGGATGCGGCGGTCGAGGCATTGCCGGGCCATCACGCCGATCTCGATCTCTGCCATGTTCAGCCAACTGCCGTGCTTGGGTGTGTAGTGTATCTCCAGCCGCTCCGCGATGCGCCGCGCCTCCGCTGGCTCAAAGGCCTCGTACAGTGATGACGGATGATGCGTGTTCAGGTTGTCCATCACCAGCACTATCCGCTCCTTGTCAGCGTAGTCCTCGTCCACCAGTTTCCGCACCACCTCAGCCCAATCGGTCCGGGTCCGGCGCTCTGTGACCTCCACCCGCCGCCATCCCTCCAAGGGGGCGAACAGCATAAATAGGTTGCTCACACCGTTGCGCTCGTATTCATAGTCGTAAGAACCTGCCGCTCCGGGGCGAGGCGGACGGCCCAGCCGGGTCTCCTTGACCTGCTGTTTACTGGTCTCGTCCAAGCACACCAGGACCTCGTTCTCCCGGTACTGGCGATGGTAGACCTCCAGCACGTCCTCCATGGCGCAGACAAACTCCGCACTGCCCTTCGGCGGGATGCACCAGCATTCTTTCAACCAAGGCTTGAGTTCGTTTTTTTCAGGGTCTGGCGCACCGTTTCGGTGCTGATGCTGTCCACTATCTCGCATTCAACCAACTGGTCCGCCAGCAGTTGCAGGGTCCAGCCGGCACGGCCCTCCGGCGGTTGGGAACAGGTCAAGGCAATCAGGTGAGCCTCCCCTTCACCATCCAGTTTCCTCCGACGCCGGTTGAGCTGTTGCCTGCGCCCCAAGGCTGCTTCCAGACCCTCCTCCACGCAACGGCGGCGCACCCGCTCCACCGTGGCGGTGCCCACCTTCAGGGCCCGGGCGATCTCCTCGTCCTTCATGCCGCCATCAGGCTGATTCTCGTCGCAAAGCAACAGGATGCGGGCGTGAGTTTGTTTATAGGCCGCCGCCCGCCCTCTGGACACCAACGCCATTAGCTCCTTTTGCTCCTCCTCCGCCAGCCGTACTCTGTACCTCTTCACCATCATCCACACCCCACGTCCCAAACTCCCTCTTGGCTGCTGGCATTATGGTATCCCACCACCCATCAGTTCAACGATGTCCGACTACTAGGGAGGGGTTTGTTATGGAAGCAGTTGTTTACCAGGCCCCTTTCGGTATCGCCGCGGAAAATGTGCCAGACCCGGAGCTGCAACACCCCAACGATGGCATTGTGATGATCACTTCCTCATTGTATCTGTGGCTCAGACTTGCACATTTACGAGGGGCGGACGGCAACGCTGCCCAGCAACGCGTCCAGGCCGAGGAGGTAAACCGGCCAAACTAATTGACGCCAACCGGAAAATATAGTTGACGCGGGACAAAGGGGGCCGGTCCGCAAAGCCGAAGGGGCCGCAGACTCAATTTGATGGCCACTTCCGTAGGAATCTGGTCACATAGTCCACGTCGACTGCTGGCATTTCCATACCGATTTCCGACAATGCTTCGGAGAACCGGCTGATGTCGTAGACGCTGGTGTCGGACAGGTACGGCTCAACTGATTCCAGGGACCGGATCAGAACTTTCAACTCCATGTCATCATCCCGGTCGGCCATCATTCCCAATCTTGATTTCCAGTCCCCAATCGAGCGCTGACCCGGAATAGGTGGAGCAGTGCCGGCGGATGGCCGAGAAGGGCTCTGGGCTGCGCCACATGGCAGGGTGATGACCTGCTTTCCGGCGGCGGTGTGGATGGCACTGGCCGCTGTTCAGGACAACAAAGCACCCTGATCCGTCTGTCTTTGAGATTGGTGGAGGTGGGCGGCGATGGCCGGGCAAGTGCGGTCGTTCAGCACCTGACTCCCAAATCACTACGTGCTAGAATCTGTGTCAACACTGCAGATTGTCTGACCTCGTTCGCTGTCATTGTCCAGCGATCCTGTCAGACCCAATTGGTCAGCAACCCTGTCAGCCGGCGCAGTTGCCGTTAAACCCCTCCAGAGACTCCCGGCATCCTGGCACAGATGATTTCGGGCCAGGGATATAACGTCCTAAGGAGGGAAGTGAACGAAACTCAATCACACATAACCGAACGTCCAATCCCCTTCCCCGCAGAGGCGTTGGGGATTTCCGCCACATCGGCCACGTGCTGGCGCAATCCAGCCCAAAGGCCGCCTGAGTCTTATGCAACGAACTGAGAGCCATCCTGGCGGATCAACCAGCAGTCTATCCGCCGCGAGCAGGTCATGGGAGCAGCAAAGATGAATGTCATCTGGATAGTTGCCGACACTTTTCGCAGGGACCACATGGGCGCATACGGCAATCCGACGATTCGAACGCCTTCCCTCGATGCGCTGGCGGCCAGGTCGGTCAGGTTCGACGGGCACTATGCCGCCGGATTCCCGACCATGCCCACCCGGGCGGACCACCTCACGGGCCGCTGGACGATGTCATTCATGGGATGGGAGCCTCTGCCTGCGGGAGTGACCACCCTGGCGGAGATGCTGGCTGAGCACGGCCTGCACACGGCGGCATCGGTGGACACCCCCTACTACCTGAGGAACGGGATGAACTACGACCGGGGGTTCCAGTCCTTCTTCATGAACCCGGGCCAGGATACCATGTGGTCCTTGATTCCCCAGCCCGGCTATCACAACGAGGCCCTGGATGTCCGGGCGGCGTGGCAAAACGAAAGTGACCGCAATGCCCCGCGAACCTTCAAGACCGCCATTGAGTGGCTGGAGCAACACTATAAAGAGGACTTTTTCCTTTACCTGGACACCTGGGACCCCCATGAACCCTGGGACGCTCCGGCCTACTACACCGAGCTCTACTGGCCGGGATACGACGGCGAGGTGGTGATTCCGGTGTACGGGAACTGGCACGACGTGCCGGGCTACACCGAGGAGAGGCTCAGGAAGGGCCACGCGACCTACTGCGGCGAAATCACCATGGTCGACACCTGGCTGGGTTTCCTGATGAAGTCCGTCGAGAACATGGGTCTGATGGAGAAAACCGCGATCATCTTCACCACAGACCACGGTTTCCACTTCGGGGAGCACGGCGGCCTCTTCGGCAAGATGAACTCGGACAAGCTCCCGGATGGAAGCCTCCGGCCCTACGGCGAGCCGGGATCAAAGTGGACCTACTCTCCGCTCTTCGAGGAACTGATCCACCTCCCGCTTCTGATTCAGGCGCCCGGAGTGGCTCCGGGGGTATTTAAAGGCCTGAGTTCAGCGGTGGATGTCATGCCGACCGTGCTTGACCTGTTGGGGCTGGAGATCCCGGCCTTCGTCCAGGGCAGGTCTCTGGCACCCGTGATGCGGGACAACTCCCTGCCGGGGCGGGAGTACGTGGTCAGCAGCATACCCTTCGCCAATCCCGGCGACCCGGTCCAATCCGTGGATAGCCTGCTCCGTACCCTCACAGATCCTCCGGTCACCACTGTAACTGCGGCAGATTGGAGCTTGCTTTACAGCCCTCAGGGTGGTCTGTCGGAGTTGTACAATCTGAACTCCGATCCGAACCAAGTTAAGAACGTGATGGGAGCACACACCGGTGAGGCCAGGGAACTACACCGGCTGCCGGTGCAGTTCATGCGTGAAACCAAGGTGCCGGAAAGGCTGCTACAACCCCGGTTGGAACTGCGTTTATAGATCCGCTGAAAAGTGCCCCTCGGCGGGCTGCGAAAAACAGGGGCACCGGACCGCCGCCGTCCCGGCGGTCGCGAAGGCTTTGCCGGACTCCGGGGCCGCATTGCAGCGAAAGAGATAATTCAGGCCGCTTTATATTCTGCGGCTCACATACCCATTCTCACATCAAGGTCCCTCGAGATCACAGTCTATACAGGAACGTTTCAGTGATGAGTCAAAACCCAGATTTTTCCGAGGGCTTCTACAGGAGTCACGCGCAGCGCTATGCCGAGGTGAGCCACGGCTTCGTTCAGTCCATATATCTCAAGGCCTCACACCCGGGGCTCAAGGGCGATACGGACCTGATGGACCGGCTCCAAGAGTTGTTCCCCGCCGGCTCCCGGGGGCTGGATGCTGGCTGCGGTGCCGGCGCCCGCGACGTCTTCTTCTACTGGCAGAAGGGCTACGACGTCTATGGGGTTGACTCCATAGATGAGAATGTTGAGGAGGCACGCAGACTTCACCCGGAGATCGCTCAGCGGGTGTCCGTCGCTGACCTCCGCAAGCCCCTTGGCCATCCGGACGCCTCCTTCGACTTCGTTCTATGCAATGCGGTCATCCAGCACATCGCCCCGGACACAGTCCTGGGAGTAACCCTGCCGGAGCTGGCCAGATTGCTCAGGGCCGGGGGCGTGCTCCAGCTCATGTTCAAGGTTGGAACGGGAATCGCAACGGTCTACGACAGGGACTACGGCGCGGACAGGACATTCCAGCTCTACAGCGAAAGTGAGGTGCTGGGGGTACTGGCAAACCACGGCTTGAGCGTGATTCCGGCGGAGGGAGAGAAGCTGGGGGGAGTCATGTACTTCACCGACCCCAAGCCAATGGAACACTGCGTCCTGTTCGCGCGCAAGGCCGGCTGAATGGGAGGGCCCGTTGTTTCAGGACCGGATGCGTCGCCCATTGGGACAGGTATGAACGGTTCGATGGTTCCCAAAAACCTCATGGAGATTACCCCCACCTGGTTGACCGGGGCGCTTCATAGCAAGGATGCCTCCGGCAGCGCTTCCGTTACCGGATACTCCGCTGAGACCATTGCCGAGGGGAAGGGGTTTCTGAACCAGGTGTTTCGCCTGAGGCTAAACTATGACGAAGATCCCCTGGACCTGCCGCACACGGTCATAGTCAAACTCCCCTCGGCGGACCCCGCATTGAGGATGGTCTCCGACAGGCTTGGTCAGGACCGGCGCGAGGTCAGGTTCTATCAGGAGGTGGCTGCCAGCGGTCCCCTTCAAACCCCTTACAGCTTCTACTGTGGACTGGACCCAGAGACCGGGAACACCATTCTGCTGCTGGAGGACATGAACGCCGCCCGACAGGGCGACAGCGTGGCGGGATGTTCCTTGCCCGAAGCCCGGCGCTCAGTCGTCCAACTGGCAGAATTCCAGGCCTCGTGGTGGGACAGCCCCCGGCTGGACCGGTTGGAGTGGATGCCGTTGAAGGACGACGAAACCGGCGTCTACCAGGAGATATATGCCGGTGCCTGGGAGTCCCTCATAAAAAAGGCCGGGGACGCAATGCCCCTAGGTTTACGGCTGCTTGGAGACCGCCTGATCATTGAAATCCCAGGTATAAAGGCCAAACTCACGGAACCTCCCCGAACGATTATTCATGGAGATTACCGCCTCGACAATTGCTTCTTCCCTGCGAATGCCACGGCGCGACCGCTGGTCGTTTTCGACTGGGAATTCTGTGCGCGCGGTAAGGGGGTCTGCGATGTTGCCACGTTCGTCAGTGAGGCATTCCCACCGCAGCAACGAAGGCAAGGGGAGATGGGTCTCCTGCGCATGTACCACTCTGCCCTCGTGAGTAACGGCGTAAGCGGCTACCTGTTTGAAGAGTGCATATCCGATTACCGGCTATCGATGCTGGAAGTCTTGGTCTTTTGGATCGTCACGGGAGGCTACTGCGATTTCGATGGTGAGCGGGCCTCAGCGTATTTGCGCAACTCACTGGAACGCTTCGACGCCGCCATATCCGATCTCGCCTGCACTGAGCTGCTTTCGAGCTAACGTCATAGATAGGGCGCCGCTTCAGACAGCGGCAACACAGACTTGAGCACGGTCTACGCAGGCTTGACGCACCCAAAAGGCGGTCCTGCCCTCTCAGTCGACCAGCACAATGCCAAGATGGATGACGTATGGGGCCGGTTCGCCGTCTTCAAGCCCAAGCCCGCGCGCTGGTGCTCCGGGCATGTCAATGGTGTTGTTGTCCAGCGAAAATGGCCGCCTGACTGGTCTGCGACAATGTCCGTTTAGGCGGGTGTTCCCGTCTCAGGTCGTAGTGTCGTCGCTCCGCGCTTGATCTTTCTCAGTGGCGGGCTCTCGGCCAGGGCGTACTTGCAGACGGTGTTTTTGTGGATGCCCAGCTCGCGGGCGGTCGCCCTGAAGGAGGGTTCCTTGAGCTTGTCCTGCTGCACATTCTCCCGCAGAGTCCTCTGGCGAGCGGTGGGTATTTGCCCTTAGGAAGTAGTGTTGTTGCAGTCGGTCGTCAACACTTAGGAGACGGGGTCCGTTCCATCCCCTGGGTTACGACCTGCGGTCAGAGGACCGGTTGTGCGAACCGCAGTTTCAGCGTTCAACGGCCCTTTCCGGTGTGGGAGCCTATGCCCAGGACTACTTGGGTGCAGGGATTTTCCCACGCCGCAACCAAGATAAAGGTTGACGCTGAACACCCTGCGCGCATGCCCGATACCCCTTCCTTGTGCTGTCGTTGTAATATAGGGGGAATGCCTACCAAAGTCCCGGTCAAATGCGCCATTTCCGGCTGCCACCGCCGGATCAAGATGACCCTAGCCGAACGCGAGGAACTGAGGCGGGTGGGACGCGAGAACAATGCTACCGCGGGCATCGTCTGCCCCACTGACGTGAAGGCAGCCCTCAACTTCGAATTCGACGATATTGACATCGATGTGCCGCTGGGGGAACTCCTGGTCGAGGCGTCCAAGGAAACTCCCCATTGGCGCGTGATGTTGTCCCCGCTGCGCGGGGCGGAAGGTGAGCCGGACAACCAGTCCATGCCAGGGCGGGGAGACAGGGTTATTTAATTCACCCGCGCCGGCCTCTAGTATTACAACGACGGTTTCTCAATTTTGTTATTTTTGGCCGAGCATTGCTCCGCGTAGGGCAACTGTCAATGGCGCCGAGATAATGGGCCACTGGGGCGGCGTGATCGTGTACCACTGACGTGATAACTGACGGCAGTAAATTGGTCGGAGTGGCGGCGTTACAAGAACAGGAGGAGACGGCGTTGGCGGTGCGGCTATTCCTCGTCGGGTTCTTCTGGAGCCTGCGAGGAAGCGGTCTCCCGGCTGCGCTTGAGTCGGTAGCTCTCGCCGTTCATCTCCAGGATGTGGACGTGATGGGTGAGCCGGTCCAGCAGCGCCCCGGTCAGCCGCTCCGAGCCGAAGACCTCGGTCCATTCGTCGAAGGGCAGGTTGGTGGTCACCAGGATGGAGCCCTGCTCGTAGCGTTGGCTGAAGACCTCGAAGAGCAGTTCCGCGCCCGTGCGGGACAAGGGTACGAAGCCGAGTTCGTCGATGATCAGCAGGTTCAGTCGTGACAGTTGCCGCTGCAGATTCAGCAGCCTTCTCTCGTCCCTGGCCTCCATCATTTCGTGGACCAGGGCGGCGGCCGTGGTGAAGCCCACCGACATCCCCCGCTGGCAGGCGGACAGCCCCAGCCCAAGGGCCATGTGGGTCTTGCCGGTGCCGCTGTTGCCGACGGCGATGATATTCTCCCGGCGCTGGATGTATCCACACCGGGCCAGTTCCATCACCAGCGCCTTGTTCAGCGAGGGGATCGCAGGGAAGTCAAAGGTGTCCAGGCTTTTGACGGCAGGGAATCGGGCGGCCCGGATCCGCCGCTCCACCATGCGCTGGTGGCGGTCGATGAGTTCCAGCTCAGAGACGCGCAGCAGGTACTGGGGGTGATCCACACCCTCGGCGGCGCACTGCGCGGCCATCTTCCCGTACTCTCTCAGGAAGCTGGGAAGCTTCAGTTCCTTCAGATGGTGTTCCAGCAGCAGCGTCGACCGGTCGTTCATGCCGCTCTCCCCGACAGCAGGGTCATGTAGTCCCCGGCGTACGTGGTGCTGACCCGGACCCGGGGCAGGTAGGGATAGAGCTCCAAGTCCAGCCTGGGCGGCCTCCCCTCCAGCCGGCACAGCACCAGGTGCTTCACTGCGTCAAAGCTGATGGCTCCCAGCAGGAGGGCGTCTTTGACCGCTGCGTGCACCTCCTGCTGGGAGAAGGTCTCCAGCAGCCTGAGCACCTGCACGTACTCCCGCTTGCCCCGCCGTCCCATGCGGGATTCCAGCAGACGCCGCAGCACCCCGAACTCCTCTGGCAGGGCCCAACCCTGCAGCGGAGCAGCCTGGTCCAGGGCGCCCGTCTTCTGCTCCAGCAGCGGCAGGTAGTGGACGGGGTCGTATACGAAGTCGTCTCGTTCGTAGGATCTGGGATGGCTGGCGATGACCTCGGACCCGCAGCTGATCACCACTGCGTCGACGTAGCCCCGTACCAGCACGTCCCGGTATCCGTAGGCCACCGGCACCGAGTAGTCGTTGGTCCTGTATCTTACCAAGGACAGGGAACTCACCCGGCCAGCCTGCTTGTCGCACGCGTCGTAGGCCACCGGCGGCAGGGGCAACAGGGCGTCCAGGTCCCGCTCCATCCTCTCGCCGATGGTCTCCGTATGTCCCCTGAGCTGGGCGTCCATTCGCTCCAGGCATCGCCGCTCCAAGTGGGCATTCAGTGCATCGAAGCTCTCAAAAGACGACACCGGCACCAGGAAGTTTCGCCGCATGTACCCCACCAGGCCCTCCACCTTGCCTTTGTCATTGCCCTTGCCGGGGCGGCCGAACCGGTCCTCGAACAGGTAGTGGGACTGCAGTTCGGTGAAGGCGCGGGTGCGCTGGGGCCGGCCGTCGCCCAGTATCTTGGCCACGGCCAGCCTGGTATTGTCGTAGAGGATGCTCTGGGGCACTCCGCCCAAAAAGGCAAACGCTGATACGTGCCCGTCCAGGAAGGCCTCGGTAGTCTCCGCAGGATAGGCCTTGACGAAGCAGCCGTCGCTGTGGGGCAGGTCGATGACGAAACAGTGGGCCTTGCGCTCCATGCCGCCAATGACCACCAGGGCCTCGCCGAAGTCGCACTGGGCGTGTCCCGGCGGATGGGACAGGGGCACGAACATCTCCCTGGTCTGACGGCGATGCTCTCTTACGTAGTCCTTGACCGTGGTGTATCCGCCGTCGAACCCGTACTCGTCCCTGAGGCGCTCGAAGATGCGCTTGGCCGTGTGGCGCTGCTTCCTGGGGCGCGCGAGATCGTCCTCCAGGATCCGGTCGATGACGCCGGTGTAGGGCTCCAGCTTGGGCTTCCTGGGCGGGGTCTGTCGCTGGTAGCCCGGCGGCACGGAGTAGGTCAGCATCTTGCGCACCGTGTCCCGGTGCAGGCCAAACTCCCTGGAGACCAATGCTCTTGCCCTCCACCATCACCGCCCAGCGAACCCGCAGATATACGTCCACTCTGTACATCCATCGCACCACCCATAAGCTCGACTTGAATCCTATGAATGGCGGCGAACGGTCCAATTTACAACCGCCGTTTGTCAGAGATTACCCGCCCGCACGGGACAATTTACCTCCGCCCTTTACAGCAACGCCACAAAGCTGTTAAGCGCGTGGACACGCGACACGAAGAGACGCTCAAGGCCCCTCTTTGTGATCCGTCATTGTAATACTAGGGTCTGTAAAGCAGTGCGCTGTGATGTTGGGATGCCGTGATGCTTTACAGGAGGCTGCCTGCTATGGCTGGGGAGGCGGGGTGCCGGAATACCTGAAGTACCACTTTCTGCCAGAGGTTGTGCAACCAGGTTTTCCAGCCACCTCTGTGTCAACCAGCGGATGCTTTGGACCGGGCGGACGTGTCGGACTGGCCCAGGGCCTGGCGATCGGGGCGGGGCTGCAGTAGGATCCGCCACACAGAGATCCAGTGCTGCGAGGTCAGACCAGGAGCTCTTTTACAAGGGACAAGCTGGCAGCCAGCTTGTCGCGCCAGTCGTCTTGAGGATGGCGTACCGTGTTGGTGCACATCCTGAACAGGCAGACGGCCTCGCGCAGGTTCAGCTCGCTTTCTGTCCAGCCGAAGCGACCAAGGGCTGCCTCCCGGAATGAGACATAGTATTCGCCGCGGCCGCTGTTCCTTCGGCCAAACTGGGACGTCCACTTCAGATGAGCCAGGAAGTTCCCCACGTCCAGCATGGGGTCGCCCGGCCCCGCTCCCTCAAAATCCACGAGGGCGATCTTGCCGTCCGGCAGGATTACCATCTGGTCGTCGTAGAAGTCGTTGTGCGCGACCACTGTGGGCTGCCAGGCCTCGGTGAACGGGTCCAGTACCTCGAGGGAGTCTCTGTATGCAGGCCACCCTTCGTCACCCTCTCCGAGTGCGTGGTTGAGGATTTCCTTCGCTCTCCGGTATCCTCCCGGGAGGTTGAAAGGCGGTATGTCGCATCCTTGCCGCGGAACTGCCCAGAGGCTTTCCAGTCCGTCAAGAATCAACCCCGGATCCGGATGCTCACCCGCTCGCAACTGCCTACGCATATTCCTGCCCGGAATTTCCGACAGCCACAGCACTCCCCCTTCACGCCACAGGCCAGCCAGCCTGGGAACCGTAAAGGCCGACTGTCCTATCAGTTCTGCTGAATTGAGAATGGATGCCACTGCGGACGGGCGTACCACCCGGACATATAGCCGGGCCTTCCCCATTCGATGCCTCAGCACCGCGTGGCTCCCCGGACGATAGCGGACCACATCGACTCGCATGCGCCGGGGGGGAATCGCCATCACGTATTTGCTGACAAGCCGTAACGCAGGTTCAGGGCTACAGACTTCTTCCAGTCCCGGAAGATGGGGATCGTCGGGAAAGCGCGATATGCCAAGAGGCTTGCTGCGCTCCATATGGAGGGTAAATCTTTCATTGGGCAGATACGCATCGGGGTGCCATTCGACCTCGTAGGTGACGATGGCCTCCTTTCCCTGGGTGTGACTGATGCCCACGATCCGAATTCCGTGGGGGTCGAGTTCCTGTTCCCCGAATGCATCGCGGTATGTCTGCCAGACCCATCCGCCATCAAATAGCCCGGCCAGGTCCGGCAAATGCCGGTCGGCGGGGAATTCCATTCTGGGATGGATAGATATGTCAGTAGACGCAGATACCACGACTAACTGTTATCTGAGTCGTCATCGTCGCCGGATGCCGTCTACCTGCAGCTCACCGGCCTAAGCGTGGAAGAACTTATGCCGGGATCCCGCTCGCTACGAGCGGAATCCTGAGGTTTGCCGCCTCTATCGCATTGTGGTCCGCTTATACTACAACACCACGGGCCGCCGCATTTTCACGCCCGATACAAAGACGAACAGGTAAAGATCGCCATGGGCAACCTGACGGTACTGCAGTGCCGTCTCCCGCCACGAGCCCAAGGGGCTGGTCATCGAATGGGCCACTAGCCGTATTCCTGAACTCAGGGCAGCCGCCAGAAGAATGGATCCCACTGGTAGGATCGCCCCGCTGGAGTAAGTTCGCCGCCCAGATTACCTTGGGAAGACAGCGGTGCCCTCACTTAATTTTGCCGCAATCCTGTCAGTTGACTGGGTACACTTTAATGGTCTGCGGGGCAGACTACACAAAGGAGTAGCGGTTAGCTTTTAATAAGAACTCTGGCAACGAACTCCCTTTGCGTGGGATTTCCTTCATACATAGGCATCGGAATACTTGCAAAAGCTTGATTGTGTTGAGCAAGCAACTGTACCAACAATGGGGAATAGTTCTCCTCGCCCAGATGATCTGCTTTCAGAAAAGCGTTTAAATTGCCGTTGTGAGTTTCCATAAAAGCCGTCTCACTATGGGCAGAATTATCACTGCCTACCGTCAGGTACTGGTCAAGCAATGCAATTGCTGCGTTGCTGAGCATATTGAAATGGTCCTCAGAACCAGATTCGGTAAGCTTGACTACGGCGTCAGTCAAGATAGTTTCTGAAACGGGAGGATGCCGGAATTGAGGGGTCAGCAAAATGACATTACTGAGCATCTTCGATATGATGTAATAGAACAAAAACCGCGACAGGCGTCTGCTTGGACGGTCTGCATTTCTGCCAAAGCCGATGACGTCGGCGGCACATTTAATTTTGTAGGCTGCATATAGGTCCCGTGCCCCAAATGGCTGCTCTACATCCTGGCGAGGGGACACAATTCGCTCATAAATGGTTCCTTGGGGCAGGAATGGGGCATTCTTGTTAAAAGCAATGCCGGGTGCGCCAATCCACCCCGCACCATAGACCTTAATCAGTTCAAAGGCGTTGACGTAGGCTGAGTATTGGTGCTGCTCAGGATGCTGAGTCTCATAGGCTCTACGCGCTTGCGCGCCACCTCGTTGGATTTCCAGAAATATGTCATAGTCACTCGCCATCGCGGCCGCCCAATTTTGAAATCCACTCTGCAACGCGATGAAATCTTGCTCGCGGACGGAGTTCTGCGAGTTAGTAAACCTCGTGATGTTTGTAATCTCTGCCTCGTCGCTACGCACAATTTTGGTCACGACACCACCTTGAGTAGCCCGCTCTTTCCACGCTACGCCGGCGTCGTCGCCAGTGCCACCGGAATTGAGTTTGCTGTCCAGAACATCCCAAATGGTACGGGTCGTTTGGCAACCATTGACCACATGAGGGTCGTTCATAGTTATGGTGCCATCAGTGAGCGATTTCGAATATCCAGATACAACAATCGTAATACCATTGTTGTAAAGGCCGAATTTTTCGGGGCTATCTTTCAGCGTGGTAGCGATACCTTTGTTGATTTTTCGTCGGTCTCCCAAGAACTGGCGAACATTCTTTTCATAAAGTCTGGCCAAATCTCCAGTTTTACTCTTGTACGACTTCAGAAACTCGAACAAATCAACTAAGGACACCGTGCCGACTAGTATTCGGCCAAACTGGTATTGTCAGTTAATTCATGATCCCAATGAGATGTTACCTTGGGGGCAGACGAATGGTTGTGGGATGGGAGGTGGTCATGGTGCAGGAGAAGTACGGAGTCCGGCTGGCAACACAGGAAAAGGGACGGCTCAGGAAGATGATCAGGGCTGGCAGGAGTTCTGCCCAGGCCATCACCCGGGCACGGATCCTGCTCAAGATAGATGAAGGCTGGCCCGCCCCCCAGGTGGCGGCGGCACTGGACGTGTCGGAGCGGACCGTGTTCCGCACCAAGCGGCGGTATGCCGAGGAGGGACTGGATGAGGTGCTGAGGCACCATAACCAGGTCAACCGGCCCAGAAAGGTAGATGAAAGGGTGGAGGCCCACCTGATAGCCTTGGCCTGCAGCCCGGTGCCCGATGGCCATGACCACTGGACCATGCGGGCCCTGGCGGGCAAGGTGGTGGAGTTGGGATTGGTGGAGTCTTTGTCTCCCGAGACGGTGCGCCTGCGGCTGAAAAAAACATGCTCAAGCCGTGGCTCAAGAAACAATGGTGCATCCCCAAGGTAGGTGGAGAGTTCGTGGCGGCCATGGAGGACGTCCTGGACCTCTACGCCGAGCCCTACGATCCCCAGAGGCCAGTGGTCTGTTTTGACGAGACCTCAACCCAGTTGCTGGCCGACATCAGGGAACCGCTTCCGGCAAAGCCTGGGAGGCCGAGGCGTGAGGACTACGAATACGAGCGGGCAGGGACGCGCAACCTGTTCCTCACTTGTGAGCCTCGCCGGGGCTGGCGCCACGTGGCGATAACCCGGCAACGCACCATGCCGGACTTCGCTCACCAAATGCGGTGGCTGGTGGATGAGGCCTACCCCGATGTCCCGGTGATTCGGATGGTTCTCGACAATCTGAACACCCATCGGATGGCCTCGCTTTACGAGACCTTTCCGGCGGCCGAGGCTCGGCGCATTGCCAAGCGGCTGGAGTTCCACCACACTCCCAAGCACGGAAGCTGGCTGAATATGGCGGAGATCGAGTTCAGCGTGCTGGCCCGGGCCTGCCTGCGCGGACGCAACGCCGACGAGGACAGCCTGGAAAACGCCGTCAGAGCCTGCGTGTCAGAGCGGAACGCGGCAGGGACCACTATTAACTGGCGGTTCACTGCCCAAGACGCCAGACGCAAACTCCACCGCCTCTATCCCTGCCAATCCTGATTTGGTCCAGTACTAGCAAGCCGGAATATTGCTCAACAAACTGTCCTTTGACCGGAACCGACAGTCTTTGTGGTTCGTCAGGGTCCAGTGATTCCCAAATAGTTAGCAGGGACACTTCTTCAACGTCGAAATTCTGAATGCCACGTTCCCTTCCGATGAGCTTTATGTCATCAAGAGCTTGCCGATCATTTTGGGTGATCGGGTTTGTAGTTGCGAACACAAGCACGATGCGGTCTGCATCCGACGCCTGCTGTCGGAATAAGTCCAGCTTTTGCAGCAGTTGCCGGCTGAGTTGCGACAAATTCTGATTGTTACCCTGCAGTGTCGCGATTACTTTGCTGCCTTCCTCCAAAATCGTATCCACACCGGAGAACGAGGTCCCGTACTTACCCTGAACCAAATACCAAGTGTCCCCCTCCTCCGAATTTTCATCGTGACGTTCGGTATCGATATCCGCACGCTTCAGATAGGCGATATCTATGCCCCCGTCGCCGGAACCGTCGCAAATTACAAAGTCATAATCATCAGTGGTTATGTCCAACCATTGGGTAATCAGATTAGACGCAAACAGCCGCCCCTTATCCAGCGGCGATGGCTCTCCTGCTTCTATTTCGGCTAACCACTCATTGCAGAATTGCTGATAGCTAACTTTGTTAGCGATACTTTCGGTCGTCACTTCTTTCTACCTACTAAATCCAAGTACAAAATTGTAGTCGATTTTAACACATTGTCCGGGATTTATATTATGGAATGGCGTCACCCTCAGGGTCTGTTCGGGCTCTTTCAGGAAGGGTGCGGCGACCATGCTTTTAAACGGCCTCTCAGTACCAAGACCCTGCCGGCCTGCCGCACCACTACTCGCTCCAGATGGGTATCTTACGCGCCAACGTCAAGATACAAGACCCTGAAATCCATCTGCGTCGACACATACGCGCCCCAATCCACCATTGCTCGGCGCCGCAGCTCGAACATATCGGGCATGCTCCAGTGCCAGGGTCCGGGCCTCGGCAAGACCGACAACTAGTAGTCCATCAGTGTTGAATTAAGGGATAGAGGGACTTGAGCTTGATGCGCGCGTCCTGGGTGGTGAAACGCCAGTTGGCCCGAATTGCGTCGTGGTTCCGCTGCCCTTGCCAAGCCTTGGTTTCCTGCTTCAATGTCTGCTGGTCCGGTATCCGGCGGTCCAGACACTGGCGCGCCAGCACTCCCAGTTCTATCTCGGCCATGTTCAGCCAACTGCCGTGCTTGGGCGTGTAGTGGATTTCCAGCTTTTCGGCAATGCGTCTCGCCTCTGCAGGCTCGAAGGCCTCGTACAGGGACGAGAGGCGGTGCGTGTTCAGATTGTCCATCACCAAGACTATCCGGTCTTTGTCCGGGTAGTCCACATCCACCAGTTGTCGCACCACCCGGGCCCAGTCAGCCTTGGTTCGCTGGTCCGTCACCTCCACCCGCCGCCACCCCTCCAAGGGCGCGAACAGCATAAACAGGTTGCTCACCCCGTTGCGCTCGTATTCGTAATCGTAGGCCATGGCAGTCCCCGGACGCGGCGCCAAGGGGGTGCGGGTCTCCCTCACCTGTTGCTTGCTGGTCTCGTCCAGGCACACCAGCACCTCGTTGTCCTCGAACTGACGGTGATACACCTCCAGCACGTCCTCCATGGCACAGACGAACTCGGCATTGGCCTTGGGCGGGATGCACCAGCACTCCTTCAGCCAAGGCTTGAGTTCGTTTTTTTCAGCGTTTGGCGCACCGTCTCGGGGCTGATGCTGTCCACTATCTCACATTGCACCAGCCGGTCAGCCAGCAGTTGCAGCGTCCAACCGGCACGGCCCTCCGGCGGTTCGCTACAAGCGAGGTGAGTCAGGTGGGCCTCTCCTTGGCCGTCCAGCTTCCTCGGGCGGCGGTTGACCTGCTCCCTGCGTCCCAAGGCTGCCTCCACTCCCTCCTCAACACAGCGGCGGCGCACCCGTCCCACCGTGGCGTCCCCCACCCTCAGGACCCGGGCTATTTCCTCGTCCTTCATCGCCCCGCGCTCTTGATTTTCATCGCTGAGCAGCATAATGCGGGCGTGGGTCTGTTTATATGCTGCCGTCCGTCCCCGGGACACCAGTCCCTTCAGTTCCTGTTGCTCCTCTACACTCAGACTGACCCGGTACCTCTTCGCTGGCATCCCCATCCTCCCAACATCACCTTAGCTTTTGACGTGTCCCGGCAATACCACAGCTAATTATCTATCAATCCTACGCTGTTGCACTACTAGGCACCGACCCAGCCCGAGGTCAATCGGCTTGTCATTTAACCTCAACCGCTGCGTCCAGGACTTCGTTGCACCGCCGTTGGCCGACTGTTTCACCAGCAAGGTCAGGCCATTACCGCCCCGCTTCTCGCCATACCGCCCCGGCGTGGTGACCGTCTAGCAGAAGGTCGCTGATATGCGCTATTGCGGCTCCACTTTTGCCCTTGAGTTACCGCTTTCGTAACTGCTATTGGAGGGAACTCACCTGACACCAGTAAACGTCAATGGACAAGTATGGAGCATATTTAGCTTTAAGATATTTAGCTTTAAGAAAGGAAGTCTCAGTGAAGTTATGTGGACATGCCTGGACAGGGAAATAGCCCAGTCGTTGCCACCACCCTCTCTACTCGCGATGCCCCTCACTAGACCTCCGGCAGCCCGTACGCCCTCGCCGCCGTGTTGTGGAACAGGTCAGCCTGTTCCGTCGCCGAGAACTCCCGCGTCAGGCGCTTGAACGCGTTCCAGCAAACCGTGTAGGAACACGACTGCTTGTCCACCGGGAAGTTGCTCTCGAACATGCACCGGTCGGGTCCAAACTTCTCGATGCTGTACAGATAGTAGGGCGCACCCGAGGCGGCAATTTCTCGCGATCCCGGCGGGAACGGACGCGTGTGCCAGTCGAAGCCGCTGATCGGGTTGCCCAGTCCCCCAACCTTCATCACCACGTTCGGGCACTCGGCCACCGCATCGATGCCCGCGCGCCACTCCGGCATCAGTTCCTCGCGCCGCCCGGCGTACGGCCCGATGCCCAGCGGCCGTCCCACGTGGTTCAGAATGATGGTCAGGTCGGGGAACGCTCGCGCCATGTCCGCCACCTCCGGCAACTGCGGGTGGTACACGATGCAGTCGAACGTGAGCCCCATCCGCTCCAGGCAGGCCAGCCCCAGGCGGAAGTTGGCGTCCGCCAGCATCCCCGCCGAGTTAGCTCGCGCCACGTTGATCTCCGGGCTGGCGTCCCACGCAGCGGTGCACCGTATCCCACGGAACCGCCCCTTGCCCGCCTCGTTCAGCGCCTCCAGTACCGGCTCCACTCCGTAGCCCAGCATCAGGTCCCCGTTGCCCACTATCGCGGCGGCCACGGCAATCTCGTTGCCCGCAGCAACGTTGGCGGCGGCGATTCCCTCGACGAACTCCACCTCGCCCACCGACCGCATCTCCACCGGCCCGTCGGTGCGGTACTGGGAGTGGCACTCCACGAACACGGTCTGGTTCACCCGGTGGCCCGACCTCGCGTCCCCCAGAAGGTTTTCCAGCAGATATACATTGTCGGGGCGCTCCCAGAAGTGATGGTGCGGATCAAGGATGGGCATATCCGGCTCAATGGGATCCTCCTCGGTCAGTGCCAGCCACGAGTCCAGCCGCGTCGTCATTTCCAACTCCTGGGCGTCTCCTGACTCGGCAACAAACTGCTGGGACGCCGGACGGCCCTAGTAGACCAACTGCATAGAAATGATGGGAAGTTCTGGGCCGGAGGGTTCGCGTTCGAATCGTTGCTGGGAAGTCTCGTCATCCCACCTGCCCATCATTTCAAAGATTTCCCTCTACTAGGCTACTACGAAAGGTGGCAATGCTCAAACGGCCCGAAGGCAATGAAGGTATAATCCTCGTGCCGCAAGGGGCGGCAAATTGGTTACTAAAACACAGGAGGCAACATGGCCGAACCCACCATGGCCCAGGTCCGGGCCGCTATGAACGCTATGATAGACAAGGCGATGGAAACGCCCAACGAGCCGGTGGCGATGGCCATCGTCGACAGTGCCGGCAACCTGCTGGCCTACCAGACCATGGACAATCTGCGCATATTCAGCCGCCGCCACGCCCTCCGCAAGGCCCACACCTCGGCCCTGATGGGCTTGGACTCAGGAGAGAACGCCAGCCGCCTGCACGGCCAGGGGCGCAACATCGCCGACCAGGGCGATCCCATGATGACCTATGGCACAGGCGGACTCGTCATCATGAAGGACGGCGTCATCCTCGGCGGCATCGGTGCCGGCGGCTACCCCAGCGGCCAGTCCGACGAGGACCTGTCTCGTGTCGGCCTGAACGCCATGAATCTCTAGGACCGAGTGTGGAAAACTTCCTCCCCCTCGGGGGGAGGGCTGGGGTGGGGGTGTGGAATGCCTGGTGTCAATGGCATTATGTTTATTGAGGCGCGCCCGGTCTCTGACCTCCTCCCCAGCGGGAGGAGTAGTTAGAGCACAATGTCAAGAACAGCGAATCAAGTTTCCCTTCTCCGGTTGTCCCTGGTCACGGTCCTGGCTCTGGTCTTTGTCCTCTTGGCTGCTTGCATACAGGATGGCACTGCCGAGTCGGAGTGCGAGGACGGCGGCGAGCAATGGGTCGAGTACCGGCTCTTCGTGGGCCGCAGCGACGGGGACCGCGAGGTAGTCAGCGACGCCGACTGGGAGAAGTTCCTTGCCGACACCATAACGCCCCGTTTCCCTGACGGTCTGTCGGTCATGGACGTCGCTGGGCAGAGTACAACCGCTGACGGGACCATCGAGCGGGAGCGCACCAAGATGCTGCTGGTCCTGGCGGCGGCGGGAGAAGAGGCAATGGATCGAATCAACGAAATCGGCGCCGAGTACAAGCAGCGCTTCAACCAGAACTCGGTGCTTCGAGTAGTTACCGAGGCTTGCGTGGCCTTCAAGTGAACCGCGCAGCGCAGGAGAATATTGGTAGCAATGCCGGTGACCTGTCTCAAGACCCTGTCCAGTTCGCCGGCACCATCCCCGGGAACATACCCATCATTCCCGCTTTCGAGGGAATCAAGTGGTTGGGGACCGCAACCATTTGAATGCCACAGGAACAGGACCCCTCTTGGATGACTTCTAAGGAGTAGGCCTATGCGAATCGGAGTTTTCGTTGGCGCCTCGGTCGCCGACCTGATGACCCTGGACGGCCTGTTGGCCCGTATCAAGCAGGCCGAGGACGACGGCTTCGACAGCTTCTGGATCCCCCACATCTCCGCCCGCGGCTACGACGCGCTGACGGTGCTGGCCATGGCCGGGATGCAGACCAGCCGCATTGAGCTGGGTGTCGGCGTCGTCCCCACCTACCCGCGCCACCCGGCGGCGTTGGCCCAGCAGGCCCTGACCACCGCCACGGCAACCAACGGGCGGTTCATACTTGGCATCGGCCCGTCGCACCGTCCCGGAATGGAGGAGGGTTTCGGCATACCCTACGACCGTCCGGCCCTGCACACCCGCGAGTACCTTTCCGTCATGCGTCCCCTGCTGGAGGAGGGTGCGGTCCAATTCAACGGGGAGTTCTTCAACTGCAATCTTGAACTGGCCGCTCTCGAGCGCCCGGACTGTCCCATCCTGGTGTCCGCGCTGGCTCCACAGATGCTCAACCTCGCCGGTCAGCTCGCCGACGGGACAGTGACCTGGATGGCCGGCCCGCGCACCATCGAGACTCACATCACGCCGCGCATCCGCCGCTCGGCGGAAAACAGCGGCCGTCCCCAGCCCCGCGTCTGCGTCGGACTGCCCACTGCGGCCACCGACGACGAGAACGCCGGACGCCGTAAGGCCGCCGAGTCCTACGCGCGCTACGGCGACCTGATCAACTACCGCCGCCTCCTCGATATCGAGGGCGTTGAGAGCCCGGCCGAAGTGGCAGTCATCGGCAACGAGCAGTCGGTCCAGCGCCAGCTTGAAGCCTTCGCGGAAGGCGGAGCAACCGACTTCGTCGGCAACATATTCGACGTTCCCGGCGAACCTGACTCAGGCCAGCGCGCCTACGATACCCTCAAGGCCCTGGTAGGCAAGATCTAGCCTCATCACCTGTAGACACAGCCTAGGAGGAAATTATGGCCCCGAGAATCAAGCACATAGCGCTCCACACCGAGGACCCCGTGGCCACTGCCGAGTGGTACAAGACCTGCTTCGGCCTCGAGGAACTGCGTCGCTCCCCCGACGGAGGAGCCGAGGGCGTATGGCTCACCGATGGCTACATTTATTTCGCCATCCTGAAGATGGGTACGGAAGACGCCCCCAACCTAGGCGAGGGCCCGTCCACCGTCAAGGGAGTGCACCACATAGGCTTCTATGTCGATGACATGGATGACGCCGTCTCCACCGTTGAGGACCACGGAGCCACCGAGTGCCCGGGCAGCAGCCGCGCCAACCGCAAGTACAAGGGCCCCGACGGCCTGATGATCGACCTGCGAGTCCGCGGCTGGGACGAGCAGATCCGAGCCCGCAGCACCCTATACGAGCTGGTCGAGGCACCGCCCCGCGAACCCGCAGCCACCCCCGCCGACGACTAGCTCCCTGCACAAGCGCTCCGAGCCTTTGCGTGCTCGCCTGATAAGGAACAACCCCGCTAAAGTCCCAGCAGTGTAAGGAGGCGAAGCCCATGCTTACCCATAACTACACGTACCAGGAGTGCCTGGACGTATCCAAGAGGGTCTCGTGGCTGGAGGACGATGTCCTGGCAAACAAGAATTTCGACTTCTCCAAGCGCTTCCTGCCCAACAGGTTGAGCGGCGTCGACGATATCGGATGTCTGAACGACACCGAGAAACTCCAGATGAATCAGATCATGGGCAACGCCTACTGCCACATCTTTGCCTTCGTAGAGGAGTTCATCATCCCCACTGTAGCCGAGGAGGCCTTGAAGGATGTCTATGGGGACGAGGTCAGGGCCCGCTCGCTGTTGCGGTTCGCCGAGGAGGAGTTCAAGCACCAGGAACTGTTTCGAAGGTCGGTTGTCCTCTTCGGCCAGGGATTCGGAATCGAGTGCGGCCTGATACCAGGTCGAGAAGAGGTGGCCGAGGTAGTCCGGAGCAAGTCCAAGCTTGCCGTCATGCTCTTGACCGCCATTATCGAGTGGTTCACCCAGCTCCACTACATAGAGCATGTGCGTGACGACTCGGGCCTCGACGCGCTATTCCGGGATCTCCTGAGGTTCCACTGGCTGGAAGAGTCGCAGCACGCCAAGATGGACACGCTGCTGATCGGCGAAGTGGCCGAGGAGCTCACCCTTGAAGAAAGGGAGGCCGCCGTTGATGAGGTCCTGGAGCTTGGCGGGGCCATCGACGGGCTCTTGGCCCAGCAGATCGGGATGAATATCGAAGCCCTTGAAAAGGCGACTGGGCGGGCGTTCACTGACACCGAGAGAGAGGAGATCACCACCAATACCCAGCGGGCCTGCCGGTGGACCTTCCTGGTTTCTGGATTGCAGCACCCGAACATCGTCAGGGCCATCGGCGAGCTGACTACAGAGGGTCCAGCGAAAATTGAGGGCGTCGCCGCCGCACTCTCGGCTTAGTGAAACAGCGGCCGGTGGTTGCCGGAAGCGTTCGCGGTGAATCCCGGCGGGGACGAGGGACCGCTCCACGGAGTGAGTTCCACCTGCACAGGCCTGAGTGAAGGAGACCAGGGCCACCCGCGTCGTTTCAAACGCGAGCGGCCCTGAGCCCCTACCGCCCCTGCCACTCCGGCGGGCGCTTCTCGGCGAAGGCCCGCGGGCCCTCCCTCGCGTCGTCGGAGTTCAGCACCCGCTGGCCCCACGCTGCGTTGACCCGGTACGACTCCTCCAGCCCATAGCGCCGCCAGAACGAGGCCACCGCCTTCGTCCCCTGCACTGCCAGCGGCGCGTTGGCCCTGATCATCTCCGCGATCTGCACGGCCCGCGGCATCAGCGCCTCCGGTTCCAACACCTCGTGGACAAACCCCAGCCGGTGCGCCTCCTCAGCGCTCAGTGTGTCGCCCGTCAGCATCAGGTACACGGCCTCGCCGTACGGCATCAGCCGCGCCAGGTGGTTGATGCCGTAGTTGGCCAATATCCCCCGTTTGACCTCGAACAGGCCAAAGTACGCCTCGGTCGAAGCAATCCGGATGTCGCAGTCGGCGGCCCGCTCCATCCCCGCGCCAATGGCCAGCCCGTTGACCGCGGCGATGAACGGCTTGGGGTTGCGCCCGAAGGGCTGGTTGCCCCGGTACGCCTCGATGCGTTCCTCCTCGGTCTGGCCGGCCCGGACGCTGCCACTACCCTCGGCCATCTCCCGCAGGTCGGCCCCCGCCGAGAATGCCCGGTCTGCTCCGGTCACGATGCCAACCCGCATCTCATCGTCGTGCGAGAACTCTGCCAGCGCCTCCCGCAGTTCCGCGCGCATCTGCGCTCCCTGCGCGTTCAGCCGGTCGGGGCGGTCCATGGTGAAGACGGCGTAGTGGCCCCCGGGGAATCGTTCGTATCGCAGGTCCGGCATCGCTCCACCTCAGCTCGCCAGCAATTCGCGCAGGGCCGCGTCGACGAAGGCTGAGTCCGTCGGGTTGAGGCCCGGGCTGCCTGCCAGGTGCCCCCAGATGGACTCGATGGGACGGAACTCGGCGTTGGGCATCATCGAGACCTCGATCTCGTTGTCCTCTGGCGGGAAGTACAGATCCGTCCCCCCCGGCATCACGATGGCCCGCGCTTTGATCGCTCCCAGCGCCTTGGCGAAGTCGCCGTTGTACTTGTCATTGAGGCTGATGTCCGCGTTCTGCCACGTCCGGAGCATGGCCAGAAAGTTGTTGGCGTCGGCGAACAGCCGTCGGCCTTCCCAGAAGGCCACCAGGTAGTCCTCCAGCGACGAGTACCCGATGTCCAGGTAAACCTCCTCCCGGTAGAAGGCCTGCGACACCGCCCAGCCGGCGTAGACCCGGCCCATGGCCCGCAGACCCTTGTAAGGAGGGGAATCGTACCAGCCGTTGGCCCACGCGTCGTCGGCCGTCAGCGCCGCTTTGACGCCCTCCAAGAACACGAAGTTGTGCCGCGAGGTCCGCGCCGACCCGCAGATGGGCGCGATGCGCTCCACCATGTCGGGGTACAGCGCGCCCCACTGGTAGGTCTGCTGCGCTCCCATGGACCAGCCGACGACCAACTTGATGCGTTCGAGGCCGAACAACTCGGTGACCAGGCGGTGCTGGCTGCTGACGTTGTCGTAAAGCGACACCCACGGGAACCGCGCCCGGTCGTAGGGCATCGGCGTGTTCGACGGCGACGAAGACAGCCCGTTGCCCATCATGTTGGGCACGACGATGAAGTACTTCTCCGGGTCCAGCGCCTGCCCCGCCCCGATGATCGCCTCGTTGGCGTAGTGCTGCCCCCCGAAGAAGGTCGGGAATACGATCGCGTTGTCCCCAGCCGCGTTCAGCGTCCCATACGTCTTGTAAGCAATCCAGGCCCCCCGCAGCGTAGCCCCGCCCTGCAGCCGCAGGTTGCCCAGCTCGAATATGTTGTAGTCGGTCATTGACAATATCCCCTCTCTGTCCTTAGGCTCAAACGAATAGAGTCTTTGGTTAATGTGCTGTTGATATGCACTTGGTTAGAATGAATCTCGGCGGAATACCCCCGTTCACCGACCCGATCAAGCTCAAGTTTGATGAACGGGTCAACTTGCTCATTGGGCCCAACGCCTCCGGCAAGAGTACCATCCTTTTGGTTCTGGGAGACCGCCTGATAGGTCCGGAAGAGGACGCCAAGAGGCCCATTTCGCAGGGCCAAACTCCCCAGAGGGCACTTATGTGCGCCGACGATGAATTTGATGAATTTCTCAGCGATGAATTTAGGCTCGGCAGGCCGTCCAACGTATTGACAGCCAGCGTAGATTGGCTCGGCACAAGGAATGAGCCCGTCAGGAATCAGGAAGACCCTCCTGCAATTTTCATCGGCTCAGTGCGCGAGGGATTGCCAGGCATCGCCGACCAAGACGACCCCCGTGAGTACGGGGAGACGGGGGCTGAAGCGCTAGACGGGCCTTTCAGCGGCCCTCGCACAATGTGCGCATCAAGGCTGTTGGGTGAAGAACTCTGGAGCACCAAACGAGACGATCTCCCGGACTTTGCTCGAGTGACCCTGATGGATGCCGTTAAGTTGGCGGACGCATGCAGCAAGCGGATCTGCGACGAGGTGATTCAAGATTCAAAGTCGCGCAATTACATCCCTGACCCATACGCTATGGGCTATCTCCACCACCCTCACGCTGACCCTAGCAACATAAACGTATTGCGCTTGATGGGAATTAATACCAACGATCCTCGAAATTTCGAAGACCTTCCACTGCAAGAGCAGCCAGCATCGTCAGCTTACGCAGACTACAATGAGCCACTTCCCATTTACCTCGGGCATCTGAGTTCCGGTACCGAAGGCACGCTCCTCTGGATACGATGGCTGGCCCTTAAGATGGTCCACCACTACGGCTTCGAACGGGACTGGGCCGGTAAACCCGCCATTCTCCTCATCGACGAGATCGAGAACCACCTGCACCCCACCTGGCAGAGGCGTGTGATTCCTGCGTTGCTGGAACACTTCCCAGGCTTGCAGATCTTCGCCACCACCCACTCGCCCTTCGTTGTGGCAGGGCTGAAAGCCGGGCAGGTGCACCTGCTCAACCGCGACGAGAACGGAGTCGTCACCACCAACACCAACACCGAAGACGTCATCGGCTGGACCGCCGACGAAATCCTTCGCACGATGATGGGGGTGGACGAACCCACCGACCTCATCACCATTGAACGATCTGACCGCTTGCGTCAACTACGGAGAAAAGAAACCCTGACCGGCGAAGAGGAATCGGAACTGAACACGCTGCGTCGCCAGGTGAGTGAATCCTTGATCTCCAAGGGTGGTCCAATAGAAGCCCAGCGTGAACGTTACTCAGACTTAATGCAGCGCTTCTTGCTTTCCCGACAGTCCGACTTGTCGCAGGACGGAGGTTAGCCAATTTGCACTGGATTGACCGGGGGCCTGAACCAGACGGAGTTGCCAAGTATTCCCAGCAGTTTACGCCAGGATGGATCGATTACTTTCAGAACAAAGTAGGAGAGCGACCATCTGACTTTCTATGGTCGCTATTCCGACCAGGATTGGGTATTAGAAGTAGCAATATCTGCTGGTATTGCGAACGACAATGCGATGAAGATTCTGAGGTTGGCGGGTTGGCGCCCACCGTAGACCACTTCCGGCCCATTAGGGATATTCTGAACAAGCCTTTTTTACTCGAGACATGTCGGACGTGGCAGCGGAGGGGGCGGCGGCCGCGGTCTGGGCGCTCTTTACCGCCGCTCAGCCCCTTGCGTTTAGTCCCTGATAGGGCCTCAGGGAGCTTGGTACAGGCCGGAAGACTGGCCGGGAAGGCCGCTGGGCGCACTACCCCCTCAGTCGTCCCTCCGCCGCCAGCAGGTTGCCCAGGCCGAACAGCAACGCCAGGCGCTCCGTGTTCTTGGCCAGCCCCCGGTAGCGCACCTTGCCGTATTCGAACAGCCGCTTCAACCGCAGGAACGGATGCTCCACTTTAGCCCTCACCGATGCCTTCGCTTTCTCCAGCAGCGCCTCATCACTCCCAGGATCGAGTCCCCGGCGTTTCCCCGGACGCATCGCCACCCGCCAGTCCACATCCAGTCCCAGGTTCTCCTTCCGCTTGTGTACTCCCTGATAACCTGCGTCTCCCCAGACCACTGTCTCGCCACCGTGCAGCAGGTTGTGGGCCTCCATAATGTCATGCACGTTGGCCGCAGTCGCCGTCATGCTGTGCACTATCCCCGTCTCACAGTCCACCCCGATATGCGCCTTCATCCCGAAATGCCACTGGTTCCCCTTCTTGGTCTGGTGCATCTCAGGGTCCCTCTCCCTGGCCTGGTTCTTGGTCGATGACGGAGCTTCGATGATGGTGGCGTCCACGATGGTTCCCTCTCGCAACCTCAGCCCTTGGGAGTCCAGGTGGGCGTTGATTTCCTCCAAGAGGCCCTGCCCCAGGCTGTGGTTTTCCAACAGATGACGGAAGTGCAAAATCGTGGACTCGTCGGGCAGGGGACCGGAGAGCTTCAGTCCTGCGAACCGCCGCACCGGCTCGGACTCGTAGAGCAGGTCCTCCATTCCGGGGTCGCTGAGGTTGTAGAAGAGCTGGACGCAGTGGACCCTGAGCATGACCGGTAGCGGGTAAGGGTGGCGGCCCTTGCCAGCCTTGGGATACACGGGGCGGATGCGGCCCTCCAAGCTCTGCCAGGGAATCAGACCGTCCATGCGCTCCAGGAAGAGTTCACGGCGGGTCTTGCGCTTCTTGCCCTGATATTCCAGGTCGGCAAAGGTGGGCTGGTCCATACAACCTCGTAACCGATCAGCATCGGGCTATTCAGCCTAACTATGCCACATGGCCGCCCACTTGTTCAGAGTATCCTTAGCTCTTTTCCGCATTTGGCTTATGTGTGGACGAACTGGATCTTCAGTTGTCATAGATGCAACGTGGATAGCAAAAAAGACAAGTGGCCGGATTCAGGGTACGTTGACCCCTGTGCCCCTGATGTTGCGGAGCACCCGGATCGGTACTTCGACTTTGATACTGCTACGGGAGAAATAGTAGGCAAGGATGAGATTTCAGGAGATGCGAAAAGGAGAGCAGAAGACACCATTGACGATTTGGGTCTGAACAACTGGGATATGATGTGGTTTCGGCAGCAGTGGATACTTAATTTTGTGGACGATTTGCTCAGTCGTCCAATTTCCGAACGACAGGAGTTAATAGCATCTTACACAATCGGATCAGTTGAGTTTTCTTTGGCAACTCGGAAGGTCGTCGAACAGCTACAACAGGACGGCCACATCTAGCCCCACGATTTGACGCTCCCGCCCGTGCCGCCGTAGACTGCCTTCGCCGCCACCAACGGCGGTCAGGAGGTAGCATAATGGCCAACGAGCCCGTCAACATTTTTGAATACGAAGCCATCGCCCGCGAGAAGCTGGAAAAGGGGCACTACGACTTCATCGCCGGCGCGGCCACCGACGAGATCACCCTGCGGCGCACCCGCGCCGTGCTCGACAGCATCCAGCTCCGGCCGAAGATGCTGACCGACATCAGCCAGCGCGATCTCAGCACCACCGTCCTGGGCCAGCGCATCAGCTTCCCCGTGATGCTTGACCCCGCCGGCAACCACGAGGCGGCCCACCCCGACGCAGAGCTCGCCACCGCCCGCGCCGCCGGCAAGGCCGGCACCGTCATGGTCGTCAGCTCCCACGCCGCCCGCACCATGGAGGACGTCGCCGGCGCCGCCTCCGGCCCGCTGTGGTTCCAGCAGTACTTCTTCAAGGACCGCGGCCTCACTCTCGAGATGGCCGCCCGCGCCGCAGAGGCCGGCTACTCCGCCCTCTGCATCACCGTCGACGCCAAGATCAAGCCCAAGCGCGAGCGCAATATCCGCAACGACTACGTCGGCGCGCCCTCGCCCAACTACAACAAGATCGAGCTCTCGGAGCACTCCTGGCGCTTCGCCGCCGACGCCCCGGCCGGCGTGATGGACATCCGCGACCCCGGCGCCACCTGGGCCGACGTTGACTGGCTGGCCGCCGCCCAGAGCCTGCCCGTGGTCATCAAGGGCGTCATGGTCGGCGAGGACGGACGCCACGCCGCCGACAACGGCGCCAAGGCCGTCATCGTCTCCAACCACGGCACCCGCTACCTCGACACCACCTTCACCACCATCGAGGTCCTGCCCGAGGTCGTCGAGGCCGCCAACGGCAACATCGAGGTCTACATGGACGGCGGCATCCGCCGCGGCACCGACATAGTAAAGGCCCTCGCCTTGGGCGCCCGCGCCGTCCTCATAGGCCGCCCCCTCTTCTGGGGCCTGGCAGTAGACGGCGAAAACGGCCTGACCTCCGTCTTGGAAATGCTACGCGACGAACTCGACGCCACCATGGGCATGTGCGGCCGCCCCACCATAGCCGACATAGACCGCGACATCATCGGCACCGTCTCCCCCCTTCTGGGAATGTTCCCCCAGCAACAAGACACCTTCCGCTACTAGGCCACTAGTAGTCCGTCAGTGTAGTATTGATGGGTAGAGAGACTTCAGTCTGATGCGTGCATCTGCGGTGGTGAAGCGCCAGTCCACTCGTACGGCGTCCAGGTTGCGCTGAGCCTGCCACGCTGCTGTTTCCCTCCGCAGGACGCCCCGGTCCGGGATGCGGCGGTCGAGGCATTGCCGGGCCATCACGCCGATCTCGATCTCTGCCATGTTGAGCCAGCTCCCGTGCTTCGGTGTGTAGTGTATCTCCAGCCGCTCCGCGATGCGCCGCGCCTCCTCCGGCTCAAAGGCCTCGTACAGCGATGACGGATGATGCGTGTTCAGGTTGTCCATCACCAGCACTATCCGTTCCTTGTCAGCGTAGTCCTCATCCACCAGTTTCCGCACCACCTCGGCCCAATCGAGCCGGGTGCGGCGCTCTGTAACCTCCACCCGCCGCCATCCCTCCAGGGGGGCGAACAGCATGAAAAGGTTGCTCACACCGTTGCGTTCGTATTCATAGTCGTAAGAAGCTGCCGCTCCGGGGCGGGATGGACGGCCCAGCCGGGTCTCCTTGACCTGTTGTTTACTGGTCTCGTCCAAGCACACCAAGACCTCGTTGTCCCGGTATTGGCGGTGATAGACCTCCAGCACGTCCTCCATGGCGCAGACAAACTCGGCACTGCCTTGGGGCGGAATGCACCAGCACTCTTTCAGCCAGGGCTTGAGTTCGTTTTTTTCAGCGTATGGCGCACCGTTTCGGTGCTGATGCTGTCCACTATCTCGCATTCAACCAGCTGGTCCGCCAGCAGTCGCAGGGTCCAGCCGGCCCGGCCCTCCGGCGGTTGGGAGCAGGTCAAGGCAATCAGGCGAGCCTCCCCTGCACCATCCAGCTTCCTCTGCCGCCGGTTTAGCTGCTGCCTGCGCCCCAGGGCCACCTCCAGACCCTCCTCCACGCAGCGCCGGCGCACCCGCTCCACCGTGGCGGTGCCCACCTGCAGGGCCCTGGCAATCTCCTCGTCCTTCATGGCGCCGTCGGCCTGGTTCTCGTCGCAAAGCAACAGGATGCGGGCGTGAGTCTGCCTATAGGCCGCCGCCCGCCCTCTGGACACCAGCGACCTAAGTCCCTGTTGCTCCTCCTCCGCCAGCCGTACCCTGTACCGCTTCACCATCAGCCACACTCCACGTCCCAAACTTATCCTTGGCCACTGGCACTATGGTACTCCTCCACCCATCAGTTCAACGATGTCCGGCTACTAGCTACACCTGATAAATTTCAGATTAAACGGCATTCGCAGGAAAGTGGGCACCCTCAACATAAGTTTAGGATGCCCACTGCTACAATATAGTTACTCTATAAGCAGGCGATAACTGCATGATCGACTGGAGCAGATGCCCAGCAATCGAGAGCGACCCCGAAAAGATGAGCGGGGCCTGGGTCTTCACTGGCACCCGAGTACCTCTCTCCGCCCTGTTCGGCAACCTGGGGGAGGGGGCAACAGTGGCCGAGTTTTTGGATTGGTTTGAGGGCGTCGAGGAATGGCAGATGAGGGCTGTCCTGGATTACCTGATCAAAGACTTGGAGGCCCACCTCCCTCACGTCAAGTATGCGAATACTGCTTGACAACTGCACGCCACGTCCCATTAGACGCTATCTTTCCGAGCATCAGGTGGATACAGCCAGAGAGTGAGGTTGGAGCGATTGAGGAACGGTGCGCTCCTCCAAGTAGCTGAGAGTGAAGGATCCGAGGTGCTGATTACCAAAGACCAGAGTATGCCTTTTCAGCAGAATATGACCGGAAGGCGCATAGCCATCGTCGCAATCAGTGAGAACAAATGGCCGATCATGCAGAACCGCATAGCCGAAATCATAGCAGCACTCGTCGACTTGGAGCCGGGCGATGTTAAGGAAATCCCAATCTGATGTCCCGGCTAATCAACCATAAAGTGTGCACCCTGACGTCCACGCCGTCATCGGCACCGTCTCCCTCCTTCATAGCCCAGTTCCTCCAGCCCCGGGACATTGTGCGGTACTGAGACTAATGGATTACAGAAGTATTGCGAAGAACGCGGCCTGAAAGGACGAGTACAACCCCTGCGCTTCTTATAGACGATGCTGAAGCCTCGCCTATAAGAATTCACCTCCCCTTGGAACAATGCGTGCAAACTGGCAACTTACAGATAACACTCAGAGTTAATGCTGGTGAAATAAAATAAAGCGGACCCCTGTATAGAGTCTACCAATATCTTAGAAAAGGGAAGTTTAACTCTATGATTACCGAAGGAACTCTGGCAACCACGCATTTGTTGGCTGATGGATTCCGGCTTGCAAAGCAAGTATTGGACGACTGGGCATTGGAAATAAATGAGGCTGAATGGGCTCTCCCAGGGAATCTGGAGCATGACCTTACTCTACCGCCGATCGGGAAATCAATATCAGCGGAAGTCAAACCACTCGAAGATGGAGAATATGCGCTAGTAACCAGATTCGAGATTTTTGAGAAACCAGTGGAATTGAAGCTAAATGGTGGCTCAATCGGCTTCTTGTGGCAGAGCCAGCAAGACTCTCGTCCATTCAAATCCGCCGAAACTGACCGCTCAGGCAGTTTTGTCGTTTCCTACAGCCACCAAGGATTTGACGATCCACAAACAGAAGAGGACTTCTTGGCATTGGTTAGCCAAAAACCAAGATTCGAATCATCTTCTCAACCATTAGTCCAAAGATCGGTAGATCCTGGGACTGTAATACTTGTTCTCCTGCCTTTCTTGGGCGCAATTGGCACAATGACGGCCTATAAGCTAGCAGATAGGATTAGCGATCGCTTCGCAGAGGAACTGGTAGATTTGTACGACGTCATTCGGGCCGGCGTCATCGGAATCGTGAAGGACAAAGTTGATCACTTTCGAGCAGTAACTGTTGAAGTAACCTCACGTGGGATTCCCGAGGTAGAGTGGGTAGCCAGGGTTTCTGACGCCGACAATGTCATTCCCGCACTGATACAAGCGGAGCTTGAAAAATGCGTTGAGAAAGCAGTGGACCTCTATCACTCTATTGATGCTCGTAAAGTCCAGTTCATCTTGGATGAATCAGGCCAATGGGAGTTTAACTTCCTGCTCACAGGCACCGGTCAGGTTATTGGTTCGCCCGTGAGCTATACCCGGCAGGTCGAAAGATTGGAGGCAATGGATAGAACACGTTCAAACTCAATCTAAACAATGTCGTGCAGCTATTTGGTTAGCCTTAGTCTCTGCGATTGATCCTAGCATCCGCCTCCGAACGCGAGAACTGCCATCATTGACGGTGCCCATCTTGGCTACGCGCAAGAGAAGGTCGCCTGAATGGAGTCAATAGCGCAACGTGCGTGTACAATACCCCCACACCACCAACCCCCCACAGGAGGCACAACCATGACCACCCTTGGCTCCGGCCACTACACCTACTCCGTCCAGGAAAACTGGGCCAAGCTGCCCGAGGGCGAGTCCTTCGCTATGGTCTCGGCCATCGCCACCGACTCCCAGGACCTCGTCTACGCTTTCCAGCGCAAGGAGCCGCCCGTCCTCATCTTCGACCGCGACGGCAACCTCCAGGACTCCTGGGGCAACGGCTCCTTCCTCTTCGCCCACGGCTTCTACATTGAAGACGACGTCGTCTACGTAACCGACCGCGACGCCTCCACTTGCCTCGTCTACACCCTCGATGGCAAGCCCGTCCAGATGCTCGGCCGCCACGGCCGCCACTCCGATACCGGCTGCGAGGTCCCCGGCGACCTCGTCCCCCGCGCCGCCGGCCCGTTCAACTACCCCGCCGAGCTGATCCCCTCGCCCTCCGGCGATCTCTACGTCGCCGACGGCTACCGCAACTCCCGCGTCCACCGCTTCACCAGCGAGGGCGAGCTGATCCAGTCCTGGGGTGAGCCCGGCAAGTCCGAGGCCAACCACTTCCACCTGCCCCACAGCCTCATCATCGACGGCGACCGCATCATCGTCTGCGACCGCGAGAACCACCGCATCCAGCTCTTCACCCTCAACGGCGAGTTCATCGAGTTCTGGAACGACATCCAGCGCCCCATGGACATCTCCCGCGACCCCGAAGGCAACTTCCTCGTCAGCGAGGGCCAGGTCAACGGCAGTTCCGCCCGCATCAGCATCGTCGACCCGTCCGGCGGTGTCCTCGCCCGCTTCGACTGCCGCGGCTCCGGACACGGCAGCTGGATCGACTCCCGCGGCGACATCTACCTCGCCGGCGTCCCCGACGCCATCGACAAGTTCGTCCGCGAGGGCTAGGGCAACACACCGGCGCGCCGTCCGTTCCTCCTCAGCCTTTCCTCAATCACGCGAGGAGCTGAGTCTGTCGAAGTTCGGAAGGTGAATCCACCCAGAACGGAGACAGCTATGGCAATGGGAAAGGAACAAGCGCAGCTGGACCTCGAAACGGTCATGGCCACCATGGGCGATGACGAGTGGCGCAACGTCCGCATACTCGATCACTACGCCGAATCCCACATCTCCTACTCCTTGGTCGGCGTCAAGATCGAGGACGGCAAGACCTACTTCTACCAGGCCGACACCGGACGCTTCATCATGCTCAACATCTAGCCCGGCCACCCGCCGGCCAGAATCGAAAGGGGCGCACAATCCGTGCGCCCCTTTCCTCGTATCTGTCAGCCGGACCGCCCGTCAGTCCGCAGCGGCCCCCGACGTTGCCTGCTGTCCGCCCCCCGACGGCGGAGCGGCCAGCGGCTTGTAGGGCCGGTGGAACGCCGCAATGATCGCCCCGGCGGTCATGATCCCCACCACCGCCAGCGCCGATATCTGGAACCCCTCCAGGTGCAGCCGCTGCGACTCCGAAGGCAGCATCAGCCCGATGGTCGCTGGCACTATCATCGCCACTATGAACGACGAGATCGTCGCCCCCGTCGCGTGTCCCATATCCCGCGTCGTCTCCAGCACCCCTGAGGCGAAGCCCCGGTGCTCCGTCGGCAGCGTGCTCATCACCGTCGCGTTGTTCACCGTGTTGAATATGTTGGTCCCCACCGATATCGGGAACAGCAGCAACGGCAGCAACCAGAAATTCACCGATCCAGCAAACAGCGCCAACAGCACGAACCCTGACGCAATCGACAGCATGCAGGCCGTCCGCAGCAGCCGCGGGTTGAACTTGTCGTGGATGAACCCCGCGATCGCCGGCAGCCAGATGCCGAAGGACTGGTGCGGCAACAGCACATACGTAACGAATATCGGATCCCTGCCCAGTCCCTCCTCAATCATGATCGGCACCAGTATCATGGTCGCCATCATGGACAGGTGGAACATCACGTTGGATATGATCGCCAGCGTGAAGTACTTTTCCTTGAAGTGCTGGAACTCTACGAACGGGTGCGCCACCCGCCGCTCCACGAATATGAACACCACCAGCAGCGCGATGGTCAGCCCGTGCATCGGTAGGTGGTAGGTCAGCGCGTCCGGCGACGTGTACGATTCCTCACCGCCGTGGATGTGGCTGCCCGACAGGATGAATACCGCCGACACCGCCACCAGCAGGATCGCCCCCAGGTAGTCGATGGGATTATGCTTGTCGACAACTGCCTCGTCGTTCCGGCGCACCACCGGCAGGCACGACCAGATCACCAGAAGCCCGATGGGCAGCATGGTCAGGAACACCAACCGCCACCCGGCAAAGCCGTCCCAGTTGGCAAACTGCAGCAGGATGCCGAAGAACGCCACCCCGATGAACGTCCCCATACGCGAGCCGGTGATCGGGAAGGCGTAGGCACGGCCCCGTTCGTTGGACGGGAAGGCGAAGGCCAGCATGGCATTGCCGTTGCCGTGAATCAGCCCGGCGCCCAACCCCTGCAGGCCTCTTAATATAATCACTTGCGTGAGGTCCTGGGCCGCCACAATCCCCACCGCGCCGAGGGTGATGATGATCGTGCCGATGAAGAACATCTTGGGGTGCCCGAAGCGGTCTCCCAGGCGCGCGCCCAGGAAGACGGTGCTCCCCAGCACCAGCAGGTTCGCGATCACGATCCACGCCGCATCGCCAACGCCGTAGCCGAAGTCCCGCGCGATGCTGGGAAGCGCCAGCGTTACGGGGAGACTGGAAAGCTGCACCAGCAACTGCCCGCCAGTCATCGCGATGAGCACCTGTCGGCGCTCCACCGAGTTCACCACTTCTTTATAGTTGGAAATGAATCCCGGCATCAAATATCCCCAGTTTACCGAATCAAACTCCGGGTACTTTATCATTTCAGTCGATGCCACGCCACTTTATGTATCAACCGGCATGTTCGAATTCACTGCGCTATAATGTCTGGAAAATCTTAAAACAAGGGGCACGGCGATGGTCAACGCACCGGTCCGCCTGACTGAACTTTCTCACTGCGCGGGTTGAGCAGCCAAGCTCAGCCAGAAGGACCTGGTTCAGGTTCTAAGCAAACTTCCCATTGTTGAACACCCCGACCTGCTGGTTGGTTCGTCGACAGGTGACGATGCGGCCGTGTACCGGCTGGATGATCGCACCGGACTGGTGCTGACAGTCGATTTTTTCACGCCCATCACCGACGACCCCTATGAATTCGGCTTGGTGGCCGCGGCCAACTCCCTCAGCGATGTGTATGCCATGGGAGGCCGCCCGCTGGTGGCCCTCAATGTCGTCGGTTTTCCCGCAGCCCTCGCAGCGGAGATGCTGGGCGACGTGCTGCGCGGCGGCTACGACAAGGCCGCTGAGGCCAACTGCCTCATCGTCGGAGGCCACACCGTTGACGACAACGAGCCCAAGTACGGCCTGTCGGTCGTTGGACTGGTCGAGCCCGGCCGCCAGGTGACCAACGCCGCGGCGCAACCCGGCGACGTCCTCGTACTGACCAAGCCACTGGGCACCGGAATCGTCGCCACGGGCTGCAAGGCGGGAGTGGCGCCTCCGGGCTCCGTCGAGACAGCTGTGGAGATCATGGCCACGCTGAACCGCTCCGCGTCGGAGGCCATGATGGAGGTCGGGGTAAACGCCTGCACCGACGTTACCGGCTTCGGCCTCATGGGCCACTTGACCGGTATGCTGCGGGCCAGCGGAGTCAGCGCGGAGATCAGCGCGTCGGCGGCGCCGGTGCTTCCTGGTGTAGACGCGCTGCTTGCCCAGGGCGTCGCACCCGGCGGAACTCACCGAAACGAGGCGGGTGTTGCCGATTATGTCGAGTGGGACGAGTCCATTACTGCGAACCAGCGCCTGCTGCTTTGCGACGCCCAGACCTCCGGCGGGCTGCTCATCTCCGTGCCAGAGGAACGGCTGTCCCGGCTCCTGGATGCGCTGGAGGAACGGGGCGTCGGGACCAGGGCCGTGATCGGCAGTATCGGCGATGGCGCCCCGGGCACTGCCCATGTCGTCCTCTGAAGATTGAGCGAATCATTGCTGTCTAAACTATTCCCCAATGTGAGGTGGGGCTTGAAGCGTCCTGACCAAGTAAAGAATGCTCCCGACCAGGGATTCGGCGAACGCGTGCCTCCCGGCCAGTTCGTTACCACCAAGTTCCCGGTGCTGACCTACGGACCGGAGCCGAAGGTCGACATCAATGCATGGCAGTTCCGGGTGTTTGGGCTGGTGGAAACAGAATTGACCCTCGACTGGAAGGCATTCACCGAATTGCCCTGGCAAGTCCTGGAGGCGGACTTTCATTGCGTCACGCAGTGGAGCGCGCTGGACCAGACCTGGGAGGGAGTGGCGGTTGCCCACCTGCTTGCTCTTTCTGGCGTTGCGCCCGAGAGCAAGCACCTAATGGCTCATTGTTTCGGGGGTTATTCCACCAATGTACCCCTGGACCTGGCTCTGGCAGAAGGGTTCCTGGCCCACAAGCAGGGCGGTGAGCCACTGGGCAAGAGTCATGGATGGCCCCTGCGTCTGATAGTTCCCAGCCTTTACGGCTGGAAGAGCGCCAAATGGGTTAATGGCATCGAGTTGATGGCCGAAGATGCCCCCGGCTTCTGGGAGCAGCGCGGCTACCACAACTACGGTGATCCGTGGAAGGAAGAACGCTTCTGGCCTGAGTTGACGCGTTAGCGCCCAGCGGGGACTCCCTCTATTCCGGAGCCATACTTCGCCTCCGGAATAGGGCCCAGATCAGGGTAATGTCCCCGGAACAATCCCTCAGGACAGGCATGGAGTTCTCTCTATCCGGCGATAAGTTGGGAATCAGGCGAAGACGAGGGGCGGCAGATGGCCGCCCCTGTCTTCAGATCTGAGTCAGAGAGAATCTGATTCGTCAAGCCGCCTTGGGCAGCCGCTCTTCCTCTGCATACCAGGATCCCGCTGCAACCGGAGCCTTGGCCTCAATCTTGGAAACCCGCTCGACGTCAAGGTCGCGCATGAAGCCGCACTGCAGACAGCTGACAAAGGTCCCGTAGGAATCCTGGCCGAGAGTAAGGTCACCGAGGCACTTTGGGCAAGACTTCAAATACACCATTAGGCACCTCCACTTCCTGCTCGGGCCCCGCCTATTGTTCTAGGGACGGCGGGAAGCCCTTTAACACATCAACCGTCTTGATTGAACTGACCTGCCTCGCATACCGTAGTACGCCAACTACTCTTTCTTGGATTCTTAATCTGCTACGCTACACAACACTTGACACGAGTCGTATCAAAAATTATCATACGTATCAGTTCACGTCAACAGGTTTTCCCGGAGAAAAGCATGACCCAGCAGAGGCGAGTCCAGTCACAACAGCGTGAGGAAACGAAGGCCCCTCCTTTTCGAGGGGTGACGTCTCCCGAGCCGGACTCGACCCTGTCCGATTCCCGGAACGGCACCACGTCCAACCAGACAGCGGATACGTCGCCGGACAACGAAACGTCCCCCCAGATGGAGGGGGTCTACATCATCAGCGTGGCCGCCCGAATTTTGGACATGCACCCGCAGACGCTGCGGAAGTACGAGCGGCTGGGGCTGATCCGTCCCGGAAGGACCTTGGGGATGCTTCGGCTGTACTCAACGGAGGACATTCGCAAGCTCCGCCTCATCCGTCACCTGTCAGACGAGATGGGACTGAACCTCGCCGGAGTCGAGTTTGTCCTGGCCGCTGTGCAGAATCTTTTGACCATGCAGCAGAGACTGAGCGCCAGGCTGGGGCCTGATGCGGGAGAGGTGGTCTCGGAGGAGCTGGCCCTGCTCTTCCATAGCCTTAACCTGCCGGTTGACTATTAACTGAACATCGCAAACGACAGGGAAACTCAAACAGGGAATAATTGATGACTACAGAAGACAACAGGGAACCTGCCGAAGAACCCGGCCACGAAGGTCAGGGCGCAGCAGCCACAGGCGGGGAGGAATCCGGACAGGCAGTCGACTTCTCGCGACTGCCGCCAGAGTTGAAAGTAGCGGCGCTGGCCGAGCGGCTGGAAGCAGCAGAGGCGGACACCTATAGGTTCCGCAACGAAGTAAAGTACAAGGAAGCGGAGCTGCAAACCGAGCGTCGGCGCTTCGCAGAACAGCGGGCCACCGCGGCCAGATACCGGGATGAGGACCTGCTTCTTGACCTGCTCCCGGTTATCGAGGGACTGGAACTGGCCCTGAACTCCGAGATCAGTCCGCAGTGGGGAGAGGGAGTCAAACTGGCTGTGCGGGAGGTGAAGCGGCGACTGGAGATGCGGGGAGTCAGCCTCATTGACGAGGCTGTGGGCCGCGCCTTTGACCCTAACGAACACGAAGCCCTGGCATATCAGGAATCGAGGGAGCACCCGCCCGACCACGTGGTTCAGCTGGTGCGCCCCGGCTACCGGCTCCACGACCGTCTGTTGCGGGCAGCCCAGGTGATCGTGGCGCGGGAACCATCGGCATAAGAGACTAGTACGAACTCACGCGGCAGACAACATCCCAAACACTATCAGTAGCGAATTCAAGAGTTTCAATTTAAGGAGAACAGCGATGCCTAAAGTTTTGGGCATAGACCTCGGAACTACCAACTCGGTAGCAGCAGTTATTGAAGCCGGTGAGCCGGAAGTCGTTGAGAACGCCGAGGGCGCCCGCCTCACCCCTTCGGTGGTGGCGCTCAATACGCGCACCGGCGAACGGTACGTCGGTCAGGTGGCGAAGCGGCAGGCCGTAACCAACCCCGAGAACACCCTGTTCTCGGTTAAACGGCTGATGGGCCGCCGATTCGACGACAGTGAAGTACAGAACGCCGTCTCCAAGCTGCCCTACCAGGTGGTCAAGGGGGACAACGGCGACGCCCACGTGAAGATGGGCGAACAGTCCTACGCACCCCCGCAGATTTCGTCATTCGTGCTGACAAAGATCAAGCAGGACGCCGAAGCCAAGCTGGGCGAGCGGATCACCCAGGCGGTTATCACGGTTCCCGCCTACTTCAACGACTCTCAGCGCCAGGCAACCAAGGACGCAGGTACCATCGCGGGGTTGGAGGTACTGCGCATCATCAACGAGCCAACTGCCTCATCTCTGGCCTACGGACTGGATAAGACCCTCGCGGATGCCAACATCGCGGTCTTTGACCTCGGCGGCGGCACTTTTGACATCACCATCCTTCAGATGGGCGACGGCGTGTTCGAGGTCAAGTCCACCAATGGCGACACCTTCCTTGGTGGCGACGACTTCGACCAGGCCATCCTGGAGTGGCTGATTACCGAGTTTCGCCGGGAAACGGGCATTGACCTGTCCAACGACCGCATGGCCCTGCAGCGCCTGCGCGACGCGGCCGAGCGGGCCAAGGTGGAGCTATCCAGCGTCGTCGAGACGGAAATCAACCTTCCATTCATCACTGCCGACGCCAGTGGGCCCCAGCACCTGGTCAAATCCCTCACCCGCGGACGCTTCGAGCAGTTGGTCAGGCATCTGATCGACCGCACGGCCGGCCCGTGCCAGCGAGCCATCTCAGACTCCGGCCTGGCTGTCGGCCAGATCGACGAGGTTATTGTCGTGGGCGGCATGTCCCGGATGCCCGCAGTCCAGGAGAAGGTCAAGGAGATCTTCGCCAAGGAGCCCAACCGCAACGTCAACCCGGACGAGGCAGTGGCCCTCGGCGCGGCAATCCAGGCGGGTGTGCTGGCAGGAGATGTCGGCGACATAGTGCTGCTGGACGTCACGCCTCTGACTCTTGGGCTGGAGACGCTGGGTGGCGTGATGACCACGCTGATCCCCCGGAACACGACGATACCGACCAAGAAAAATGAAATGTTCACTACCGCTGCGGATGGCCAGCCAGCTGTGGACATCCACGTGCTGCAAGGCGAGCGCAGCATGGCGGGCGACAACAAGTCCATCGGCATGTTCAAGCTGGACGGGATAATCCCAGCGCCCCGGGGCATTCCCCAGATCGAAGTCACTTTTGACATCGACGCCAATGGCATTCTGAGCGTATCAGCCCAGGATAAGGGAACCGGGAAGGAGCAGAGAATAGTCATTCAGTCCGGGTCCGGAATGGACAAGACTGACATCGAACGGATGGTTGAGGAAGCGCGGCAGTACGAAGCGGAAGATCAGCGGCGCCGGCAGGAAGTGGATACCCGAAACCAGGCTGACTCGATGGTATACCAGGCGGAGAAGCTGCTGAACGACAACGCCGACAAGGTGCCACAGGAACTGCGCGCAGAGGTCCAGACCAAAATCGATGCGCTGCGCAGCGCATCGGCCTCCGGGAACATCGCAGAGATGCAGACCGGTCTGACTGAACTCGGAGAGGCCATGCAGAGACTGGGTGAGGCAGTCTACAGCCAGGCCGCAGCGCCGGGCCCCGGAGGTCCCGGGGACCCCACAGGCGGCCCCTCCGACGACGCTGGTACCGTGGAGGGCGAATTCCGGGAAGTTTAACGCTGCCTGCCAGACTCGTGGTCGCAATTCGACGAGCGGGGCGAGGCAATCGGTGAAAACCGACCCTCGCCTCGGGAGCGGCGCCGCAAATTACCAGAAACAGCGCGGCAGTTCACCGCCCAAGCGATTACGCCGGAAGGCAGGCTCTGATATAATTGCCTTTTAATCTTGTACATAACGCAACAAATCAAACATACGCAATCATCTGGGCAACCTTCGGTTGAGAGCGGACGGAGATCTACAATGAACGCGCAACCAGAACGAGCAGACAAAGAGATATTGGGCCCTGAAGGCGAATTCACACCCTCCATCAGTACTCCCGCCATCAGTCAGTGGAGGCTGGATGGCATCCACCGAGATCTGACACCGCTGCAGTACCATTACCTGAGCCTGATGAAGCGTTTGTTGAGCCTGAAGGATGGGTACCAGACGGACCCGGATCACGAGGAATGGTTGATGTCGGCCATCAACAAGTCCATCTTCTCGACGTTGCGGGACAGCATTGAAGCCAGCGTGGGCGAAGAGGCCAAGGACCTGATTCATCCGCAACAGCGCGTAGAGTAATTCCCAGCGGTCCGCGCACCGTCAAAGCTGCGTTACAGTTATCCTCCAAAGCAAACAGATAGCCCTCTCTGCTGGGAGGGCTATCTGTTTGCTCTTTTATCACTACTTGGCGATGCTGCCGGTTGCCGGGATGCGACTGGTTCCGGGTTGATGTTCCTAGCCCATAGCGCCGTGCACAGGAAACACCTGCTCCCTCAGGGCGGCCACGGTCTCTCCAGCGTGCCGCCGTATGTCCAGCCTCAGATTGGCAGGAATTTCGGGAGAGCCGCTGTCTCTCAGGTGGCCGACCCCGTGCTCCAGCGCGAAGTCCCTTGGCAGCGCGTCTGGCCATTCCTCTCCCAGCATCACACCGTATGCCAGTGTCCACGCCCGGGCAACTGCCATCAGGTCGTAGCCACCTCCGCCCAGGGCCAGCCATGGCAGCCCCAGAGCCGCAAATTCGCGTATCACTTCAACGAATCCCATGGTGGTCAATTGCAGATGAGTGAGGGGGTCTGAGTGATAGCTGTCGATCCCCAGCTGAGTGACAATCACGTCAGGAGAAAACGACCGGATCAAGGGCGGCACTATCTGGCGAAACGCGTCGAGATACACCTCGTCGCCGGTATAGGGAAACAGGGGTAGATTGACCGAATACCCTCTGCCGCGTCCCTCGCCCTGTTCCTCGACAAAGCCGGTCCCCGGAAACAGGTAGCGGCCCGACTCATGGACCGAAATGGTGAGCACCCGGTCGTCGCCAAAAAACGCCTCCTGCACCCCGTCGCCGTGGTGAGCGTCCACGTCAACGTACGCCACCCGCAAGCCCCGGCGGAGAAAATAATGAACTGCCAGGGCCGGGTCGTTGAACACGCAGAAGCCGGAGGCGTGTCCCGCCGATGCATGGTGCAACCCGCCAGAAATGTTGAAGGCCGCATCGACCGCCTTGTCAGCGACCAGCTCGGCCGCCAGCAGAGTGGCCCCAGAGCTCAGGGCTGCTGCCTCGTACATACCGGAATAGTACGGGTTATCCCCCTGCAGGCTGAAGTTGAACCTGTGTGCCTCCTGGACCCCCTCTCCTGCGCTCAGGCACCGGACGGCCTCGATGTACTGCGGTGTATGTAGCCATTTGAGCTCATCCTCATCGGCTGATCGCGGACTGACCAGCACGGCGTTCTCGTGTTCAAAGGAACCATAGCCTCGAAGAAGATCGTAGGTATAGCGCAATCTGACCGGGCGCATTGGATGGTCGCCTCTCAGCTCATGCCGCGACATCAGGTCGTCGTAAACAAATGCTGCCCGGGGCATGGTCTTCCTCCTGAAACTGTCAGCCGAACTGAAGCAGTTAGCCTGAATAGTTTTGCCTTGCCACCCTGGCTGTTGCCATGCCATTATCGCCTGAAAATGGAGATCGCCCGAAAACGGGAACCATGGAATTCCGGCACAGACTCCCGGTCAGTGCCGGCCCAGGGCTTCAATGCCTCTAATGCCTCTCTTGGTCCTTCGTGTCCAGAATACACCCGCCAGGGGTCTCGTGGGAGCATCCGGAGCCTCTTACACTTGCGTATGACTTGAATTTTAGATTTTTATCAAAATTGAGTGAAAATTGCATTGCAGATGAAGGCAGGGTCCACGTGGGTGCGGTTATATTAGATAGCGCAACGGGATGACCGTTAAGCACTATTTCCCACCCTTTGGGTGGTTAACGCGCCGGATCGCCAGGTTTCGGCCCAACTTGCCCCGATAGCAAATACTACCGGGGCCTCAATAGAAGACATGGGGGTTAGCGTAATTGACGGCCCAGCGCCGTTTCAGCCCGGGGGCTCGCGATATCAGGCTGCCTCAGACCAGGGGCCTAAGCCGACGAACCCGTTGCATCGAGCCCGGGAATAGAACCGACAGGCCATTGGCCCATATTCCTATTCATTTTGCCATTGGACTGTGACGTGCGCCTTCCATAGAACATCTTAGTCTGAGGAGAGATTGCCATGCCCATAGAGTTCGACGAATCCATGCAACAGCGGCTCAAGCAGGCCGAGATGGCGGAGCGGGAGTTGGCGCGCCTGCAGCCCCTCGCTGAGGAGGCCCCCGACTTGAGGGTCAAACAGGAACGGGCCTCCAAGTTTGAGGACAGCCTGCGCCGCCGGGATCAGTGCCTGGATGAGGCACAGCAAATGGTCGTATCGGCCGGCACTCGCCAGGAGGAAATTCCGGAGCTACTGGAGAGTGCCGCCCAGGCCGTCGCTGCCCTCTTTGCCGCGATGAAAGACGTCAAGAGCCGCCGCCGCCGGGCTGCCGAGGCACTGGCAGTCGTTGACCGCGTCGACTACGACATCGAGCTGGAAGAGGTGGGAGCGGAGCAGCGGCAGTACGACCGCGACCCACGAGGCCTGGCCTATGCCCTGGCCGCCCGCCACGGCGAAACCACGGTGCAGCACCTGCTGGAGGAAATGGACCCCGGGTTCGACCTGTTCAAGAATTGCAACATGGCCGACACCCTGCACCGCGACGTATCAGACTTCGTTCTGGACCACGTCAACGCCAAGGAAAAGCCAGGGGTCAAGCCCGCCACCTTCCTGAAGACCACGGTGGTCCAGAAGGAACACGACCTTGAAGTGGAAATGGCCACCAACAACTAGGCGGCACAATCCTGCCCGGTCAACGCCTGGGGCGCCCTTGTGGGCGCCCTTTGCACATTTTGACCTACTTGGCCGCGGGAAGCCTTCGCGCCAGCACCAGTCAAACGGCAGTTGCACTGCCGTTGACCCCCACGACGCTCCGGTATAGACTCTCGCCAACTTCAACAGCCAACTCCATAATAGGGAGGAAGCCGTGGCTACCCTGGAACAGTACGCGGACAACTATCAGAACATCCGGTTCGAGCGCCGCAACGGCATATTGCAGATGACCTTCCACACCAACGGAGGACCTCTGCAGTGGGGCTCAGGGCCGCACGAGGAATTTCCCCGGGCCTTTGCTGACGTCGGCAGCGACAGGGGAAACCGGATCGTCATTCTGACAGGCACGGGCGATGTCTTTTCCGGACCGCAGGGCACCGCAGCGGGCGCCCCCAAGCGAACTCCAGAGCAGTGGGACAGCACCTATTGGGAAGGGAAGAAGCTCCTGGGCAATCTGTTGGACATAGAGGTCCCCATGATCGCCGCGGTCAACGGCCCGGCCCTGCGCCACTCGGAAATTCCGCTGTTGTGCGACATTGTTCTGGCGGCTGACTCGGCGGCATTCCAGGATTCCGGGCATTTCATGAGCAACCTGGTGCCCGGAGACGGCGTCCATGTGGTCTATCCAATGCTGCTGGGAGCCAACAGGGGACGTTATTTCCTATATACCGGACAATCCATCGGCGCCCAGGAAGCGCTGACACTCGGTTTGGTTAGCGAGGTCATGTCCCAGGAATCGCTGCTGCCCCGGGCCTGGGAACTGGCGGAGCAGCTGGCCGAAAAGTCGGACATCGTGCTGCGTTACACCAGGGTTGCGACCACTCAGTATGTCAAGAGGCTGATGCAGGACCTTCTCGGATACGGCCTCGCCCTGGAGGGACTCGGGTCTGCCGATTCGCTGCTGCGGCAACAGTAGAGCCTGACCCCAAGGCGTGGTTGCTGACAGGGCAGACTTGAAAACCAAGAATCATTCTGGCAATATGGGGCTATGCGAGTAGGGGCTTTTGAATTAGCAGAACCGGTTCCTGAACTGAAGGATCCGCACGTCTTCGCCATGATCCGCCCTTGGGTGGACGTGGGAAGCGTTGGCACACTGACTCTGAACCGTCTTGAGCGGTTCATGGGGTCGAAGGAGCTTGCGCGCCTGCACCGGCCCGGCACCTTTTTCGATTTTACGCGGTACCGACCCAATATGCGCCTTGTTGATGGCGTGCGGCAGGTCAAGATCCCGAACAGCACCATCAGGTATGCCACCACGGAAAACGGGCCGGATTACCTCTTCTTCCACCTGCTGGAACCCCATTCCAACGGCGAAGACTATACCGACTCAATCCTGGAAGTTGTGCGACACTTCGGGGTCAAGCGTTACTGCCGCGTCGGGGCCATGTATGACGCCGTGCCGCACACCCGACCGCTGCTGGTAACCGGATCCCTGGGTTCTGTCGAACAGAAGCGCACCGTCGACAATTTCAAGTTGTCGCAGAGCACTTACCAGGGACCGACAACGATCATGAACCTTCTCTCCGAGGGAATTGAGAAGGAAGACATTGAGACAATCAATTTCATGGTCCATCTCCCACAGTATGTGCAGTTGGAGGAGGACTACGCTGGCACCTCCCGCATGATCGAGGTGCTGTCGTCAGTCTATGACAACATTCCTCAGGATCTGGCTCCGGTCCGCCGTGGTCAACGCCAGTACCGGGAGTTGAACGCATCCGTAGATCGCAACTCCGAGTTGAAGACGCTGATCCAGCAGATGGAGCAGTACTACGACTCCCAGTTGACCGCTGAATCGCAGGCATCGTCGGAAGAATCCGGCAGCCCGTCGCCCACGCTGTCTCCCGAGATTGAGGCGTTTCTCAGTGAGCTGGGGGACCGGCTGGAAAGCGAGTCAGACCAGGACGAGTAGCGCAACCGGCAGGCACTTGGAAATGCGGTCGGCCACGCCTTTACCAGCGTGGCCGTTCCTTTTGCGCGATCCACCAACTACCAGGCAAAAGCCAATAGAAAGTGAGCTGTGGGAGGGAATGAGATGCAACTGAGCGAATTCGTAGCGGGATGCCTGGAACAGCATTTCAACGCCATGTTCCGTTCCGTTAATGGACTGTCGGAGGCGGAGATGGCCTGGATGCCGACCCCGGAATGCTCATCTATAGGTTTTCTGGTATGGCACTACGGGAGAACTCTGGACCGCTGGGTTCACGCGAGGCTGCAGAACGTGCCCCAGCTGTGGGAGCAGGGCTGGGCCGAACGCCTGGGGCAGGAGGTCGACGACCCCAACGATACGGGCTATGGATACGGACCGGAACAGCTAGTCGCTTTTCAGGTGCCGGATGCCGCGGCATTACTGGACTATGCCTCCGCAACCCTGGAGGAGGCCCGGCGATTCCTGTCCTCGACCGGAGACGCCAACTTTGGCAGCATAGAAGTTGTAAATCCGCGCGGCGGCTCCATGACCATGGCCAACATGTGCCAGCAATTGATCTGGGAATTCAATCAGCACGGCGGACAGATCGCCTACCTGCGGGGCATGCAGCGGGGGATCGAGGACTCGGGGTACAGCGGCGGCCTGCTGGAGGGACTTGCGGCCAGAGAGGCGCAAAATGGCTGACAGCCAACTGTTGTTGATGGTGCAGATGACCTGCGACAAGGCGCATCTTGAGCCGTTCACCATCTGGTACAACAGCCACCTGCCAAACCTGCTGCAGATTCCGGGCTACCAGTGGGCTCAACGATACGTGACCGTGGACGGCAGCAACCGGTTCACTGCGCTCTATGGGATCCGCAGCACTGACGATCTGGCGTCCCTGCTTCAGTTCCACGGGCCGGATCTGCACCCAATCGCCGCAGCCGAGTTTTCGGTGTTCAGCACCCTACAGGGCATCACCGACCCGGTTTCCAATGTGTACGAACACATCAGCGGGGCCCCACTGCGCGAACCGCTGCTGCTTTCCGACTGCCCTCTCAGCATAGTAACTGCCGACGTCGACCCGGACCACGAGGAGGAATGGGACCGCTGGTACACCGCGTCCCATCTGCCCGGCGTGCTGAACGTCCCCGGCTACTCCTGCGGTGCCCGCTTCCGCCGCCTCGATCACCCAGCCCTGACCGGCTTCAACACCGGCCCCAGATACCTGGCCCTGTACGAGTGCGACAGTGAGGATATCCTGCCCACCCTGGTACCGGGGGACAGAATTCACCCGGAGGCCCGCGCAGAGCTGCAACGCTGGCAGGCCTACGGAGCCACCCACGCCCGCAACTTCGGCTGGGGCTTCTACCGCCTCATCTCCAAGCACTTCAAGTGGACCGATGTCCAGGCGAAATAGACTGGCCAATGCACCAAGCCCGGCACACCAGCAGCTCCCGGTGGTCTGAGGAATTTGCGCCCTCTCCCGCGTGGTGATAGATTGAAAGTCACTCCGGGCATCATTCGATTCTAAGATTGGACTGGACTGAAAGTATGGCCTCAGAAAGCAACGGCAGAAAACGAGGCGTGATCTTTTCCGGGATGCGCCCCACAGGACTGCTCCACCTGGGCAACTACATCGGTGCGCTCCAGAACTGGGTCGCGCTCCAGGATGACTACGATTGCATTTACTGTGCCGTCGACATCCACGCCCTGACCACCGTGGAGTCACGCGCCGACACCGATCGGATCCAGTCCAACATAGAGGACATGGTGCTGGACTGGCTAGCCGCAGGAATCGACCCGGAGCGCAGCATCGTTTTCGTCCAGTCCCACGTGCCGGAGGTCATGACCCTCCACACGCTCCTGAGCATGGTCACACCCCTGGGCTGGCTCATGCGCGTCCCCACCTTCAAGGAGAAGGTGCGGCAGATGGACGAGACCGAGGAAACGGTCAACTACGGCCTCGTCGGCTACCCCGTGCTCCAGACAGCCGACATCATCCTGTACAAGGCGGATACCGTGCCGGTTGGCCAGGACCAGATACCGCATATCGAATTGTCTCGCGAGATCGCAAGGCGGTTCAACAATACCTTCGGAGACACATTCCCCGAACCCCAGGTCAAGCTGACCGAGGATCCTTTGCTGGTGGGCCTGGACGGACAGGCAAAGATGTCGAAGACACTGGACAATCATCTGGACCTTGCAGCCAGCCCCGAGGATACGAACAAGCGGGTGATGACCGCTTTCACCGACCCGCAGCGGACCACTCGGAACATCCCGGGACGGCCCGAGGTCTGCAACGTCTACTCCATGCACCAGATGTTCAGCCCCTCAGCAACGGTGAGCGCTGTCTACAGCGAGTGCACCACGGCCGCCCGGGGCTGCGTCGACTGCAAGCGCCAGCTCGCCGGCAGCATCAACGACTTCCTGGAACCGATGCGGGAGCGCCGCCGGGAGTATGAGTCCCGCCCAGATTACGTTCGCGAAATCCTCGACGAAGGCGGCAAGCGCGCGCGCGCAATTGCCGAGCGGACGATTGAGGAAGTCTACGAGAAGATGGGCCTGGCCCGGAGCCAATAAGCAAGGATTTCATCCGGACAGCGATCAGGGAAGCTCAGCCCAGCGGACCTGCGGTCATATTTCTGACCGCGCCCGATGGCGCCCTACAGGCTGACCTGCAAGCTGCAATTCGCCCCACCCTCATGGGGAATGTTTCAACCTTGCGTGACTTCGATTTGTCCTGAGTCTGAAGCAGGGATGAACCGTTTTTGCGCGTTACCCAAGAGCGCCTGCCTTCCTACCGCCTGCCGTTCGACGAGCTCAAGCATAACAATGAGCCCCTGCCTCTGCCCGGACCCCGGGGCTGCCGAATCGTCGCGACGGACACAGGAGCGTTGTCCGACCCTTGTTCCCTTGCCCAAATACTAGCCCACCCCGGAACCGTTGGTCGCACAGGTCCCTGGGCCGAACTCGGCTCCCGCATCTACGCCGAAGTACAACAAGGAGCCAATATCCTCTCAGAAGCCAGAAGCCAAAAAGCCGACACGTGCAGCATTTCAAATCGAACTGCAGCCTTGACTCGTTGCAGACCGGGCGCTACAACCATGACCGCGTTCGCGTATAATTGAAACAAAGCCAACTCAAGGTGCTGGGAATTCCGGGGAATCCACAAAAGAGCCATCTGCATTGCGGGGTCTTTGAGCCTAGGAGCGGATCTGACTCAATGCAATTCAAGGCACACTGTTCCAACTCAATCGTCCGAGGCTCTATGAAGCAGCTAACCATCCTGGCACTCATGGGCCTGCTAGCCCTCGGCATCCTCGCCTGCGGAGAGTCGGTCACCGCAATTCCCACGGCCACTCCGTACACAGCAACCGTCATCGCCCAGGCCACCCTGCCACCGCCACCGGCCGATACCCCGGTGCCGGAACCGACCGAAGCGCCACCGGCCACTGCGGAACCCACGGCTACCCCCGAAACAACGACCAGGCCGGAGCCAACGGCTACAGCAGCACCCACGGCAACCGCGGAACCAACGGCCATGCCGGTGCTCGCTGCGACCCTGGAACCCACGGTAATCCCGGAGCCCGCACCTACCACGGTGCCGGTCCTGCCCATCGCTGCGGACATGGCGCCGCTGGGCGATAACCTGCGATTCGTGGCCTACCTGGAAAGGGCCACGCAAACGTGGTTAGTTTATGACGCCGACGGCAATTTCCGTCCGGAGGATCTTCCTCTTCCGCCTGGGATTGGGGTCCCCGATGCATCAGATATCGGCGATCTAACGGAGCTGACACTTGGCCAGCTCTACACTTTCGTCGTTCATGAAGGACAGACGGCCGAATTCAATGGAAACTCAATCATCTTCTACGAAGGAGGCAATCTCCTTCAGTGGAAGTAGCCGGTATGGGCAGGCCCCCACGGCAAAGTCCTTGCCAGGGACAAATAATCACCTCTGACACCAGGCCCCAAATATTAGAACGAGGAATCGCAACCAAGATATGACAGAACACTCAACTGGCTCTCTCCCGGCAACCGCCGACGGGCGTAGTGCCATGGACGTCGCCCTGGCGGCCACCCGTGCCGCAGGGGAGATCATTCGCGGCGGATGGAATTCGGACCGGCAGATAACCTTCAAGGGCCGAGCAGACATCGTCACTGATATCGATGTGAAGGCCGAGAACGCGATCCTGGAAATCCTCACCGGGGCGTTCCCCGATTTCGGGATCCTGGCCGAAGAATCCAAGCCTGTTACGGGCGCATCTCCCTACAAATGGGTGGTGGACCCGCTGGACGGTACCCGTAACTACGCCCAGAGCATCCCGCATTTCTGCACTATCGTGGCCCTGGCCGAGGGCGACGACATCATCGCTGGAGTGGTCTACGACCCGGTGCGAGAGGAGACCTTCACCGCGGCCCGGGGACAGGGGGCATTCCTTAACGGCAATCCCATTTCGGTAACAGAGACAACCGAGCTTTCCCGCTCTCTGCTCAGTTTTGACCTGGGATACGTCGACGAAAAGGCGGCGCTGGCCATCGACCTGCTGCGTTCATTATGGCCCGGGATGTACAGCGTACGGCTTATGGGTTCCGCCGGGCTTGGCGTGGCCTATGCAGCCTCGGGCCGGGTTGACCTGTTCTTCCACCATTCACTGTCACCCTGGGACATCGCGGCAGGGTTGATAATTGCCCAGGAAGCGGGCGGCAGGGTCGTTGACCGGCAGGGCAACGACGCCAGCCTGTTCACCCCCAGCGTCATCTGCTCCAGCCCCGTCCTGATCGACGGCTTCCTGGCGGCCACCGACGGTCTTCCCTGGCGCACCGCAACCTGACCGAATCCGGGCGCGTGAAACGACCAGATTCCCGGAGTTCCTGTGAGCCAAGATTACGATATCATCGTCATTGGCGGAGGGGTAGCCGGGTCGGCCCTGGCAGCGGGCATGGCCGCTGCGGGTGCACGGACCCTGGTGCTTGAGGCCGAGGACTCCTTCCGCGACCGGGTGAGGGGCGAGGCGATCATGCCGTGGGGAGTGGCTGAGGCCAGGCTGCTGGGCCTCGAGAGTGTCCTGGAGCGGGCCGGAGCCAATCCACTGCCGTTCTGGGATTCCTACGTAGGTGCTGACCGGTCCGGCCACCGTGACCTGACCCGCACGACCCGGGTCGGCGAGCCGGTGATGGCCTGCTATCATCCATCGCTGCAGGGGGCCATCCTGGAGCAGGCTGAAGGCTCCGGAGCGGATGTCTGGCGGGGAGTTCGGGTCAACGGAGTATCTGCCAGCGACGGCGGGTCTCTCCCGTCGATGTCAGCCGAAAGATACGGTTCCTCCCTCCGGTTATCGGCCCGATTGATCGTGGGCGCCGACGGACGAGGCTCCCCCACCCGCGGATGGGCTGCGTTCCCCGTGAGTCGCGATCCCGAACGCAATCTGGTCTCAGGGGTGCTGATGGACAACGTGGCCTTGCCTGACGATGCCACACACGCCTGGCTGGACACCGAAAAGGGGCACTTTATCCTCAACTTCCCGCAGGGGAACGGGCGCGCCCGCGTATATCTCTGCTATGCTGCCGGCAGCGCGCGGCGGTACGGTGGCTCTGAGGATGCCAGGGTCGTGCTTGGAGAGTGCATTGCCTCCGGGGTGCCGGTTGAGGTGTATGCCAATGCCATCCCCGCCGGGCCGCTGGCCACTTTCGAGGGGAGGACCACGTGGGCGGAGTCTGCTTACCACAGGGGCGTGGCGCTAGTAGGCGATGCGGCCGCCAACACCGATCCTACCTGGGGCCAGGGACTGTCGATGGGTCTACGAGACGCCCGTGTCCTGAAGGAGCTGTTGCTATCCAGTAACGATTGGGGTTCGGCGGGCCAGGCCTACGCCGAGGCGAGGCAGCAGTACTTCAGCGTGGTCCACTCAGTGGAGAACTGGCAGACACAACTGCTGATGGACACCGGACCCGAGGCGGACGCAGTGCGCGCGACGGCGATGCGCAGCTGGCGGGAGGACCGCACCCGGAACCCGGACACCTTCCTCAGCGGCCCCGACGGCGCGCTGGGTGAGCCTGACCGTCGCCGTTTCTTCGGCGAGGACTAAAAGAGGATTAGCGGCAATCGGCCTGCCTATCTTCTGCTGCCGCTGCCCTGGCTACCAAGAATCACTCCCTCGGCCAATAGGCCGTCCACCTCCTCCCTGGTGAAACCGTGTTCCAGCAGCACCTCGGCGGAGTGCTCGCCGAGGGCCGGGGCACGGCTCCTTATGCGGCCGGGAGTAGCGGACAGCTTCACTGGCACTCCGATATTATGTATAGTGCCGAGGTCGGGGTCGTGGGTGTCCACCAGCATCTCCCGCGCCAGTACCTGTGGATCCCGGTACACCTGCTCCATGTTATAGATCGGACCGGCAACCACCCCTGCACTGTCCAGCAGCTCCAACCAGTGCTCAGTATCCTGGGTGGAGAAGGTCTCCTCCAGCAGCTCCGCCAGCTCCTGCTCTCGCGCTTTCCGGTCCCATGGGTTGCGGAATCGCTCATCCTCAATGAGGTCCTCGCGCTGGATGGCCCTGCAGAGCTGCTCCCAGGTAGGCTGGGTAGCCGCTCCCAGGTTAAGGTAGCCATTCTTCGTTCGCAGGGCCTGGTACGGTGCCGACACGCGGTGCGCCGACCCCAGAGGGCCGGGTATTTCACCTTCGGCAAAATAGACCGAGGATTCCCAGACTGTGTAGGCCACTCCCGCCTCCAGCAGCGATGTGTCCACCATCTGCCCCTCACCTGTCTTCAGGGCGTGCACGTAGGCGGCCATCACGCCGTTGGCCCCGAACAGGCCTGCGGTGAGGTCGGTGATGGGCACCCCGACCTTGGCCGGCGGGGAATCGGGGTGGCCTGTGATGCTCATCAGACCGCTGAAACCCTGGGCCACCAGGTCGAAGCCGCCGCGATTGCGGGCCGGACCTGTGCTGCCGAATCCCGAAATCGTGCAGTAGACCAGCGTGGGCTTGATCTTGGCCAATTCCGAATAGTTCAGCCCCATGCGTTCCATTACACCGGGACGGAAATTTTCAACAACAACGTCTGCCTCTACCACCAATCGCCGGAAAACGTCGCGACCGGACTCGTTCCGCAGGTCCAGTACCAGGCTGCGCTTGTTGCGGTTGACGGCCAGGAACCCGGCAGACCAGTCCCTGATGAACGGGGGGCCCATGCGGCGATTGTCGTCGCCGCCATTGGGCTTTTCGATCTTGATTACGTCGGCACCCATATCTGCCAGGACCATGGTACACATGGGCCCGGCCAGGATCTGCGTGAGATCCAGCACGACCATTCCCGCCAGAGGACCGGTCTTTTGTTGTGAGGTCATATCATTCAATCCTCACCGGAGCACGCCTTCCTTGCGGCAAAGCCCGGTTTTGGGGTGAGCCGGACGGAGCCGACTCTTCAAGTATAGCGGAGAGTGCTGTCTCTGAATCATCAAGGACACTTTCAGCGACAGATGCAGTACCAACAGACAATCATCCCCGCAGGATCGGCGAATTTCGAACTCCCGTCTCCGCTAAGCCGCACCGTCCGCACCGTGGGCTAGCCACCTATGCAGGAATTGCGGATAGCCTTCCGCGCCACCCAAGAGTCGGGAATGGCCAGCTGTCTCGACGATGACAGTTGCTCCGCCCAGCGGACAGGGGCTCGCCATCCAAACGCGATAGCCTTGTGGTAACCCTATCATCCCGAGGTGCCTGCTGGTATATTTATGTTTCAGCGGAGGGTCTGACAATGGCCTTTCGGTCGAATTGAGCGTACTCCCTCCCGAAGCGGACGAAGAAAGATGGACAGCCCGATGGAGATACTTCTGCTGATCGCATCGGGCGTTATCGGCTATTTTTTCGGAGCCTTGCCCTTTGCCCAGTGGATCAGCCGCTATGTCAAGGGTGTGGACATTTTCAGCACCGGAAGCACTTTGGCCGGCACAGCCAACGTGTTCTGGAACGTGGGGCGGCGCAGCGCGCTGATGGTATTCATTGGGGATGTGGGCAAGGGATCCGCTGCTGTGGCAGTGGCATGGGGAATGGGCATCGAGGCACCCCTGACTCTGGTTGCCGCCTCGGGAGCCATTGTCGGGCACTGGATTTCGGTGTTCTCTTCTTTTCGAGGGGGCGACGCCATGACGCCCCTGATAGGGGTCAGTTTCGCCCTGGTCCCCGTGCTGACTCTGCCGGCGGCAGTAATCGGAGTAACCACCGTTTTGCTCCTGCGGAACCACCACCTGCGGTCTTCATGGGGCATCTGCACCGGCTTCTCCCTCATGCTGGGGTTGAGCCTGATATACCAGGTCGAGGTTGAACTGGTCACGGGGCTCTCCGTACTGGCGGTGCTGGTCCTGTTGCGGAGTCTGATCGTCCGCCGTCGAATTGGCTCGGCTGACCACGGAGACATCATCGACGAACTGGAAGCCGACCCGGACCTGCCGCAGAGCATATCCGGCAGCAGCTAGCCCCGGGTATCAGGTTACCCGTCCGTACCCCGCGTGTTTCGCATCTCTCTCATGCGCAGTGCCCACCGCAGATGCTCGTCCTGGGCCGCATCCTCTGCCAGCTCCGGCGCCAGCTCCAGCAGGCTGTCCATGTGTTTCAGGCAAGCATCCAGGTCATCGAGCTGCGCATACACCCGGGCCGCATTGTAGTGAGCGGAAGCCAGGCCCGGGTTGGCAGCCAGCGCTTCACGGTAGGCCTCCAGCGCCTCCTCCACGTCGCCCTGGGCCTCCAGCACAGCACCCCGGTTGCTGTGGGCCTCCGCAAAATCAGGACGCACCGCCAACGCCTGCTCGTAGTCGGCCACTGCCGACTCGTAGTCAGCCAGAGCGTCATGGGCAAGCCCGCGATTGTTATATGCCTCAGCATCCTCGGGGTCAAGCCGCAACACCTCTGAATAATCCTCCAGCGCCTCTTGCAACCGACCCAGGTAATAGCAGGTCCGGGCCCGGTTAAACAGGGCGCGCGGGTCGTCTGGGGTCAGCTCGGCAGCGCGACTGTAACTACCAATGGCCTCTTCGTGGAGGCCCAGTTCATCCAGCGATGCACCCCTGTTCAGATGGGCGTTCCCGATATCGGCACGGATCTCAATAACCCGGTCGAACTGGGCCACCGCCTCCTGGTGGCGACCCGCTCCTGCCAGCACGATTCCACGGTTGTACATAGGCTGGATGTAACCTGGCGCCAAATCGATGGCCCTAGAGTAGTCGGCAAGCGTCCGCTCGACGTCTCCCAGATCATCATAGGCATTGCCCCTCTGGTAGTAGGCCTCAGCCAACTGCGGCGCCCGCACCAGAGTTTCCGTGAATTCCCGCACCGCCTCCTCCGGATTCCGCAGCCGCAATTGCGCCAGGCCCAGGTTGAAGCGCGCCTCTATACTTGCCGGTTCCAGGACGAGCAGCGACCGGTACGCCTCCGATGCATCTTCGTGCCTACCAAGGGCGTAGCAGGCGTTGCCATAAACCAGAGCTAGGCTGTGCCTTTCCTCGCTGCTGAGAGCCTCGACAGCAGTCTCCAGGAGCAGACGTGGTTCTCCGCTCAACCGCGAACCACGAGGTCCGGGGGTAATTCGGCCTACGCCAACCGAAAAAGTGTCCAGCAGGGTGGCCACCGTCTCGATGGCCGATCGGTCGTCAGGTGCATCCATTGGATAAGGAGCCTTCCGGAGAATTTGAACCACTTGGGTACTTCATTAGCATAACATCCGAGGGTCTGGTGCGCGATTATTCTCATCGCCTGCCACTCTGCAAAAGTCTCGCTCGTTGAACAAACCGACGGCGCCGCGTACAATCCTTGTCAGACTGATAAACGGCCGGATCGCGCCCCTAAGAGCGGTTCCGGCAGGGGTGCGACATGACAGAGACCAGCCAGGTCATCCTCTACACCCATCCCGACTGCGCCTTCTCGGCTGCGGCCAAGATGGACTACCGCAAGCGGAAAGTCGCCTACGAAGACGTGGACCTATCCAAACAGGAAGACCGGATTCCCGAGCTACTGGCACTGACCAACGGCGAAAGGGTGACGCCGGTCATCGTCGAGGACGGCGCTGTCACCATAGGCTTCAAGGGCGGCACTTGAGAGTTCTAACCCCGGGCCAGTTGGCCCGATCTCACACCTCAGGCACCCGCAATCCTCCTGTTTCCGATAGCCATAGCCAGAAGATCCAAAACCCTACTATCCGAAGTTTTAAATTACTGACAGTTGCTTATTGTTCGAACATTTGACCTATGATAGGCTTGCCTCATTCCAAAGGGAGGAACGTGCCGGGTGATGAAAAAGGACAAGATGGCGACCGACAAAACTACAACAGACAAGAAGGCCGCGCTGGATATCGCTCTCAGCAGCATCGAGAAGGACCACGGAAAAGGCGCGGTTATGCGCCTGGGTGAATTGAGCAATTCACTGACCACCGAGTCGATTTCCACGGGCTCTCTGGCTGTAGATATTGCCCTCGGTACCGGGGGGATCCCTCGAGGCCGGGTCACCGAAATCTTCGGTGCCGAATCAGCGGGCAAGTCCACACTGGCAATTCACCTGATGTCAGAAACCCAGAAGGCCGGTGGCGTTGCCGCCTACATCGATGTGGAGCACGCCCTCGACCCAACCTACGCGGCAAGCTGCGGTCTGAACCTGAACGAGCTGCTCATCTCCCAGCCCGACAGCGCAGAGCAGGCCCTGGACATCACCGAGCAGTTGGTACGCAGCGGCGCCATCGACGCAATCGTCATCGACAGTGTGGCCGCGCTGGTCCCGCAAGCGGAGATCGAGGGCGACATGGGCGACACCCACGTGGGACTGCAGGCCCGCCTGATGTCCCAGGCACTCCGCAAGCTGACAGGCACCATACACAAGTCCAAAACCGCCGTCGTTTTCATCAACCAGCTACGGGAGAAGGTAGGCGTAACCTACGGCAGCCCGGAGGTCACCCCCGGCGGACGGGCACTCAAGTTCTACAGCTCGGTCCGCATCGACCTGCGCCGCATAGAGTCCATCAAGCAGGGTGCTGAAATCACCGGCAACCGGGTGCGAGCCCGCGTGGTCAAAAATAAAGTGGCCGCCCCATTCCGGGTTGCCGAATTCGACATCATGTTCAACCAGGGCATCAGCAAGACGGGCGACCTGCTGGAGATAGGCTCCGCCAGGGGCATCATCAAGAAGTCCGGAGCTTTCTATTCCTACGGCGAGACCCGCCTGGGACAGGGCCGGGAAAACGCCAAGGAGTTCCTCCAGCAGCACCCTGAAATCGCCGATTCGGTCGAAAACCGAATCCGGGCCAACAGCGAACCAACCGCTCATTCCCCGGAAATTGACCTTGAGGAAGACGACATTCTCAAGATGGAAGGCGCTCCCTCCCTCAATGGCTCCGAACCCACCTCCGGAGACTAGCAATGCCCAAGGGGCTGCCACTCACTGAGGCAGCCCCTTAATCGTCAATCTGTGAGGAAACTTCCGTGAGCCGTGAACCAACTACCAGCCCGGACACATCCGCAACTACCCCCAAGACTGAAACCTGGCGGACTGAAGCCGGGCGAGCCCGCGGCGCGGCCCTACGACTTCTGGCCCTGAGGCCTCGCAGTGTCTCAGAGATGCGGGAACGCCTGGGGCGTCGTTACGAGAGCAGTTCTGTGGAACAGACCGTGTCCCGTCTGCTGAACGAAGGATTGCTGAACGACACCGACTTCGCCCAGCAGTGGCGCCAGAGCCGGGAGCGGCGCAAGCCGCGGAGCCGCAGCATGATCGCGCGGGAGCTCAAGGACCGAGGGATAGCCGACGAAGTAATCGCAAACGCTCTCGAGGACTATGACTCGCTGGATGCAGCTCACCGGGCGGCATCACGCTACGCTACCCGGCAGTATGCCTCGGACCGTGCGGCCTTCGACCGGAGAGTCGGAGCGTTCCTGGGCCGGCGCGGGTTCGAACCAAGCGTAATCAGGCACACCATTCAGCAACTCAGGGAGGAACTGGATACAAGAAGCACCGAACTGCCTGAATTCGCCGATGAATAGCGTCCGTTCAGCGACGTAGGCCAGACTTCTGGCTCAGCGAAGCCGGGACGCCGCCGTGTAAACAGCCACCCCAAGGAAGAGCAGGCTGAACAGAACGCTGATGAAGTTGGTGCTGAAGAGATGCAGGAACCCCCCTGACACCAGGTAAGCACCAACCATCGAGCCCCCGGCGATCCATGCAAGAGTCACGCCTCGCTTGCGATTGACTGCCCTGCTGATTATTTCACCTATGGCATAGGCCACGGCCAAACCGAATATCGATGAAACCAGGGGCACGCCGCCGAATATCGCGTTAAGACCCAACCACAGCACACCCCCCACAATTGCCACCGCAGCACCTGCGCCAACTGCCCGCAGGAGATAGGACGGCTGCACGTCGTAGGTCGGCAGCCTCTCGGGGCGTCCGCATTCTCTGCAGCGAATGCCAACCGGCACCTGCACCATGCACAAAGTGCATATGCTCTTGCCGCACTGGCTGCAAAACAGCCTTGTCTCAGAGTCCGGATGCCAGTTGCAGTAACTGGCGTTGGCCTCCTGGCCCGCCCTTCGCGGTTCCGTGGCCATACTCTGCTCCTGTTGGCGGATGGTCAGCTGGTCGCCCCGGGTATGCGTTTAACCCACTGATTGCGGTCGTCCACGTCCCGGTCACGAAACAGGCGATTGACAAACACTTTCCTTCGCGGCAGATCACCAGGCAGGGGCGCCCAATTTGAGGACAAGCGCTTGAGCACCACAAGCGCAAGCATGCCCAAACAGAACCACACCAAGGTCATTCCATCTGCCATTTTAAACCCTGCAGGTATTAACAGCGCCAGCACCGGAAGGGAAATCAAGGTGATCAGGGCCCAAACGCCCGCTTCCCTGCTCAGCAGGTAGCCACCGAAATAGATGACCAGTGCAATACCCATTAACAGCGGCGAGAATGCCAACAGGGTGCCCACAGCCACGCCAAGGCCTCTTCCTCCCTGCATCTTCAGGAAGGGTGACCAGTTATTTCCCGCCAGAACCAGAAGTGGCGGACCGATCAGCCAATAAGAATTCCACTCCAGCCCAACCACGAAAACAGAAAACCAGATGGTACCGCCCCCCTTGATAAGGGCGTCCGAAATCACCTGGGGGACAAACCACCTCTTGCCGACATGCTGGATGACATTTCCGCCCCCAACGTTGCCGCTCCCGTACTGGCGAATGTCGATGCCTCTGACCAGTTTCCCCAGGATGAAGGCCGTGGGAATTGTGCCCAACAGGTATGCGGCTACGTATAGTCCGGCAATTTCCATTGGCTGCTCAAAAATGCCATAGTGAACGGGACGATGGCCATTGCGTCACGCTGTCCGTGCTTCCCGGACAGCCCGCGCTGCAGCCTCCAGGCCATCCACGGAATCCAACGGCGGGCCATTCTCGCCCGGAAGGCATTCGTCGCTATTCCCCAGACCGTGGTAGTCGCTCCCTCCGCAGGGTATGAGGCCGTACTCCCGGGCCAGGCGGGCCAGTTGCCTGATGGTATCATCGCGGTACTTGGCGTAGTGAACCTCTATGCCCGTGAGCCCGATTCCGGCGAGGTTGGCAATGCCGGCATCCATGTCGTTCATGTATGCCGGATGCGCCAGGACGGCTGCCCCGCCAGCCTGTTGAATCATGCTGACGGCCTCGGCAGGAGTCAGTTTGACCCGTTCCACGTAGGCCAGTCCATTGCGTCCCAGGTATTCGGGAAATGCGTCCTTGGGCTCCTTGCAATAGCCAGCCTCCACCAGCGCCAGAGCAATATGTGGCCGGCCAACGGCGCCGTCGCCTGCTATTTCCTGTACGCGCTCCCACTCCACATGGAGTCCCAGCTGTCCCAGCTTCTCCACCATAGCCTTGGCCCGGCCCACCCGGCCCTCGCGAAACCTGAGCAGTTCGGATTGCAGGACCGCATCTCCCGGGTCAATAAAATACCCTAGGATATGCACCTCGTCACCGGGCACATCGGCGCTCAATTCAATGCCGGGGATAATTCTCAGGTCCTTGAACTCCCTGGCTGCCTCAAAGGCCTCGGCCAGGCCGTCCGTGGTGTCGTGATCGGAAATGGCGATGGTTTTCAGGCCCTGGCGCACAGCAAATTGCACCAGTTCGGTGGGGGTCAGCCTGCCATCGGACGCGAGGGTGTGAAGATGCAGGTCTACTTCTGCGCTCATGTCAGTTGGTCATCCTGTCGACGCGCTCCAAGTGAACGGAACGCCCTGTCTCTTCATCAAATCTCCACCAGCACCGAGTTGAGGGTGCACGGTCCCTTGGCAACCTCCAGCCTCTGGGGCATCGAGGTCAGAAACCGGTCCAGCACTGAACGTGTGTCGCTTCCGATCACCGAGTCTACCGGACCGGTCATTCCCACGTCCGTCAGGTAGGCGGTACCACCTGGTAAGATGCGGGCATCAATCGTACCGACGTGAGTGTGAGTCCCAAAGACGCCGCTCACCCGCCCGTCCAGGTACCAGCCCATGGCCTGTTTTTCCGATGTCGCCTCGGCGTGGAAATCAACCACGATCATCGTCGTGTCTTCCTCGCTCCTCAGCTCGTCCAACAGCCGGTCGGCAGTGCGAAAGGGGCAATCGAGCTGGGTCATGAACACCCGGCCCATCAAGTTCACCACCGCGACACCCTTGCGTCGAATCACTCCTGAGCCGGGTGCGCTTGGGTAGTTGGCCGGGCGAACGACAGGGAGCCCCTCGCCGCCAACGTCATCCAGGTAGGGGATGAATTCCCTTTTGTCCCAGATGTGATTGCCTGACGTGAGGACGTCCACGCCTGAATCCAACAAGTCGGAGGCGGTATCCACTGTCAGACCAAAGCCACCGGCAGCATTTTCGCCATTGGCAATAACCAAATCAATATTCTTCTCGTGACGAAGGGCCGGCAGAATCCGTTGTACGGCGTCCCGGCCCGGCTTTCCTATCACGTCGCCAATCATTAATATCCGCAAGCGGTATATTCCTTCATTAAGTGTTGGCCCCTGCCTTATCTAAATGTCATTCCCTGCAAAAGTCGGCGTAAAAAGGACTCAGCAGCCGGACAGTACCCGCTCCTGAGTCCTGATCAATTGGTTGTGTTTGGACAAGCCAGCAACTACCGGGCGGAGCGGCAAGCCGACCTTGATATCCATCAGGGCAAAGTTCGACGAACTTTCTCCTCCGGGTCCTAGCGAGCGAATTCCACGCTGCGGGTTTCCCGGATAACCGTTACCTTAATCTGGCCAGGGAACACGAGATCTTCTTCCACCTTGCGGGCGATGTTGCGCGCCAGCGAGGCTGCCTTGATGTCATCCATATCGTCAGGCTTCACCATCACCCGGACCTCGCGGCCTGCCTGAATGGCGAAGGTGCGCTCGACGCCCTCAAAGCTTGCCGCCACATTCTCCAGGTCCCGGAGGCGCTTCACATACTGTTCCAGCGACTCCTTACGGGCCCCAGGCCGGGCGGCACTGATGGCATCGGCCGCGGCCACGAGGAATGACTCCACGGTCTCGTGCTCGTCCCAATGGTGCTCCAGGATTCCCCGGTAAGAGCTGTGATTGATGCCGTGCCTCTTGGCGATCTCCGCGCCGATCTCGGCGTGGGGTCCAGAAACCTCGTGAGTGAGGGCTTTGCCGATATCGTGAAGCAGGCCTCCCACCTTGGCAACCTGAACATTGGCACCGGCCTCTGCGGCCAGCATTCCGGCTAGGAGACCGACTTCAATTGAGTGCTGCAGCACGTTTTCGCCGTAACTGTAGCGATATTTCAGCTGCCCCAGCAGCCGCAACAATTCGCGGTCCAGCCCACTTACACCGACCTCAAAGGTGGCCTCTTCGCCGGCCTTCATGATCGTCTGGTCGATCTCGTTCTGTGCGCGGTTCACCATGTCTTCGATGCGAGCTGGTTGGATGCGCCCGTCCGAGACCAGTTTCTCCAAGGCCAGCCGGGCAACTTCCCGGCGCACCGGGTCAAAGCACGATACAGTCACCGCCTCAGGAGTGTCGTCAATGATGACGTCAACCCCGGTCAGCGATTCCAGAGTCCTGATATTGCGACCCTCACGACCGATGAGACGGCCTTTCATCTCGTCGTTGGGCAGGGATACCACTGAGGTAGTGCTTTCGGATACCACATCCGAGGCCAACCTGTTGATGGCAACTGCAATTATCTTGCGGGCGTTCTCGTCTGCCCGTTCCTTGTACTCCCGCTCGAGGTCGTAGTAGCGACGGGAAAGATCGTGCTGGGCATCCTCTTCGCCACGCCTTGTGACAGCCTCACGGGCCTCTTCCACTGTAAGCCCCGCAATTCTTTCCAGCGCCTTTGCCTGCTCCCCTTTAAGTTCTTCTACGTCCCGGCGAGACTGCTCGATTTGAGCATCTCTTTCGGCCAGTTCGGCCTGTCGTTTGTCCTGCGCCTCTATCTTGCGTTCCAGTTGCTCCTCCCGCTGCAGGTGCCTGTCTTCCAAGCGGGTGAGCTCCCGGCGTTGCTCCTTGATTTCCGACTCAGCCTCGTTGCGGAGCTTCAGGGAATCTTCCTGAGCTACCAGAAGGATATTCCTGCTTTCCTCCTTGGCCTGATCGGTAAGGTCTCCGGCGGTCTCATTGGCGATCGCCAGCCGCGATGCCTGGACCCTCTGCCGAATTCCCAGCCAAGTTGCTATCCCTAGACCTAGGGCCGCAAGGACGGCGAGAACAGCGATGATAACAGTAGTCATATCACCCTCCCTTTCCGCCTGTTACGCCCAACATGGAGCACTACCTCGTTGGGAATATTGGACTTTGCTCCTATTATGCATCGTAGCGAGCGCCCCCCGAAGTGTCAAGGAGAGGCCAAGGCTCTGGGTTACGAATAGTGTTCTGAGCAATGTCTGTTTGCGTCGCTATTGAGAGCCTGACCCTGCTCAATTACAATAGACGGGCATGGGTCTCATGTGTCAAATGATCTACCAAACAGCATTGAGTGATTGATAATGGCCGACCAGGACTACTACACATTGCTGGGCGTCGCCCGCAACGCCAGCGAAGAAGACATACGACGGGCCTTTCGCAGGAAGGCCATGGAATTTCACCCTGACCGGAACAAGAGTCCCGATGCTGAGGAAAAGTTCAAGGAAATAAACGAGGCATACCAGGTCTTATCGGATTCGAAGAAGCGGGGGCAGTACGACCGGTTCGGCAGGGCTGGAGTCAACGGCGGTGCCCAGGGCGCAGGCAGTCCATTCGACGGCTTCGAAGGGTTCGGCGGATTTGGTGACATCTTCGATTCCTTTTTCGGTGGAACATCCGCCCGTGCGGGCCGTCAGCCCCGCAGGGGAGGCGACCTCAGCAACCAGGTTACGCTGAGCTTCGAGGAATCGGTGTTTGGCGCACACCGGGACATTGAGATTAACCGGCTGGAAATGTGCCACCATTGTTCCGGTTCCTGCAGTGAACCGGGTACTTCGGTTGACAACTGTGTCGATTGCCGGGGCAGCGGCCAGGTCCGCCGCTCTCAGCGCAGCGTCTTCGGACAGTTCACCCAAGTCGCGCCATGCCACACCTGCAGGGGCCGCGGCAGCATCATCAATTCCCCATGCACCAACTGCCGCGGGGCTGGACGGGAACGCCGCAAGCGAAAGATTGAGGTGAAGTTTCCCGGCGGCATCGACAGCGGCATGCAAGTGCGTATCAATGGCGAAGGTGACGTCGGAAGCGACGGCGGCGGCTCCGGCAACCTGTATGTTGCCATCGACGTGCAGGAGCACAATCTGTTCCAGCGAGACGGCACCGACATCGTCTTCACCCTCTCCCTGAACCTTGCAGAGGCTGCCCTTGGGGTTGAAAAAGTCATTCCAACTGTCGACGGGTTCGACGAAGAGCTGAAGTTACCTCAGGGAACCCAACCCGGCGCGGAGTTCCGCATTCGCAACCGGGGCGTGCCTCACCTTCATTCCAATCGACGCGGCGATCTGCGGGTCGTGGCTGACGTTCGAGTACCGACCTCTCTGACCAGTCACCAGAGAGAGTTGCTGGAAGAACTGGCACTTTCCTTCAACGGAAAGGGGCCATCAAAGCCCCGGACCAAGAAGAAGGGTTCGAGTCGCTCCGGGAAAAAGACCGATAGCGACAAGCAGGACCAGCCGGAAAGCCAGGAAGGCGATGAAAAAGGCCTGTTTGATCGCATAAAAGACGCCTTTTAGCTGCACCAGCCTGGTCCTGTTGGACCTTGACCTGCATTCACAATATCACTACCGGCAGTCTGCCCTGGAGCTCCCATGCCTTGGAAGGAACTCAGCATCTCCGTTCCCCACGAATTTGTAGAGCCAATCTCCTACCTGTTCAGCCGCTACGGCCGTGGCCTCAGCACCGAGCCGCAGGGCGCCGGACAGGTCATGTTGCGCACCTATCTTGAGTCTGGTTCCAGGGAACGGCTTGCGCGCATAGACGTCGGCGTGAGGCTGGTCAGGTCGGTAGGCGACATGGGAGAGCTGGCTATCCGGGAAATCGATGACGAAGAGGACTGGCAGAACAACTGGAAGGAGCACTACTCGGCCCTTCCTGTCGGAGAACGGCTGATCATCAAGCCGTCATGGGTGGCCCTGGAGCCGGGAGAAATCCAGAACAAGATCGTTATCGAGCTCGACCCGGGTATCGCCTTCGGCACCGGCTATCACCCCACCACCTACACGTGCATGGAAGCGTTGGAGGAACTGGTGCAGCCCGGAATGCGGGTGCTGGACCTCGGGACTGGTTCCGGGATTCTGACCATCACGGCCCTCATGCTCGAAGCGGGATCGGTGGTCGCCCTGGATATCGACGGCCAGGCTGTTACGGCTGCACGCCAGAATTTCCGTCGTTTGCGTTTGCAGAACCGGGTCACCCTGTCCAAGGGTTCCATACCACACCCTGCTGCCGCAGAAGGTACCATTGACCTTGCTGTCGCAAACATCTCTGCTCGCGGGGTTGCCGACCGGTCTCCATTCTTGCTTAAGGCGTTGCGCCCCGGCGCAATGCTGGTTGCCTCCGGGTTGCTTGCCACCCAGAGGCCGGAGGTGGACGACGCCCTCCTTGCCCTCAGTTTCGTGCCCGAACTGGAATGGCCCCGGGATGAATGGCTGACCTTGGGATACCGGGCTCCCGCGGGTTGATTCCGGGCAGACGGGACCCCTTAATTCATCCACTCCAGTTGCAAATGTCCAGACCTCGTCGTAACATTTCTTTGGTTTGTATCGCAATTCGTAATTTATGCGAACGCTCAGATGCCCACAGAAGTGGGCGGCGAGCCGGGACCCGGCGGTCGGGAGGCCGCATTTGGTGGAAAAGGTTGACCTTCGGCGCTACGAAATCACTGGCCGTCTTGGGTCGGGCGCGGACTATGAAGTCCGGGCCGGTATCGACCTCGAGACCGGCTCCGAAGTCGCATTGAAGCGACCCGTTCCTCAAGCCGTGAGCCGCAGGCAGCATGGAGCCATAGAGGCCCGTACCGAACGCCTGCTGATGGCGTACGACGTAGCCGGTGACGCGGAAGGGCTGCTGACTCCGATTCTGGGCTACACTGAGACCGCCGTACACGACGACTATTTTGGCGAAGAGTTGGGAGAGCCGTACACCGTGTTCGTGCAGGGGGTTGCACCGGGTATACCTCTGCTGGGCGACATGATGTCCCGGATTACCGGCGTTCCAATAGCAGCGGGGCAGAACCTATTCGCGGTGTTTCCCTTGGTGCGTGCAAAAGGAGCCCAGGCCTTTCCAGTGCATGGGCAACTCATCGACCTCGAGCAGCATTACCTCCGTGCCGGATTCATAGTGATGGACCTCAGGCCGCAGAACGTTTTCTACCAGCCTGGGACGGGCCGGATACAGGTTATTGACACCGGCGCTCTGGCAGGGATCGGCGACCCGGGGCCAAGGGGGCGTCCTCCGCTTGACGTTAACGATGCCTGCCTTGAGTTGCTCAAGTTCTACACCACGCCCGAGGAGCCGCCGCAGGATGCCTCCGGTTACCGCGAGGCCCGTGGCCTCCGGCCCATCGTCAACATCCAGCAGGAGCTGGACGAAATTCGCCGGTCGCTGCCGGGAGCCAATGATGCGGTTACAGCAACGGCCAATTCGATACTGGACAAAATAGGCTCGCGAGCCTATTCAGATTATGAACAGTTCCGGACTGACCTGACGGCCTATCTCGAGGCCATTCAGGACAGAAACCTCGGTCTTACCGATTTTGAGGCGGCCCTATCGGCCTGGCGAGAGGCACTCGACTGGCTGCACGGGGAATACTGGACCAGGTTCAAGTTTGACGCCGAAGCCGAACTGGGCGCATATACCTGAATGATATTAGGTGATAACGGGTAAGCCCAACATCGCAATTTTCCGTGGCATGCGGAAACAGATCAGACAGGAGAATTACAGAGGGGACTGCCATGGTTACCAGCACCTTTTCAACGCTGCAAGACAATTCCGCTCACGGTGAGGACAGTCTGCTGACCCGCGACCTTGGTGACGGACATTTTCTCGATGTGGTGATGGACGGGGTGACCGGCCACGGCGGGGCTGAGGCCAGCCGGGAGATGGGTGAAGCCCTAGCGCAATGCCCGGTAGACAGCATCGACGACATCGCCTCGACGATCAACGAGATGAACGATGAGTTCTTCGGAGTTGGAGGCGGCCGGTTCCTGTTGACAACCGTATCGGTTGCGCTCTACCGGGGCGGGCAGCTTTATGTGATTGCCGCGGGCGACAGTCCCGTAGTTATCGTTACCCCCGACTCCCACGAGCGCCTCTCCGGGCGGACCGGAGGATTTCTGCACGTCGGGGTGGCAAGGGCCGTGGGCGCAGCGGCCGACCTTGGCCAGCTGGCTCAACGGGACATCAAGGTCAACCCGGGGGACCGGCTGGTCCTGGCGACCGACGGCGTCACCGACAACATGGACATCGACGAGCTGGCGGAGATAGTACGCAGCTCGGCCTCTGCGGAGGAAGCCACCGGTCGCATTGAAGAAATCATTGCCGGAAGACTAGTGGAGGGCCGCGTCCCCGAGAAGCTGGGAGTTCGCTTCCGGTATGACGACCGCACCGCTATCATTCGGTTCTTCGAATAGCTGTGGCAAGCGAAGCAATGGCAGCAGTGACCGGGTCGGCCTCGTACGTTCCAGTGGCTTGCATGGACCGTAACTTGTGAGCAGGAGCCACTGGTTGATAAAATCGGGCCCTGTAGTCGAGGCGCCTGTCGGACCGGCGGGCACCACACACTGGGTCGGCCGCGCCGTGCGCTTTTCGGTTTGCCCGGTTGCGCATCCCGCCGCATCGATACAATAGCCGTCGCTAAAGGAGCCACTAAGTGGGCAAAATCAATGTAGCCATAATTGGCGTGGGAAACTGCGCCTCATCATTTGTCCAGGGACTTCACAAATACGTGGAGATACCCTCTGAAGACGCGGTTTCCGGATTGATGCACAATACTATCGGCGACTATCGCATTGAAGATATTGAGGTCGTGGCTGCCTTCGACATCGACGAAAACAAGGTTGGCAAAGATCTTTCGGAGGCCATATTCACTGAGCCGAACAACACCCTTAAATTCGCCGATGTAGCCCCTACCGGCGTCAAGGTCGACCGGGGGATGACCCACGACGGCATTGGCCGTTACGTTTCTCATCTGGTCAAGAAGTCGCCCCATTCAACGTCCGACATCACCGGTATCCTGCGGGACCGAGAAGTTGACGTGGTGATCAACTACCTGCCCGTGGGCAGCGAGCAGGCAACCAAGTGGTATGTCGAACACATACTCAATGCCCGTTGTGCCATGATCAACTGTATACCCGTGTTCCTGGCGCGCGAAGACTACTGGCGCAACCGGTTTGAAGAGCGCGGCGTTCCCATCATCGGCGACGACATCAAGTCCCAACTGGGCGCCACCATCACCCACCGTGTGCTCACCCGCCTGTTCGAGGACCGGGGCGTGACGCTGGACAACACTTACCAGTTGAATTTTGGGGGCAATACAGACTTCCTCAACATGCTGGAGCGAGAGCGCCTCACTTCGAAGAAGATTTCCAAAACCAGCGCGGTTACTTCGCAGCTGGACGATGAAATCGATCCAGACAGCATCCACGTAGGGCCAAGCGACCACGTGCCTTGGCTGAAGGACCGCAAGTGGTGCTACATCCGCATGGAGGGACGAATCTTCGGCGGTGCACCCATCACCCTGGAGGCCAAACTGGAAGTCTGGGACAGCCCAAACTCCGCTGGCGTGGTCGTCGATGCAGTCCGCTGCGCCAAGCTGGCCCTGGACCGAGGCGAAGGCGGTGCTGTCGTGGGTCCCAGCGCCTATTTCATGAAATCTCCGCCGATCCAGTACACCGACGACCGGGCCCGCGACCTCACCGATGCATTTATCGCAGGAGAGGGGACCAGGCTGAGGGTCGCTCAAAAGTCGGAGGAAGCTGCTGGCCAGAGTTAAGGGGGAATTCCCCGGGACCCCTCGATGAGAGGTGTGCCATTGAAGATTGCCATGGTGTCGCCCTACGACTTCACTTGGCCTGGCGGCGTTACCATGCACGTATCCCAGTTGGCTAGGGAATTGGGTCGATCCGGTCACGAAGTGCAGGTCCTGGCCCCTCATTCGCCATCACGCGAATGCCAGGACCGCGATCTGCTGGTTCCGCTGGGCCGCTCGGTACCGCTGCCCAGCGGAGGATCCATCGCCCGAGTGTCGCTTTCCTGGTGGTTGGCCCGCAAGGTGAGGGCACTGCTGGAGCGGGAAAAGTACGACATCATCCACCTCCACGAACCCATGGCCCCTATCCTTCCCCTTACCGTCCTTGAATATTCCAACACAGTTAACGTCGGCACCTTCCACGCCTGCCATAACCGGCATCACCTCTACCGTATGAGCCAGCCTCTGATCAAGAGATGGCACCAGCGGCTCCATGGCAGCATCGCTGTCTCGCCAGCGGCGCGGAGCTATGTAAACTCCACGTTCCCCGGCAACTACGAGATCATTCCCAATGGCATAGACGTGGACCATTTCTCGCAGAAAGCCGAACCCTGGCCTCAGTATCAGGACGGCAAGACCAACATCATTTTCGTGGGCAGGCTGGAAAAGCGTAAGGGGCTGCGTTACCTGCTGGAAGCTTTCGGTCGACTCCGGTGGGGCAAGCAGGACCTGCGCCTCATCGTAGTGGGACCGGGCAACCCGGACAAGGACTCCTACCAGATACTCAGTTCCCAGAACTTACACGAGGTGGAGTTTGTGGGGCGGGTATCCCACGAGGACTTACCTCGCTACTATGCCTCGGCCGACATTTTCTGCTCTCCTGCCACGGGTGCCGAGAGCTTTGGAATTGTCCTGCTGGAAGCTATGGCAGCCGGAAAGCCGGTAGTGGCGTCGGACATTGAGGGTTACAGGGGCGTGCTCACCGAGGGTGAGGAAGGTCTGCTCTTCAAGAACAAAGATGTTGGCTCCCTGGCCGCGGCGCTGGAAACGCTGATTCAGGAGCCCCTGCTACGCGCCAAGATGGGCCAGCGGGGCCGCGCAACGGCCGAGAAGCACCGGTGGCAGGTGGTCGCCGGCCAGGTGGAAGAGTATTACGAGTCCTGCCTCCAGGAGGTCCATGGCCATGCTGGGCAGAGAACAGCTTAGGGGAGCGTTACGCAGCTATTTCGAGGAGCCGGGAGCGCGCCTGTTCAAGGCCGTGGGCTTTTCTCCAAATGGAATCACACTTCTGGGCTTCGCAGTCTGCGTGGTCTCCGCCTACCTGGTGGCATCCGGCTGGCTGCTCTGGGGAGGCGTGGTGTTCCTGGCCGGGGGAATTCTGGACTTGTTTGACGGTGCACTGGCACGGCTGACCGGTCAGGCGACGCCCTTCGGCGCGCTCCTGGACTCGGTATTCGACCGGTTGGGGGAGGCGGCGCTTTTCGTTGGCCTGGGAGTCTATGCCCTGAGGGCTGACGTGGGTGAGGATTACCGCTCGTATTTACTCATCTCACTTCTGCTCGCCCTGATTTTCTCGCAGGGCGTCAGCTACCTTCGGGCCCGCGGCGAAGGCTTGGGGGTGTTTACCCGGGCCGGGGTAATGACCCGTACGGAACGGGTGGCCATCCTGGGGGCCGGATTGCTGCTGTCCTGGATTCCGTGGCTGCTATTGGGCATCCTGATTCTCATTGCCGCAGTGTCCTGCTTCACCCTCTTCCAGCGCATGTTCACCATCCGCAGCACGCTGGAAAAGGGCAGTTGACCGTCGTCCTGCAACCTCGCATCGCCCCTGGAGCCGTAATGGTATGGCCGCAGGGTAGATAAGCCCCGAAAGGCCGTGTAAACTGGCCGCATTCACTCCCGCAGGGGACTTTGTTTCATGGCAACTGCGCCACAGGACCTGATCCCGCCACAGGAAAAGCCCCGTCTGAAACGGGAATTTCGAAAGCACCTGAGGGCCGACTTGCGCCTGCGTCTGTACACTCAGCGCCGGTCGCCCATCGCCATTCCCGGACGCGACTGCCGGTACTGCCCTCAGACGCAACAGCTGATGGAGGAGCTCGCTTCTCTTTCACCGAAGCTGGAATTGCAGACCGTCGACTTCCACACCGAAAAGGATATGGCGCTCGAGGATGATGTCAGCCGTATCCCTGCCATAGTGGTAGGCGCGGATTCGGGAAAGTCGGTCCGGTTCTATGGGCTACCCCTTGGTTACCAGCTCCCTGTCCTGGTCGAGAGCATCAAGGCACTTTCCCGGGGGAATACCCGCCTTTCGGTGAACTCTCGAAAGCAGCTGCGCCGGGTCGACCGGCCGGTGCATCTGCAGGTGTTCGTCACTCCGGGCAGTGAGACCTCTGCGGGGATGGCGCTGCTCGCGCAATCCATGTCCGTGGAGAGCGCAATGGTCCGCACCGACGTCATAGAAGCGGAGGAATTCCCAGACCTGGCCCGCAGGTATGGCTTACGGCAGGTGCCGCATACCATCATCAACGAGTTCACCACGGTGTCCGGGATGGTCAGCGAGAGTGAATTGCTGGAAAAAGTACTGCTGGTTGGCCTTGAAAACAGGAATGAAGACTGACCGGACGAAGGGCGGTGATTTGCCGTGGTGCCAGCCTTGATGCTACAGGTTGGCGGGGTCAGCCTGGATACCATCCATTAAACCCCATTTAAACCGATTCTAGGAGAACTGACTGTGCCCAACGAGCTTACGGGCGACATGAACGGGCAGGGCCTGCGGGTCGGAATCGCGGTCGCCCGCTTCAATGAGGTGATTACCAAGCAACTACTGGACGGAGCGCTGGGAACACTCAGCCGCTGCGGCGTCCGAGACTCCGACATCACGGTGGCCTGGGTCCCCGGCTCTTTCGAGCTGCCGGTGGTTGCCCGCGCCTTCGCCAAGAGCGGCCGGTGCGATGCGGTGATCTGCCTCGGGGCCATTATCCGGGGCGAGACGACGCACTACGAAATGGTGGCCGGACAGGCACAGGGAGGAACCGGAGCCGTCAGCATGGACACCGGAGTGCCTACCATATTCGGTGTTCTGACCACCGAAAATATGGAGCAGGCTCTGAACCGCGCCGGCGGCAAGTCCGGCAACATCGGAACCAACGCCGCCCTGGCGGCAGTGGAAACAGCGTCGGTGCTGGCTGCCATCAACACGGCGTAATTGCCGCATTTTCCGGGGCGACGCAGACACCGGCGACACCACGGACCAATGGTAGGCTGCGCCAAGACCGTTGAGGCCGATCTCGGCTGGATGAGGATGATTCCGATCAGCCGGGCTGCAAGTCAATCTATGACATCATCGGGGAAATAATGACGCAATTCGGCGTTACCATTCCCAACAACTGGGGAGTATCCGACCCCCACGAGGTACTCAGGCTGGGGCCTGAAGCGGAGCAGTTGGGGTATGACTCCATCTGGGTGATGGACCATCTGTTCAACGCGGGCTACATCCGGGAACGACTCGAAGACCGGCCATACTACCACCCAATGGCCATGCTCTCATACATGTCGGCCACCACCAGCAGGGTTCTCCTCGGCACGTCGGTGCTGGTGCTGCCCTACCACAACCCGGTGGAACTGGCCAAGTATGCCGCCACGCTGGACCAGATGTCTGGCGGCCGAGTTACGCTGGGCGTGGGAGCCGGTGCAATGACCGAGGAGTTCGAGGCCCTGGGCATCCCGCTGCGGGAGCGGGGATCTCTCACCAACGAGTCCATTGCCGTCATGAGGGAGCTGTGGGCCAACAACAGACCGGAATACCACAGCCGCCGGTGGGATTTTGGCGGCCTGTACTTTTCGCCCAAACCGGTGCAACAGCCGTCCATCCCGCTGTGGATCGGCGGTTCTTCGCCCGGGGCGCTGCGCCGGACTGCCCGCGCCGGCGACGGCTGGCACCCCACAGGCCTCTCGCCCGAGGACTACGCCATTGGCAAGCAAGAGGTAACCGCCTTGGCCGAGGCCGCGGGCCGGGACCCCTCGGCCATCACAATGTCGGCTCGCATCGAGGTCGAGGTGCACGGCGGACCTTCCAGCCAGCGTGCCGCGTCCCGCTCCCGTCTCCCGGGAGATGATCCGGGTGCGATACGCGCAGGGATCGAGGCTTACCGGGATGCCGGAGTTGAGCACATGGTGCTTGCCCTGAATTCAGGAGACATTTCGGCTCTGCGTAGACTTATGTCAATCATTGCCGATGAGGTATTGCCCGCCTTCCGGTAGCTGCCGCCCGGTCTAGCGTTCCTTTTCCTGCTGGTCCAGGAAATCCTCAAGAGCCAGGCGATCCACCTCCAGTTTTTCCAGTTGCTCTGGATTTGAGGGGGAGGCGCCATAGTGGGTAGCTTGGAATTCGTCGACTATCCGTGACACCGGATCGGCAGGCAGGAACCCCGAAAGACCTTGCTGGTGCTCCTTTGGAGTTTCCCATTCATCCTTGGGGCGGCCAGCACGGCCTGCCTGCTCCAGCAGGGCGTGATAGTAGTCTCGTGGTGTCGCGTAAATTCGAGAGCGTTTTCGCGACGCCCCCCACAGCCCCGGAAAGATGCTGGCCAACGCTCCGCTCACATCGTCTCCAGCCCGGCTCAAGCTGAACAGGGACTCGCGAACCTCGACGACCTGCGTGTTTCCGGAGTTAGGGCGACGGTTCCGGAACAACCAATAGACCACACCAACCGCTGCTGCTGCCCCGAAAGAGGCGGCAGCCCACTTCAACACCGTGGAGAGGACATTACCTCTGTGTTCAGATTCAGCCTCCCGAAGGCTCTCGTGAAACTCGTTTATCCGTTCCTGAGCCTGGAGAAGCCCGTCGATGTCTCCCCCTCCCATCAGCTGGGAAAACCAGTTTCCCACGCTTACCAGCGCGCCTGCGAGCAGTCCCACCAGCATCAGCACCGGCTCCAGGATCCTCAGGCCCACGGCACCGATCAGCTTGGCAACTGCCCGGGTGACGTCGTCAAGCCCTCCCAATCCCAGACCGCTTATCAGCAGTCCCAGGGCCAGCACACACCCCACACAGACGACGATGGGCCATAGCCACTGCAGCGGCATCTCCCGCTCCTCGCCGCCATCCGCAGAGAACCTCGCAATGGCCATACCGAGGAGGCCCACGGCGAAAAAGCCGAGCAGGAGGAACCCGCTGACTATCCTGCCCTCGGTGAGGGCGTCTATCAGCGCCGTTACCAGAAGGGCAATCATTCCTGTCTGGAAGGCGGCGCGAACTGAATCGAGGGTTGCCTCTTCCCGCGAGACCTCAGCCCCTCGCCACCAGATGATCAGCAGAAATATCACCGATCCCACAAAGAGACCCACGCCGCTGGCTTCCAGTGGTGAAAAGAGCCCGAAGGGCAGAAACGCCAGGCCCGCGTTCCAGGCAACAAGAACCAGGAGCGAGGGCACACCCAGCGCCAATCCCACTAGCCCGCGGAGCACTGGCGTGACCTGCAACGCCAAGATCCACAGCGACAGGCCATAACCCCAGGCCAGCGATACCAGCACCAGCCAGAAGGGCACCTGCAACTGTTCCAGCTTTGCCAGGCTGGAGACTGCCGCGAAAATCAAGTAGAGGGTGCAGCCCTCCAGGAACAGCGCCACCGCGGTAACGGTCCTATTGCGCCAGGCTGGCCTCATCCGTCGCTCCACTGGGCATAGTTGGTTCATCATCCCAGTCAGTGTCAGACTCGGGCAGCGTATCCAGAAGATCCGCTATGTTGGTCACTGGCACAGTGCCAATCCGTTCGGGGGCATCTCCGTCCCCGGCGAAAATGACGCTGATCCGGAACCCTCTTTCGGCAAAAACACCCAGTTGCTGTGGTATGGAGTCCGTCAACGCCGAAGTGATGAAAATAACAGTGGCACCAAGGGGAAGGTTGTTTCGCTCAGCCCGGAAAACATCCGGCAGCATCGACACCACATACGGAGCTGCCATGGCCAAGGCCTCCAGGGTAATTGCAAGCTGCTGCGATGATGCCCCCACCGGGACGCTCAACCACTTTCCGGAAAAAGAGGCCACAGCATTCGATATGAGGCCGTAGCTGTACCCGAGCCGGTCCGCGAGGGCTACGGCTGAGGCGGCGGCTGTGACGGCGCGTTCAAACAGCCGCCGGTTGGTACCCAGCCAGACGTAGTCGCTGGTTGAGCCATTCAGGGCTATGACGACGCTCATAGACACCGACGGTTCAAAGACCCTTGTCTGCAGATTCCGGGCCCGGGCCGTTGCCTTCCAGTCGATGTGCTTCAGCGGGTCCTCAGGTTGATAGTCCCTTGTGCCACGAACCCGGCTGGTGTCGTGGTAGAGGGGCAAGCCCCCACGGGATGATCCAAAGGGATGCTGCGGGGGAGTGACCAGCTGTCCAATGTCGATCACCCGCGGATAGACCAGCACGTTATTCACAGTGCTGAAGCGCATTTCCGTGGCTGAAAAGCCAAAGATGTCGCTGCTTCTCATCCGCACTGGCCCGATGCGGTGGTTGCCCCGGCGCAGGCACCGCATTTTGAATTTCCAGGTGGCCCGCTGGTAGGGTAAAAGCGACGTGGTTATGTTGTGATGGCGATTGGTTTCAAGGGTTGAACCACGAACAATCGCTCCCGGCAGTTCCAGTCCCTCGGGAAAGGGGTCCTGTGCTTCCACCCAAATCAGCGGCAGGGGCTTGTCGTTAGTCAGTGAGACCGAATAGTCGATGGTATCACCGATAAAGGCGCGGACCCGCCCCATCTCTCGTTCGTATGAAACCTTTCGAAAGCAGTACCTTTCCCACAGCCGTGCCGCCAGCCAGACCACGGCAATCAGGGAACCGACAACCAGGAGGAGGCCACTGCTCGCTAGAAGACCAATCAGCAACACCAGACCGCTGACTACCGGCCACAGTTCATGCCTCATAACGCCCGATCCTTCCTATTCGGGTGATTCCACGAGAGCATCCTGCTGATAAAGGCATGATGCTGATGGTGGAAATGAGCTGCCCGTTCCGGCTTATACGGGTACCTCCACCCGGGAAAGCAGTTCAAGAACGACGTCCTCCTGGGTGCGGCCCCTCAGCCTGGCCTGGGAGGTAAGAATGGTTCGGTGAGCCAGGGCGTAGGGGGCGAGCAACTTCACGTCGTCCGGAGTCACGTACTCCCTGCCGCGAATGGCGGCGAAGGCCTGGGCACACCGGTACAGTCCCAGGGTTGCCCGGGGGCTTACGCCCAGCTCAACATCCTCGTGGACTCGGGTTGCCTGTGCCACCCTGACAATATAGTTGCTCAGCACCGGATCAACGTAAGTCTCCCTAACCTTCGCCTGCGTTTCAATGACGCCGCTGCCGTCGGCCACTGGCTGGAGGGAGTCAATGGGGTTCCCGGTGCTGAAGCGCGCCAGCATTCGTACCTCTTCTTCTTCATCCGGATATCCCATTCGCAGGCGGAGCATGAACCTGTCCAGCTGAGCCTCGGGCAGGGGGAAAGTTCCCTCAAGCTCAATGGGATTCTGGGTTGCAACGAGGAGAAACGGCGCGGGAAGGGTAATGGTACGGTCATCGATGGTCAGTTGCCCCTCCGCCATCGCTTCCAGCAGCGCCGACTGGGTGCGAGGTGTGGCCCGATTTATTTCGTCGGCAAGCACGACCTGGGCCAGGATGGGGCCGGGCCGGAACTCAAACTCACCCAGCTTCTGGTTGTAGAAATGCACCCCGGTGATGTCCGAGGGCATGAGGTCCGGCGTACACTGAATGCGCCGGAAGCTGCACTGCAAGGACTCGGCAAGGCTGCGGGCGAGGGTGGTCTTTCCGATGCCGGGGACATCTTCAACCAGCACGTGGCCGCCACTCAGGACGGCTGCCAACAGCATCTCGATGACGTGCCCCTTGCCGACCAGCACCCGTTCCATGCTGGCCCTGACTGTCGCTGCCATGGCGGCGACGTCCATGGCGGCGGTAGCGGAACCCTTCGGGGAGGAAGCCGCTACTGAGTCGGCGGTTTCACCCTGAATCATGGGTGAAAGCTGCCGGGGCGGCAGGGAAGTAGCAGCCCTGGTTTCGCAGCATCAGGAAATGCCGGCGGCAGAGGCTGCGCTCTCTTTGGTGACGAAGTCCTCCGCCTCCCTCAAGTCCTTGAAAGAGTCGATACTGGTCCAGTATGACCTGGTGCGAAATGCAGCGATTCGCCCAGCTTCGGCCATATATGGAAAAGTCTCGACTTCGTGGTCTCCCAGGTCCGGGAATTCCGCGAAAACATCCCTGTCTATGACGTACACTCCCCCGTTAATCCAGTGCGGCAACTCTACCTTTTCGCGAAATCCCACCACGCTTCCCCTGTCATCCATGTCCACCAGGCCATAGGGACTGACCATAGGGACGGCCATCAGCGTGGCGCAGGGACCGTTGCTCCTCGCCGGAGAAGTCCGGTGGAAATCAATGATTTCCCCCAATGGCTGACGCGTTATTATGTCACCGTTGGTTACCACCACTGGCTCATCTGGTTCACTTTGCACGTTGGCAAGAGGGAAGCCCTGCTTGATTGCCCCACCGCGCCCAAGGGGAGAGCTCTCAACGCTGTAGGCAATGTGGATTCCATAACGCGACCCATCGCCAAAGTGGGCACGAATGGCCTCCCAGCGATAGCCCACCAGCAACACCACGTTTTCTACCCCGCCCTCTTTCAGCCACTCGATCTGGTGCTCCAGAATGGGCCTCCCAGCAACTGGGGCCATCGGTTTGGGCACCGTGTCGGTAAGTGGTCGAAGGCGCTCCCCCTTTCCACCTGCGAGGATCAAGGCATACATACGGATCCACCCTCTTTGCGTCTGCACACTGCCGCTTTTCAAGCTAAATATACCCGTGCGCAGGAGGAGGGTCAAACACACAATGGCAGGGCAGCGATTTCGTATTGCTACAAATGTAAAATATGTATAATTTTGCCTTGGCGCATCACCTTGTGATGGCCAACTGTTCACTGCAGCAAAAACTGCGCCTTCTTTGGAACGCAGAGTCGGGCTGAAATGAGGGAGGGGAACCCATGGACTACGAAATACTGCACAGACCGTCCTATGCGCTGGCCCAGATCAGGATGAACCCCCGGGAGCAACTGCAGGCAGAGACGGGCTCCATGGTCAGCATGTCGGACACCATCCAGATGGAGACGAGTACCCGCGGTGGGCTGTTCGGTGGCCTGCGGCGGTCAGTGCTTGGCGGGGAAAGCTTTTTCGTCAATACCTTTACCGCCGAGCAGCAGGGCGAAGTTACTGTGGCCCCGTCCCTGCCGGGCGACATAGAGGCGCTGGAGTTGAAGGGCGAAACGCTGATGGTGCAGTCCGGCTCATTCCTGGCAGCCACGATGAACATCGAGGTTGACTCACAGTGGGGTGGTGCCCGCTCCTTCTTTTCAAAAGAAGGTCTTCTCCTGTTGCGCTGCTCGGGGCGCGGCCTCCTTTTCCTCTCGTCGTACGGCGCGATTCACCGCATCGACCTCAGCCGGGGTGAACGGTACACGGTGGACAACGGACACATGGTGGCCTTTGACGACAGCATCAGTTACGAGGTGGGGCGCTCTGGAGGCTGGAAAACAACCCTGCTGGGCGGAGAGGGCCTGGTCTGCAAGCTCGAGGGCCCAGGACGGTTCTTCATGCAGACCCGCAGCGAAGATGCCTTCGTGAGCTGGCTGGCCCCCAAACTACCCAAACGGGGCTAGGCCAATCGATCAACAGGGCGAGCCACCAGAAACAATTCCATTCGGCGGCCCGGCCGGTTGCTTCGCCCTGACTGGCGGACGTGTTCAGCGCAGTCTGACTCCCCCGCCATAGATTCGGCATTTCATCACCGATTCCAGGCAGTGGGATCGATTCCGGGCCAGAGCGGCGGCGAGTTCGAGGAGCAAGGGCTGGTCGGGGAGCAGGATGCCGGTCACGGTAACGTCGCGTGCCATGTTGACTCCGATTCCCCGACTTCGCCGGGCGGTGCGATCACTCCATACAGGTGGGACTCAGCCAAGTGTGGATCGAACGAAATTCCTGGTTGGCAGGGCGCGATTCAGCGCCAGTCTGTTACCACGCGACAGGTTGATTGCGACGTTGGACGTTCGGCCGTACGATGCCTGGTTCGCTTCGCTGGGTGTTGTCCATCTTGGAGTAAATGTTGCTCAGTGATTTCTCGGCTGATCAGAACGGCCTGTCTTCCTGCCTGGAGAGATGCGCCATGAGCAATTCCCGATAACTCTCCAGTCCTGGAACCCGGGCTCCTGGAATCTTGGCACGGTCATCCCAGATGCGGACGCGGACCTTCTGCCGGCAGTGGGATGACTGAGAAAAAGCCTCGACTTCCGCCGATGACATGGGTCCGCCCTGCAGTTTCAGCGACGCCACGCTGGCGACCGACAGCAGCGCGGCGTATTCCTTATCTGAGGACACCAGGAACCGCTTCGCCTGAACGTGACCGCTGACGATTTCGGCCACAGCCTCAGAGAACCCAAGCCGCCTCAGGACCTGAGCGCCAATTGCATCATGGTGAACCACACCAACGCTGGTAACCTCGCGTAGTTCCGTCGGCCAGATATGTCCGATGTCGTGGAGCAGAGCGGCGATGATCTCGTCCTCGGTCCCGTCTTCCATCTGCGCATTTTGAGCGCACTGCAGGGCATGTTCCAACTGCGAGACCTGTTCGCCGCCGTATTCCATTTCTCCGGCGCTGTTCAGCAATCTAAGAGCCTGTTTACAATCTCTTCAGGATTAGCACCGTGAAGGCGAGGACCACCATTTGCAGACTGGTATTGAGCTTTCCCTCGCAGTTCTTCCATAGTCGGCGACACTTCTCCAGCCAGGCGAAGGACCGCTCCACCACCCAGCGTTTCGGCAGCACCACGAAAGTGTGCAGTTCATTGCGTTTCACCACTTCTACCGAGGCTCCCAGCAGGTTCTGCACCGTCGCGGCGAAGGGCTTCCCAGTGTAGCCCCCGTCGGCCATCACATTCTGCACCCGGCTCAGGTCGGCCCGGCTTTGTTCAAACATCGCCAAAGCCCCGGCCCGGTCGGTAACGTCGGCGGTGGTCACATGAATCGCATGAGGCAACCCCTGGCTGTCCACCGCGACGTGGCGCTTGATCCCGGACACCTTCTTGCCCGCGTCATAGCCCTTGTTACCGGCACTGTCGGTGTTCTTGACGCTCTGGGAGTCCACGATGCAGAAGCTGGTCTGCTCGCTCCGTCCATTGCTTTGTCGGGCCGCGCCAACCGATTTTTTTTAAGACCTGCTCCAGAATGGACTCTTCCTGCGGGCCGGGCCGCTCACTCCATTGCCGGAAATACTTGTAGCAGGTGCGCCAGTCCGGGAAGTCCGCCGGGAGCATCCGCCACTGGCAACCGCTCTTCAGCAAGTAGAGCACGCCGCAGAAAACGTCGTACAGGTCCACGGTGCGGGGCTTGGTCCGTCGGCGGGCCGATTCCAGCATGGGAAGAATCCGGGCGAATCGCTCCCGGCTGATGTCGCTGGGATAGGAATGAGACATGATTACCCTGCCTTGGTAATAGTCTCAACTTAACATATCCCAGAGATCGTAGACAGGCTCTAAGAATCTCGTCAACGGTGGAACGAGGATGAACTGCCATATAGCCACCTCCCGCTCGCGGAGCAGAGAAAAAATTAACCCCGAAGCAGAATTGCTTCGGGGATTCCCTGTGCAACGGACATCATGGAAAACCCTGGGGCCGGAAACTCATGCCACCAAGTTTGGTGGCTGCCCCGCCTGGGCTCGAACCAGGGGTTTCAGCTCCAAAGGCTGACGTGCTACCACTACACCACGGGGCAACGGCGATACCATAATTCCATTTTGATTGCCGTCACGGCATGCGTCAAGGGGCTGCTCTCCCGCCCTCAATGCGGCCGGAACCCAAGCATCACGGAGCGATGATATAATCGCAAAGGCAGCCTCATTTTCCGCCGGGCGGAAGTCAGGTCGGGAGCGTAACGTGAGGATCGCATTTTTGCATATCGCGCCGGTAACCGGCGACATAGAACACAACCGCAGGCTGGTGGAGCACGGCGTGGCGGCCGCTGCCGAGGCAGGCGCCCAATGGGCGATTACGCCGGAACTGTGCATCCCCGGATACCTGTTTCTCAAGAAGCTGGGCACCGGCTGGATACAGCCGCAACCCGACCGGTGGATGTCTGACTTCTGTGAGTTGGTTCGCGACAAGAACCTCACCGTGTTCCTTTCCCACCCGGAATTGGACCCGGCATCGGGACGCATGTACAACACGGTGTTCATCATAAATGCCGAAGGGGATATTGTCGGCCGCCACCGCAAGATCAAGACCCTGGGTGGGGCCGAGGCGTGGTCCACCGCAGGCTGGAAGATCAGCCCCTACGAGCTGGACGGTGTTCAGGCCGGAGTGCTCATCTGCGCCGACGCCTATAAGAACGACGTGGCAGAGGTCCTGGAGTCCAAGGGTGCACAGGTGCTGATTTCCCCAGTCTCCTGGGGTCCCGGCGGCTGCGGGCCTGACGGCGAGTGGGAGGCCCGCTCCGCCCAGACCGGCCTGCCCATCATGGTCTGCAACCGTACGGGCGTGGAGAAGGAGGAACTGGACTACCGAAAGGCCGAGAGCGTGGTGGCGCAGAATGGTCGTCGTCTGCTGGAGGCGACCTCGGACCGGTCAGTGGTGCTTACCTTCGACTGGGACATGGAAGCCATGACTCTGCTGTCCGATGACTTTCAGCGGACGTACCTGTGAATCAAGCCCCCTGATTCTCCGTTGATTCTTCTTTGAACTCAATAAACCGTCGCAGTATCAACACTGCGGCGGCTTCGTCTATTGACGGCCTGTCCCGGGATGGCTGCAACCCCGCATCCCGCAACAGCCCCTCCGCTTCGACACTGGTAAAAGCCTCGTCAACCTCGTGAATGGGGAGCTCCGTCCGCATGCGAAGAGCGCGGATGAAACCGAGTACCTGTGTCGTCTGGGGACTTTTGCCGCCATCACTCAGGTAAGGGACGCCGACCACGATGGCATCGGACTGGCGCCGGCGGGCCGCGTCTATCACCGAGCGGATGTCATCAACCAGTTTGGTCCTGTTAATGTAGCCTGCCGGCAGCGCAATTCCTACTTCGGTCACTCCGGAGGCTAGACCGATGCGGCGTTCACCCACGTCAAGGGCGAGCAGCCTCACTGTGCCAACGACGGTAAACTGCCGTTTTCGTGAGAATGACAGACGGCTTGTTGCGATGGATAGCCGTTTTCGCGGAAATGACGGACGGCGGATGACACCTGGCTCCGGCAGCCGCCGGGATGGCGAAAGTCAGGCAACATAGTCCTCAGGACAAGGCCGCGCGGACCAGGTCAGGCACGGCGGCGAGGGCATCATCCAGCTTCTCCGGCTGCCGCCCACCCGCTTGTGCCATCTCCGGACGTCCGCCGCCACCGCCTCCCATCAGCTTGGCAGCGTCGCGGGCGATGTTACCGGCGTTGACGCCCCGTTCAATCAGGTCGGAAGTGACCATGGTCACCAGAATTGGGCTGCCTTCGGCCAGGGCTCCCAGCGTTACCACGCAGCTGGACAGCTTGTCCCGGAGGAAGTCGCCCATCTCGCGCATCCCGTCGGCGTTGTGGGCGGAGGTGCGGCCGGCGACTACCCGCACACCGTCAACGTCGACCACGCGCTGCAAAAGGGCCTCTGCCTCCGAACGAAGCAGCGACCGCTCCATGCCGGAGAGTCGCCTGCGAAGGTCATCGGTCTCCTGCATGTAGCTGTCCAACCGTGCTTCCAGGTCGGACACCGGGGTCTGCAGACGGGTGGACAAGGCATCGAGCGTCGCCGACTGCTCCACGAAGAGCGTTTCGGCGGCGCGGCCGGTCAAGGCCTCCACCCGGCGCATTCCTCCACCGATGCTTGACTCGCCCAGCACCAACAGTGTGCCGACTTGTCCGGTGGCTGAGACATGGGTGCCGCCGCACACCTCAAAACTGAATGGCTCGTCGGATTCTTCTGCCATTCTGACCACCCGCACCACGTCACCGTAACGGTCGCCAAAGAACGCCAATGCCCCCTGGCGCACCGCGTCGGCGTAAGAGGTCTCCTGGGTCGAGACCAACAGGTTGGCCCGCACCTTCTCGTTGGCCAAAGATTGCACGGCCAGGAGCTCGTCGCGGCTCATCCGTCCCACATGACTGAAATCGAAACGCAGCCGGTCGGGCGCAACCAGAGACCCTGCCTGCCTCACGTGGGGGCCCAGGGTGGCACGTAGCGCCGCGTGCAGGATGTGCGTGCCGCTGTGGTTTCGGGACGAGTCCATCCGGCGAGCCGGATCCACAGAGGCTTGCACGGGATCTCCGACGGCGATATGGCCTTCTTCCACGACGCCCTTCTGCACTATGAGGCCGGCCACCGGCGACTGGGTGTCTTCGACCCGGAACAGCCCGTTGGGGCCACGAATGTAGCCCTGGTCGCCCAGCTGTCCGCCACCCTCGGCATAGAAGGGAGTGCGGCTGATGACCACCTCGGCCTGCTGGCCCTGGGTGGCGTGCCCCGAGGATGCGCCGTCGACCAGCATGGCCGCGGCGACCGATTCCTGTTCGGTCGGGCCGTGACCGGTGAATACGGTGCGTCCGGCGCCCAAGTTCTCGTAGGCGGTCAGCATTTCCATGTTGCCTTCGAAATGCTGACCGGCTCGCGACTGTTCCCGCTGCCGCTCCATCTCCGCCTCGAAACCGTCCATGTCCACATCGAAATTGTGCTCGCGGGCGATCTCGGCAGTCAGTTCGGGGGGAAAGCCATAGGTGTCGTACAGGACGAAGATATCTCTACCGGAAATAGTTCCCGCATGTGATGCGCCGTTGCCGGTGGAACCTGCTGCAACGATCATATCCAGCAGGATTTCGTTGCCCCGCCCGAAGGCCTCGGCAAACCTCTCCTCCTCGAGGTTAACCACGCGAAGGATAAAGTCACGGTTGAGGGAAAGTTCCCCGTACACAGCCTGGAACCGGGGTATGACCTCCTGGACCACCTCACCAAGGAACAGGCCGGTCAGCCCCAGGCGGCGCCCATAACGGATGGCGCGGCGGATGACCCGGCGCAGCACGTAGCCCCGGCCCTCGTTTCCCGGGACAACCCCGTCACCGATCAGAAAGGCGGCGGCGCGGGCGTGCTCGGCGATGACCCGCAGGGCGAAGTCAGTCTCAGTATCCGCACCGTACTCTCGTCCCGTGAGCTGGCAGGCCCTGGCGATGATGGGCGTGAACAGGTCGGTCTCGTAGATGTTGTTCTTGCCCTGCAGTATCACCGCCGCCCGCTCCAGGCCCATTCCGGTGTCTACGCTGGGGGCCGGCAGGGGCGTGCGGTTACGCTCCGGGTCCTGGTAGTACTGCATGAAAACCAGGTTCCACAGTTCGACAAACCGCTCGCAGTCGCAGTTGGGGTGGCAGCCGTCGACATCGCGGGGAGAGGCCCCATCGCGCTCATCGCGGAACTGGGCAGTGAGCAGGTCGACATCGACCATCCGGCCGCCGTTGCAGCCCTTCTCAACTCCACCGTCGTAATGGATCTCCGAACAGGGGCCAGTGGGACCTTCTGTTCCGGCGGGACCCCACCAGTTGTCCTTGTCGCCGTAGCGGTAGATGCGGTCGGCGGGTACGCCGACCTGATCGTGCCAGATGGCGAAAGCCTCGTCGTCGTCAAGGTGGATGGTAACGTAGAGACGGTCAGGCGAGAGGCCGAAAAGCTGGGTTACCAGCTCCCAGGCAAAACCCACGGCACCCTCTTTGAAATAATCGCCAATGCTGAAGTTGCCCAGCATCTCGAAGAATGTCAGGTGCTTGTGGTCTCCCACCTCGTCGATGTCGGTGGTGCGGAAGCTCTTCTGGCTGCTGGTGAGCCGGCGCGATGGCGGAGTCTGCTCACCCATGAAGAACGGCTTGAACGGTACCATGCCAGCGCTGGTGAAAAGCAGCGTCGGGTCCCCGGCAGGAATGAGGGAAGCCGAAGGCATGTGCTGGTGCCCCTTGCTTTCGAAAAACTGGATAAAGGAATCCCTGATCTGGTCACCGTTCATCAGCCTGGACACTCTCACATCGACATTAATGCCAGAATTATTGCTCCGAATTCGATGGGCAGGATAGCTTGGTTACTGACAATTTTTAGTCCCGAATTCCGGTCGGTTATCGACGGGTTACGATAATCGCCATTGTGGGGAATTGTTCTGGATTTTATTTTACGCAGCAGAGCCAGTCAACGACCGATTTATTCTGGAGCGAACATTCAGGGCGATATGACGCAGGGAGGTTACAAAATCCGTAAGATTCCGTTGCTGTTGAGCTGGTCGAACCATTATCGAAATCTCCCAACCCGACCTCTTACATGCTCAAGACAATCGGATTGCGGAAATGGGAGACTTGGCAATTGTCCCTATTTCTCAATGGACACAAGGGAGCGAAAGACAAGATCATTTCGGGGGTGCAGCGCGGAATGCAAAACAGCCAGAAGATCGCCGACTCCCGCCGTCGTCGCCACAAGCTGAGCATGAACCGAGGCTCTCCAAGCAAAAGGGGGGCCGGAACAAGGAAAACCAGGCTCCAACCTATGGCCGCGGGGAGTTCAACGGGCAACCACGATGGGTTTGCCCGTTTCCGGGTGTTCCAGTACCAGCGTGTCGGCGCCGTAGACCTGATGAATCGCCGCAGGAGTGAGCGTAGTTTCAGGCGGGCCGCAGGCCACCACGCGGCCCTCGCTGACCAGCGCCACCTGATCGCAGAACTGCCCGGCCAGCGTCAGGTCGTGGACCGCCGCTATCATCGTCCTGCCCTCCGCCGCCAGTTCCCGCAGCAGGCGCATAATGACCGGCTGGTATGCCAGGTCCAGGCTGGCCGTCGGCTCATCCAGCAGTATGACCGGCGTCTGCTGCGCCAATGCCATTGCGATGGCGACCCGCTGGCGCTCGCCGCCTGAAAGCTGGTGCACCGGGCGCTCCGCCAGGTGTTCGGCGTCGGTCATCCGCAACGATTCGAGGGCGATTTCCACGTCGTCGGCGGTCTCCCACGACAGCAGCCGCAGGTGGGGGTTCCGGCCCATCAGCACCACCTCCAGAGCCGACGCGCCCCGGGGCAGGTCGGGGTTCTGGGGCACCATGCCCACCAGCCGCGCCCGCTCCCTGCCACTCATAGTGGAAATGTCATTGCCCATAACCCGGACGTGGCCCCGTCCGGGCTGCATTGCCCCGGCAATCAGACGAAGCAGAGTGGACTTGCCCACTCCGTTGGGGCCGGCCAGCGCCGTCAGGGTTCCCTGCGCCGCCTCCAGCTCCAGCCCGCGGAGTACCTCTCGTTCACCGTAGGACGCCCAGACTCCCGCCGCACTGACACCGGCCACGTCCGCCTGCCCTCGAACAGGCTCAGGATGTAGGGCCGGATCAGATCCATTTTGACCGGGATGAACGATTGGAGCGGGGTAGCCATTTCCGGACAGAACTGTACTGCCATTGACCGGTGGGGAGGGCTTGTGTCCGTTGCAGGGCAGATCGGCGGTGGAGTGCCCGTTGCTCCCTTTGCCGTTGCCCTTGCCGTTGCGGTGCCCGTTCATGCGCAGTCTCATGCCCGCTACACTCCCAGCCGGCGGCGGCGCAACAGGTATAGGAAGAAGGGAGCGCCGCAGAACGCGGTGACCATGCCCACCGGCAGCTCGCCGGGCGATACAATGGTGCGGGCCACCAGGTCGGCCAGCACCAGGAAGGTCGCACCTACAATGGCGGACATGGGCAGGAGGAATCGGTAGTCCGGACCCCAGATGAGCCGTACCACGTGGGGGGCCACCAGCCCCACGAATCCGATTAGGCCGGAGAAGGACACCGCCGCCGCCGTCACCATGGTGGCCGCCCCGATGAGCAGCAGCTTCACCTTCTCCACCGGTACCCCCAGCATGGCTGCGTGGTCTTCGCTCAGTTGCAGCACGTTGAGCATCCGCCCGAATCCCAGCAGCACGGCCATGCCGGGAACGACGTAGGCCAGCACGATGGCGCTCTCCTTCCATTCCGAGGATATGAGACTACCCATCAGCCAGGCCAGCACAGGCCTCAGTTCCGGGTCGCTGCGCAGGATGAGCAGGCTGGACACCGCCCCGGTCAGTGCCGCGATGGCGACCCCGGCCAGTATCAGCGTAGTCGTTGGCGTTCCCTGGGAGTTGCGGGCGATGGAGTAGGCCACCATCACCGCACCGGTGCCTCCAGCGAAGGCGGCGACGGGCAGCAGGCTGATGCCGGCCAGGTACATCGGGATGCCAGTGAGCAGCACCACCACCGCGCCCAGCCCGGCCCCCGACGCCACACCCACCAGGTAGGGGTCGGCCAGCGGGTTCTTGAACAGTCCCTGATATGCCGCTCCCGACATGGCCAGCGCCGCGCCCACCAGCGCCGCCTGGGCCACCCTCGGCAGGCGAAGCTTCCACACGATGGTGTCCCATGCGTTCGGGATGTCTGGCGACAGTTCCACGCCCGGCAGTCCCGCCGCCACAACCTGCACTACCGCGCCGAAGGGCACATACACCGACCCCAGGCTGGCTGCGAAGATGGCCGCCACGACCAGCACCGCCAGCCCCAGCACAATCCGCCACCACGGATAGCGCAGCCCGACCAGCCCTGCGCTCACGCGAGTGGCCGTCAGTGCCCCCTGTTCCCCTTCGCTCTTGGCGATGGTGGAGTCAGGGGCGCTACTGCCTTTCAGCCTTATGCCTGCCACTGCCTTACTCTTGCCCTGTCTGTTAACCGTTTCGGAGTTATTTGGATGCTTATCTGGGATTTAAGGGAACATTTCCGGGTAGACCCAAGCCGCCATTTCCTCCACGGCGTCCAGGAATCGCGGCCCGGCGATGTTGAAGGAGTTGCCTTCGCTCATTACGAATATGTGGTCAGCGATATGTTCAGGGTCTTCGAACAAATGCAGCGTGGAAAGCGCCGGACTATCCGCAACGCTTTCCACTGAGTCCGCCATGACGATATCCGGCTCGTTGGCCACGATTACTTCGGGATTGATTTGCAGGTATCCCTCGAAGTCGGCGACATTCTCCAGCTTCAGCAACTCGAACACGTCGTTGACCAGGGTGTTGCGTCCCGGCGTCCACCAGTCGAACCCGTGGGAGTAAATGGTCCGGGTCAGCTCAACCTCCTCCATCTTTTCCTGAATGGCGGCGACTCGCGCGTCAAAATCAGCCGCGGCGCGCTCCGCCTCGTCCATCGCGCCGGTTATGGCGCCCCACATCCGTATCTGGTCGGCCACTTGCGTGAAACCGTGGGTCAGGCTCTTGATGTACAGCACCTTCAGTCCGGCCCGCTCCAGGTCCGCGTTGAACCGGTCATAGAACACGTACACCAGGTCAGGCTCAAGGGCGACGATTGCCTCGATGTCCATGTTGAACGCATCGCCGACCTTGGTGATGCTTTCCGTCTCCGGCGGGTAGGTAACGTAGCTGTGGGTTCCAACAATCCGGTGTTCCTGGCCGATGGCGAAAAGCATTTCTACCGCAGCGCCATCGTAGACCACGATGCGTTCCGGCGGCGTGTCGAACACTACCTCGGTACCGTCGGACGACATCACCGTGACTGTACTCGGCTCCGACGGCAGGACCGTCGGAGTTTCCGTTGGCTGGTACGTTGCTGCGGGGGTGGAAGTCGGCGGCGCGCTGGTAGGAGTGGCAGGTTCCTGCATCGGCGTGGAGGTGGCGGGGACGGGCGTGGGAGTTGCCGGAAGAGCTGTTGGCTCCGGTGACCCTGTAAGCCCAGGCACGGAAGTTGTGGGGGAATCGGAATTACAGGCCAACAGCGTCGCGGCCATCACGGTGAGAATAACCACAGAGAACAAAAGGAATCGCGCGAAAGTCAAGAATCCACTCCGCCACTCAGAATTCAAATCAACAAAAAAGCCCTGCCCAAGGAAAGGGCAGAGCGTGCAATGCCGTTGCCTTTCCTCGAAGGCGAAAACATCGCTGGGAGCCGTGGACCGGACTCGCCCCGATCAATAAACTCGACCGGCACCTACCGTTGCGGGACAGCGCTGGACTTTGACCAGCTTCCTCGTTCAAACCCTGTGAAGGGTGCTCACAGCGTGGGAATATTCAAATGTAAATCAACGTATTGGGGTACGACCGCCTTCATCATGCCCCATACTTTTGCCGCTGTCAATTGTGAATCAAGCGAAGCCAGAACCCGTGTCTTCGGACCCACGGATACCATTGCCCGGCTCTGCGGACGAACTTTTTCAACTTGACTCCGCATTCTGTCTGCGTTATGTCCAGGGTCTTCGAGTTGTTGCTAATGGGCCTTCAAGTCCGTTAGCGGTGAGCTTGTCGAACTGTTGATGGACGGCCCTTGGAGAAGCTCAGGGCCAACGGGGCAGACGACAACTAAGAGACCCTGCATTATGTCATCGTCTCCTTGAATTCCCGGCGGTGCCAGCATAGAATTGAAGTTCAATCCGACATTACTGTTGGAGCGTAAGAATATTCAACCCGGTATGGCCGGACAAAGTCAGGCTAGTCCGGCCGTTGGGTCGGCGGGTTAGGAGGTGCGATGGATTCCAGCATCATCGGCAAGATTGACAAGGCGAGGAAATACGCTGAGGAAAAGGAAAGGGTCAGCATCAACAGCTTTTCGGCGACGTTTCAGGGCAACCATAACAGCTACGATGTGACCTTCGATTCCGGGGAATGGAACTGCGAGTGCCACTTCTTCGCTACCAGAGCCGTTTGCAGCCACACCATGGCGCTACAAAGAATGCTGGACGACGTGTTGGCCAAGGTATCCGCACACGCTGAGACCGCCGACGCGGACTGATAAGCGCCGCGATTACCTTATGAAGCCAAAGGCCGGAGCAAGCTCTCCGGCCTTTTCGTTTGTGGCCCCAGGCGACGAACCCGGACTCTTGCACCCGGGCTGATGAACCCGGGCTGATAAACCCGGATGGCTGAACCGGGGACGATGAACCCGGGCACCTGAACCCGGACAATGGGTGCCGGTCGCTTGGTAGAATTGATCAGGTAGCCACTAAGCGACAACCAGCTAAGCGACAACCAGCCGTACGGTTTGTGTCCCACACGTCCCGCACCCGGAGCCGGTGGCAGCACGACGGCCAGCTCGGGGACGATCACCCGCAGTTCCCGACGCCGGTCCCCCTGCCGAATAATTCGCATGTGTGCAATAGAATCAAAATTCGGCCTCCAAATTACATTGCGCTTGACAGGGATTACCATCATATTGTGTAACTTACCGAAACCCCTGTACGGGATTAAGCAACCGGATTGCGGCGAATTGCCACGAGGCACGGCGAAATCCGAAATCAATTGGGGGCAGCATGAAAGTAGTGGCAGTGTTATATCCGGGAGGAGCGGCAGCGGCAGAGACTCCTGAGCTGCTGGGATGCGCAGAAAATGCGCTGGGACTGCGGGAGTGGCTGGAGGGGCAGGGCCACGAACTGGTGGCCACCAGCGATGCCGGTGCCGGGCTGGACAGCCACCTCCCCACGGCCGATGTGCTGATTGCGACCCCGTTCTGGCCCGCCTACATCAGCCGGGAACGAATCACGCAGGCGCCGAACCTCAAGCTGCTGCTGACGGCGGGTGTCGGCTCCGACCATTTTGACCTGGCAGCCGCTGCCGAGCGCAGCATCACCGTGGCTGAGATCACCGGCAGCAACGTGGTCAGCGTCGCGGAGCATGTCGTGATGCAGATCCTGACGCTGGTGCGCAACTACATGCCCGCCTACCAGGAGGTGCTGGACGGCGGATGGGACATCGGAAAGGTGGCAGCCCGTTCCCACGACCTGGAGGACAAGCGGGTCGGCATTGTCGGGTTCGGCAGGATCGGACAGCGGGTGGCCACCCGGCTCAAGCCCTTCGACGTCCAGATGCGTTACTTCGACTATCGCCGGCTCCCCCACACCGAGGAGACCGTGCTGGGCGCAAGGTTCCAGGGACTCAGGGCGCTGGTGTCCGAGAGCGACGTGGTCAGTATCAACATCCCGCTGACGCCGGCCACCCAGGGACTGTTCGACCGGGACCTGCTCTACACCATGAAGCAAGGCGCCTACCTCGTGAACACGGCCAGGGGGCGTATCGTCGACACAGACGCCCTCGTTGAGGTGATGGAGGGCGGGCATCTGGCGGGCTATGCCGGCGACGTCTGGTACCCGCAGCCCGCGCCCGCCGACCATCCGTGGCGCAGCATGCCCAACCACTCCATGACTCCCCACGTTTCCGGCACCACGCTGGAGGCACAGCTTCGCTACGCCAACGGCATCCGCGAGTGCCTGACCGCTTTCATCGCCGGAGAGCCCATCGACCGCGACTACATCATCGTGGACGGCGGCCGGGTGGCGAGCCCCAGTTACAGCCCGGCCTACCAGTAGCGAGCGAAAGGACGCGAGGAGCCGGACGGCCATTGCCCTTTGCTCCTCGCGCCTCCTGCAATCTGACCTCTACGGCAGGGCCTGTTTCAACTGGGTGAGGATGGAGCGGGCACTATTGACCGTAAGCACCGGAAGACCAATATCTCGATGGCGCGACTCGGTGGACACGTAACGGCGGTCGACCTCTGCCACATCCCGGGAGATCAGCATGGCGTCATAGGTGGACGACCCCACCATGTCGATGGCCACACTGTCGTTGGTGGTGCTGGTGACAATGTAGCCGGCCCCCTCCAGTATCCTGGTGAGCCGGTCAATGTCGGAGGCGTCCCGGCCGAGAACGACGAGACGCTGGTTGTTGCTCATGCGCACTGCCTGCAATTGTGATCGTGAGATGACAGGTTAGGGGTTGCTGGTCCGTTCGGCAAGCCACTCCAGCATAATTTCCAGGAATTCGCCCGTGAATTCCGCCCAAAGAACGGCGTACTCATTATCCCGCCGGCACAGTCTCCTGGAACAGGTGGTTGGCTGGCCAGAGGGTGGCCACTGCGTGCCTCGGCGCGTCAGGATCTCCAGTGGATCAGACATTACGGTCAAAGGGAACGGCGTCGGTGCAGGTTCCTCACCAGCGCAAACCTCCTGCATAGCAACCAGAAATATCGCGGTTAGAGCCGGTTGGGGCCCGCTCTATGTGAACCCCACGTCTCAGCACTCGCTCCCCAAAACGCTACAATAGTTCCCTCAGGCCAACTGCAACTGTCGCGCTGTAAGGGCTGAAGTAACTTTGCGAGCAGACTTTCTGACGTTGCGCGTGGCGTTGGCACCACCTATATTATGGCAACCCCGCAGGGACTCGACGCGAAAGGAACAAGAACCTTCGATGACAGACCAGATTCCCGAAGACGAATACACCCGCTACGGCGGCCTGCGGATGCATGTGCGCAATTGGGGCGGCGAAGGCCGTCCCGTCATACTGCTGCACGGGCTGGCCTCCACCTGCCGCATCTGGGATTTCGTCGCCCCCATCCTGGCGCGTGACTTCGCGGTCATCGCTGTAGACCAGCGGGGGCACGGCGATAGCGGCAAGCCGGAAACCGGGTACGACTTCGCCAGCGTGGGCAGTGACCTGGCGGCGATGCTGGAGGGCCGTGGCATCGAACGTCCGGTGCTGGTCGGCCACTCCTGGGGAGCCGACGTAGCCCTGGAGCTGGCGGTGGCAAATCCGGAGTTGCTGCAGGGAATCGTATTTGTCGATGGCGGCACCATCGATGCCTCGGCCCGCTACGACTCGCTGGACGATGCCCTCGTTCAGATGGCACCACCTGACTTCCGCGGCGTCACCCCAGCCCAGTTCCTCGAGCGCGTGCGGTCCGGCGGCCAGTGGGCCACGCTCATCGGCGAGCACGGCCAGCCGGCTGAGGAAATCATTCTGGCCAACTTCGAGACTCTGGACGACGGCACGCTGCGCTCCAAGCTTTCCCGCGACAACCACCTGCGCATCATCGAAGCCCTGTGGGACCACCACCCCCGGGACCTTTATCCAAGCGTGTCGTGCCCTGTTCTGATGATGCCTGCCCGCCAACGCGAAAACCCCGACGCATACGAGCGCACACTGGCCCGCTCCGAGTCCATCACAGCGGCGGAGCGTCTGCTGCCCCGCAGCAAGACCGTGTGGCTGGAAGACAGCATCCACGACGTACCTGTTCAGCGTCCTGGGTTGGTGGCGGAGACCATCCGGGAGCACATCCGGTCAGGGTACTTCGACTAGCAGCCATTTGGGATTCCACCTTTCCAAGGAAATGGTCAGGGCCTGCGGTCAGTAAGAGGAGCAGATATGGCGACGGTGGATTACTCGGTGCTGGACGACGTGAGCATTTCCATGAATGCCTTCTATCCGAGGAAGAACTGGTCGTCCACACCTCCGGGCGCGAGCGACCATGCAGTGGCGGTGGATGACGACAACTCGCTCTCCTGCCGTTTCTTTCCGGTTGGGGACGAGGCGCCGACGATCCTGTTCTTCTACGGCAACGGAGAGACGGCCACCGACTACAACGGGATCGCACCCCTCTACAACCAGACCGGCCTCAACTTTTTCGTGGCGGACTACCGTGGCTATGGTCGCAGCGGGGGCTGGCCATCCTTCACCGGGATGCTGACCGACTCGCATGCGGTGCTGGACTACACGGCCGGGGTGCTGGAGTCCGAAGGGTACACAGGACGAATTTTCGTGATGGGACGGTCGATGGGACGGCACTCGGCGTTCGAGCTGGCCGCCAATCGCGGCGACCGGCTGGCGGGCGTGATCATCGAAAGCGGGCGGCCCATCCTGGGCAACTTCGTGTATGGACTCCCACCACAGCAGGCGGAGGCACTGGAGGCGGCGTACCTGGCCAAGGTCAGCTCCATCACCATACCCTCGCTGGTGATCCACGGCGAGTTGGACGAACTGGCCCCGGTGCAGCAGGCGGTCGAGATGCACCACGCCTTTCAGTCGGACGACAAACGGCTGCTGACCGTTCCCGGTGCCGGGCACAACGACCTGCTCTACCACGGGATCAACGAGTATTTCGCTGCCATCAAGGAATTCACGGGTGCGTAGGGGAGACGCGGGATGCCGAGAGTAGTGCGAGCCGGATTGATCCAGGCGGGTATCGGGCGGGACGCGCCGGAGGAAATCCAGGCCATCAGGCGACTGATGCTGGACAAGCACGTCGCGCTCATTGAGGAGGCCGCCGGCAGGGACGTGGAAGTGCTGTGCCTGCAGGAGCTGTTCACCAGCCCCTATTTTCCCGCCGAGCAACATGACCGGTGGCGGCAACTGGCGGAGCCGGTGCCCGACGGCCCGACGGTGCGGCTGATGCAGGAACTGGCGCGCAAGCACGGGATGGTAATGGTCGTACCGGTGTTTGAGGAGGAGATTACCGGGCTGTTCTACAACACCGCGGCGGTCATCGACTCCGACGGCTCGTATCTTGGCAAGTACCGGAAGAACCACCTACCCCACGTCGCGCCGGGGTTCTGGGAGAAGTACTACTTCCGGCCCGGCAACCTGGGCTATCCGGTATTCAACACGGCACGGGGCAAGGTGGGGGTCTACATCTGCTACGACCGCCATTTTCCGGAGGGCGCGCGAGCGCTGGGGCTGGGAGGAGCCGAGATGGTGTTCAACCCGTCGGCCACCGTCGCCGGGCTGTCCGAGTACCTGTGGGGGCTGGAGCAGCCGGCCCACGCCGCGGCCAACGGCTACTTCCTCGGGGCCATCAACCGGGTGGGTGTCGAACAGCCCTGGGAAATGGGCGAGTTCTACGGCAGCAGCTACTTCTGCAACCCGAAGGGGCAAATCATCATTCAGGGTTCCCGCGATCGCGATGAGGTGATCGTCGCCAACCTGGACCTGGATGAGATCGCCGAAGTCCGCAACACCTGGCAGTTCTACCGCGACCGCCGCCCTGACACTTACGGGGAGTTGACCGCGCCATGAACCAGACTCCAGACATCCACTTGCCGATCACAATTGACCGGGATGCAGTGCTGGGGAGCCTGGACCGGGTGCTGGACCCGGAGCTGGATGAGTCGGTGCTGGCGCTGGGGTTCGTCGAAATCGTTGCGGGTGACGACGACGGTAACCTGACCGTACGCCTGAGACTTCCCACATACTGGTGCGCCGCCAACTTCTCCTACCTGATGGCCTCTGACGTACGCCGGGAACTCCAGTCCATGGAAGGCGTCCGCTCGGTTACCGTCAAGCTGGGCGAGCATTTTGCCGGACACGAGGTAGAAAGCGGCTCAGGGCCAGGCAAGAGCTTCGGCGAGGCCTTCCCCGAGGGAGGACCGGACACGTTGGAGGATACGCGACAGATTTTCCTGCGCAAGGGATTTTTCTCCCGCCAGGAGAGGCTGCTGCGAGAGTTGAAGCGCGCGGGCCTGTCATTCGAGGCAATGGCGGTTCTCAGGGTGGAGGACGTCCCGGCGGCGGTCGACGCCCGGGCCCTGTCCAGGTACTTGGAACGGCGCGACGAACTGGGCCTGGACTGCTCAGGCTCGGCCCCGCTGATCGTTGACGTAAAGGGCGCAGCCATCCAGCCGGAGGGGTTGGAGACTTACTACGTCCGCGCCCGCACCACCCGCCTGGCCATGGAGGCCAGCGGCTCATTGTGCTCAGCGATGCTGCAATCCCGCAACTCCAACTGGACTCCCACAACTTCCTGACCACGGGCGAATCGCGGCTCTAGGAGGCATCAGATGTACTCAGCCAACGGCGAGAAAATCTTCGTGGTGGACGGCCACATGCATTTCTGGGACGCCGGGCCAGATAACCACAAGAACGACTACGGAAACGCCTGGATCAAGTGCTTCTACGACTATCATTCGGCCCTATCCCCGGCGGACTACGTCTGGGACTTCGACAAATACTGCAACTACGGCGAGGAAGCCCTAGTGAACGACATGTTCATCGACGGCTACGTTGACGTGGCAATCCTGAATTCCACCTACCTTTACGAGTTCTTCAAGACCGGCTTCAACACTCACCAGAAGAACAACGTGGTCAAGCAGAAGCACCCCGACCGGTTCATCCTGTGCGGCTCTTATGATCCCCGCGAGGAAGAGGCAGGCCTGGACAGATTCCGCGAGATGATGGCCGAATATCCCATTGGGGGCCTGAAGCTGTACACCGCGGAGTGGCGCGGCGACTCAAAGGGCTGGAAACTCAACGACCCATGGTCGTACCGGTACCTGGAGTTGGCGCAGGAACTTGGCATCAAGAACGTCCACGTGCACAAGGGCCCAACCATATACCCGCTGAGCCGCGACGCTTTTGACGTGAACGACGTGGACTACGCCGCCACCGACTTTCCGGGACTGAACTTCATCGTAGAACACGTTGGCTTGCCGCGCCTCGACGACTTCTGCTGGATCGCCACTCAGGAGCACAACGTCTACGCTGGCACTTCGGTGGCCATGGCGTTCATCAACTCCAGGCCCAGGTACTTTGCCGAGATCATGGCCAACCTGCTCTTCTGGCTGGGAGAGGACCGCATCCTCTTTGGCAGCGACTACGCCATCTGGAGCCCCAAGTGGATAATTGACAAGTTCATGTCCTTCCAGCTGCCGGACGACATACGGGAGGAATTCGGTGTGGAGCTCACCCCGGCGGTCAAGCGCAAAATCATGGGCGAAAATACCGCCCGGCTGTACGGCATCGACATCGAGGCCCACAGCGCCAAGCTGGCCGGAGACGAGATCGGTGCCAGGCTGGCCCGTGCCTGACAGCCGGGAATACGTTGGACTATTGAGGCAGTCTACACCTTGCTGCATTGGCCTGGCTCACTGGTCGACAATGTGCCTGGCAATTTGAGCGAACCACATTGATTATAATGAATATAAGTTATATTCACAGAGGCTTTGGGGAGGAGCATAACTATGGCAATCAATATCGACGAAATGCTCGACCATCTCAGCTTCGCCAGTGCAGAAATGGTGAACGGCAACGCCAACCACGGTCCGATGGCCGCAGAGGCCCTGTTCGCCATGGGCAGGGAGGATGCGGTGGTGCCGTGGATCGATGGGTACAGGAGCCGCCTGATGTACCGGCCGTCACCGTCTCTTGCCATTCCGCGGGAGGAATGGCGTGAGTACCTCGGCGTTCGGGAGAGGCTGGGGGACTGGGTGCAGTTCTTCGAGACCGAACTGGAAGAGGCCCCCTGGCAGGACGTGATACGCCAGTGGGTGCCCCGCCTGGCGCCGGCGGTGATGGCGGCGGCCACCCACGGCCTCATCCGCACGGCCCACGCGGTTCGGAGCCTCTCATCACAGGAGACTCCTCAGCGCAGGGACGAACTGGCGCAGGGCCTCGGCTACTGGGCTGCCAGATACTACACCCTGCCGGGCGATCCCTCTCCATCGGATGCCGGACACACGCCTAGATCCGCACTTGACCATGTTGATCTCTTGCACGACCTCTCATTCGACGGTACAGGTCCGGTCTCCGAGCAGATCAAGGGGATGGAGGAGCATCCTGAGTTTGCGCCCGTGATTAATCTTGTAGACACCGGCAATGACCTGTCTCGCTTCATTTCGCATCTCACGGAGAACTTCGCCGCAATTTATCTGGCCAGCCCGAAGAACCTGATCGCGTACGTTCACACGGTAACCGGTCCCAGCGCACTGCGCATGTTGACCCCGTACCTGGACGAAGATGACGTCCGGCAGGCAGCCCGCTATGCCTGGCAGGCGTGCGCCGCAGTGTACGCATGGTACTCAGGGGCTCCCGCTCAGGACACCTCAGGTCTGGTGGCGCCCGAAGAAGACCACGACGATCTGATCGACCGGGCGGTGGCCGCAGGCGGCGCCCACTCGATCAAGTTCACCGAGGCCTGCCTCCGGGAGTACGCCCTGAACCCCAAGCCGGTGTACTTGGTGGCAGCCAAGGACGCGCCACAGCGGGTGGGGCCCGTTTAGGCACAGCAGTCGTAATAGTAACGTTATGTATACGTGATAAAATCCGCGTGCCTTGAATCAACAACTGCTGGAGTTTGGTCAGGTGGATGATGACCACTCATAGTCATCGAGCACGACTGCACGAAGTAGACGAGACACTGGACGCCATCGAGGAGTGCTACCGGCACGGGTGGACCGACGGCCTGCCAGTGGTGCCGCCCACGCTGGAACGGGTGGAGGCCATGCTCGAATACGTGTCTTTGGCCCCGGAGCAGGTGCTGGGCGAAGTGCCTGTGCGGCGCCGGGCGCTCACGGCCGAGCACGCCGCCGCCAACGCGGTGATGGCCGGCTGCCTGCCCGAGTACTTTCCGGTGGTGCTGACTACCATGGACGCCATGTTCCAGCACGATCCCAACTGCATCCACGAGGCCTCGGCAGCCACCAACTCGCCGGGCATCCTGATCGTGGTCAATGGCCCCATCCGTGAGGAGATTGACCTCAACTGCACCGGTAACCTGTTCAGCCCCGGACACCGCGCCAACGCCACCATTGGCCGCGCCATCCGGCTGATCCTGATCAATGTGTTCGAGCAGCGCCCCAACGTCCTGGACCGGGGCTGCATGGGCTCGCTGACCAAGTACGGTGTCTGCATCGGCGAGGATGAAGAAAACAGCCCCTGGGAGCCGTTCCACGTGTCGCGGGGCTTCGACGCCAAGCAGTCTACGGTGACGGTGGCGACGATCCAGGACCCGGAGATGCTGGGCAACCGCTACGGCGTTACCGCCGAAAGCCTGATGGACGCCACCGCAGATGCCATGGCCAGCCACGGACTGGGCATTTACCTAAACGACGCCCCCTGGTTCTGGGTGGTGGGCCACTGGCACGCCGAGATGCTGGGCCGCCTGGGGTGGGACCGCCAACGCATCCAGGAGTACGTCTACGAAAAAGCGTGGCGCACCAGGGCGCAGTTGAAGCGGTTGGGTGCCGTCAACGGTGCGGTACAGGACGGCGACGAAGACATACGGGTTCCCGCCGCGCCCTCGCCTGATGGAATCCTGATCGTGAAGGGCGGCGGCGACAGCGGCATTTACAGCGAGCTGATGATGAACTACCACGGCCTTCCGGCGATCACTGTGCCCATCCGCGATTCCTGGGAGGATTTCCGGGCCGCGGGACACTAGGACGGCGGTAAAAGTCACCTTCTCCCGCCGGAGAGGGGGTTTTACGAGGAATTTGCGAGGAGATGAAGAAGTGACTACGGCAACGGCGCACAAGATTCAGTTGGTGGACCCCACTGGAGCGGACCCGGGTCCGAACCCGCTCACACTGGCCGACAGGCCCGACGATATGCGCGGCAAGCGGTTGGTTCTGCTGGACAACTCCAAGGCCAACTCCGACATCATCCTCCGCGCCATCAGCGACATCCTGCACGACGAGTTCGAATTTGCCGATATCACGTACCTGAAAAAGCACAGCTCCTCTCTGCCTCCCAAGCCGGAGATCATGGAGGAGGTGCACCGCCACGCCGACCTGATCATCACCGGCATAGGCGATTGAGGGGGCTGCTCGTCGGGCAGTTTGCACGACGGAATTTCCTTGGAACGGCTGGGATTCCCCACCGCCACAATCATAACCAGCGTGTTCGCCAACACCGCCGAGGCCTACACTCGCCTCATGGGCGTGCCCGGCTTCCCCTACCTGGTCTGTCCTCACCCCATTACCAACGTCGGCCGAGACGGACTGGCCGAGCGGGCCCGAGAGCTGGCCCCGCAGGTGGCGATGCTGCTGCAGGAAGGCACTCTGGATTAACCTGCATCCTGCAATAGCCTATGGGCAATAGATCATCTCCGGGAGGAAAATTGCGTGATTGCGGCTGGGCGTTTGACCAGCCGCTCTCCATTAGCGAGGAGCGACCATGACTACGGAACGCGGAAACCGCTTGAGCAACAAGGTAGCGATAGTAACCGGAGCAGGGGCCACCGGCAGCGGCGATTTCGTCGGAATTGGTCAGGCCATATCCATATTGTTCGCCCGGCAGGGAGCCAAGGTGCTGCTTGTAGACCGCGAGGAACGGAACGCCGAGACGACTATGGCTATGATCCGCGAAGAGGGTGGTGAGGCATCGATTTTCACTGGCGACGTAACCAGCAATGACGACTGCCGCGAGATGGCGGACGCCGCCAAGTCGCGCTACGGCAACATCAATGTCCTGATCAACAACGTCGGCATCAGCGGCCCCGGTTCAGTAACCGACGTGGACGTGGACTTCTGGGACACGGTGATGGACGTCAACCTCAAGAGCGTCATGCTGTGCAGTAAGCACTCGATCCCACAGATGATCGAGGCGGGCGGCGGCTCGATAGTGAACCTCTCATCCATCGTGGGCCTCCGTGCCGGCGGCGGGCGACCCAGCCATCCCTATGCCGCGTCCAAGGGCGGCATCCTCGGCCTCAGCAACTCCATGGCCGTGCATTACGGGCGCGACAATGTGCGGGTGAACTGCATCGCGCCTGGCCACGTCCACAGCCCCATGGTGGCGCGCCACAGCTCGCAGGAGATGCTGGAACTGCGCCGCCGCGCCGGACCGCTGGGCATCGAAGGCACGCCGTGGGACGTGGCCTACGCCGCGCTATTCCTGGCATCCGACGAGGCTCGCTGGGTCTCCGGCGTGACGCTGCCCGTGGATGCGGGCCTGCTGGCTGCCACGCCGCTGGCCATGTTCCCCCACTTGCGCGATCCTGAGTAGAAGCTTCGACACATAGTGAGTCGACAAGAATGCCCCGGCCAAATCGGCCGGGGCATTCGGTCTCCTGAGGGTTGTCCCCCAACTGTAGTAGCTGCGGTTATCCCTGGTGATACGGGCCGCGCAATACCTGGCCGGGGAGGGCTCCGGTATGCTCGCCGTTCTCCAGCAGGACCTCGCCGTTGACGATCACGTAGTCGATGCCTGTGGCGGGCTGCTTCACGTGCATCTCGCCGCCGGGGAACTCGTACATGGGCTCCCGGGGCTTCATGCCAATGGTATCGGGGTCGAAGATGGTGATGTCGGCGGCCTTGCCGGCCTGGATGAAGCCGCGGTCGTGGAGGTCGTGCATCAGCGCTGTCTTGCCGGTCATCCGGTAAACCGCGTCCTCAAGGGTCAGCACCTGCTCTTCGCGCACCCAGTGGCTCAGGAGATAGGTGCTGTAGGTGGTGCGGTCGCCCTTGTCGGGGCGGGCGCCGCCGTCGGTAGTGCCGATGACGGTATAGGGCGAACCCAGGATCTCCCGTTGCGACGTGGGGTCGCTGTTCCGGTCGATGACCTGGAAGCTGGTGCGGAGATCGTCGTCGAGCACCAGGTCCAGGAAGGCGTCCATAATCCCCTTACCCTGTTCCTTTGCCACATCCTCCACGCTCATCCCGCTGTACCGCCGGTTGCGCTCCTCGTGAGCCATGTAGACCTGCACGAGGTCCCAGCGACGGTTGAAGCTCATGGTGCGGGTGCCCCGGTTCATGCGAAATCGGTGCTCGCCCTCGGTCTCCACTCCCTCAATGCTCAGGGCACGGCGAATCTCCGGGTCGCGGAAGGAGCGTATACGCTCTTCCACCGGCAGTGCCATCACCGAGTCCCAGGTGTTCATGCCCTGGAAGACGGTGGTGGGACTGATCATGTCCTCGTCCTCCAGGCCGCCCAGCCCGGCCCGCAGGTCGAAGATCGGCCCGGCCGTGGCTGACAGGCAGGAGGCATAGGCCCTGGTACCGGACCGGAAGGCGTCCTCCACCATCTGGAGGTGCTCTTTCCATTCGTCGGGCTTGCTGAGTTCCTGCGCCAGCAGGTTGTAGATGGCGGGGCGTCCCGTGCGGCGGGAGAGTTCCTGTGCGATTCCGGCCGGCGTGGTGTAGCCGCCGGCCGCACCGCCGCTGACCTGGAACACGCCTGTGCCCAACTCGCCGAGGACGCTGCCCACTGCATAGCGTTCCTCGTCGTTAGCCACCGAGGAAGGCACGCGGACGCCGAAAATCTCCTCGCCCTGGTCAGCGAAGTTGCCGACGCTGAACCCCAGCGCTCCGGCCCGGATACCCTTGCGGACCTCCACCTTCATGGCCTCGATTTCCTCGGGGGTGGCCTCCCGCTCCTGGGCGGCCTGGCCCATCACGTAGCGGCGCACGCCGGAGTGGCCGACAAAGGCACCGACGTTGATGCCCCGGCGGCGGCCTATGGCGTCCAGATACTCCGGGATGGACTCCCAGGAGAAATCGACCCCAGCCCGCTGGGCGCTCAGGGGGATACCCTCCATCTTGTCGAACATGTCGAGGTACCATTCGCCGTCCCCGGGGCGAACAGGGGCGATCACCGCGCCGCACTGACCGACGATGATGGAGGTGTTACCGTTGAGGGACGTCGAGTTGACGATGGGGTCCCACATGCACTGGGAATCGAAGTGGGTGTGGTGGTCAATGAAGCCGGGCGCGACCACGCGGCCCTCCGCGTCGATGACTCGGGTGGCGGAGTCGTTGAACCGGCCCACCCCGACAATCCTGCCGTTGCTTACGGCAACGTCGGCCCGAAACTCCGGCCCCCCGGATCCGTCGACCACCCGGCCGTTCTTGATTAACAAATCGAATGCCATCGCTCACATCTCCTATTCAGTCGGAATTCCAGAGTGAGTCGTCTTGGACTCTACGATAGCTGCGAAAGCATGTCAAATATTTATACTCAAATCATCAGGCTATTGAACCGAGACTTCACTTACGTTCCAATATAATCAGCAACGTTACGAAAACTAGCGGGGGTAGAGCATGTCGACTGACCAAACAAGCAAGCTGGCCGAAATGGTGGAAGGGCTTCAGATCAGGGTGCGGGCTCTGGAGGATGTGGACGCCCTACGCAACCTGAAGGCCGAGTATGCGGCGGCCTGCGACGACAACTACGACCCGGACCGCATCGCGGCGCTGTTTATCGAGGATGCAACCTGGGAGAGCCAGGGGCTGGGCCGCTTTGAGGGTCGCGAGGCGATTCGAGAGTTCTTCCGCGGCATATCCAGCCACTTCGTCTTCGCCCTGCACTACGGGCTGAACCCCAGCATCGAGGTTTCTGGCGACACCGCCCGCGCCCGGTGGTACCTGTTCATGCCCTGCACCATCGGAGAGACCGGCCAGGCCATGTGGCGCGCAGGCATCGACGACGAGGAATACGTCCGGGTGGACGGCAAGTGGATGTTCAAGAGCAAGAAATCGGCCCCGATCTTCAGCACCACCTACGAGGAGGGCTGGGCCAAGCAGCGGTTCGTCTAGGAGTCAGTGCTTGTCAGCTGCGCCGCCGTCCTCCCGCCCAGCATCGTTCCAGGCCTGTCGGGGTAGGCGAGGCCGGCGATTACGCCCAGGCCGGTCAGCAGGGATAGCGCGATGAGTCCCGTCTGGATCGAGCCAGTCAGTTCTGCGACAACGCCCACCAGCATTGGCCCCATGGCAAACCCGACGCCCATGAAGGTCAGGATCAGGCCGGTCAGCACGGCCACTTCCCGGGGCAAGACTCCGGGGAACTCGAAAGGGAGCACCTGTATTGCAGGCGTCGCCACCCAGACCAAGCCCAGTCCGGTGATGAACACCATCAGCATTGGCGGCGCCTCAGAGATGGTTATGACCACTCCGAACACAGCATTCAGCAGTGCCGGCACCACTAGGAGCACCTTTCGGCTGTGCATCTTGGTAAGCAGCCAGCCGCCCAGGAACCCGGATGGTATCAGAGCGTAGTACAGGAACCCCAGCAACGGGCCGCCCAGGGTCAGGGCCACGTTGCGCTCCTCCACCCACAGTGTCGGCAGGAATGTGACCATCCCGGTCCAGGTGGATGCCAGAAACAGCATCACCACCGCAATCAGCCAGCCCTGCGGATAGCGCCGCAGGGCCAGCCAGGGCGACTGCCCCTCATCGTCCTCGGTCTGCGATGGCGGCTCCGGCGGGGCGTGCTCCTCACGGGCCACAAGCTGCCACGCCAGGATCTGCGCACAAAAGAATCCACCCAGGACCGCATAGGCAATGCGCCAGCTTTCCAAACCCTCGATCAGCAGCGGACTGAGGCTGACGGCGAGGGCCAGGATCACGCTGTGCTGCGATAGTCCGAAAGACTGAATCAGGGCGTACTGGTGCGGGGCGCACCATTGGCGAAGCAGCAGGGCGCGAGCGGGCGTGTTCACTGTGTGGGAGAGAATGAAGCAGAACCGCCCCAGCAGCAGCACCCAGAACCCGGGGGCAAGGGCCTGCACGAACAGAAACGGCGCGCCCAGCAGCAGCGAGACCAGCGCCAACGGCACAGGCCGGAAGCGGGAGAACCATGCCCCGAACGGCAGCGACAGTCCGGCAGCCGTTATCCACCAGACCGCCTGCAGCAGCCCTGCTTGCAGAGCGGTAATGCCCAGATCCTCCCGGATGAACGGCAGGAACAGCCCGAAGGTGTAGGAGACCAGGATGACGCTGCTCTGCTGGGCACGAAACAGCAGGATAACTGCCCAGCCTCGAGGCGGCGTCCGTTCCAGCATCTCACTCACCGCAGAGAGTGCGGAGAACACAGAGGTTCATTCGACTCTTTTCCCACGCCTCTGTGTTCTCCGCGGATTTCCCTACTCCTGCAGGAAGGACTTGATGATACCGTAGCTCTCGTCGGGCATTTCCTCGGGGATGTAGTGGCCGCAGGTGAGGGACTGGCCGCGCACGTTGGTGGCGTACTCGTTCCAGACAGCCAGCACATCCTGCGTCCGTCCCACGTAGCCTGTGGAACTCCAGAGGGCGAACATCGAGCATGTGATCTTGTTATCGAAATCGGCATCGTCGTGCACCAAGTCGATGCTGGCGCCAGCCCGGTAGTCCTCGCAGGTGGCGTGGATAGTGCCCGGGTCGCTGAAGCACCGGGCGTACTCGTCCACCACCTCGGGCGGGAAGGCGCCCTCAGCGTCGGGGTTACGGCGGAAGGAGCGGCGCAGGAAGTAGTCCGGGTCGGCGCCGATGACCCGCTCCGGGAAGTCGTAGGGCTGGATCAGGAAGAACCAGTGGTAGGTGTTGGTCGCCATCTCCTTGTTCACAATCTGGAACATCCTGCGCGTGGGGATTATGTCCAGCACCATCAGGCGTTCCACCCGCTCCTGGTGGTCCTTAGTCAGCCGATGCGAGACCCGGGCGCCGCGGTCGTGTCCCACCAGCTTGAACCTGTCGAAGCCCAGGTGCGCCATAACGTCCACCTGGTCCTGGGCCATAGCCCGCTTGGAGTAGTTGAGGTGCTCGGGGTCACCGTGAACCTTGCTGCTGTCGCCGTAGCCGCGCAGGTCCGGCACCACGACGGTAAAGTCCTCGGCCAGCCTCGGCGCGATCTTGTGCCACATCATGTGGGACTGTGGATAGCCATGGAGCAACAGCAGCGGCGGCCCGTCCCCGCCCTTTACCAGGTTGATGGTCGCGCCTCCGCTGGTGTCGATTTTCAGATTTTCAAACCCTTCGTAGAAAGCCATCATTCTCTCCCCGCTGACAATTGCAGAGGGCTGCTTGGCCCTCGAACATCTGCGTTATACTACCACCTAACCCCCAGCGTAGCAGGACATTTCGAGTCGTAGGATTCTGAACATCAATTCATTCAGGAACAACAGGGAGGACGCCATGAGCGCCAACGGCAAGACCCTGGTAATCCGCAACGGAACGCTCATCGACGGCACCGGCGAACCGGCGTCGGAGAACGACGCAGTGGTCATCGAGGGCAACCGCATCACCAGCGTGGGCGCACTGCCGCCCGGCCTGAAACTGGAGGACACCGGCAAGGTGGAGACCATCGATGCCGAGGGAAAGTGGGTAATGCCCGGCCTGATCGACGGCCACTGCCACCTGTCCTTCGGCTTCCCGTCGGTATCATCGGTCAAGTACCCCAGCGGGCGAGGCACCGCCAGTCCCGGCTTCAACGCCATCCGCGCCGCCCGGAACGCCCAGACAGTGCTGCGCTCCGGCGTCACCAGCATCTCCATTCCGGGAGGCACCTGGTTCATCGAGGTTGGACTGCGCGACGCCATCAACGCCGGGCTGGTCGAGGGGCCGCGCATCTTCACCGCCGGTCGCTTCATTGTCACCTACGGCAGCATTGGCGACCCCGAGCCCTCGTGGGTGGGCACTCCGGAGCATTTGCTGGGAGTCCTGGCCAATGACGTCAACGACATGATCACCGAGGTGCGCCGCCAGACCAAGCACGGCGTGGACTTCATCAAGCTTGCCGACAGCACCTGGGGCGACAACCAGACCATGTCGAAGGAGGAGATAGCCGCCGTGGTCGAGGAGGCCCACCGTCGCAACGCGCGCGTCGCCATCCACTCCCGCGGCGCCGGATCCACCATGGCCGCAGCCGAGGCGGGCGTCGACTGGATCATGCACGCCGACCTGGCCACCGAGGCCGAGCTGTACGCGGTCGCCGAGGCGGGGGTGCGGGTGATACCAACCATGACTTTCCTGTTCGAGGCACTGGCCATCGGCAAGGAGAAGGGCCGCAGCGACGAGGAGCTGGACATCATCCGCCGCAACGCCGACAACGCCATGCAGGTGCTGGAGACGGCGCGCAACTTCGGCATCAAGGTGCTGGCGGGCACCGACAGCGGGAACTCGCCGGTGATGCCCTACGGCACCCTGCACGCCAACGAGGCTGAGGTGATGGTCAAGTACGGCGGCTACACGCCCATGGAGGCCATCGTCGCCAACACCCGCGAGAACGCCTACGTCGTGGGCCTGGAAGGAGAGCTGGGCACCATCGAACCGGGCAAGCTGGCCGACTTGCTAATCCTGGACGCCGACCCGCTGGCCGACATCCGAGTGCTCCAGGGCGGCAAGCATCTGGACACCGTCATCAAAGACGGCCGCCGCGTGAACCTGCACGCGGGGGACGACGACGAGGCGCTGCTGGATTTGTGTTAGGCGGCCTAGATCATCAGGGCGATAGGGGAGTCCATCCGATGAAAATCACCGGCGTTAGCAGCGAAGTCTTTGAGTGGGAGCGGCCCGGCATCTGGAACAGTGGCCACTTCTACGGGCCCGGGCGGCTGCACAAGGTAACGGTCACCACCGATGAGGGCATCACCGGCTACGGGTGGAACGGCGGTACCGCCGCTGAGCGTCCTCTGGAGATGTTTCCTCTTTATGTCGACTACTTCCGCCCGCTGCTCATCGGCCGCGACCCCATGGACACTCGTGGCATCGCCGTTGACTTGGGCGAGAAGCTGATCAAGATTCTCGGGCCCGCCGGTATCAACACCCAGGTTCTGGCGGCCATCAACATCGCGTGCTGGGACATCAAGGGCAAGGCGCTGGGGCAGTCGGTACACAAGCTGCTTGGCGGCGCACAGTCTCGCATCCGCACCTACATCGCCGGCGGCTACTATGCCGAAGGCAAGGGACTTGAGGAACTGAAGGACGAGGTGCGCTTCAACGTGGAGGAGCTTCACGCCGGGGCGGTCAAGATCAAGATCGGAGACCCCAACGTCGGCGTGGCGGGCGACATGGAGCGGGTGGCGGCGTCACGGGCCGCCATAGGCAACACTGCCTTGCTGCTGGTAGACGCGAACTGCGCCCTCGACCTGCCGACGGCCATGGAGTTCGCCCGCCTGCTGCCGGAACACGATGTCTATTGGTTCGAGGAGCCGCTGCCCATCCACGACTACGCAGGGCACCGGCGGCTGGCGGAAATTTCCAGCGTGAAGATCGCGACTGGCGAGAACGGCTACCACCTGGCCCACTTCCGCACGCTGCTGGACCACCAGGGAGCGTCCATCCTCAACGTCGACGCCACCATCTGCCCGGGCTACGACGTGGCGCTGGACATCGCCAACCTCGCGGCGGAGCGCGGTGTCACCATCGCACCTCACGGCTGCCAGGAACTTCAGCTGCCGCTGGCAGCGGGAGTGCCTCACGGCGAATTCCTGGAATACTACCCCTCGGCGGTAGACCCGCTGCGCGACGAAATGTTCGAGCCCAAGCTGAGGCCTGACCCCGACGGCTACGTCACCGTCCCCGACCGTCCCGGCATCGGCTACGAGCTGAACATGGAGCTGTTGGAGCGCTACCGCGTGGGATAGGAATTCTTCCCGGCAAGCCGCGCACGAAAGGCATGACCATGGCAGCGGCTTCAGGCAACAGCGAGAGCTCCGCCGCGATGAGCCTTCACCCGCTCAGCGAGGGCCTGGACCTGCAACAGGGTCTGATCCGGTCTGCCTTCCAGGTCCAGGGAGGCCACTTCGATGGTCTTCCCGGTGTTCCTGATACGATGCACCACGGAATCTGCCGCCCCTTCGCTGGCATAAACCAGCAGACCCGAGGGCAGGTCCGCCGCAGTGCAGTAGGCCAGCATCCGGTAGATATCGGACTGCTGGCCATCAAAGAGCTCGCCACGTCCAATTGGCCTGATGTACCTCGCTTCTCCAACGAACAGGCAGCGGCGCCCCCTCCACCACGACAGACCGGGACTGACCTGAACCTGCCCCGCCTCCTCCAGGTGTAGCACGCGATTGCGGGACGAACGGCCCGGCCATTCGGACTCGGACAGGCGCAGCGTCTGCCGGAGCGCGGTGCGCAGGAAGCCCTCAAATACCCGGTCCATGTCCACCAGGAATGAGGCGCCCAACTTGTCACCCGGCGTGAACTCGGCCAACGAACTGCCGATGATCAATCGGGCCAGTTCCACCGCCGGACGGTAGCGCCGGTTCAGGCGCGTGTAGCTCACCGCCGGGACCATCCCCCGCTGATAGGAACCGGTGGAGACCGGCGTGAAGGCTGGCCGCAATGCCCCCAGTTCTTTCCTTGCCTCCGGGGAGCGAATGGGCGTATTCAGAAGGATCCCTATTGCCGCCTTGAGGATCCGGTTTTCCTCAATGTCCTCGGTGAAATCGTCATATACGACCTCCACCGGAAGCGGGAGACCGAATCGTTCCTTGATCTGGTCGGACAGCCGGATTCGGCCCTGCAGGGTCGCCGAGGATTCTTCGCGCGTACGATAACCCTGGAGCAAGCCTCGGCGAATGGCGTCCTGGGTCAGCCGAACGAAAGCGGGAACGATCGCCTCCAGGATGTCGTCCTCGGGAGACAGCGGGAAAGGTGAAGCATTCCAGTCACCGGGGTTGAGGGAGTAACCCACCATGAACATTACCCGGTCCATGGGTATCCTTGGCCGGATGACAATGTTCAGATCTCCGCAGCGGAACACCCCTATGTAATTGCCGGTGCGGAACTCCCACGACGTTCCCGGCTGCAGTCCTGGTGACGGGGCGGGACGGACATCGACTCTGGCTCGACCAAGGATTTCCAGCTGCCGGCTGTCCAGCAGCGTGTCTACCCTGGTGGTCTCTCCCTCACGGAGCCGGATTGTCCGCATCGCTTGCGGCAACCCCCTCCGCCATAGGCACGGGCTCCTCAGGTGCGGGAGCTTCGCCACTTACCTCCGCTTCCTTCGGGACGCTTGAGGAATTATTTCCATTCACGCTGTAGGGCAACTCCGCCCTCAGGGCATCAAATTCGAACTCCGCCAGCCTGTCCTCATTACCGAAGAATTGCTCCTCGATGTATGGCAATACGGCGCGCCTCCAGATGCGCCGGACGCGCGCCTCGTCCAGTTCGCCGTCGCCAACCATAAAGTAGCTGGGGCCCACGGCCAGATGCCGGTCTCCAACCCTCTCATTGGCAAGGTCGACCAGGTCCGCCACCCAGCCCATATCAGGACTGTGCCGTTGCAGCCACCTGCGCAACAGACCTTCGACCGGGGGCTGGTTGGCAAAGAAGGGCGCAAAATAGAACCGCCTTCGCAGTGCTGCATCCATCAGGGCGATGGAACGGTCGGCGGTATTCATGGTGCAGATCAGCCAGAGATTCTCCGGCAACCGGAAGCGCTGTCCCGGCCCGCCGTACTGGAGTTGCATGTCCTCGTCGCGGTATTCCAGCAGGTAGTACAGTTCACCGAAAACCTTGGCAACGTTTCCACGGTTCAGTTCATCGATGACCAGAATGTAGGTGGACCCGGGATTCGCAGCAGCCTGGGCCGCTATGCGAAGCAGAGGCCCTGGGACAAGCTCAAAACCGGGCTGCCCATCGTGAATTCTGGGACGGAATCCCTCCACGAAATCCTCGTAAGCGTAGGACGGATGAAACTGGACGACTGCGAAGTCTCCACCGTTCTGCTGGCAATGCTGGGCAATCCTGCGTGCCATGTATGTCTTCCCGGTCCCGGGAGGCCCATAGAATATAACCTGGCGCTTCTCCTGGAGGTCAGTGACGACCTCCTGGAGGTCGTCCTCGCCCCACAGCAGTTCCTCGGCCAGAGCCTTCAAACTCCCCTGCGACCAGGGATCGACGGGAGAAGGAGCATCCGGCTCCAATATGGGTTCCTGTTCAAGTTCCCTTTCCCGTCCGGATGGCGGTGGAGGTGGTTGCACGGTGTCTCCGTGCAGATATGCTTCGTAGCTCTGCTTCAGGCCGTCCGGCCACTCGCTGGCCGGTGGCCGGTCCGTGCCGTACAGCATGACGCACCAGGCCAGCGACTGGGCATCAAGGCGGTCGCGAATGTAGAGGTTGCGGGCCTCCGACCTTCTTACGAACTCATCCAGAAAGTTGACCATCCGGCGGTAGCGCCGTCCGCCGTCATCCCCGACGTCGTCCCTCTCTCTGCCAACCAGCTGATAAGCTTTGTTGAGGTATTCGGCGCGGTACGGAGGGTTGCTGGTGGGATCATCGGCCAGCAGGAAAGCCGAGGCAAGCTGCCCGCTGGGGCCCACGGCGATACGTTCTTCGAATTGCTTGATTCTCTCTTCCGGCGTCAGACGGCCGGCGGGATCCCAAAACTGCCGCAGGACGCTTCCGACCACGGCCTTGTCCTTGTCAAGCAGGTTCCGGAACGCGGAATAGACCCGCCAGTTGACCATGTGATAGCCGGGGGAGCGTGGCCCCTTGAGTCCAGCATCCCAGTTGGGAAACCCCTCAAGCAGCATATCCCGCACGCTGGTCAGGGTGAATGCAATTTCCATCTTGTAGTCCCGCTCTGTTTCCTGGAAGCGGTCCCACTGGTAAAACAGCCTGGCCCATTCGATCAGGGCGTCCCATCGAGTGTCGCCGGGCGGATTCCCGAATATGTCCTGTATTGTTGAACCTTGCATATCGGGGCCCTCACCTTGTCCCTATGTTGCGCAAGGGATATTTGGCGGACTGAAGTGCTCTAAAGGAAGATTCAACTCAGGTAGTCGAAGCTGTTCTCCAGATTGGAAAAAACATCGCGGTGGGAAGGTATTTCCATAATGGCTGGGCCGTCGTACCCTTTGGCGGTCAGAATTTCCAGCATCTCGAGACAGTCGAGGTCACCATCATCCACGGTGGGCCAGGCCTCACCTCCCCGCGTCTGCTTGAAATGAACGATCTTGAGCATATCCTGGGGCAACGCATCCAAGTCACCCAGCGGATCTGAATCAGGGAACCGCCGCAACTGGTTGGTCGGGTCGGGACAGAGCCCAAGGTAGTGGCGGAATTCAGCAGGCATCCTTTCGCGGACTGCCTCCACAAGCATCGCCATGCTGCCAATGGGCTGGCCGGAGTTTTCCATCGAGAGAACGACACCCTGGCGCGCCGCTTCGGTCGCCAGGCCAGCCAGTCCCCAGGCGGCGTCAGGAACATCCTCCGGAGACTTCCAGGCGGCGTCAAAGGGCGAGGGGTCTACGATCCGCAATTGTGGGGCATCTCCACCAACGAGCCTGGCCCCTTCCAGCGCTGCCTGCCAGGCCTCGCCCTGCGGGTCAGTCTCCCGTGTGAGGCATGGCCAAGCCATGGCCAAGTCGTAGGTCAGGCCGGGATGAGCCTCGACCACATCCGCCAGTCCCGCCAGCGACGGTCTCCAGTCGTCTCCCTCTCCCGATTCACAGGTGCCCAGACAGGTCTGCCGCAGCTCGATGTGCCGGGCCCCTTTGGCTTCGGCCTGCCCCACGAGGTCCACCAGGGGCCGGTCTTCGAGTTGCAGGCGCCACGAATTGGTGATCGCTCCAAATATCATGGTCCCCTCCAACCTTTCGTCCTGGAACACCAGAGCTGCGTCCTGAAAGACCGGGGCAGAAACACTGGGCATGAAGCGCCGGGTGCACGGGAATCGATAACTGCATGTCTCTGCAATTATAACGCTTGAAGCTTCACTTCGGGTTAATTTCGGTGTTTTGCCGCCAAACTCCTCCGGGAGCTTGGAAGGGCGCTCCCGGGGCCCAGCGACCTGTTCCCGGCGCTGTGGACAGTTTTACGGGGGCGCGATAAGATTCAGGAATCAGCAGGTTATGCGAAGTCTTAATAAACTGATAAATCAGACTCCTCCTTGGGGTTTGAATGGGGGAACCGTGAGCGACGAAAACAGGGAAGTTCTGAACGTTCTGCCGGTCTGCGGCGCACAGAGTCCCGACTCCACATGGAAGGGTCTGTCTATCGGCGGACTGGTTACCCGGCCTCGTGAACTGGACACGGAGGGCCTTTCCCGGCTGGCGCAGGGCGAGATAGTTGACGACTTCCGTTGTGTCAGCGGCTGGGTTGCCCCAGATCAGCGCTGGGAAGGCGTGCCCCTGTCTGAGCTCCTTGACGACGCCGGGCCGTTGCCGGAATCTCGATACGTCGGGTTTTCCTCGGGCGGCTACACGGTTGGAATGCCTGTGGCAGAGGCCCGTGAGGCCGGGATCATGGTCGCGCTGCGCCATAACGGCGCCCCCCTGACCATGGAGCATGGCGGCCCCTGCCGCCTGGTGGTGCCAGGGGAATCAGGCCGGTGGAGCGTCAAATGGCTGGAGCGCATTGACTTGCTGGCCCATGCCCCCGACGACACCGGACACCATCAGCACTAGGCCACAACACAGTTCCCAGAGGCCCTATTCGTCGGCCCGACAGGAAGAGCAGCTACACTGGAGCGGCCCAATCCCATCGCTTACCGGCAAACAAGAGGACAGACAATGCGGACCATCGATATCCACGCCCACATTTCGCCCGAAGGATTCATCAGAGCGTTTCGCGAGGGACGCGACTGGCATGGCATGACCCCGGCCGATGCGCCGAACATGCTCTACAACCCCCGCACCACCTGGACGCCGGAGGAGCGGATCGCCGACATGAACTCGCTGGGCGTGGACGTGCATATTCTTTCCACCAACGCGTCCTTCTACAATTACGACAGGGACGCAGCTGCGACCACCGCCATGGCCCGGGAATGCAACGACTACGTGGCCCAGCTGGTCAAGGACCACCCCGACCGCTTCTCCGGATTCGCCACCCTCCCCATGCAGGACGTGACCGCCGCCGTCGCCGAGTTGGAACACGCCATGAACATCGGCCTGAAGGGCGCTATGATCGGCGACCACGTCAATGGCAAGACCTTCGATGAGCCCGAGTTCATGACCCTGTGGAAGTCGGCAGAAGCCTCGGGCGCGGTGTTCCTGATCCACCAGGGAGGCGACACCGTGGTTACTCCCCGCAGCGATCGCTACCACCTGCCCAACACCATAGGCAACCTGGCCGACCGGGCCGTTACCTTCGCGTCGTTCGTTTATGGCGGTGTGATGGACGCCTGCCCTGACCTGCGGGTGTGCCTGTGCCACGGTGGCGGCTACACCTGCTACGGCATCGGGCGCATGGACCGGGGCTGGCAAGTTCGGCAGGAAGCCCGGGTCAACATCAGCCAGCCGCCCAGCAAATACCTCGACAAGTTCTACTACGACTGCGTGACCTTCAGCGAGGAGGCCCTGCGTTACCTGATCGACAGCGTGGGTATCGACCGGGTGGTATTCGGCACCGACTGGCCCTTCGACATGGCCACCGACTGGCCGGTGTCCTGGATCCTAGCCATGGAGAGCCTCACCACGGAAGAAAAGGAAGCCATCCTCCATGGCAACCTGGAGCGCCTGCTGGGCATTTAGCCCCGGTATCCCGGTGGCATAGTGGACAAGGGTTTACTGCCCTCGGCAGATTATGTCGAGGGCTGTACGTTTTCAGGAGGGGTTATTGCGCGCGCCGCCGCGTCCTCAGTTGAACAGTCCACGCCGTTGACTTATCCTAGCGGCCTGTATGTTGTTCTAACCAATCTTCCCGTAAAAGGTGCGAGTATGAAGTATGACGTGATAGTTGTTGGGGCTGGGTCAGCCGGGTGCGCCATGGCGGCGCGGCTGTCGGAAGATCCTGAGCGGTCGGTGCTCCTGCTGGAGGCCGGTCCCGACTACCCCGACATCGAAACCTACCCGGAAGCTCTCAAGAACGGTTACCAGTCAGAACTGGCCTCCCTGCACGGCTCTGCGCATAACTGGTCCTTCGTTGGCAAGCCCACTCCTGACCGCCCCAACGATATGTACGCCCCTCGGGGCAAGGTCGTGGGCGGAACCAGCGCCATCAACGGCCAGGTGTTCCTGCGCGGGCTGCCCGAGGACTACGACTCCTGGGCTGCCGCTGGCAACGACGAGTGGGAATACATCAAGCTGCTCCCCACCTTCCGCCGGATGGAGACAGATCTCGACATCCGCGACGACTTCCACGGCAACGACGGCCCAATGCGGGTGCGCCGCCACAAGGAGGAGGCCTGGGAGCCGCTGATGAACGCCTTCCACGCCGCCTGCGTAACGGAGGGCTTCCGCGCCGACGAGGACATGAACAACCCTGAGTCCACCGGCGTGGCGCCCCTGCCCATGAACAATGTCGATGGCGTCAGGCTGAGCACGGCGCTCTCCTACATCAACCCCATTCGCCACCGGCTCAACCTGACCATACGCCCCAACGCCCTGACTACCAGGGTGCTCATCGAGGGAAACAAGGCCGTGGGTGTCGAGGTAGAGAGCGGTGGCGAGACTTTCATTGTGGAGGGCGAGCGCATCGTCCTCTCCGCCGGCTCCATTGCCTCGCCTCACATCCTGATGCACTCCGGCGTCGGCCCACGGGCGCATTTGGAGGAAGTGGGCGTACCCGTAGTCCACGACCTGCCCGGTGTCGGCCAGAACTACCGCGACCATCCCCAGGTGGGAATCGCTTTCAGCGCGCAGGACGGCTTCGAGATGAATTTCGAGGCGTCCCGCTCACAGCTGGGCCTGCGTTACACGGCAACGGACTCTGACCTGCGAAACGACATGGTGATATTCCCGACCACCTTCTCCACACCCATGGGAGACCTTACTGGCCCGGGCGAGGACTTCCGAATGTCGTGCATCCTCAACCTGGCCAAGGGCCACGGACAGGTCACGCTGACCTCTTCGGACCCCCATGACCAGCCCCTGCTGGAGTACCACTTCCTTGAGGACGAACGCGATACGGAGCGGCTGCGCGACGGCGTCCGCCTGATCGCAAGGCTTACTGAGACTGACGCATACAAGGACATACTGAAGGAGCGCCTCTATCCCAGCAACGAGGAGATCGCATCCGACGACCTCCTCAATGCGTGGTTGCACAAGAATGTCCGCACGTCCCAGCACCTCGTGGGCACCTGCAAGATGGGCCCGGCGTCCGACTCCATGGCGGTGGTGGACCAGTACGGCCGCGTCCACGGACTCCAGGGCCTGAACGTGGCCGACGCCTCCGTCATGCCCGACACGCCCAGGGCCAACACCAACGTCAGCACCATCATGATTGCCGAAAGAGTCTCCGACTTTATCAAGGAGGGCAAGTAGCAATGAAGTACGACGCCATCGTCATCGGCGCCGGTTCCGGCGGCTGCGTGGTCGCATCGCGGCTGGCCGAGGACTCCAACCGCTCTGTACTGCTGCTGGAAGCCGGACCCGACTATCCCGACTACCAGTACTATCCCGAAGACCTCAAGTACGGCTACAAGCCCGACGCCTCGGCCCAGGGGGCGCCCCACAACTGGACCTGGTGGGCGCAGGGTTCGGCCCAGCAGACCGAGATGCTCCCCGCTCCCCGCGGCAAGGTCGTCGGCGGCACCAGCGCCATCAACGGACAGGTACTGCTGCGCGGCGTCCCCGAGGATTACGACGGCTGGGCCGCCGAGGGCAACGACGAGTGGAAGTACATCGACTGCCTCCCGTTCCTCCGCAAGATGGAAACGGACATGGACATCACCGACGACTTTCACGGCAACGAGGGCCCCATCCCGGTGCGACGCTTCAAGAAAGAGGATTGGCTGCCCTTCCAGCAGGCCTTCGTGCAGGCGTCCAGGGACGCCGGCTACCCCGAGGACTACGACATGAACGCCCCCGACTCCGGAGGCGTCGGCCCCATCCCCATGAATAATCCCGAAGGCGTCCGGATGAGCACCGCCCTCACCTTTCTGAGTGCCGTCCGCCACAAGCTGAACATCACCGTCCGCTCCGGCGTGGTCGTTCGCCGCATCCTGTTCGAGGGCAAGAAAGCCGTCGGTGTCGAGGTGGAAAGCGGCGGCGAGGTCTACCAGGTCGAGGCCGACCAGATCGTCCTCAGCGCGGGGGCCATGGCCTCCCCTCAGATCCTAATGCTCTCCGGTGTCGGCCCTGCCGACCACCTGCGCGAGATGGGCGTTCCAGTGGTCCACGAGCTCCCCGGCGTCGGCCAGAACCTGCGCGACCATCCCATCGTCGCCTTGATCTGCGAGGTTCGCGACGACCACGAGCAGGACCCGCTGGCTCCGCGCACCCAGACCGCCCTGCGCTACACCGCCACCGGCTCGCCCGACCGCAACGACATGCAGATCACGGCGTCGTCCTTCTCCACCCCCATCGGCGGCGCCGACCCCTTCGAACCGGGCGGCGTGCGCATCCAGTGCATCCTGGAGCTGGCCGACGGCAAGGGAGAGGTGCGGCTGTCTGCCAACGACCCGCATGTGCAGCCCTCGCTCAACTACCGTTACCTCGAAGAGCCGCGCGACGTGGAGCGTCTGCGCGAGGCTGTCCACATCAGCCTCCAGCTGCTGGAGCACAATGCGTTCGGCCCCATAGTCGACAAGGTTACCCACCCCTCGCCCGAGGACCTGGCCTCCGACGACGCCCTAGACGACTACATGCGTCGCACGGTGTTCAACACCACCCACGCCTCCGGTACCTGCAAGATGGGCCCCGCCAGCGATCCGATGGCTGTTGTCGACCAGCACCTGAGCATCCACGGACTGGAGAACATCAAGGTCGCCGACGCCTCGGTGATGCCCAACGTCATCCGGGCCAACACCAACTGCACCACCATCATGATCGGTGAGCGTTGTGCCGAATGGATCAAGAGTGACTAAATTCCTTCACCAATGAATGGGGACTCCCAGGGGGCGGTGTGCTGCCATGCACACGGCCCCCGATTTCATAGCAGCCTGGCCCAATCGCCGCTCATCAGTGTGATATGTTGTGGGCATGAGCAAGAATATCGAATTGAATGGTCGCCTCATCGTAGAGAGGCAGTCCCCCGCACTGCGGGAGCGGCTCTGGCAAGTAATCGAGCAAGCCAAGGGCGATGACGTCCTGGCGCCGGTCACGGTGGTCGGCCCATCCAGATATGCGAACCTGAGCCTTCGCCACGAACTGGGACGCAGGGGGTTCGCCAACGTCCGTTTCATCGTTCTGCCCGTGCTTTCTGAGATGCTTGGCGCTGCAATCCTCGCCCAGACCGGACGCAAACCGTTCACCGCGGTACTGGAGGGCGTTGCCGTACGCGCTGGCCTTTCGGAGGCGACCGGCCCGCTGGCGTCGGTAAGCCTCCATCCTGCAACCCAGGCCAGTGCCAGGTCTTCCTTCCGCGAATTGCGCAGGGCCCCGACGGGAATGATTGAAGCACTGGAGCAGCAGGGCGGCGTCCGTTCCGAGGTCGTGCGGCTCTATCGCCGGTTTCGCCAGGCAACCATTGGCGAGTGGTATGACGCAGAAGACCTGGCTGAAGCTGCCGCCGAGACTGTACTCAAGGGCCACACACCCGTTCTGGAGGAGCTGGGCCTGATTGTGTTCTACCTCCCCAGCGACGTTACCACCGGAGAGACGAGGCTTGTCGAGGCCCTCGCCAGTCAGGGCCGTTGTGCAGTCCTGCTGGGCACAACGGGGGACGAAGGCGCTGACGGTCCGGCGTTGGCCCTGCACTCCACACTCTGGCAGCTGTTTCCCGGTCCCTGGGCGCTCATGGAAGACCACAAGTCATCGCCACTTCCACCGGGTGACGTCGCCCTGCACATCGCCCCCAGCGCCCACGAGGAGCTGCGCTGGGTCATCCGGCAGATTGTGGCGGAGGCAACGGAGAGGAAGACACCTCTCCATCGAATGGCGATCCTGTACCGGGCAGAAAGTCTCTACGGCTCGCTGATTCCCGACGAGCTCAGGCTGGCTGGCATCCCCATTGCGGGGCCTGGCCGGGAAACAATGGCGGACACCGGCCCAGGCAGGACGCTTCTCGGGCTCCTTACGCTGGCAGACGGGGAATTCCGCCGCGCCGACGTTATGACTTGGCTCACAGGATGCCCGGTAAGCCCTCCCACCGGAAGGTCTCCGGGGTTCAATCCCAGCCACTGGGACTCTCTGAGCCGGAGAGCGGGCATCGTGGGCGGTCTCGGACAATGGCGCGACCACCTGGACCGGTATGCCCGCGACCTGGAGCAGAATGCCGACCGCAGGTTGAACAAGGGAGAGATTTCCGACGGAAGGGCCAGGCAAATGAAGTTTGAGGCCACCGCGGCCCGAAACGCTTGGGCATTCCTCGAAAAGCTGGCGGAGAATGTCAAGCCGCCGGAGGCCGGCAGCACCTGGCGTTCGCATTGTGAATGGGCCGGAGAGATGCTGGAGGTCTATCTGTCCCGCGACCTGAGTGAAACCGACGGCAAAGCGACCGTGTGGATCGATGAGTTCCTGGCTGGCCTGCATTCCGCGGACAGCATCCTTCCCTCCACGGACCTGGAAACTTTCAGGCGGACGGTCAAGGAGGCCCTAAGTTCACCTACCGGGCAGCTTGGGCCGACTGGGACCGGCGTGTTCGTTTCGAACTTAGCCACAGCGTCCGGGATGAGTTTCGACGCCATCTGGCTGGTTGGGATGATCGAGGGAGCAGTACCCCCCGCAGTCCGGCCAGACCCCCTGGTGCCGGAATCCGGTTGGCAGGCGGCAGGTGGGAAACCCCGCACCGCCCAGAGGGTCGCAAAGGAAAGAGTCGAATACCTGTCCGCGCTGGCATCTGCCCCCAAGCGGGCGCTGTCCTATCCCGTGGCCGACGGGTCCACACAACGCCAGGCATACCCATCAAGATGGTTCCTTGAACAGGCCTCAGCCCTTGAGGGCCATCAGTTGTACACCGGGGATCTTCCCTCAATGCGGAATCGACCCTGGCTGACCGCCACCGAATCGTCGGAACACGCCCTGAGCGGATCCGCAGACTCGGCCCTCGCTGACCGGCACGACTACGTGATGCGCAGGCTCTTGCAGTGGAGGAATGGCGGGCGGCGGATGAGCACGCACCCCCTCGTGCTTGACGGCCTGCCGGCCCGGGCCATCACAGCGAGCCGCAGCCGCAACCTGCGTAGGTTCACCGAATTCGACGGCAATCTGTCTGAAACGATAGATGCCGCCGACTTTCAGTTGGGGCCTTCACAGTCGCCGGTTTCGGCCACCAGCCTCGAGGCTTGGGCCACCTGCCCCTTCCGGTATTTCCTCGGACACATGCTCCGTCTGAGCGCGCTGGAAACACCTGAGGAAACCACCACCATCAGCGCGCTGGAACGGGGAACCCTGCTGCACGACATCCTGGAGGGATTCATCAGGGAAACCGCCGGCTCCGGGAAATTGCCCGCACCCAGAGAGGAATGGGGCTCGGAAAGCAGGACCCGGTTGGCGCGAATTACCCGGGAGCAATTCCAGGCCGCCGAGCAACGGGGAGTGACCGGCAGGCCCCTGTTGTGGGAGCTGGCCAAGCAGGACATCCTGGACGACCTGGAGACTTTCCTGGAGGAAGACGCAAACCTCCGGGCGTTGCACGGAACCGCCAGGATATTGGTGGAGGCGGATTTTGGCAGCGGCAACGAAACGCCCGTGGTGGAGGATCCCGAATCCGGGCTGCTGTTCCGGGGGCGTATTGACCGTATCGACCTCACTGCCGACGGTACATCAGCTTTGGTCTTCGATTACAAGACCGGCAGTGCCGGACCATACGAGGGGCTGGACAAGGACGTAATCGACCGGGGCAAAAGGCTCCAGTTGGGAGTTTATTCGATGGCGGCTCGCAAGTTTTTCTCTGAGGCTGCCGAGGTCCGGGCCGCATACTGGTTCACACGAACTGCGGCCAGGCCTCGATTCGCGCCCTCAACCTTTTTCAATATCGATGACACAGAGGCCAGTGAGCGGTTCCGCCAGGGGGTGACCAGCATCATCCAGGGCATTGGGTCCGGGGTGTTCCCAGCAAACCCAGGTGTCTGGATAAGTCATCCAGAGAGACCCGGCCCTGAAAATTGCCGGTATTGCGACTTCGATTCGCTCTGTCCTGCAAGGCGCGGTGACCTCTGGGAGCGGAAAAAGTCTGACGCAGCGCTGTCCAGTTTCCTGTCACTCTCCGTCGGCGGCGAGGAGGGATAGATTTGACCGAGCAGGCCATAACTCCTCCACCAGCGGAATTTATCCCTGCGGACTCCAAGGCCCGCTGCACCATTGTCGAGCAATTGGATCAGACGTTGTTCGTTGAGGCAAGCGCAGGGACCGGCAAGACCACCAGCCTCGTGGAACGGGTGGTAAATCTCGTCGCCACAGGCACCGCCACACTGGACCGGATTGCCGCCATCACATTCACGGAGTCTGCTGCCGCCGAACTTCGCGACAAGGTCCGGCAACGGTTGGAGCAGGCAGCGGACGACGACCGCCGCGAGGAGGCAGAGCCGCAGCGCTGCCGGCAGGGTACAGCCGATTTGGACCAGGCCTCCATTCGCACGCTCCATGCCTTTGCCGCACAACTCCTGCACGAGCGGCCGTTGGAGGCCGGGCTGCCTCCCGGGTTTGAGACAACCGACGAAATCGCTGCCGGCATTAGATTCAACGAGGCCTGGAACGCCTGGTTGAATGAAGCCCTGGAGGGTAAGTCACCGCTGGCCGCCGATCTGGCCATCGCCCTGACCCTGGGGATGACGCCCGAGCACATGAAGGAAATGGCACTGGAGTTCCACCACAACTATTCGGACTTGAGAGACATCAGCTTTGGCACCGCAGGAATACCTCCCGCATCGGCAGCACAGGCACTGGTGGGCGAGTCCCCGGAACTGGAACGGCTCTGCCTGCATTCCAGGCGCGGCAACGATGATCCACTTTACGCCCACGTTCAGAGCAAACTCCCCGCGCTGCGCCGGTTGACTCAAGCGGAGCACGGCTCTCCCGCATCGCTCCGGCTGCTCAAAAGGCTTTTGCCACTCTCGAGCAGGAGGGGAAACCAGCGGGACTGGGACCTGGACCCCGTGTCCGGGGACAATGCCTGCACAGCCCTGAAGGCATTGCTCAAAGAGTTGAATGACGCGGCCAGTGATGAACTGGCCGAAGCGCGCCGGGCTTGCCTGCTGCCGATACTGGATGCGCTCAGAGTGTTTGCACTGGAGTACGCGGGGCAACGCAGGGCTGAGGGACGGGCCGAATTTCACGACCTGCTGGTGTGGGCGCGGGACCTGCTTCGAGACAACCTCGAGGTGCGCGACCACTTCCGCTACCGATTTTCCCACCTGTTGATAGACGAGGCTCAGGACACCGACCCCATACAGACTGAGATCGCCATGTTCCTGGCGGAGTCGGTCCAGGGGGATCCGTCGGGTGATTCCCGGCCCACATCCTGGGAGCAGATCACCCCAGAGCCCGGGAAGCTGTTTGTGGTGGGAGACCCAAAGCAATCGATCTACCGGTTCCGCCGGGCCGACGTGGTGCAAATGGTCCAGCTGCAGGGCCTGTTGGAGCGCTCAGGGGGGATCAGGGTCAGTCTGGTGCAGAATTTCCGGTCCCAGGAGAATCTCGTGGACTGGGTCAACCATGTATTTTCCCTTTGGATGGGCAGGGGTACTGAAAGCGGCGATGATTCCGTTCATCAGCAGGCCAAATACGAAGTGATGCACCCGCGTTGGAAGGGCCAGACCGGAAGTCCTTTCCAGCCGCAGGTGTGGGCTCTTGGCAACGTGGCAGAGAAGTCAAGAATCGACCCAATCCGCGGGCAGGAATCCGAGGAAATTGCTGCTCTGCTCCATGAGATCGTCAGCAATCAGTGGCAGGTGCTGGATGAGGACGCCACTAGGAATACCGGCGAGGAAACCTATCGTCCGGCCCGCTATTCCGATATCTGCATCCTGATGCCACGGCGCACCGGGCTGCGGGCATTGGAACGGGGCATGGAGGCCGCCAACATACCCTACCGGCTGGAAAGCGCGAGCATGGTATTCGAGACACAGGAAATTCGCGACCTGCTGAACTGCCTCAGGGCGATAGACAATCCCGCCGACCAGGTTGCCACAGTGGCGGCTTTGCGGTCGCCGGCGTTCGGCTGCAGTGACGTGGATCTGTACCTACATCTCAAGAGTGGCGGCAGATTCGATTGTCTCGCAGAACCCGAGGGAATTCCGGCCGGACCCGTCAGAGATGCCCTGTCAGTGTTGAGGCGATTCCACGAGGAAAGGCACTCCAGCTCCTCCGGGGCCTTGATCGACCAGTTCGTCAGGAAGAGGATGCTGATGGAAGTTGCCATCGACCACCCGCGGATGCGCGAACAGTGGCGGCGCTACCGTTTCATGGTTGAGCGGGCCTGGCAGTTCGAAGCCGCCGGCAGAAGCTCTTTGAGGGAATACGTCGAGTGGATTGAGGACCAGATCAGCGAACGGGCCCGGGTATCCGAGGCCGCCGTCCCGGAGACCGACGAGGAGGCGGTGCGGGTAATGACCATCCACGCATCTAAGGGTCTGGAATTCCCGGTTGTGGTCCTGACCGGCATCAACTCGGACTATGGCGGAAGGGCGGGCAAGGTGCTGTTTGACCGGAAAGTCGGACGGCTGGAAGTCGGCATCGGCAGCCAGAGAGAGCGTTTCGCCACAGAAGGCTTCGAGCTTCTGGCAGACTCGGAAAAGCGGATGAGCGATGCCGAGGGCGTTCGCCTGATGTATGTGGCTACCACCCGCGCCAGGGACCACCTGGTCCTGAGCCTGCGTCGAACTGACAGCGAGGCAGGTTCCGGATCTGCAGCAGGCCAGATTTCCGAAATGATGGAATCCCAACCCTCACTGTGGACTGAAATTTCCCCTCAGGTCCTGCCGTCCAATGAAACCCAGGAAACCCAGGAAAACGAGAATTCGGAAGCCGGTTCGGAGGTCGCGGTTCCATTTGAACACTCGGTGAAGGCGCTGGAACAGTGGGAACAGGAGCGCGAGACGCTGTTCAGTGAAATAGGCAGGCCGTCCTCCATTGCTGCCACAGCCCTGGGACGCTTGAAAGAGCAAGACACCGAGGAGAAGCCGGAACAGGAGACCAACGAACCCTGGCGGAAAGGCCGGGCCGGCACGTCAATCGGCCGGGCAGTCCACGCGGTCCTTCAGGGGATTGACCTAGCCACCGGTGACGGGATTGCCGGTCGCGCCAGTGCCCAGGCCGCCGCCGAGGGCGTACCCGGGCGTGAGGCGGAAATCGAACACCTGTGCCGGGTCGCAGTGGAAAGTGAAATCGTGAAGCGGGCGGTCGTTTCCAGGCGCTTCTGGCGAGAGGTTCCCGTGGCCGTCGGCACTGCCAGCGGCTCCCTGCACGGCTTCATAGACCTGCTTTTCGAGGAGGAGGACGGCCTGGTTGTGGTCGACTACAAGACAGACTCGATAACCGGGGCAGCGGCACCCGAGGCTGTGGAACGATACCGGCTGCAGGGCGGCGCCTATGCCCACGCTATCCAGGAGCTGACCGGAAAGCCTGTCAAGGAGGTGATATTCCTGTACCTGCAACCTCGCCGCGAGGAACGCCTCACCAACCTGTCCCAGGCCATGCAGCAGGCCCGTGAGGCAGCGCGGTCGCTACTGGGAGCTGGTGCTGATTAGGGTACCTCGAAGAAATCCAGGTCCAACAAACGCGCATATCTGGCTAAGCCTACTTCCTGGTGGCACGGCCCTTCAGGGCAGCCAGGGACAGGCCGATGCTGACTACCCCCACGGCTGCGATGGCGATTACACCATTCAGGAGTGCCTGCCCATCCCAGCCTACGTAAATCAGCGAACGGAGCGCGGCGAGTATGTATGTAACCGGGTTGTAATCAGCAGCCGCAGACAGCCAGCCGGTCATGGCCTCCTGCGGAACGAACAGCGAGGTCATGAACAAGAAAGGGAAAAACAGCAGGAAGCTCGTGTTCACGGCCGCTGCGCTGCCGGTCTTGAATGCGATGGCGTAGGGAAACCCGGAGAATATCAGGCCCCAGGTTCCAGCCATCACCATGAAAACCAGGATGCCCTGTATGCTGGTAACGAACTGCACGCCCGCGATGTAGCCCATGATGATCACTGGCACAGTCAACGCAATCACCAGGGCGAAGTCGGCCACCATAAGCCCGATTAGCAAGGCCAAACGGCTTACCGGGGTCATGACAAGCCGATCGAAGTAGCCACTCTGAATGTCCGTTACCACCGTGGTTGCCCGTGAGATTCCCGTAACTGCGAACAGCACGGCCACCGGCAATTGGAAGGCGCGGTAGTCCAGGTCAGGAATGGCCGCCGCGAAGTCTTCCAGTGCGCCAACGGTCATAACGAACATGAATACCGGAATGACCAGGGCCGGAATGGTCGTTTCCGGGTCCCTGACAATCGAACGCAGGGCCCGCTCCGAGACTGCTATCAGATCCCGGACAAAGCCTGCTTTGCGCCTCCTGGGTACCTCACCTGCGGAAACCGCAGCCATGAATTTCTCCTGTCGTAAACGGTCACGTCGTAGACCGAACTATTTGGACCGATTGGGGCCGCGCCTTACCGGTTGCTGATCTGTGCCGGTTCCGTCTCCGGCGAGCCCTCGTCGGCGCCACCGCTCCGGAACCGGACACCGGTTACCTGCAGGAAGACGTCGTCGAGGGTCGGAGTTCGCAGCGTCAGTTCCTGGACGGTAAGACCCTGCTCATTCAATCGCAGGGCCACAGCGCTGATCAGGGACGCTCCGTTACTGACGCTGATGGTTACCTCATTTCCGTGAGTTTCTATCAACGAAACCGAGGGAATCCCAGCCAGGGCCTCGGCCGCGACACCTGCATCACCCTCCACACGGGCGAGAATGAGGTCGGAACCACGGTCCCGCTTCAGGTCCGACGGCGCCCCCTGGGCGGCAAGCTTGCCGTGATTGATTATTCCGACCCGCTCCGCGAGGGCGTCAGCTTCCTCGAGGTATTGGGTAGTCAGGAAGATCGTGACTCCCATGGCAGTGTTGATCTCGCGGACCTCATCCCAGATGCGGGAGCGGCTTATGGGATCAAGGCCAGTCGTTGGCTCGTCCAGAAACAGCACTTCGGGCCGGTGAATCAGGGCAGCGGCCAAGTCCAGGCGCCGTTTCATTCCTCCGGAATAGGTGCCAATCAAGCGGTTCATGGCGCCCCCGATGTCCACCAGGTCCGACAGTTCGTCGATGCGGCGGTCTACCTCCCGCCCTCCCAGGCCATACAGGAGGCCCTGCAGGCGCAGAAGCTCCCGGCCGGTCTGCTTGTTGTCCAGGGCGGCATCCTGCAGGGCGACTCCAATGCGGCTGCGGACCAGGTCCGGCTGGCGCATCACGTCGTAGCCCGCGACTGTGATGGTGCCGCTGGAGGGTGCCAGCAGGGTAACAAGCACGCGAATCACGGTGGTCTTGCCCGCACCGTTTGGTCCCAGAAAACCGTAAACCTCCCCTTTCGTCACTTCAAGATCAACGCCATCGACAGCACGAAAGGAGCCATACTGCCGCACCAATTTCTGGGTCTGTATGGCGAGGGGACGGGAAGAGTCGTTATTCATTGACCTGGTTCTCTGCCTTGAGTGTAATTTTCGGACAGCACCGAGCAGGCTTTCGTAAAACCCTCAACTTCGATGATAGCATAGCGCCCGGAACAACGAGCCAATGAACTCAAGCCATTTCAATCGCGCGAGTTAAGGGCACAACGCGGAGGCGGATATGAAAAGCAGAGTCTTTGAAATTCTATCGATTGACGAAGGGGAGGACCGGGTAAGCCGTATCGTTGATATCGGGCTCCTGCTGCTGATTCTCGGCAATGTGGCGGCTCTGGTCATCGTTACAGAAGAAGAAATCCAATCGCTCTCGCCCGGCTTCTTTCGCTATTTCGAGCTGGTCTCCTTCACCATTTTTGCCGCCGAATATATCCTCAGAGTATGGTCCTGCACAGAAGATCCCAGATATGCACATCCGGTATCCGGACGCCTGCGCTTTGCAATCCAGCCGTTGATGATTGCGGACGCGGTAGCTGTTGTATCATATTTCGTCCTGCTTACGATTCCAGCCGGGTTCGACCTTGGTGCACTGCGGGCATTGCGACTGGTCAGCCGTTTCGCTCTCCTTGCCCGATACTCGTCCGGATTGCAGGCACTCTCTGCTGCTGTGTCTGCAAGGCGCAGCGAACTGCTGGGTGTCGTCTCCGTGGTGGCAGTGCTGCTGGTGCTGGCGTCTTCGCTCATGTACTACATGGAGCAATCAGCGCAGCCGGACGAGTTCTCCAGCATCCCCGCAACCATGTGGTGGGGTATCATTACAGTCACCACCGTAGGGTACGGCGACGTCGCGCCGGTTACTCCCCCCGGACGTCTTCTTGCCGGCGTGATCGCGCTCCTCGGCATCGGCATCTTTGCCCTGCCCGCCGGCATCCTCGGCTCCGGCTTCATTGAGCAGGTGAACCGCCGCCGCAATCCGTCGATCTCAGCCTGCCCCCGCTGCGGGCTGGAGCTGGGCAACAGTCCCGCCCAGGAAGAGTAGCCACGTGGCCATAGCGCTACCTCGAGGCTCGCTCAGGTCAGGGACCGGCTCCCGGCATTCGCTGAGGGAAGAGAGATACGGATGCACCAACCCAGACCGTTCAGGACACTGGTCATCTGCACCGGCATCCGCGCCCGGTCCCAGATGGCCCACGGCTGGCTGCGTCACCTGGGCGGCCAGCAAGTCGAGGTCGAGAGTGCCGGGGTCGAGCCCAAGGGTGTGCATCCCTTGGCAATTCAAGTCATGGCCGAGGTCGGCATCGACCTCTCTGGCCACACATCCGACTACGTCGGCCAGTACGCAGGACAGCACTTCGACCTCGTGCTGACGGTCTGCGACTCAGCCCGGGAGAAATGCCCGTTCTTCCCAGGATCGAAACACACGCTCCACCAAAACTTCGAGGATCCCGACCGTCTGGGACTGACCGACGATGAGCTATTCACCCTCTTCATACGCATACGCGACGAAATAGGCGATTTCTCCCGGCAACTGCTGTCCACGGAACTGAAGGCCTAGGCCGCTACCGCCGCTCGGCTGTGGCTGACCTCGTTGGCGAACCGGGTCAGCAGCCCGGCAAGCCGCGCCGGCACCTCGACGTTGGGAGAGTGGCCGATGCCGTGGAAAACGTGCAGGTGCCGATCTTTCTCGGGCAATGCCAGGTACTCGGCGACTATGTTGTCCACCCCCACCGTGGTGTCGAGATCTCCGCCGATCACCATCGTGGGTACCCTGATCTCGACCAGACGATCCCGCAGGCGCAACGCCCCCATAGACCTGCGGCCTCCTATGGCCCGTTCAATGGGGTTCCGGAGAATGATGCTCCTAACCTCGTCGGCGAAGTCCTGCGTGATGTGGGAAGCCTGGAAACCCATATCCCCCTGGGTCAGCCCGCCCTCGGCAAAGGACTTCCGCAGCGTCTCCTCCCAGTTGTCGGCCAGCACCCGACCGTTCAGCGGGGCGGAGTTCAGCAGTACCAGACCCCGCAGCATTTCCTGGTGGGCGAGGGAGAACTGGGTGACTGTAGCGCCGCCCATGGAGTGGCCGACCAGAATGAAATCGTTCAACCCAAGGGCCGATACTGCGTTGTCAAGGTCGACAGCGAAGGACTCGACGGTGTAGCCATCCTCGGACTCGGCACGCCCGGAGTCGCCAGCGCCGCGGTTGTTGAATGCAATGATCCGGAAACGAGGAGAGCCGTCCAGCCGCTCGCGGGCCAGGTGTTCGATGGTGTAGCGCCAAAGTATCGCGGATGATGCATAGCCGTGCACCAGCACGATGGTCTCCGGGCCGTCCCCCTCTTCGTAGTATTGCAGCGAGACCGGACCGGCCTGCACGAACTTGGACTCCATTGTCGCCTCCAAATCAGTTGTTTTGCCTGGCGCTGATATATTTTGTAGCTCGTTGGCAGGTATCCTAACACGAACGATATCGGACCGGTCCAATAGTGGATTCACCGCCCCCGGGTTTAATTGAGCGCTCCCTTTCCCCTCGCAGTCCTGGCTGGGGTGGAGGGGTCCCCACGTCTCACTTCAGGATTACAAGACTGGTCATTTCACCCATACCCCAGCCGGGACAACTGGGAACTGAGGTTTGGTCAGGAGAATGTGGTTCCCCCGTTGTGCGACCTTGACCGTCGCCCTATCATGGCATTCGCGCAGGACGAAATCACGGAGGCGGTATGGCGCAGTATTCCTTTCGGCTTCCCAATGCGGACTATCTCGGATTTCCAGCAACTACCCAGGCAATCGTCGAGACTGCGTGCAAGGCAGAGGAACTTGGATTTGACGCCTTGTTCGTGAACGACCATGTGATAGTCGACGACTCACCTCGCAGCGAACTGTGGCGCAACGTCTACGATCCGTTGATGGTGCTTTCCTACGTTGCGGCGCGTACATCGAAGATAATGCTGGGGACCTCCGTGCTCATAATGCCGTATCGCAACCCGATCGTAACGGCCAAGATGTTGGCCACCCTCGACCAGATGTCCGGGGGCCGCGCCATCGCCGGCGTCGGTTCCGGATGGAACCAGGCAGAGTATGACGCACTGGGCGAGCCGTTCCGCCAGCGCGGCAGCCGGACCAACGAATATCTGCAGCTCTGGAAGGCGTGCTGGGCCCCGGGCCCCACAAGCTTCAGTGGCAGGTATTTCTCTTTCGAGAACATGCACATCAACCCCAAACCCCTTCAGCAGCCGCACCCGCCGATCTGGATCGGAGGGTCGGGGTCGGGGTCGCTGCGGCGTGCGGCGCGATTTGCCGAGGTATGGCAGCCCACACCCACGGCATTGGAGAACCTGATCAGCAACAAAGCCTACCTGAAAACCCTCTCGGCCCAGTTGGGTAATGAACCACCCCGCACGCGCATGAGCTTCCGCGTGAATTTCAGCAACATCACCGGCAGTTCAAGCAACGGCGACCGCCCTACCGGGCAGGGTACTCCGGATCAGGTGGCGTCGGACATGAAGCGCTACCGGCAGGAGGCTGGCCTGGAAGAGTTCCAAATCAACTTCAACGGCTGCGGCAGCCTGCAGCAACTCCTGGATTCCATGGATGTGCTGGTGGCGGAAGTAATTCCCAAGGTGGACGAGTAGAGCGATCGTCCGGCAACGGAGAAACGGACTTGGAAGGATTTCCGACAGACCGCAAGGGAAAACGCCGCGTCCTGATGCAGGCGGTGGAAGAGGTGCGCCCGGTATTGGAGGCCAACGCAAAGCAGGGCGAGGAAACCTCCACACTGCCCAGGTCATCGGCTGACGCGCTCTACGAATCTGGCCTGTTCCGCCTCAAGCTTCCTCACGTCCTGGGAGGGGCAGAAGCCGACCTGGTAACCCAGCTGGACGTTCTTGAGGCCGTGAGCCAAATTGAACCCTCGGCAGGTTGGTGTCTGATGATCGGCGCTGCCAGCCTCGGCGGGGTCGGCGCCTTCCTGGCGGACGATGCGATAGAGGAAATATTCGCCAGCGGTCAACCACCCAGGACCGCCGGGGTTTTCGCCCCCCATGGAAGAGCAACACCAACAGAAGGCGGGTACCTGCTCACCGGACGCTGGTCCTTTGCCAGCGGCATCCGTCACTCTCAATGGATTTCCGCCAGCGCCAGGGTGGTGACCGAGAATCCTGGTTATCCGGCCCAGATCCGGGCTACCATGCGCACCTCCAACGTAGAGATACACGACAACTGGCATGTTATGGGGCTGCGAGGGACCGGGAGTTGCGACTTCTCCGTGAAGGAACTGTTCGTGCCGACGAGCTACGCCTATGACGTTTCCCTCACCGAACCCTTGCGGGGTGGCCCACTCTACCGGCTGGGTAGGCCGGCCTTCGTTACCAACGAACACGCCGCCTTCGCCCTCGGGGTGGCCCGGAAAGCGCTGGACTCGATCCTTGAAGTGGGCCAGTCCAAGACCCGCGGTTACCTGTCGGTCAATCCTCTGGCGCAGCGCCCCGTTTTCCAGCGGATGCTCAGCGAGTGCGACCTCAAGCTGCGGGCAGCAAGGGCGCTGAATGTTGAAATCCTGGAGCATGCGTGGCAGGTGGTTTGCGAGGGTCGTACCCCCGACCCTGCGCTCCAGGCAGAAATGCGCAGTTGCTCCACTTACACCACCGATGTCGCCGTAGACGTGGTCACGCAGGCATTCCGGTTTGCCGGAGGGGCTGCCCTGTTCGATTCCAGCATCCTGCAGCGTTGTCTGCGCGACATCAATGCCGGGGCCCAGCACCAGATGGTCAGCGATGCCGCCTACGAGAACCACGGCCAGTACATGCTGGGGCTGCCCGGCGCCAAACCTCTTGAATAGCACGCCAATTGCTGTTGGGCGCACCTTGGCGGCTACATCCAAAAGCCCGTCGGTCTCGTTTCGAGCCTCTTTGTTGCCGTGCAGACTATAATAACCGGCGGCAATTCCCTGGCGCCCGCATAGGATCAGAATACCCCCACTCCCGGAGGACCAATGCGCTTTGGCCACTTTTTCTACCCAATGCGATTCGACGACACCGACGATCACCAGGCGATACAGGACTGTCTCGCCGAGGCGTTGCTGGCCGAGGAACTGGGCTACGACGCCGTCTGGCTGGCCGAGCATTACTTCACAGGCGAATGCGTCTACGGCGACCCTCTCGTTTTCGCCAGCGCCGTGGCCGTGCAGACCAAGAGAGTCGAGATCGGGTTTGGCATTCTGGAGCTGCCGCTTCACAATCCCGTGCGGGTGGCCATCCAGACCGCGCTACTGGACAACCTGTGCCAGGGCCGCCTGATTGTGGGAACGGCGAGAGGCTCGAACTACAACGCCTACGAATACATCGGCTTTGGCTCCAACCCCGACCTCGGCATAAAGCAGCTGGAGGAGGCGGAGGAGCTCCTCATCAAGGCCTGGACCACCGACAATCTGGAGTTCAAGGGTGAGTACTTCCAGGTGTCCGTACCCTCGATGCGGCCCAGGCCCTACCAGAAGCCCCATCCCCGCCTTGCCCGCGCCTGTCTCAACGCCGAATCCATCGCAGAGATGGCCCGCATCGGACGGCCGGTGCTGCTCCGGGGGCGCTCCACCAACCACGTGGGAGGCGGCATCAGCCTCTACCGGGAGACTATGGAGGAATCCGGTTTCGCCGAACCCGCCATCGAGGCCAACCTGGACCAGATATGGGTCTGGCGGGAAATTCACATTGCGGAGACCGACGAACAGGCCTTCGAAGAGTATCTCCCCGCTTTTCACAACGCCTACGTAGTCATGGAGGGTTACCGCAACAAGTACAACCCACCCCAGTACACCATGGACCGCCAGACGGCGCCGATCAGTCGCGAAATGTATGGCGCAAGGCCGAACCCAGGCGCAAACGAAGTCCTGGTAGGCAGCCCGCAGCGCGTCGCAGAGCAGATCCAGCAGCTCCGCGATGCGGGAGTACGAAACCTGATGCTCACCAACCGTGGCCTGATGTCGCCGGAGAAGACCGCGAAGTCGATGGCCTTACTGAGTGAGCAGATAATGCCCTTGTTCCTCGACCAGTGAGGGGTGAAACCCGCTCAGTGTTCGGCTAGTGGTGACGCCGGAGAACAGAGGCCGACAGCGCCTGGTTCAGTATTCCTTCATCAGGCGTTGGGCCAGTTCCAATAGCTGGATGTCAGCTCCCCAGGGTCCCACCAGCGAGAATCCCAGGGGCAGCCCTTCCAGCGTCGCCAACGGCAAGCTGACCTGCGGCAGACCCGCCAGCCCCGCGATGCACAGCAGGCTCATGGCCTGGGACCGAATTCGGTCCTCCAGTTCGTCCTGGGGCGTGTCGGCCAGCGGCGCCACGCGGGGTGACGTCGGCAGGCACAACACTGCACCGTCGCCGAACAGGCCGTGAATGCGCCCGACGATCCCCGACCTGCGGGCGCGGGCCGCCTGCATCTGCTGCTCCGTCACTCGAGCCGCCCATTCCACACGTTCCCGAATGCCGGGGCCGAACTCCGGTCTGGATTCTTCGATCCAGGCGCGGTGGTTGGACCAGATCTCCCAGGCCTGGATGACCCGAAAGGTCTGGTACCATTCTACCAGCCCCTCAGGACAGACAGTAATATCTTCCCGGCTGCCTATGACTGCCGTGGCCGATTCCACCGCGGGAGCCAGTGCTTCTGCCACCTCAGCGTCAACCAGCTCAAATGCGTCGCTGGCGAAAAGCAGGCGACGAGGCTGAGGAGGTTTTCCATCATCATCCAGCAACTGCCTGCCCACGGAGGCGAAAACCTCGGGGTCCCTGGCAAACCAGCCGGCTACGTCAAAGCTCCAAGTGAAGGGGGCCACTCCATCAAGGGACACCCGTCCGTGGCTGGGACGGATGCCGAGGATGCCGCAATAGCTGGCAGGCAGCCGCACCGAACCGCCGCAGTCAGTGCCGAGGGCAAAGTCCACCACCCCGCCAGCAACTGCGGAGGCTGAGCCGCTGGACGAGCCTCCCGGTATGCGCCCGGGCGCTGCGGGATTGGCGGGCGTCCCGTAGTGGGCGTTCTGGCCGCTCAGGCTGTAGGTGAGTTCATCGGTCAGCACCTTGCCGATCATGTCGGCGCCTGCATCAATCAACCGCTGCACTGCCGGAGCGGTGTCCCCGGCGGGCGGATGCGTGTTCAGCCAGGTCGGACTTCCGAACCCGGTCAGGATCCCCGCGATGTCGAACACATCCTTGGCCGCAAAGGTCAGCCCGGCCAATGGTCCGCTGCCTGATCCCCGCAGGGTTGCGTTATTTTCCCGGCAAAAGGCTCCGAGGGGATCGTCGGGAGAGGTTCCGAAAGTCTCACCAGCCATTGGGTCCTCCTACGGACTATGCAATATCGCTGGCGGGTGGCTGAAGGTCTGCCTGCCTCTCTTGAACCCCATGACCGGCAACACCACCTCGGAGACGGCTGCCGCGCGGGAATCACAGTCCAGCACGACAAGATCGGCCGGATTCCCGACCTCGATGCCATAGTCCGGCAATCTCATCAGCCGGGCCGGGCGTGCAGTCACCATCTCGAAACACCCCTCAATGCCATCCTGGTCTCCAACCTGGCAGACGTTGGCATAGAGGTTGGCCATCCGCACCAGCGAGCAATCGCCGAATGGTGTGAAAGGGTTGAGAACGTTGTTGGTAGACAGAGAGCAGTTCACGCCTTCCGCGAGCAGTTGGTGCACTGGAGCCACTCCCCGCATCCTCGAATGCTCCTGGTGCCGCCCCATGAGGTACAGGTCAGTGGCCGGGAGTACCGTAACGGCCACTCCCGCCTCCGCCAGCCGATGCGACTTCCGCTGCAACTGCCCGGGGGGTAGAGCGGAGAGCTTGGTAACGTGGCCGATGGCAACCCGACCGCCGTAGCCGAAATGGTCAGTCAGGTCGCACACGTAATCCAGATCGAGGGATTCCGCATCTGGTCCGAAGTCCAGGTGCATATCTATGTCGATATCGAACGCGCGGGCAATTTGGAACACGCGGGCAATCTGCCCCCTTGGGTCGCTGTCGGTGTAGGGTGCCGCCCCAACCACGCTGCCACCCCGGCGCAGCCCCTCCAGAATCAGGTCATCGGTGCCCGGGTTGTTGAGCAGTCCCTCTTGGGGAAAGATACAGATCTCGATGTCCAGGGCCCAGCGGAACTCGTCTACCAGGGGCAGGATGCCCTCCAGACTACGCAGTCCGATTACCGGGTCCACCTCCAGGTGGGTGCGCATACGTGTGGTGCCGTTGACCACACACTTTTCCAGCGTCCTCTTGGCCCGGTTGTAGACATCCTCGGGGGTAAACTCCGCCTTCAGGCGGGCCACCTCGCCGATAGCCTCGTTCAGCCCTCCCCTCTGCGAGGAAAGACGGTCGAGGATACAGGACTTGTCCAGGTGAATGTGGGTCTCCACAAATCCAGGGGAGACCAGACGGCCACCTACGTCGACGACCTCTGCGTCGGCGGTCAGGTCGCGCTCGACGGCTGAGATCGTCCCGTCTGAAATGCCTATGTCAACCAGAGAGGCACCGGGTCCGTCGTCCACCCTGGCGTTTCGCAGTATGGTATCCATCGCGCGCCTCAATTCACCCGGGGCTTACCCTTGCCGCAGATCCGTCAGCTCTCTATTCCCAGTTCGGCCTTCATGTCCGCCACGGCCTGATTGCGGGTCTTGCGCTGCCACTGCGGTCGGGCGTTTATCGGCTCGTTGATGATTTCCGGATCGATCTTCAGCGCCACGAATACCGGCCCAGGCTGGTCCAGTATTTCACCGATCTGATTGGTGAAATCCTCAAGGTTGTCGATGGCATAGGTCCTTGGATAGCCGCAACCCTGGGCCACCACGTCGTAAGCCATCACGTCGGCGTTGGGCACAGGCTGGCCGCCGGTGGTGGCGTAGACCCCATTGTCCAGCACGAAGTGGTAAAGGTTTTTGGGGGCCTTCTCTGCGATGGTAGGCAGAGCTCCCATCCCCATGAGAACGTCGCCCTCCGAGTCAAACAGCACCACCCGCTGGTCGGGCAGGGCCAGCGCCAAGCCAAGGGCGAAGGACGCGTGGCCGCCCATAGCCGGGTCGCCCAGGGGCAGGTCCCGGTTGGGCTGGTCGCTCAAATCGACCCAGAACCGCCCGCCACGGCCCGGAATCACGATGGCGTCCCCTCGCAGCTTGTTGAACACTCTCAGCATTTCTGCTGTCTTTATCATCTCGTTCACTTTCCTTGCCGTGGTGGTACTAGCGGCTCACGTTGAATCCGTGGTATTCGTCGCCAACGAGGACGGCCACCGGACGCTTCTCCCGGGCGGCCTCGGTGAAGGCAATGGATATGCGGTCGGCGTCTTCATCGGATTCGACCAGGTAGTAGTTAATGTTGAATGCGTGCAGGAACCGCTCGGTGTAGAAGGCCGCCGTGTCGGTGATGACGCCGTGACGTGTCCAGCCGCGATATCCCACCATCATCACCACCGGGGTGTTCATCCCGATTCCCCAGCCGCGCAGGGAATCGCCCGACTCCATCATGCCGGTGTTCTGGATGAGAATGACGGGCTTTGCTCCCCCGGCGGCCAAGCCGGCAGCCGTCGAAAAGGCGTGACCCTCGCGACTGACCGGGACGAGGTCCAGCGAAGGATCGTCGCGCATCAGGACATACAGAAAATTGGTCTCGCTGTCCGGCAGCCACACCACATGGGTAACACCGTTGTTCTTCAGCTCTTCCAGCACTCGGGCCGGGCTGAGTTCTGCCATCTTATGTTTCCTCCTGCTAGATAACGGCAACCATTGTCTCTCGACTGCCAGCGACAGGTATAAGCCCTTGGCCCCTGGCCGTCAACCGATACTCTCCGACGACTATTACTGCAGCCTGGAGCGAGCAACCGCCGGTACAGGTACTCTTGCGGTATTCATCTCCTGCGAATCAGGCGCAGGGGGCCGCGCGGTGATGTCCGGTCCTATCCATCACCTTTCGGCCACGCCGGTTCGTGGTAACCGAGGGGCACGGTGGGCCTCGCCCAATACGGCTTCGTCTCGGAAAGATGGAGAGCCGGGGCCATGTGGGTAAGCCGACCTGCCGGAACATCGGACTCCGTGCGCCAGCGCCTGATTTCCTCTGGGGTAAATTCAGCGGGCACATTGTGGAGATCAGCCTCAGGCAACTGTCCTCGGTCCACCAGCCAGCGCCCGGTCTGTGCCAGGGACGTCCGGACCAGCCAGCTTCCGCCCTCCTTTGCCCGGCGAGCCAGCGCGACCATGGCTCCGAAGGCCATCAGGTAGCCGTAAGGTAATCAATGGCCGACACGGGGTAGAACTGCGGCCCCGGTGCTGCGCCTGGAAAAAGCTGGCCCTGCCTGTGAGTTATTCCGCTCACCGTCTGCACCACGGTGTCGAACCCGCGCCGCTCAGCCCACGGCCCAACCCGGCCGAACGCGGACAAGGATACGCAGACGATGCCCGGCCGCAGCGTCGACAGGTCCTGGGGTGAGAGGCCACGCCGCGCCAGGGTGCCCGGGCGGTACCCCTGGGAAAACACGTCCGCCTTGCTCACCAACTCACGAAGGGTTTCCAGTTCCCGCTCTTGCCGCAGGTCGATGTGGGCGGAGAGTTTGCCGTGTCCGGTATCCAGTTCCTGGGTTGGACTGAAGGGAAGGTGTGGGCCGCTGATTTTCATGACGTCTGCCCCGTGCTCGGCGAGAGTGCGGGCGCAGCTAGGCCCCGCAAGTACCCTGGTAAGATCCAGGACTCTTATCCCTGACAGAGGCCTTTCGCCCTCGGGAAACGGCTCAGGGGGGCTGTCCCCGATCCTGTCGATTTCCAGCAATGGCAGGGACGCAACGGCCGCGGATTGCGGATGCTGCGCCCACTCCTCTATGGAGCGAACCATACCGCCGGCCCCCCTGGCGGCTATGATTGCCTCCTCCAGTTCCAGGGCGTCCCACTGGGCAACGGCCTGGCGCACCGCCTCCCGGTCCTCTTCCACGCCCAGCACCCCCAGTGCGGCATCCCGATGGTTGGGAAAGTTGCAGTGCAGGTAGCTCCAGCGCCCGTTCTTCGCTGGATAGACTCCCATAACGGGAGTCCTCTCGGCGACGACGGGATTCCCATCCATCTCCAGGTAATGGCCGCTGCGCAGTGACGCCGTCGCTTGCCTGGTATCGACCCCTACATCCTGGCGGCGCCCGCTGCGTAGCTCCCAGAGGTCCGATACGGCGAGGCCCACGGCAGCCAGGCTGGCGGCGGCGGTCTCTCCGATGCGGAATGGCGTTGGCAGGATAGGGTCGGTGCCGCCGGTCATCTCCGGCTGAGCAGCGCGCCCTGGATCCCAGCCTACCGTTGAAAGTATGGTGGCGAGTGTTTGATCTGACACTGTGATAAACGCTCCAGCTTTGATGTCCTGAACCTTACCACAACTCTTGGGATGCGAGCCGGGCGCCCTCGGCCATGGCTGCCAGCTTGGCCCACGCGATGCTGGCCTCCACCTTGCGGCCCCAGGCGGAAGTGCCGAAACCGCAATCGCTGCCAGCGATGACGTTTTCCCGGCCCACAACACTGGCGTAATTCGAGATGCGCTGGGCAATCAGCTCGGGGTGCTCGATGAAATTGGTAGTCGAGTCCAGAACCCCAGGGATGAGGACCTTACCATCGGGCAAGGTCACATCCTGCCACACCTTCCACTCGTGGGCATGCCTTGGATTGGCTCCCTCGAACGACAGGCCTACCGGCCGGGCCTTTAACACCATTTCCACGATCTCCCTGAGCGGAATGTCGTGGTGGTGCGGGCCCTCAGTATTTCCCCAGCACAGATGGAGCCGCATCCTTTCCGGGTCAATGCCCTCGAGAGCGTAATTGATCACTTCCACATGCTGTTCGACTATCTTTTTGAATTCATCCACCGAAAGATGGGAGAACTGGGAGACTCGGGTCATGGCGAGGTCAGGACAGTCGATTTGTAGCAACAGCCCCGCGTCTACAATGGCCTTGTACTCCTCCTTCATGACATCGGCAAGGGCGTAGAGATATTCCTCCTCGGTCGGGAAGTAGCCGTTCGGGAGAAAATTGGCGATGACCCCCGGGGAGGCCGCTGTCATGAAAACCTCTTCAATCGGCGCACTTGCCGAGGCCGATTTCAGGTTTTCGATATCATGCAGCACTGCCGGCCAGTCCTTCCATGAAATGGGCCCAGTGCATGCGGGCTGAGGAATGTTTCGAGACGAGAAATGGGTCTGGGTGGCTGCGAACTCTGGGAAATCGGCGTCGTCCAGGCGAGGGCGGGCACGGACCATCCGTTCGCCTTCAAAACCTGTCAGACGTTCCTTCACGTACGTGGCGTACTGGGAGCGGCCCTGTTCACCATCGTTGACGACGTCTATCCCGGCGCGTTGCTGCCTGCCAACTACGTCGGATACTCCGTCGCGAACTCCTGCTGCCAGCCGTTCCGGGTCGAAGTCCCTTCCCTCCTCACGTTCACGGAGAAGCTCCTGCAGATCGGTAGAGCGGGGCAGGCTGCCAGTGTGGGTGGTGAGTATCCTTGTTGTGCTTCTTTTCATAAAGGTAGCCCCTGTCCTTCCATAGCGGTGAATTCGACTGTCATTCTACCCAATTTTCATCGATCATCAGGGCTTGTGGTGATGTAATCTCCTGATTCATCCTCTCACAACCCCAAAGGACAAATTTCCAGCAGCCTTGGAGTGGCCAAGCCCGAATCCACCGAAGGGGTGCGTCAGGTTGGCGCCCTCAAGTAGTCAAAGGGTGTTCCTGTGCATCTGGGATAACGGTTTTGTAACAGCAAAACCAACCCCGGAAAAAGAGCGCCCAATAGATGCTACCAGGCAACCACCCCGACCGTATTCGCATCGTCTTTGACGACCACCGCTGGTGGGCAATGCCGGCCTGCTCCTGCCGGCCACCCTCCCCCAACACCCGGGCTGGTGGCACTCGTTGACCATCACCTCGATCTCGGCAGCGTGCCGGGGCGGGCCAACGCTGGGGACAACATGATGACCCTGGTGGCATCTGCGCTGGCCGGCGGCGACTGCATCGACGATGCCGATGCGCTGCGTGCCGGTGGGCCGGCCTGCGCCCTGGGCTGCCTGGTGGTGGTATCAGACCAACCTATAGGTATGCACAGAAAAGTACCGCTTATTCGTTCTTGACTCTACCCCGACCATCTCGGAAATGTAGATCCCAACCTGGTCTTGGCTTTAGTTCAGGACGCTTTCGCCGCGTATAAACACCGTATATAATGGGGTGCGAACAAAGAATTTATTAATGTATACCGACTGAAAATTAAGAAAAGGCGATAGAAAACCGTAATCACTGGCGCGTTGCCTGTAAAAAACCGAGGATATGTGCTCAGGAGGAGAAAGAATGGCAGACAAGGATATCGCTTTAATGGCCCACTTGATGCGCCGCGCCGGTTTCGGGGCGACGTATGAAGAGCTGGAGGCCCGTGCCGCCAAGGGCTACGAGGCCACTGTGGAGGAGTTGCTGCATCCCGACACGCAGCCCGCAATCGATCGCGACGTGTTGATGCGCTATCAGCCGCAGTGGGTGTCCCAGGCGGGGCTGGAGGGCCAGCAGGAAGAATGGACCTTCCGGATGATCAATACCAAGCGCCCGCTGGAAGAGAAGATCACCCTCTTCTGGCACCAGATTTTCGTCACCGGCCACGCCAAGTGCGAGTACCCAAGGCAGCAGCAGATTGAGTTCGAAATGTTCCGCACCATGGGAATGGGCAACTTCCATGACCTGCTCCTGGGTCTGTCCGCCGACCCCGCAATGGTGTTTTACCTGGACAACTGTATGAGCCACAAGGACGCCATCAACGAGAACTGGGGCCGCGAGCTTCTGGAACTATTCTCCATGGGCGTCGGCATGGACGGACAGGCCAACTATTCCGAGGAAGACGTCAAGGAGTGCGCTCGCGCCTTCACCGGCTGGACGGTGACTAATTCGGTCCCCCGATACCCCTACGGCAAGTACGAGGCGGCTTTCATATTCGACCCGTCGGACCACGACTATGGCGAAAAGACCTTCCTGGGCGAAACGGGCAACTGGAACGGTGAAGACATCGTCAGGATCGTCGCCAGGCAGCCCGGCACGGCCAGGTTCATCGCCCGGCACTTGTACAACTTCTTCGTCGCCGACGAGCCCCAGGTCCCGGCGTGGCAGAACACGCCTCCCAGGGATCCCGAGGCCATCAAGATGCTGGAGGACGAGTATTACCGCTCCAATTACAACATCCGCTCGATGCTTCGGGTGCTGTTCAACTCCGACTTCTTCAAGGAAGCCCGCTTCACCAAGATAAAGAGTCCCGCCGAAACCGTGGTAGGGACCATGCGCCTTGTCGGCGACTTCGACCTGCCCAAACCCGGCATGAACGCCATGACCCTGACCATCCGTTACATGGGCCAGGACCTGCTCAACCCTCCGACGGTAGAGGGCTGGCATACCGGCAGGGAGTGGATCGACAGCGGCACACTGGTCGAGCGCATCAACTTCACCGCTGACGCCGTGGGCAACACCGCCCACCGCGGAGTCCGTGCCATCATCAACCGCCTGAGTGCCGAGGGAGAGGTCATCTCTCCGGAGCGGTTGGTCGACGGCTGCCTGGAAATGCTGGGAGCCTACGAGTTGGCCGAAGTCACCCACAACGAATTGGTGTCCCTGGCCCGCAGCGAAGGCGAGTTGCGGACCGACACCGAGGAGTTCGGCCAGCGGGTCGGCCAGATGCTGCAGTCCATCGTGGCCACCACCGAGTACCTATTCGCATAACATGAGGAAGGGAAAGACATGACAAGCACCAAAAAAGACCCGGTGCTGGTGGTCCTCCAGTTGTCGGGGGGGAACGACGCCCTGAACACCATCATCCCCTACAGCAACCCCCTGTACCTGGACAACCGGCCCAGCGTGAGGATCGAGACCGACAGGGTTCTTCCCATCAACGACCAGATCGGCTTCAACCCGGCGATGGGGCCGATAAAGCGCCTGTACGATGAGGGCAAGGTCGCCATCATCCAGGGCGTGGGATACCCCAGCCCGAGCCGCTCCCACTTCCGCTCGATGGACATCTGGCACACCTGCGAGCCGGACGAGGTGGGCGACGAGGGCTGGCTGGGCCGGACCGTGCGCGACCTGGACCCAGGGAAGGAAAACGTGCTGACCGGCGTCAACTTCGGCAGAGGCCTCCCGAGGTCTTTGGTGGCCCCCGGTGTGCCGGTGGCCTCGGTGGGCAACCTGGAGACCTACGGCGTGCTCACCGGGATCGAGGTCGAAGACCAGCGGACCAAGGCCCTCGACGTGTTTTCCAGGGTCTACTCGCCGATGCTCGGCACGGGCCCGGTGATGGACTACCTGGCCCAGACCGGCCTCGACGCACTGGAAGGGGCCGATATTCTCAGCACCGCCCCCGGCATGTATTCCTCGACCGTGGAATACGGCAAGGACGACGTTGCTCAGTACATGCGCAACATCGTCCAGGTGCATCTGGCGGGGTTGGGCACCAGGGTGCTGTATACCACTGCGCCCTACAACAGCTTCGACACCCACGCCGGAGAACTGGCGAACCACACCAGGCTATGGACCGAGACATCCCAAGCCGTGGCCGACTTCTACGACGACCTTAGGGAGCACGACGCCGGAGACAACGTGGTGCTGCTGGTCTTCACAGAGTTCGGACGCAGAGTCCACGACAACGGCTCCGGCACCGACCACGGGTCGGGGGGCGTGGCCTTTGTGGTGGGAGAGTCGGTCAAAGGCGGCCTCTACGGTGAATATCCTTCCCTGGATGCGGACAAGCTGCTGGAGGGGGACCTGTACTTCAACAACGACTTCCGCGGCCTCTACTCCGCCCTTCTGGAGAAGTGGATGGGCCTGGACGCCAAGCCCATAGTGAACGGCTCCTTCGAGCAGATGGACTTCATTAGCCAGGCTCAGTGAGGTTACTATGACCACCCCCACCAGAATTTCTCACGTACAACTTCAATACAGCCACACCATCGGGCGTGGCGAGCAGTTCGGACCGGGTTTCACCTACCCAATCCAGATGGCCCGGGGTGAGGACACCCTGATGTACGTCCTGTGCCGGTCGCCGGAATACCGGCCCGAGGGCACCCGCATCACGGTCTGCACCGTTGACGAGGAGTACGTCAACGCCTTTGCCCGCGGCGTCGCCCAGCAGGGGCCCCACGAGTACAACTTCGACGATGGTTCCCTGGTCTGGCCCGTGTCCGTGGCCGTCGCCAGCAATGGCAACGTCTACGTGTCCGACGAATGGGTGCATCGGATCTCCATCTTCACCAAGGACGGGGACTACATCGGCAAATGGGAGGAGCGCGTCGGCAGCGGTGACGGCGAGCTTGACCGGCCCGCCGGGTTGGCCATCGACCAGGATGATAACGTCTACGTCGTCGACAGCATGAACCACCGTGTCCAGAAATTCACTCCCGACGGAAAGTTCCTGGCCAAGTTCGGGAGCTACGGCGATGGCGACGGCGAGTTCAATATGCCCTGGGGTATCTCCCTGGACAAGCAGGGCAACATATACATCGCCGACTGGAGGAACGACCGGATACAGAAGTTCACGGCCGATGGCCGGTTCCTGATGAAGTTCGGTTCTTCCGGCTCGGGCGAGGGCGAATTCAATCGCCCCACCGACGTAGCTGTCGACAGGGACGGCATCATATACGTCGCCGACTGGCTGAACGACCGCCTTCAGGTCTTCGATCCCGACGGTAACTTTGCCGGCCTCAAGACCGGGGAGGCGACCATCTCCAAATGGGGCAAGGACAAGCTGGACGCAAACTCGGAGATGTGGGAAGAACGGGATCGCGCGCAGGGACTGGAGCGGGAGAAGGACTTCTGGGCCCCCAGCGGGGTTGAGGTGGACGATTCCAACACGGTGTTCGTCTGCGAAGGACCTCGCAACCGCATCCAGGTATACCGCAAGCAGTCCTCCACCTTTATGGGGCCACGGCTGTAGCCCCTGACGGTGCTGGACCCTTTGGGAAGGCCCCCGCGACAGACCGGACAAAGCCTATATTCGCGGCTTCTCCGGTGATGAACGGGGGTCTTTTCAGTGGCGCAGTTTGTAGAATAGCCTGCTCATACCCAGCCATCGAGCTTTCAGGGGGTTGGTCTTTCCCATGCCCATCACTGTAGCCCGCATACCCAATCTCGAATGCGAGGCGTTCTATTTCGACATGGAGCGCCGCGGCATTGTGTTGCGAAATATGGAACCCAACGCAGTGGCTGAGGCATTGGAACAGGGTGAAGTGGACGCCGGGCCGGTATCGTTGGTGGATACGTTCCGGCTGTCGCCAAGGGCCACCCTCATCAGCGGGTTCTGTGTCGCGTCGGCTGCCAGGGCTGTCTCCAGCGCACTCCATTCCAGGGAGCCCATAGAAGCCTTGAGCGGAAGTCGCATCGCCCTTGGCGACGGTGACTCCACGTCGGCAGGGCTGCTCCGGATGCTGCTGACATTGAAGCACGAAGTACGCGGGGAGACTTTCGTCGATGTGCAATCGGACCACGATGCTGTTCTGTTGACGGGCAACCTGGCCCTGCGCACTCGTCGGCGGCTGCGTGGCTTCCCGCACCTGTACGACTTGGGGGAGGAATGGCAGACGTGGACCGGGCTGCCGTTCGTCTTCTCCCGGTGGATGGCCAGCGCGGAAATGGAGCGACGGGACTACGTGGTGCTGGAAGACGCCCTTTTCGTTGGGCAGGAGGACTGGATCAACAATCTCTACAAGGCAACACGACCCAGGGACGACCTGCTCATGCTTCCCAGGGAGATACTGGAATACGTTCAGGGCCTCAGGTTCTTCATGGGAGTGCCAGAAGAACGGGCCATCGCGCTGTTCCAGGAGAAGCTGACGCTGCTGGAAGATGCCTGAGCTTGAGCTGAAAGCCAAGGCGGAATGTGGATTTGTCGCGCATTTCCCGCGGTCTAGGAGTATCACAACAACCGCCAGCGAATTCCCCGACAGGGGATGCTGATCCAGACGGACGGCAGCCAATACCCGTGGCTGGGGGACCAAGTTCTCCCATTCACGTTGCTGATCGCAGTCGATGATGCCACCGGCACGGTGGCCAACGCCCTGTTCTGTGAGAAGGAGGGGGCCTACACCTATTTCCTGCAGAAGGAGAGATGGAAGGCGATTCAGAAAGCCATGCGCAAGGGAATGTCGCTGCGGGCGATCGAACGGGAGTTGGGTATCCACAGAGCCACCATCAACAAATACATGGATGCCGACGGTCCTCCAGGACGGTGCTCCCGTCCTGTTCTCACTGCGTCAACATCCGATACAGTAGCGCCATAACAAAGTGACATTTATGCTGGCCCTCGACGCCGAATGTCAGTCGGTCAATCCGCCCACATGGCCCACTCTATCTGCGCCGTTTTCACTTGGATTCGGCGGGTCAAGATTGCCAATTCATTTTGGGGCCTGATTTGCCTGATCTTGAGCCTCGTCAAGTATACGATTCGCCACTTCCCTTGCGCCGTCAATATCAGCGACAAAGCGGTCTTCGGAAATCTTTTTCAGCACATTGAGAGACATCAGTGTGTCGTGGGGGAATCCGTCCAGCCCCATTACGATGCAGGGGGTGTTCTCCTCCTCGGCGGTGTCGATCAACTGCTCCACCACCAGGGCCGCGCTGTCGTCCACGTACAGAGTGTCGGTGAAGTCAAGGATCAGGACCTCGTGGTCGCGTATGTCTGCGCTGATGGTGTTGACCAGCCGGTTCGAGGAGGCGACGGAGAAATTGCCCCGCAGCGCCACCAAGCCAACCCGGGCCGAGAAATCGTCCGCCACCTCCGGGCTGTCCCGGCGGAGAAAGGTCCGGTCCAGCAGCGGCACCGAGACGACGGTGTCCATCTCGAGGCGCTCGAACTGCCGGGCGCTGGCCATCCCGGCAGCGATGAGCCCGATGGCCACGGCGGTGACGAGGTCAAGAAACACAGTCAGTCCCATGGTTATCAGCATCACCACCAGGTGCTCCCGCTGCACCCGGTGGGCGCGGGTGATGAAGCGCCAGTCTATGATGTCCCAGCCGACTTTCATCAGGATGCCAGCCAGCACCGCGTGGGGAATCGCCTCGACATAGCGGGCCAGTCCCAGCACCATGGCCAGCAGGATCACCGCCCGCAGCACCCCCGACACCCTCGTCCTGCCGCCAGCCCGGATGTTCACCACCGTGCCCATGGTGGCCCCGGCGCCGGGCAGCGCCTGGAGGAATCCGGCCAGCATGTTGCCGATGCCCTGCCCCACCAGTTCACGGTTGGGGTCATGCCGGGTGCGGGTCATCGAGTCGGCGATCAGGGACGTCAGCAGGCTGTCTATCGAACCGAGCAGCGCGATGGTCAGGGCTGGGGTCAGCACGCCGTCCAGGACCGACCAGGAGATGTCCGGAAGTCGCAGGGTCGGCAGCCCGGTGGGAACATCACCGATGACCGGCGTGTTGGTCAGCCACAGCACTCCCAACAGCGTGCCGGCGATCAGTGCCGCCAGCGTGGGCGGCAGATACCTCCGAAGCGGCCGGGGCCAGAGCGTGCCCACGGCGAGAGTCGCGGCGGCGATGGCAAGGGAATGAGGGTTGACGCCGGTCACCGCCTCCGGCAGGGCCCGCATCGCTCCCGCGGGGCCCCCTGTCGCGGCGGCCGCTCCCAGGAAGGGCAGGGTCTGCAATAGAATTATGATCACGCCTATGCCGGACATGAACCCGGATATGACCGAGTACGGCGTGAAGGACACCAGCCGGCCCGCTCTCATCACGCCCAGCAGGACCTGTATCAGCCCGGCCAGAATGACGATGGCGAAGGCCTGCCCCAGGTTGTCGGCGTGGATGGTCACCACGGCCGCCATCGCCACGGCCATTGGGCCAGTGGGGCCGGAGATCTGCGACTTGGTGCCGCCGAACACCGCCGCGAAGAACCCCACTGCAATCGCGCCGTATATCCCGGCCAGCGCCCCCAACCCCGATGCTACGCCGAAGGCCAACGCCACCGGCAACCCCACCACCGCCGCGGTAACGCCGCCGAACATGTCGCCGCGAAAAGTTTGGAAATCGTAGTTTACTTCAGGGAGTTTCAATCCTCGCATCCTCGGGGGCGCAACCAGTCCCGTTAAGCCCCGTAGCTCTGGCCGATACGCTAACTGCGGATCATATTCGGCAACGTCAGCGGACCATGGTTCCTGTTGCGGCCTCGTCGCTGGGGCAGCCGAAGGCCATCATCGTCGCCAGTTCCTTATCTTCGGGAGTGCCCACCAGCTCCTTCACCCTGTCGTTCCCCCTGGCCTAAACGCATGCCACACCCGTCCACGCATTCAACCCCCCCATGTGTTGCGTTTTCGCTGACGGTATACAGTGGACTCTCAATTGCTCCTCGGGCCAGCGTCGAGCATCTCGACCCGCACTTCCATTGCCCTGGGATACAGCGCCGGACCAAACTGATTGAATATCGCCACGTCGGCCGCATCGCGCCCATAGGCGACGGCAACTCGCCCTCCACGTGGAACGGCCTGCGTTGCATCGAAGGTGTACCAACGGCCACCTACGAAAGCCTCGAACCAGGCGTGAAAATCCATCGGCTCGAGTTCGTGCATATAACCTACAACGATACGCGCCGGGATACAGAGACTGCGGGATAGCGCGATGCCCAAATGAGTGAGCTCGCGGCATACGCCCTCGCGCTGCTGGTTGACCTCGACTGCCGACATCTGAAAATTGCTGGAATCTGGATTGAAGCGCACGGAGGTGCGGATCCACTCTACAATTCTGGCCACTTGATCGTAGCCGGGCTCGACGCCGTCTACGAGTTCCCAACCAAGGTCTGTAAACCGGTCGGACTCGCAATAGCGGCTGGGAAGAAGATAGGTCAGGACCTCGACCGGTAGATTGTGTACCTCGTCAAATGGCGCACCCGGCGACACGTCAATGCCGTCTGCGGTTGAAACGTCCGCAGATCTGCGGATAGAAAACTCACCCGGCGGTGCTATCAATCGCTCGCACAGGTTGCCGTAACTGTCCACATGCTCTGTGACCGGTACGCTTGGCGTCAACGTGCAGTCTTCATGCGCCACCCGCTGACTTGCTCCGCTTCGAGGGCGGAGCATCAGGATCAAAGGCGTAGGGACGCTCACATCAAAGGTAATATCACAACTTGTGCGAAGCCACATTTCGATACCCTGACTTGTCAAAACCAAGTTTTCAGGTGGCTATGGTCTGGTGTTACGGGGCGCTCGGGGGCGGGATACGAAGCGGTAGGCTAATAGTACCCCAGTCACATCTCGAAGACAGTACTACCACCGTGCACTCAGGGCCCACCGGGCTGAGCAGCCCCGCAGGTACTCCTGGGCACGACGGAGCGGACCATGACGCCGGGACCGCCCCGCGATGCACTCAGGCACCCCCTCGATGCCCTCGCCCCACCGGGCCACTTCCGCAACCTCATCCTTCACAACAACCACAGCCTCGTCTCACCACCCGTTGAGTATCCCAGTTCTACCTACCTTCGATTTGCGACTGTAGTACCAGAACACTGCGGAGTGACTGCGAAGCAGCGGTACGGGAAAAGGCGATGCCAGGACTGAGCCCATTAAAAGTTTTTCCAGACCATCGCCAACGCAGCGGAGCAGGTCGCCCCGACCGTAGGCAAGATACTGAGGTCAGTATGTTTAATGGGATCGCAGAAGAGCGCCTCTTCCCGTTCATGCCGGTCAGCATCAAGAGTGAGCACAATAAGTGGCGGGAACTCAGCTTGGTACTTGACATCGGATTCGACGGAGAAGTCGCCCTTGATGAGATTCTCCTAAATCAGGACCAGGATGGGATGTGCATTGGGGGAGTGCCCGGAACCGTTTTCGGAGGCTCGTGCCAGTCCTTTGGCTCTCGATTGCGAAATGGTCCGGTAGCGACGTTGCTTATCGTCCTGCTGCCTGGCCAGAAAAGGAACCCATCAGATGCGAAATAGGCTCGAAATAGGCTCATGGAAGTTCGGTTCGCTGCTACGTACAGGGCCATTTGGAGCCTTCTATCTACAGCACCGCAAGGCGAGCCATTGAGCGGAGGCAAGGCCTTTTCAAGTCGGACCAAAACTCACAATTATGGTCTATCGGCATACGCTTCTTCCCCATGTTGGGAGAGGTCCAGTCCCTCCTCTTCCTGCCGTTCGTCCACTCGCAAACCTATGGTGAACTTCAGCACTATCAAAATTCCCAAAGTGGTGACGAATGCCCAGCCAAAGGACGCACCGATGGCCATCAGCTGCATCAAGACCTGTCTGCCCCGGCTCAGGTCGGTGAGTTCACTCAGCGTCATGAAACCGACGCCGATGAAGAGGCCAGCAGCGAGCATGCCCCAAATTCCGCCGACCCCGTGAATAGCCCAGACGTCGAGAGAGTCGTCAAGCCTCACGCGGGTCTTGAGCCAAACGGCGGTGTAGCAAAGGGCCCCGGCGCCCAGCCCGATAATCACCGCGGGCATGGGTCCCACGAATCCCGAGGCCGGAGTGATGGTAGCCAGACCTGCCACGGCTCCCGTCGCGGCTCCAACGACGCTGGGTCTCCGGTTAATCATCCAGTCCAGGGAGACCCAGACGCACGCGGCGGTTGCCGCCGATATATGCGTCACTACAAAGGCGGAAGTGGCCCTGCCGGCCGAGCCCAGTTCGCTGCCGGCATTGAAGCCAAACCAGCCAAACCAGAGGAGCGATGCGCCCAGAACTACGAAGGGCACGTTGTGGGGTGCCATTTCCATCTGACCTAACCCCAAACGCCTGCCGAAGATGAGGGCCGCCGCCAGGGCCGCCGCCCCGGAACTGATGTGCACCACCGCGCCTCCGGCGAAGTCCAGTGCGCCTGCCTCTCCCAGCCATCCTCCGGTCCCCCACATCCAATGGGCCAGTGGCGTGTACACGATGGTTGACCAAGCCACTACGAAAATGACGAAGGTGCTGAACTTGATGCGCTCGGCAAAGGCCCCTGCGATCAGCGCCGGCGTGATGATGGCGAACTTGGCTTGGAACACCATGAAGGCCTGGTGCGGAATCGTCTCGGCGTACGGACCCGCCTCGGTGGCGGAAACACCGTGAAGCCCCGCCCATTCCAGGTTGCCAATGAAGCCGCCTACGTCGGGGCCAAAGGACAGACTGTAACCAAACAGTATCCAGGTAAGTCCCACGATCGCAAGGGCGATGAAGGACTGCAACAGGGTACTGAGCGCGTTCTTCCCCCGGACAAGCCCGGCGTAAAAGAATGCCAACCCCGGGACCATGATGAAGACCAGGGCGGACGAAGTGAGCACCCAGGCGGTATCGCCGCTATCTATCATCGAGTGCCTCGGCCTGGTTGAATAGCTCCTTTTGGTACTCCGCACACTATAGGGACAAGATATCTAACAATTCAACTGATAAAGTGGGGGCAAGCAGGACGATTGCAAAGTCAGGAGACTTGGCCGCGAAGGCGGGCGATGGTCTGGGTTGGGCGGAAGGCGCAGGTCTTGGCTCGCAGGGGCATGGACATCTGGAGAGGAAACCACCCCTCCAGGCGCAGGGCGTTGAGCGCTGTGTTGACCAGGCTGGCGTATACCTCGCCCAGACCCGGACGGCGCAGCGTGTGGACGTCCTCGTCCCAACTGCGGTCCTTAACGTGATGCAGGCTGTTCTCAACGCTCCAGTGGTTGCGGATCACTTGAAGGAGTTCTTTGGGTGCGCACCGCCGGGAACTCAGGCTGGTCAGCAGATACCAGCGCTCCCGGCTCACCTCCCCGGTGGCTATGTCCACCCTCTCCTTCTCCAACATCACTCCCTGCCTCACTCCTGGAAAGCCCAACTCATCCCGGATATAGCCGGCCAATGCCTCATCGGTCCAGATGCGCCGTTTCTCGATCACGCCCGCTTTTTTTCCACGCTCTGCGCCTCGGGCTCCAACGGTCCCTCCCCAGCAAATCCCTCTGCCAATGCCGCCAGCACCTGGGGTTGGTTCCCCTTGATGCGCACCAGGTAGTCTCGTCCGTGGCTCACGATGGCCTGGCACAGGTCCCGCTCCGCGTACAGAGCGTCCATGGTCAGCAGCCTCAGGCCGGGATAGCGCTCGAACAGTTGCCCCAGCTGTTCCCGCAACACCCCGGGTTCGTACCGTTTCTCCGATGCCGGCCACTGGGCCAGGCACAGCTTCAGGTCATGGGCCAGTACGTTCACCATCACCAGAGGATTGCCGCTTACGCCCCCGGACTGCTTGGCCCATTTGCCGTCCACCTAGGCGTGCACCTCCTGGTCCGCCACCACCTGGCCACCCATCCCGCCAGGGCGCCCTGCAACTGCTCATAAGAGACCCCGGCCAGGGTTCGGGAGATGGTGGTGGCGTGGGGTGGATGGTCCCGGACAAAGCCCAAAGGCTCCCTCAGCACCGGCCAGTGCATCCGGGCGAAGAGGGCGATGTGGGCCATTGTGGTCTGACCACAAACCAAGCCCAGCAGGGTCAGCCGGAGGATGGCCTGAAAGGGATGCCGGACTCCCCTGGCCCTCCTGGGATCCGGCACCAGTTCCAAACATCCGAACAGAGATTCCGCCGCCTCCATATCCGCACACTCCCATATCTCACCTCCCTGTCTTTATAAACCTCCCTCCGTGACTTTGCAATCGTCCTGTGGGGGCAAGGGGGAATGCGCATTTTTCTGAGAGTTGAGAATTGGGGTGATGGTCTAACAGGGGACCTTTTGACCCGCACCTGCAGGTTGTTCCGGCAACGCCGTTTCAACTCATCACTCTGGCTGTCCGCTTTCGTGAGAGGTGACGACTACCTCCGACGGTTGGGGGTCGCTACAAAGGGTGCCAAGAAGTGTCTGCTGAAGGCTGATGGGTCAAAATCAGGAGCCCCTCGCGCAGGAGTACGCTGCCCTTTGGGAGGAGGTTGGGCGCACCAGAATCAGGGTATTTCTGGCGATGATGCCCACTTCCGGTCGGACGCGGACCTGCCGGGCAAATTGGTGCTGAGGGGCCAACTTGCGCTGCTGGACTTGAGTAGCCTGCAGCATGGGAAGAAGGCCAGCTATCATTCGGCCGTGAGTTTCAATATTGAACTGCCAGGGCAACAGCAACAGCGGGACCCCGGTTGCCTTCCTGACGCAACAGGGTGGCAGATCTAATTGCTATTGACCACCGGCAGCAGAAGGGTCGACGTATTGTCGCCGAAAGCACCTTTGCATCCCTGGACAGGTTGGGCCGGGCCAAGTCCCGGGTGCTCGGATTGTGGGGAGTCGACTTTTAGGGATATATAGCCGCTCCTGCCCACACCATCCTGAAAATGGTGCGCAAGCTGATCCACAGTGTGGGCCCGCCGGGACCAGCCTCGCCAGTCGTAGATAAAACCTCGGACTCAGAAAACATTCTGGCCGATGCCGTATGGCATTCCTCTATACCGCCACGTAATTTTCTGAAGCAGGCTTGGCCGACCAAAAGCTTCAGACCTCGGATCCGTCGGGCCACTGCTGCCACAGATGACTATTCCAACACGCCCTTGCCTCTGCCGTAAACAGATTGGAACGCACGACTCAACGTAGTGGGAACCAACCTGCACCGTTTCCCGGTATACCGCAAGCCTTGGGGGTCGGCCCTCAACACTCCCCGAAAACCTCGTACTGTCCGCAGGATTGGCGGCAGACCGCGCCTCCGCTAAATCCCCAGCGCGGCTAACCCGGCCTTGGCGATGGCCTCGTCGTCGAGCCCGCTGGGCAGGCCGCCCACGCCGATGGCGCCGACTACGGCTCCATCGTGAAAAACGGCGACTCCGCCTGGTATGGCTATCAACTGAGGATCGCCGAAGGACTCAAGGGACCTGCCCGAGCTGCTGAGCTGCTCGGCGAAGGCGGCGGTATCCATGGAGCGGACCGCGGAGGTGTAGGCCTTGCGAATGGCGAAGGTGGGCCTCAGGCAGCGGTCCATCCGGGCGTAGGCCAGCAGGTTTCCAGCATCGTCCACCACTGCCATGTCGACCTTGCGCCGGTCGGGGTCCCTGTTGTAATCGGCGATCATGGCCGCTATCGCGTTCTGGGCCTGTTCCAAGCTGATCATGGGCTTGTTGTACATATCGTCAACCTCCGTGAAGCAGTCGTTGGGAAACCGGGTGGCTCACTTTCGGCCAGCTAGCCTTTCGTTCAGGCGCTGGGCTTGGAGTTCATTCAGGGGTGGAGTTCCTAGATCTCAGCACTTGGTGGTCTCATGGTGTGCCAGGGGGTGTTCTGCTCGTAGGCGTGGGCCAGCCGGAACACCATCTCCTCTCCGCCGGGCGGCCCAGCGATTTGAAGGCCGATCGGCAGTCCCCTTCCGCCAAAACCGCAGGGCACGGAAATGGCCGGTGCGCTCGACAGGTTGAAGGTGTTGGTGCGCATGAAGGGCAACCGGGAGGATGTCTCCCTGCTGGTCACCGGTGGGTCGTCCTGAATTGGATCGGCCTGTCTTCCGGAGGTCGGCATCACCAGCGCGTCATAGGTACGGAAGGCCGCCAGCACATCCTCACGCAGCATGGCGCGGAGCTTCTGGGCCTTCTGGTAGGCCTGGGCAGGGACGAGGCTGCCGGTGAGCAGTCCGATGCGGTTATCGTGGCCGAAGTCGTGGAGACGCTCCCGGACCCATTCTTTCATGTTGAGGGCCGGCTCGACCGCCAGCAACGCACCGGCGATGGCGTTGGCGTGGGCCGCCAGCGGAATGGAGACCTCTTCAACTTCTGCGCCCAGCTCCGACAGGGTGCTGGCGGCGGCCGCGACGGCGTCAGCCACGTCGGGCTCCACCATGTCGCTATGGAGTAACTCTGAAACGATGCCCACACGAAGGCCCCTGATGCCGCCGTCCAGGGCCTGCCGGTAATCGGGCACCGGAGTGTTCCAGGTGGTTGGATCCTTGGGGTCGTAGCCAGCGATGGCCGACAGGGTGATCGCGGCGTCCTCCACGGTGCGGGAAATCGGGCCTATGGTGTCCATCGACCAGACGCCGCGCATCAACCCGTATCGGCTGACCCGTCCCCAGCCTGGCCTCAGCCCGACGATGCCGCACCAGGCCGCCGGACGTCGAATCGACCCGCCAGTGTCCTCGCCCAGGGAGGTCGCGCAGAGGAAGGCCGCCGTGGCTGCCCCCGACCCGCTGCTGGAGCCGCCTGCTGATATGTTCAGGTCCCAGGGATTTCGGGGGGTGCTGAAGCGGTGGGTGAACCCGGTGACGGCGAATTCGGTGAGGTTTGTCTTGCCCAGCAGAATGGCACCGGCGTTCCTCAGGTTGGCAATTACCGTGGCGTCGTCGTCGGGCACGAAGTCGGCCAGGATGCGCGAGCCCCCGGTGGTGCGGATGCCCTTGGTCCAGATCTGGTCTTTGATTCCCACCGGTATGCCGTGCATCGGACCCCGGTAATTACCGGCCAGGATTTCCCGCTCGGCCTGCCTTGCCTCTTCCAGAGCCTGTTCACGAAGCACCGTGATAAAGGAGTTAAACTTGAAGTCGAGGTCGTCGATCCTTTGCAGGTAGGCTTCTACCACCTCCACTGGAGATGCCTCTCTGCTCTCGATGAGGCCCGCGAGTGCCGACGCGGAGTGCAGAGGAAGTTCGCTCCCGACCATAAGGGCCTCCAAAGGTTACCGGCTCTCGATTTTCACCCCGATTCTAACTCAAGAGTTGCACGGCATCATAGGAGGGGAGCCCACGGGCCGTCAATCCAAAGCGCCGGTTCTACGGTGCTGGCCTTACCCACGAAAGCCGATCCAGAATTAATGTTAGGATTTTGGACAAGACTGGGGTTGAGACGTGGCCAACAGGAGGCACACGTCCGATGAAATCATTAACAGGCTCAGGGAGACAGAGGTGGTTATATCCACCGGTAGTGAGCTAGCAAAGGCCGCCCGGCGTCTTAGAGCAGCCCTTCTACCGCTGGAAGGCGGCATGCGGTGGTCTCAGGGTCATTCAGACACGGCGCCTGAAGCAGATGGAAACCGAGAACGGCCGGCTGTAACGGGACCTAGACAAACTGACCCTGGACATCCAGATACTCTAGGAGGGAACTGGGGGAAACTTCTGAGCCCTGCCCGCTGCCGCCTTTGCGTAGGGCACGTCGGTCAGTTCTGGGAGTGTCGGAGTAGCGGGCCTGCAGGGTGCTGCAGCATCCCCGATCTACCCATCGCCATGTGCATGTGCCGTTGGTCCAGGACGACGAGCAGGCACTCACCAACGACATCGGGGGGCTGGCTACCCGGTTCGGTCGGCACAGCAACGGCGGATCATCGCGATGCTCAGACTTGCCGACTGTGGCAGAACGACGGGTCATGCTTCAGGCTGAGTGTTGCGACAAGGGGAAACAATGTGTGGGCCAATTACTTTGTCCAGATCAGGGTGTAGGACGGCCATGCCATGCGACTGCTGACCGTCATCGACGAATAGACCAGGGAGTGTCTGGCCATTCGGGCAGGGCGAGGCATCCGGTCCTCAGATGTGATTGAAACCCTCGCCGAGTTGATGGCATCCAGGGGAGTTCCGGAGCACATCCGCTCGGACAACGGGCCTGAGTTCACCGCTAGGGCTGTAGGTGAGTGGCTCAGGAAGGTGGGCGAATAGACACGGTACATAGAGCCTGGGTCGCCGTGGGAGAACGGGTACGGGGAGAGCTTCAACGGCATGCTGAGGGACGAGTTGATGGACCGGGAGGTCCTCTATACGCTGTTGGAGGTGCAGGTGCTGACCGAGCAATACCGGCAGACGTACAATTGCATAAGGCCGCACAGTTCCTTGGGCTACGGGCCTCTGGCGCCGGAACCCATCCTGCCCAAGGACCTTTTCCCAGTGCTGATCGGAATAACATGGCAAGTGGCGTAACCACAGGGGGCAGATCAGAGTGGCGGAGGAATAAAACTGGATGAGCAGCCTCAGTGTCTCGGAACAGCGTTACATCGAAAAGGTCCTGAACATGAGGACCGGTTTCGTCTTGGACTTCACTGACGCCACTTTTGGAGCGTTTTTCAAGCGACATGGGGTCGACATCCATGACAACAAGTACCAAACCTACGGCACATCCAAAGCCAAGAGGATGCGCGGTTTCTGGGAAAAAGAAGCAGACGGCCTCGTAGGCAGGGCCCTGTCCGAAATGCTCGATAACTATGAGGCTCAATGCCAACTGGGCGAACGAGAACTGGACCTCATATCTCTCGGCAAGGGCCGCGAAATTGTTGATAGGCTTACTGGAAGATCCATCGAAGTGAACACCACGACCTATGACGGATTCCTACGAAGGGAGTTCGAAATACCGAATATTCAGAAACTGCCAGTGGACCTGGCTTTGTCTGACATCATTCAGGACCGTTTGAAAGAAGCGCAGTCCTGTTTGTCCGTAGGCGCTCATCTGTCGGTCATTATCCAATGTGGCAGCGTGCTGGAGGCTGTTCTCCTCGGGGCGGCTCAAGAGGAGCCACGAAAATTCAACCAGTCTCCCGCAAGTCCAAAACATATCGGCAAAGTGAAGCAATTTCAGGATTGGACTTTGTCGGAATTCATCAACGTAGCGCACGAGATCGGCTTGCTTAAGCCGGATGTGCAGAAATTCAGTCACGGATTGCGGGATTTCAGAAACTACATCCACCCGTACCAACAAATGGCTTCCGGATTCAAACCCGACGAACACACGGCCAACCTCTGCTTCCAAGTGCTGAAAGCTGCTCTAGCAGACGTAGCAGGGGACCGCTAATGATTCATGGTGGCTTTGCTTTGATCTTTCTGAATTCAACGGCTTAATTAACGCCGCCCGAATTTGTCCTGAAGCCGAGTTGCTAATTGTAGGTATTCGAGAGCACGTCTTACTTAGCCCGAATCCACCGAGGGAGGGCCTTGGGGACAGCCCTTGAGGAAGCCAGATGGTGTTCCTCTGAATCTGGGACAATGGTTTTGTAACAGCAAAACCGACCCAGAAAAGGAGCAACAAATTGATGCTGCCACGCAACGATCCCGAGCGGATCCACATCGTCTTTGACGATCAACGCCTGGTGGCCAATGCCGGCCTGCTCCTTCCGGCCACCCTCGCCTAACACCTGGGCCTGGGGGACTCGTAGACCATCACCTCGATCTCGGCAGCGCGCCGGGGCGGGCCAACGCGGGAGACAAAATGCTGACGCTGGTGGCCTCAGCGCTGGCGGGTGGCGACTGCATTGACGACGCCGATGTGCTGCGCACCTGGGCGGGCCTCCTCGGTTCTGGGGTGCATGGTAAAGGGCCCTCCACCCTGGGCACCTTCCTGCGCAGCTTCCAGTAGATGGCCCGCGCCCTGGTATTCGCGCCCCAACGCCGTTCCAGGGTTTAGTCGATGTTGAAGACCAAGGGCCGGCACCACCGCCCGGTGCTGGAGCAGGAGCACCAGCAGGAAGCGGGCCACCTTGCACGGAAGGACCACACCGCCCGGTTGAGCACCTCGTGGTAACGAGCGTAGTCGCGGTGGCCACTGCGGCCCATGATGCGCAGCGATGCGGCCACGGTGCGCTGGCGCGGGGTCAGGACCGCGCCGACCAGCAGCAGAAAGAGACCCGTCAGGGGTGGATGGTCATGGTGGGATTCACTGCATCCGCCCTGGTGTTGCCGGGCGAACGGGCGAACGGCCAACCGGTCGAGGCGGTCCATCTCGGCGACGGTTTCTAGCGGCGGGATATCTTCAAATCCAAGCTGCTGGTGGCATAGGGAGGCCGGGTTCACGTCTTACCAGCGGGCGGCCCTTTCCCAGGTGGGACGGAAACCCAGGGCTGGACTCACGGCACGCCGTCAGCATCGGCAGATGGCCCCCCGGATTAAAGCGACGCAGTGCCTCCTAGCCCGGTCGAAATCACCGATGAGATCAACCGGTTCGCCCGAGGACATTTAAAAGAAGCCCAAGAGGTTGCGGCCCACCCGCTCGGTCTCCGGCTCGCGGCCGCACATCGAGTCATAGTTGACCACGTCCCGTTCCCGGCCCTTGGCGTGGTGTGTCTGGGAGAACGGGTCTGCAGGCCGCCGATGCCGTCGGCATCGAACTGGTCTGCCCGCCGTCCGGGTGCTGCAGCCTGTGTCACTGCAGACTCGCACCTGGCAATCAGCTGGACGCGGTGAGGGTCCGGCAGGCGGTTCCATGTTGATGGGCGATTGACAGGCAAATGGCCCGGGCATGGTCTCCCGCCATACCCGGGCGACGCTTTGGCCTACTGGCCCTGCACGGTGTTCAGCGAAGGATCACCACCCACGCCGCCGTTGACGACGGTAGCGTAGATGTTGACGGTGTCCACCCGCTGGAACGTCAGGGCACCGGCCCGTCCGTTGACGGACTGGGGCTCGTCGCCCGACGGCGGAGTCTCCCCAGCGGGGGCGCGGCTCAGGATCCCCACCTCCCGCTTGATGTAGCGGCGGCTGAGGTGGATCTGCAGCTCATCCTCCTTGGGGAGATCCACCAGCCGCCGGGCCAGATCAGCCTGACCGAAGAACAACCGCACGCTGCGGCCACCGGCTTCGTCCAGGATGTCCTCGCCCTCGACCTCGTCCATGTCGGCGAACCAGACTACTAGCCGGACATCGTTGAACTGATGGGTGGAGGAGTACCATAGTGCCAGTGGCCAAGGATAAGTTTGGGACGTGGAGTGTGGCTGATGGTGAAGCGGTACAGGGTACGGCTGGCGGAGGAGGAGCAACAGGGACTTAGGTCGCTGGTGTCCAGAGGGCGGGCGGCGGCCTATAGGCAGACTCACGCCCGCATCCTGTTGCTTTGCGACGAGAACCAGGCCGACGGCGCCATGAAGGACGAGGAGATTGCCAGGGCCCTGCAGGTGGGCACCGCCACGGTGGAGCGGGTGCGCCGGCGCTGCGTGGAGGAGGGTCTGGAGGTGGCCCTGGGGCGCAGGCAGCAGCTAAACCGGCGGCAGAGGAAGCTGGATGGTGCAGGGGAGGCTCGCCTGATTGCCTTGACCTGCTCCCAACCGCCGGAGGGCCGGGCCGGCTGGACCCTGCGACTGCTGGCGGACCAGCTGGTTGAATGCGAGATAGTGGACAGCATCAGCACCGAAACGGTGCGCCATACGCTGAAAAAAACGAACTCAAGCCCTGGCTGAAAGAGTGCTGGTGCATTCCGCCCCAAGGCAGTGCCGAGTTTGTCTGCGCCATGGAGGACGTGCTGGAGGTCTATCACCGCCAATACCGGGACAACGAGGTCTTGGTGTGCTTGGACGAGACCAGTAAACAACAGGTCAAGGAGACCCGGCTGGGCCGTCCATCCCGCCCCGGAGCGGCAGCTTCTTACGACTATGAATACGAACGCAACGGTGTGAGCAACCTTTTCATGCTGTTCGCCCCCCTGGAGGGATGGCGGCGGGTGGAGGTTACAGAGCGCCGCACCCGGCTCGATTGGGCCGAGGTGGTGCGGAAACTGGTGGATGAGGACTACGCTGACAAGGAACGGATAGTGCTGGTGATGGACAACCTGAACACGCATCATCCGTCATCGCTGTACGAGGCCTTTGAGCCGGAGGAGGCGCGGCGCATCGCGGAGCGGCTGGAGATACACTACACACCGAAGCACGGGAGCTGGCTCAACATGGCAGAGATCGAGATCGGCGTGATGGCCCGGCAATGCCTCGACCGCCGCATCCCGGACCGGGGCGTCCTGCGGAGGGAAACAGCAGCGTGGCAGGCTCAGCGCAACCTGGACGCCGTACGAGTGGACTGGCGCTTCACCACCGCAGATGCACGCATCAGACTGAAGTCTCTCTACCCATCAATACTACACTGACGGACTACTACAGCAATGACGCAAGTATTGAGGTCCAGCTCCCGGTTGAGCTCCGTGCGACGGACTTGGCGGCCTGCCAGGCCCTTTCCAGGGGATTGTCCATGGGCGACCTAGCGCCGTCTGCCTGGTGGCGGAACCACTGGCCAGCTTCTACCGTGTACCGCCCCTCCAGGATGGTTACGCCGAAGCGCCCGACCTCGTCAAAGAGGGCGACGCAGTTCGGGGCGGGCTGGCCGGCGGCCACCTGGGGTGGAACAGGACCTGGCCGGCCTGGCTGGTGGCCTCGAACTGCTGGCAGGCCTTCATCTCGGCTGGGCTCAGGGGGTTGTTGTTGTCGTTCTTTACGACCTTTCTTTTGACAATTACCTCTTTTGAGATTTGGTGTTGCTGATTGCGTCGGCAGCCCAGACACGGAAAGCGGGCCGGCCTGGGATCTCTCCCGGGGCAGCCCGTCGCAGCAGGTCCCTCGGCGAAGGGGTTTGTTTCGGGGCCGATGATGATCCCCCGCTGGAAGCGCACTTCTCGCGCTCGAAGGTGGATGAGCTCCAGTCCGTACGGCGCTGGGGACTTGGCGACTGGCCTGGCGATTCTTGCTGGGGCCTCCTCCTCCTCCTGCACCTCACCCAGCCGGATCAGGCCGTCGGTTACGGCGCAGACCTCCCGGCAGATGCGATCTGTGGACAGCGCGCCGGAGACTTCCCGACCCCGTACGATGACGCTCAGGTCTGCCACAAGATCGTCGGTGCGCCAGACCAGGTAGACTCCCTTGCGGCGTGCCAGCCCCTCGATGACCGGATCTGGCACCAGGTCGCCGAACACCAGCACGGGGATGATGTACGGGTTGTAGGGTGTTGCGGCGCGCTCCTCGATCTTGTCGTGCAGTTCCAGGGCGGCCAGCCAGGCTTCATCCAAGGGGGACGTCTCGATGGGTACGAGACCATTTCTGGTTTTCAGGTACCACTCGCCGTCGATGAGCAGGTAGTGGCCGCCCCCCACCTGCAGGGCGAAGCGGCCCAGGACAACGATCCACACGGCGAGGTCCAGCTCGATGTGCTCATAACCCCTCCGCCACTCGTAATATACGAAGCCCTGGCTGGCAGCGACCGCCAGGGCTTCGCAGATCCGTCGTTCCGCATGCCGCTTTGGCTTCCTGCGGCGGTTAGCAGGAAATTCTCTTGGGTACATTCGCATGGTCGGAGGTGTTCCTTTCCTCAGTCTCTTCGATACCAGATTACTTGAATGGACTTGGGTCTGAGCGGAGCTCATCAGTGCTGGGCATGGCCACAATTGCCTTCGACCATTGCCATGAGAAACAAGCGGGATTCGGTGAGCTTGGGAAGGTTGTCGATAGTTGGTGCCTTCCCTGTATTCCTCGAGACATAGCACGCATCCCAATGAGCGACGAGGACAATGCATCAAGTCCCTGCGGCCAGCCGAATTGGTGCCGGAAGTCGGGGGGACGCCCGCCGGGCTCTGCGCAAAAGGCGAGATGGTCAACAGCACTGCGGAACGTATCAGTACCAAGCGACTTTGCACGGAGTGCAGTCTGGGTAATGTCTGATGGGGGTTGCGTCAGAGGGGCTCCGGACGCCAGTGTCGGAGAACCCAAAGACGCCTAATTTGCTTTCCAATACCGCAATGCCGGCCAGGAACTCGCAGGGCCGGTCCCTGAGGACCTGGGCCAGTTCAGATAACCGGAGGACAGACGCCCGATGTCGCAGCTGTTGGCCAGCGCCAGTGTCTGATGATGCTCCCACTTCCGAGGGGTGAGCGGACTCGAGTCGGGGTCGGCGGTGATCATGGATACTGAGCGCCGGATTTGGGGACGGCGGCAGGAAGGTCGGCCCCACTCCCACGTCGCGCTCTGGATGGTCCGCATCTCCGGCCCGGTTTACTGCTCTGAGGTGGCGGGATGGAAGATGTGCCGTGTCACGACCCCAGGGCTAGTTGAGCTTCAGAAACCCCCGATTGCATCACGTTGGTGCTGGTCGCTACCTGGCGGAGAAGGTATCGCTGGATCCGTTCGCCTGTAGCGCACTCAAAGGCGCGGACGATAGCAGGCATACGCTACAAGCAAACGGAACCCCAATGTCTTTTACGAACCTCCTGCGGGAGTGCCGATATTTAGTTCCGGTGGGTAGCATGCTTTTCCGGGTGGAACAGTGCCCGAGTATGACGAGATCTTTATGGTGCTTTAACAGGAGATTGATTCGTCGCTGCTGGTAGTGTCCGAAGGCTTCAATGTATCGACGGCTAAGGTAATCAGGTACTTCTCACTGAAGTGACCGACCCTCTCGCGGATGTTCGCTGCCCCGCGGCCGGAGGCCCCGTGTTACAAGTCTACTTATGGAAATGCCTCCCCCAACCTATAGGTGAACGCCATATCCGGGGCCGGGCCCACCATCTGTAACGCGATTGCCCTGTCGTCGAAGGCGATTTGGATGCGGTCGAGGTGGTTGCGTGGCAGCATCAATCGAGTTCTCCTTTTCTGGGACTGTTTTGCTGTTACAAAACCATTATCCCGGATTCAGAGGCGCACCTTCTTGTTTCTTCAGGAGGCCTCTCACACGCACCCCTTCGGTGGGTTCGTGCTAAAAACACCCTCATCATGGAGGTCGCCCTATGAGTCGTTTAAATCGAATTAACAGACAAATAGGTCCCCGGGCACTTAAGTGTCCGCTAATCGCAGGCAGCCAGCGGACCCACTGCACAAGGAGGAGTCCATGACCACGATGGGGAACGACGGCCCTCAACAAGTCAACCTCAACGAAATGCTGGCCCAGGGTGGAAGGGAGGCGGCCGTGGCATTCCACCTGCTCAGTATCGAATTCCACGCCAGCATCATCGAGACAAGCGGCGACGCGGAGGACCTGGAAATGCTGGGCGACATGCTGGTCCAGCACATGATGGGCGTTCGTGCGTGTCAAGGGCGCCGAGATAATGGGCCACTGGGGCGGCGTGATCGTGTACCACTGACGTGATAACTGACGGCAGTAAATTGGTCGGAGTGGCGGCGTTACAACAACAGGAGGAGACGGCGTTGGCGGTGCGGCTATTCCTCGTCGGGTTCTTCTGGAGCCTGCGAGGAAGCGGTCTCCCGGCTGCGCTTGAGTCGGTAGCTCTCGCCGTTCATCTCCAGGATGTGGACGTGATGGGTGAGCCGGTCCAGCAGCGCCCCGGTCAGCCGCTCCGAGCCGAAGACCTCGGTCCATTCGTCGAAGGGCAGGTTGGTGGTCACCAGGATGGAGCCCCGCTCGTAGCGTTGGCTGAAGACCTCGAAGAGCAGTTCCGCGCCCGTGCGGGACAAGGGTACGAAGCCGAGTTCGTCGATGATCAGCAGGTTCAGTCGTGACAGTTGCCGCTGCAGATTCAGCAGCCTTCTCTCGTCCCTGGCCTCCATCATTTCGTGGACCAGGGCGACGGCCGCCGCCAGCGCACGAGAGCATTCACCGAGCTGCAGTCCCACTACCTGTTCGAGGACCGGTTCGGCCGCCCCGGGAAGGGCAACGACAAAGGCAAGGTGGAGGGCCTTGTGGGGTACGTGCGCCGCAACTTCCTGGTGCCGGTGCCGTCCTTCGAAAGCTTCGATGCACTCAATGCCCACCTGGAACAACGATGCCTGGAACGAATGGACCGCAAGCTCAGAGGCCACACGGAAACTATCGGTCAGCGTATGGAGCGGGACCTGGACGCCCTGCTGCCCCTGTCTCCGGTGGCCTATCATGCCTGCGAGAAGCAGGCGGGCCGGGTGAGTTCCCTGCCCTTGGTCCGGTACAGGACCACCGACTACTCGGTGCCGGTGGCCTACGGATACCGGGACGTCCTGGTACGGGGCTACGTGGGCCAGGTGGTGATCAGCTGCGGAACCGAGGTCATCGCCCGGCACATCCGCTCCTATGAGCGGGACGATTTCGTCTACGACCCCATCCACTACCTGCCGCTCCTGGAACGGAAGCCGGGAGCCCTGGACCAGGCCGCGCCGCTGCAGGGCTGGGAACTCCCCGATGAGTTCGGGACGCTGCGGCGTCTGCTGGAATCCCGCATGGGACGGCGGGGCAAGCGGGAGTACGTGCAGGTGCTCAGGCTGCTGGAGACCTTCTCCCAGCAGGAGGTGCACGCAGCGGTCAAAGACGCCCTCCTGCTGGGAGCCATCAGCTTTGACGCAGTGAAGCACCTGGTGCTGTGCCGGCTGGAGGGGAGGCCGCCCAGGCTGGACTTGGAGCTCTATCCCTACCTGCCCCGGGTCCGGGTCAGCACCACGTACGCCGGGGACTACATGACCCTGCTGTCGGGGAGAGCGGCATGAACGACCGGTCGACGCTGCTGCTGGAACATCATCTGAAGGAACTGAAGCTTCCCAGCTTCCTGAGAGAGTACGGGAAGCTGGCCGCGCAGTGCGCCGCCGAGGGTGTGGATCACCCCCAGTACCTGCTGCGCCTCTCTGAGCTGGAACTCATCGACCGCCACCAGCGCATGGTGGAGCGGCGGATCCGGGCCGCCCGGTTCCCTGCCGTCAAAAGCCTGGACACCCTCGACTTCCCTGCGATCCCCTCGCTGAACAAGGCGCTGGTGATGGAACTGGCCCGGTGTGGATACATCCAGCGCCGGGAGAATATCATCGCCGTCGGCAACAGCGGCACCGGCAAGACCCACATGGCCCTTGGGCTGGGGCTGTCCGCCTGCCAGCGGGGGATGTCGGTGGGCTTCACCACGGCCGCCGCCCTGGTCCACGAAATGATGGAGGCCAGGGACGAGAGAAGGCTGCTGAATCTGCAGCGGCAACTGTCACGACTGAACCTGCTGATCATCGACGAACTCGGCTTCGTACCCTTGTCCCGCACGGGCGCGGAACTGCTCTTCGAGGTCTTCAGCCAACGCTACGAGCAGGGCTCCATCCTGGTGACCACCAACCTGCCCTTCGACGAATGGACCGAGGTCTTCGGCTCGGAGCGGCTGACCGGGGCGCTGCTGGACCGGCTCACCCATCACGTCCACATCCTGGAGATGAACGGCGAGAGCTACCGACTCAAGCGCAGCCGGGAGACCGCTTCCTCGCAGGCTCCAGAAGAACCCGACGAGGAATAGCCGCACCGCCAACGCCGTCTCCTCCTGTTCTTGTAACGCCGCCACTCCGACCAATTTACTGCCGTCTGTCATCACATCAGTGGTACACGATCACGCCGCCCCAGTGGCCCATTATCTCGGCGCCCTTGACAAACGCCTGGTCGAAATGGAACAACCTGACCTCCTCCTCTTGGATATGACCCTGCTGACGCTATCTGTCATCCATATGCAGGTAGGGAGGTTGGGAGGTGGAGCGCTAGTAGTGCAACAGCGTAGGATTGATAGATAATTAGCTGTGGTATTGCCGGGACACGTCAAAAGCTAAGGTGATGTTGGGAGGATGGGGATGCCAGCGAAGAGGTACCGGGTCAGTCTGAGTGTAGAGGAGCAACAGAAACTGAAGGGACTGGTGTCCCGGGGACGGACGGCAGCATATAAACAGACCCACGCCCGCATTATGCTGCTCAGCGATGAAAATCAAGAGCGCGGGGCGATGAAGGACGAGGAAATAGCCCGGGTCCTGAGGGTGGGGGACGCCACGGTGGGACGGGTGCGCCGCCGCTGTGTTGAGGAGGGAGTGGAGGCAGCCTTGGGACGCAGGGAGCAGGTCAACCGCCGCCCGAGGAAGCTGGACGGCCAAGGAGAGGCCCACCTGACTCACCTCGCTTGTAGCGAACCGCCGGAGGGCCGTGCCGGTTGGACGCTGCAACTGCTGGCTGACCGGCTGGTGCAATGTGAGATAGTGGACAGCATCAGCCCCGAGACGGTGCGCCAAACGCTGAAAAAAACGAACTCAAGCCTTGGCTGAAGGAGTGCTGGTGCATCCCGCCCAAGGCCAATGCCGAGTTCGTCTGTGCCATGGAGGACGTGCTGGAGGTGTATCACCGTCAGTTCGAGGACAACGAGGTGCTGGTGTGCCTGGACGAGACCAGCAAGCAACAGGTGAGGGAGACCCGCACCCCCTTGGCGCCGCGTCCGGGGACTGCCATGGCCTACGATTACGAATACGAGCGCAACGGGGTGAGCAACCTGTTTATGCTGTTCGCGCCCTTGGAGGGGGTGGCGGCGGGTGGAGGTGACGGACCAGCGAACCAAGGCTGACTGGGCCCGGGTGGTGCGACAACTGGTGGATGTGGACTACCCGGACAAAGACCGGATAGTCTTGGTGATGGACAATCTGAACACCCACCGCCTCTCGTCCCTGTACGAGGCCTTCGAGCCTGCCGAGGCGAGACGCATTGCCGAAAAGCTGGAAATCCACTACACGCCCAAGCACGGCAGTTGGCTGAACATGGCCGAGATAGAACTGGGAGTGCTGGCGCGCCAGTGTCTGGACCGCCGGATACCGGACCAGCAGACATTGAAGCAGGAAACCAAGGCTTGGCAAGGGCAGCGGAACCAAAACGCAATTCGGGCCAACTGGCGTTTCACCACCCAGGACGCGCGCATCAAGCTCAAGTCCCTCTATCCCTTAATTCAACACTGATGGACTACTAGTAGACCAACTGCTTTGAAATGATGGCTTGAAGAGGATGGGTCTTGTCGAAAGAGCACCATCGGCCAAGTATCACCGGGTGCTCAGGCCGATGCTGTCCACTCATCAGTTCAAAGATTTCGTACTACTAGTACTACAGTCGCAGGTGGGTGGCGAGGCGTCTTTTGTAATGGCAGAGGTGATCAACGACAATTAGTCTTGCCGGTTGGCGACGACTATTTTTGCCGGTCCCCAAGAGTAATCATCCGGTACAGGAGGTGCCGGATTGGTTACAGATCAGCAAGTCGCAACACTGAGGCAGAGACGAATGGAAGGAAAGACGCAACAGACGGCGGCGGCAATGGCGGGGATGAGCGAGCGCTCGGCCCGCAAGTGGCAGTGCGGCCCGTTGCCGTCGGAGACCAAGACTGAGCGCCAGTGGCGCACCCGTCCCGATCCCTTCGACGGAGTCTGGGAGAAGGAGATCCTGCCCCTGCTCCGGGGCGAGGCCGCCGGCAGGCTCAGGGCAACGACAATTATCGAGTGGCTGGAGGAGCGGCATCCCGGCCGGTTCAGCGCCTCGCAGCTGCGCACCCTGCAACGACGATTACAAGACTGGCGAGCGCTCAACGGCCCGGACCAAGAGGTCTACTTCCCCCAGGAGCATCCCCCGGGCCGCGAGGCCCAGATCGACTTCACCCACTGCAACTCCCTGGGAGTGACCGTCGGCGGTCGGGCCTATCGCCACCGGCTGTTCCAGTTGGTGCTGAGCCATTCAGGGTGGCGCTATGCCGAGGTGGCCACCGGGGAGACCTTCCTGGCCCTGAAGCAGGGGCTACAGAACGCCCTGTGGGAGCTGGGCGGTGCGCCTCGGGTGATCCGCTCGGACAACACCTCGGCCGCCACCCACGAGATGAGGCGCAGCCGCGGCAGGGCCCTGAACGGCAGCTACGCCGAGCTTCTGGACCACTATGGGCTCGAGTCCACCCTGATAAATGCAGGAGAGTCCCATGAGAACGGCGTTGCCGAGCAGGCCCACTACCGGCTCAAGGACGCCATCGACCAAGCCCTCATGCTGCGGGGCAGCCGCGACTTCAACTCCCTTGAGGAATACGCCGGCTTCGTCCGCAAGGTGGTGGCTCGGCGCAACCGGCTGGTGATGGGGAAGCTGGAGGAAGAGCGCCCACATCTGCGTCCCCTGCCCCCAGCCCCGGTGCCGGAGTACGTCAACCACCGGGCCCGGGTGCGCAAGTGGAGCACCATCCAGGCAGCCGGACGGACCTACACCGTGCCCTCCCGGCTCATCGGGAAGGAGGTGCAGATCCGGCTGTACGCCGAACACTTGGAAGTGTACTACAAGGGCACCTTCGTGGATCGAATGGAGCGGGTGCGGGGCGAGAAAGAGGCCCGGGTTGACTACCGCCACGTCATCGGCTCCCTGGTGCGCAAGCCCGGGGCCTTCGCCCGCTACCGGTTCCGGGAGCAGATGTTTCCCACCATGACCTTTCGCCTGGCCTACGATGCGCTCCGGGAATGGCGTGGGGAGCGGGCCGACGTGGAGTACGTGCGCATCCTGCACCTGGCGGCGACGACCATGGAGACCACGGTGGACAGCGCCCTGGCCCTGCTCTTGGAGGCGGGCGGACCCTTCGACTACGTCGCAGTCAGGGAGCTGGCCAGTCCCGCGCCGCTGCAGGCGCCGGCACTCAGCCTGCCCGGGACGCCGGACCTGAGGGTCTACGACTCCCTGCTGGCGGAGGTGGCCTGATGCTGGACACCCTGACTACTGACACCCTGACTACTGACACCCTGATGACGGACACAGTGGCCATACAGGAGCGGATCGGGGAGCTGTGCCACCAGTTCCGGCTGCCCACCATGGGTGCGCAGTCGGTGTCCCGCTTCACTGCAGCCGGCCACGGCGACGCCCTCGAGACTCTCCTGGAAGTACTGGAGCAGGAGGCCGAGGACCGCAGGCAGCGGCGCATCAGCAGGCTGCGCACCGCGTCCAGGCTGCCGGCGGGCAAGACCTGGGAAACCTTCGAGCACGACCGGGTGCCTCTGTCTCTCAGACAGCAACTGGGGGAACTGGCCGACGGCAGCTTCGTCGACCGCGGCGTCAACGTCCTGGCCTTCGGTCTTCCCGGCACCGGGAAAACACACGCCCTGTGCGCCTTGGGCCACCGGCTGGTGGAGTCGGGCCGCTCGGTGCTCTTCGCCCCGGCCTACCGGCTGGTGCAGGATCTGCTGGCAGCCAAGCGAGACCTGGCCCTGCCGCGACAACTACGGAAGCTCGACAGCTACGACTTCCTGCTGCTGGACGACCTGGGCTACCTGCCCCAGGGGGCCGAGGAGTCGGAGCTGCTCTTCACCCTCATCGCAGAACGCTACGAGCGCCGGTCCCTGGGCATCACCTCCAACCTGGTCTTCTCCCAGTGGGAGCACATCTTCGCCAACCCAATGGCCACCGCGGCCGCCATCGACCGGGTGGTCCATCACTCGGTCATCCTGGAATTCAACGTCCCCAGCTACCGGACCGGAGTGGCCCAGCAGCGGGGGCAGGATAAGGAGGTGAACCGGCAAGAATAATCGACGCCAACCGGCAAAAGTAGTTGACGTTAAACACCCCGGCCTCGCGGCTGCGCTTCCGTTCATCAGCCCACACCTGGGGCAGGTACAACTCCCGGTCCAGCAGCGTCCTTCCCCTGGCACTGGCATAGGCCAGAAAGACCCCAACCTGGCAGTTCTCGATCCGCCCTGCCGTACCGATGTACTGACGCTGCACCCCAACCGGCTTGTCCCCTTTCTTGAGGAATCCGGTCCCGTCCACCGCCAGAACTGCGTCAGAGTCGGCCAGATACTCGATCACGTAGGATTTCAAGTCATCGCGAACCAACTCCGCGTCCCACCGGTAGTTGTACAACAGGCGTTGCACTCCGTCGGGAGTGGGGTCGCCGGCCCGCTCCGCTAGTTGCCAGCCGTTCTTGCGCTCCACCGGAGAAATCAGTCCCTTCAGATACTCCAGCGCCCGCCGTCGAGGTTCCGACCGGTGAAACCTCCCCGCAATGCACCCATGAACTCCCTCAGAACTCCCTCAATCCCTTCAGCCCACCGGGCCACCTCCAAGACCTCGCCCCTATCCGCTGCCACCGCTTCACCTTACCCACTCCCAAAAGCCGCTCCATTCTACCAAGACCTATCTGCGACTGTAGTATTAAGAGGGTGTGTGACAAAGTGCAATCAGGTTGGCTTGAGCCTTTTGAGCATCAGGTGGACCATCGCTATATGAACCCAGGTCTCGCTGGTTTCTGGCAGTTCCTCGTAGTCCTTGCTGAGCCGTCGGCATCGGCTGAGCCAGGCCAGCGTGCGTTCAACCACCCATCTGCGAGGCAGCACCTCGAACTGGTGGCTGTCCGGTCTCCGGCGCACCACCTTCAGCAACCATCCTCCAGTCTCCCAAGCCCACGCCACCAGCCAACCGCCATAGGCCGCATCGGCCCAGATGACCTGAAGCCTGGGGAACCGGCCCAGCAGCTTGGCCAGCACCAGCCTGGCCCCGTCCCGGATGTTGGCGGCGTGGATGACCACGGCCAAGAGCAGTCCGGTGGTATCCACTACGATGTGGCGCTTGCGCCCGGCCACCTTTTTGCCGGCGTCGTAGCCGCGAGGCCCCCTTTTCCCATCGTCCTCACCGACTGGCTGTCGATGATTGCCCCGCTGGGAGTAGCATTCCGTCCCTCGCTCTCCCGGACCATGACGCGAAGCGCCGAGGCCACGGTGCGCTGGCCTGTGGCCAATATGACGCCAACCAGCAGGATCTGAGCTTTCCGCCAAGTAGCATCCCGAAACAGTGATCCGAAGGGGTCGAGAAGGGGTCGAGAACGGGTAGAATCGTGTCGGGCAGGGTGAGCATGTCCAGTCCTTTTGCGAGAGAGCGGTCTGGTCAGCTTACCCTGTCCTTATTATTTGTCTACGCTTTGTACAAAGTCTGGTTAAGTCACACTGATCAAACTATCAGCCCCTTCATCTATGTGCCAGCAATGGTCCGAAAGAGGTTCGCATAAATCCAAGCCCTAGCAGGTACTTCTCAGTAATGTACTGGAAATAGTTGGCATTATGATAATACAACCCATTTTTTAAATCGCGCTCATGGTCAGATTGCTTAAAACGAGGAGTCAAGCACGGCCCTGACCACATAAATCTCACATGTTAAACGCTTACACGGCCCCATTTAGGATATTCCCGTATCTAAACCTGCACGGACTCTTGGCCAAGAATCGCGTCCCCAAATCTCATTCCAAAGTAGCACTACCTAGGAGAGCAATTGGTACCTTTGATATTATAGGTATAATTCCACCTTGACGCCTACGATTTACACGCTATGCTGTGCGAGAAACGTCAGTTGTTGGGGGTATCCGATTCATCAAGTTCTATCGGTTAGAACGCCAGGATCTAGTGTTGGTATCTTTTTTGAGAACCAGCCTTGCATCTATGATGCGGGACTCGGAATGGGGCAGCGTCAACGAACGCAGGCATGACCTGCAAATTTCTGTTTGGGTGCGCTGGGTGGCAGTTATTGGGTGGCTAGCGGTCAATAACTACCGGCCTGACCTTGATGAACCGTCCTATATTCCAAACAACCTACTGGCCCTTGCAGTCTTGGCGCTCAATGCATACGTTCACTACAGGGTGCGAAAACACCAGAGGATTATTTGGCAGTGCGCTCTGGCATTAAGCATAACGGACCTGGTTGCGATATCCTGGGGCCTCGTGAACAGCAACGGGTTTTTCAATGGACATTATGTCCTGTATTACCCTGCCCTCGCCTTGTTCAGCGTCCTGTTTTCTTGCTTCCTCTCGTGCTTGATTTGCGGCACGTTGGTATCGCTGACATATGCGGGGATTTCAATCGAGAGTGTCCCGAACCACTCCCTGAATGGCGATCAGGAGACAATTCTACTTGTGAGAATCCTGGCTATGTTCGTTGTAATAGCCATCGTTAACCGGTTAGTCAAGTATGAGAGATTTCGCCGTAGGGAGGCGGTGGCGCAGGCGCTGGAACTTCAACGAGAACGAATTGAACTCTCGCGCACAATACACGACACCGTAGCGCAATCCACCTACATGATCAGCATTGGGATTGAAACTGCCAGGCGCCTTGCCAATCAGGCAAACCAAGAATTGATCAGCAGCCTTGACGCTACCCATGCTCTGGCGCAGACCGTCCTGTGGGAGGTTCAGGCACCTATTGAAGGTGGTCCATTGTTCAGGGGCAGCACACTGAGTTCGGTACTAAGGTCTCATATGGAAACTTTTACTGATATCACGTCAATACCGATCAGTCTGCAGCAGGAGGGGGATGAGCCACCACTATCCCCTGCAACAAAGGGACTATTTTTCTCTATAATTCACAACACACTCACCAATGTTCTTAGACACTCACAAGCCACGGAAGTATCTGTTGAGCTCGCATTCGGGCAAGAAGGCACCGATCTTACTATATCTGACAACGGTGTTGGGCTTCCTGGAGACTACAGCGAACGGGGAGAGGGCTTTCTCAGCATGCTGGATAGTGCAGAGCAAATGGGCGGCCGGATTGAGGTTTCTTCGGGTCAGCAGGGACAGGGAACTACAGTAAGATGCTGGGTTCCCAACGTTATTGACCAGGGAGGTCGACAAGTTGTGTGATAATCGTGTCGTGAGGGTTTTGTTGGTAGACGACCATCAGATCATGCTGGACGGGCTCCAAAAACTTCTGGAGAGTTCGGGCGATTTTGAGATTGTGGGCCAAACCAACGACGGCGAGGAGGCCGTTGCCCTGACAATCGAACTGGAGCCTGACGTAGTCATTATGGACGTCATCCTCACCGGCAAAGATGGGATCGATGCCTGCCGCGAAATTAAACAGGCTGTTCCCAATTCCCGCGTGCTGATGCTCACAGCTGCTACCGAAGAAGAAAGTGTAATTGATGCAATTTCCGCGGGAGCGACCGGTTATCTCAGAAAAATGACGGGGGCTCAGAGGCTGATCGATACGATCCGGGACGTCGCCGATGGCGAGTATCGCATCCCTCAAGAGGTGATGCGAAGGGTATTTTCAGGGATACGTATCACACCCCGTCTGGCTGACTCTTCGGCTTTGGCTCGGCTGACGGAACGGGAAAAGCAAATTCTCCAACTTTTCGCTTGGGGCAGATCATACGCAGAAATTGCCAGACTGAGAGGCAATCAGACCGTAACTATACGGAACGCCATCTACGGAATTCAGAACAAGATAGGCCTCCGATCAAAGCAGGAAATGGTGCTTTGGGCCGTGAAAAACGGTCTGCTCAATGACGACCCGACGGAAGGCATGCCATCAGTCTCGGAGGAATCTTGATCGAAGCCCATTCCCCTTAAGGCGCACAAAGAATCCAATTTTTCACCAACCTGAAAAAGGGTGCCAGGGAAGGTGGTGCAAGCCTCTGGGACAATACTACCCGGGAACCAGGTAACAGTCGCATTGATGGCCGAGTGGACGATTATTTCCCCAGGAGATATCTGGCGGAAGGATCGGATTGCGATGGTATACGCCCACAGCTGCGGAGGGCACGCAAGGGATGGACAGGGCGCGGGCGGCAGTCTGCACCAAAGGCGGCTCGGTGCGCCCCCACCGCCAAATCACCAACAGGACTCTCGGCAGTCGACCTATTTCCTCCAAGCAATATG
>CBDHDY010000006.1:0-74378 GCA_965261885.1 Dehalococcoidia bacterium
AGCCGGATTTCGCCGGAGCCGTAGACCAGTGAGAGGCGGGCCAACTCGATCATATCGTCGGCGCAGGTGCGCCCGGTGGGGACGCACAACCCCACCGAGGATAGGCCTTCCTGCTTCTGTGAGTTCACTCCCAGGTGATCAGAGTGATGGTCGTACCGGGCATCCTGGCCCGCCGGGGGCAGTGGTCGGCCCCAGCGATCCTCCAACCGCTCGCGGAACAAGTCAATGCCCCAGTCGTCCAGGAGAAAGGCCAGCCGCGCCCGGGTGCGCTTCTCGCGGGAGCCCTCGTCGCGGAACATAAGCGTAATGGTGGCGGCCAGCCGCGCCGCCTCGTCCGGCCCCTCACGAACACGTCCAGTGGCTGGCCGATGGTCATGCCGCCCGACCCCATCTTTCCGCCGACAGCTACGTTGAAGCCCTTCCGCTGGTTCAGGGCAACGCCACCTGGCCCAAGGGCGGGCGTCATGGCGATGTCCTGGGTCTCGGCGTGAAGGCAGTTTTCCAGGCAGCCAGTGAAAGCCACATTGAGCTTGCGGGGCAGGTTGGTATATTCCCTGTTGTTCAGGAACATCTGGGTGAATTCCTCGCCCGCGGGAGCTGCGTCGAACAGCTCGTTCGGGGTCAGCCCCGACAAGGCGCAGGTGTTGGTTCCCCGGATATTGTCCATTCCGGTCTGGAGGGAAGTCAGGTCGATGTCGCGCAGGGAATCCAGGATTTGAGGAACGTCGCGTATCTGGATGTCGCGCAGTTCAATCTGCTGGCGGGTGGTGAGGTCCATCACGCCGCTGCCAAGCCGACGTGAAAGGGAAGCGAGAGTGGCCAGCTGCGTCGCGGTTATCCGCCCGTTGGTGATGCGGAGGCGCATCATGAAGCGTCCGGGAGTGGGCTTGCGGAAGAAGGTGCCGATCCACTTGAGCCGCTCGCGGTCGGCGGCGGCGATGGTCTCCCAGCCGCCATGCTGCGCCGCCAGCTCGTGAATCTCGCCCAGGATATCCAGACCTGGCTTCTCGGCTTTGATACGCTCGACGGGGTTGCCCGTTTTCGTTGCTGTCGTCATCGTTTCCCACATCCTGACCCTCCCCCTGAGGGAGAGGGGATTGGAGTGCTGATTTTCCTCCTGCAGGGAGGTGACTGGCGGCTCTATCCCTCGCTGTACAGGGCCATTGGAACACGCTTGGCGTATCCGGGGGCGACGGCCAGTGAGCCGAGTCCCAGGGCCCGCTGCATCGCCTTCCGCTCCTCCGTCTCGCGCTCCGGTGAGAAGCGCACCACCAGGACCAGTGAGGAGGCCACGGTTACTACGGCGCCCAGGTAAAGCAGTGCCATCTCGGTGCTCAGTGATTCCATGCGGAACAGGAACCCGGCGGCCACCGCTCCGGCGTTGCCGCCCGCGCCCACGATGCCGGCCACGGCCCCCAGCGCCTTCTGGTTGATGAACGGCACCACGGAAAAGGTTGCTCCCTCGGACATCTGCACGAACAGGCTGAATACGAGCATGGCCCCGATGGCCAGCGGCAGTATGTCCATCCGGGAGAACACTGCCAGGGCGATGCCCTCAATCAGCAGCACTCCACCGAGGAACAGGGTCCGGCCTCGGAGTCCAAAACGGATTCCCACTTTGTCCCCGATAGCCCCGCCCAGCGTGCGGGCGAAGAAATTCATCAGGCCGAAGAGTCCGGCAATCAGCCCCGCCAGACCAACGCCGAGACCGAAGCGGTCGTGGTAGTAGAGGGCCGCGATGTTGTTCATGGTCAGCTCGATACCGAAGCACGCGCAGTAGATGAGGAACAGCGCCCACACACGGTGGTCCCTGGCCGCCTCCAGGAAAGCCTTGGTCCTGGCGCCGGGTGGTTCCTTCGCTCGCTCCTCTCTGTCCTGGTCAGGGTCGGGAGAGTCCTGGGTGAATTTGAAGTAAGCGATGCCCATCAGGAAGAGGGCCACACCCGGCACGACCATTGCGATGCGCCAGCCTATGACATCTGTCGCGCCCAGGGCCACGATTACGCCCAGCACCAGCGGCATGGCCATCTGCGTAACGCCGCCCCCCAGGTTGCCCCATCCGGCGGTGGTGGCATTGGCCGTTCCCACCACATTGGGCGCGAACATCACCGAGGTGTGGTACTGCGTGATGACGAAAGAGGCGCCGATTATACCGATGCCCAACCGGAAAAGCAGGAAGGACTCGTAGCTGTTGGCCAGACCGATGGTCATCACCGGGATGGACCCGATGATCAGCAGGCCGGAGTAGGTGGTCCGTGGCCCTATGCGGTCACAGAGCAAGCCCACCACCAGCCGCGCCACGATGGTCACGGCCACCGAGGCAATTACGGTGTTTCCGATTTCGGCCTTGGTCAGCTGCAGGTCGTCGCGGACAATGGCCATCATCGGCGCGATGCCAAACCAGCCGAAGAAGGCCAGGAAGAAGGCCATCCAGCTCATGTGAAACACCCGCATGTGCGGGTGCCCGAAGCTGAAAAGGCGGATGTTCGTTGCCTTGTTGGTTAATGAGTCGACTCCGATATTCATTGCTGCACCATAATCGGATATTGTCGAGGTTCCAGTATCACAAATTGTGATTCTATGGGACGCACGGCGTTGCTCCCGGGACTGTAAAGGGAATTGGCGCCGGAAAAACCGAGGGGACGGGGCGCACATCTGTGCGCCCCTGCGAATGGCTTTCCTGAGCCTAGATGTCCACCGACGCCGCTCCGCTGCCGACCTTGGCGACCACTATGTGAGCCTTTTCCTGGCCGGGCGCACCGAGGACCGACGTCTTGCTCTGTCCCAGCAGACGCTTGATGCCATGAGGATCGCGAACGAAGCCGCGCACCTGGCTGAGCCATTTAACACTCTTGTATCCCTGCAGGAAGGGCACCCAGAGACGCACCGGCCCACCCAGCTCGTGAGGCAGTCGCTCACCCTTGATCCCGTGTACCAGCAGCACGCGCGGATCACGTGCCAGCGACTTGGGCAGGGTCTCAAAGTACATGCCATCGGCGGAGTAGAAAGAGAGGAACCGGGCACCGGACAGGTCAAGGCCCATGGCGTCCATCAGCGCTGGCAAGCGGACTCCGGTAACCACCGGGGTCTCGGACCAGTTGAATATCTGGCACACCAGCGGGGTCGCCTCCTGTACCTTGGGTAGTTTCTGGAGATGCTCCCATGTGGCAACGGAGGTATTCCCCTTGATGTCGGTCAGGGTGAGCGACCAGTCTTCAAGCGCCTTGGGCTCCGGCATCGGGTAGAGCGACAGCACCGGCAGCGGCTCCGCCTCGAAGTCCATAGCCGCGAACTGGTCCTTGAACTTGGGGTAGTTGACGTCGGGACGTGCGACCATGTTGTTACACCTCAGCAGCTACTGGTTCTGGCATCATGGATTCCTCTGGGGAGAAGATGACCTCCTCAATCGGGCACACGAAAACCTTGCCGTCTCCAAAATTCTCTGACTTGTTGACTGAGATTAGCGTGCGAACCAGCCCACCAACCAACTCGTTGGGGACCAGCCAAGTCAGCATCCGTTTCGGTAGAAACTGCATCACTCCGTCGTCGCTTCCGTTCACCGGGCGCATATAGCGCAGGCCGCGCTGCTTGCCCCGGCCCATCACGCGGGTATGGGAGCACTCGTTCAGGCCAATCGCCTGAACCGCGTCCATTGATTCCTGCCATTTCTCGGCCCGGATCACGGCGATCACTTCTTTCATGCCACTGCGCCTCCCAAGGAGTATGTGAATGAGATTAAGCGGTGGGTGTTTCGCCGCAATTGCGCAGGCGTTTCGCGTACGTTACGAAATCGTTACAGTTTCTTTTCGAAACAGTTGCGGAATTGTTAATTGCTTGGGCCATTTGTGGTTATGAGGAGGCAGTATGGAGATAGCGCTCGAAACGAAGACGGCCAAATCAGGTAACTGAGCGGATTCCCAACACAAATGGAAATGGAGAAAAGGATTGCCTCGAACAGCAACGAGTCATAGAGACCCGGGGGGGACCGGGGAGATTTGGTCGAGGATCTGGAGCAATTTGCAGCGACGGAGATTCGCAATCAAATATGGCGGAAACAGGGTTTACTGCCGACGGCCCTGTTCCTGGTTAGGTCCAAATCCGGAACTGGCAATTGTTGATTCGCCCTCTGGGTAATGCCGCCGAGAGGTCCCGCCCATTTAGCTTCGTGGCGATGCCTGGCCGAATTCGTCATCGCCCCAGCAGACGGGCGTGCCATCGTCTCGCAGGGCGCAGGTGTGGTGGACCCATCCGATGTTGATTGATTCGAATTTCTCGCCCCGAGGGAGCGTCTGGTCGACGTAGATCCCGTTCCAGCAATAGGCGGACCCGTTCGAGCGTAGGCCACAGTTGTGAGCATAGTCGGCGCTGACTGATTTGAACTCTGTCTCCGGGGGTACCGGATAGTCTGCGAGGTGAGTTGAGTTCCAGCATCTCCGGAAACGGTCCAGACGATGATGAACAGCAACAAGCGAAGGACTTCTCGCTCAATTTCAGCCCACTTCCCGGCGCGTGAGAAAATTCTGGTTCCTGATTCAGGTCCGCTCTCATCACTGCCAATTCCATGTGAGCTCACTTGGGATGCCGACGAGACGATCGGTCAGTTGGCTGCGCAGTTGAGCATGTCGGGATGTATTTCAGTTACAAGCAAGGGGATTTTGACACATCAGGTTAACGGCAACGAAATCCCGGATGCTGAATTCCCATGGAAGCGATGATCGGGAAATGGCGTCCTGATACAAACGATTTTGGGGTAAACCGGACAGTGCCAGGATCCCTTGCACGCCCTGACGTCGCTGGTCACGCAGGCCTGGCGGTAAGAGGTTTCCGTCAGTCATCACTCACCGGCATCATCCTCGGAGGCCAGCTCGAGTAGGCGCATGCCGCGTTCGACCTGCTGCCCCGGCTGTACCGACACCCTCCGCACGACGCCGTCGCGGGGAGCCGTGATCAGCAGTTCCATTTTCATGGACTCCATCACCACGACGGTCTGGTTTTGCTCCACCCGGTCTCCCTCGGCTACCAGCACCTCGAGGACCGCGCCTGGCATTGGGGCCAGGATGTCGCCGGAAGCCTCGGAGACGGCAGTGCCGCCCCTACGCCGGGACTCCGGCCGCTGGAACACGTACAGTGCGCCTTCCAGCCACAGATGCAACTCCGGGCCGACCCAAGCCCAGGCGAAGATGTGCGTACGGCCCGACCCGTCGCGGCACAGTCCTTCCCCAGTCTCCCTAGACTCAATGGTGAGCGCAATGGTGGACGGCAAATCTTCCTGATCCCTGTCCTCCAGGTCGAACAAGTCGAACAAGATGCGGCCATCCTGCTCGTCAATTCTGTAGCGGAAGACCTCTCCCGTAACCGGATACATCTCCCGCATCTCGCCATGGCCCTGGGTCATGGAAGCCTCAAATCCCCGGCGGACTGCCAGGGGCTGGCTGTGGCATTGCCTGCTCTCCCTGCCTTTGGGGACGCGGAATCGACCGGCTGGCCAGCCGCCCAGGCCGCCAGCGCCCGGGCCATCACGCGGGACTCGCCTGTCGTGTATGGTCTGGTGACTACCGGGTTCCACTCGAGGAAGCCTGTATCGTATTCGCCCCTCTGAAACTGGGAATGTTGCACCACCGTCCGCAGCAGGGGGATGTTGGTCACCACGCCCAAGACCAGGAACTGCGACAGGGCCACCTCCATCCGACGCAGGCTGAGATCGCGCGTCGGCGCCCATGCTGTCAGCTTCGCCAGCATGGGGTCGTAGTAGATCGACACCTTCTGGCCCTCGAAGACTCCGCTGTCCAGCCGAAGGCCCGGTCCGCTGGGGGGCCGCCAGCGCAGCAGAGTGCCAGTGGAAGGAACGAAGTCGCGGTAGGGGTCTTCGGCGTAGATGCGGCACTCGATGGCGTGGCCCCTGGGCTGGATGTCCTCCTGTTGCAGGGTGAGGGGCTCCCCGCTGGCGATGCGGAGCTGCCACTCCACCATGTCGATTCCCAGGACGGCCTCGGTGACCGGGTGCTCGACCTGGAGACGGGCATTCATTTCGAGGAAGTAGAACTCGCCGCTGTGGGAATCCAGCAGGAACTCCACCGTTCCGGCGTTGACATAATCTGCGGTGCGGGCCACGGCGACGGCGGCTGCGCCCATACGATGCCGCAGCTCAGGCGTCAGAGCCGGGGAAGGAGTCTCTTCGACAATCTTCTGGTGGCGGCGCTGGATGCTGCATTCCCGCTCGCCAAGGTGAATGGTATGGCCGAAACCATCCGCCAGCACCTGCACCTCCACATGGCGAGGGTTGGCGATATAACGCTCCAGGAACACTCGGCCGTCGCCGAAGGCGGCCTTAGCCTCGCGGCTGGCCGACTCCATACCCTCGTCCAGCTCGCCCTGCTGGTTGACCAGCCGCATGCCCCGGCCGCCGCCGCCAGCCGTCGCCTTGACCAGCAGGGGGAAGCCCCACCGCTCCACGAACTCTCCCGCCGCAGCGTCGCCTGGCAGGCACTCGGGGGAGCTGGGCACTACCGGCACCCCGGCGCTCAGGGCGATGTCCTTGGACCGCAGCTTGTCTCCCAGGGACTCCATGCTCTCCGCAGTCGGTCCGATGAAAGCTATCTGCGCGTCGCGGCAGGCCCGGGAAAAGCTCGGATTCTCGGACAGGAAACCATAGCCCGGATGAATCGCGTCGGCTCCGCTGTCCAGAGCTGCCTGAACGATTTTGGGGATGCTGAGGTAGGTCTCCTCCGCAGTGCTGCCGGGCAGGGCCACGGACTGCTCCGCCGTATACACGTGGAGAGCGCCAGCGTCGGGATCGGAATGGACCGCAACGGGGGTTATCCCCATGGCGCGGAGAGTCTGGTTAATCCGGACCGCGATTTCGCCTCGGTTGGCTACCAGGACTTTGGAGAACATCCTTTTTTACTCACATGGATGCGCAGGATGGACAGGATATGGGGCGGATTCCCTGCCTGCCCGTGCTTCCCGCAGTGTGGAGAATCAAAAATCCTGTGCATCCTGTACATCCATGACAATTCAAAACCGCCTATACGGTCCGCTCATCACATGCGGAAGACGCCCTGTCTCCTATCCGGGAACGGGGCATTGATGGAGGCAGCGATTCCCAGGCCCACCACGGTGCGGGTGTCCACCGGGTCAATGATGCCGTCGTCCCACAGCCGGGCGGTGCTGTAGTAGGGATCGCCCTCCAGCTCGTACTTTTCCAGGATGGGCCTTTGCAGCTCCTCCCGCTCTCCCTGCTCCAGAGTCAGGCCCTGCCGCTCCAGCTGTTGCAGCCTGACGGTAGCAAGGACCTCTGCAGCTTGCTGTCCGCCCATGACCGAAATTCGGGAGTTGGGCCAAGTCCACAGGAAACGGGGCTGGTAGGCCCGACCGCACATGCCGTAGTTCCCGGCCCCGAAGGAACTGCCGATGATCACGGTGAACTTGGGTACGGCGGCATTTGACACGGCCATGACCATCTTGGCGCCATCCTTGGCGATGCCCCCTGCCTCGTACTGGCTACCGACCATAAAGCCGGTGATGTTCTGCAGGAATAGCAGTGGAATTCCGCGCTGGCTGCACAGCTCGATGAAGTGGCTCCCCTTCAGCGCGCTCTCGGAGAAGAGCACCCCGTTGTTGGCGACCACTCCCACCGGGTACCCCCAGATGCGGGAGAAGCCGCATACCAGGGTCTCGCCGTAGCCAGCCTTGAACTCGTGGAATCGGCTGCCGTCCACGATGCGGGCGATGACCTCGCGGACGTCATACTGCCGCCGGTTGTCCGGGGACACAATGCCGTAAAGCTCGCTGGGGTCGTAAGCCGGCGGTTCCGGTCCGGAGACCTCGAAGGGAGGCTCGCGACGGCGTACGAAGTTTTCGACGATATCCCGCGCGATGGCAAGGGCGTCCTCGTCGTCTGCGGCCTGGTGGTCGGCCACGCCGGACACGCGGGTATGTACTTCGCTGCCGCCCAGAGCCTCCGGGTCCACCTCCTCTCCGGTGGCGGCCCGCACCAGGGGCGGGCCGGCGAGAAAGATGGTGCCCTGATTCCGCACCATCACCACCTCGTCGCTCATGGCCGGGATGTAGGCACCCCCGGCGGTACAGGACCCCATAACCACCGCCACCTGGGGTACGCCCAGTGCCGACATCTGGGCCTGGTTGTAGAAAATACGACCGAAGTGGTCCCTGTCAGGGAATACCTCCGCCTGCAACGGCAGGAAGGCTCCCCCGGAATCCACAAGGTAGATGCAGGGCAGGTGGTTCTCGAGGGCGATTTCCTGGGCGCGAAGGTGCTTCTTGACGGTGATGGGGTAGTAGGTGCCGCCCTTGACCGTGGCGTCGTTGGCGAGAACCATAACCTCTTTGCCGTGCACCACGCCTATGCCGGTAACGATCCCGGCGGAGGCCTCATCCCCGTCATACATGTCCCATGCGGCCAGGGGACTCAGTTCAAGGAAGGGAGTGCCGGCGTCCACCAGCCGGTCAATCCTCTCCCGGGGCAGCAGCTTCCCGCGGCTGCGGTGCAGCTCCACCGCGCGCTCCCCGCCGCCGGACCGCGCCCGACCCAGGCGCTCCTTGAGTTCCCCCACCATGGCCTGCATGCGGGTCTGGTTGTCGAGGAAATCCCGGTCGCCGGTACGCAGGTTGGAGCCGATAACTTCCATGCCTTCCCCGGAGCAGCGTCCCTGAGGCTGCTCATTTGCTCCCAGTGTCTATTATATCCCGATTCCGGAACCCCGCCAGAAACAGCAAGGTCTCCGTTCCAAGGCAATCAAATCCGGTAATCGTCAACATTTCCGTCAGCAGCCAATAGGTTGATCCAGAGGAATCCGAAATCAAGAATATTCCTCGGATTATTCCTCGTGGAAGTCCGACCGGGGAATCCGACCGGGGAGTCCGACCGGGGAGTCCGACCGGGAAGTCCGACCGGGGAATCCGACTCTGGCGAAAATTCCGGGGCCCGGCCAAGGTACTTTCATCAGGGGTTGCCCGAAGGAGAACTGGACATAACTGAGTATGGGACGGAAGTAATCAGAGGGACTATGGCAAGCGAAGTGTGCTGGTAGAGGGCCTATCGCCTAACAGGCCAGCGAGTCCCAGGAAGTCTGTTGCATTTGCTTCAGGGCCAGACTGGCCCGCGAGGTTATCAGCCTTGACGGGAATGAAGACTATCGCGCAGGGAGAATAATGTCCATGCATATCTTCCTCTTAGCACACATGTAAAATAAGAACTCGTTGAACTGACCTGCTTTCTGCTCAAACTTATCTACGGGCGACTTTGCAGACGCCCGAGGCCGAGGATTAATCTGATGAGCCGTCTTGACAACGTCGAAGCCATCGCCTGGCGAGACTGGAACGAAAATGCCTTCGAGGACGCCAAGGCTGAGGGCAAGCCCGTATTGCTTACCCTTGGCGCTACCTGGTGCCACTGGTGCCACGTCATGGACCAGACTTCTTACTCAGACGAAAGAGTCATAGGCCTGGTCAACTCCAGGTTCATACCTGTGCGCGTCGATGTTGATCAACGGCCTGACATATCGCTGCGTTACAACCAGGGCGGTTTCCCGTCTGTGGCCTTTCTGACCGGGTCCGGTGAATTCATCACGGGTAGACCGTACACCCCTCCCGACGAGATGGCCCTGCTACTGGAACAAGTGCTGGAACAGGCGGCCAGCGGCGAAATCGCTGCGCACGATAGACACCCTTCGGAACGCATCTCGCCGCCCGGCCATGCGGTAGCCAATGCCTCCGTGGATGCAGTGCTGGCCCGTTTGCTGGAGCTTTACGACGCGGAGTTCGGCGGGTTCGGCCTGGAACCGAAACAGCCCCCATGGGAAGCACTCCAGTTCCTCACCGCCCGTTACAGCCACTCGGGAGACCGTGGCGTCCTTGGCATGGTCGAAACCACTCTTCTGGGAATGTGGCACGGCATCTATGACCGAAATGAACAGGGGTTCTTTCGATACTCGGTGAGCCGCGACTGGAAGGTACCGCACTACGAAAAGATGCTGGTGAGCAATGCCAGCCTGGCCCTGGCCTACTTGGAATCGGTGCAGATTACGGGGAAGGCGATCTACAGGACGGCCTCCGAAGGCATCCTCCAGTACCTGATTAACACCCTGTTCAGCCCCGGCGCCGGGCTGTTTTTCGCCAGCCAGGATGCGGACGAGCCCTATTACCAGATGTCCTGGAAAGACAGGAATGCCACAGAGGCGCCTCCTGTTGACCGTACCTTCTACGCCGGCTGGAACGCCCTTGCCGCCCATGCCCTGCTGGGGGCAGCCAATGTGCTCGGCGCCGCCACTTACCGGCAAATTGGGGCGGACGTGTTGGAGAAATTGTGGAAGGAGAGCTGGAATTCCGAAGGCGGACTGTGCCGCCGCGCAGGGGAATCGAATGACAGCACTCCCGTGCTGGCCGATCAGGTTTATTTCCTGCAGGCCCTGCTGTCCCTGTACCAGTGCACGGGCCTGCAGGACCATCTGCGGCGATCAATTGAAGTTGCGGACGTCGTGGAGAGGCGATTCGGCGCCCCCGGAGGCGGCTGCTTTGACACCGTCCCGCCCGCCTCCTTCGAGGCGGCGTTCCTTCCCAGGGAGCAGCCTGTGATGGACAACGCCCAGTGGGCCGAGGCTCTACTGACTCTGTCTCACCTTACCGGAGACATAAAATATTCTGAACGCGCCGCCGCCGCCCTCAATATTTTCGAGGGTGTTGTGCCTGGGAAGGTCTATCTGGGTGGTCATCCCTCCCGGAGGATGGAGGAGGACGAGGAGGCCCTGTTCCTCCCTGCAGGTGCAGCATGGGGACGTGCGAGGGACATGTTGACGCGAGGCCCGGTCAGCCTGGTGCTGGTGGGAGATGCGTCAACCGCCGCTTATCGCCGCCTGCACAGGGCGGCACTGCGGATTTATGCTCCTCACCGGATCGTTCAGCCGCTGGACTCGGGTCGGGACGGCGAGAGGATCCGCGAATTGGGATTTCCATCCGACAGGGATGCGGCCCTCTATGCATGCTTCGGAGACCGTTGCCTGGCCCCGATAACAACACCCCAAGGCATCCGGGAATTGTCCAGGTCCCGCCCGTGGTCTGCCGGACAGCTTGCGGGTACGCTCCACCCGGGTACGTTCCATTCAGGTCTGTTCGAATTGACCAGCGGTTGAAATGGAAAAGGCCCAGCGCTCCCCGGCGGGGCCGGAGCACCGGGCCTGTATTCAGTGCCGTATTGGAACGTCTCTGGCTGCCAACTGTGGTTCCCCTGGCGCGGGTTGAAAAGCTGAGGAGGCATTCCAATACCCATCGGGAAGGGCATATTTGCTCAGGCCTGTGCTGTCACCACTCTGTTTCCGAGGAGTTGATGAAAGCGCTAATTGATCGGATGCTCACGAGGGTTCATCAAAACTGCCGCGCATCCACTATTGGCTCAGCTTCCAGGTCTTCACGGTGAGACGGGCGACCGGGTCGCGCCAGTCGTGGGTGGCCGGGTCCAGGTCGGAGTTGCTCCCTCCGTGGATGCCTGCGTGAACGTGGATGAAGCCCTCCGGGGTAGCCTGGTCCTCAACGTGATTTCCGCACGGTGGGCCAGGAATGTAGGCGCAATCCTCGCTGTTGGCTTCACTACCCGAGTCGTATGCGTTCAGGTACACGGACCTGGACTTGGACAGGTCAAAGGCGTTGGCACCAATGAACGCGTCGTTGGTAGAGACCAGCATGCTGGCAAAGGATATCCACTGGTGCCCATCGTCAATGTAGAACTTCATAGTTACCGTTTCGCCGGGCTTGATCGGCCCATCGTTGAGTTTGACCACCATTGCCTCGGCAACGTTACCGTTGGTTTCCGGATCCCACTCTGCCATCAGGCCGGAGGCGTCAGCGTCCTCAGCCATCTTTGCCATCGCCTCGCTGGCTGGGTCGCCCAGGGAGTAAAGGGTCCCGGCTCCCGAATCGTGCCTGGCCACGAAGACGGGGGACATTATCTGACCTCGAGTCAAGTTGGTGAGGGATACCTCGGCCATCAGCTGCTCGTCGTCGCTATTGGCGCTGAGGACTCCTGCAGCCAGCAACCCCACCAGGGCCACGAGGCCTCCCAGGATTACGAAAAAGGAAACTGTCTTCTTCATTCGAATTTCTCCCGAACGTTGGATCTTATTCAGGCCTTTGTGATTCCCCGCCGGTGAGAAGTGAATTTTCGAGTGGCATACCCGTCCCTACTGCAAGTCCCAGTAGACTGGCACCGAGCCTTTCCGGCCTTTCGCCTCAACGGCTAATAGCAGCGACTGGACTTGCCGTGGATTCAGTTGGCTGATTTTGATCTGGTTTTCTGCGAGCGGACCATCCAAATTATGGCGTGAGCACCAGCTACGAGGGCCAGGGAAAACATCGAGATCCGGCCGGCAGGTGTTGGAATTCTTGGCTTCATAGGACTACTCCTCTTCTGGGTAAGCTGTATTGTATTCACGTTATAAATACATATTATCTATTAAGTATCTTATAGTACTCTGGCGTTGTTGTCAATAATTACTATCCGTATTTGTAATGCAGTGCATCAACGACTGAAAGCAATTCAGGCTCGTAAGAGTCAATTTTAGGACGGTTGAGCCATGTCCAAATCCGACGTTGGGATCGAAAGGTTGGGCCCGGACGCCATACCCGCCCTGCACCACGAGGATCGCTAAAATCGGGGAACCATCACAGGCAGATTGAACCTGGTTCATCGGCGTGAGGCCGCTGTTGAAAGGGACGCCTTGCTGTACACTGAAGTTCGGGATATGGGAATCCTGTAGCTGCCGTGATTTCAACAAGTCTCAAATGACATGGGTCAATTTTTGAAGCCAAGTAAACCAAGTTTTGGAGGGATGCAGGATATGGCGACTCAGAATCTGACAATCGACTGCCAGGTGCACTCGTATTTGAAAAACTCACCGGAACGGCCCTGGAGGGGATACCTGGAGGGGCCCGAAGAAGTCACTGGCGACGATATGGTGGCCGCGTTGGACGCCCGCGGTGTCGACGGGGCGATTCTGATCTCACCGTTCTCGGTGTACGGCTATGACGCCAGCTATGCCCTTGAGGTGTACTCGCAGCATCCCGACCGGTTCGGGTTGGTCCGGCCCTTCGACCCGGAATCGGAGACCATTGAGGACGATGTCGCTGAGTGGACCGGTACGCCCGGAGTAGTTGGAGTGCGCGTGATGTTGGGAGCCATCGAGGCGGAGGCGGACCATCCCGGACTGAACCGCATCTTCGCCGCCTGCGCCAAGGCAGGCGTGCCGGCTAACGTAATGTGTGCAGGCAAGCTGCCCCTGATGCGGGGGCTGGCCAGCCGCAATCCAGACACCCAGTTCGTGGTGGACCATCTGGGGCTGGCGCAGCCGTTTGTGCCGCCCCCGCCTGCGGAGCCCTTCGCCGACCTGCCCAACGTCATCGGGTTGGCGGAATTGGACAACGTCGCGATCAAGATTTCGGGAGCGGGCACCCTTTCCCACGAGCCCTTCCCGTATCCTGACATCTGGGAGCCGCTGGGCCGGATTTTCGATGCCTACGGTCTGGACCGGTGTATGTGGGGAACCGACTGGACCAGGGCAGTCAGGCTGCTGAGTTTCGAACAGGGAGTTGAGGCCTTCCGGGTAACTGACAAGTTGTCTGACTCGGATAGGGCGACCCTGATGGGCGGAACCTTATCCCGGATCTACAAATGGTCGCCGGGAGATGGTGCGTAACCTGGTGCGTAACCTGGTGCGTAACCTGGTGCGTAACCTGGTGCGTAACCTGGTGCGTAACAAGGCTGACGTTTGTGGACCCCGTTAGGCCGCTCAGGCCACCGGAGGAAGGAAAGAGGCCCCTCGATTGAGACGAGGGGCCTCTTTTTCTCAGGTATTTCCAAAGCAGCTGAACTGAGCATCCCGCTCCTTCAGCTCCCCCCGCTCCCGCTGCGCATGAGTGGGGGGATGGCAGTAAAAGCCCCGGCTAGCGACCGGTTATTGATTCGATGAACTGGTGGGTTCGGAGAGCAAGGACGTCTGGAATCTCGACCTTCATGTTGTGCCCAACTCCGTCAAGGACCTGCAATGTAGCGTGAGGCATGCGCTCGGCCATCAGATGCTGTGCGTCCAAAGGGGTGATCTCGTCATTGGCAGCGGCAAGCAGCAACGTGGGGACAGCGATATCCGGCAGCAGGGGCGTCAGGTCCTCTGCCAGCAGACATTGCTGCAGGGCCAGGACAACGGGGGCGGGCGTCTTGGCACCTTCATCCGCGTACCACTCCATGACAGCTCTGCTGGTCTCAGGCCCGAAACGCTTTTCACTGTCGGACAACAGCCAGGCCCGAGTACCCTGCTCCTCAAGCGTCCGCCGCCAGGCACCCGCATCCATGCTGGCTCCCATCTGGGCCAGACGGGGTGTGGACGCAACCAGCGTCAGGCTGTGCAACCGGTCGGGAAAATCATGAGCAAATTGCAGGCTGACAATTCCGCCAGCGGAGGCGCCAACTAGATGCACCCTGTCCAGGGCCAGACCGTCCATCACGCGGGCTATGTCAGCGGCCAGGTCGGGCAACGAGAATAGCATCCCGGGCGGCGGCGAAGTTCCAGCGTGGCCGAGCATATCGAAGCGTACCACCGGGCGGTGCCGCGCCAGGGTGGGCACCCAGGCCCGCCAGCGATGCAAGTTACCGCCGGCAGCGTGATGCAGCAGAACGGGCTCTCCCCGGCGCCAGGGATCAGAGAAATCGTCGAGGTGATAGTGGAATTGTCCCCTGTCCAGGTCCAACACCGGCATTCGTCTGTAGCCTCCCGAGAAATGGAAATCGGCCGCCCGTCTACTCGAACGGAGACCCAGCCGACAGATGGTTACAATAGCATGAATTCCATCCGGATTTGCATTACCCCGTGCTGGACCAATGCTGTCGCAATTGGGTGTTGCCACCCGCTCCATTGGGGATAGGACGGTAGGCGAAAAGAAAGATCATTCCGGCTGATGGAGACAATTTCGTCAGCCAGTCATTGTCACAGAACTTGAAACCCATTGTCTTGAGTGCCGGTCATGGCAGCCAGAAGGAGAGGTCTATCCTACGCAATCTGAGCCCGTGTCCATTGACGGAACGCGGTGGCGCAAGGGTCTCCGATGGCGGGAATACAGAGCCGTCCTGGCCTGCCATATCCCCGGCAGCAGTGCACAGTGGGTCCAGGGACCAACTGTGCTGAGGGGGTCTGTGGCAATTGAGGGAATGACGACTCCAGTGCCGCCAAGAGTGAAAGTTCGTTAATGAAGCTGTTATTTCTGGTTATTGGGATGCTGGTATCCTCAAAAATGCCGTACGATTTGGCGATTCCAGTACCACGCCTGAGACCGCAATGCTTGACGTGCTGAAGCAGGGAAACATATAATCTCGCGAGTAGGATATTGAACAGTGCCTAAAAGAACGTATCAACCAAAAAAGCGCCGTAGGGCCCGTGTTCACGGGTTTCGTTCGCGCTCGGCCACGTCCGACGGGCGTGCCGTGCTGCGCCGACGGCGATTCAAGGGCCGCCACCGGTTGACTGTGTGATTCACGGTGCCTCGTAATGCAGCAGAGGCACCGTATTTCGGGCTCAAAACGGCATTCCCAGATACACCGCGAGGGAACCAGCGCCGCCAATAGGCTGCTGGTTATTCGTTTTCTGGCCAATGGCCTTGATCACTGCAGGTTCGCTTTTGTGGTCAGCAAGCGGTTGGGAAATGCCGTAGTCCGGAACCGCATCAAGCGCAGACTGAGGGAATCCGTTCGGGTCCACGCTTTGCGACCCGGATGGGACGCGGTTTTCATTGCACGTCGTGAATCGCAGAATGCGTCTTTTCGGGATCTGCACCGCGCCGCCCTTAACCTGCTGCGTCGAAGCAGCATCTTAGACCATGAAAACCAGCGTGATAGCGTTGGCGGAACTAGCAACGAGGTTTCCAATACAGGCGGGGAATCATCCGGATGAAGTTGGCAGTCCTTTCGTGCATTCGCGTCTATCAATCCTTCGTTTCCCCGCTGTTGCCAACTTCCTGCAGATACTTGCCCAGTTGTTCACATTATTCCCACGACGCAGTAACCCGGTATGGCGTTTTCAAGGGTGCCTGGCTCGGCGCCAAACGCTTGGCCCGTTGTCATCCCCTGGGAGGCCAGGGGTACGACCCGGTGCCGTGAATATCCGGACTCTTCGTTTGAGCTAAATTTGCTCCACCGCTATTTCCTTTTCGCAAATCAACCTCGGAACAGCCCTGAGCCCAGCCATCAAGCGAAGGCGGGGCGAGAATTTGACAATTCTCGCCGTAGGGGTGCCGTGGAACATCTCATGTTCCCGGGGCGCTGCCTGTTTTTGGCGGCCGTGGTGCTGTTTCTCCTTTCAATGTCGGCATGTACTCGCGATATCGGAGGCGTAAGTTCAGGCTGGAACGCGCTTACAGTGGGCGACGAAGTTGTCTACGTCGGCACCAAGGATGGCCGAGTCCAGGCCTTGAGTGACCGTGGGGACGGGGATTTCCCGGAAAAGTGGAGCTACCCGGCGTCACGGGAGTCTGATGACTCGCTTGTCGGCGTTTTCAGTACTCCGCTGCTGGCTTCCGGGCTGCTGTACGTGGCAGCGGACAATGGGTATCTGTACGCCCTTGATCCAGAGAGCGGCAGTGTCTCGGAGCGCGGATGGCGCCGTCCACTGGGCCAGAGCCAGAGCGAGGAGCCGTTGGTCGCAGGGCCTGCGTATGAGCCAATCAACCAGCTGGTTGTGGTCGGCTCGGAAGACGGCAGCCTCTACAGCTACCACGCGGAGACCGGGGAGCCCAGATGGAAACCCTTCCCGACGGGCGACAAGATCTGGTCCACTCCAGCTGTCGGGAACCTGGACGGGATACCGATCATTTTCTTCGGGTCTCACGACCAGCACGTTTACGCCATCGACGCCGCTGAAGGCAATGAGGTCTGGAAGTTTCCGACCGAAGGCGTGGTGGCCGGAAAGCCGTTGCTGCTGGACCGGATGGTGATCGCTGGTTCATTTGACAAGAAACTTTACGCTCTGGACGCTACCAACGGGTCAAAGCTGTGGGAGTTCGAGGGGAGTAACTGGTTCTGGGCTGGCGCGGTAAGCAATGGCTCGATGATTTTCGCACCCAACATGGATGGCCGCATCTACGCCCTGGACCGTTCCGGATTACTGGTATGGGAATTTGACTCGGGCTCCCCGATAGTAGCGCCCCCGGTACTGGTTCCGAGGGGCTTGGTCGTGGCAACCCGCGATGGTGATTTGATCCTTCTTGACGTAACCCGAAACGCCGGTCAACGAGAGTTGCACAGGCTGAGGCTTGGAGACGCGGAAATTAAGGCTCCACTGCATGCCGTGGGCAGCACCGTATACGTCGGTTCTGACGACGGGAGCGCCCGGCGAGTGGAAGTGCACGAGCAGTTTTCCGAGGCGGTACTCACGGCCCGGGCATGCTGGAAACACGACGAGGAATGCCGCTGATGTGGCCTGTCAGAAAAACTAATCGCCGGACAGGAGGATGGGGAAAGCGCCCATCCTCAGTGGCGAGGTAGGTCCCCTTGGGTATCGACGATCTCTGGCGGGAAATAATCATCAGGCCCATGTTGAACCTGCTGGTGGTGCTGTACACCATCTGCTTCAACAACATGGGCATAGCTATCATTGTTTTCACGATCCTTGTCCGCCTGATCACCCTCCCACTGACCATCAAGCAGCTGAAGCAGATGAAGTCCATGACGGACCTGCAGCCAAAGATGCGCGAGATACAGGAGCGCTTCGGCAGGGACCGTCAGCGGGTGTCCTCGGAGACGATGAAGCTCTACCGGGAGGCGGGTGTCAACCCTGTGGGCTGCCTGGGCCCGCTGGTCATCCAGATGCCCATCCTGTTCGGGCTGTTCCGGGTCCTGATCCAGACGGTGTACTCGCGGCCGGACCACCTGGTGGCCCTGTCGGAAAAGTTCTACGCGTGGATACCGTACTTCCCGATCTATACCGCTGCGCCATTGGGCGCTTCTTTCCTGTGGATGGACCTCTCTGAACCGGACCCGTCCAAAGTCATCCTGCCTGCGCTGGTTTTCATTTCCACTTGGCTCCAGCAGAAGATGACAATGACCCCGTCCACTGACCCTCGTCAGTCGACAAACCAGATGATGATGCTGTGGCTGATGCCATTGATGATCGCCTTCTTCTCATTCACACTGCCCAGTGGCCTGTCCCTGTACTGGGTAGCTTCCAACGTTATCGGCATCGGTATCCAGTATTTCATAACCGGGTGGCAGCCCATATTCCCACTGTTCCCAAAGGCGGAGCCTGTGCCTGCTGCCGCACCGTCTTCGTCATCCAGCTACGATGAACCTGAGGAGGTTGATGGCAATGCAAGAACCTCTCGTAATGAGCGCGCGAACCGTCGAGGAGGCAGTCGAGCTGGCGCTGAAAGAGCTCGACGTCGACCAAGAAGGGGTCGAGGTAGAAGTACTAAGTAGGGGCAAGGCCGGGTTTCTCGGAATCGGAGCGGAACTGGCGCGAGTTCGGGTTACCCTTCTTTCAGCCAAAGCGGGAGCATCAGCTGTAGAACCCGGTGTTCAACAGCTCGGTGCAGGACAACCCGCAGTAGAACCAGGTGCAGAACCAGATGCAGAAGCCGGAGAGGGCACCCCTGCTGCCTTGGCCAGCGCCGTCGTGGCGCAGATTCTGGAGGCTGCCGGAGTAAATGTTACCCGCACACTGCGCTCCGCCCACGATCCCGATGCCGGGGGCCCCATAATCGATTTGGCGGGGGAGGACTCAGGCCTCCTGATCGGTCGGAGAGGTCAGACCCTCCAGGCGCTTCAGTTCCTTGTCACCCTGATAGTCCGCAAGCAGCTGGGCGAGGATGTCCGCGTGGTATTGGACGTGGAGAATTACCGCCAGCGGCGTGAAACATCGTTGCGTGATATGGCCGACAAGGTCGCTTCTCGAGTCGCTCAGACGAATCGGAGCATCACTCTTGAGCCGATGTCCCCCGCTGACCGCCGCATCATCCATACTTCTCTCGCAGAGCATACAGGTGTCAGGACCGAGAGCGCGGGAGAGGGAGAGAACCGGAAGGTTACAATAATGCCGCGCCGGGAGTAGACTCACACCATATTCAATGTCCTCTCAATGTGCGGGCGGGGCACTATATTCGCGCTGCCCGTTACGCCGCCGGTCTTGTTAGCATTCAGTTAATAACAAGACCAGACGGCCGGGGGAATCAAAGAAAGAAGAGCCGTAGGAGGGCCTGACTTTGATTGCGATAGAACCCACGCGAGAAGTTGTCTCAGAGATATACGATAGGCTGGACAAGAACCTGAACGTCGTCCGTTCCGTCCAGAACCGGCCGTTGACCTTGGCCGACAAGATTCTGCTGAGTCATCTGGACGATCCGACCAGCACTGGCCTGGTGCGTGGCCAGACGTACGTGCAACTCCGGCCGGACCGAGTCATCCTGCAGGACGTGCTTGGCCAGACCGCCATGCTGCAGTTCATGCAGACCCGCCGCGCCACGACGGCGGTGCCGACTTCGGTCCACTGCGACCACCTAATCCAGGCCCGCGTCGAGGGTTCCCTCGACCTGTCCGAGTCTTTGACAGAGAACGATGAGGTCTATAACTTCCTTCGGACCGCGTCTGCCAAATACGGTGTGGGCTTCTGGTCACCCGGTGCAGGGATTATCCACCAGGTTGCCTTCGAGAATTACGCTTATCCCGGCGAAATGATGCTTGGTACCGACTCCCACACTCCCATGGGTGGCGGTCTGGGATCGATCTCCGTCGGCGTGGGCGGCGCCGACGCCGTTGAGGTGATGGCCGGACTGCCGTGGGAGGTGCTGTATCCCCGCTTTATCGGCGTGCACCTGACCGGAGAAATGAGCGGCTGGACCGCCCCGAAAGATGTGATCCTGTACCTTGCCGGACAGCTGACCGTTTCAGGCGGGACCAACGCCATCATCGAATACTTCGGCCCCGGGACTGCCTCCATCAGCGCTACCGGGAAGGCCACCATTACCAACATGGGTGCCGAGTTGGGCGCCACCACCTCGGTGTTCCCCTACGACGTGCGCATGGCACGGTACCTGCGGGCCACCCGCCGCGGAGACCTGGCGGAACTGGCCGACCAGTACCAGCACCTGCTTGTTGCCGATGCGGAATGCGAAGCCAACCCTGGGCAGTACTATGATCAGGTCGTGGAGATCAACCTGTCGGAGCTCGAGCCGCACCTTGTCGGCCCGCACTCACCCGACCGCGCCCGGCCCATTTCGCAGATGGCTGCCGAACTGAAGGATGACGACGGACTGATCGATAGTATCTCGGCGGCGCTGATCGGAAGCTGCACCAATTCCTCCTACGAGGACATGAGCCGTTCCGCTGATGTTGCCGAGCAGGCGAAAGCCCGGGGTCTGAAGTCGGCAGTACCCTTCATGGTCACCCCAGGGTCGGAGCAGGTACGGGCAACCATCGAGCGCGACGGACAGATGCAATCGCTCAAGGACATCGAGGCCACAGTGCTGGCCAATGCCTGCGGCCCCTGCATCGGGCAGTGGCGCCGCGCCGGCGAGTCCGGAACTCCCAATACCATCGTTACCTCCTATAACCGTAATTTCCCCGCACGCAACGATGGACAGCCCTCCACCATGAACCTGATTGGCAGCCCGGAGATCGTGACGGCCCTTGCCATTGGCGGTCGCTTGTCCTTCAACCCGATGACCGACACGCTCACGGCCGCCGACGGCTCGGAGTTCCGCCTCGACCCCCCGAAGCAAGCCGCTGAGGTCCCACCGTCTGACTTTGAAGAGGGCCGCTCCTTCTACCAGGCTCCCCCGGAAGATGGGAGCGCCATTGAACTCACCGTGTCACCAGACAGCGAGCGTATCCAGTTGCTGGAGCCGTGGCCAGCCTGGGATGGGGGTGACTTCACCGACATGCCCGCCCTGCTGAAGGCCAAGGGCAAGACCACCACCGACAGCATTTCGCCTGCCGGCGTGTGGCTGCGCTTCCGCGGACACCTGGACCGGTTCAGCGACAACATGTTCATGGGCGCCATAAACGCCTACACCGACGAGGCTGGCAAGGGCCTGAACGTCGTCACTGGCGAAAGGGATGCGGGCTTCTCGAGGATCGCCCGCGACTACAAAGCCAGCGGGGTCAAGTGGGTGGCCATAGGCGACTTCAATTACGGAGAGGGCAGCAGCCGCGAACACGCCGCCCTGTCGCCCCGGCTGCTTGGCGGGGCCGCAGTCATAGCCCGCAGCTTTGCCCGCATCCACGAAAGCAATCTCAAAAAGCAGGGCCTGCTGGCCCTGACGTTCGCTGACCCGGCAGACTATGACCGGATTCGTGAGGACGATCGCATCAGCCTTACCGGACTGAATGATATTTCTCCGGGCAAGGCTGTTGAATGCACCGTCAAACACAGCGACGGCACCTCCGAGGCCCTGCAGCTGCAGCACTCTTATAGCGAGTCGCAGCTGGAGTGGTTCCGGCTGGGCTCGGCGCTCAACTTGTTCCACCAGTAGGATTAAGCAACTCTCAGTAACAGCCTCTCCACCGGGATAGAACAGGCTCGGAGAATACTGGCCCGCCTACCCTGATCGAAGGTCAGGAAGGGCGGGCCCTTCTATTGAGTTCGATCTTGTTGCAAGACCGGTCCGGAAATCCTGCTCTCCATTTCCAGCAGGGAATCCCCGCCACGCTGAAGTTGACTCACATTGGGTAGGCATTTGGCATGCCCTGCTGTTGACCATCATCAGGCCAGGCCGATAGAATGGGTCGGTGAACAGAGAGCCAGACTTCCCCAAGGTCTATGGCCCGTTCGACAGCCCCCGCGAAGAGTGCGGGGTAATCGCTGTGTATTCCCCTGGCGAATCCGCAAGCTGTCTCACTTTCTTCGGCCTGTTTGCACTTCAGCATCGCGGACAGGAAAGCGCCGGTATAGCTTCCAGCGATGGCGATGGCATCTCGGTGCACGCTGAGATGGGCCTGGTATCCCAGGTTTTCCGCGAAGCAGACTTCCTTCCTCTTACCGGAGAACTGGCTGTCGGCCATACGCGGTATTCGACCACCGGCAGCAGCGAATTGTGCAATGCACAGCCACTGCTGGTGGAGGGGCGGTCCGGGACTGTCGCCTTGGCCAATAACGGCAACATCGTGAATGCCCTCCAACTCAAAGAACAGCTCCAGGACGAATGGGGCTGTTCCTTTTTTAGCACCACCGACACCGAGGTAATCGCCAGGATGCTGGTGAATTCCCCGGGTGCTGGTTGGGAGGACCGCATTTTTCAGTGCATGCGGAGATTGGAAGGGGCATTTTCCCTTGTCGGTCTGACGGAGGACTGTGTAATAGCGGCAAGAGACCCGCTGGGTATACGGCCCCTCTGTCTGGGCAGGCGCGGAGAAGGCTGGATCGTCGCCTCGGAGACCTGTGCGTTGGACAACCTTGGCGCGGAATTCGTTCGAGAGATAGAACCCGGAGAAGTGGTCATCATTGACCGCAACGGGCTGCGTTCTTCGGTGTGGCCGGGTGTGAAGGGCGGGAAGAGCCGCGCCCTGTGTGTTTTCGAACTGATTTATTTCTCCCGTCCCGACAGCGCGTTGGATGGCCACCTGGTGCATTCCAAGAGGCAGGAAATGGGTGCCGAACTGGCGCGTGAGCATCCCGTGGATGCCGACCTCGTTATCGGGATACCGGATTCGTCTACCGCAGCGGCAGTGGGATATGCGCTGGCCTCTGGCATCCCTTTCACAGAGGGCCTGATCAAGAACCGCTATGTGGGTCGCACATTTATTGAACCGGAACAGCGACTGCGGGATCTCGGGGTCCGGCAGAAGTTCAACACCCTCGATGAAGTAATCAAGGGGAAGCGCATAGTGGTGGTGGACGACAGCATCGTCCGGGGCACCACCACGCCGCACGTGGTCAACCTGCTGCGTCGTGCCGGGGCCACCGAGGTGCACATGCGGGTCTGTGCTCCGCCGATACGCCATCCCTGCTTCATGGGTGTGGATATGGCATCGCGCCGCGAGTTGCTGGCTGCCAACTATACAGTGCCTGAAATCAGGGAACTCATTGACGCAGACAGCCTCGGGTACCTCAGCGTGAAGGGCCTGATGCGGGTCGTAGGCGGAACTGACGGTGGATTCTGCGACGCCTGCTTCACCGGTAACTATCCAGTACCCGTGCAGTTGGACCTGGACAAGCTGGCGCTGGAGACTTCCGGCGGCTGATGACCGCTTCGTAACCTGCTCCCGAGACGGTGAACTCACCGTTGCACTCACCACCCTTGCTATATCCAGTAATGTCCTTTAACCTCTTTCTCCGTGCGATGAGCCCGGCAATTGAGGATTTTACTTTGCGCAGGGAAAACAGTTGAGCAGCGGCCCTTCAGCCGATTTCTACCGGCAATCAGGCGTTGACCTTAACCGTATGGACGAACTGAAGGACCGCATCCGGGGCTTGGCGGCCAGCACACACGGTCAGGGAGTCATCGACGGCGGTAGCAGCTTTGCCGGCCTCTTCCAGTTGGGCGGAGACTCCGGTCCGGTGCTTGTGGCGAGTACTGACGGCGTGGGTACCAAGCTGAAGATTGCGGCGCAGCTGGGTCACTTTGAGTCCATAGGCCGCGACCTGGTGACTCTCAATGTGAACGACATACTCACCAAGGGCGCCCGGCCGCTTTTCTTCCTGGACTACGTGGCATTCAGCGACGTGGACACGCAGAGCCTGGATTCATTGATGCGGGGCATAGCCTGGGGCTGCCGCGAGGCCCAGTGTTCTCTGATCGGTGGCGAAACTGCCCAGATGCCTGGAGTTTACGCCGAAGGTGAGATGGACCTGGCGGGGTTTGTTGTGGGCGTCGTGGAACGGGACCGTCTGCTGGAACCAAGCAAGGTGGGAGAGGGCGACCGGCTGCTGGGGATACCCTCCAGCGGGTTGCATACCAACGGTTTTTCGCTGGTTCGAAAGGTGTTCAATACCGATGAGGACCCCGGCGCGCTGTTTCGCCGGTACGAGGGACTGGGCCACCAGTTGGGGGAAGAACTCCTGTTGTACCACCGTAGCTATTTCCCAATGCTGGCACCGGCCCTGGGACTGCTCACCGGCTTGGCCCACATCACCGGTGGTGGACTGCCCGGGAAGCTCCCGGCAGTACTTCCCGACGACCTCGCGGCCAGGATTGACACCACAGCCTGGTCGCCACCGCCCATATTTGATGTATTGCAGCGAGAGGGCGGCATCTCCGATGACGAGATGTTCCGGGTGTTCAACATGGGCCTGGGAATGGTGGCGGTCTGCCCGGAGAACAATATCGCCAGCTTCCGGGAAATCATTCCAGAGGCGTTCCCGGTGGGGCAGGTAATCCGCAGGGAATCGGACGAACAGGTCATTCTGGACTGAAATACGCGGTTGGCCGTCGGGTCAATCGTTCACTTACGGAGACAGAACTTGAGAGCGTTAATCAGCGTTTACGACAAGAGTGGCGTGGTCGAGCTTGCCCGTAACGTCGCAGCAGCAGGATATGAGTTGGTCAGCACCGGCGGCACCCACCGGACACTGACCGAGGAAGGCGGTCTGAGCGTCCGGCAGGTGGCTGATGTCACCGGTTCGCCGGAGATTCTGGACGGCCGCGTGAAGACGCTGCATCCTGTGATCCACGGGGGCCTGCTGGCTCGCCGCGAGTCGGTCGAACAGATGGCCGAACTGGCGGCCCACGGCATCGAGACCATCGACCTGGTCGTGGTGAACCTCTATCCCTTCGTCGCCACCATCAGCCGGCCGGACGTGACGCTGGAGGACGCGCTGGAGAATATCGACATCGGTGGTCCAACCATGCTCCGTGCGGCCGCCAAAAATTTCCCATCGGTGGCGGTGGTGGTCGACCCCAAGGACTACGGATGGGTGGCTGACAAGCTGGCAAACGGCGGCCTGACCGACAACGACCGGCGCGAGCTGGCGGCCAAGGCCTTCCGGCACGTCTCGGAATACGATTCGGCGGTGACAGAGTATTTAACCGGCTCGAATGCGCTGGATCAACTCCCGGACCGGCTCTCCATATCGCTGGAGAAAGTGGCCGGCCTCCGCTACGGCGAGAACCCCCACCAGTCAGGGGCGCTCTACGCACCAGTCGGCGGTGCGCTGAGCGGCATCGCCGGGGCTACCCAGCTGCACGGGCGAGAGCTGTCTTACAACAACCTGATGGACGCGGATGCAGCATGGCGCACGGTTTCGGACTTTGCCGAGCCGACTGTGGCTGTGGTAAAGCACAATAATCCCTGCGGTCTCGCCACCCGCGAAGTCATCGCGGAGGCGTACGAACTAGCCTACGAAGGCGACACCGTCAGCGCTTTCGGCGGCATTGTGGCCATCAACCGCACGGTCGACGCGGCGACGGCGCAGGCGATGGACCCTGTGTTCTACGAGGTTGTGATCGCCCCTGGATACGACGATGACGCTCTGGCCATCCTGCAGCGGAAGCGCAATCTGCGAATCCTGACCGTCGGTACGGCACCCCCACGGGCGGCCCTCGACCTGCGTCCAATATCGGGCGGGATGCTGGTGCAGGGCGCCGATGACATTGCAGAGAACCCCGCGGAATGGAAGACAGTTACTGAGAGGGAACCCAGCGCCGCGGAGAGGCAGGACTTGGCCTTCGCATGGAAGGCGGCCAAGCACATCAAGTCAAACGCCATCGTGTTCGCCAAGGATCGCGCTCTGCTGGGCATGGGCGCGGGCCAGCCCAACCGGGTGGTCAGCGTGCACCTTTCGCAGCGCACTGCCGGCGACAAAGCCAAGGGCTCCGTGCTGGCCTCCGATGCTTTCTTCCCTTTCCCAGACAATATAGAGTTGGCCGCAGAGGCCGGTGTAACCGCCATCGCGCAGCCGGGAGGTTCGGTACGGGATGAAGAAGTCATCGCGGCCGCCGACAAGGCAGGCCTGGCGATGGTATTCACTGGGGTGCGCCATTTCCGCCATTAGGCCAGCTGTCCCGGAACGCAGACCATGAGCGCCAGCATAGATGTCGTCATACCGGTCTACAACGAAGAGGATGCGCTGCCGGTCAGCATCCCAAAGTTGTGCGCATTTCTAAGGGACAATCTGGCCAGCCCGTGGCGGGTGACCATCGCCGACAACGCCTCCATCGACGGGACGCGGGCCGTGTCAGAGGACCTGTCGCGGGAGGTCGAGGGGGTCAACTACCTCTACCTGCCTGAAAAGGGGCGAGGCAGGGCGCTCCGTGCCGCGTGGCTGGGCAGCGAGTGCGATTTCGTCAGCTATATGGACGTGGACCTGTCCACTGACCTTTCGCACTTCCCTGCTTTGGTGGGAAAGCTGGAGTCGGGTTGCCATGTGGCCATCGGCAGCAGGCTCAGCCGCGGCTCGAACGTGACTCAACGGAGCTTCAAACGAGAGTTTACGTCGCGGACTTACAACAAGCTGATCTGGTCCATGTTTTTCGTGGGGTTCCCTGACGCCCAGTGCGGTTTCAAGGCGATGACGCGGCTGGCCGCGCAGGCAATCATCCCCCACGTCCAGAACAACAATTGGTTCTTTGACACAGAACTGCTGATCATCGCGGAGAAGCGGGGCTACCGCATCGGCGTTGTACCGGTGGCGTGGGCGGACGATCCGACCAGCACGGTCAACGTGGTCAAAACCGCCACTGAGGACATCAAGGGCCTGCTCCGCCTGCGCTTTGGTGGAATCCCCAGGGTCGACCCTCCGCCTCCGTAGCCCAGCCGTCTGCGGCAACCCCCTCTCCCACTCTTTCCCATCCCATGGTTGAGTCAAAATAAGGACGTGCCTGTCATGGAACTCGGACTAGCAGGAAAGACGGTCATCATCACCGGCGGCGGCTCCAACATCGGCCGAGGCATCGTCCATGCATTCGCCGAGGAGGGTTGCAACATCGTGATTGCCGAGCTCGACCCGGCTCAGGGCCAGCGTGTGGCCGACGAGGTGGCGTCCAAGGGGGCCGGCAACCGGGCGATGGTGGTGGCTACCGACGTCACCAACCACGAGTCCGTCGATGCGATGGTGGATGCGGCGACCGCCGAGTTTGGCCACGTAGACGTGCTGATCAACAACGCCGGCTGGACCATCGACCGGCTATTCCTCGAGAAGCCTCGGGAGGAGTGGGAGCGGGAGGTGCAGGTCAACCTGTGGGGCGCCATCAACTGCATTCACGCCGTGTTGCCCGGCATGGTGGAGCGCAAGGGCGGCAGCATCGTCTGCTTGAGTTCGGACGCGGGACGGATGGGCGAGTACCGTGAGGCTGTCTACTCTGCCTGCAAGGCCGGAGTCATCGCTCTCAGCAAGTCCATCGCCCGGGAGACCGGCCGCCACGGTCTGCGCCTGAACTGCGTCTGCCCCGGACTGGTGGTGCCGCCCGAAGAGGAGAGTATCAGCGAGACCAGCAGGTGGCACCAGATGCGCGGCGTATTCACCCCAGAGGCCCGCGAGCGCGCCATCCGCGCCTACCCCCTCCGCCGCATGGCCGAGGCACGCGAGATCGCCAACGCCGTGGTGTTCCTGGCCTCAGACGCCGCCAGCTTCATAACCGGCCAGACCCTCAGCGTAAGCGGCGGCTACACCATGGCTTAGGTGGCTATAGTCGGACGATTTCCCCCACCCAGAGGCCACGAATCGGCGGGCCGTAGTGACTGATTCCTGGTTCTACGAGCAATTTAATATTTCCAGGGTAGTCGCACCCAAATGGCTTCATCGCCCGGCCCAAGGCTGACGGGGCAAGTCTTGCCGTTTATGTTGACTAGTGCATTGCCGCTTGGAAGTTCCACAGTCCTACCGTCAGCCACTGCGTAAATGTGAGAAGTGTCGGGCGCGAGCCCGATGCCTTACAGCAGAGATTAAGAAACATCGAAATAGCGGCCCCTGTATCCACCACGGCCTTGGCATCCACAAATTCTCCGCCCTGAGGATTGCCCACGATCACTGTCTGCCAGAAAACACCCCTGATTCATCCCTGCCGGGTTTGGATGTTTCCCGATTCACATAATAGGTTCCCTTACCAAACTCCTCTACTTCTGTATGCATTTGTGGGTCACGTAGAGAATCTACCCTCAATCCCCTGCGATAACCCGGATGAACCAACCGGTTTATGACCTCTTCAAATGAAAGGGCCCCGGCGAAAGCCGGGGCCTCTGGACGCGTCGGGTGATCCGCTGGTGCCTGCTTTAGAGCGCGGCAACCTTCTCGCGGAGGGCCTCAATCTCGGCCATGATCTGGGCCTTGGGGTCGTCCTTGCCACCATTGTTCTGGGCAACCAACTCCCAGGAGCGGGCCTCAATCCGGGGCATCGTTGCCTGGAGCAGTTCCTCGTCCACGTCGTTGGCGATGGTGGGGTAGCCGGCGCGGGCGATCATGCTCTTGATCTTGCCCTGCTTGAACTGGTCCAAAGTCCATGCCAGGGTCTCGCCAGAGGTGGTGACGTCCCAGTAAATCCGGACGTCCTGGTTGCGCGGGCCGTAGTGGTAGTGGGGGCCATTCTGGAAGCAGTCGAAGGCCAGCAGCTCGACTTCCTGGCCGGCGATGTCGGACAGGACGTGGATGGCCATGCCCTCGTCGTTAATCTGCGGCAGGTGGCGGTACTCGAGACCGAACTTCAGGTTACCGACCTGGATTTTGTCGCCATCCAACATCTCGGGCATCATGTGATGCACGGTGCGGCGCCCGCCGTTGGCCATATCGCGGGCGGTGGACTCAGCCTCGTCCAGCTTTGCGGCGTCGACCGGGTGGGCCTCAAGCTTGTCGGCCAGTTCGTCATAGCCGGAGCGGCGAACCATGGTCGGCAGGTTGTTGCGCAGGTTGCCGATGGTCCAGCCAAGGGGATTGCCGGCAGTGGTCTTGTCCAGGAACAGGCGGATATTGTGGTTCTCGGGACCGTAGTGGTAGTGGGGAGCCTGATCGAAACAGTCGAAGCGCAGGATTTCGGTGTCCTTGCCGTCGATCTCCGAGTAGACCTGCAGGCACAGGCCCTGGTCGTCCATGATTTCCGCCCGGTAACTCATAGCAATGTCGATGGGGCCGGCATTGATGACGGTGTTGCCCTTTTCCACGTTGTGCCTCCTGTGTGTTGTGTTTGTAAATAGATTGGTGTGGCATTTTCAGGCGATTTCAGCCGCCCGTTTCGCGTTTGAATTATATCACGGCGGGGTATACTGGCAAGCGGCAGGCGTTTAAGGTTAATCAGTGGCTGGGGCTGGACATAATGACTGTCATCAATGTTCGAGCTTTAATATGTCCGTGCTATTAAGAACGGTTCTTGACTTGCCGTGAAGTCGCCGGGACTTAACCGGCACCAATTGCAGATGGGCTCATACATGACTCATTTTGGACTCATCTTGAAATGTGCACATCAATACTGTCAGAGGAGCCATCACCATGGACATAGGTGTATCAATGCCGCGCATTCCGGACGGGCCGGGTCTGCGGGAATTCGTGCAGGCCGCGGAGGCTATGGGGTTCGAGTCGGTGCTGATCGGCGACCACATCGTGCTGCCCACCGGAGGTACGACGCAGTACCCCTACACGCCGTCAGGTGGATTCTCAAGACCCGCGGACGAGCCGTTCCTGGAAACGATGACGCTGCTGGGCTACCTGGCGGCCTGCACCGATCGCATCAAGCTCGGCAGCACGGTGCTGATCCTGCCCTATCGGAATCCAGTCGTGCAGGCCAAGATGTTCGCCTCGCTGGACTCGCTGACCGGTGGGCGAATGATCTGCGGGATCGGCGTGGGTTGGCTGGAGAAGGAGTTCGACACCCTGGGCGTAAGCTATGCCGAGCGGGGCCCGCTTACCGACGAGTTCCTGGAGATATTCAGGACGCTATGGTACGACGACAGCCCCGAGCATCACGGCAAGAACTACGACTTTGAAGGCATTCAGTTCTACCCCAAGCCGGTGCAGAACCCCCTCCCCATATGGGTAGGTGGCCACACGCGCGCCGCCCTGCGCCGTACCGCCAAGTACGGCGACTGCTGGCACACGACGCGTCAGACACCTGATTTCGTAGCATCGCAGATTCCCTACCTTCGACGTCGAATCGAGCAGGAGGGGCGGAAGGTGGAGGATATCACGGTATCCCTCAAGCGTAGCCTGCATTTCACCGACATCGGCCTGCCGGAAATGGGAAGCGAACGCAGCGGAGGGGCGCTGGTCTGCGATACCCAGGAAGTGGTGGACGACCTGCACTCCTGCCACGAAATCGGGATAGGACAACTGACCTACGACTTTCGCGTCACCGAGATTCCAGACTGCATCCGGGTCATGGAACGGCTGGCTGAGGCGGTGTTGCCTGTGGCCGAGCGGCTTGGATAACGTAGATTGGACAGAACAGCGGGCGGTTTACTACAGCCCGCTGTCCTTGAACCACTTGGCACGCTTCACCAGTTCTTCGCAGGTGTGGCGCATGGCCGTCCGCTGGTTCTCCGTCACATCACGCTTGACCACCGCAGGGATCCCGGTAACGAAAGAGTTGGCCGGAATCTGAGTCCCCGCCAGAACGGCTGAGTTGGCAGCTACCAGACAGTTTTCTCCCAGCGTCACTTTGTTCAGCACGGTGCAATTGTTCCCCAGCAGGGAACCCCGGCCCACCCTGTCGCAGTGCACCACCACGCTGTGGCCGACCGACACGCGCTCCTCAATGGTGAGGCCATTGCCGTGTATCACCGACCCTTCCTGAATGTTTACATAGTCCCCTATCACAATAGCGTCATCGCCGTCGCCGCGTACGGTGACTCCGGGCCAGATGCTGGCGTATTCGCCGATTTCCACGTTTCCGACGACGTAGGCGAACTCACTTACCCACGCAGTCTCGGCAACTTTTGGGGTGACGCCGTTGAGGGTGCGAATCAAAACTATGCTCCTTGAACGAATCCGAATTTCTGCCTAGTATCTGGCCGCCCCGACTGCTCTGCGCGCTTCCCGGTCCATATCCCGGCTGATGATTGCCTGCCGCTTGTCATATTGCCGCTTGCCTCTTGCCAGACCCAGTTCGATCTTGGCAACGTGGCGTTTGATGTAGATTCGAAGACCCACCATGGTCAGGCCCTTCTCGGCGATCTCGCTCTGCAGGCGGCTGATTTCTTCACGGTGCATCAGCAGCTTGCGGACGCGGCGTGGATCGTGATTGAACTGGCTGGCCGGGTCGTAGGGCGCGATATAGGTGTTGTGAAGCCACATTTCGCCATCCCGCACACGGGCGTAGGCGTCGCTCAGGTCCACCTTTCCGGCGCGGACCGATTTGATTTCGGAACCGGTCAGAACTATGCCGGCTTCGTGCTTCTCCATAATTTCGTACTCGAAGAAGGCGCGGCGATTGCTGGCTGCGGTCCGAATGCCGTCCGGGCTGCTATTTTTTGCTGTCTTGGCGGATTTTTTATTTGCCATATGGACCTGCTGTGGGTGGTTGGTGTTCAGTTTGTCGCGGCTGCCGCGGAACTCTCTATCAGTTTAGTGACTTCCTCAATTGCGAGGTCAAGCTGGAGGTCCTCCGAATCATCTTCCGGAGCCTCCTTCACGATTTCGGGAGTTATCCCCTCTCCCTCAATCAGCTTACCGTCGGGAGTATACCAACGGCCTATGGTGAAGCTTACCGCAGACCCGTCGCTGAGGGGCCACAGATTGTTGACGCTGCCTTTTCCGAACGACTTTACTCCGATGGTCGTGGCGCGTTCGTGGTAGGTGATGGCCCCGGCAAAAACCTCGCTTGCGGAGGCACTGAACCCATTCATCAGGATCACCATTGGCACTTCCAGGGCCGATCCGCCCGGCTCTGCATTCCAGTCCCGGCGGTTGCCCTGCCCGTCCAACTGGTACAGCATCAGCCCCTCGTCAACAAACTGGCTGGTAACCTCTACCACCGATGTGAGCAGTCCCCCGGGATTGTTGCGGATGTCCACAATCAGACCGAGGCCCCTGGAGCGCTCGAACCGCTCCAAGGCTCGTTCCAACTCCTCCAGGGTTGTCCCGCTGAATGAGCTTATCCGAAGATGCCCGATGCCCCCAACCAGCATGGTGAGGCGCACGCTTTCCAGTTGGATGACACCGCGAACGATCTCGAGTTCCACGGCCTCGCCCGTGTTTTTCCTCCTTACCAACAGGCGCACAGGAGTTCCCTTTTCGCCCCGGATTCGGTTGATGACGCGGAACAGGTCCCACCCATCAATCCTCTCGCCATCTATCTCCAGTATCACATCGCCCGGCTCGACGCCTGCCTCATCTGCCGGTGTGTCCGGAATTGGTGCGATTATGGTGATAAGTCCGTTTCGGACAGCGACCTCAGCACCGATACCCTCAAAGTGCCCCTGGATGTCCTGACGCTGGAAGGAGTATTGTTCCGGGTCGAGATAGGCCGCGTGGTCGTCCCCAGTCGCCTGCAACATTCCGCGGACGGCACCATCTGCCAGGGTCTCCGGGTCCAGTTTGCCAGCATCGATGTGTTCCCGCTCCAGGATCTCCCACACCTCGGCCAGTTTGGCGAATTCGGGTGGCAGTTCCTCAAGGGTCCTTTCATCCGGCAGTTCCGTTCCGCCCGACCCCACGCAGCCGATTCCAACCAGCCCCGCGCATAACATCAGAACCATTGCGGGGACAAGCAGGTGATGATGACGTAAACGGAAATTCCAAGGCAAAGGGAGAGATCTCCTGTCCGAAGGCCCGGCTCTCATTGTGCCAGCGCCGACTATGGATTTTAGCATAAGCCCAAGCAGCATCCCCACGCCCGTCAAGTTTCCCGGCCTGTCTCTGCAAAAAACTCACACCGCAATCAGATCCCGTTCTCCACACTTTGAAGTGTGCGAAGACGTGTGTTTAATTGGAGAAGACTGACCTGCTGAAGTACGGCGTAGGAGATCACGGTCAGTAAGCGGTAATTAAGGCGGTAATTAAGTGGGAAGTGGAGTATGCAGCCACGTTAATGGCCCCAATGGTGCTCTAGTTACCAGCCTCCCCCAAAATTCCCTTGATATGTTAAGATTGCGCGAAATATCCTTGTCGCCCCAAAAAATCGATATGGAGGTCGGCCCAGTGTCGTCTCACCATTTGATAGTTTTGGCGATTGGCAACCTGACAGTGGACCCAAACTTAGGAGGAAAGGTATGTCCACCCTTGCCGTGGAGGTAGTGTACCGGGGGATTTTCCAGAAGACCCTGGCACGTAATATCGTCCGCTCCATAGTGTTCGCCGCCCGGAAGGACGGGAAGATTGGCACGGCCTTCGGACGTTACGGGGATTCCCCGGAACGCAACGGCATTCCGGCCAAGCAGTTCGCCATCGTGGCCGATGACCCTGAAGAACTGGAGGAAAGCCTGGCAGTCTACCAGGCCAACAGCGTTGACGTCACGATCAATGTTGACGACACCATGTGCAAGGGTATCGAGTCGTGGGCTTGGTATGGCCTGCAGCCCATCAACGAACTGACCAAGCCCGGCGGCACCCTGATAGTCACCTCCCGGCAGCAGGCGGATGCCCTGCTGGAGGACATACACCCCAAGGAAACTCCCTACAACCTGTCCATCGTGACGGGCATCCCCAGCTTCTCCGGCCTGTGGGTCTACAAAGACGACCACACCGACGCCCGCATTCTGGGAGCCCTCTGCAAGGTCTGCCCGGATCTGGTCAGCCTGGACGCCATGCTGGAGACTATTGAAGAGCAGATGGGCGGAGGCACAAAGATTGCCTCGGCCCAGCGTTCGTTTGACCGCACCTCCACCCGGCCGGTGGAACCCGGTGAGGGCGGCAACGAGCGCGAAATGAAGTTCACCCTGCCCGGCTGGAAGACCATGGAAGAGGGCTTGGTCATCCGTGCCATCCCCGAGGGCGGAGAGTTCGCCGAGGGCGAAGGCGGATACGTGCCCGGCCGCAGCGATGTGTTCAAGAAGTACAGCACCCGGTCTATGCGCCCGGTGGTCAATTTTGAGACCTGCATCAAGTGTACCCTGTGCTGGCTGCAATGCCCCGACACCTGCTTCGACGTGACCCCCGACGGCCTGTATGACGCAAACATGGAAGCATGTTGCGGTTGTGGAGTGTGCGAGGCCGTATGCCCCGTTCCTGATTGCGTGACCATGGTAAGCGAGGCCGAGTTCACCGACCACAACAGCCAGTGGGAGTGGTGGCAGAAAGACAAAGACGGCTACAACAAGTGGATGACCGAGCTGGTGGAGAATCAGAAAGTTGAGACCCGCACCCACGGCTTCCACCACGTCGGCGGGTACGCCGAAGAGATCCAGGCGGCGGAGGCAGACTAATGACCACCGTGCAGAACGAAATGTTCACCGAGTCCACCGAGGAGCTGATCAGCGGCTCCGAGGCTATCGCCATTGCCTGCGCCCTGGCCGACGTGGACGTCATCACCGCCTACCCCATCCGGCCCTACGACACGGTGATGCAGTACGTGTCGAAACTCAAGGCCGACGGTGTCTTTGACTGCGACTTTATCGTGGCGGAGAGCGAACACTCCCAGTTCGAAATCGTGAAGCACGCCTCGGCAGTCGGAGCCCGCACTTTCTGCGGCTCCAGCGGAGTGGGCTGGTTCTATGCCTTTGAGGCCATTACCGTAACCGCTGGCTTGCGCATGCCCGTCGTGGCCATGGTAGGCAACCGGGCACTGGACGACCCCGGCGCCTTCGGCGTGGAGCACAACGACGCCATGGCCGTCCGCGATCTGGGCTGGCACCTGTACTGGGTGGCGACCGCGCAGGAGGCGCTGGACACGGCGTTGCTGGCCTATAAAGTCGCCGAGGACCGCAGGGTGCTGCTTCCTTTTGCTGTGAGTTGCGACGGGTCGTTCCTCACGCACTCGCAGGCAATCGTACAGGTGCCGACGCGGGAGCAGGTGGACCGATTCCTGCCCAGCTACAATCGGCACGAACTGCAGCTTCACCCCGACAACCCCATCACCATCGCCCCGCAGGTCAACGAGGACTGGCTGATGGAAATCCGCCGCCAGACGGACGAGGCCATGCGCCGCACCGTGGACGTGATTTACGAGGCATACGACGAGTTCAAGGAGGTTTTCGGCCGCGGCGACCCCAGTCCGTTCATTGAAGAATACATGACCGAGGACGCTGAGATCATCCTTGTCGGCATGGGCACCCTTGCCATGCCCACCCGCGTTGCCGTGCGCCGGATGCGCGAGCAGGGCAAGAAGGTCGGCTTCCTCCGCATCAAGTTCTTCCGCCCCTTCGCGGCGGAGGAGATTCAGAACGCTCTGAAGGGCGCCAAGGGCATCGCTGTCATTGACCGCGATTATTCCTACGGCTCGCCCTCATTCGGCGGCGTCCTGTTCCATGAACTCCGCTCTGCCCTTTACCCCCTGCAGGAGCGCCCTCTGATGCTCAATTTCATCGCCGGGCTGGGTGGACGCGAAGTAATGGTCAAGGACGTAAACGAAATGGTGGAGACTACCGAAAAGGCAGTCGCTACTGGTAAAATCGAACAGGAAACCACCTGGATTGCGGTAAGGGAGTAAGAACTATGACCACCTTGATGACTGCGACCGACCTGCCCCAGGTCAGGGGCGTAAAGAACATCCCGGTGGAGGAGTTCTACTCCTCCGGTCACCGCACCTGCCAGGGCTGCGAATCGGCGCTGGTGATGCGGTTGATGATCAAGGCCGCGGGCCCCCGCTCCATCGTGCTGGGCAGCACCGGCTGCATGTACGTGGCCAACACCACCTACTACAGCACGCCTTGGGTGGTGCCGTGGATGCACACCCAGCTGGGCTCCTCCGGCAGCGCCGCCACCGGCACCGCCGCTGGCCTGGCTTCGATGATGCGCAAGGGCAAGATGCACAAAGAGCCGATCAACGTCATCGCTTTCTGCGGCGACGGCGGCGGTGTGGACATGGGCCTGTCGGCCATCTCTGCCGCCCTTCAGCACGATGAGTACAACCTGCTCATTCTGTGCTACGACAATGAGTCCTACGCCAACACCGACATCCAGGTGTCTGGCAGTTCCCCTTGGGGCGCCAACAGCACCTTCAGCCCTCCGGGCAAGGTGCATCGCATCATGAACAACCGCTGGAAGAAGAACACCGCTCCGATGCTGGCCGTCGGACATCCCGACGTCCGCTACATCGCCACTGCGTGCGGCTCCTACGGTCTGGACTTCAACAACAAGATTCGCCGCGCCCTGACCAGCGGCGGGCCGACCTTCATCCACAGCATAGACCCCTGCCCCAAGGGCTGGGACTACGACCCCAAGTATTCTCACGAGCTGGGGATGCTGGCCATCGAGACCGGCCTGTGGGTGCAGTACGAGATCATCGACGGCGAACTGACACTCAACGGTCCGAGCCGCTCCATCGCCAAGGGTATTCGGAAGCGCAAGCCCATCGAGGACTACCTGTCGCGCCAGGGCCGCTTCGCCCACTTCACCCCCGAAGACACCGCCCACTTCCAGCAGCGGGTGGATGACAGCTGGGAAAAGTGGTGGATGCCGGGCGTAATTCCCTTCACCATGAGCCAGGACTAGTTCCCACATCTCATCCGGTTAAAGGGTCCATAATTCAAAGGGGCAGGTTTTCGGCCTGCCCCTTTCCTTTTGCCTTCGGACTTTCAATGTAATCCGGCGCAACGAATAATTAACCTAGTCAATTATCGGAAATATTTGCCTGTTCTGCAATTTATCATTCACTTCAGTGACAGAGATTCGTAATATAAGACTGTACTTTGTTGATTTCTGGTAGATGAATAACGCAATTAGTAAAAATGTGTTATCATGCGCCGGATTTTTATTCTTGACCGGCAGGGTACTGCTGCCCCCCGGAGCGGCGGACAGCGAAATCCCCAGCAGGCTTGAGAGGAGGGGTGTTAATGCGAACCACGGTAATTCTGTCCCTGGCCATCGTCCTGATGATGGCGTTCCTGGTTGCCTGCGGCGAGTCGGCGACATCGGAGCCGGCTGATACCGCCGTGCCGACAACGGCGCCGACCGAAGCTCCCACCGAGGCTATGGAAGAAGAACCCACGGCCATGATGGAGGATGAGGATGAAGGCGATGCGATGATGTGGGATGTCAGCGATGCGCTGAAAGCCTACGCCGCAGAGAACGCCGGCGCCCCTGGTGCCATCTACATAGGCGACGGAAACTTCGAACCTCTGGTAGGCCCGTCAGTGTACGACGAATTCATGGACACCTATGGTACCGATCTCGGTGACGATGACGGCCAGGTTCCTCTGGACGCTATCGAGGATGTCACTTGGGTATTCGAGTCTGACTATTACCGGGAATTGCTGGAAAAGGCCAACCTGACAAATCCGACACCGCTGACCTCATCTGGTGAAGATATCGTTTTGCAGCACACCTGCATCAACGGGCAACTGCACTGGTGCAAGCACCAGCGCACCTTCTTTGTGCCCAATGTACAAGAGCGGACCAATGGGCAGGTAACCATCAATATCACGTCATTCCCCGAGTTGGGACTGGCCGGCACTGACACTGCCAGCCTGCTGGCCGACGGCACCCTGGGAATGACAGAGATTTATGGCGGTTACGTCGGCGGCGAGTTCCCCACCCTGGCCGTGCAGTACATCTGGGGACTGTGGCCAGACCACCAGACCCACTACGAAGTGCTGACCAACATCGCCCCCGACCTGGACCAAGTTATTAGAGATGAGCTGGGCGCCCAGGTTCTGATGCGCAACTGGATTGCCGGAGACGATCAGTTCTTCTTCAGCAACCAGCGGCTCGAGACTCCTGAGGACTTCCAGGGTCTGAAGACCCGCAGTCACTCCTCCGAGTTGTCCGACTGGATTAACCACATGGGCGCGGCTGCCCAGTTCATGGCCTTTGCAGAGGTCTACACCGCCCTGGAACGCGGCGTCATCGATGCCGCCGTAACCGGCGCCAATCCTGGCCTCTCGCAGAGATTCTACGAAGTGGCCGACTATATGAACGGTCGGCTCTTCAGTTTCAATTCCACCACCAACGTTGTGAACGGTGACGTTTGGGACGATATTCCTGAAGACATCCAGCAGATTCTTCTGGAAGAGGGCGCCAGGCAGGAAATGGAACTCCTGCGCCTTACCCCCATCCACAACGTTACCGGCATCAGCCGGAACATCGATTCAGGCCTGGAACTGGTGGAGTTCGGTCCCGAGGCTCAGGCTCTCAGTAAGCGGGCCGCAGCCGAAAGCGTACTGCCCAACTGGCTGCAGCGCCTGGGCTACCCCGAAGAGGGCCAGAACGTAGTTGACGTGTTCAATAACAAGATTGGCCCCTTTGTCGGCCTGCAGGTCGAGTTGGACCCCGAGTCAGAACGAGGCTTCAAGGTTGTGGACGCTCCCGTCACCTTGGGACCCAACGCCCCATAGCGCTCTGCGCCCGCGGCGCAGCAATTTACAGCTCAACCAGAGGGGCGGCCGATTGGCCGCCCCTCACTATTGTCACCTTCACCGTCCGTCAAGTCGCATTGGGGTTGGGAGTGTCAGAAAAATACGCTGAAGTTCCTGGCCATGATCACGGCGGTTTCCGCCATTGCTTTGCCGCTGGGCTGGGGTTCCAAATGTGGTTGCCGGTCAAGTGCCGGGTGGGTGAAGGAGGGTCCTCACCCCCGGGCCATCCCTTTTTCCAATCGCTTCGCTTGCGTGGCCAGGTAAGTTTTAATTCACAGGGTTTGTCGAAAACCCGCTCTTTTCTTTGGCCTCTGGACTATCAAGGCAAACAGGCGTTTTCATTATCGTACTTCGTGAACTATGGGATATATATTTATCTGTTGTGCGTATATCTGCTATATTAATTACTAATACATATAATACTAGACTATATTTTATCGATATACATTTATCACATTACGTATTCAGTAAATCTATGGTATCATGCGACGGCTGTTTGTCGTTGGACTGCCGGGTACCCGCTGACCCTCCAGAGCGACGGGCAGTGAACCCCCCAACAGGCTTGAGGAGAGGTGTTCATGCGATCCACGGTTATTCTGTCCCTGGCCATCGTCCTGATGATGGCGTTCCTGGTGGCCTGCGGCGAGGCGGCGACATCGGAGCCGGCCGATACCGCCGTACCGACAACGGCGCCGACTGAAGCTCCCACCGAGGCTATGGAAGAAGATCCCACAGCCATGATGGAAGATGAAAGCGATGCGATGATGTGGGAAGTCAGCGATGAGCTGAAGGCCTACGCCGCGGAGAATGCCGGCGGCCCCGGCGCCATCTACATCGGCGACGGCAACTACGAGGCCCTGGTGGGCCCCTCCGTCATACCCGAATTCATGAATCAACACGGCGTTGACCTTGGAGACGACGATGGTAATGTCCCGCTTGACGCCATTATGGAACTCCAGTGGGTATACGAATCTGACTACTACCGCTCCCTGCCGGAAAAGGCGCGTCTGACCAATCCTACTGAACTGGTTTCCCAGGGCGAAAGCTTCACCCTGCAACATGCCTGCATCAACCGCACCCTGCTCTGGTGCAAGCACATGGAAGCCTATTTCGCCCCCAACGTTTATGAGCGCACGAACGGACAGGTGGAGATTGAAATCACCTCCTTCCCAGAGTTGGGCCTGGCCGGGTTCGATACCATGTCACTGCTGGCCGAAGGGACCCTGTCTCTCTCCGAGATCTACGGCGGCTATGTCGGAGGCGAGTTCCCAACCCTGGCCGTGCAGTACCTCTGGGGTCTGTGGCCCAACCACGAGACTCACTACTCGGTTCTGACCAACATCTTCGACGACATCGAGAAGGTGATTAGCGATGAGACCGGCGCCACTGTGCTCTACCACAACTGGATTGCCGGCGACGACCAATTCTTCTTCAGCAATCACAGGCTGGAGAATCCCGAAGACTTCGATGGGCTCAAGACCCGCAGCCACAGTACCGAGCTCTCTGACTGGATCAACTACATGGGAGCCGAGGCTCAGGCGATGGCCTTTGCCGAAGTGTACACGGCCCTGGAGCGCGGCATCCTAGACGCCGGGGTAACTGGCGCAAGTCCCGGACTTTCGCAGCGCTGGTACGAGGTAACCGACTACATGAACGGTCGCCTGTACAGCTTCAACTCCACCACCAACGTGGTAAACGAGGACGTCTGGGACAGCATTCCCGCTGACCTTCAGCAGATTCTGTTGGAGGAGGGCGCCAAGCACGAACTGGAGGCCCTGCGCCTGACTTCCATCCAAAACCAGACTGGCGTCGACCGCAACATCGAAGCCGGTTTGGAGCTGGTGGAGTTCGGCCCCGAAGCCAGGGCATTGAGCACCGAAGCTGCCCGTAATCAGGTAATTCCCAACTGGCTGAAGCGTGTAGGCTACCCTGAAGAGGGCCAGGAAACGGTTGACGTGTTCAACAACAAGATCGGTCCCTTCGTCGGCTTGGAAATCGTGGAGGACGCCAACGCCGAAAATGGCTTCAGCATTGTCGAGGCCCCGATTACCATGGGCCCGCAGGCCCCGTAATCACCGCAAGATAAAACTACCACAGGCATGTTACAGGGGCGGCCAACTGGCCGCCCCTTTCTATTTGTCCCGAGGTCGTGGGTGTTTATATACCCTCAGATAAGATGCCCAGGTTCTTGGCAATGGTCACATTGGAGTCCGAGGCAATGGTTCGCTTGGCACTTTGCCAGTCTCCGCCATCTGGACGGAGCAGGTCCTCTCGATAGCCTGCGAGGATGTTCTCCCAGTTGTACGCGTCAATGAACTGCTCCCTGGGATTGTAGAACCGCCGCTGATTGCTTTCTGATGCGTACTGCCCGGCTTCCGTGCCGGGAAAACCAGGAGGGGCGGCCAGCGCGCCCTACGACCGTGACAGGTCCTGGCGTACCTGTGGTCTGTGGCAGCCAGGACCGAGTTGGTTACGCCGCGCCGGTTGTCCAAGCCTCCTTGCTAAAACATGCCGTTGATGCCGATGTAGTTGGATCTGCCCTGGACATACTTCGAGACTTGTTGGATATATTTTTACTTGATATGTAAATTACCTTTCATGGAGTAACAAGAATTACATAACGCTAATTGTCAGACTATACATTACTGAAATCCGATGGAAGGCCGACGTATTCAGTGAGCTTGTGTTATGATACTTCAGCTGTTTTTGTTGTCCTGTCGGTTACCCACTTACCCGCGGGAGCGACGGACAGCAAACCCCCAACAGGCTTGAGGAGAGGTGTTCATGCGAACCACGGTAATTCTGTCCCTGGCCATCGTCCTGATGATGGCGTTCCTGGTAGCCTGCGGCGAGGCGGCGACATCGGAGCCGGCCGATACCGCCGTACCGACAACGGCGCCGACCGAAGCTCCCACCGAGGCTATGGAAGAAGAGCCCACGGCCATGATGGAAGATGAAAGCGATGCGATGATGTGGGAAGTCAGCGATGAGCTGAAGGCCTACGCCGCGGAGAATGCCGGCGGCCCCGGTGCAATCTACATCGGCGACGGCAACTTCGAAGCACTTGTTGGCCCTGCCGCAACCCAGGGCGCCATCGAAGAATTGGGCGATGATCTGGCCATTACCTTGGGTGATGATGAAGGCAATGTCCCGCTGGACGCCATCATGGAAGGCCAATGGATATTCGAGTCCGATTACTACCGGTCGCTGCTTGATAAAGCGGGGCTGGCCGACCCGACCGAGCTGGTATCGCAGGGTGAGACCATCACACTACAGTACGCCTGTATCAACCGGACGACGCTGCAGTGCAAAATCGTACCGGCCTACTTTGTCCGGAACGTGCTGGAGCGCACCAACGGACAGGTCAAAATCGAAATCACGTCCTTCCCCGAGTTGGGGCTGGCTGGTTTCGACACCATGACTCTGCTGTCCGACGGCACTTTGGCGGCTGCCGAAATCTATGGCGGTTACGTCGGCGGCGAATACCCCACCCTGGCCGTGCAGTACCTTTGGGGACTGTGGCCCAACCACCAGACTCACTTCGAAGTGCTGGCGAATGTCTTCGATGACATTGAGCGGGTGATTAAGGAGGAAACTGGCGCGCAGGTGCTTCTCCACTTGTGGATTGCCGGTGACGACCAGTTCTTCTTCAGCAGACAGAGGCTGCAAAACCCGGAGGACTTCGACGGCGTCAAGACTCGCAGCCACAGCACTGAGCTCTCCGACTGGATTAACTACATGGGCGCCGAGGCCCAGGCAATGGCTTTCGCCGAGGTCTACACGGCCCTCGAGCGCGGCATCCTGGATGCCGGTGTCACCGGCGCAAACCCCGGTCTCTCGCAGCGGTGGTACGAGGTGACCGACTACTTGAACGGTCGGCTGTACAGCTTCAATGCCACTACAGGTGTGGTCAACGAGGACGTCTGGAACAGCATTCCCGCCGACCTTCAGCAGATTCTGCTCGAGGAAGGCGCGAAGCACGAGCTTGAAGCCCTGCGCCTGGCCGCCATCCAGAACATTACCGGTGTCGCCCGCAACGTCGAGGCCGGTCTGGAGCTGGTGGAGTTCGGCCCTGAGGCGCAGGAACTGAGTAAGGAAGCCGCCCGCAACCAGGTGATTCCCAACTGGCTGAAGCGCGTTGGCTATCCTGAGGAGGGCCAGGAAACGGTTGACGTGTTCAACGACAAGATCGGCCCATTCGTCGGCTTGGAAATCGTGGAGGACGCCAACGCTGAAAACGGCTTCAACATCGTCGAGGCTCCGATCACCATGGGACCGCAAGCCCCGTAATTTCCGCAAGATACAACCACCACAGACAAAAGAATGGGGCGGCCAACTGGCCGCCCCATTCTCTTGTCCCCAACTTCGTCTGGTCAGGAAGATCCAACAGGAATCCGTCAGAAGAACACGCTGAGGTTCTTGGCCATGATTACGTTGGCATCCAGCACGATGGTACGCTGAGATATTTTCCAGTCGCCGTTAACCGGTCGCAGCAAGTCTTCGCGGTAACCGGCGAATATATTCTCTTCCGTCTCGTGGTGCGACCGGTAGAGTATGAAGGCGGTCTTCGCCAATACCTCGCCGCTGGTTTGGGGATCCACAACGAGATTGCCTACCAGGTGCCGGGTGCGTGATGGGGGGTCCTCGCCCCAGGCCATTCCTGTTTCCAATCGCTCCACGCGCATGGTCAGGTAAGTCTTGTCGTCCTCAAAAATCGCCAGGTCTCCCACAGTCGTGAGTTCCCGCTCCGTCTCGTGCCGGTGAATGTTCAGGCGACGCGGCATGAAATAAAAGACGTCATCGGTGAACAGGTCCAGCCATTCCCTAAAACGGCGCTCGTCCAGAATCCACGCTTCGCGGATGTAGAACTCCATCAGTTCATGCCAGAGTTCCATCCTGGACGCGTTCTTGGTCTGACTCTGGGTAGACATGTCTCTTGCGCTCCCGACGTCGTTCCCCCTCTCTCTGGGAGAGGGCGTTTCCCCTATCCGTGCAAACCGGCCGTGCCCTCGAAGTCCATGGTCTTCGGTTCCAGCGGAATGTCCTCCCAGTTTTGGGCGTTCATGAACTGTTCCCAACGCTTGTAGAACAGTCTCTGGTTGCTTTCCGAAGTGTAGCGTTCTGCAACAGTACCCGGATAATCGGGATGCCGGCGGTCGTGGCCCACTCCCATGGACAGGTCCTGGGTATACTGCCGTCCCAGCCGCGACTGGGCCGAGTTGGTCACGGCCCGCCAATTGTCCATGTCGTCCTGCTCGAAAATGCCATTCACGCCGTTGTAGTTTGAACTGCCCCTGCGCAGGGCCGTCTTCAATTCCTCGGGCATGTCCTTTTCCAGTACCGCAAAGTGCCAGAACTCCGTATGCAGCGGGCCCCGTGGGTGGGCCAGGCGCAGCCCAAGCACGCCGTTGGGGAACAGGCTGTGGTTGCCCAGTTGCAGCTTTCGGGCGCGAAGGCTGCCCAGCCGCCGCTCGGTTTCGGCCAGCGTCTGCCGGTAGTAATCCTCAAAAGCCGCACGATTCTCTGCGGTGACGCCGTGGTTCTGGCGAGCCTGGTCCGGCTTGTCCAGGAAACGCATGGTCAGTGAGTGGCCGTTGACGAACAAGTGCTTGTTCTCAGACTGGAACTGCTGCTCGTGGGTCAGGCGGGGGACACCCCGGTGCCGGCCCTGAACGATAATGGTGGACAGGTGGGTTGTCGGAACGTGGTAGTTGTCGGAGCAGTTGTCCACCGCCGTCTTCCAGTTCAGCGGCTCCATCCACTTGATCGGGCCGAGGGCTTCGGTCCCGTTGTCGAGGCGGTTGAAATTCAGGTCCAAGAGCCAGCGGGCGTCACCGAGGTAGTCGTCGAGGCTGGGTGCACCGGCGTCCCAGGTGGCGAAGACGATGCCGGCGTATGTGTCCACCCGTGCCTCAACCAGCCGCAAAGAGTCGCGGTCCAGCGCGCCATAGTAAGCTTCTTCCTCGCCGGGCAGGTACTCCAGTTCGCCCTCGTTGGAGAAAGTCCAGCCGTGATAAGAACAGGCGAAGTTCCGGGAGTTTCCGGCGTCGGTTCGAACTATGCGGTTGCCGCGGTGGCGGCACATGTTCAGGTAGGCCCGGAGATTGCCCCTGCCGTCGCGGCAGAGAATGACCGGTTCTTCGCCCATGTAGGTGTGGAAGTAGTCATTGGTTTTGGGCACCAGCGACTCGTGGCCAATCATCAGCCAGGCTCGTCCGAAGACCTTTTCCTGTTCCTCGGCGTAGATGTCGGGGTCCACGAAAATTCTTCGGTCCAGCTGTCCAGTTTGCATGTCGATGACTTGGTATTTGCGGTCAACGGACACCATGGCGACACCCCGCCTGACGTGGGTTAAAGGCTATTTTTAACAGTATCGATCATCCGGTGCATTCTGTCCAATGGTGTAGTAGAGTAGGGCCAGACACCACGCCGGGAATGGGAGAATCCCTATGAAGTTCGGAATTTTTACCATAGTCCCATACCACGAAGACTCCACCCAGCAGCAGGCGTTGACGGAGGCGCTGGAGCAGATCGAATATGCCGACCAGTTGGGCATTGAAGAGGTCTGGCTTGGGGAGCACAGATTCTCCCGCCACGGTCTTTTGTCGGGCATCTGGTCGTTCATGGGGGCCGTCGCCGGCCGAACGAAGAACATTCGCATCGGCACTGCGGTCATTGTGCTGCCGCTGCACAATCCGATCCTCGTTGCCGAAGAAGTGGCGATGCTGGACATCCTCAGCAACGGCCGCATCAACTTCGGTATAGGCGCCGGCTACCAGCAACAGGAGTTTGAAGGCATTGGGGTCGACATAGACACGAGCCGCGAGCGGTTCAAAGAGGCCGTTGACGTAATCATCAAGGCCTGGACCGAGGAACGGCTCACATTCCACGGCAAATTCACCAACGTCGACGACCTGTGGGTACTGCCCAAACCGGTGCAGAAGCCCTATCCGCCGCTGTTCCAGGCGGTCAGCACCAGCCCGGAGAGCATCGACTTCGCTGCCAGCCACCAGATACAGGTCATCGCCGGTGGCCCCACCGACATCCTTGGACAGGCGCCCCAGGTCATTCAGCTGTGGCGCGAGAAGATGGACGAATATGGCCACCCCCACGCTCATATCGACCCACCCATGTCCAAGTCGATCTACGTCGCACCCACGATGGAGGAGGCTGAGCGCGACCCCATCGGCCTTGAGGACTTCTCGTCCCGTATCCTGCGGTCCACAGGCAGCAATGGGGCTCCAATCGGCATGCCCGTGGACAAGAACGGCAACATCGCCAAGGGCTACGAGCACTGGGCCAACCGCCAGCGTGACCGCGAGCGCCGGGACGACGTGGGGCACGCGGGTCTGCCACCCCTCCGAGGCACTCCGGAGGTGGTGGTCGAGAGGCTGAAAGAGACGCAGGAAGCAGGCATCAACCACGTGTTCGGCAATTTCGGGTTCGTCGGCCTGCCGCACTGGAAAGTGATGCGTTCCATCGAGCTCTTCGCCACTGAAGTTATGCCCCACTTCCAAGAGGCCCCAGTGGCATAGCCATCTACCAGTTCGGCAGAGGAATCTCACCGGCAATGTAGGGGCGCACGGCTGTGCGCCCCTACGTCAAATGATGGCCACGATCCCATTCACCAAATAATCCGCTGGAGCGAAGCAGCATGACTACCGCGAACTTCACCGAAGAATCGACCAGCAGGACCACAATGGTCGGCGATATGCCGGTGCATTACCACGACGTCGGCGAAGGCGACCCGGTGGTCATGCTGCACTCCTACGGGCCGGGCACAACCGGCTGGATCACGTTCCACAAGGTGCTGCCAGCCTTTGCACAACACTACAGATGCCTCGTGTTGGATCTGCCCAACTTCGGTCGCACCGGCCCGGTCGTCTACAACGAGCCATTGCACAACCTGCAGGCCCGAATCGCCGTAGGCCTGATGGACGCGCTGGGAATCGATAAGGCACACCTGGTCGGCAACTCTCAGGGTGGGCAGTCCGCCATGGTACTGGCAGCGCATGACCCCCATCGGGTGAACAAGCTGGTTTTCGGCGCCTGCCACATCCGCACCGGCGGCGACCTGTACCTGATGGGCAACCGGCCATCGGAGGGCAGCGTCGTCACCCGAGAGGTGCGGGACAACCCCACCCGCGACAACGTGCGCCGATACCTGCGTACCCACATCGACGACAACGCGCTGGTAACCGACGACCTGGTCGACTACATTCACGGCAACTACACCGGCAACCCGGACCACATCAAGGCCGACGCCGACTCAGTAAGCGTTCCCTACGACCATGGCGTGGACCTGCCGAATATAAGCGCCCCCAGTCTGATAATCTGGGGGCGCTACGACCGGATGTGCGTCTTCGAGATCGGCATCGCCGCCCTCAACAACCTGGAGGACTCACGCCTGGTCCTGTTGAACAACTGTGGCCACTGGGTCCCCTTCGAGAAGCCCGAAGAGTACACCTCCCACGTGCTGAATTTTTTGCGAGGCTCGTAAGGATGCCGCAGTATGGCGCTGTTCGGCAGGAGTTATTCGCCGGTCCTGTTGCGGCCTAACTCCTCAATCCCGTTGATGTATTCTTCCAGTTCATTGAAGTGCCGGGGCATATCATCGAATTCGACGATTCCCTCATAGTATCCGAATATGTGAAATGTTTGCCGCATTTCGATGAAGGCTCTTCTAAGATCTCGGTCCATATACCGGCCCACGAAGAAATATCGGCCCCGGTCGTTCTGTGGCAATTGGTCTTCAGGAAAGCCCTGCATGAGGAAGTAACAGTTGGCCGCCTCCAGCGCCGCCAACCATCCTTTTCCGCAGGCGTTGCGAAGCCCGATTACCGCGGCGCCGCCCTTGGCATCCTCCGCTCGGGCGAACTCGTCACGGGCGACCTGCAATATCTCTTTCGCTAGATTCAATCGGTCGTCAATCAGTTGAACCAACTCGGCCACTCCCCACAGATTCCGCAGATGCTTCAGGTTCTCATTTTACAACAGGGTACCTCTACCCCCGCAAATAGCGCTCCTGCAGGGCGATGAACTCGTCGGTGCGGTTGACCTGGCGGAGCAGGTCCGGGGGCGCCTGGCGTTCGGCCAGGTCTTCCATCGCGCCGCCGTCCTTCAGGTGGTTCAGGCTGTCGTAGATGGCCTTTACGGCCACGGCATAAGTGGGGTTGCCCAGCATCAGGATTCGGACTCCGTTGTCGTCGAGGAAGGACTGGTCGTTGCGGGCGTTGGCGGGCGGGGCCAGAACGCACAGAGGCAGGGACGTCGCCTGGTGAACTGCCTCCAGCTGTTCCCGGCTGCTTGAACCGGTCAGCATCAAGGCCTCAGCACCGGTCTGGGAGTAGGCCTCGATGCGCTCAAGGGCCTCATCCAGCGGGCACAGGCCCAGGGCGGCGGAGCGGGCCACGATGACTGTCGTAGGATCGGTACGGGCCGCCACGGCCGCCTCCAGCTTGCCCACCTGCTCCCCGGTGGAGACGAGGCCCGGATCGGCCACGTTGAACTGCCTCGGGACGAAGTTGTCCTCGATCTCGATTGCGGCCACTCCCGCCGCCTCCATCTCCCGGACGGTGCGGACGACGTTCACCGCGTTGCCGAAGCCATCCTCGGCGTCGACCATCAGCGAGATATCTCCGATGCGGGCAATGCGGCGGCAGTGGTCCACCACGTCGGACATGTTGGACAGCACTATGTCCGGCACTCCTAGGTTGGCCACTTTGCCCACCGAGCCGGATAGCACGCATATCTCGTAACCCAGCATGTGGGCAATTCGGGCTGACAGCGGGTCGAATATGTTGGCCGCCAGTGTGCAATGTGGCCGGGAGATCACCTCCCGGAACAGCTCTCGAGCACGGGACATGATTCACCTCGCATTTTGGTGCCTGGTGGCGGGCCGTACTGCCACGGACTATTGGTTTCAGTTCGAATCTGTTTCGGCGCCACAGAAGGGACAGTACTTGGGGAGACTGCCGATGGGATCATTACCGGGAATCTCCCTACCGCATTGGATACAGACCACTGCATCCGGGACAGGTTCAGCGACGGCCGGCAGACTGCTGTCAGCGTCGGCTTGGGGCACGGCCGAATACTCGTCGCGGCCCGTGTATCCGCCTGTTTCCGCGTCGTCCACATTTTGAACACGCCGCCCCAACCTGAGAGCGGGGCCGAAGCCCCCTCCTCCGCCGAATCGCCGACGGAGACGGGGGAACAGGATGATAACGGCCAGAACCGCCAGCCATACCGGGCTCAGGATACCCAGCCAGATCAGCGCGATGAGCAGCACCTGGGCGATGGCAGTCAGAGCCCTCACTGCCGATTTTGCTGTGCCTCCCACGTCCCACCCCGCGACGACGAAGCCTTCGACTTCGTTGACGTAAACGAAGAACGACCCGGTGCCTTTCACTTCGCCTGCCTCGCTCTGCGCGGATACCGTCAGCACAACCTGGTAGGGATCCGGCCGGTAGTCGCGATAGGTGTGAGTGGCCAATGCCCTCGTCGCCCCGTCAGCCGGCACATCGAACACCGTGGCGGTACCGTCGCCGAAGTCCCAGCGGAACTCGAAGTCCCAGAGCGACTCTGGACGGGTGAACGAGCCGATGTATTCTGCTTCGTCTCCTTCGTCTACCACCCGGTCCTCTCCGGCAAAGACCTCGACCCCGGGAATCTCCGTGACTGTTGCGATCAGGGCATCGGAGCCCTGGACGAGGCCGGTGTCGCCGATGCCGCCGATTTCCAGTTGGACTATGTAGGGCGACTGCTCAATGTCGAAATAGGTGTGAGAGACAGTGGCCGTGACCCGCTCGCCCGAGTTGGTCGTCGGGGCAGTCCGGATGCCCTCCACAGGCTCTGACCCATCGCCAAAGTCCCACGTGAACGTGAACTCCTCCACTCCCTCGGGAGGCTCAAAGGTCGCCCTGAAGCCGGCACTCAGCCCAGCCCGGTATGTGGCAGCATCCCTCCCGATCTCAACGGCCATCTCCCCGGGCCTCGTGGTGAGCGCCAAGTTGACCAGGGAAAAGGCAGAGGTCTGGGACAAAAATCGGAGGCGGCCCTGGATCGTCTCCATTTCCATCTGGATCGCAGCCAACTCCCTCTGGACGTTCAGCGCATCTTCCACGCTATCAGCACGTTCAAGGAACTCAAACAGCCTTTCCTCGGTACGCTGCAGTCCGTTCAGGCGGGCCTCGTTGTCCACGTACTGGTCAGTAACGTCCTGGCTATTTGATGTCTCGTATTCGACGCGTTCGGCCATTTCCCTGATCGACTCGACGAACTCATCCAGCGTCTCTGCTGGAACGCGAACTGCCAGGGAGGCCCGGTGGGTGCGGCTTCGATCGGAGCTGACTTGCCATCCGCCGTAGCGCCGGGTCGTGTCGAGAATCTCCTCTGCGGCCTGGGGCACGTCCGGCACGATAACGCCCATGTCGACAGTCCGAACGATAATCCTGTTCTGGGGGTTGACGGCTGTCTGTGCCTCGTCTGACAGCGGAGCGCCCTGAAAGAATCCGGATGAACCCCCGCCGTCTTCCTCCTCAGCGTAGTCTTCCTGTTCCTCAAGTTCAGCGGCAGACTCGACCGTCATCCCTTGTGTGGAGGTAGCGGAATCAGAGGACGCCATTGTGATTTCTGCGCGCCCCGACTCGTCCTGCGCGAAAAAGTCCGATTCAGATTCAGATTCCGCACCGCAGGCTGCCAGCCCGAACGCCATCAGGAGTGCGATTAACGCCACGGATGCGCGGGCAGCAAACTTTAGTGCCACCGGCATTATCAATTCCTCATGCCGCTGGATCCCAGCCGATGCCGCGCGCGCCGAATTTGCGCAACTTCACCAGCATTTACGGCTTCAGGATAACCTTGCCTCTGGATCCCCGGTTGGCAAGGTGCTGATGGGCGGTAGCGACTTCGGACATTGGCAGCACCTGGTCCACCACCAGGTGCGCCTTGCTATCAGCCATCAAGGGGAATATCTCAGCCATGGCTTCCTGGTGGTCCAAGGTTCCCACTGGAGAGCGTCCGATGCTGAACCCGATCACCGTGCGGTTGGCGGCGAAGATATCTCCCGCCGGCAGGCTGGCGGGGGTCCCCGAGGCGTTGCCGTAGGTGATCATACGCCCGTAGGAAGCGACGCAACGCAGGCTTTTCTCCAGCACGGGGCCGCCAACGCACTCCAGGATAAGCTCCACGCCGTTGCCGCCTGTCTGCTCCTTGATGACTTCCTCGAAATCCTGCTGGGTGTAGTTGATGGTCTCGTCCGCTCCCAGCGCGCGGCACAGGTCTAGTTTCTCCTGCGTGGAGGCCGTAACCACGACCCGGGCGCCCCAGGCCTTGGCCAGTTGAATTGCCACAGTGCCGACCCCGGAGGCCCCAGCCTGAATCAATACGGTGTGGCCAGGCTCGACATGCCCCCGGGTCTTGAGCAGGTGGTAGGCGGTGAGGAAGACGATGGGCATCCCACCTGCCTGTACAGGGTCGATGGTCTCTGGGTAAGGAAACACGAAATTGCCATTGACTGCGACCAGCTCGGCCTGCCCGCCAGGGCCCATGGCCATTACCCGCTGGCCGACGGAGATGCCGGTGACGTCTGAACCCACCTCCACGACAGTACCAGCCGCCTCCAGACCCAGGGACGACGGCAGATCGGGACCTGGGTAGTTTCCGCCCCGGCGCATCAGGTCGGCGTAGTTCACACCGGCGGCATCCACCTTAATCAGCACCTGGTGGGGCCGGACTTCCGGATCGGGAGCATCCTCCCAGTTGAGAACATCAAGGCCGCCGAATTCGTGGATGCGTACTGCTTTCATTCGTGTCTTTCTCCTGGCGTTTTCGGTGGAATGGCCTCCGAAGGGAAGGCCCAGTAGTGGGTTTTCATCCTGTCCCTCTCGCTCGAGCGAGAGAGGACAAATTAACTTGGCAACTGCTTAGAGCTGACAGATTACTGATAGCCCCGGAACTGCGGGGCGCTGAGCACCGGCTCGTTGATCATACGGACCGGCTCACCGCTGGCGAAAGCCCGGATGTCCTCGATCACGCCGGCATACATCGCCCGGTAGGAATCGTCGGTGACGTAGCCGAGGTGCGGGCAGATCAGGGCGTTGTCCATCTTAAGCAACGGGTGATTCTCGGGCAGGGGCTCGACATCAAATGTGTCCAGCGCCGCACCAGCGATGGACCTGCGCTGCAGCGCGTCCACCAGCGCCTGCTCGTTAACTATGGGGCCGCGGGAGATGTTTACGAGGTAGGAGGAGGACTTCATAAGGGAGAGCTCCCTCTCCCCTACGAGATCCCTCGTGCGCTCGCTCAGCACCACGTGGACGGACACTATGTCGGAATCCCGGAACAGGGTTTCCTTGTCCACCAGGACCGCTCCGCACTCCCGGGCGCGCTCGGCGGTTAGGTTCTGGCTCCAGGCGATGATGTTCATATCGAAGGCCGTGGCCACCCGGGCCACCAGGGAACCGATGTGCCCCAGGCCGAGCAGGCCAAGGGTCTTGCCCTTGAGCCCCACACCGACTGTGGTTCCCCACTTGCCTTCGCGTGAGAGGCGGTCCTCCAGCGGGATCTGCCGGACGATGCCGAGTATCAGCCCCCAGGTCAGCTCCGTTGGTCCCTCACCCGCTCCGTCTGTACCGCAGACGGCAATGCCCAGCCCGGTGGCCACCTCAATGTCAAAGGAGGCGTTGCGTCTTCCGGTGGTTACCAGCAGGCGCAGCCCGGGCAGCCGCTCCAGCAGCGAGCGGGGGAACGGTGTGCGCTCCCGCATGCCCATCACTACGTCAAAGTCGGCAAGGCGAGCAGCGAGGGCGTCCTCGCTGGTCAGGTGGTTGTTGAAGAACACCACCTCGGCGCCCGCGGGCAGTTGCGACCAATCGGCCAAGCTTTCGGCGACGTTCTGGTAGTCGTCGAGTACGGCTACTTTCATTGGGAATTCCTCATCACTTCAATTGCAGTGCGGCTGTTGGTGTGTTCCAATGCGATCTCACTATTTGAAGGCAGGCATTACCTGCTCCGTGATGATGCGCAGGCTGCGGGTTACCGCCTCCTCGGGAATGAGGCCTCCGGCATTCAGTTCGGCCACGACGCCGTCAAGACCCAGCTCTTCCCTCAATCCGGAAAAGCGATCGATCAGGCTCTCGCCAGTACCGAATGCGACCTTGGTTTCAAGCATCTCCTCGTAGGACATGGTTGCCAGGCGGTCGGCGCGGCCCTGCCGTAAAGTTGAGTCGGCATTGGCACGGGCGGAGGCAGCGTCCCTGAGGAGCGACCCCATCCGGTTGAAGTAGGCGTCAATGCTATCGCGCGGTTCATCCAACGCCGCTTCCTCTGTATCAGCGGCGTACACTGGGATGCGCAGGGCAACATCGCCCTCTCCATCATGTCCGGCCTCCCGCCAGGCCCGGCGGTATTCCTTAAGGTGACCCTGCAGTTCGGGAATATCCATTCCGCGCAGACCTACGAAAATCGGGTGGCCCTGTAGGCCCAGGCGCGTGAACGTATCAGCCGTGTTGGCAGCAATGCGCAGGGGAGGATGCGGAATCTGGTAGGGCCTGGGCCAGACAGTGGCCCCCTCGAAGGTGTAAAACTCACCCTTGTAGGAGAACGGCTCGCCCTTCCATGCCTCAAGTATGATGTCGAGAGCCTCTCCGAACCGCTCACGGCTTTCGACGTAGGGTACTCCGTAAATGTCGTAGGAACGGGCGAAACCGCTGCGTCCCACTCCGAATTCGAATCGGCCCTCGCTGATCTGGTCGAGCGTGGCGATCTCTTCGGCAATGCGCAGGGGATTGCTCAGGGGTAGGACGTGGACCGCCATTCCCAGGCGCAGTCGCTTCGTACGGGTGGCGATGGAGCTGCCGACAACCACCGGCGCCGACAGAACGGAACGAGTTGGATTGAAGTGCAATTCGGCCAGCCACACGCCGTCAAGGCCCATTTCCTCGGCGGCATCGACCAGTCGGAACCCTTCCTGGAAAGACTCGGTCTCCGACAAACCCGGGCGGCTGCCAAACTCCATGAAAATGCCGAAGTGCATATCTCCTCCAACAGTCCAGGCGGGCATAGTGGCGGAATCCGCCACGCTGGTAGAGTATAGCACGGTGTGCCCCAGCGGTTTCCTTGACCCGTAGCCGGTGGGCCACTAACCTTACCTTGCGTCGGCGTGCCAGGGCATTATTTCCGCCGACTGTGGAGAGCGCTGTTATGGAACGCCAACAGTATGACGTCGCCATCGCCGGTGGAGGCATTATCGGCCTTTCCACCGCCATGGACCTGACCCAGCGTTTCCCTGACCTGCGTGTCGCAGTTCTGGAAAAGGAAGCGGAGCTGGCAACACATCAGACCGGCCATAACAGCGGAGTGATTCACTCGGGTATCTACTATCGCCCCGGCTCGCACAAGGCCAACTTTTGTGTCGCAGGAGTGCAGAAACTGATCGACTTCTGCGACGAAAACGAGATTGAATACGAGCGCTGCGGCAAAGTCATCGTCGCCACTGACGAGTTGGAGCTCGGGAGGCTGGACAACCTGTACGAGCGCGGAGTCGCCAACGGAGTCGCAGGGCTGGAAATCATCGGCCCGGAGCGCCTTCGGGAGATTGAGCCCCACGCTGCTGGCATCAGAGCACTGTGGTCTCCCGTCACCGGTATCGCCGATTACCCCAAGGTAGCGCAGACATACGGCAACAAGTTTGCGCACTCGGGCGGTGATATCTTCACCGAGGCCCCAATCCAGAGAATCACCCGCAGTGGGGGCACGCTGCTTCTCGAAACGCCCAGGGGAACTGTCCAGGCAAAACACTTGATCAACTGCGCCGGTCTGTACGCCGACCGCGTCGCCGCCATGGTAGAGGAGCGGGTGGACGTGAAAATCGTCCCTTTCCGCGGTGAGTACTACACACTGCGACCTGAGAGCCATCACCTGGTCTCGGGGCTTATATACCCGGTGCCGGACCCCCGGTTCCCTTTTCTGGGCGTTCATTACACCCGCAACATCTGGGGCAGCGTCGAGGCCGGTCCGAACGCGGTGCTGGCCCTGAGCCGGGAGGGCTATCGCAAGAGCGACATTCGACTCGGTGAGACTATGGAAACACTCACGTACCCCGGTTTCTGGAAGATGACAGCCAATCACTGGCGTACCGGGCTGAGCGAGATGCGGCGTTCTTACAGCAAGAGTATCTTCCTGCGAGACCTGCAACGGCTGCTGCCGGAAATCCGCGAAGAAGATCTGGCGCCCGGTGGCTCCGGTGTCAGAGCCCAGGCGGTTGGCCGCAACGGTGCCCTCCTTGACGACTTCAGCATCATCCGTGGACGGGAAGCCGTTCACGTTCTAAACGCTCCTTCCCCCGGTGCGACGTCTTCCCTGGCAATCGGCGAACACATCGTCCAGCTCGCCGCCGAGGCGTTCGGCCTGACGGGTCGAAGCTGCTGACCTACCTGTAGTGCTGATGAGGAAAGGACAGCGCCGAACACGATTACGGCCAATTGCAGTTTGAGGGTGCCACGTTTTGTTGCCCGCTGCTCGTGGCAATATGTATAATTCCTTGCCGGAGCACAGAGTGAGGAGGCGGCCCACAGCGCTCCTGTCTGTCCGTTGCATAGTCTGGATTCCCCCACCGGTCGCCTTGGGGATGTGAAGCGCTCCATAAGGGGATGCACGCTGGTTGACATTGAGTCCTTAGGTTCACTCTCTCATCCCCTGGATTTGGGATGGGTCAGCACCGACGATAGTTCGGTGCTTTCTTACCTTCGTGCAGTTGGCGATGAACTTCCCGTATACCAGGAATCCCGTCTGGTTCCGCCCCTCTACGTTGTTGCCCTTGCGCTCGGCCAGATCCTTCAGCGTGCCAGCTTGCCCTCAGGGGCCATCCACAGCCTGCAGGAATTCGACGTGCTTGGGCCAATACCGCTGGGTTGCGAGGTTCGAGCGAAGGCCTGGCTGGAACGGCATAGGGTTCGCGGAGACCTGCACTTTATGACAATCGGGGTGAGCGCAGAAGACGCGGAGGGAGGCCCGGCTATGGAGATCAGGACCACTCTGCTGGTCGCGGAGTCTCAGGGGCAGCAGGAAAGAGCGGTCCCAGCTGAAGCCCCCCACGAATCCAGGATCGAATCAACGGAAACTGTGAAAAGCGACCTGCCCTCACTGAGACGCGAAATCACCCGGAGTCAGCTGGTTGAATATTCCAGGGTATCGGGCGACCTCAACCCGCTCCATCTCGACCCGGAGTTTGCCGCAGGAACCCAATTTGGTGGCATAATTGCCCATGGCATGCTCACTCTCGCCTTTGTCAGCGAAATGCTCGCTGCCTCGCTGAGGGGAAACTGGTTGTCCTCCGGAACGCTGCGTGCCCGTTTCAAAGGGGCGGCGTACCTGGGAAACTGTGTAGAGACCTGGGGAAACGGCAACAGGGACAACGGCGACAATCTCAGCTACTCCGTAGGCCTCCGGAACTCCGCAACCGGTGAGGACCTGATCACCGGAACAGCGACTGTCAGGAAGAATTAACGACTGGCCCCGCGGCCCGGGGCCGGGCGGCCAAAGAGGCGCACAATGTCACTCAATGGAACGGAAAGAGGCCGACCGGTCCGCGTTGCCGTAGACTCCATGGGGGGAGACTTCGCTCCCCAGGAAACAGTCAAAGGGGCGATTCAGGCCCTGACGTCTGTCAGTGCCGAACTGCTGCTGGTCGGAGACCCGGGCGCCGTCGAGGCCGAGCTGGCCAAGTACGACGTGGCGGACCTACCCATCACCGTGGTCCCCTCTGAGGGTAAGATCGGAGACGACGAACATCCCGTACAGGCGATGCGACAGAAGCCGCGATCATCCGTTGTCGTGGCAACCCAGCTCGTCAAGCAGGGCCAGGCAGATGTAATGGTGTCCATAGGCTCTACGGGCGCATCGATGGCCAGCGCCGTGCTCACGCTGGGCCTGATGGAAGGGCTCGAACGGCCCTGCCTCGGCGGCCCGTTTCTTGGGTTGTCCCCCAACACCGTGCTGGTGGACATTGGCAGCAATCTCGACTGCCGTCCGGGACTGCTGCTGAGCTTTGCCGTTCTGGGTGCTGCATTCGCCCATACCTACATGGGAATAGAGAACCCCCGAATCGGGCTGCTGAGCGTAGGCGCCGAGGCCGCCAAGGGCAACCGACAGGTCCAGGAAAGCTACCAGATGTTCCTTGAGAGCCACCTCAACTTCGTCGGCAACGTGGAGGGGATGGATTTCTTCACCAACAAGGCGGATGTGATTATCTGCGATGGCTTCGTGGGGAACATACTGGTCAAGTTCACCGAGGGAATGGGCGGAGCCCTAGCCAATTTCGTCAGGGAGCGGTTGCTCGATTCGGTGGACCATTCGGTGGTAGAAGGTCTGGCACGGGACCTGTGGGAAACAACGAACCGGCCGCTGACGGTCGGTGGGGGCCCCCTGTTCGGGGTTAACGCTCCGGTTATTCTCGGCCACGGATCATGCCGCGCCAATGCGGTGGAGGGAGCCGTACGCACGGCCGTCAGGTATGTGAATGTCGGCCTGCTGGACATAATGAGGCAAGAGCTGGCCCTAATGAACAGCTCGGCCACGGAAACTGGTGGGGACGGTTACCGATGACGGTGGCTAGGCCAAATTTCAGCATGGATGGCCAGGTGGCCCTGGTTACCGGCTCCTCCCGTGGCATCGGCGCGGTGATTGCCCGAAAAATGGCTGAGGCAGGAGCAAAAATAGCTCTGAACTACAACGCAAGCCTGGATGCCGCGATCGAAGTGAAGGAGTCCATCTCCCTGGCTGGAGGCGAGGCCTTTCTCATTGCTGGCGACGTATCTGATGAGGCCCAGTCGCAACAGGCAGTCAAAGCTGTTTTCGAACACTTTGGTCGAATAGACGTCCTGGTCAACAACGCCGGTATCCACCGCGACCGCCTGCTCATGCGAATGACGCCTGCGGACTTTGACGAAGTGCTGCAGGTCAACCTGAGGGGCGCTTTTCTCTGTACCAAGTATGTAATGCCCTATTTCATTCGGCAGCACTACGGGCGGGTTATCAATATGTCGTCGGTGGTGGGACTCACGGGCAACCCCGGCCAGGCAAATTATGCAGCCGCCAAAGCCGGACTGATCGGGTTTACCAAGGCTGTTGCCCGGGAGGTCGCCTCCCGCAATGTAACAGTCAATGCCGTCGCGCCGGGCTACATTGCCACCGGCATGGTGGAGGGGCTGACTGAGGAACAGCGCAACCAGATTCTCGAACGTATTCCCATGGGACGCTTCGGCACATCGGATGACGTGGCTGAAACGGTCCTGTTCCTGAGCAGCAAGGGCGCGGGTTACCTGACCGGCCAGGTGCTTACGGTTGACGGTGGCCTGATAGCCTGAGCTTCAACGATGGCCACCAGGCAGAGTTATGCCGAAATCAAATCCGGGTTTAGACTACTCAAACTCACCCCTCCGGAGGCCTAAATGCGCGCCACGACACAGTTCCGCCGACTTTTGGAGCAGCCGGGCATTATCATGGCCCCTGGGGCCTATGACTGCCTGACGGCCAAGCTGATCGAGACCGCCGGGTTCCCCGCCGTCTACATGACGGGCGCTGGGACGTCCGTGGCGCGGCTGGGCTACCCCGACCTGGCCCTGGCGACCATGACCGAAATGCTGGACAACGCATCCCAGATCGCCTCCGTCGTGGACATACCCCTTATAGCCGATGCGGACACCGGCTACGGCGGTATCCTGAACGTTCGGCGCACGGTACGGCAGTATGAGCGCAGCGGTGTGGCGGCGCTGCACCTGGAGGACCAGGAATTCCCCAAGCGCTGTGGACACCTCGACGACAAGCGCGTCATACCCACCGATGACATGGTCCAGAAGATCCACGCCGCGGTGGACGCCCGGACGGATGACGATTTCACAATCATAGTCAGGACGGACGCCATCGCTGTCACCGGGTGGGACGACGCAATGCACCGGTGCGAGGAGTACGTGAAGGCCGGCGCGGATGTGCTGTTCGTCGAGGCGCTGCGAACGCCGGAACAGATCGAGCAGGCCGGACGGGAGCTGAACGTGCCGCTGCTGTACAACTACGTGGAAACGGGTAAGTCGCCGTTGCTGCCTGCCTCGGAGTTGGAGCGGTACGGGTTCAAGATCGTAATCTACCCGGCCAGCGGGCTGCTGTCGGCCATGCACGCCGTGCGGGAGACCCTGGCCACGCTGAAGCAGCACGGCACCACCTCGCACTTGCTCGAGAACATGGACAGCCTGCAGGAATGCTTTGAAGCTGTCGGACTCAGCGAGATGCTGGAGGAGGATGCCCGTTTTGCAACGTCGGGGGCGGTTGCTGCCGACTAGACTCCCGTCTGGTCGCTCAGAGTAAGGTTGGGCAGCTAATGATGCCATTTGGTGACTCTGGCCGTAGCTTCGTCTCGAGACTGCGGCAGGAAGCTGCGCAGTGGGAGTTGGACGGGACCATTACCGCCGAGCAGGCGCGGGCAATCCTGGCCCGCTACCCCGAAGACTCCGCCGGCTACGAAGCTGCCCGCAGGCGTCAGGCCCTGGTGGTAGGCTTTTCCATCCTCGGAGCCGCGTTGCTTGGGCTGGGCGTCATAACGTTCTTCGCCGCCAACTGGGACGAAATACCGCGCGGCGTCAAGCTGGGCGCGCTGGTGGCCGGGGTGGCCCTGTCATACAGCGCCGGGTATCTGCTGTGGCAGCGGTTGGGCTACACCGCCGTCGGCATTGCCCTCGTGTTGCTGGGCTGCATCATATACGGGGCTGGGGTTCACCTGATTGGGCAGATATATCACGTCCCGGTGGACCACCCTGACCTGACCGCCTTCTGGTTCCTCGGCGTCCTGCCCTTGTCCTATGCCATTCGATCCCGGCCCGTTGCGGTGCTGGCCATAGTCCTGTTCCTGGCCGCCGTGGGCTTCCGCCTGAGCTATTGGGATCAATTTGTTGGACGTGTGGATGAAATCGGCTTTGTTGCCTTATATGCAGGCATGGGTCTCGCCATATACGCCGTCGGCAGGGTCAAGCAGCAATTCCCGGAATGGAATTCCTTGGGAGGCGCATTTCGCGCCGTCGGACTGGTGGTTGCATTCGGAGCGTTGTACGTGTTGACCTTTGAGGGTCTGTACGGTGGGAATGTAATAGTGGAGGGCCTTGCCTTCCGGTACTGGAGCTTGACCTATGCCGCGGCCGCCGTGGCCGTAGCATCGCTGGCATGGGTCGTGTGGCGGCAAGGGTGGAATCTCCGGTCATCGCCCATTGCCATCATCGAACTCGCGTCAGTGGTTGTCCTGCTGGCTGCATCCCATCTGGTGGTTCACATACCCTCCGATGATGAATTGATTTTCACCGTCGTCTTCAACGTATTGTTTGCGATCTCCGCCCTGGGCTTGATGGTCTCCGGCTACCTGCAGGGAAACGAGGCACGGGTTAACCTGGCACTGGGCCTGATAGCCCTATTCATAATCACCCGCTATTTCGAGTATTCGACCACCCTCTTTGACCTTTCGCTGGTCTTTGTGGGCGCGGGCGTCATCCTGCTGGCCGGCGGCTTTCTGCTGGAACGGGGTCGTCGCAGGCTGCTGGCCTCCATGCGGACTGGGGAGGGCAGGCCATGAGAACTTGGGCACGTATGGCCTTCTGGCTGGTGGTTGCCGGGCAACTGGTCTTCCTGCTCGCATTCATTGCTTACAAAGAAGTGGACCTGCGCTCCGGCACTGAAGTTGTCCTGCAAACGGTTCCAGTGGACCCGCGATCCCTGTTGCAAGGAGACTACACAATACTGGAGTACGAGATTGCCGCGCTGCCGGACCACATGCAGGATCGGCAAACAGGAGAAACGGTCTATGTCGACCTGTACAGATTGGCGACGCAAGGCCCGGAAGTATGGTGGGCCAGAAACTATGAGCATGACCGACCTTCGGGCACGCGAGTGTTCATCAAAGGGCGTGTAGATCGCCCCGGCCATCTCGACTTCGGCATAGGCACATACTTCGTCCCCGAAGGCACGGGTCATATAATCGAGGGCGCCCGGGATGTGAAGGTGGTGGTCAACGTAGACGCCGATGGCAGCGCCATCATTAAGGAGGTGCTGGTGGACGGGCGAGCCTTCGACCCCAATTCGGAGTAGCCGCGATGATCGTCGGGCCACCTTGAGACCAACGCCCCTATGGGCCATACTACCTCCCAACATCCGACCTCGCGGGAGGCAGTAATGAGCAATGTCGTTCTCGTCGTTGATATGCTCAGGGGATTCTTGGAGCCTGGCTACAACCTGTACCACGAGGACTCCCGACGCATCATTCCCAACGTTCACGAGCTGATCTCTCGGGAGATAGCGGCGGGCTCCGAGATACTGTTCCTTGCAGACAACCACGACCCCGACGACCTGGAATTCAATGTCTTTCCGGTCCATTGCGTCATTGGGACCGAGGAAACCGCGGTAATCCCGGAGCTGTCTGAGTTCGTCCCTGGCCGGGTGGTCGTGCCCAAGAAACGCTACAGCGGCTTCTTCAACACCGATCTGTCGGATAGGCTTGCGTCCCTTCAACCGGAAAAGCTGATGGTCTGCGGAGTCGCCACCAACGTCTGCGTCATGCACACCGTGTCCGACGCCCGCAACCGGGACTACGAGGTCGAGGTCTACTCCGACTGCGTGTCTGGACCCGACCCCGAGGCCCACCGGTGGGCCTTGTCGCATTGCCAGCGGGTGCTGGGAGCAAAGGTGATTTAGGCAAAAGGTGATTCTGGAGCAGGAGGTACCGGCACTGCAGCCACCTGCTCACGATTGCAGTACCTTTCAAATGGGCCATTCGCCGAACGTGGATGGTCCAATTTTGCGCATCCTCTTAAGTGGTTGCGGTTGATAATGGCACAGGCGTCGCGTATTATCGCCGTAATTCGAGTCCTGCGTGGCCGTTTTGGGGGACGTCATGTTATTTCGCACTTACCGGTATTCCAGGTGGGACGGAACCCAAAACATCTTCGACATGGACGCCGACGAGTTGATGGACCTCCTCTCGGATGACCTCCTCAACCGCGGCGACATTATGCAGGCACTGCGAGACCTGTTCCGCCAGGGCATGGAAAACCGGGACGGGCAACAGATGCCCGGACTTCGGCAGCTCATGGAGCAGCTCAAGGACCGCCGCCGGCAGCAGATGCAGCAGCACAACATGGACTCCGTGGTGGATGATCTCAAGGAGCGGCTTCAGGACATCATCGACACCGAGCGCCAGGGCATCCAGAACCGGCTCGATGATGCGCAGCAGCAGATGGAGCAGTCCTCCGAGGATGAGCGAGAACAGCAGGAGGCGCTGAACAATCTGCTGAAGCAACGCGCCGACCGCAACCTGGAAAAACTCGACGACCTCCCCGAAGGAGTGGGCAGCCAGCTTAAGGAGCTGATGGACTACGACTTCATGGATCCCGAGGCGCAGCAGAAGTTCCAGGAACTGCTGGATATGCTCAAGAGCCAGATGGCCCAGAATATCTCCCAGCAGATGCAGCAGCAGATCCAAAACATGTCCCCTGAGGACATGGACGCCACCCGCGAAATGATGCGCGACCTCAACCAGATGATGCGGGACAAGCTGTCGGGCCGGGAGCCGGACTTCGACGGGTTCATGGACAAGTGGGGGCCAATGTTCGGGCCCAACCCGCCGCAGAGCTTCGATGAGCTGATGGAGATGATGCAGCAGCAGCTGGCCCAGATGCAGTCGATGCTGGACAGCATGTCGCCCGAGGCCCGCCAGGAGATGGAGGACGCCCTGTCCCAGGCCTTTGACGCTGAAACCCAGCGGGAGATGGCCCAGTTCGCCGCGATGATGGAACAGCTGATGCCAATGGAGGACCTGCGTCGCCAGTATCCCTTCCTGGGCGACGACAGCCTGACCATGGAGCAGGCGATGCAGATGATGCGCGACCTGCAGCAGCTTGACCAGCTGGAGGCTGCAATGCAGGAGGCCATCCGCACCGGTGACCTGAGCGACATCGACCCGGAGAAGCTGGCAGAACTTCTGGGGGATGACGCCCGCCGCGTCTGGGACGAGCTGGAGAACTTGCGCAAACTGCTCGAGGACGCTGGCTACATCACTGGCGGCGAGAAGGCCGAACTCACCGCTCGTGGCATCCGCCGCATAGGCCAGAAGGCTCTAAAAGAGGTCTTCGCCCATCTGAAGAAGGACCGTATCGGCGGACATATGATGGACACCCGCGGTACCAATGGAGACCTGCTGGGCGAGACCAAGACTTACGAGTTCGGAGATCCGTTCCAGGTGGATCTGCAGGCCACGGTCAAGAATGCAGTGCTGCGAGGCGGGCCCCAGGTGCCCGTGCAGCTTGGCCCGCAGGACTTCGAGATACACCGCACCGAGCACATGACCAAGGCTGCGACCATCGTCCTGCTGGACCAGAGCCGCTCCATGGGACTGTTCAACAACTGGCAGGCCGCCAAGAAAGTGACCCTGGCGTTGATGGCCCTGATCCGCACCCAGTTCCCCCGGGACACCCTCAAGATTGTCGGTTTCTCCGATTACGCCCGCGAAATCAAGGAGGAGGAGCTGGCTGGCTGTAGTTGGAATGCCTGGGTGTCGGGAACCAACCTGCACCACGCTCTTTTGCTGTCGCGTAAGCTGCTTTCCAGGGAGAAGGGCAGCACACGGCAGATTCTGGTTATCACCGACGGTGAACCCACCGCCCACCTCGAGGGAGACCGGTCGTATTTCAGCTACCCGCCCAGCTACCGCACGGAGATGGAGACCCTCCGGGAAGTCCGCCGCTGCACCCAGGAAGACATCCTGATCAACACCTTCATGCTGGAAAACAACTACCAGCTGGTGAATTTTGTTGACCGGATGACTCGCATCAACCGGGGCCGGGCCTTTTACACCAGCGCGTCCAACCTCAGCGAGTTCGTGCTGGTCGACTACATGAACAACCGCCGCAAGAAGGTCACTTCCTGACGCAAATGGGCGCGTCATCTCGGACGGTGCCCATTGCCGTGGATAAGTGAGTTTTGCAGATACAAAGTTTGTGTTAACCTAGACGGCACAATTTGAAACCATTGTTGCTGGCGGAATGTTCCGCAGCAGGGCAGTCAGACTTTTAAGGCAGTCCCGTGAGGCTGGCAAAGTTGGACGACCCGGACACCATCCCGGTGTGGCCGAACCCACCGGGCCGGTTCGCGCCCCTTGCCGCTCACTGAGGCAAGGGGTTTTTGTTGTTCCTTGCCATAGCTTGAAGCGAATTGGCTCCCGAATCGTCGGCATGGGTGCCGCAGTCCGATCCAACGGGGGAACGACCATGCCCGAAGAGGGCATCGCCGGAATGGCGGAGCGACAAATCATGAACAGGGATGCAATGGGCCGCGCCCTTTCCCGCATCGCCCACGAGATCCTGGAACGCAACCGCGGCGCCAGCGAACTCCTGCTGGTGGGCATCCAGCGCCGGGGCGTGCCCCTGGCCCAAAGGCTGTCGGCGCGGCTCGCCGAGTTTGAAGGTACGTCTGTGCCCGTTGGATCGCTGGACATCAACCTGTACCGCGACGACTTGCGCGAGCGCAAGCGGCCCAGGGTCAGAGTGCATCGCACCATATTGCCGGTGAGTATCCAGGGCCAGAGGGTGGTCCTGGTGGATGACGTCCTCTACACCGGGCGCACTATTCGTGCCGCGCTGGATGCTCTCACCGACTACGGGAGGGCAACTCAGGTGCAACTGGCCGTGATGATTGACCGGGGCCACAGGGAATTGCCCATCCGTGCCGATTACGTGGGCCGCAACATACCCACCGCCCGGAGCGAGATCGTTGCCGTCCGGCTCGACGAAATCGACGAACAGGAGGAGGTTGTGTTACTCCGACCCGAGGAGGCTCAGTGGGAAGAATCTGACCCAGGTTCCCAGCAACCGGAAACGGCTTCCACAATCCGGGATCAGATCCAACAAGGGCCACCAAAAGACTGTTGATAGCATCTATATGACTCTGCATGACACCATAGACGAAAGGCTGTCCGCACAGTTCATTTCTGGGGATGAGCTGCCTTCCAGGCGTCACGTTCTCGACCTGGATGACTATTCCAGGGAGGAACTTGAGGCAACTCTGATGTCCACTCATGGCATGGCGGAAGTGCTGGGTCGGGACATCAAAAAGGTGCCGGCGCTTCGGGGCAAGGTCATCATGACGATGTTCTATGAGGCCAGCACCCGCACCCGGGTGTCCTTCGAAGAGGCTGGCAAGATCCTCAGCGCCGACGTCATCAACATCAGCGCCTCAGGCAGCAGCACTGACAAGGGCGAGTCGCTCCTGAATACTGGTCTGACGTTACAGGCCATGGGGGTCGACACGCTGGTAGTGAGGCACCCCCACTCGGGCGCGCCCAACTTCCTTGCCCGCAACCTTGACCGGGTCAGAATCGTAAACGCGGGCGACGGCCTGCACGCCCACCCCACCCAGGCGTTGCTGGACCTGTACACGGTCCAGTCACGGCTGGGACGAATAGAGGGGTTGAAAGTCGTCATAGTGGGTGACGTTCTGCACAGCCGGGTGGCCAGATCGGCAATCTGGGGCTTCGCCAGGATGGGAGCCAGCGTGGTCCTGTCCGGACCACGGACACTGATGCCACTGGACTTCGTCAATGAGGAAACCCAGGGCACCGGTGAGGTGGGGCTTGCGTCAAGAGTGGAGTACGACTCCGACCTGGACAGGGCCGTTGAGGACGCCGATGTTGTGATGGCTCTTCGATTGCAGTCAGAGCGGCAACGAGGTGGTTTCCTCCCCAGCATACGCGAATACATCCGCCGCTGGCAGGTCAACGATGCTCGCCTGGCTCGAGCCAAGTCACATGTGCTGGTAATGCACCCTGGCCCGATGAACGAGGGGATAGAGATAAGCTCAGGGCTGGCTCACGGCAACCGCTCTGCCATAGAGGAACAGGTTACCGCTGGCGTTGCTGTACGGATGGCGGTGCTTTATCAGCTGAACGCCGGGGCCGGGGAATGATGGCTCAGGAAAGATCACCTGCTGTGCTTATTCGGCAGGCCCGCCTGATAGATGCGGTCCGGCAACTGGATTTCATCGGCGATATTCTGCTGGACGAAGGTCAGGTAGTCGCTTCCCAGGCTGCAATTGAGAGCGGACCCGACGGTTGCATCGTGGTGAATGGAGCGGGGCTGGTGGCCTGCCCTGGCTTCATCGACCTGCACGCCCACCTGCGGGAGCCCGGCTATGAATACAAGGAGACCATCGCCACCGGAGCCCAGGCGGCGGCTCGAGGCGGCTTTACGACCATCTGTTGTATGCCCAACACCGACCCGCCCATCGACACTGAGCCAATGGTTGAGTTCATATTGCGCCGGGCCCGTCAGGCCGGACTGGTCCGAGTACTGCCCATAGGCTGCATTACCCGCGAACGCAGGGGGAAGGAACTGGCGGACCTGGAAGAGCTGGCTGCAGCAGGGGCAGTGGCTTTCAGTGATGATGGTGACCCGGTTCAGGACGCCAACCTGATGCGTATGGCCCTCACCTACGGTGCGGACCTCGGGCGGCCGGTAAGCAACCACTGCCAGGACTTGCTGCTGAGCGCCGACGGACTCATGGCCGAGGGCGCGGTGGCCACCCGGCTGGGACTGCCGGGCATACCACCTGCGGCCGAAGACGCGATGATCGCTCGCGACATCGCATTGGCTGCCTCCACTGGCGGAAGGCTGCACGTGGCCCACGTCAGCACCGCTGGCAGCGTACCGCTGGTACGCCGTGCCAAGGAGCTGGGCCTCAATGTTACTGCCGAGGTCTGCCCCCACCACCTCACCATCACCGATGAATGGACCCTGGGTACGAAGGGAAGCGGCGCCAGCCCCGGCGAGTGGGCCTACGACACCTCCACCAAGGTTTACCCTCCCTTGCGCAATCAGCTCGATGTGCATTCCCTGGTCGAAGCACTGGCAGACGGCACACTCGACTGCATTGCCACGGACCACGCTCCCCACGATGTGGCCAGCAAACAGGTGACCTACCAGGACGCCGCCTTCGGCATCAGCGTCCTGGAAACCGCCCTGGGGTCGGTCCTGCAACTGGTCCACGGCGGAAGAATTCCCATGCCGACATTGATAGAGAGGCTGACTGCCGGACCGGCGCGGGCGTTGGGTCCGGAGTACGTCCGCCTCGCATCGCTGGCTCCCGGCACACCTGCCGATGTGGTGCTATTCGACCCGGAGCTGGACTGGACGGTCGATTCGGCGGAGTTTGCCTCAAAAGGCAGGAATACGCCCCTTGATGGAACGAAACTCAGGGGCCGTGTGGTGGCAACCATTGCAGATGGGAAATTCATTCACCGGTCGAAGGAGCTTCGACTTCAGGAAGGCCATGGTCCAGAGTAGCTCTGCCGAATCGTCAGCCAATCTGGAGATTGCGTGCTGGCGCGCGAGATTGTTCCTGCACCGAGGCCGCGCAGATTCTAGAATCCTGGGGGTGCGCTAAATTGCCCACCGCGTATCTCGTCCTTGAGGACGGTTCCGTGCATCGAGGTCAGAGCTTCGGCGCTGAAGTTTCTTCCGTTGGCGAGGTGGTATTCAACACCACGATGACCGGCTACCAGGAAGTGTTGACTGATCCATCCTACTCTGGACAAATGGTCACTCTCACCTACCCATTGATCGGAAACTATGGGATCAACGAACAGGATTTTGAATCCCGCCGTATCCAGGTGAGTGGCCTGATTGTCCGTCAGCACTGTGATCAGCCCAGCCACGGGCTCAGCAACCAGACAATCCACGAATTCCTGGAACGCCATGGTATCCCTGGAATCAGCGGAGTGGACACCAGGGCAATCACGCGGCGTCTCCGTTCCAAGGGAGTCATGTTGGGCGCCATTGCTGCCGACCCGGAGACCGCCCGGTCTTCTCTTGAAAGTGCCCCCAGCTACGACGATCTGGACCATGTACGTAACGTAATGACCGATACGGGCTATAGTTGGGGCGATATGAACCAAAACGGTGGGGAAAGCCCCTACCGGGTGCTGGTAACGGACTGTGGCCTTAAATACAATATTTTGCGTGAACTCACTCGACGGGGCTGTGAAGTAAGGGTGGTGCCCGCCGACATGCCGGCGGAAGAACTGCTTTCGCTCAACCCGTCCGGAGTGCTTTTCTCGCCAGGACCGGGCGACCCCCAGATACTGGATTACGTGGTCGAAAACGCCCGGCGGATTATCGGCAGAGTTCCTATAATGGGTATATGCCTCGGGCACCAGATCGTGGCGCGGGCTCTGGGCGCGGAAACCTTCAAGCTTAAGTTCGGGCACCGGGGCGGAAATCACGCGGTGCGCGATTTGTCAGATGGAAGGGTTTACATCACAGCACAGAACCACGGGTACGCAGTGCTGGCCGACTCTCTACCCCCCGGCTTGGAGGTCTCTCACATCAATCTCAATGATGACACAGTGGAAGGCCTGACCCACCGGGATCTGCCGGTTTTCACCATTCAGTTCCATTCGGAGGCATCGCCGGGACCCAGGGACAATAATTACCTGTTCGACCGGTTCCTGAAACTGATGGATGATTTCAAGTCATAGAATCACATGCCAGTCCCAGGGCATCCAAGGAGGTGAAGAACACAGGTACCCGGCGATACGGCAGTATGAGTGCCGTCGAATGCGCCGGATGCCTCCCCTGAACAGCCTTTAACAGCAACCTTCCGGAGGAATTATTTTCATGTCTTCTTTTTCAATGGTCTTGCTGGAGGGGGGGGTGGATGTGGAAGTGGATGTGGACTTTGCGGACATGACCAGCATCTTTGATGATGAGATACCCCGCTACCAATGTGGAGAATTCGGTTTCACCGTCACGCCTGGAAGGGGAGAAATTGGCGGACAATGGATTTTCTTGGTCAGTGCCTTTTCCCTGCTCCAGCCACGGGATGAGCAGTCCCTGGTATCCCTTGGCCGCATGGAGGTCGAGGTGAACCGGTATGGCAATGTTACAATCAGTATCCCGCCAAGGGTTGAACAAACTGTGCCCGGCCCCGATGCAGCCGACTGGGACGGTAAGCTGTTTGGTGCCTTCGTATTCCAGTTGCTCAATTCACTGTACGACCGGGGGCTGATCGAATTACCCGGCGTCCTGCCCAAGGTCTAGCGGCGCCGCCGCTGGAATGAACCCGGAGACAGAGCACAGCCCGGCTTGTTAATTCAACAGCCGGGCTTAAAATGTATCTGACACAGGGATAAGAAATGGCGCGCTTTTGTCAGGGTGGTCTCTGCCCAGATGACTGAAGAGCTATTGCCGAATTCAGGGAGGCACCGTTACGGATAAGCCGCGAAAAGTTCTGGTTATTGGTTCAGGCCCCATAGTCATCGGCCAGGCTGCCGAATTCGACTACGCGGGCACCCAGGCGTGCAAGGCCCTGCGCGAAGAAGGTGTTGAAACAGTCCTGGTGAACTCCAACCCGGCAACCATAATGACCGATGAAGGGATCGCCGACCACGTCTATATCGAGCCACTCACGGTCGAGGTTCTGGAAAGGATTATTGCCAGGGAACGTCCGGACGGCCTTCTTCCCACCCTTGGCGGTCAGACCGGGTTGAACATGGCTGTGGAACTGGCAGACGCCGGCATTCTGGACCGGTACAACATACGGCTGCTCGGGACGCCTCTGGAGACGATACGCCGGGCCGAGGACCGTGAATTCTTCCGCAATTTCCTGCACGAAATCGGCGAACCAGAGCCTGATAACGTAACTGTTTCCTCAATGGACGAGGCGCGAGACGTGGCTGCCCGTATGGGCCTTCCCTTGGTTATTCGTCCCGCCTATACCCTGGGCGGCAGCGGCGGGGGCATCGCCAACACGGAGGAGGAGTTTGAGGCCTTTGCTGAAAGCGGACTATCGGCCAGCCCCATCTCCCAGATTCTGCTGGAACGCTCTCTGGTCGGGTGGAAGGAGCTCGAATACGAAGTGCTCCGTGATGGGGCCGACAACTGCGTAACCATCTGCAACATGGAAAACCTGGACCCGATGGGTGTGCATACCGGCGACAGCATCGTCGTGGCCCCAAGTCAGACGCTCACCGACAAAGAGTACCAGATGCTGCGCGCCGCTTCTTTGAAGATTATTCGCGGGCTGGGCATCGAGGGGGGATGCAACGTCCAGTTTGCCTTGCAGCCACATCCCAAAGTGGCGAAAGCAATCGGCCTTGAGTGGGAGCCGGCCTCTCCTTACTACGTCATTGAAGTAAACCCGAGAGTCAGCCGCAGCTCGGCATTGGCCAGCAAGGCGACAGGTTACCCCATCGCCCGCGTCTCCGCAAAGATTGCCGTGGGGCTGCGGCTCGATGAAATCGAGAACGCGGTAACCGGACAGACCAAAGCCGCTTTCGAGCCTGCCTTGGATTACTGTGTGGTCAAGATTCCGCGGTGGCCGTTCGACAAGTTCCCTCACGGAGATCGAAGCATCACCACCCAGATGAAGGCCACCGGCGAGGCTATGGCGATCGATCGCTCCTTCGAAGCAGCCCTGCAAAAGGGGGCACGGTCGCTGGAGCTCGGAGGTCGCTCCCTGTTGTGGGAGGACCGGATTTGGCGCACCGGCAACGACGGTCCGGGCGGGGAACTGCCGCTCGGCCCCAACGACATGAGGCTCTGGGGGATAATGGCGGCCCTGAGGCGCGGCTATACCGTGGACCAGCTGGTGGAAATCACCTATTTCGATCCCTGGTTCCTGATTGCCCTGGAACGTATTGTGAAGATGGAGCGGCGTTTGCTGGCAGAGGAGTTGACGCCTGAGTTGCTCCGCGATTCCAAGAGACTGGGATTCTCGGACGTCCAGATCGGCACTCTCGCCGACATGCTCCCGGAGCAGGTGCGCAACCTGCGCCTGCAGTTGGGCTTGCGCCCGGTCTACAAGACGGTGGACACGTGCGCAGCGGAATTCGAGGCAACCACGCCCTACTATTACAGCACCTACGACGAGGAGAACGAAGCCGAGCCGCTGGAAGGAGACAAGTCCCTTGTCATCGGAAGCGGTCCCATTCGCATCGGCCAGGGTATTGAGTTCGACTACTGCAGCGTCCACGCCGCCTGGGCGCTTTCCGAGTCGGGCGTACGCAGTATTATGGTCAACTCCAATCCCGAGACTGTTTCCACCGACTTTGACTCCAGTGACCGCCTGTACTTCGAACCGCTGGACGAGGAGTCAGTACGCGACATCATAGATAACGAGACAGGAGACGCAGAGGATGGCAGCGGCCGTCCCCCGCCATGCTTGGTGCAGTTCGGAGGACAGACTGCCATAGACTTGTCCCAAGCCCTTTCCGTAGCTGGAATGCCCATCCTAGGCTCCAGCGCGGAGGCCATCGACATCGCATCCGACCGTCAGAAGTTCGAGGACTTCCTCTCGCGACTGGGTATCCCACAGCCCCCGGGAGGGGCCGTCAGCACGGTCAGCGAAGCCCTCCAGGTGGCCCAGGCAATCGGCTACCCTGCGGTCGTACGGCCGAGCTACGTGCTGGGCGGGCGTGCGATGGAAATCGTACAGAACGCGACCGAGCTCATCCACTACCTCACGGCGGCGACTGAGATGTCCCCGGACCGGCCGGTGCTTATTGACCGTTACATGGAGGGCAAGGAATGTGAGGTTGACGCCATCTGCGATGGAGAGGGCGTACTTATTCCGGGCCTGGTGGAACATGTCGAGCGGGCTGGAGTACACAGCGGCGATTCCATGGCCATCTACCCCGGCCTCAACCTCACTGAGGCGGAGGTGGATACCATTGTGGACTACACTACGCGTATCGGCCTTGCGCTGGGTGTGCGTGGCGTGATGAACGTGCAGTTTGTGATCCACGGCGGCCCTGCCTACCGCAGCCCCCAGACGCCGTCCAACGATACCGATGGCACCACGGTGTACGTGCTGGAAGTCAATCCTCGGGGCAGCCGCACCATTCCGTTCATTTCGAAGGTCACCGGCGTACCGGTGGCGCGGCTGGCAACCAGGATAATGCTGGGGTACACCCTGGCGGAGGAGGGTTACCCCTCCGGGCTGTGGCCACGCCAGGGGCTGGTGGGAGTGAAAGCTCCGGTGTTCTCCATGGCCAAGCTCGTGGGAGTGGACTGGCACCTGGGCCCGGAAATGAAGTCCACCGGTGAGGTGATGGGTATCGACTATGACTTCTCGTCAGCGCTCACCAAGGCCCTGCTTGCCGCCCGTCTCAACCTGCGAGAAGGAATCGGCGTCCTGCTCAGCATTGCCGACCAGCACAAGGCCGAGGCTGTGTCCATTATTCAGGGCCTGAACCGGGCCGGATGCCGACTGTACGCCACCGAGGGTACCGCCGCGATGATTTCTGCTATGGGGTTGCCGGTGACAATGACAACCAAGAAATTGAGGGAAGGTCATCCAAACGTCGTGGATGTGATCAACGACGGCAGTGTCGGGGCGGTTATCAACACGATCTCCGGGGTAAGTGAGGTGCTTCGGGACGGCTTTTATATCCGTCGGGCTGCTGTTGAGCGCCAGATCCCCTGTTTCACGTCCCTGGACACTGCCCGCGCGGCGGTGGAGAGCCTGCTGACCGGCAACTCCGCATACGCTATCGGTACGACAAGCGACTATCTGAACGGGAGGTAATCGGGACTTCCCAGCTCCCGGCTCTTGAACTGCCCGGCTCTTGAACTGCCCGGCTCTTGAACTGCCCGGCTCTTGAACTGCCCGGCTCTTGAACTGCCCGGCTCTTGAACTGCCCGGCTCTTGAACTGCCCATGGTGACTTCAGGAACCAGGGAGAGACCATTAATTTGAAGGTAGTCCTCTACGATGCTGAAGAAGGATTCGGAGTATTCTGCCCTACCCTACATGGGTGCGTTTCGCAAGGAAGCTCCCGTGAAGAAACCTTGGATAACATCAAGTCCGCAATTCGCAAATATATGGAGGTGGCCTCGGTAGTTGCCAAAGAGGATATAGCCAGAGATACGGTTACGTATGGGGAGGTGGAAGTGGACCTGGAAGGGGTTGCGTCTACCGAAACCGAGTAACGCCAAGCCGTAATCTAATCTGACGGGCATTCCTGGAGTGAATCACCTCAGGTTCGTGAGGCTCTTAAAAAGGCGGGACTTCGAATCACGAGACTGCGCAACCGCACCATAACGAGCGATGGCTCTGAAATCGCCGTTGTCCCAGGGGATACTCCAGTCAGCGCCAATATGGTGGGCCAACTCGTCATTAACGCCGGACTGACAGTGGATCAGTTTCGCAAAGTGCTGTGACCTGGCAGACGATTGCGACTGGCACGATCCCTGCCGCTACTACCAGTCCATCTCCGTGCCCAGGCCCCGTTCCATGGCCGAGTCGTAGGCCAACTTGGCCGCGGCAACGTCAGCGACACCTGTTCCCATCAGCTTGGCATAGACGATCTGCTTGTAGTTGTCGCGTCCAGAGATTGCGCCGCAGACGGCGTGGCGCAACTCGGATAGCTGGCTCCAATTGAGAAGCCCCTTGTCCACTGCTGCGGAGATGTCTCCGGCTTCGATGGAGACCTGGTCCAGGGAATCGACGAACAGCTTGTCGGCACGAGTCAGTGTTTCCTCATCCACCTCGCTGACTCTCCACGTTGTAGGACCGGCGCCGATCACCGTGGCGCCTTCCTTGAGCCAACTGCCCTTTACAACCGGTTCCGTCGTGGCGGCGATTCCTATAACCAGGTCGCAGTCACGCACGGCATCCTCGTTGGAGTTCGCTGCCTTGACTGTAACTCCCATGGATTCAGACATCCGTGATGCGAACGCGGCGCGGCGCTCCGGGTCACGGCTGAATGCCTTGACACCCGAGATCTCCCGGACGCTGGCGACCGACTGAAGCTGCGTCGGCGCCTGACCTCCGGTGCCGACTATCCCAACCTGGAGAGGACCTTCGCAGGAAAGGTGCCTCACGGCGACGCCCGTGGTTGCGCCGGTGCGAAGCTGACCCAACCGGTTGGCTTGGGTGTAGCAAAGAAGCTTGCCTGTCGTGGCGTCATACAGGCTGACCTGGAAGGAATACGAGCCGCGCACTACGGTGTAGGTCTTGACCCCCAGCACTCCCTCATAGAACAGCCCGCCGCCCATCACAGACAGCATTCCGGTTCCCGCGATAATCTTGCGGCGCCCAAGGTTGTATGCCTCGCCATGCCCGTACCGCGTCTGCATAGTTTCAATCGCATCCAGCATGGCATCAATTGAGACACACTGGGCAACGTCATCATCGCGAAGGAACAGTGTCATGGCAAAGAACCTCCTGCGCCGGAACTATGGACCCGGTAATCTGATGGCTTCGGAAATATCTCGAGGTTTGATCCGCTGCCAGGAAGCGGCAACGTGAGGCAGGACGCGAGCAAGCTTGTCGCTTGCAGCAAATGGCGCACCCGCTGGTGGACATCAACTCAGGCCGAACTCGAATTGCAGGGGAGTACGACAAGAACTGAAGGTCACACGCGGTCAGCAGCGCGAGGCGTTCTATTTGAAGTAGTCCCGGTTCTTGGCGATGAACACGCGCTGGTCGCTGGGCACCCTGAACTCGTCGAATATGGCATTAACCGGGCACACCGACTCGCAGTAGGCACAGTCGATGCATGCAACCGGGTCGATGTAGTACTGCTCCGCCGAGTCCTCAGTCTGGATGCAATCGACAGGGCACACCTCAACGCAGGTCGCGTCTTTCACGCCGATGCAGGGCTCAGTTATCACGAAAGGCATATCGTTTCAACCTGAAGGCGCTGCCCGCCCCGTCCTTGTCTTGAATCCAGCCATGCTGTATCTCAGAAGATAAGCGGCACTCCAGAGTGGAGAGTATACATCATTCTTGTTTTTGCTCTCTTATTTTGTCAAGAGATACTGTATGATATATTTTATCGAAAGTGTAGCGGGGATTCAGAGGGCGAATTCATGGAATTGCGAGAGCTGATTAGTTTTTACCACGTTGCGCGGCTGCGCAGCGTATCCAAGGCGGCCCGAACGCTGGAGCTTGGGCAGCCAACGGTAACCACTCACCTACGGAAGTTGGAGAGTGAGTTCGGT
>CBDHDY010000007.1:0-166822 GCA_965261885.1 Dehalococcoidia bacterium
GTCAACACAGTCCATCAGCAATAATGTCGCCAGGTTCACATCCGTCCGTTTCTCCTCTGTCCTAAGGATGCGAACGGTCTGGGCACGCCCATCTATGGGCGAATAGGTCAAAGGAAAAGCCGGGGCGTAAGCAGGATGGGATGAAAACCGGCCTAGGTGTACAGTCAGATTAGGAAGGGTTTCTAACGCTCGCAAGTAGATATCTTGCCTATTGGGGGCTTGCCTATCGTTCTGCATGGGAACAACCCGTGCTGTGAAATACCTAATTTGACCGATGGATCGTCCGGGCAGAAGTCTTTGACACATTGCGGAGAGATCGAGCCACCTGTGCGGCGTGCCTTTGAGTGCCCCGAAGTATAGATTGAAACCGTCGATATAGACGTTGGCCTTCATCAATGGTCCTACAAATGCAACGGCCACCTCTTTGGGAGGTGGCCGTTGACACCCAACCGCTATGAAGCGAGTGGGGGGATCAAAATCCATACTATCGTGGCATAGACTTACTGTCAAATGGCGAAACGACGTCGAGTCGGCCTCAGCCAGCCGCCCCTCAGCCCTACTTCTTGAACTCCGGCATCACTTCCTTGGCGAACCACTCCAGCTGCTCGGTGATCACGCTCTGAGGCGTGCCGACGGGATGGCTGACACCGACGCGTTCCAGGCCCGGATACTCCTTCTCAACCGCCTTGATTTGCTCGATGACCCGGTCGGGCGGTCCCGCGAGGAAGGCTCCGGATTCGACAGCCCCCTGAATCGTGGGCAGCCCGGCAGTCGGAGCGCGACGCGGGTCGCTGATGTCACGGATCTGCTCGTCAGTCAGGCGGCGGCTGAGCCGCAGCGGGCCGAACATCTTGAGGTTCTCCTCGAAGAACCCCTGGGCCTCCTCCATAGCCTGCTCGACGCTGGGCGCAAGGTGGAAGTGGAAGCCGACGCTGATGCCTTCACCCGTCTGCGGGTCCTCGTGACCGGCCCGGATCATTGCGTCCCGGTACCCATAGATGACGCTGTCCATGGCGCCGCCCTCAGCCACGCCGCCTCCAATGATGCCCTTTATGCCGTGCTTGACCATGAAGTCCAGCGCCCGCTGCGTACCGCCCTGGATTGGCTGCCAGCACTCGACGGGCAGCTTGCGCGGGCGGGGCACAAGGGTCAGCTCCTTCAGCGTATAGCCGCGATAGGGCACTTCCGGCGGCAGGATGTAGTTCTTGCCCTTGTGCGACCAGGACTCTTCGTTGAACGCCTTGAAGATGATTTCCACCTGCTCTTCAAACAGCTCCCGGTTGGCGTCCTGGTCCTGCAGGGGGGAGCCGAAGCTCTCGACCTCGCGGGTATGGTAGCCGCGGCCCACGCCGAAGATGACGCGCCCGCCGGTCAGGATGTCGGCGGTGGCGTAGTCCTCGGCCAGCCGCAGCGGGTTCCACATGGGGGCGATGTTGAAGCCGCAGCCAAATTTGAGGTTCTTTGTGAGGTGCGCCAGGTGGACGTTCACCATCAGCAGGTTGGGCAGGCACTCGTAGCCCTCGGGCTGGAAATGGTGCTCGGCCATCCACATGGTGTCGTAGCCGTTCTTGTCCATCGTCGTGGCGATGGCCTCAGTCTTCGCGAAGACCGAGGACAGGTGGTCGTTGTCGAACAGGCGGTCGTTGACCGCTGTGCCGCCGTAGCCGATGTTGGTCATATCGACGTGGCCGGCGTAAAGGCTGTCGAATTTAGTGATCATTGGGGCCTCCGTTGACTGATGATTGCGCGTTGTTCTTTCGCAGGGGCGGGATTGAAACCCTCCTCTGCGCTAACCTTGTAGCGGACTGCTTTACTCGTAGGGCTGCAGCTGTATCTCGTGGAGAGCGGGGATGACTTCCTTCCCCAGCAGCTCCACCGAGCGCATCACGTCGGCGTGGGCCATGTTGCCCTCGTTCCCGTAGATGTGCAGGTAGCCCGGGTTCAGGCGCTCGATGATGTGCGAGAGCTTGCGGGTAACGGTGTCGGGGCTGCCGACGATTACGTTGTCCACGTCCTGCAGTTCCTGGTAGGTCATGCGCCGTCCGAAACCGCCGGCGCCGGGCAGCTGGCGCTGAATGCGCACGGCCTCGCGAGACTGGTATCCGGGCGGGTCGTTGTGCTCTACCGGCCCCCGGTTGCGATGGTTCTCAGTCCAGAGGAAGGTCTCGCCAATCTCCTGGGCTTTCTCATCGGTGTCGGCGCAGAAGACCCGCAGCAGGTAGCCGAAATGCTCTGGGCCCGGGGTGAACCCGACCTCCTTCGCGGTGTCGATGTAGACGCCTTTCAAGCCTTCGGTGTAGTCCAGCAGCGACCCCAGGTTCATGTAGGGGTGCTGGTGCCGGGCCGCCCAGACCACGCTCTCTGCGCTGGACAGGCCGGGGAACCAGATGGGCGGGTGCGGGTCCTGCACCGGCAGCACCCACGGGTTCACTGCGCGATAGTGGTAGTACTTCCCCTCGTAGCGGAAGGGTCCGGGCTGCGTCCAGCACTTGATGATCAGGTCGTGCGCCTCCTCGAACCGGGCGCGGTTTTCGGCGGGGATGATTCCGCCCACGAGGCTCTCCACCGCCGTGCCGCGCACGAAGCCGGAGATGATGCGACCGTTGGAGAAGCAGTCCAGCATGGCGATTTCCTCGGCCATGCGGATGGGGTCGTTTACCGCGATGACGTTGCCGAGGATGGCTATCTTGGTGTTCTTGGTAATCTTGGAGATTACCGCCGCGTCCAGGTTCACTGCTGGCTTCATGCACCAGTAGGAGGCGTGGTGCTCGTTGGACATGATGCCGTCGAACCCCACCTCATCGGCCATGGCGTACTGCTCATGGTACTGGTTGTACAGCACATGGGCTTTCTCGGGGTCAAAGAATGTATTCGGGAAGCCTAGTCGGCCGGAGTCGTACTGCTCCAGGTCGGCGTCCGTGATGTGGGCGTAGGGCTGCTCGGAAAACCAGAAAACCTCGATGGTGTCTTTCATGCGTTAGCGGCTCCTGAATGATTGCGTGGCGAACCGGCAGGCTCGCCACAGCGAACCCGCGCCTTCCCGCAATCTACCCACTGCGCCGCAGGGTGTCAAGGACGGGTTGCCAGCTTGCCACTTACGCCGCGGCCGCCGGTTTCGCCGCCAGTTCCCTGCCATCGCGCCGCGCGATGCCGAACCAGAAGGTCACCACCAGCATCAGCCCCGCCGCTATGGTCAAGGCCAGTGACCAGCCCATCTGGGCGGCAACGAATGACAGGGGCAGAGCGCCTATGTAGTGGAAGCCTGGAGTGAAATGGAAAACACCCATCACCCGCCCGCGAAGCTCCGCAGGTGTCGAAAGCTGCAGAATCGTTGTCGCCAGCGGCCACACGGTTCCGAGGCTGACCACGCCAACCACGACAAACAGGCCCCACGCCATCCAGAAGGACGTCGACCAGCCGAACGCAATCAGAGAGACGGCCATGGTCACCAGGCACACCAGCAGCCAGCGGTAGAGCCAGGCCCGGTTCATGAAGGTTATGAACACGTTGCCGAGCAACGACCCAACGCCCGAGGCCAGCAGCAGCAATCCGGCGCGGGTGGCATCGGAACCAAGTTGATCCTTGGCGAAGGCAGGAATCACCTGCAGATGGGACATTCCGAATCCGCCAAAGGAGCAGGCGAGCACGATCACAGTAAGCAGTACCGGTGTGTTCTTGATGGCGGAGAAACCGTTGATAAAGTTCTGCACCAGCGGCTCGCGGGCCGCTGATGCCGCCTTGAACGCTCCGCCAATGGGCAGGATGCAAAGGACGCTCAACACGTAAAAGGCAGCGTTTGCAGCCAGGCCCGCGCCCAGACCCCACACGTCCGCGTACTGTGCGATCAACGGAGGGCCGTCGATGAGCACTCCGGCCAGCGGAGGGCCGATTATCCGGCCGATGTGGACTGCGGCATTGAACTGGGCCACGGCGTCCAGCAGGTTGGACTGTCCCACCAGGTCGGACAGAATTGTCACCCGCGCCGGCTGGTTCAGGGCCTGAAGCACGCCTAGAAGTGCCACGGCGAGGTACACGTGCCAGAGAGTGACAGCCTCCGCCCAGGTCAGCACAGCCATTACTGCAATCAGCACGCCAACACCCAGCTGCGTGGCCATCAGCAGCAGCTTGCGGTCAATCCGGTCGGCTATGACCCCGCCGACGGGCAGCAGTATGGTGTTGGGAATGCCGTACAGAAAGACTACGAGGCCCAACTGCTGGATGGAGGACCCGGTCAGCTCCAGCACCAGCCATCCGAGCACCAGGAACTGCATTCCCTGGGCCACCGACTGGGAGAAGGACCCCAGCCAGAACCATCGGAACCCGACGAAGCGCCAAGGGCCCTTTGACCTGGCCCAATAGGATGACGCCGGAGTTGGCGTTGCGCTGGTTACCAACTTGGGGATCTCACTGCGGGTGTCTCCGTCGGTCGGGTCGAGGCAGGCCGTCCGGCTTTACAGAACTTGTCCAGCCACCAGAAATTCGCTGACAGTGTACCTGCATCGGGCTGAGAGTGCTCAATCTGCGGCCTGTTATACGGCTGCCGGATGCGCAGCCAGTTCGCGCCCTGTCCTGCGCCCCAGGCCGTAGGACAGCGTTACCAGCAGGCAGACCCCCGCCGCGCCGGTTATCGCCAGAGGCCAGCCGATCCCTGCAGCGGCCAATGTCAGGGGCCATGCCCCAAGGAAGTGAAAGCCCGGGACGAGGTGGATCACTCCCATCACCCGTCCGCGCACCTCCGCCCGAGACGACAGTTGCACGATCGTGGTTGTTAGCGGCCAAACCCAGCCGATGGCAACCACCCCCACCAGCAGGGTGAACACCCAGGTCACCCAGAACCAGCCGTTCCACGACGATCCGGTTAGGTCATCCAGGGACCCGCTCCAGGCAAAAAGCGTCAGCAGCACTGTGAACGTAACGAGGCAGGCCAACAGCCAGCGGTACAACCAGGCCCGGTGCATGAACGTCAGGGTCATGCTGCCAATGAGGGCGCCTATCCCTGAACCCAGCAGCAGCAGTCCCACTTCGGACGCGCCGCTGCCGAGTTGCTCCTTGGCAAAGGCGGGTATCACCTGCAGGTGCGCCATTCCGAACCCGCCGAAGAAGCAGGTCATCACCAGGACGGTCATCAGCATCGGTGTATCGCGGATGACTGCCAGCCCTTCCCCGACATGGCGCAACAATGGCTGGCGGGCCGTCTCAGGGCGGCTGTACGTCCCGCGGACCATGGCCAGCAGTAGAACGCTGGCCCCGTAGCACGCAGCGTTCAGCACCAGCACCACACCGATACCCCACTGGTCTATCAGAATCCCTGCCACAGGCGGGCCGACAATCCTGCCGCCGTGCTGCGCCGCGTTGAACTGCGCTACGGCGTCCAGCAGTCTGCGCTCGCCCACCAGGTCCGCAAGCATTGCCAGCCTTGCGGGCATATTCAACGCCTGCAGCACTCCCAGCAGTGCCGCCGAAAGGTAGATGTGCCAGAGCGTCACGTTTTCCGTGATGGTGAGTACGGCCAGCCCGGCAATCATGGCTCCCACCATCGCCTGTGTGACCATCAGGAGCAGCTTGCGGTCCATCCGGTCGGCAATTATGCCCCCGGCCATCAGGAAGCCGATGTTGAGAAAGCCGTATAGGGACACCGTCAGCCCAAGCTGGGTCTTGTCGCCAGTGACCTCCAGCACCAGCCATCCCAGGACCAGGAACTGCATTCCCTGGGACATGGCCTGGGCCAGCGACCCGGCCCAATACCAGCGGAACGGGGGCTCCTGCCACGGCCCCGATATCCGGCTCCACCGGGAAGGAGAGACCGAGGGGGCTTGCGCTTCAGCTACCAAGCGGGCGTTCTCATCGAAATTCTGTACTGTTTGACACAGCGCGACCGACGCGCCAGGGCAACAGCCAGGGCGCTATTCCGGGATGCCCATGCTCACGCTGCGGTAGCTACCGCCGATGGCCCTGGTCTGGTGGCCCTGGCCGGTCATGTCCTCGGCAATGAGCACGTCGCCCGGCTGGAACTGGCGGGTGGAACCGTCGCCGCAGGTCACTTCCATCCGGCCCTCCAGCACGATCAGGTACTGGCGGCGGGTGGGATGGTGCCAGTCGCTGAAGCTGTTTTCTGCCGATTTGCGAAATACCAGGTCCTCGCCGGGCTTGGTGGCTATGCGCAGCACATCATCGCTGGGCAATCCCACGTCTTCAAAGTGAGCCTGGCCGTCGTCGCCGGTGTATATGCGTACCAGCATTTGGTGTCTCCAGTTGCAGAATTGACGCCCCGACGTTGCCTGTCGTGGGCGCTTGCGCCAGTATAATCCATTGGACAAGAAGAGGCCGCGCGGGTTTTCCTTGTGAAACACCCACGGAGGTCGGCTAGTTATGACAATCGGGAGAGGTCAGCAATTATGACGCGACTGGAAGGCAGGACAGCATTGGTCACCGGATCGGGCCGAAACATCGGGCGGGCCATCGCCCTGAAGCTGGCGGGCGAAGGAGCCAACGTGGTGGTCAACTCCCGCTCCAACCGCGAGGAGGTCGAGTCGGTGGCCGAGGAGGTGAGGGCCATCGGGGTCGAGGCGTTGCCCGTGCTGGCGGACGTGGGCGACCGCGAGCAGGTTGACGCAATGTTCGCTGCCGCTGCCGAACGCTTCGGCAAGGTCGACGTGCTGGTCAGCAACGCCGCCATACGCCCCCACAAGCCGTTCACCGAGCTGACGCTGGACGACTGGGAACGGGTGCGTGGCGTGGTGCTGGACGGCGCCTTTCACTGTGCCCGCAACGCCATCCCCGCGATGCAGGCCAACGGGTTCGGCCGCATCGTGTTCCTGACCGGCGACGGCGCCTGGAACGGCTCGGCCGAGCGTTCCCACGTCTCTGCAGCCAAGATGGGCGTCGTGGGCCTGGCGCGGGGGCTGGCGTCGGAGTTCGCGCCAAGCAATATCCGGGTCAACGTTGTCTCACCGGGCCGTATCGACACGAGCCGCGACCTAGCCTGGTATCCCGGCCAGAACATAGCGGACACGTCGGAAATCCCCCTCGGCCGGTTGGGCCACGTCGACGACATCGCCGGCGCCGTAGTCTTCCTCGCCACCGACGACTGCGGCTTCATAACCGGCCAGACCATCCACGTCAACGGCGGCACGGGGTATTTCTGAAGGAAATCAGAGATTTCGCAGGAAACTCGCGAGTGGGGCAAATACAGGTGATGTCCAATCCCAAACGCGCCCGTCTGCTGCCTCTCCGAGCCGCAATCCGGGCTGTCGGCGACCCGTAGATTCGTGGGGTTCTCCAGTATAAAAAAGAGGTGTGGGACATCCTGCCAAATAAGCGTGTATTTTGGCTTTTGCAAGGCGATTGTCAGCTATGGAGGGTCCCGCGTTGCTTATACAGTCGAGATAACTTTCTACGCATTGCATGTCCGACGTACCTTCGATGGAACTCAGACAGACGTTTTCCAGTTCCCCCGTGTCTTTACCCGGAGGCAGGATGAGCACCGAAACCCGCAAGCCATCCCGCTCCGCTGGCGTAACGATTTCATCGGGAGTCGGCAGCTTGGCCCTTTGTAACGAACTGACAACACTATCGAATGCGGACTGCGAACTATTATCCGCATCCCTCACGATTCCCAAACTGGTCACAGTCTGAAAATCGGGGTTCCTAACCCGCTCGGCTAAGTCGTTTGCCAATTTGGGTTTACCATTGTAGCTGCTTATTTCGATGCCGTTTATCGCAAGATGTTTGGACATAGCACCGAAAAATCGTAGGTCATCGTTTCCTTCGACCAGCAGCAACTTGCGCTGCGGCTGTCCTTGCGCGAGCGACGACATTAACGTACCTCGCGCTCGTATTCCATAGCGTAGTCCAACGCCTCTTTGTCATCGTAAGCGATGTTCTCTATCTGTCCGGTTCTGCGGTCGCGCTGCAATCGCATCAATGAGAAATCATCACCTAGTTCGGCGTTTTTGAAGGCGGCATGGGCGGCTTTTACGCACTCGTAGCTGTGAGTAGTGGCAAACACTTGTACGTTAAACTCGCTGGAAAGCCATCCTACACGCTCCCATATTGCCTCCAGCTTGCTGTAGTGAATGCCATTCTCGATTTCGTCAATAAGAATCGCTCCGTTTCGGGCACTGTGAAAAGCCAGCGCCATTGACAAAAGGCGGCCTATTCCGTCTCCTAGGAATCCCATAGGAACTGGACGGCTCAACCCCACGTCGACATAAACCATGGGAGTGGGCGGATTTTGAATGGTTATAAGCCTCTTAATGCGGGGGTCAACTTTTCGCAAGCACTCGAGTATATCGTCAGAATATCCGTCCAACTCGGCCTCGCCAAACCGATTTACGTCCTGTTCTGGTCCACTTCGCTGACGGGCGCTAACAAAAACGGCCGATGGTCGCTCAGGCATGCTCGCTTGATGAGAAACCAGACCCTCGCTGGATATCGGAGGCAGAGCGGGTGACAGTCCAACCGAATGATCAGAACGCACCCACCGGCTAGTTGAGATGAAATTTTTTTCGTGCTCGTCAGTGTAGTTAAACACTATTTCCGATGGCGATACTGCCGAGAAGTCGCTTTCCTGAGACCCGGGGGGAGGTGCAACAGGCAGATTCGAGGCCGGGATCGCGACCACGGCGCTTTCGGCGACACGGGAGGAGATCCTTAAAGTCCGTTCGTTCTTTCCCCAATCACCCCGGGCAGACAGAGTAATATCTCGCTCTGCGTCGAAATCGTAGAAAATATCGTGAAGAAATCGGCGCGGATTAGGGCCTGGGATACCTCGAAAGCCGGAAAGTCGTAAGCATAACTCGGGTATGTTGGGCCCGTGATGTAACCATATGGCCTCCAGCAAGGCGGTTTTACCCACATTGTTTTCGCCGGCAATCAGGTTGACGCGAGACAGCGGCTCGACTTTAAGCCGGTCAAACAGACGGAAGTTTTCTATGCTGAAAGAACGGTACATCAACGCGACCTTAGGCCCCTAATCCCGGAACCTGAACTCCTTCAGGTCGGGCGAGATCTTGATCTTTGCCTCCGTCAGTTCCTGTATCTCCTCCGGGTTCCATCCGGGGGCGTTCTCCAGCAGCTCGAAGCCGTCAGGGGTGATGCCGAACAGGCCGAGATCCGTTACCACCATCTTCACCACACCGGGAGCGGTGATGGGGAGCTTGCAGCGCTTCAGCAGGCGCGGCTCCCCCTCGCGGGTGGTGTGTTCCAGGGCGATGAATACGCGCTGGGCGCAGGCGGCCAGGTCCATGGCGCCGCCGATGCCTCCCCCCTTGCGGTTGGGGATTCGCCAGTTGGCGAAGTCGCCATTTTCTGCCACCTCGTAGGCGCCCATCACAGTGACGTCGATCATGCCGCCCCGGATCATCATGAACGAGTCGGCGTGATGTACGATGGCCATCCCCTGCTGGGCAGTCACATGCTGCCCTCCGGCGTTGACCAGGTGCCGGTCCTCGTTCCCCTCCGTGGCCAGAGGGCCGTACCCTACGACGCCGTTCTCCGAGTGGTTGATGATTTCCCTGGACGAATCGACGTAGTTGGAACAGAGCGTCGGCATCCCCACGCCCAGGTTAACGATCCAACCGTCCTGGAACTCCATGGCCAAACGGTCGCACATCTGCTGGCGGGTCAGCTTGGTCTTTTCGGTAGTCATTTCAGCACTCCGTGATTGAGTGTTGTTGGGCCCAGGGCTACAGCCCCGGCTTGGCGCCGGACCAGATGCCGTCATCGGGGATCTTAACTATCCGGTCTACGTATATGCCCGAGACGTGAACCTGGTCGGGGTCGATCTCGCCAATCTCCACCACGTCGTTTTCGACCTCGACGATGGTCGTCTTCGCCGCCATGGCCATGATCGGGTTGAAGTTTCGCTGGGAAAGGCGGAACTGCAGGTTGCCGAACTTGTCTGCCTTCCAGGCCCGGACCAGCCCATAGTCGGCGGGGAGCGGATACTCCAGCACGTAGGTGCGACCGTTGATCTCGCGGTGTTCCTTACCCTCGGCCAGCTCGGTGCCCACGGAGGTGGGGGTATAGAAACCCCCAATTCCTGCGGCGGCGATGCGGATGCGCTCGGCCAGTGTGCCCTGCGGCACCAGTTCGGCGTCTACCAGCCCCTCGTTGTACATCCGGACGAAGGGCGTTACCACCGATGGATGAGTCGAAGCGGTGAAGGCGCAGATCATCTTTTTGACCTGCCCGGCCTCCACCAGGGTGCCGACGTCCACCAGTTCGTCAGTGGTGCCAGCGTTGTTGGAGATGCAGGTCAGTTCCTTGGCGCCCTGCCGGTTCACTGCAGCCAGCAGGTTGCGGGGAACGCCAACGCCCGAAAATCCCGGGCACATGATGGTGGAGCCGTCGGGGATGCCGGCCACCGCTTCATCCATGGTGGCGTACACCTTGTTTTTCATGGACGTATACCTTCCGTTGGGTAATTGGGCCCCTGGGTCATTGGGCCATAGCGTGAACGGCTCAAATACTAGCGCAGAGCGGAGTGTCGCGCCACTGGTGCCAGGGCGAGCCGTCGCGTGTCTCGCTGAGCTTGACCCTTGACGTCGGGCGGCCGTTCTGCGTCGCGGATATAGTCGGCAGTGGCGTAAATGTCGTGCACTGTGAGATCTTGGGGATCAAGGATTCCGTCGTAGAAACAGGACCCGTGCAGATCCTGCATGCGCTGACTGTACCTGTTGGCAACGCTTTCCAATTCAGAACTCTGGTGGCGAAGGCCGCGAATACCCCTATTAGTTATGCCGGATATCCCGGGCTCCCGTCCCGTCCGCTCTAAAATCAGAGCATCCGTGGCGTGCTTGGTTGCTCCCCGGGCTTTCTCCGCCGCATTGCGTATGCGGCCCTGCGACAGCATCTCCAGTGCGTCTAGGTGCAGAGACCACGCATCGGTTATCAGGAATCTTCCTCATTCGGAATTCGGATTCCCGCATTGGGGCGCCCCGTTTGGCAAGTTCAACATTCTGATTTTATCCGAATTTTATCACGCGGGTCAGGCTGTGGGGCGCGGTCATCAGGAGCTGACCCACTTGACAACCATTGGGTTAGGCCGAAAAATCCAATAAGCAATCGACCCGGACAGGAGCTTTTCATGGTTGCAACAAATCATCGCACCTATACTTACGTCGGCATGGCTGGCGAGGGAGACTTTATCGGCGAGGGCGGGATATTCCGCCAAGCTGACGGCGAGGATGAATGGCAGGACATTTCCGCCGGGCTACCCGGGAATCCGCAGGTCCGCGCCCTGCTGGTCAATGCTGACAATCCAGCCGTAGTGTACGCCGGCACGCAGGACGGGGTTTACCGGAGCACCGACCGCGGCGGCAGCTGGGAAAAGCTGTCCGACCCAGCCGATGGGCGCGAGGTGTGGTCGCTTGCGGCCCACCCGACGGATCCGAACACCATTTTTGCCGGATACGAGCCCTGCGCCATCGCCCGCTCCAGGGACGGTGGCAACTCCTGGGAGGATATGGACACCAGCGGCGTCAAATTCCCCCACATCACCACCTACATGCCGCCTCTGGCCAAGCGGGTCATCGGCATTTCCATCGACCCCGTTGACCCCAATAACATGTACGCAGCCATCGAGGTGGGCGGCCTGCTCGGCAGCCGGGACGGCGGCCAGACTTGGACCCAGTTGATGGACGGACCGTATCTCCGTAACAACACCCTCGACCTGCACGCGACACAGGTGAGCGCCGCCGATCACGGCACGGTGCAGATCGCGACCCAGATAGCCATGTTCCGGGGAAAGAACCACGGCACGCGCTGGGAACACGTGACGGTGGATGACATGTTCGTCGGCGGCTCCTACTGCCGCGACCTGGCAGTGGCGCCCGACGACCCCAGCACGATCTACCTGGCATCCGGCGCCGGGGGCGGTGCCGCTCCTCCCGACACCGTGCCGGAAGGGGCCCTGTTCCGCAGCCGCGACGTGGGCGAGACCTGGGAGCGTCTCGACCTGGGCGACGTTCCGCCGGGCCGCATGATGCAGGTGGCCATCGATCCTGCCGCTCCCTCCCGCATCAGTTGCGCCGCCTACTCCGGCGAGGTGTACAGCAGCAGCGACGGCGGGAAGACATGGAGCAAGACCATGCTGCCGGTGGAGTCCACCCGATCCCTGCACATCTATCCCATGGTCTGCGGATAAGCCGCAGGTTTCTGCGAACAACGGGGCGTGGGGCACGGCAAGACCCTGCGCCCCTGATCCTGCGGCAGCGCGTTTCAAACGGCGCGGGCTGCCGCCATCAAAGAAAGTTCAGGCAAATTTCACACACATTTCACACCCGGAGGACCGGTTTGGTAACCTCTGCACTGACAAGAGCCACTTATCGAGTTACCGAAGATACACTGCAGGACATGGTGCTGGAAAAGGGCGAGTTCCCTGGCGATTTTCAGGTCCACCAGATTGTACGAGAGGGGGAACTGGACAACGAGCGCCTGGCCAGCAATGGCTTCGCCGGGAACACGGCAGAACGATTCAGGGAGGCCGGGAGGATCACGGGCCAGATGCGGGAGCTTGGTCCCACCTCAACAATGGCTATGGCCGAAGGCTTCGACTTCATGGCAGCCTCTGTGGTGCACCTGTTCGACACTCCTGAGTCGGTCAGCAGCTGGATGCATGAGATATTCCTCAAGGACTTTGAGGATCACGTCGGAGACAGCGTTGGACAGGGCCATCAGCTGGTGGCGGCAACCAGGCTGGAGACCAGCGGCTTTTTCGACGAGTCGGTGGCGCTCAGAGTGCTGCAGGGCGGCCCCAGCGGACTAATCTCCTCAACAGTGGTGGACTTTCGGCTGGGCCGACTCTTGGGTGTGGCCTTCGTGGGCACCATAGGAGACGCCGGCCGCCCCGACCTGACCATGCAAATAGGGCAGGCACTGGAGAGAAAGATAGCATCGGTGGTGCTGGGGGTATAGGGGAAATAGAACTCGGGCATGGAGCTCAACTTAGACCCATCTTCAGCCTCTGGCTATTCGAGCAACGCCCAGATTGCCAGGATAGTTACCGAAAAGTGGGCCGCTGAAAATCTCTATCGCCTTGCTTGCCCATCACGAGAGTTGGTTAGTGAGCGGAACAATTCGCCTGTCAGGGACTTCACCTGTCCATCCTGCACAGCTTCCTATCAGTTGAAGGGAAAGAACGGCGGCTTTGGAAGAAGTGTTTCCAACTCCGCATACGCCCAAAAAATAGCAGCGATCGATCGCGGAGCGGTTCCTCACTACGCCTTCCTGAATTACAGCAGGACCAGTTGGACGGTGACGAATCTATTCGTTGTACCGGGGCACCTGATCGGACGAAGTGTAGTCCAACCCAGAAAGCCGCTAGGGAGTGGTGCCAGAAGAGCAGGTTGGGTAGGTTCGAATATCCTCCTCGGTCATATTCCGGAGCACGGGCGAATCAGCGTAATCTCAGAGGGTCTAGCGAAAGTACCCTCTCAGGTTAGACGAGAATGGAACAAAGTCGCTTTCATCGCAGCTAACCCCAAGGCTTCTCAAGGATGGGGGGCGGATGTGTTCTCCTGCATCACGAGATTGGCGAAAGAATCCGGTAGCAAAGACTTCACACTAAAAGCGTTCACCTCCCGGTTTCTTGCAGACCTTTCCCAACTGCACCCGGAAAACCATAACGTCGCTGCAAAAATCAGGCAGCAAATGCAGGTGCTTCGGGACAGCGGATTACTGGAGTTCGTCAATAACCGGGGAAGATACCGGCTCTCCGATTGAACGAGAGATCTTGACGGTTGCGATGAACCGATCAACGATCGGCCCCAAATCCAAGCAAAGGGGGGCATTTTCGTTTGAGCGGTGACTGTGAATGGACGGCTATACGACTGATTCACGAAATCATCTCTGACCTGGCGAGTTTGGAGGGGGCATCGGTCGAGTGGGAAAAGTTCTGGCCATATATCAATAACGAATAATCCCTTCGCCTGTCCTTTGACGACTTTAAGGTTTTCGAGATTTCAATCTGTATCAGTCAATACGACGCAGATCCAAGTCCAGTCTGTTAACGAAGTGATCCCGCAGAATGGCTGAGACCTTGTAATTCCAACAGTTTCCGACCCTCCTCACCTGTTTCAACCCATTGTCGCGCCTTACCCCTCCTGCACCTGCCTTGCGGCCTCGTCGCCCATCTGGGCGGTGCTGGCGCTGCCACCCAGGTCTGAGGTAACGACCCGGCGCTCCTCGAGGCAGCGGGCTACGGCGGCATCCACGCGGCTGGCGGCTTCCGCCTCGCCGAAATGGTCCAGCATCATGGCCACTGCGGAGACGGTGGCCAGCGGGTTGGCGATGCCCTTGCCCATGATGTCGAAGGCCGCGCCGTGCACCGGCTCGAACAGCGACGGGTGTAACTTGTCGGGGTTGATGTTGGCGCTGGGGGCGAGACCCATGCTGCCCGACACCACTGCCGCAATGTCCGACAGGATGTCAGCGAAAAGGTTGGAAGCGACCACCACGTCGAAGTCCTCGGGCCAGCGCACGAAGTCCATGCAGGCCCGGTCCACCAGCAGCGACTCGGTCTCCACCTGCGGAAAATCGGCGGCCACGTCCTCGAACACCTCATCCCAGAAGACCATGCCGAAGGACTGGGCGTTGGACTTGGTAACCGAGGTGACTTTCATCCGCCTGTTGCGGCGAACGCAGTGCTCGAAGGCGGCCCGTATGATGCGCTCGGTGCCGCGCCGGGTGAAGACATTGCTCTGGATCACGATCTCGTGGGGCGTACCGGCGTTGAGCCGCCCACCCACCGGCGCGTACTCGCCCTCGGTGTTCTCGCGGAAGATGACCATGTCGATGTCGCCGGCCTTCTTTCCAGCCAGGGGCGAGGTCACCCCGGGATACAGGTAGGCCGGTCGCACGCAGATGCCCTGGTCGAAGCCACGGCGCATGGGCAGCAGAAGCCCATGCAGGGTGATATGGTCCGGGATGTTGGGATCGCCCACGGCGCCGAAAAGGATGGCATCGAAGCCGGACAGCAACTCCAGGCCATCCTCCGGCATAAGCCGGCCGGTCTCGCGATAGTAGTCGCTGCCCCAGGGGAATTCGGTGAACCGGAAGGACGGGCCTCCCGAGGAAGCAAGCGCCTCCAGCACCTTGCGTCCCTCGGCTATCACCTCGGGCCCAACGCCATCGCCGGGAATCACTGCCAGGTTGTACTCCGCCATCGTTCCGCCGTCCTCTCTCTACTTGCCGGGTCCCTGCTTACCGGGGATACACCAACAGAGCGCAAAGAGGCCACGGGTTCATAACCCGCCACCCCTGTTTACGCACTGTCTTTTCCGGGTTTGGCTTCCGGGTTTAACCTGGTTTAACCTGCGTTCAACGTTTAACCTACGTTCAACCTACGGTCTGCACTCCGCCGCCCAGCATCCGGAAGTGATAGACCGTCTCGGCGTCGGGGAATGCCTGTATGGCCTTGATGTACGTCGACTTGCCACGCCGTTGCGTCGCATCGAGCAGCACCCCCGACACGCCCTCACCGTGGCCGCCGTTCACACCGACGGCGCCCACCTGCCTTGCGAAAGAGACCAGTTCCTCCAGCCTGGGGCGGGACTCTATCTGGCTTCCGGCTTCTGCGGCAACGGTGGCTCCCTGGCCCACCAGAGCAGGGCTTTTCTCGGCGATTCCCCGGCGGATCAAGCCCAGGGCCTCATCGGTGCGGCCATCGACCGCCTTCCATCGTCGCGTCCTGTCGTCCAGGCTCGACCCCGGGGCGCCGCCGAAGTCCAGCGCCACGATCTCCATGGGAGGCGGAGCGCCAAGGCTCTCGCGCACCATGCCGGCGCGGTGGTCAAAGAGGGCAAGCCCCGGCATCATCGCGCCACCGGTGGGTTCAATGGACAGGGCAATCTGCGCGATCTCGTATGGGCTGAGTTCCCGGCCCAAGGCCAGCGCGGTGGCGGCAATGGCCGCCGACAGGTCCGCAGTGCTGCTTCCCAGGCCTCGTCCGCGGGGTATGGGGCAACTGACCTGAACCTCTGCTCTCACCTTGGCCTGGCGCAGGTGGGCCAGTGTCCGGCGAACCGCTGCCACAGTTTTTTCGCAGTTATCGGTTGCCACGACTCCAGGGCCATCACTGGTCAATTGCACGCTGACACGAGAGAAAAAATCGACGGGGCAGGTGACGGAGAATGGCATATCACCCAAGACGCCCTGGGCCAGCACTCCGCAAACGCCGGGAGCCCGGACGGTGGCTGCACCGACAGGACCGGGAACTGCTGCATAGCCTGGGGTTGAATCGCTGCCGCTGGTCAAGGGTACTTCCCCCGATGATGAGAGTGGAGATTGAATTTCAGTGCCCAGACGGGCTGGCCAGTCAGGAAAAATGAGAGCCGTCGTTGAACAGCCGAAGGACCGCGTTGTCGTGGTAGGTGTCCACGATGGTGAGGGTGCAGTTGCCAAATACAAAACGCCAGTTGGCGTCCAGCGGCATGCCTAGCAGGGCCATCATTGCGGCTCGCAGCGAACCGCCGTGGCCCACCAGCAGCACCGTATCGCCCAGGTGCCGCTCCTTTATCTCAGTGATAACGGAAGACATCCGGTGGCTGACATCCCGAGTTGACTCGCCACCCTCCGGGGCATAGTCCAGGTCTTTGGAAACGTAGCTGGGATATTCGGCGGGGAAGCGGGCCCGGAGCTCTGCGTCGGTCATGCCTTCGAAGGCGCCCTTGTGATACTCGCGCAGTCGAGGGGTGGGGTACAGCGGAACATCGCGACCCTTCAGGATTAAGGATGCAGTTTCAGAAGCGCGGCAGAGATCGCTGGCGTAGGCAGCATCAAAGCGGGTCGAGCTCAGGCGCTGGGCCAGCCTGGTGGCCTGCCCGATTCCCTTTTCAGAAAGAGCGACATCCGTGTGTCCCTGGATACGGCCTTCCCGGTTCCAGACAGTTTCCCCGTGGCGCACTATAAAGAGTTGTCCCATTGCTTTCCGCAGCCTGCTGAATTCCATCCCCGCACCCCTGATATTCTAACACGCAGGTCCGTCAGCTAGACGCGGCGACGCAGGAAAAACCCTGCTTTTCACCCGCTCCGCATCCCTGCCGCAGGGGAAACGCTGGTGAGCGTTTTCCACGACCGTATAACCCCGCCGTCCAACACGACCGTCCAATACGCTAGCCAATTTGCCTGGCGCCTTCCGGCGCGGCGCCATCCCGCGGGGCATCACAGGACACTCTAGTCTTTGGCTAGTATTTGCTTCTACTCTATATTGACAAACGGGCTTCTCATTCCTACAATATTTTGACATTATGGATAGTAGCTCGAGCCTGTCCCTGTGCAAAACGTGAGGTGAGGAAATGCCTCCTCGTAAGTCCCGCGCCAAGAAATCCGAAGAGGCGGAGGCCAATATGCCCGTTCTGACAGCATACTGTACGAAATTGCGCAAAAAAGTGGAGATGGACCAGATTGAGCTGGTAACCATGAAAAATGGTCGGCCCGCAGCCAAGGGCGTGGCCAAAGAGGACCCGAGCCTGTCGGTCTTCCGGATACTGAGCAAGGCCGAGGCCGAGGAACTGGCAAAAGCCCTTTCCTAGGTTTCCGTCGACTGATTCCAGCCAATTGGAGCGAATCGCCCTCTGGTGCCGATCGATTCGATAGTATCAGTTGTAAACGATGCCCGCGGATCAGGCTACGGGCAATGGCCATCTGTCAGGATAATAGCGCCTCTCGGCGTATTTCTGGCTTCAACTCTTCTGCTATAACCCCATCAACGGCCGGGGGTCCCTCCCCTCCGGCCGTTTTGTCTGTTTGCCCTGGTTGTGTCTGATCTCCCATCGATAGAGAAATCAGGGCTTGACCGTAAACATTCCCCGTGATTGACTACTGCGTGCCACGCGCGCCCTGAAGCACCGAAATGGGCCGGGAATGGTACATTGGATAACGAGTGCATTTAACCAAGCCAAAAATGGTTGAATTCCGACGCCCTGTTTATGTATGATAATGCGGAATTTAGGGGCAGTGTGGGGCCGCGCTGCGACTGTCCCGCACGGGCTGGGTTCGCGGACTCTGAGTTGTGTGTCCTGACCGGTGGCAAGCATGCCGGTTCTGAGATGACAACAAGTATTTTGGAGCCATTTAGATGAGCTTGATTCAACGCAACGTAATCCCAATTCTTGTCCTGCTTGCCGTGATCGGAGTGGGCCTGACCGTTTTCGCGGTAACCAGCCCCTTCGCCTCCGGTCAGGAGACCGACAGCTGCGACCCGGGTGTCGGCATCAGTATCGCCACCACCAACTCCTCCGGCCAGACCGTTGCTGTGGTGAACCATGGGGACGAGGTTTTCTACTCAGTCAAGCTCTTCAAGGAAGAGACGCTTTGTGACTTTGGTGGTGGAGCGCTGACTGTCACTCTGCCCGGCCCCACAGACGACTATCCTGAAGGTACCGCTTCAATTCCTCTTACCGAAACGGATGAGGAAGGGGTTGAGCAAAACATAATCGTTACCCTCGGAAACTCCTTCAATACCGACCGAGTACTGTACAACATCAACCAGAATGACGGCGTCCAGGCCGACGCTGAGGATTCCGGAAGCGTTGAACTGACGGTGCGTGCCGTCTACGATCTTGGGAGCTCTTACGACTCGAATGGCGCCGAACTACCCAACGAAGTGGACGCCACGGCCACCAGTATTGTTCGCGTAGGGGCCCCTTCGGTGTCGATTGACGTTTACCCCAGTGTTGAGGACCCCAACAACCCTGACACCCAGTCCGTCCTGCAAGGGCAGACTGCTTACTTCAACGTGGTAATCACCAACACCGGCGGCTTCGAGCTTTCCAATATTTCAGTAGCATCTCTGGAAGACGCAGAGGCCACCGAGGTGCAGGTCGCGGACTGCGAAAGGGCCGCCGACGCATTTGGCACCCTGGCCGTCGGCGCCTCCACCACTGCCTACGAGTGCGGTACCACGACCGAAGCAACCTTCGTCCTGAAGGCCCAGGTCACTGCCTCCGGCACCGCCACGTCCACCGCTGGCGAGGCAGTGGCGCTCGAGGTTACCAATGACGATACCACTACCGTGTTCTTTGGCACGGTGGAAATCGGAGTTTCAATCATTAATCAGCCTGGTTTTGACATAGTCAGGCACTTAGGCGAGGACGGCGATAGCGAAGGCGGCTTTACGATTACGCCAGAGACACCGTCCGGCTCTGACACGGAAGATGTCTCCATCAAAGTCGAAATCTTTGATGGAATCGTAACGGAATATCCGGAGGACCTGGCGGAATACACCTACAGTTCTGCTGATGACTGTGAACGATCTCTTGGTACCGTCGCAGCCGGGACGACCTCTGCGGATCAGACATACAACTGCACAGGAAAATTGTACTTTGGTATAAACTCTGTATGGGTCACTATTACAGGTACCGTACCAGGCACCACAACCGGGTTGATGGCTCGCGACATGACCGAGGTCGAGGCTATCTCACCAGGCCTGACTGTCGAACTGACTCCGCAGGACCAGACCATACGCAGTGGCGAAACGGCCGCCATCACCGTTACCGTTACCAACGGGGCCTCCGAGCTGACCGGTGTATCAGTAATAGACCCTGATCCAAACAATGTCGAAGGTCTTGAACTGAGCGGATGTATCACCGGCGCAAACAATGACGCAATTTCGCTGACAGGAATCGGAGACCTCGCTGCCAGCGAACAGGTCGTCATTGTATGTTCCACGGCAGCGCTGACCGAGGAGACTGGATACGAGGCCGTTGCCATAGGTACAGCGCGGGACAACACGACTGAGCCGTCCGGCGTTGCCACGGCTGTCGTCAGAATCCTGTCCCCCAGCACTGATGTCAGCGTGTCCCTGCTTGAGGAAGGTTCCTCGGTAGTTCGCCTGGTCGTACAGACTGTGGTGGTTACCGAAACCAACGACGGTGACTCGATGTTGTCCGACGTCTACGTTGACCTGTCTGCAGCGGGCATTGGACCCGATCTCACCGGCAAGAGGCTGACCAAGAGTTCTCCGGAATTCGTTCGCAGCATCGGAGAAAACGCCAATGACGACGACGTTCTCGACCCCGGCGAAACCTGGGAGTGGCGCGTGGTCGTTGTCGGTGTGGCCGGAAACGTGGTCCTGCTCGAGGCTGATGCCACCAGCATCGCAGTAACTGCCAACGGATACGGAACGGACCCCTTGGGCGGAGAGGTCAACCCTGAGACCGACGCCGACGAAACCGACACCCAGTCGTTGCCGTTCTCAGTAAACTAACCCAACATCAGGCGCAAGACCCATATTGGCCGGAGGCAATGCCTCCGGCCATCTTCTTTTTGACGCCGGAATCATGTCCCGCTGGCAGGCCTGCGGGCATGCTGGTATCATTTGGCCGCTATACTGTCGCCAGACAGCCCGCCATTCACCTTACTGCGGGAGGCCCCATGCCCCAGGATGAACCTATCGTCTTTCTAAACGGAGAGCTCATACCCGAGTCGCGGGCAGGGATTCCCATACGCGACCGCGGCTTCATCTACGGCGACGCCGTGTTTGATGCCGCCCGCACGTTCAACGGCGTCCCCTTCAAGCTGACCGAGCATGTGCGGAGGCTGTACGATTCCCTGCGCTATGTGCGCATTGATCCCGGCATCAGCATGAACGAAATGGAAATGTGGTCGCGCCGCGTGATAGAACACAACCACCCGCTGCTCCCTTCAGGGCAGGACATGTGGGTGATGCAGCGCGTTACCCGCGGCGTAGAGGGCGAAAACGCTATCCCAACGGTGCTCATCGAGACCCACGCCATCCCCTTCGCCTCCAGAGCGCCTTTGTATCGCGACGGGGCCCGCGTCACCACGCCCTCGGTCCCCAGGGTGCCGCCGCGGTTCATGAGCCCGAGGGCCAAGACGCACAACTACCTCAATCTGGTACTGGGCGATCTCGAAGCCCAGGGCACCGACCCGGGCTCCTGGGCCGTGCTGCTGGACGAGGCGGGGAACCTTACCGAGGGCCGGGGCTCCAACATATTCCTGGTCAAGGACGGTACCGTGGCCACTCCCAAAGGGCAGTACGTGCTGGAGGGCATCACCCGCGGCACCGTGCTGGACCTGGCCAGCGGTCTGGGAATGGATACCGCCGAGCGCGACCTGGACCTGTTCGACGCCTACACCGCTGACGAGGCCTTCCTGACTTCTACCAGCCTGTGCATCTGCCCGGTGTCGGCGGTCAATGGCACGGTAATCGGAGACGGGCGCCCTCCCGGGCCGGTCACCCGCCGCCTGATGCAGGCCTTCACTGATCTGGCAGGCATGGACTTCGAGGAGCAGTACTTGGCGCACCTTTAAGAACTAGCGCACTCTTCCCCACGCTCTCTTCACCGGTGGAAGAGTGAGATGGTCCACCAATTGATGAAACCAGATGGAGGTTGTCATGGCCGACCTGCTACCCGGAATAGTGGAATCAGGCGCTGAGGCGCAACAGCTGGCCACGGGATTCGGGTTCACCGAGGGCCCGCTGTGGCACCCCGACGGCTATTGGCTGTTCGTGGACATACGGGCCTCGCTGGTGCACCGGATGACCCCCGATGGGAGCACTTCAGAGTTCCGTGACAACAGCGGAGGCTCAAACGGTCTGACCTTTGACCTGGCAGGCAATCTGATCCTGTGCGAGGGAGACAACCGGCAGATCGGAAGGCGCAATGCCGACGGCACCTACTCCGCAATAGCGACGCATGTCGACGGCAAGCGCATCAACCGGCCAAACGACGTGGTGGGCCGCTCTGACGGTGCTCTTTACTTTACTGACCCCAACGGCAGGCTGACCCAGGAGGAGAGGGAACTGGATTTCAGCGGCGTGCACCGGCTGTCTCTGAGCGGCCAACACAGTATCGCAACCCGGGATACCGAGTATCCCAACGGCATCGCCTTCTCGCCCGACGAAGCGGTGCTGTACGTGGCCATAACAAGGCTGGATGACAGCTGCATCGGCGAGAAGGAACGCGGCGAGGTGTGCGAGCACCAGTTCATTCGCGCCTTTGACGTGGCCGCTGACGGATCGCTGAGCAACAACCGCGTGTTCGCCACGATGCATTCCGCTGAGGACGGAGTGCCCGACGGCATGAAGGTGGACTTGGAGGGACGGGTCTACTGCACCGGCGCGGGCGGATGCTGGGTATTTGATGCTGACGGCCACCAGGTGGGCATTATCCGGCTGCCCGAGATCCCGGCCAACTGCGCCTGGGGTGGCGAGGACAATCGCACCATGCTGTTCACAGCCCGTACCTCGGTCTACTCGCTGAGGATGACCACTCCGGGCATAGCCACCCCAAGAGAGTAGAACTTCCAATTCAGGTTTTTCGCGGTTTTTAGCCTTGCAATTGGGCGCACAGGTGTGCGCCCCTTCTATTGCGCCCTTTCAATAATGGGACCCCTTTCACACCGGTATCCTGAATTCGGCTGAGATTAGCAATGAACGAATACGACGCAATAGTCATCGGCGTGGGCGGCATGGGGAGTGCAGCACTGTACCACCTGGCGCGGCGGGGATGGCGGGCCCTGGGGATCGAGCAGTTTGACGTGCCCCACGAGATGGGCTCGTCCCACGGCTACTCACGCATGATCCGGTACACCCTGCAGGAGCACCCCTCCTACGTGCCGCTGGTGCGCCGCGCCTATGAGCTCTGGCACCAGTTGGAGAACGCTGCTCGGGAGCGCCTGCTGGTGATCACCGGCTCAATCCGAGCAGGACACGCCGAGAGCGAATTTTTCCAGGGCGCCGTGGCTGCCTGCGAGGAGCACCACATACCCTACGAGGTGCTGACCGGCTCCGAAACCAGCCGGCGATTCCCCGGCTATCGCCTGGAGCACGACATATCGGCCGTCTACCAGGCCGATGGCGGATTCCTGCTTCCGGAACGGTGCATCGTGAACCACGTCAACGCTGCGATGGAAGAGGGCGCCGAAGTGCACGGGCGGGAACGGGTGCTGGGCTGGGAGCCATCGGGTGAGGGCGTCACTGTCACGACCAGCCGGGGCAGCTACCGTGCAGCGAGGCTGGTGATAACCGCAGGGGCATGGGCCGCCAGGGTCGCGCCGGCGTTGTCGGGGCATGCCGTGGCCGAGCGGCAGGTGCTGGGCTGGTTTCAGCCGGAAAGGCCCGAGCACTTCAGGACCGATACCTTTCCAGTTTTCGGGCTGAACGTGGAGGAGGGGCGCTTCTACGGTTTCCCGGTCTTTGGTGTGCCGGGGTTCAAGGTGGGCCGTACCCACCACAGGAGCCAGGCCGTTGACCCCGACCAGCTGGACCGGGACATTTACGATGAGGATGAGGCCGTGCTCCGGCAGTTTGTCGAGCGCTACTTCCCCTCCGCTGCGGGACCGGCACTGTCCCTGAAGACCTGCATGTTCACCAACTCACCCGACGGGCACTTCATCATCGACCTGCATCCCGGCCACCCGCAGGTATCCCTGGCCGCAGGCTTCTCGGGACACGGTTTCAAATTCGCCAGCGTTGTGGGAGAAATTATGGCTGACCTCGCGATGTTCGGCGAGACCACCCATGATCTCGCCCTGTTCCGCCTGGACCGGTTTGAAGGCACGTAGCAGGCTGGTCCGGCTCATGTGCCCAGAAGCGTGAAGTGCCCGCGCCGGGGTATTACCATGCAAATCACACGGAATGCGGCACCTCCATCGGTCGATTGGACAGGTAAATTTAGCTTGGTCGATTGGCTGTCTTTCACGACATGCCGCGGCCTGTGATAGACTATTTCGGTCAGTCAAACGAGCGCGGGAGCACGATGGACTTTCTTTCCGTTGACCACCAGCCGGAACGCAAGCTTAGCACCCTCCTGATAGCGTTCAGCGGATGGGCCGACGCCGCAGAGGGCGCCACCAGCGCGGTGAAGTACCTGAAGCGCAAGTTGAAGGCCCGGAAGTTTGCTGAATTCGACCCAGAGGAGTTCTACGACTTCAGCCAGACGCGACCCACAACCACCCGCACCCGCGACGGGAAAAGGCATATCCACTGGCCCGCCAACGAATTTTTCCACATCAATAACCCCGACACCGACGACGGCATAATGATATTTACCGGGGTCGAACCCAACCTGCGCTGGCGTACCTACTCCCAGGGTGTTGCCCGGTTGGCTGTTGAGCAGGGGGTTGAGACTGTCGTGCATGTCGGCGCCCTGCTGGACGCCGTGCCCCACACCCGCCCAGTCAAGCTGAGCGGAACTGCGACCCGTCCCGATCTGTCCGAGTTCCTGGAGGGTCGCGACATTAGATCCTCCAACTACCAGGGGCCCACAGGCATCAGTTCTTCAGTGATGGATGCTTTCGTCAAACAGGGCCTGGGCTACTCTTCCATTTGGGGACACACTCCCCACTACCTGCAGGCCGCTCCCAACTACCGCGTTGCGTACTCCCTGCTGCAGACTCTGGCTCGCCTGCTTCGTCTGCCCGTGGATCTGGAGGAGTTGCAGGGCGCAGCCACCAAGTTTGACGACGAAGTGGCCAAGGCGGTGCAGGCCGACGAACAGATCGGGTCCTATGTCGCAAAGCTGGAGGGCCAGTACGACGAGAGCGTGGCCACCAGTTCTATTCTCGACCCTGAGGACCTGGTACGCGACGTGGAGCGGTTCCTGCGCGGCGAGCGATAACAGCAGACCGACCCGGCGAAGCGGGCCTGTTCACCGCAGGTCCGGAATTCCCGCCTTGGCGCGTTTCGAAACAAGCCAGTACCTGGCAAGCCCCATCAGGCTGCCCGCATTCCAAATTCCTTCCGCCAGTGCTAGAATCTGGCAATGCCGACGCAGGCACAGACGAAGAAGCAGCGCCGCAGCCCAACGATGTCCGCGGCGCGCATCGCCCGGGCCGTTGAGTTGATGGCGCAGGAGTATGGGCCCTTCCCCGCTGAACGGCGGCTGCCTCCGACCGAAGAGATGGTCTTCACCATCCTCTCCCAGCACACCTCGGACATCAACTCCGGTCGCGCCTTTGCCCTCCTGATGGAACGGTTCGGAACGCTGGAGTCAGTGGCCCGGGGCGATATCGCCGACATCGAAAAGGCCATAGCCCCCGGCGGGCTTGCCAAAGTGAAGGCTCCCCGCATCAAGGAAGTGCTGGAAAGGGTGCTGGCACTGAACGGCGGGTCGCTGGATCTGTCGTTCCTGCGGGAGATGCCATTGGCGGAAGCGAAAGCATGGTTGCGCCAGCTTCCCGGCATCGGACCCAAGTCAGCGGGCATTGTCCTGAATTTCTCCCTGGGCATGCCAGCGATGGCTATCGACACCCACATTTACCGGGTGTGCCAGCGGCTGCGGGCCATCGACGCCAAGACCAACGCAGACAAGGCCCACGACGTGATGGAGGCCAAGGTTCCTCCCGAGGATGTGTTCAATTTCCACGTTGCCTTCATCAACCATGGGCGGCGAGTGTGCCGGGCGCAGCGGCCGCTATGCGGTGAGTGCGTAGTTGGGGAATTGTGCCCGTCCCGTGGAAAGCTGATGGCGGAGACGGCCAAATCGGGAAATGGCGCCAGGACAGAAAGCAGATCCAGGACCGCTGCCGAAAACCCCGATTTGCTCCCGCACGTTCCCCCTGTATTGATGGGGTCCGGGTGAATTAGTATTGGCGCTTTTTGCGCAGGCGAACGCGCGGCCCGTTAATGTTTCTGCAATTCCGGTGCGGGCCGACGACATAGGAGGGCCAGGAAAGTGAAGGTAGGAATCATCAACGTCACGGGATACTCGGGATCGGAGTTGGCCCGTATCCTGCGTCGTCATCCCGAGGTGGAGATCGAATCGGTCACCGGACGGAGCGCCGCTGGGCAGAAGCTGGGCGATGTGTTCCCTCACCTGGAAAGCCTGGACCTGACCATCGAGCCGGAGTTGAGCGGCAGCCTCGATCTGGTATTTTCGGCACTGCCCCACAAGGCCAGCGCCGAGGCCTGCATCCCGGTGCTGGAGCAGGGCGTCAAGGTGGTGGACATCAGCGCCGATTTCCGTCTGAAACGGGCCGACGAGTACGAGGAATGGTACGGCGTTGAGCACCAGAGGCCTTCGCTGTTGGAGGAGGCGGTCTACGGACTGACCGAATTGCACCGCGACGAGATTCGCGCGGCGCGGCTGGTGGCCAACCCGGGCTGCTACCCGACCAGCGCCATCCTGGGCCTGGCGCCGGCGGTTGACGCGGGAATCATCAGCCCCGACATCATCGTCAGCAGCCTGTCCGGAGTGTCGGGCGGCGGCCGCAGCCTCACAATGACCAACCATTTCTCCGAGGTAAACGAGAATGCCTTCGCCTATGCCGTAAACGGACATCGCCACCTCCCGGAGATCACTCAGGAGCTCAACCCGCTAGGTGAGCAACCAGTGAGGGTGACGTTCCAGGTGCACCTGATTCCGATGACGCGGGGCATATTCAGTTCCTGCTACGCTCCACTGGCAAACCCGAGCGAGTGGTCGGGAGACGAAGGCAAGCAGCGTGTGGTTGATATCTACCGCGAGTACTACGCGGACGATCCGTTCGTAAGGGTGGTCGCCTCCCCACCGCAGACGAAGCAGACCCTGGGCAACAACATGTGCCTGATACACCCGGTCATCGACGGGCGCACGGGACGGCTGACGGTCTTCAGCGTGCTGGACAACCTGGTCAAAGGAGCAGCCGGCCAGGCCGTTCAGAACATGAACCTGATGTCCGGGTTCCCCGAAGACACCTCGCTAGATGAGCTGGCGGTATACCCATAGCGCACCAAAAAAAGGTGTGCTAAACTCGTAATGTAGTGCCCCGGTCGTCTAGCCAGGTCAGGATGCCACCCTTTCAAGGTGGAGATCAGGGGATCGAAGCCCCTCCGGGGTACCAAACCCTTGAAGCGTACGTAACCCCGCGACAGAGCCGTCGCGGGGTTTCTGTTTGTGGTAATTCGGAAAGCAGCGGTCGCTGAAGTCAACCCTTCAGGGCTACCTGTCGATTGTGGTTAATTTTTGGGGACACAATACAAGACAAATTATTATTTGAAATCACTGAATTGAGGCTATATTATAGAACAAATAAGAGGACAAAAATATATGGCTCGCGCCTACCAGTCATCGCATTCAAGGATTGGCTTCACCCTGCATCTGGATCTGGCCCCCAGCCGCTTTTGGATGCTGTTGGGCGAGGCACACTCGATGTGTGAGCAGATCAGGCGATCTCCGTTGCTTCCGGAAACTTTCAGGACACTTCACCGGATTTACTTGGAACGGGGAGTTCACGCGACCACAGCAATTGAGGGCAACACGCTGACGATTGCTCAAATTTCGCAGCGAATCCAAGGCTTGCTAAAGCTGCCACCGTCCAAGGAATATCTCGGTCAGGAAGTGGACAATATAATCGGCGCTTGTAACGAGATATTCGCGGTCATCGCCGCTGGAAATGTACCGCCAATGACTCCCCAGCGCATCAAGGAGCTAAATCGGGTGGTTCTTCACGGCCTTGCCTTGGAACCGGGAGTCATTCCTGGTGAGATTCCCACAGGGCAATATGGTGTTGCGGACTATGTGGCAGCGCCCCGGGAGGACTGCGAATATCTACTTTCCAGACTGTGTGATTGGATTCAGGAAATAGAATCCGCTCAAGTTCTGGACAGCAGTACGGCCACTGCAATACTGTGCGCCATTCTGTCCCACCTGTATCTGGTATGGATTCATCCCTTCGGCGACGGCAACGGAAGGACTGCCCGGTTAATGGAATACCAGATTCTAGCTGCGGCCGGCGTCCCCAGTCCGGCCGCCCACCTGCTTAGCAACCACTACAATGAAACGCGAGCGGAGTACTATCGCCAGCTCCGCTTGTCCAGCCGTGTGGAAAACGGTGCTATTGGGTTTATAGTCTATTCCCTGCAAGGATTCGTGGATGGCCTTCGAGACCAGCTGGCTCACATTCAGGAACAGCAGTTGGCGATTCTCTGGGAGAACTACATCCACGCACAATTTCACAGCAGTAGCAAGGCCGACATCCGCAAGCGCAACCTGGCACTTGAGCTATCGCGCCGGGACGAACCCACACCGAGGAGTGAAGTACGCCTGATGTCTCCGGGAATAGCGGAGGCATACGCGCGGGTAACAGAAAGAACTCTTAACCGGGACATCTCTGATTTGGAAGATTTAGGGCTGGTGGAACGAACACGAACCGGGATAAGAGCGCGCAAGGAAGTTATATTGGGCTTTCTGCCCCCCTCGAGGGATGATGAGACTGATGCCGAACGCTAACACATACCGATGACCACCACATGGCAGCAATTCGCGGTCCAGGCCCCGGAGCTGGCGGCGTTGGGCGTGGCCCAGTTCGCCCGCACGGGGCTGGCGCTGGTGGGTACGCTGCGGCAGGACGGGTGGCCGCGCATATCGCCAGTGGAGCCGTTCTTTGCCGACGGACAGTTGTACCTGGGAATGATGTGGCGATCGGTAAAGGCGCTGGATCTGCTTCGCGACCCGCGCTGCGTGGTCCACAGCACCGTGTCCAACCGCGATGGCACCGAGGGCGAGTTCAAGGTCTACGGGCGCGCCAGAGAGGTGAACGACCCTGATGAGTTGCGCAGCTTCGGTGAAGCCGTTTACGCAGCCATCGGCATGAGGGTGGAGGATGTGGAAAGCCACTGCTTCGCGGTAGACATCGAGAGCGTTGTGTTTTCCGTGTTGCGCGGCGAGGAGTTTCACCGCCAGGTCTGGAAAGCCGGACAGGAGTAGAGGACGCAGAAGCGAATTCCACGTCCCCAGTATTGCCGCTCACAGCGAGGGCTAGTCGAAAACGAACACGCACTTGCCCGTGGTGGTGGCGTCGAAGGTCCGAAATGCCTCTATGGCGTTGTCCAGGCTGTAACGGTGGGTGATCAGCCGGTCCAGCGGGGCCTTGGTGTCCACGAAAAAGCGGGCGATCTCGATCAGCTCCGCCTTGCTGAAAGTCCATGAGCCGAAGATGGTCAGCACTTTGAAAATTACATCGCGGTTGAAGTCTATCTCAGCCGGCCCGCCGACACCCACGTAGCAGGCTCGGGCGAAGGGGCGCAGGCAGGACAGCGTCTGCTGCCGGGCCGTGGGATTGCCGGACGTTTCCAGCGACGCCGTGGCCCCTTGGCCGCCGGTCAGGTCCAGTATGGCCTGCACCGGGTCGTTGGAGGCGGCGTTGATGGTGTGGTCAGCCCCCAGTTCCGTCGCCAGCCGCAGCCGCTCGTCCATCACGTCGACAGCGATGACGCGGGCTCCCATGGCCTTGGCCGACAGTGTGCCGCTCAGGCCCACCGGCCCCTGTCCGAAGACAGCTACGATGTCCTTGCCGTTGATGTCCATCTTGTTCAGCCCGTTCCATGCTGTACCGGTACCGCAGGAGATGGCCGCGCCCTCCTCGAAGGAAAGCTCGTCGGGCAGGTGGACCAGGGTGCGGGATGGGCAGATCATGTAGTCGGCATTGGCGCCGTGGCCAGTGCCGCCGCCGAAGGTAACGTGGCCGTGGGGGCAGAGCTGCTCGTAGCCCATGGAGCAGATCTCACAGACGCCACAGCCCTCGTAGTGATGGCACATCACCCGGTCGCCCAGCTTCAGGCCCGGAGGCGCGCCCGGTCCCAGCTCCTCGATGACACCGCAGGGTTCATGGCCGGTGATCATCTCCGTCGGCTCTCCGTCGCGGTATCGGTGCAGGTCGGTGCCGCACAGCCCGGACGCCATTATCCGCAGTACAGCTTCTCCCGGCCCGGCGTGAGGGTCGGGAAACTCCCTGATTTCGGCCTCCCGGTTTCCCTTGAACGTGACTCCACGCATGATTTACTCCTGTTTCATTTCGGTTCCGCAGATGATACCAAAGGGCGCCGGTCCGGGACACGTCAGCAGATGGAAGCCAATCACGGGATTGTGGCCTTATAATTACAGTACAGCGGAGGGTGATCTCTATGACGATGCTGAAACCGCGCTCCGGGATGCGGCTGACCGTCGAGGAATACATGGAACTGCCGGATACCGACGACCTGCGGAAGATGGAGTTGGACGAGGGAGTCCTGTACCTAATGCCACGCCCCCGCAGAGTTCGCGGGTTCTTTCAGCTAAGACTGGCTTTCCCCATCAACCAATACCTCGACAGTTTCGAGGATCCGCCAGCAGAACTGATGATGGACTTCAACGTAGCTCTGTCCATGGAGAGCCGCATTCTTCTCGCACCGGACCTGTGCATCGTCCTCGCGGACAATCCGGTGATTGTAAACGACCGCAGGGTCGAAGGCCCTCCTGACATAGTCGTCGAAATTCTCTCCTCAGACCGTAACCGCGACCTCGTCCGCAAACGCCAACTGTATGCCGCCGGTGGTGTTCCTGAATATTGGATTTTTGACCCTCGTAACGATACCGCCACTTTGCTGGAACTGCGGGATTGCGAGTATGCTCAGCGGGCGCTCCTGACCGCTGACGACACGCTGACCACACCGTTGCCCCCCGGCCTGTCCATTCCGCTAGCGGATATGTTCCGTCACCGCCGTCGTCCCGCCGAGGATGGCAACTGCTAGGCACCGCTGGAATGCCCGCGCCCCATGGATTATGATAGGGGCGCCCGGTCCTCCGGTGGTATATTCCGGCCCCACTCGCCCCCTCGAGATGTATTCATTGCGCGAACTATCGGGATTGCAGGTTTCTACTTCCCTTGACGAACCCTTCGACGTAGAACTTGATCCTGCGTGGCTGGAGATCGTGGTCCGATTTGGGTTGCAGGCGGCGGAGATAACCGGGGATGCTGAAGTCAGCCTGCTCATCACTGATGACGAAACGGTACGATCTCTGAACGCCGAGTACCGGGGGCTGGACGAGACCACAGATGTTCTCTCCTTTTCCGCCGACCACCCGGGACACTGGGAGGGCGAAGGGGACGGGCCACCGGAACAGCCGGACACATCAGGATTCGTGTTGCCTCCCGGCATTCCAAAGCCCCTGGGTGAAATCGTCGTGTCGTGGCCACAGGCGCGGCGGCAGGCAGTCGAGCATGGCGTCAGTCCTCAGTGGGAGCTGGCGCACCTGGTGGTACACGGGGCGCTGCACCTTGTGGGCTATGACCACCTGGAGACGGAGGATACCGGGCGGATGCAGGCGCTAGAACGCGAAGCCCTTGAGTCGTTGCAGTCGATTGAGCAGGTGTCGTAATGACGTCGCAGGTCTATTACCGCAAGTGGCGCCCCTCCAGCTTCAAAGAGCTTGCAGGCCAGGAACACGTGTCGACCACACTGCGCCAGTCCGTGCGCTTGGGCCGGATGTCCCACTCCTACCTTTTCTGCGGGCCCCGAGGCTGCGGCAAGACCACCACGGCCCGCATCATCGCCAAGGCGGCCAACTGCCTGGACCTGCAAGACGGAGATCCCTGCAACGCCTGCACCGTCTGCCAGGCCATCAACGACGGCCGCTTCATGGACATCATCGAGCTGGACGCTGCCAGCAACCGTGGCATCGACGAGATCAGGGACATCCGCGACAAGGTGAACTTTGCGCCAGTACAGGGCCGCCGCAAGGTCTATATCATCGACGAAGCCCACATGCTGACCGATGCTGCCTCCAACGCCTTTCTGAAGACACTGGAGGAGCCACCGGGGCACGTTATCTTTGTACTGTGCACCACCGAGGCGCACCGCATACTGCCCACCATCATCTCCCGGTGCCAGCGACTGGATTTTCGCCGGATCCCGTCCGAAACCGTGTTCGGGCGGCTCTCTGAGATTGCCGATGCCGAGGGAGTCTCAGTGGAGCCGGCCGCACTGCGGATGATCGCCCGCTACGCCGCCGGCAGCCTGCGCGACGCAGAGAACCTGTTGGAGCAGCTGGTCGTATCCTGCCCGGATGGAGTTACTTCGGAGCAGGTGGAGAAGCTGCTGGGCCTGGGCAGCGATGAGGCCGCCCTGGAACTGGTCAAGTACCTGTTGCTGAGCAACACCACCGCGTCCCTCTCAGCCGTCAACCAGGCAGCGTGGGAGGGCAGCGATCTCAGGCAGTTGCACCGGCAGACCTCCGATCTGCTGCGCGCGTTCATGCATCTGCAGTGGGGGTCCGAGGATGCGGTCGACCTGCCGGAGCACGTGCGGGCTCAACTGAGGGAGTTGGTGGGTCAGCAGCCCTCCTGGCGAATAGTTCACGCCCTCAAGGTATGGGGCGCGGTGAACATGCGCTACGACGCTCCCTCCACGCTTCCACTGGAACTGGCGGTGGTGGAGATCTGCGAGGAATCGGCTGCTCCCGCGCCTGTGGCGGAGGCCCCGCCGCCAGTGCCGGCGCAACGGGCCCCGGCGGCACAGGCTCCCCGTCCGGCCCCGCCGCCTCGCGAGCCTCGGGCCGACCGCCCCCCGCCGCGGGAACGCCCTGCTCCCGCCCCGGCAAGCACCCCCAGCCAATCGCCGGAACCTGCCGGTGCTGGGGCCGGCCCCACGGCGGGCGACTCCAACGAGCTTTGGGTACAATGGAACAACACGGTCAAGGCGCTGTCCCGGCACAAGGGCAAAAAGTACAATCTGGGTGCCCTCCTTCGAGACTGCAAGGTCAACAGCATCTCACTGGACGGCCAGACTTTGGTTTTGCCCTTCACCAACAAGGCCAACCTGGAGCGAATGCAGGAGGAGCTGGAGGACCCGACCTCCCGCAAGCGGCTCTCGGATGTGCTGGGCGAATCGTTTGGAGATGGTTGCGACTACCAGCTTATCCTGGCCAACGGACAACAGGCCGGCGGAGGGGCCAGCAATCCTGCCCAGCAGAGCTCTCTGGTCCGCGCCGCCCAGGGAATGGGCGCCAAAATAATCCAAGTTATGGATGAGGAATAATGAACCGCAACATGATGCGCCAGGCCCAGCGGCAAATGGCCCAGCTGCAGAAGATCCAGGAAGAACTGGAGGCTCTTACTGTAATCGGAACCGCCGGCGGCGGTGCCGTCAGAGTGGTAATGACCGGCAAGCAGGCAGTCGAAACGGTGGAAATCGAACCCGAAGCCGCAGAAGATCTGGAGCTGTTGCAGGACATGCTGGTAGGCGCTTTCAATGATGCCGCCACCAAGGCCCAGGAGCTGGCTGCCAACAAGATGAGCGTCATCACCGGAGGCATGAACATCCCCGGGCTGACGTAGCAAGTGTGCCGAGATACTGGTAAGCGCCCTACCCGTCGCTCCCAAGGCGCCCTCCCCGTCATTGGCGTTTAGGCGGGAGTACAAGGCCTCTGCGCCGCTATGACTCGGCAACTCGACATTTCCCGACAAGCTCACAGAACGATGCACGTTGTCAGGAGACTCTCACACTCACCTTGATGGAGCAGGTGGCCGCTGCAACCACCGAATTCGACGGATTCTTTCCGATCGGCGCTCCGCTTTTTTCTTGCCACAACTTCAGGATTGCAGGTTGAGAGGCTGTCTCCAAACAGGCTCGTACCGGTGGGGTCCGTCAGTCGGCAGCTTAAGCCAATGGATTTCCGCTTTCGCGGCAATGACGGCCTTCGTGGGAAAGACGGGTTGTGGACCCCGCCAAGTTTAGAGATGGTTTCCAAGAGCTGACTTATGACCCCAGACAACCTTCCCTCCGCTTCTCCCTCCCTCGCCCGGCTGGTGCAGGAGCTCAACCGGCTGCCGGGCATTGGCCCCAAGAGCGCGCAGCGGCTGGCCTACCACATCATCCGCCTGCCGGACGAGGAAGCCTACGCCCTGGCCGAGGCGGTGACAGCGGTGAAGCGGAACACCGTCTATTGCGCCGAATGCCAGAACCTGGCCGAGTCCAGCCCCTGCCTGCTGTGCGCCGACCACCGGCGTATCCGGTCCATCATCTGTGTGGTCGAAGACCCGATGGATGTCCTGGCCCTGGAACGCACCCGCAGTTTCCGCGGGCTGTATCATGTGTTGCACGGTGTAATCTCTCCCATCAACGGGGTTGGGCCGGACCAGTTGAGGCTGAAGGAACTGCTGGAACGGCTCGAAGATCCCGAACTCGCCGAGCTGGTCGTGGCCACCAACCCGACCATGGAGGGGGAGGCAACTGCCATGTACATCCAGCGGCACCTGGGCCGCAGCGACCTGCGAGTGACACGTCTCGCCCGCGGCCTTCCCGTAGGAGGGTCGCTGGAACACACAGACGAAACGACGCTCAGCCGCGCCTTCCAGGGCCGGCAGGAACTTTAGGAATGGCCCCGCCGCGCACCTACTGCTGCGAGGGGCTTACGCTCAGAAAGGCCTCCATCGGCGAGGCAGACCTGGTGGTAACGATATTCACCGCCGACCGTGGCAAAGTGCGGGCCGTGGGAAAGGGCGCCCGCCGCTCGAGCAGCAAGCTCGTAGGCCACCTGGAGCCGCTTACCCTGGCCCGCATGTCCATGGCCCGCGGACGGGAACTGGACATCGTCTCGCAGGCTGAGGTGCTGGACGGTTTCGCATCAGTCAAGTCCGACCTCACCGTCATGACCCGAGGGCTCTACGTGGCCGAACTGCTGGACGGCTTCGGCTCCGAGGACAGCCCGTCCCCTGCCCTGTTCCGCCTGGCGGTCAGCGTGCTGCGGGCCCTGCCCCTCGCGGCGGAGCCGGAATCGCCGCTGCGCTACTTCGAGTTTCACCTGCTGCGGCTCACAGGTATGTTGCCAGAGCTCTACCACTGCGTGGAATGCCGCCGGGAGGTCGAACCTGACTCCCACCGCTTCAGCATCAATCTCGGGGGCGTGCTCTGTCCGGGCTGCACTCCCCTGGAGGCGCAGGTGAGGCCGCTGTCGCTGCGGGCGATGAAAGTGCTGCGCATGATGCATCGGGGCAACCTCGCCGACGCGTCTTCGCTGACCCTCAATCCGCACCTGGCCTCCGAGCTGAAGTCCATCCTGTCCGGCGCCGTTCGATACTGGCTGGGCAAGGAGGTCCGTTCAAGCTCGTTCCTGGAACGGCTGCACGGCGAAAGGCACTCCGGGACGGGAGCAGCCATTGGCGAGTGAGCGATCCGGGGTCCACTGGAGGGCACCATGCCTTACGAAACAATGGGGACCCGGCGAAGTTGCCAACATGACTAAGACGCTCTGTGACAAGTACATCAGGCATCTGGTGGAACCGGCCCGGGTAAACCGGCTCACAGACACCACGGCCCGGACATCAACGGCGATATCGGCCCTCAAAATCGTTCCATATCGACCAAATGCACACTTATTCCATTAAAACTCCATACAAATGCCACGCGCGTTGCACGCGTGACATAAAGCGCCGATGGTATCATGCCGCACCAGAACGCTCTTAAACTTGTGGTTGGGTGCGTTGGGCAATAGGTGAAAAGTCGCGGGGCGGAGCAATCGGGGAGGGGCGTGCCGATGTTTTCCAAGGTACTGATAGCCAACAGGGGCGAAATTGCTTGCCGGGTGATCAGCACCTGCCAGCGTCTGGGAATAAAGACCGTCGCGGTCTATTCTGACGTCGACGCCGGCTCATTGCCGGTGCAGCAGGCCGATGAAGCAGTCCCGTTGGGCGGCGCAGCTCCCCAGGACAGCTACCTGAATGTTGAGAAAATCCTGAATGCGGCCCGGAGCACTGGTGCCCAGGCCATCCACCCCGGTTACGGCTTCCTGTCGGAAAACCCCCGGTTTGCCCGGCAGTGCGAAGATGCTGGCATCACCTTCATCGGTCCCCGCCCCGAAGTTATGGAACAGATGGGCGACAAAGTGGTCGCCAGGAGACTGGCCAGGCGGGCCGGGCTGCCGCTGCTGCCCGGTACAAACGACGCCGTTCCCAATGAGGAGGCGGCCGAAACAGCGTGGAGGCTCGGTTTCCCACTTATGGTCAAGGCGGCGGAGGGCGGCGGCGGAATCGGTATACACGCCGTGATGACACCGGAAGAACTTGCTCCCCTCATTGACCGGGCCCGGCAGGTGGCCTCCGGGGCCTTCGGCAGCGGCCGTCTGTACTTCGAGCGCTATCTTAAGGGCGCCTCACACATCGAAGTACAGCTGATAGGCGACAACCATGGGAACCTCATTCACCTGTTTGAGCGGGACTGCTCGGCGCAGCGCCGCAATCAGAAGCTCATCGAGGAGACACCGGCCTCGGCCAAACTGACGCCTCGGCTGCGCAGGCGCGTCGCCACCCTGGCGACCAGGCTGGGACAGCGCATCGGCTACAACAACGCCGGCACCGTGGAGTTTCTGGTTTCCCAGGATGGCAGCGTCTATTTTCTGGAGATGAACACGCGGCTGCAGGTGGAGCACGGCGTGTCCGAGATGACCACAGGACTGGACCTCGTGGAGTTGCAGCTCAGGGTGGCCAGCGGCGAGCCATTGCCGGTTTCGCAGGATGACATCGTCCAGGAAGGCCATGCCATTGAGGTCCGCATCTATCCGGAAGACCCGGAAACCTTCCTGCCTGATGCGGGAGAGATTACAGGCCTGCATCTTCCCACCGTGGACAATGTGCGAATCGACACAGCCCTTTGCGACGGTTACACCGTTGGGTTAGACTACGAGCCGTTGCTTGCGAAAGTAATGGCCTGGGGCGAGGACCGCGAACGGGCCATCCGGACATTGCAGCGGGCCCTGCTTGAGATGCGGCTGGAAGGGGTCAAGAACAACGTCGAGTTGCTACGGAGCATGCTGGCCAGCAAGGAATTCACCGACGCCACTCATCACACCGGTTCGGTTCCGAACTGGGTTGAAGAATTGCGTCAGAGAAACCTGGTGCATCAGTCGGGTATTCCGGCACACCTGCATCACGTCAATGCCAGGGCCGATGGTACAGTCCCCGCCAGGGGTTCAGAAAAGGAGACAGCAGCGGCTATCGGTGTGGCCTTGGTAGTTGCGATGCGGGAACAGTCTGCCGTGGAAAAACCCAGCGCGTGGCGGGTGCAGCGCCGCCGCGAACAGCTCTATTCAAGAAGCGCAGGGAGCCGGGGTTGGCGGTAACCAGACTCCGGGTGCGGGTGGGGTTCAACTGGTACACAGTCGAGGTCGGCGACCTCGACGTGTCGCCCGTTCAGGTCACAGTGGACGGCGAGACCGTTACTGTGGAAGTGGAAGGCCTTAGCGGGCAGACTGCGGCCCGTCCCCGGCGGGGACGCACTCAGACACCCGGGATCGTCGTACCGCCACCGGCCAGCCGGGTCAACCCCACCAGCGCTGAGGGGAATGTCATACGCTCGCCCATGCCCGGGCGCGTTATCTCCATCATGGTCCGCCCCGGAGAGAGCGTGTCTGTCGGCCAGGAAGTTTGCGTGGTCGAGGCGATGAAGATGGAGCAGAGCATTCGCTCGCCTCAGAACGGCGTGGTCAAGGAGATCCGGGTTCAGCCCATGGACTCCGTCCGCACCAACGACCCCCTGATCGAACTGGAGTAGGGGTGACGATGTATAATGTTGCGCGGGACGGGCAGATACCGTAGCGAATGGCTTGGGTAATTCGAAACTCTAATGAGTACCTTGCGTGGTATGAAGAACTTGCAAAGAGACAAAAGAGAGATGTCTCAAGAGCCGTAGATCTGCTTTCTGAACTTGGTGTGCGTCTGGAGCACCCACACACGTCGAGAGTGAATTCGTCGCGTCACGGGCGCATACGGGAGCTCAGGGTTCAGAGCGGGGGTAGACCACTTCGTATTTTGTACGCTTTCGATCCGCTACGTGCAGCGATTTTGCTGATTGGGGGAGACAAGACTGGTAATAACCGTTTCTATATCCAGTATGTGCCGGTAGCAGACCGCATCTATGACCGGCACCTTGGCGTTTTGCGTAGAAGAGGTTTGATTACATGACAATGCCATATTCCGAATTGACCAAGCACTTCACCGAGGAAGACTGGCGGCTAATCAAGCTGGGATCCGCACGGCTGAAAGTAAAGGTTCAAATAGCCAAAGTCATCGGCGAAGAGCTATTGCGCCAGAATGATGCGCTCTCTGACTTGCTTTGCGAAGCTGAGCTGGACTTCTCCGACAGAGAGTTGCTACAGGCCATAGCCGAGCAAGTTGATGCGTTTGCGGGAACGGAGAGGGCATTCACGTCCACAGAGCTCGACAGACTTCGCGCGCTGACGGACGAGGTGCGTCAGTGGATCGTGCTGGCTGATTCCGTGAAGGTATAGCTTGGATTGAACACAATATTTCCCAAAGACTCACAGGAGGGACAAAGATGAAGTACGACTACATCGTTGTGGGGGGAGGATCGGCGGGATGCACCATCGCCACGCGGCTTTCGGAAGACCCGAACATCTCGGTGTTGCTGCTCGAAGCTGGGCCTGACTACCCGGATTTTGAGACACTTCCTGATGACCTGAAACTGGGTAACAACGTCTGGTTCTCGGCATACGGCGATCACAGCTGGGCCTACCGGGGCCACATGACCGACGAGCTGCCCGACCTGGAGATCCCCCGGGGCAAGGCCACCGGCGGTTCCAGCGCCATCAACGGCCAGGTGCTGTACCGCGGCGTCCCCGACGACTACAACCGCTGGGCCCAGTGGGGCAACGACGAGTGGGGTTTTACCAACTGCCTGCCCTACTTCAACAAGCTGGAGACCGACCTGGACTTCAGCGGCAGCGACTTCCACGGCTCCGAAGGCCCGGTGCCGGTCCGGCGCGCACCGCGCAGCGAATGGCTGCCCCATGCCGTCGCCTTTGAGAAGGCGGCCCTGGCCGAGGGCTTTGAGATTTCAGAGGACATGAACGACCCGGAGTCCACCGGCGTGTCGCCGCGCGCCCGCAATACCCTCAACTTCAAGGGCAGCAGCGGCGTGCGCATGAGCATGGCCCTGAACTACCTCGACATGGCCCGCCATCGCCTGAACTTCACCATCCGCGGCAGCGTTATCTGCCGGCGCATCCTGTTCGATGGCAAGAAGGCCGTCGGCGTCGAGGCCGAGAGCGGCGGCGAGGTATTCACCGTCGAGGGCAACGACATCATCCTGTCCAGCGGCGCCGTGGCATCGCCACAGATTCTCATGCTCTCCGGCGTTGGTCCCAAGGACCATCTGGAGAGCCTCGGAATCTCGGTGGTTCACGATTCGCAAGGCGTGGGCAAAAACCTGCGGGACCATCCCTCCGCCGCCGCCATATACCGGGCCGAGGGCGAAAAGCCCGACGTGCAGGCGCCGGTGATCCAGGTGGGACTGCGTTACCAGGTGCCGGGCAGCCCCCTGGAAAACGATATGCAACTCTCGCCCATGCTGATGACCAGCGAACACCGCCCGGCCCAAGTCACCATCGACGAAGACCTGAACTACGTCGGCATGAGCGCCAGCCTGCAGTTGGCGTTGGGACAGGGGGAGCTGACCCTGCAGGCCAACGACCCGCACGTGCAGCCGTTCATCAACTACAACTACTACAAGGAACCGGAAGACCTGCGGCGGATGCGAGAGGCCATTCGACTGGGCGTCCGCATGGCGGAGAACCATGGTATCTACGAGAACATCATCATCGAACGGGTCATGCCCACCGACGACGAGTTGGCCGACGACGCGGCTCTCGATGAGTGGCTGAAGCGCAACTCCGGCACTTCCCATCACATCTCGGGAACCTGCAAGATGGGGCCGGACAGCGACCCGCTGGCGGTGGTCGACCAGCACCTGCACGTCAAGGGCATCGAGGGTCTGCGCGTGGCCGACGCGTCGATCATGCCCGACTGCATCCGCGCCAACACCAACGCCACCACCATCATGATCGGCGAGCGCTGCGCCGACTTCATCAAGGACGGCAAGTAGGCGCAAACTGACTCTGGTCCAAGTTTCTGGAGCGCAGGGGATTATCGCTCATTCTCCTCTGCGCTCTTTTCAATTCTAGACGTCTGGAGGGATCCGATGAGATACAGCTACATCATCGTCGGTGGAGGCTCAGCAGGCTGCGTCATGGCATCGCGGTTGTCGGAGGACCCCGAGGTCAATGTGCTCCTGCTGGAGGCAGGACCGGACTACCCCGTGTTCGAGAGTCTTCCCGACGACCTGAAACAGGGCAACAACGTCTGGCTGTCGGCCTATGGCCCGCACAGCTGGGCCTACCGGGGCCACATGACCAACGACTTGCCAGACCTGGAGATACCCCGAGGCAGGGCCACCGGCGGCTCCAGCGCAATCAACGGCCAGGTGCTGCTGCGCGGCATCCCCGAGGACTATGACCGCTGGGCCGAGTGGGGCAACGACGAGTGGGGCTTCACCCAGTGCCTGCCCTACTTCAACAAGATGGAAACAGACCTCGACTTCGGCGGCGGCGACCTCCACGGCAGCAACGGGCCCGTCCCGGTGCGGCGCTACCCCCGCTCGGAATGGCTGCCCCACGCGGTCGCCTTCGAGCACGCCTGCATTGCCGAGGGCTACCCTGTCTATGAGGACCAGAACGACCCCGATTCAACCGGCGTCTCGCCCCGCGCCCGCAACACCATCGACGGCGTGCGCATGAGCAACGCCCTGAACTACCTGGACATTGCCCGCCACCGCCTCAACCTGACCATCCGGGGTGGCGTCACCGCCCACCGCCTGCTGTTCCAGGGCAAGCGGGCAGTGGGTGTGGAAGCCGAGAGCGGCGGTGAGATGTTCACGGTCGAGGGTGACCAGATCATCGTTTGCAGCGGCGCCGTGGCATCGCCGCAGCTGCTGATGCTCTCCGGTGTCGGGCCGGCCGACCACCTGCAGAGCTTCGGGATCGATGTGGTGCATGAGTCTCCTGGTGTGGGCAAGAACCTGCGGGACCACCCTTCGGCAGCAGTACTGTACCGGGCGAAGGGGGAGCGGCCAGACGTGCAGGCGCCGATGACACAGGTGGGTATGCGCTACACCGCCACCGACTCCCCCCTGCGCAACGACATGCAGCTCCAGCCGATGCTGATGACCAGCGAGCACCGCCCCGCCCAGATCGAAATCGACGATGACAGCAACTACATCGGAATGAACGCCAGCCTCCAGCTCGCGATGGGGCAGGGAGAGCTTACCCTCCAATCCACCGATCCGCACGTCCAGCCCTTCATCAACTACAACTACTATCAGGAGGAGGAGGACCTGCGCCGGATGCGGGACGGGATACGGCTGGGCGTTCGCGTTGCCGAGCAGGCCATGTACCAGGGCATTCTGGAGGAGCGGGTCACGCCCACCGACGAGGAGCTGGCCACGGACGAGACCCTGAACGGCTGGCTGCGCCGCAACTCCGGCACCTCGCACCACATCTCAGGCACCTGCAAGATGGGGCCGGACAGCGACCCCATGACAGTCGTTGACCAGTACCTGAAGGTCAAGGGCTTGGAGGGGCTGCGCGTAGCCGACGCTTCGGTCATGCCCGACTGCATCCGCGCCAACACCAACGCCACAACGATCATGATCGCGGAGAAGCTCTGCGATTTCATCAAAGCCGGCAAGTAGGCAGGGTTACAATTCCAAACGTATACTGGGGGCGCACGATGGTGCGCCCTTTTTCTTACTCGGTAACCAAACGGAGCGTCCACCATGAAACGTAGTGAAAAGCGCATTCTGACCACCCACACCGGCAGCCTGCCCCGGCCCGAGGGGCTGGTGGAGATGCTGGGCGCCGTGTCGCGGGGCGATGCGGTGGACGAGGCGGCCCTGGCGAGCGCCGCCCGGGAAGCTACGGGGGACGTGGTGCGGGCGCAGGCGCAAGCGGGAGTCGATGTCATCAACGGCGGGGAGCAGCCGCGCATCAGCTTCTCAACCTACGTATCGCAGCGCATGTCCGGGTTCGGCGGTGGGTGGACGCGGCGGGGACAACGCGACCAGACCGAGTTTCCGTCGGTGCTTCGTCCCCGTGTCGTCAACCTGATGCAGGGCGTCCCAATGTGCGTCGGGCCACTGTCCTACGACCGGCTGGACGCTGCTGAACAGGAGTGCGACGACCTCATCAGCGCTATCTCTGGGTCCGGTGTGGCCCATGAGGAGCTGTTCATGACCGCCGCCTCGCCGGGCATCATTACCCTGACCATGAAGAACGACCACTATCCCACGTACGAGGACTATGTGTTCGCCGCGGCCGAGGAAATGCGCAAGGAGTACGAGTTGATCGTCTCCAGGGGCCTGATACTACAGCTGGACTGCCCCGACCTTGCAATGGAGCGTCACATCACCTACCAGGACGACCCGGTGGAGGTTTTCCAGGAGGTGGTGGAGCTGCACATCGAGGCCATCAATCGCGCTCTGGTGAACATACCCCGCGACAGGGTGCGTCTGCACGTCTGCTGGGGCAACAGCGAGGCCCCGCACCACTACGACGTGCCGGTGCGGGACATCCTGCCCATCATCTACCGTGCCAACGTCGGGGCGCTGGTGATGGAGATGGCCAACCCCCGCCACGCCCACGAGTACAAGGTGTACCGCGAGATGCCATTGCCGGACGACATGCTGCTGGTGGCGGGGGTCATCGACACCAAGACCAACTACGTGGAACACCCCGAGGTGGTGGCCGACCGGCTGCGTCTTGCGGTGGAGGCCACGGGCGGCGACCCGACCCGCGTGATGGCAGGAACCGACTGCGGATTCGATACGTCTGCCGGCTCCAACCGTGTAGACAAGGGGGTGGTCTGGCTCAAGCTGCGGTCAATGCGCGAGGGCGCCGACATCGCCAGCCGGGAGCTGTTCTAGGGGCCAGTGGCTGTTTGGCTCACGCTGGCGGGAGGAGGGAACCGATTACCGGTCAATTTTTGCTCGATGGCCTCGGTAACCCATTCGTCTATGTCCAGACGTTCCTCCAAGGCTGCTTGAGCTATTCTCTTGTAAAGTTCCTCGTATAAAGGTAATTCCAGTTTGCTGGCAGACGGTTCTGCGGGTTTGACACCGTCCTCCTCGCACGCTTCTAAATAAGTCTCGATCGAGATTTGAAACTCGTGCTTCAATCCTGCGACATCTGAAGCCATAAAGTTGGCTATCGGATAGGGAGCGGCATTGATCACATTGCCGTACAGTAGGTCAGTTGAGTCGTCATAGCCAATTACAGCAACATAGCCCTTGTACTCCATCATGGGAAAACTCCTATGTCATTAAGAAACTTGGCTATGCCGCGTACGGCCCGCCTACCCATTTCAGGATTTGGGTGCGGACGGTGTACTACCAGGGTTACCTCACTTTTTCTCAATCTCACCCTGGAACCCGACCCATCCACTATCTCTACGTGAATAGCCCGCATCAGCGCCTGGACCTCGACCCACCGGATGTTGGATGGAGTAGGGTGATCAAATATCCGCTCAAGGGTGCGTCTGCGTCTTCCTGTAGAAAGGAAATACTACCACCAGCCATGGTAAACTGCCGACGCAATAAAGGCTCAGCATCGGAGGCACCGGATTGGCCGACAGCTTGATTACCGACGAGGTTCGCGCTCTCATCGGCACGGAGACGGAGCCCGAACGGAACCGCTTCGCCATCAGCGAGGAGATGGCCTACGATGTGGCCGACGCCACCGAGGACCCGAACCCGCATTACGTGGACCGCGAAGCCGCCGAGGCCAGCCGCTTTGGCGGCATCATCTGCCCGCCCCTGGCGACGTGGAAGGACATCGCGCCGCCCATAGGCTACTTCGGGGCAGGGCAGGAGTCGCACTTCGAGGTGCCGCTGCCCTTCAACAGCTACGGCCTGAACGGGGGTAGCGACTGGCAGTTCCTGAGGCCTCCATACGTGGACAGCTGGATCACCCGGCAGTTCAAGATCATGGACATATTCCAGAAGCAGGGTCGCTCCGGGCCTCTGGTGTTCGTTGAACGCCTCGAGACCCAGACAGACCAGCACGACCAGGTCATCCTGCTGGCCCGTCGGGTCAGCATCCACCGCGCGCTGGATCAAGACGCCAGTTCCCCGCAGCAGGGAGCAACGGTTGCCAACGACCTGCAGCCCGTCAACATCTCGCCGCCGGGCCCCGGCCAGGAAGTTCCCCGGCCCAGCCCTTCTGATCGCCCACAGCTCCACTTCGAGGACGTGACGGAGGGCATGGAGCTTCCTGCGGTGGTCAAGGGCCCCATGACCACGACCCACCTGGTCCGCTGGGCTGCCGCCAACGGCAACTACGCCCGCATTCACTGGGACCTGCCCTTCGCCCAGATGCAGCAGGGGCTGGAAAACGTGGTGATAAACGGCTCACTCAAGAATCAGTACCTGGGCCAGCTGCTGGTGGATTTCGCAGGTCCGGGCGGTTGGCTGCGGCGGTTCTACGTTCAACACCGGGGGATGGACTACCCCGGCGACGTGCTGACGGCCAACGGCCTGGTAACAGGGTTGCGAGAGATCGACGGCATCGGCCATGTCGACTGCACCGTTGCGCTCACCAATAGCCGCGGACACCAGACCGCATCGGGGGTGGGCACCGTGGCGCTGCCCCGGCGCGGCCAGGAACTGCCGCTGGTCTGGCAGCCGGAGGACTAGGGTTGCTTGACGGACTGCGCGTTCTGGACCTGGGGCCGGGGATTGCCCCGTCCTTTTGCGCCAAGCTGCTCGCCGACTATGGTGCCTCGGTCATCAAGGTTGAGCCGCCAGGAGGCGGCGACCCGGCACGGCGCATTGGTCCCTTCGTTGGCGATGATCCAAACCCGGAGAAGAGCATTCCGTTTCTTTATGTGAACACAGGCAAGCGGGGCGTTTCGCTTGATTACTCCAGCGAGTCCGGCCGCGCCATACTGTCGAAGCTGCTCGATGGCGCCGACGTATTGGTGGAGGGTTTTCCGCCCTCTGAGGCAGAGGGAAGCGCAATAAGTTACACGGAGTTGTCGCGCACCCATCCCGGGTTGGTAGTTACGTCGGTCACTCCCTTCGGCCAGGATGGGCCTTACCGCGACTTCGACGCCACGGATATCATCACCAGTGCCATGAGCGGACTGATGTACCATTCTGGCGACTCGGACCGGGAACCGCTGCGCAACGCTCTGGACCAGTCGCTCTATGTGGCCGGGGCCAACGCCGCCGCCGCCACGCTGGTCGCCGTGTTCGCGAGGCTCGCCACCGGCGAGGGCCAACACGTCGACGTTTCGGTGGCCGAGTGCCTGGCTGCCCACTTGGTCCAGCCTGTGCCCTACTACAACTACATGGGTGCAACCAAGGGCCGCCGCCCGGTTCGCGGCTCGGGGTTCGAGGAACTGATGCCCGCCGGAGACGGCTACGTGGTTCCATCAGTGCAGGGTTCGCAGCCATGGGGGACGGTGGCAGACCTCATCGGGCTGGAGGAGTTGCACGACCCTCGCTTCGCGACGGGCGCGGGGCGCATCGCCAATGGCCAGGAGCTCAAGGAGCTGCTCATCGAGGGACTGGCCCAGTGGGACCGGTTGCCGCTGTTTGTGGCCTCGGGAGAGCGGCGGCTGGTGTTCGGAATGGCACAGGACGCTGGCGATTTGGTGGCCTGCCCGCACCTGGCCGCTCGCGGCTTCTACCACGACGTTGACCATCCGGTGGCCGGTGCGGCCACTTATCCGGGCATGGCCGCCTCGCTTTCGGAACGCCCGCCGCAGGCGCCAGGTCCGGCACCGTTGTTGGGGCAGCACAACACCGAAATCTACGGCGGAGAGCTCGGCTACAGCAACGAAGAGCTGTCGGCTCTACGGTACGCGGGGGTGATATGAACCGCCCGCCGCTGGAAAACATTCGAGTGGTGGACCTGAGCCGGGTGTTTGCCATGCCATTCGCCGGGGCGAACCTGGCCGACCTGGGCGCGGAGGTGATCAAGATCGACACCTGCCAGGCCCAGTTCATGGAAACCACCCGCACCATCACCGGCCCATTCCCCAGCAACCAGCCCGGCGAGCTGTGGTGGGAGCAGGGAGGCACTTTCCAGACGCTGAACCGGGGCAAGCGCAGCCTTACCCTCGACCTCCGGTCGGAGGAGGCCCAGTCCATCCTGAAGGAACTGGTGTCGGTCAGCGACATCGTTCTGGAGAACTTCACGCCCCGGGTGATGGCCCGTTTTGGCCTGGACTATGCATCGCTGCGAGCGGTGAAGCCCGACCTGATCATGGTGTCCAACACCGGTTATGGACACAGCGGCCCTTGGAGCAACTTCGGAGCCATGGCATCGGCCCTGGAGCCGACCCACGGCACTGGCGCATTCATGGGTTACCTTGAGGACGACGGTTCCGGCACTCTCCGTGAAGGCGGAGTGCCCAACAAGGTGGGCAACTCCTACACCGATTTCCTCGCGACCTGGACGGCGCTTGTGTCGGTCATGGCAGCCCTGCTGCACCGGGCCAAGACCGGAAGGGGCACATGGATAGATCTGGCAATGTACCAGTCAGGAGCTTCATTCATCGGTGCTGGATTGCTGGCATTTTCCTATAACGGCGACCGCATCCTCCGCATGGGCAACCGCCACCCGTCGATGGCCCCTCACGGTTGCTACCCATGCCAGGGCGAGGACCAGTGGGTGACCATCGCGGTACGCGACGATGAAGACTGGCAGATGTTCTGTGAAGCAATCGGACGGCCCGACCTCAGGGCGTCGGCCAGTTTTTCGACGGGCCCCCAACGCCTGCGGAACCAGGACGAACTGGACGGCATCGTCTCCAGTTGGACCAGTGAGCGCAAGTCGTACGAGGTGATGGAGGTGCTGCAGGGCGCCGGGGTACCTGCCGGTCCGGTGCTGACGGCGGGGCAGACACTGAAAGACCCACACTTCCGGCATCGCGGCTTTTTCGAGAGGGCTACCCACCCCGAGGAAACGGGGCTCGGCGACAAGGACTACGTCGGCCGGGGCTGGAAGTTCTCTGACAGCAAGGCGGAAATCGCAGGGCCGGCCCCTCTTCTCGGCGAGGCCAACGGGTATGTCTTGAGCAGGCTGCTGGGGCTGCCGCAGAGCAGGGTGGATGGTCTCACCGAGGATGAGGTCATTGGAACCGAACCCATCGGAGGCCGTGCTCCCTCCCAAGTGCCGCTGGAGACCCAGGCGGAACTGGGGTGGATCGCAGGGTACGTTTCTGAGTTTTGAAGCCAGGAGGACCTCTGGCCGACGGGACTGCAAATTTCCCCTTGCAGCTGCGGGCAGACTGGTACGTTGTTCCAGTCCACGTGATGAGACCGTTGGGTTCACTGTTTCTCGTTGTCATCGTCTGATCCTTTCACCGGGAATCATTTTTGCAGCACTTTATTGATTTTTCTCATCCTTGGGGTGGCCTCTCTTTGCTCATTACCTCGACCAGCCGGTAGCGATACCTGGAAGCGTCCTGGGGAGGTTCCTCCCCGGGGTAGAGATCCTCGCGCTCGATAGTCAGCCGGTAGTAGTATCCCTCCTCGTAGTCGAACTCCTCGATGGTGTCATAGAACAATTCACCATTGACCAACAGGCACTTCATAGAGGCCACCCTCTCGCAGTCCTCGAGCTTGGATCCCACGGTCACCAGAAGGGTTACTTTCCCGTTGGACTGGCCGCAGGCAAAAAGAAGCGGCAAGGCAGACAGCAGGACGACCAGAAGTACAGTTGTCAGCCGCATCGGGGGAGGTCTGGTCCAATTGCAGAGTGCGGTTAGTCTAGCCAGGTATGGAATCACCATTTCCGTACTCCTTACAACAATATTGAGTATTGTTATAAATAATACGGAGTTGGTTTATTATTAGATGTATCACTATTTGCGATATATCATGGTTCGTGCGCCGTTGCCCCGGCCGGTGCGCAGGGTAGTCCAGCAGAATGCCGGGGCCTTCGGTTTGGAGGGTGAAACCGTAAGACCCTGGTCTGGCTCGGGGGAGACCATGGGGCGGTGCGGGCAGCAGGACCTGCCTCCCCGTCCGCCGCGTCAGGCCGGCAGTCGCCGTGGCGGTCCGGGCCTCCCCGGACGGTCAAACGCGAAGCGCAGGCTCGCTACCCGGCTCAATGTACGCAGAACCGGGTCCTGGGGTAGTTTCTATTTCCCGGACCTGTGGGATACAAACGATTACTGCAGGGGAGGGCAGGGGCAGGGCTATCGCATTTGAACGGTGCAACACGTTCCGCTGTGTGAAAGAACTATCTTTCTCACTTTCGCGGCAATGACGACTCCATTTCGTTCTTATGCGATTGCCCTGGAGGAAGAGGGGAGAGCGGTTTACTGAAATTGCCGGCTGTTCCGCCAATGCGAATGGTGGGAATCCGCAACTATGCGGTCTGGCGAATAATGCCCCGCCGCCCCAGTGGCTGCCTGCGCATCCTTTGGCCATCGCTTGCGAGACCGGCGGCAGGTGCTCAGGGCGGCGGAGTCGCAGTCGAGTGCTCCGCCTGGAAAGCTCAGATCAAGTCAGTTCAAGGTGGACACAAACCTGGACGGGTCGGACTCGGACAGGACGGGCGGGCGGTGACCGGTGTGGATAAAATCCGCCAGCAGCTTGCCTGCCATGGGCCCCCGCCCGAAGCCCGAGGAGGCCAGCCCGCTGACAATGTACAGGTTTTCCCTCTGGGGTATCTGCCCGATGATCGGCCTGCCGTCCAGGGAGAACGGCATCAGGCCAGCCCAGGTGCGGCTGATGGAATGCCCGCCCAGGAATGGGAGGATTTCCCGGACGTGCCCGAAGTTCACCTCTATTCCGGTGGCGTCAACCGCCTTTTCATAGCCGGTCATCTCCCGGTCGCCACCGAAAACCACCTCTCCATTTCTGGTCTGCCGACCGTACAGGTGCCTCGTGACCCGCAGGGAATTCCTGTGCGTCAGCTCGGGTGGAGTTTCGGCGTCGTTGCCCGGGCTTGTGCTCCAGTGGGTGGGCGATTCCGCCCCGGACAGCGAGTGAAACAGCCTGGGAGGCAGCGGCTCCGTAGCCCACATCTGTCCTCGGACCGGAATAACCGGAATTCGTGCTCCCAGCATCTCCCCCAGCGGACCGCACCAGGCGCCCGCCGCCAGCACCAGGTGCCTGGCCGTGTGAGACTCGCCGGGGCAGGAGACCCGGTAACTCCCGTCTGGAAGAGACGCGATGGCTGTAACCTCCCTGCCTGTCAGCACGTCCGCGCCTTCGTGCCGGGCAGCGTCCGCAAAGGCCCGCGTGGCCTTGACGGGGTCGGCCTGGGCGCGCAGGGGGAAATGCACCGCTCCCGCCAACTCAGGGTTCAACTCCGGCTCGATGGCCCGGGCATCGCTGACGGTGAGCAAATCAGCGGTGTAGCCGCGGGACTTGAGGGACTGAACGTTATCCCTGGAGTATTCATACTGCTGGGCGGTCTGAACTGCCTGCAGGGCACCGGAGGCCCTGAACTCGATGTCGTAGCCCATTTCCAGTTGCAGCGCCCGGAAAATCTGGAGGCTGCCCATGGTCAGGTAGGACTCCAGGTTGGGAATGTGGCCCCAGCCGTAGGCGCCGATGCCACCGGCGTTCACTCCGGAGGCCTCGGACGCAATCTCACCCCTTTCCAGCAGGGTAACCCTGCGCCCATGCTTCGCCAGGAAATAGGCGGTTGAGGCCCCGGCAATTCCGCCCCCGATAACAATGACTTCCGACTCAGCCATATCCGAATCCACCTCGCTGCGGAAACTATAGGCTGTCGGAGGTATGGTGTTCAACTCCATTTCGCCGAAAGGCAGGGCTATGGAGTCGAGACTGCTCGACGGCGTTGGTTGCTGTCAGTCCCTCGAAAGCGGAAACGTCGGATGCCCCTGTGGCTACGCAAGTGCATGAAAATGGGCAACCCCCATGGTATTGACGAGACGAGGTGCCTGAGAGAGCAAAGTCTTGCTACGATAGGCGGGCCAGCTATTCCCCGGAACTTGACTCCCTCTCCTCCAGAGCGCTCAGCCCCCGGAGATAGAATGCAATGAATCCGATGAGGAGCAGGCTTGCCCCGCCACCTATGGTTACCACGGTCCACGGCACCCGGGAGGTAAGCCATTCCGCCCGGCTGAGGCCCGCTCCCGCCACCAACAGCAGCACGGACAGAGCCAGGGCGAGGGCGACGATGCCTCCCAGAACGAGGCTCTCGTTGAGCAGGACACCGTCTCGCTCCTCAGACTCAATGCGTCGCCGCACCAGCAGCCTGCCAAGTCTCCTCATGGCGATCACACGATGCAGCACAACGAGGCCAAGTACGCCGACAAGAAACAGACCGCCCGCCACCAACAGGGAATGGCCGTCGCCCACCGGGGTATTCAGCCCCATGAATTTCCCCCATCCCAGCTTGTTGTGAGCCCAGATGCCCGGTGCCTGGGGAAGAAGTACCAGGACTGCCGTCGTCCACAGGGCAAGGCTGCTCCTTCCAAAGAACTGGAACAACCCGTAGACTCCCGCCACAACCAGGACCGCAGTGAGGAGGTAGGAAAGCCCCAAGGACGGCATTTTCGACGCCATGGAGTCAGCTCCGGAAACCCCCAGCGCTACGGGAGCCGCGGCCCAGCCCCAGAACTGCCAGGCTGCAAACAGCAGCAGGAGCAGCACCAGGGCCGACTCGGCGGCAACGAGCATTGCAAACCAGTTTGACCTCATTCTCCCAACCGTTCACCTGTAGACGTTCATGTGGCGCACCAGGGCAGCGATAAAGTCCCCTCTGGCCGGGTCCCACTCAATCACCCCTGCACCGGACCTTCGCAGGTCTGCAGCGAGCGACCTGCTTTCCCACTGTGCCATATCCGCGTCGCTGAAGGGAGAATCGGCATCCGGGTCAGAGTCCTTGGGGCTCACGTGGATCACCCGGACCATCCCGGAGCGCCTGGCCCGCCTGCGAAGGGCAGTGAGGCGCCGGATGGCAGAGATCAAGCGGTCCAGGGGCTCCCTTCCCTCTCCGGGCCTGGGGTAATACACGTCCAGCCTTGTGATGATGAAAATCTCGGGCTGGAGCCGCAGCAGAAAACCCTTGCACCACTCGACGGCCTGCAGCAGGTCGTGGCGCGGCGGGCCGGACCTGAGGCCCGCCAGCATCTGTGTCAGACGGCGGAACTGCTTCTGTCCCGAGTCGGGCGACAGCAGCACTCCCCCATCCCCGTAACTGTTGTAGGCATAGGCGCCCACGGTGGATCCCCGGGACAGATAGAACTGGGCAAGACTGCCTGCGGCCTCCACTGTGTTCTCCATGGGATTGTCCAGGGGTGTACCGACATCCATGTACCGAGCGGTATCCATGAATATCCAGACGGCCTTCCTCCCCTCCGGCTCCAGCTCGTTGACCAGCGGAAGATTGTCGCTGCGCGCACTCCTGGAACTGGCCTTCCAGTTAATCAGCTTGATGGGATCGCCCGGTGCGTAGGGGCGCAATTCACGGAACTCGGAATTGGAGATCCCCACCTGCGCAAGGTCGCCCTGATACCTTGTCTGCCTGGTAGTTACCCGGATCTCGTTGAGGCGCGTGATGCCCCGGATCCTCGGCACCACCGAGATGTTGATGGCCCCTCCGGAGCGGGTGGACCCTATTCTCCGAACTCCAAAGGGGGCCTGAGATTCCCAGACCGTCGGGATAATGGAGAATTCGCCCCGCTTGGGGAACCGGACCCGGTAGGAAAGGTCCACGGTGCGGATTCCCAGCCACTTCCAGACGATTCTCAGGTTGTTGCCCTCCTCCACTTCCAGTTCCGGAGGCAATTCATCATGCACGATTATCGGCCCGATGCCGTTGGTAGCCGTCAGAGTCCGCTCCACCCTGAGAGCATCTCCCGCCCAGCAGATGCCCCGCGAAAGGCGCCTTTCAATGCGGACATCCGATGGCGGCTGAAGAGACGCTATGATCAGCACGGTGAGCAGCAGGAAAACAGCCGCCGCCAGCAGGAGCGGATTCCCGAAGGCCAGTCCCACAGCCAGGAAAACCAGGGACAACCCCGTCCATGTCATCAGGGAATGGGGGAACAATCTACGCCCTCCGTGCGGCCAGATCCGTCGGCGGTGGGACCTGTTCAACAATTTCGTCGATGATGGACTCGGAACGAACCCCCTCAAGCGTGTCTTCGATATTGAGTATGATCCGGTGGGCCAGCACGTCGGGTACCACCATCTTCACGTCGTCAGGCACCACGAAGTCGCGGCCGTGGATTAGCGCGATGCTGCGTGATACCCGCAACAGGGCAAGGGAACCCCGGGGGCTGACCCCAACGGATACCCGGGGGTGTTCCCGGGTCAGCCTGACCAGCTGGGTTATGTAATTTACGATCACCTCATCGACGTATACCCCAGTCTCAACCAGGCCCTGCAATTCCACGAAACCGTGGACGTCCACTGCCGGTTCCAGATCCTCGGTGGGATCATCCTTCTGCCACTTTATCCGCCGGAGCAGGATGTCGCTCTCCATCTGCTGGTTGGCCGGATAGCCCGTCCCCATCTTGAACAGGAAGCGGTCCAGCTGTGCCTCGGGCAACGGATAGGTGCCCTCCTGCTCTATGGGGTTCTGGGTGGCTATTACCAGGAATGGAGTGCCCAGAGACATGGTGGAACCGTCGATGGTGACTTGCCTCTCCTCCATGGCCTCCAACAACGCAGCCTGGGTCTTGGGAGGAGCGCGGTTGATCTCATCGGCCAGCAGCACGTTGGTGAACACAGGGCCCCTGACCAGCTGGAATTCACCCTCGTTCTGGCGCCAGACGTTCACCCCGAGGATGTCCGACGGCAGAAGGTCCGGGGTGAACTGCACCCGCTTGGTGTCAGTTCCGATGGCCCTGGAAAACACCTTCGCCAGCAGCGTCTTGCCCAGCCCAGGGTAGTCTTCGAAGAGCACGTGGCCGTTGGCCAGCGCCGCGGCCAGCAACTTCCGCAGCAGCAGCCGATTGCTCACGAACACATCGCTGACGCGATCGATAATTCCCTCGCAGACCTCCCTCACCTCTTCCAATTGCCGTTCATTCATCAAACTGCATTGACCTCATCACCTGGCAGAATTGGTATCATCTCCAGGATTGATTTCGAAACGTACCCCTCTCTGTTGTCGGAGGTCCGCACGTAGTAAGAGGAGTTGGTTTCATCCAGTATCTCGAACCCCTGACCCGGAGGAATCGCGGCCGAACCGGTGGATCCGATGGCCCCTGGCGGAGGGGCGGGCGCTTGAGATGCCGCCCTCTCCATCTGATGCCGCGTGAAGCGGGAAGTCATGGAGTCTCCCTCCTGACCGCCGTCACCCGAAACTGAGGAGGCCGACGCCTCCGCTCCTGATCCCAGACCGACAGACTGCTGTCCCTGCGGCGAAATGGAAGGACCTGGACTGCCAGCAATCATGGTGAGCGGAGTGCGGCGGGCCACCACCCCCACACTCAGGGACGCCAGCGCACCCTCGCCGGACAGGTGAGAGATGGCACCCTCCACCAAGCGCCTGCGACGTGATTGAGCGCGAAGCCTGGAGCGCCTGCGAACCCATGGCATTTCGAACCACCTGGGTGGGCGGTCGACCACGTTCACCAGTGGGTACCACATGGTCACGGCGTGGTTCGTGTCGGCGCCCCGCCGGCGGTACGCCGAAATCACGCTGGCGGCCAGGGTCTCTGCGTCCTCTCCGTTTTCGATGTAAGCTTCGGCAGCCTCCTTCAGGTTCGATGCGTCTGTGTTCAGCGGCAGGTTTGATGGGCCGGTCAGTGCCTGTTCCACACTGCGGAGGGACCGCGCCAGTCCCATCTCGCGGCGACGGATATCCGCATCGCCACGCCTGCGCAGGAATCCCCTGCGGGGCGGGGCTGCAACAGCCTCTCTCAGTGGCCGGAACACGTCTCTGGCCAATTCCGGAGAGGCGTTGCTCCGGCACATCAGGCCCATGAGGTAGGACCACAGGCTTGTCCAGTCTCCCGAATCAACGAACCGGCGCTGCCATCTCGACACCAGGTCGCGACGGGGGTCGGGATGGTCCTCAAAACGCTGCTCGTGGCGTTGCCAGCCATGCCAATTGGCCGGGGCCTCCCCCGCGGCTTCCACGAAAGTCCGCAGACTACTCCGCATTTTGAACATGGCCCAGATGGCAATGGCAAGCACCACCACCCACTCATACACCGCGGCGAACCAGAGAGTTTCATACATGAGGGGGCGAAGCATCATGCCGTAAAAGGCGAAGGCAGCGCCAATAACGAATCCTCGCGGCCGGGAATCGGCGAGCCAGCGGCCCGTGCTGGAAAGCAGCGGTTCAGGGGAATTGGACAGGTACGCGGCCGCCTGCGTCAGGGCCAGGGTGAGCAGACCAGCCCCGGCAACGGCGCCAACCAGAGGGAAAATATGCCCCAGTCCCGAAAGCGGAGCCATCGACAGCCACAGGAGGCAGGCGGCCGCAGCGAACCCTGTCGCAGTCAGCAGAGGCCGGATGCGCAGCCTGGCCGGAGACCACAGCGGGTCCGGAAGGAACAGGGAAATCACGAGCGCAAAGAAGAAGGCCGTAAGAGTGTACCTGACCTCGAACAGGCCGGAGAAATAGGGCAGGACCGATTCACCAAGTTTCTCAGTGGCGCTGTTATCCAGCAGCGGGGCGCTGATCAGTGGTGAGAACTGCAGCAGTGCCCACACCAGCAGCGCAGCACTCAGGGCGGGCATGAGGGTGCCGACCAGGGGCGGTATGTTGGTCATGGGGACTGCTATTTTTTCTGGAAGGCCCAGCTGGGCCACGCGGCGCAGGACCAGAGTCAGGTAGGAAATGACCAGCGCAGCGGCCATGGCCGGCATGAGTTGCGGTATGGGGAAACTGGATGCCGTCGATGGGACGCCCCGGTCGGAAAAGGAGATCAGCGCCAGGGCGAAGAGCAAGATCCGGCCCATCGGGAATCCGAATACCTCTCCCACCGCCGGGCGGAAGGCCGCGATGGCACGGACCAGGATGAAGGGACACAGCAGGATGATGGACCAGAATGCCAGCGTGTCCAGGATTTCCAGGTAGGAAGCGGCAGAACCAAGGTCACCACCCTCCTGCAGGGCCGGAACGCCATCCACGATACCGGGCAGCGACAGCATTATGCCCAGCACCAGGACGATCCACCCCACATCGCAAAGCAACAGCAGGACCCGCCCCGCCATCAGGGCCTTTCCGGGCAGCGGCAGTGCTACCACTCCACGCACCACTCCGGCGAGATAAGGCAGCGCAAGGGCCAGGAAAATGATGGCAAGGATGAGACCGCCCGGAAAGTCGAATGCGATCCGCAACAGCCCACCGTTCGCCAGCAACAGGTAGGCAACCCCAAGTGCGATCGCAGGTTTCCACGGGAAGGGCAGAGCCTCTCCGAATGAGGGCGCCAACACCTTCACCACCCGGGTAACAGCGAAGAAGGCTCCCGCCACAAAGACCCACTTGACCAGAGAGGCGAAAATCTCTAGGTACTCTTCCAGGGACGCCAGGTCAGGGGCATCGGGACGCACGTAAATCGTGGCAGGAATGCCAGCCACGGCGAAGAGCAACCCCGCCACCAGAACTGCTCCCCCAGCCCCCTGCAGCAAACCCTGAGCAATGGCGGCCGGCCTCAGGAGGGGGTTGGGAACAAGCTCCGGCTCCGGCCTGTCCTCATCCTCTCCGGTTTCGTCGCTTCCAGTCCCGAATACGGCATCCGCAACCTCGTCCCCGTCTGCTGCGCTTGATGGACTGACGGGACGATCCCCGAGAACGATGCAGGCAAAGGCTGCGGCCCTGCTGAGAGGAAGCAGGGCCGCACCTGTCGCAATCCAGGGTGCAACGGGCCCGAAGTCCAGGGTAAAGGTTCGAAACACCAGGCCGCCGGAGGACAGCAGCGGGTACGATGCTGCCGCAATTGCAGCGAACAGCAGGGCAGAGAGGACCAGGCGGACTCTCGAGCCGTCCTGGCTATTCAAAGTCCTGGTCCTCCACTACCAGATTCCACGCCCGGTACATGGACTCGTACTGCCGACGCCCGATTTCGTGCTCGCTGTAGTCCGCCTCCTCGAAGCGCGAGATGATTTCGTCCACCGCCCGGAAGTCCATTGACTCCCCCGAGGCAACCAGAATCGATTCCAGCTCCCGGGGAGTGCGGCCTGAGGTCCTGGCAATCAACTCGCCCGTCCAGGCTGCAAAGTTGTTGTAGAGCCGGACTATTTCCTCCCTGAAGTCGACGACCCTGAATTCGGCTGACGCGGTCGAGGCAAGGTACTGGTCGGATTCCCCGAATTCCGCAGTGAAGGCGAACTCTCCCAGCGTGTCTGCCTGCCAGGTGTAGTCGCACCGTCCCTGCTGGTCAGTCTGAAGCGGCACCCTTTCCCCACCGGGAATCTGCAACTCCAACCAGAGGTGGGGCAATACCGGACCATCCTCAACGGACAGGGTGACCAGCACGGTCACCTGCTCGCCCGGCCCCCAGACGGCTGGCAGGTCCGGCGCAGGACTTTCGATCGCCAGTTCCAGGCTTGTCGCTTCCGGGTCCGGCACTGGTTCCGGCTCGGGCTCATCGGACTCTGCATCGGCAGACAGGAGGCCCCCCGCAGTCATTGTCTCCGCGTTTCTCCCGTTGCGAACGCGCAGTCGTATGCCTCCGGGCAGGGCGAGGGAACTCCACCTCCGGGCGGCGAAGCCTGACAACAGGACCACAACGACCAGGGCGGGCAGACCGGCCCAGAGCAGCCAGTTGAATCCGGTCTGAGTTACAGGCAGTGAAGCAAGGTACTCCAGCGGCAGGTGGATGCCATCCCCCTCGTAGGTGAAGGAGACCGGGACGGCAAGAGTGTCAGCTTCCTCGGGAACTTCCACCACCAGCTGCGCGACTCCCAGGTTGTCTGTTTCGGCCTGCTCTCCCTGGCTGCTGTTCACCGTAGCCCCGGCGATCCCCCGACCCTCATCGTCAAGCAGGCTCGCCTGTACGAGCACCTGCTGTCCGGGACGCACATCCTCCAGAGGAACGACCACCAGGCTGACAGAGGACTTCACATCCAGCGGCACCACCGCATTCAGGTCCAGGCCCGGTCCAAGGCCAGCGACGGACACCGGGACCTCCTCCCGGCCCAGCGGAGCATCCGAGGGGACCGGGTATCGAAGGACGAAAGAGCCTGCAGCATTGGTCAGGGTCTGGGCGCCGGAGGGGGTGGTTACCACTGCATCAAGTGTGGGACGGCTTCCCAGCAGCACCGTGCCGCGCAGAATCGCAGTTTCGCCCCGGGCGACGGGCTCCGTGGGTTCTACCGACAACCAGGGCAGCCCGACGGTAAGGGCATGACTCCTGATGGCCGGTGCCAGGCGGTCTGTGCCGTCAAACCCGAAGGCTATGTTCCTGATTGCCTCGGTCTGGTTTTCGCCCAGGTCCGCAAACAGTGGGAACTCCTTCGAGAGGGTCCCGTCGGGGCCGGTTATCAAGGGCAGGGAATCCGGGTCTCCGACCCAGACAGGTGCACCGGGGACGGGATCACCATCCAGGGTCCTGAGAGAGACGGTCAACTTCACCCTATCCTGCGCGGCTACCAGGGACGGTCCCTCGACGGTCAGCACCGTGGGGACAACCACGGAGAAAGAGAATCCGGCAGAACTGGAGGTGAGTTCTTCCTGCTCGCGGAATCTGGCCGTGAGGGTACGCGGCCCAGCATCGTCAAATCCGGGGAACCGATACTCAAATGATCCGTCAATTCTGGTTGTGGCCGTGCCGATCTGATCTCCTTCTCCGTCCTCTATGATGACCAGGAGAGAGCCGGTTTCAGGCAAGGTTCTTGAGGATATCCTGCCACTGAAGAAGGCCTCCTCTCCCTGAAGCATACTTGAGGGGCCGACGATTGAGATTTCGGTCAGGTGCCGGGCGGTTACAGTGCCGGTATGGACCGTGGAAAGCACCGGATAATCACCGGCGAACTCGGTGCGCACCGGTGCGAGTCCCACCGACCCGATGACGCCGGGCGTGCTGAATCGGCCGTCGTCGCCGGTGACGGCGGTCCACGGTGGCCCGTCACCGACGGTCAACGTTATCTCCGCCTGCGGCAAAGGCTGGCCGCGAACGTTGCGCAGCAGACCCTTGATGAGGAATTCCTCTCCAAGGCTGGCCTCCCCGGGAATGCTGACGATCATCTCTGTGGGCATGACCGCCGCGACCTCCAGCCGGGCAGTGTTGCCCAGCAGGAAGTCCCTGCCCTCGAAACCGACCTCCACGACATGGTCGCCCACCTCTGCGAAGGTCTGGGAGAAAGCGAATTCCCCGGCCTCACTGGTGGATTGGGGAGGCAGGTCCCGGCCATCCACTATCACCTGCACATCCATGTCAGCGACCCCGCTCCCCGAGTCGTCCAGCACCTTTCCCCGGAACAGCGCCTGGATGTCCACAGGCACTTCTCCCGGGCCGGTCAGTTGCAGACCGCTCTCCGAATACACGGTGATGTCCGGGTCACTCCAGGATTCCTCATACTGCTCATTGGAAATGGCGTGGGCGAGAAGCTGGTAGCCGCCCCTCTCCATTGAGGACGGCACGCTGACCTCCACTTGGAAGCGCCCGTTCAGGGCAGTGGCCTCCCCGATCCTGGTGCCTCCGTGCTCCTTGGTTTCGTTTATGAAAATCTCGACCTGCAAACCGGAGACGGGACTGCCGGAAGTCGTGAGCACGGTTCCGCCTATGGTGAACGCCGTCCTGCGCCGGATTTGCTCGGGCCAGGATGTGATCTCGGTGACCGTGTCCAACGGCAGAGCGGGCTGCGTGAGCGTCGTGGTGGGCTGGCTATCTTCCTGAGATTCTTTCTCCTCAGAGACAGGCTGCAGTTGGGTTCCTTCATCCACAGAGGGTTGAGGGGGCACCTCTACAACAACGGGAATCTCATTGTCGTCACTGCCCTGGGGCTGGGATTCGGGGGCCTGCTCGTGCGTTTGTTCGGTACGGGACGGCGCTCCCGACGATGCGGTGGGTTCGAACTGCACCCAGCCCAACCCCTCGAAGGCAACCTCCGCCCATTGATGGGCCTGGTCAATGCGGACCTCCTGCCGGTCGATGGTGGAGCTTATGGCCCATCCGGCGGCCACCCTGGCGGGTATGCCTATGGAGCGAGCCATCACCACAAATGCGGTGCTGAACACTCCGCAGGTTCCCTCTTGCTGGTCAAAGAGGAACCAGTCGACTGGGTCCCGGCCGGGCGGAGGCGCCTCACTGCCGGTACCATCGGCAAAGCGGTAGGTATACTGGCTGCTCAGGTACGACTCCAGGGCCCTGGCCTTGGCGTAGGGAGAATCGTGTCCACTGGTGATTTCCAGAGCCAGTTGCCGAATCCGGTCCGGCAACCCTTCTGGCAACTGGGTGTAGATGGACCCCGAGACCACGTCGGCCAACTGGAGCTGGTCCGATGAAAACTGGGGCACGCGAGAGACCCAGCTATAGCTGCCTGCAGGCGCATCCAGCGAGAAGGTGCCGCTGATGGGGTGGTACCGGCCGTCCTCACTCACCTCATCCAGGAACTGGGAAGTAGGCACAACCCCTGCAGGGAAATTCCCGAAATCTGGGGAAGCCTCAAGCACTATCGTGTCCGTGTACGTGATTGGAGGGTTCACCTGGAACCCGGTCAGCAGGCCTGGAACGGTCCGCCCATTGGCCAGCAGGTCCAAATCCGTGCCGGTACTGGCGATTTCGTTGCGGACCATGTGCAGGATGCTCTGATTGGCGTCGTAATCCAGGGAAGCCGGTTCCAGCTTTCGCCAGCTGCCATTCTGGTATATGTCGCCTGCCGTGCTGCGAAGGTACGTGGTATGGGCCGCGCCGGTCACAAAGAAGACCGACATGGCCTTCCCGTCTCCACCGGTTTCCGGTTTCTCCACCTGCCGCGTGGTCGTACCGACGCCTATACCAAAGCCCCCGCCGTCGCTGGAGACCACGGCACCGCCGTTTTCGGTCTGTACGATCTGTGCGCCCGCACCCTCCAGGGCCTGCCGCGCCTGTTCCTGTACTCCGGGCTCTTCGCTGGAGAGCTGCTGGACGAGATCCTCAATCTCCTTCCTCTGTTGCTGGGATCCCGACCCGCCCTGCTCACCTGACTGCACCCGCTCCGAAGCGCCGCCTGCGGTGGGCTCGAAGGGGACCCAGCCCATGCCATCGAAAGCGATCTCCGCACGCTGGTGTGCCTGATCGGCATATACCGTTTGAACGTCCCCGGTGGGAGCTATTGACCAGCCCGCGATCACCCGGGCTGGGAGACCCACAGACCGGGCCAGGACCACGAAGGCGCTGCTGAAGTTGCCGCAGGTGCCCTCGCGACTTTCGAAAAGGAACCAGTCCACGGGGTCGTGTTCTTCTGGAACGCCTCCTTGAGAGGGGTCGGCCAACCGGTAGGTGTAGTTTGCCTGCAGGTACTGCTCGATGGCCCTGGCCTTCTGGAACGGTGTGGATTGGCCGGCCGTAATCCTCTCAGCAAGGCTGCTGACGCGTCCCGGGATACCGTCAGGCAGGACAGTGTGACGGTAGTGGGGCGATACATTCCCCTGTACCAGTTGGTCCACAGAATAAACGAGAACGGTGGAAGTCCAATTATACGAGGCTACTCTCCGGCTGCTGGAGAATGTCTCGCTGTCGGGGAACAGGGTTCCATCGATGGAAATAGTGCCCGGCTGAGAGGAGATGGGTACGTAGCCCTCGAGAATCCATTGTTCTCCTACCGCCGGCCTCACCCATATCTGGCCGTCTTGTGTCCTGGACGGTTGGACAGTCACCCGGGCCGCCGGGCCGAGGTCTGACACCAGGGTTCCAGCCCTGTATTGTTGCTGCACCTGCTGATCGGGAATCCACTGCCCGTTTACGTAGATGTCGCCAACGGCGGTACGCAGGAAGTCGACACCGATGGCATCCTCGACCTCAAAAACCGGGACGTGGGGGATCTCCGCAGCCTGCGCCGAAGTCGTGCCTGGTATGAACGATGTGCCGGCGCTGTGAGAAAGCAGGCCGCCGCCATTCTCAAGGGGAGTAATCGAGCCGAGGCTGTTCAGGGCGCCCTCAGCCGCCTCTTTGACCTCCTGGTTTGGGTCCTGCAGGGCATTGATCAGGTTATCGGCAGCGGAGGGATCCCCCCGCTCTCCCAGGATCTGGGCCGCGGCGGCCCTGACCATGGGGACATCAGAATCTTCCAGCGCCTGGACGATGCCGCTCTCGGTAAAGCGGCTGATTGCGGTGGCGCTGGCACCTCTCACTTTCGGTGACGGGTCGTCTGCCCGGCTCTCCAACAGAGCAGGCAGGGTGCTGGGTTCCAGCAGATCTCCCAACGCATCCGCTGCCGCCTCCCTGACATCAATCTCCGTATCACTGGCGAGGGCCTGTTCCAGCGGACCAGCTGAGCCGCCCTCGTCCAGGGCGCCGAGAGCGCCGGCGCTGGCCTTCCTGACCTCCGGCGACTCATCAGTGGCCAATGCCTGCGACAGCGGTTCCACTGCTTCCGGCATCTGCAGGTCGCCGAGGGCCGAGGCCGCGGCCTCTCTGACACCTTCATCGGGATCCGGCCTGTTCACCAGGGAGTTGCCCAGGGCAGAAAGAGCCCTGGAGTCGCCCTTACTTCCAAGGGTGAGGGCCGCTGCCTTCCTCAGGATCTGGTTGGGATGCTCCTGGAGTATCTCCTCGAGAACCTCGAATTCAAGGGAGGCCATGCTTACCGTTGCAGCCTCCCTGACACTTTCCTCCCGGTCATTGAAAATCGCGTGAGTGAGGGCCCGGATGGCGCTGTCGCTGCCGATTTCTCCCAGAACTTCAGCGGCCTGCTCCCGGACATCCGGGTTCAGGGCGTCGGCCAGATTCCGGAGAGCATTCTCCTCGCGAATATTGTTCAGATCCTGACCGGCGTCAGTGGCCACACCGGAACCATCTCCCATGCCCATACCCTGGCCCTCCCCTTCAGTGCCGGTGTCGGCGCCAGCGGACTGTCCGAGGGGAGCGCTGCCGTCCGGCATCTGCCGGGGGTTTCTTGCCGCAGCTTTGTCGGGCGCCCCTCCCGGAGTAGGGTCGAAGGGAATCCAGCCGAACTGCTCCAGCGCGATCTCCGCCCATTGGTGGCCCTGGTCGCTGTGCACCGTCTGCGAATCGGCGGTGGGGCTTATGGCCCAGCCGGAGACAACGCGGGCCGGTACGCCAGAAGCCCGGGCCAGGACGCTGAAGGCACTGCTGAAAGAGGTTGAACCACCCGACTGCTCATCGAAGAGGAACCAGTCAACCGGATCGCGGCCCTCAGGTACCTGCGGCATCTGTTGACCGGGCTGGGTCTCGCGGTGAGAGTATTCCGCCTCCAGGTACTGCTCGATGGCGAGTGCCTTTTCGTAAGGTGAGTCGATGCCCTGCGTGATTTCGCCGGCCAGGTCCCGAACCCTCTGCGGCAGGTTGTCCGGCAACTGGTAGTAGGTTGGATCATCCACTGCCTTTGCCTGCACCAGTGCCTCCCGGGCATACTCCAGGGCCATGGACCGCCACTCATAGCCTGAGACGGGTTGGTCGCTTTGGAAGGTCTGGCTGAAGGGGTTCCAGGTACCCTCATCCCTGACCCCCAATGGATAGGCTGCGATGGGAAGCGCCCCCGGTTCCAGGCTCTCGAAACCCTCTGTGGGAGAGACCGAGATGTGGTCGATGTTGAATGATTCCGGTGTGGCCGACGGCTGGGCGAGCAGGTCCGGGATGGCTCGCTCAACGGGCAGAAGCGCATCCGCACCCTGCTCCAAGAGGGCTTCGTCCACCAGGCCCTCCTCCAACATGTCCAGGATTCCGCGGGGGAGGTCCGCCCAGGCCTCCGGGGCCAGGGATACCGGATCCAGCTGCAGCCATTCTCCGTTATCGTAAACGTCGCCAGTGGCGGTGCGCAGGCGGGTTGTTTGGTCGGCGCCGGTAACAGTGAAAAGGGGCCTGGGGCCACTGGCCGCAACAGGCTCCGCTGAGGTCCCTGCCTGCATCAGCAGCGAGGATCCTCTGACGAGAGCAGAGTTGCCGCCTCCCAGGGGGAAAGTAGAATCCCAACGGACCGCTTCGACGTCACCCGCAGGCGACTGCGGCCTTCGGTACTTTTCGACTTCGGCCGCATAAGCTTCCTCTACGGTCGATTCCTCCGCCTCGTCGAAAAGATCCAACCCGGCAAGGTTGTCGGAGGCAAAGAAACCGAAAATGAGACTCAGGACCAACCAGACCGCGAGATGAACAACCAGGAGCTTGGGTTTAAATGCTGCAATCAGTACCAGGGTCAGGGAAAACGCGCCCAGAACCGCCAGTCCTTTTGGTTCCACGTACGGCCTGAGTGCCTGGTGCTGGTCGTAGGCGACGTTTTCGCTCAGTACTCCTGAAAACGCGAGGAACAGGCCGACTCCCGCCAGGGCAAGGGCCAACACTGCTCCGCCCACCAGATAGCGACGCATGTGCGGGAGCTGGCCCCGGCGGGCCAGGGTAACGGTTCCCACGATGGCAACCGCTCCCAGGATCAACCCAACGGCGCCAATGGCAAAAGCAAACAGCCCTGAGCCGCTTGGCAGGCCGATATTCTCGTCCTCAGACGGAGAGGTTGCCAGGAGGTCCTGGGGCCCGGAGGAAGTCAGTGAACCCAGCAGGTTGATCAGCAGGAGGAATCCCAGCAGGGCTGCTGCCAGCATTAAGAGCAGCCCCGACCGGTGCCTCAATCTGCCGAACAATTCACTCATCTGGATTCGATCCTTGAGCCAAGTGCTGCGGTTGCCATTCCGTCCAAAAGTGAAAGTCGCGGGCTACACCAAGAGAAAAACTGCTCATTTCCGGCATTATAGGTCAATATTCGTACCAGAATGCTTTGTCGAGGTATGTGTCATCACATTGTGTCGACAAGATCAGGCACCTCTGTACGGCGGGGAGCAATCAAAAATTACAGGACATCATGACTCGCTTGTCGTTCTCAAAGTACCTGTGCCTCTGGTACTAATTGCATTTGAGTTCAAGGCCGCTATTCACTTTGCCCATGTCGCCGTGCTCGGAGCAGTCAGGTGTCAAATCAATTGGTCTGGAATTCCTGGAAACTGGACAGGATTGACTCCCTCACGGGACCGTATCTCCTGAGGCTGTCTTCACAGATGCTCATGGTAACCACAAACCCATTCAGCTTGGCTGGAAAGTACCTGGAACGATAGATATGCGATACAGCGTTTTCCGGACAGCTGGCTGGGGTTTCCTTACGTTGAAATTCGATGTGGACGTAATTTGTGGCCCCACGAAATTCCCCGGAAATGGCGGTTTCCCTGTAGTCGGTCCAGCTGCTTGCCCTTTGGGCCACCCGCAGGCGGACATTCTCGGTGAACTCACCAAGGGACGAATCCGAGGATACGCTCTCGGCCAGGATTTCTATATAGGCGGCTCCGTCGCCCGAAACGAGCACCACCACAGATCCCGTCTCCTGTTCGAACTGCCACCCACGCGGATAATCGATGGTATAGCCAACCTGGCTATTCTGGTATGTCTGCAACGGTGAAGCGGTGGGTGTAGGAGTCGGCCTCCGGGTAGCAGTAGGAGTGGGCCTCGGGGTCGCCGTGGGCCGGCGGGTCGGCGTGGGCCTTGGCGTTGATGTAGGCCGACGGGTCTGTGTGGGTCTTGGGGTTGCCGTGGGAGTCCTGGTCGGAGCCGGCCTTGCCGTTGGCGCAATGGTGGCGGTCGGGGCTGGAACTGCAGTCGAGGTCGGCGGGGGAGCGGCCGTGGCAGCAACAATGAGAGCCGAAGTCGGCGCAAGAGCGGTTGGTGGTATGGTGCTCACGGGCAGCGGCGTGGCGGCCCTCGGCGGCAGGGACACTGCGGTGGTGAAGTCCTCACGGTCTAGACCACCCGACAACCGCTGCCTTACGCCGTTGATTGGAATGGCGAAATTCGACGCGGAAATCAGGTCATCTCCGAGCGTTTCTATGCCGCTGGAGTTCACGCCTATCACACGGCCGGAGGCATCCAGCAACGGTCCTCCAACAGTTCCCGGATTGAGCAATACATCAGTCTTGAAGACGTTTCCAAAGCTGGCTGAAATCAGGCCCTGATCTACTGCAGGAGTGGCCTCTGCGGGCTCCGCGGTACGGGGGTAGCCTGCAGCGAATGCCGCGTCTCCGACGCAGACCTCATCGGAATTTCCCAGGGGTATGGGCAGAAGTTCTCCGTCGAAGTCGACTTCGATATAGGCTACGCCGAGGCCCTCATCAATTCCGAACAGCTCTCCGTTCACCGTCATTCCGTCTGCCAGCCGCACCCTGATCAGCCAGCTTCCCCCAATGACCTGTGAATCGGTGACGATTATCCCCTCGCTGTCGACAACGAAACCCGACCCTCCACCCAGGTCCGTTAGAACCTGTACCACCCCGGTGAGCGCGGCTTCTTCGATCTCAGATACTTCCCTCTGCGCGGACTCCTGAGATTGGGAGGAGGCGCGGCTGCATTCCGGAATGCCCGGTACGGCCGTGACTGGATAGACAGGAACGATGGAGGCGGCAGAGGCGGTAACCGTACGCTGAGGAGGGGTGCTTTCGAGGTCCGGATCCGCCTGCGTTGCATCGCCAGGACCCAGCAATCCCGCCATCCACAGAACAATAGCGGCAACAGCAACGGCCGCTACGACGCAACCAGCGGCAACCGGGATCCTGTGGGCACCGAGGAGCGAAACGATCCGTCGCAGTGGGCCCGCCGGTCCCTTGGGGGCATTGGTCTCGAGGTGCGAACCGGCTTCCGGCGGAGGCAGGGACATCACGCTCCAAGTACAGGCACTGTGCCCTCACTTGCCAAGTTACCGGCGGCCCACAGCAGTGGCCACCAACAAACAGTGCGAAACTTCCTCATCTCCAACCGCATGCCGCAAAGTAGCATGGCACTGTCGGCAATGGCAACTCAGCTTGGTTTCAAGACCGGGTCTGTAGGACGTTGTCAGTCCTGCCCCGAATCTCCTCCGAGTATTCATGCTGCCATTCCATCCTTGGTGGTCTCGGTGGTCTCGGTGGTCTCGGTGGTCTCGGTGGTCTCGGTGGTCTCGGTGGCATCGGTGGTCTCGGTGGTCTCGGTGGTCTCGGTGGCATCGGTGGCATCGGTGGCATCGGTGGAAATTTGATTGTCCATCCAGCGAGTTTGGTTGGCCCCAGGGGTCCTGTAAAACCGTATTCGCGAGAACTATGGGACTTGAACTCGTCAAAGCGGTTGCTCCACCCCGGCGGGTCCGCTATTCCCGTCTCGGCTTATCTGCTAAAATCGCTTTGCAATTGGCCTAGGAAACAGCATCGCTGATCGATATGGGTCGCGGCCCCCGCCAGTGCGGCCGGAAGCATCGGTTTGTGGCGTCGTCTGAATCCACAGGGTCTGAACTATGGACTGTGAACAGGAGGAGTTCCATGCCATCATTCTGGGAGAACATCAGATTTCCCGGCGAGCGGGAGGCGGATGGCCTGTCCGGATCCCAGGGCCAGGATATGGCCACCTACGTCAGCCACCCGGCGCCGTCCGAAGGCAACAGCTTCCCGGCGGTCATCGTCGTGATGGAAGCTTTCGGCGTCACTCGCCACATCGAGCAGGTCTGCGACGAGTACGCCCGCCATGGCTACGTCGCCGTCGCGCCGACGCTATACCACCGGCAGCACCAGAACGCCAAGCTGGGCTATGACCAGATGCCCCAGGTCCAGCAGTACATGGGCTCGCTCAACGACGAGGAACTGATCGAGGACATCAACGTAACCATCGACTACCTGCAACACCGCTACCAGCGCACCAGCGGCAACAAGATCGGCATCGTCGGCTACTGCGTTGGCGGGCGCATAACCTATCTGGCCGCAACCAGTTGCCCGGGCCTCAGTGCCGCCTCCGTGTACTACGGCGGGCGTATCCTGGTCCCATTCGGCGACGGCCCCGCCCCTGTCGAGCGCACCAGCGGCTCCACCGCCCCTGTGATGGGCAACTTCGGCGAGGATGACGCCAACCCCACACCGGCAGACGTGACCCAGATTGAGGAGGTCCTCAAGGCCGCCGGTGTTACTCACGACTTCAAGATGTACTCCGGCGCCGGCCACGGCTTCAACTGCGACGAGCGCCCCGACTACCGCGCGGACGCCGCCGCGGACGCTCTGTCCCGCACCCTCGGCTGGTTCGACAAGTACGTCAAGAACTAGCCTCTGTTTCCAATCAGGCGGTCAATCTTCAATAAGGCAGAAGGGCGGGTACGAAACCCGCCCTTCCTCTTTCCCAGCCGAATTGTGCTCAGACTGTCCTCTGCCCTACTGCGGCGGCTGAGGCTGCTGTCCCTCCACAAACGTGTTGCGGAAGCGGTAGAGAGTGAACTCCGGTTCCACCGGGGCTACGGGCAGGTATCCTGCCTCCTCGATCTTGGCCACGATGAAGTGCGGCCCGTCGGTGGCCAGGGCGTTGGACAGCGCACCCTCGTACTCCTCCAGGTCTCCGACGGTGGTGGTGCTGGTAATGCCGCAGGATATCGCCACCTGCTCCAGGTCGGTGCCGGTGCCGGTGTGGCTCTTCTGATTTCCCGTCTGGCCCCACGCCTCGTTGTCGTACACCACAACGATAAGGTTCTTGGGATTTTCCCGCCCAATGGACGCCAGCGCTCCCAGGTTCATCAGCAGCGAGCCGTCGCCGTCCAGCGAAATGATCTGCTCGTCTGTGGCCAGCGCCATGCCTAGGGCGAGAGAGGAGCAGAGTCCCATGTTTCCGTAGGTATAGAAGTTGCGGTCACGGTGTCCCGCATGCCACAACTCGTCGGACGTCGGGCCAAGATTGCCCACGATGGCGCGGTCTCCGGCCAGCCGGAGCGTCAGTTGAGTAGCGTCAAATCTACGCAAGTTTCCCTCCGTGCAACCGCTGCGTCAGGCAGATGGCCACTGGCTGCCGGTTGGCGTAGCACAGCTTCATGGCCCCGTCCAGCAGGTTGTCCATTCGGTAATCATCGTCGATGGTGTAGCTGACCACGCCGAACAGGTCGAGGATAGGGACCGTCGTCCGGCCCATGGGCACCTGCGAGATGTTGAATTCGCCAGTGCCGCCCCGCATATTTATGAATATGGGAATGGGTGAGCGCGCCGGGATGCACAGGCTGGCCAGCGCGTTGATGCTGTTTCCGAAGCCGCTGGTCTGCATGAACACGGCGGCGTTCCGCCCTGCGGCGTAGGAGCCGACGGCTATGCCCACGGCCTCCTCTTCCCGCGTCGCCGACACCAGGTGGAAGAAGGGGTCCTCGTCGATGATCCTGGTCACACGGTGAATGGACGTGTCCGGTACGTAGGCAATGAGGGACGTATCCCAGTCCTTCAGCGCCTGAACTATCAAGTGGGCCCACTTTTCCGAGGGCGGTATGTTAGCGTTCACAGTCTTATCCTGCTGCAATTCTGACCTGGTTTCCGACCGGCTTCCGCTGATCCATCCTGAACCAGCCCACGTATCGAGCCTTGCGGACAACTCCCGGCCAGACCGGATTTTGGCATGCCGCGTTGAAACATATCAGCGGCGCTGAGGAATGTCAAAGCAGGCACAGGGGAATCCTCCAGGAGAATGCAGGGCAATCGAATCCGGCTGTTTAGGCTCCGTAGTTGCAGCCCAAAATGGGCTTTACCATGCTCCTGCGTGGCCTGGGGCCATCCCCGAGTGCCTGCGAAAGCGCCGCATACGGGGCAGCCCGTCTCAAGAACATTCTTGCAACCAGAATTCTGCCATGCGTGGATGTTACTCCGGATGCCTGCCCGCGATGCACGACGGCGCGATTCCACGGCTCGATTCCAAGGTTGCACAGACAATAGTAAGGAAGCCTGCTTCCAAGAGCAAAAATGGGGAGTAAAAATGAGCAATGATCGAGGAGCAATAATCGAGCAATAGCCCCCAAGACCGTTACGGGTATTTTTGATTCTCCCTGTACCTTGAGGGAGAGGGCTGGGGTGAAGCTGAAATCCGGGGTGGCACAATGCTCCACGACCATCGGGGACACCCCCACCCTAACCCTCCCCCGGAAGAATAGGGAACAACTCAAAGACCCTGGAGAAGGATGGAGGTGATCACGCGCAAAGATGTTGCTTGTGCTAAAATATTGGCATGGCTCAGGAGCAGGGAAACCCGATCTATTGGGACCAGCACGCCACCAAGTGGAATATCACGCTGATTTTCTCCTTGGTAGTGATCGTGCTTGGGATCATCATGGGGCTCGAACTGTTGCTCATTGCGCTCGGCGCAGTGATGGCTGGTTACAGTTGGCTGACGACCCCTCGCCAATTCCTCCTCTACCGCGACTCCATGGTCATCGTGTACGGAATGCCACGCACCCGCCATATTTCCTTTGCGAACATCTCCCATGTGGAGTTGCTGGCCCTGCCACTGGGCGAACGTCTGCGAATCCGCCTGATCTCCGGCAGCCGCGTGATGTTGATGATGCGCGACCCTGGCGCGTTTCGTGCCCACCTGGATGACGCGCTGGCGCAGTACCACGGTGAGCAGTCCGGTGCCGCGTTCGTGATGGGTAATGTATTGGATCGCGGGGGCGAACCGGAGTTCGGCACTGTGGATCCCGACTACTACGCGATTGACGACCCGGTTTCCGAAGTGGCCAGTGATGTCGACTTTGATACTGATGTTGAGCCTCAGACAGGGACGGGCAGCGCAGGCAGCTACACGGACTCTTCCGAGCCATCCGAGCCCGTAGAATCCGAGGCAGAAGCTGAGGTCTACACTGGCCGAGTGGAACAGACCCCCAGCCGGTCAGGCAGCTACACAGAAACGGCAGAGCCTGACTTCTCCGGCGAAGGGCGCCCCGCATACGGAGCGGACGTGGAGACCGAAACGAGCACTGAGGACGAACCTGTCGAGCGTCCGGAGAGCCCTTACTAGCCCTCCCTTTCTGGACTCACCTGCTCCCGGTTCCTCTGCCGATCTGATTTCTACGATGGCGTCCCTTCCATCAACATTGGCCGGCAGTACAACTTAGCCGGGGCAAGTTCCAGTTTTCTGACTATCCCCAAATCAATGATGGCGAACCGTTTTTGAAGCACCCAAGGGGGAGCACATCAGTGCTCCCCTATTGTTTTCAGTACCCCCTTCCAAGCAGGAGTTTCCAGGCGGGAGTTAGCTCTAGCGATAGGCGGTGAGGCTCTTTTCCGGGTCGTACACCGGGCGGACAAGCTCAAAGGTGTCGGCGGTGTGGCAGTACATGCTGCCGGCGAGGCGCCCCGTCGGCTTCATAAGGTGATGGTCGATACGGTGGCCGTTGATGATGTCGTCCCGCACGTGCATCATCACGATGGTCCCGATGACCAGGCCGTGCCCGGTGCGTTCGTCTCCCAGACTTATCACCTGGTTGAGGCGGCATTCCATATTGACGGGCGACTCAGCCACTCGCGGGGCCTTTACCAGTTCCGACGGTACGGGCGTCAGCCCGGCTATCTCGAACTCGTCCACATCCTCGGGGAACTCGGCGGAGGTGCGGTTCATGGCCTCCGCGATGTCGTCGACCACGATGTTGACCACAAATTCCCCGGTCTCCTCCACGTTCCGCAACGTGTCCTTGCTCTTGCGGTCCACGCGGCGGGAGGACCCGAAGACCACCGTCGGAGGGTCGGGACACACCGCGTTGAAGAAGGAATAGGGCGCTAGGTTGTCCACACCATCCGTCGACCTCGTGGAGACGAAGGCGATGGGGCGAGGGACCACCACCCCGGTGAGGACGCGATAAAAATTCTCGAATGTGTTGGGGTCAACTTTCAAAACACCACCTCGACTGTCTGGTTTTTTCTCCAGAGATTATACCCGCTAAACGTCCGAATCAGGGAGCGTCGCAAAATGCCGGGGTTGGCTGCTCTCGATATCGGCTCCGGTACCATTGCCTTGAGCAACCCGGTGACATGGCGCAGCCACTTCATCCAAACAGATTGCAGTGCTTCCAGTTGCCGCCTGGAGGTCCACCGATCGTCTTACCCCTGACGGCTAAGACCGCTAAACGCCGTCGCCAGGTTCCGGGCACAGAGGGTCGGGGCCGTAGCGGTTGGGGCCGACTGTCCCACTGAAAGTGCATTGAACGAACAGACATACGCCGCCAGCCTGGCTCGCCAGGGACCAGAACAGACCGAGCACCACCGAGAGCCACAATGCGCCAAGACCGGCGCCACCGCTCGGCTCATCGTAGGCGAGGCGCATGATTACAGCCGCGAGCATTCCAATTCCCGCCCACCCGATTGCAATGACAGGAGGACCAGCAACCAGCGTGCTGAACGCCCGGTGTCGTGCAGTCGCCGCGCTGTTGCCGCTATCCAGAACGGGGACAGGAGGAGCGCAGCAAGCACGTGTACCAGGGGCATGGTGAAGATAATCGTGAACGACCATTTCAGCATCCCGATTGCTGCAAGGGCCCACAGGAAGGCAACAGCGGCAGGGATTACAATCACGGGAAATCTGACAATTTGCCAGTATCCCGGCCAACCCGTCCGGCCGCTGAAGCGCATAAATCTCATCAAGGTGCTCATCCGTGCCGGTCTTCCGGGAGAATTGACAGCACCCCTTACATCGGCCAGTCAGCGGGGGTGGCACATCCGGCGACACCTGGCGATAGGGTGGCAGCTTGACCGGCATGCCGACGGGACTGTGGAGCCCGTCATTCGTGGCGGTCCGCCCTGCTGGATCGCACGGGATGTTGCACCCAGCCTCCCAGTTCCGGCCTCAAAGGGTCCGGACCATAGCGGTTGGGGCCAACGGTACCGCGCGTGGTGAGTAATCTAGTACGGCGTGGGCCTCCGGCCAGCGGGAAGAATCCGAGGATCGCCCATCGTCCTGATCTGCCGACGTCGTGCAACCTGCGAACAGTAACTGCCCACAGCGGCGGGGCCATGAGGATCAGGTATGCAACCCATGCCATACCATAAGGAGAGCGGAGTTCCACGCCGCGCTGGCAATGAATATTGCTACCAGGAGCACAACGAAGAACAGGAAGAACCACCAGTACTCGGAACGGCTGGCTCGTCCATCCACGTTCCCGTAGTTGCGAAAGGCCGACAGGATGGCCTGTATCGGGTTCATGCCGCAAACCCTATCGGTGGAATACGATTGCCTCCACCTCGTGAAATGGAGAGGCGCAGTTCAGACGGCAGTGCCACAGGAGGTGCAGAAGCGGGAGTCCGCCTGCAGTTGCGTTCCGCACTGGGTGCAGTAGCGGCGCTGCATGCCTGCCTGAGGGGGCAAAGAAGGTGACTGTTGAGCATCAGGGCCGGGCTCAACACGGACTACTGTGGTGGTGGGTGGTGCGTACGGGTGCCCGGAGATTCCCAATCCGGCTGAAGCCCATGTCCCTTGCCGTGGGTCCGGGCCGTAGCGGTTCGGTCCGGTGGTTCCGGGTAGGACGCACAATATGAGCAACGGTATCCAGCCAATGAATCCTACCGGGGGCACCAACAACAGAAGCCACCACGCGGGGCGGTTGGTGTCGTGCAGGCGTCGAACCGTAACCGCCAGAGAAGGGAGTAGCGTCACCAGGACAAAAGTCCACTCCAGGAAAGCCAGGAAGAACGCTGCCACTGTCACTAAGGTCACTGCCAACCAAACTATAAAAAGGAAAAGGGCGAACCACCAGTATTCCGGGCGGCCCGCTCTCCCATTGAAATCTATGTACTTCCGAAAGCACGTTTTGACAGATTCCGTAAAGCTCACGTTCCCTGTCCCTCATCATTTGATTGCCAGGTTCTCCCAAGCCACGGCGCCCATCGGTCAGTTCCTGTAGCTGTATGATACTATCACGGCAGTCAGGCCAAATCAGCCTTGGAGCATAGGAGGCAAACATGAAAGTCGGTGTCAGCGCGGCACTCAACAGCAATGTCACGAATATAGCCGAGATCGCACAGAAGGCCGAGGAAGTCGGGTTCGATTCCTTCTGGTTGCCGGAGCATCCCATCATTCCAGTGCAGACCAACTCCCGCTACGGCGGCACGCCCGATGGGTCCATCCCGCCGTCCATGGCTGACATGGGTGACCCGTTCATCGGGCTGGCCATGGCGTCCGCGACCACCACGCGCATCAAGCTGGGGACTTCCATCTGCCTCGTGCCCGAGCACAGCCCGCTGGTGCAGGCCAAGCAGATTGCTGCCCTCGACTATCATTCAGGCGGGCGTTTCCTCTTTGGCATCGGCGCCGGCTGGCTGCGGGAAGAAACGGAAATAATGGGAGGAGACTTCGAGCACCGCTGGACGCAGACCCGAGAGGCCATCGAGGTGATGAAAGCCCTGTGGACTGAGGACGAGGCGGATCACCACGGCCACTACTACAACTTCCCGGCGGTCAAGGTCTTTCCGAAGCCTGCACAGAAGCCGCACCCGCCGGTGCTTCTCGGAGGAAACGCCCGTAACGTCCTTCGCCGCGTGGTGGCCTACGGCGACGGATGGATGCCCGTTCGAGTATCCCCCGAGGAAGTTCAGGCTGCCCGTGCCACTCTGGACGAGCTGGCCGAGTCGGCAGGACGCGATCCCAAGAGCATCCAGATCTGCGTCTATGGCACCGGCGACCGGGACACGATAAGGCGGATGGAAGATGCCGGCGCCACCATGGCTGTTGCCGGCCTCGGCGGGGTCACCGGCGATGAGGCCCACAGCGCGCTGGAGAAGCTGGCCGAGGCGACGCTGGGGTAGGGAGGGTAACACGGGCGTCATAGTTTTGGGGGTAACGTCTCTTGGTGTACCAAGTTCTTCAATACAGTACCCCCAATGGAGCCATCCCATACCGGGAGTTTCTGCAATCAGTTCGCAGGAGCGGGGATATAAAGGCGCTGCGGAATTTCCAGGAGACGAATGACAAATTAACTGAGCACGGCCTTGCTCTTCTTAATTCCTCCATGATGGACAATATAGAGGATGATATCTACGAATTGAGAGTGGGGTCGTACCGGGTATTTTGTTTCTATGACCGTCCATCCGGTACATTCATGTTGCTCAACGGATTTCGCAAACAAACCCAGAGAACACCCGAAAGCCAAAAAGCGAGAGCCAGAGCCTTGGCCAATCAATACATGGATTCGAGAGGACGATACTGATGTACCCTGACGCTATCGCGGAAATTGCCAAGGAAATAGAGGACGTGGAAGCTCGGATGGAGTTCGGTGAAGGCGCCGCTAGAGTAGGTTTCGCTCTCGCCTTGACCTTCGCTCGCCAAGAGCAGGGCATGACGCAGGAGGAGTTGGCCAACCTGCTTGGTGTCAGTGAGGCCTATGTGGTCAGGCTGGAGAGCGGTGAGGCCAACCCGTCCATCGCCAAGGCCGGGCGTATTTTCGCTGCCCTTTGGCTGACGCCCATAGACAAGCCCTTCCCGCTGCTCAGGGGCTACGGCCCTTACGAACCACCTCGCGGCGCCGCGAGCGAAGCGGGTGCTGAACCAACCGGCGAAGAGTCCACTCGCAAGGCAAAGAGGTAACAGCATGCGCATCGATGTTCACACGCACATCTGGCCCGACCGCATTGCCCCGGCGGTGCTGGAAAACATGACAGGAACCTTTGGCTACCCGGCGGTGGGAATCAACACTGTCGACGGCATCAAGGAGCACATGCGGTCGTCGGGCGTCGACAAGTCGGTGGTGCTGGGCGTGGTTGAGCGGCTGGACCACCTGCCCGGGGCCAACGACTGGCTGATCAGCATCCAAGACGACATGCTGGTGCCCTTCGGTGCCATGCACCCCGACCTGGAGGACAAGCCCGCCGAAGTGCGACGGATGCGCGACGCGGGTATCAAGGGTTTCAAGCTGCATCCCATGGTGAACAGCTACTTTCCCGACGACCCCCGGATGTTCCCGTTCTACGAGGAGATGGGCGACGACATGGTCGTTGAGATCCACTCAGGCCGCTGGGCACACACGCAGCCCGGCGACACCGTCTGGGCCGAACCGGCGCGCATCATGAACGTGGTGCGGCAGTTCCCGAAGCTGAAGCTCATCGCCCTCCACCTGGGGGGGTTCTACATGATGGACGAGGCGGAGCGGGAGCTCATCGGGCGCGAGAATGTGCTGATCGACACCACCTGGCCCCCGGCGCTCAAGGAGTTGGGCAGCGAGACGCTGGCGGGCATCGTCAGCCGCCACGGGGCGGAGAAGGTCTGCTTCGGCACCGATTTCCCGCTGGCCGACATGGCCGAGGACGCCAAGTTCATCGAGTCCCTGCCCCTGCCCGACGCGGCGAAGGAGCAGATGCTCGGCGAGAACGCCCGCGAGCTGATCGGGCTCTAACGGCAGGCGGTACTCTCAGAAGCACTGATGGCAGCGAACGCGATTTCGGGAATACTGCTTGTGATCGGGCTGTTTTACCTGATAAGTAGCTCGATTAGCTTGGTGGTAATAGGGGATGGCAAAGCCGTCTTCCAGATATTACTTGGCATGCTGCTAATAATCATCGCGGCGGCCATTAGGTTTCGCCACAGACTGAATTCGGTAGCAGAGAAACGTATAAGGTCCGCTACCGAATTCAAAAATCAACCCAAGGAATAATGGACCTAACCTACCGGCCTTCCTTGATGAACTCGGCGACGCGCTCGCCTATGGTCATGGTGGTTACGTTGGTGTTGGCTCGGATGCAGTTGGGCATTATGGAGGCGTCTACGACGCGGATGTTCTCCATTCCGTGGATGCGGCCATACTGGTCTACCACGGCCATGGGGTCGCTGGCGGGGCCCATCTTGCAGGTGCAGGAGATGTGCTGGCCAGTGGTGGCATCGCGCAGCATGCAGGCGTCGAGGGCGTCGTCGTCGATCAGCTCCTCGTCGGTGGGTTCGGTGCGTTCCTCGACGATGTCGCTGAACGCCTCGTGCTCGCCGAGCCGCGCGCAGAGCCGCACAGCGTCGCGCAGGCGGCGGCGGTCCTCCGGGTCCTCCATGTAGTTGTAGTTGAGCAAGGGCTGCTCGTCCGGGTCTGCGGAGGCCAGTTCGAGATGCCCGGAGCTGAGTTCCAAGTCCAGCACGCTGAGCATGCGTATGCCCAGGGCGTCCATGCGCTCGCCGCCGCGGTCGACGCGCTCGGTGGCGTAGGACTGCATGAAGATCATCATGTCATTGCGCAGGTCCGAGCCCTCGGCCGTCCAGCGCAGCGTCATCTGCACCCGGGGGGCGAAGCCGTCCAGCGGATAGTCGGGCCTGGTGCGGAAGGTGGTGTAGATCATGGGATGGTCGCGCAGGTTCTGGCCCACGCCGGGCAGATCGTGGACGACTGGGATGCCCACCTGGTCCAGGTGGCCCGCCGGTCCGACGCCGGACAGCAGCAGGATATGGGGCGAGCCGATGGCGCCGGAGGACAGGATGATCTGTTCGCCTTCCACGGTGAAGCGCTCGCCGCCGCTTTCCACCTCGACGCCGACGGCTTTCTTGCCCTCGAATATGACGCGGCGGGTGAGGCAGTTGGGCCGGATGGTCAGATTGAGCCGGTGGCGGGCCGGGTCGAGGTAGCCCAGCGCCGTGCTCCAGCGGATGCCGTTGGGGTTGTTGAAGGGCACCGGCCCCACGCCGGTGGCTTCCGGGTGGTTATGGTCGGGGACGTCGGCGAATCCCTCATCGCGGCAGGCCTGGTAGAAGGCCGCCTGGTCGGGCAGCAACTCCTCGCGCTTGAAGCGGCGGGCGATGATGGGGCCGTCGGAGTTGTGGAAGTCATCGCCGGGGAAATCAGTGTCGGTCTCGATGCGCCTCAGGAAGGGGAGCAGCTTGACGAAGCTCCACTCGTCGTTGCCCATCTCGGCCCAGGAGTCGTAGTCCTGGGGCACGCCGCGCAGGAACACCTGGCCGTTGATGGCACTGGAGCCGCCGGTGACCTTGCCCCGGGGAACCATCATGGGCGGAGCGGTCTCCGAGGCCTTGCCCCAGAACTGCCAGTTGTGGTCGCTGGTCATGACGTCGGTGGCGGTGGCGTAACCGAATTTGACCTCGTCGGGCAGTTGCTCGAACTCGGGGTAATCGGCACCGGCCTCCAGCAGGAGCACCGAGACCGAGGGGTCCTCGCTGAGCCGCATTGCAACGATGGAGCCGGCCGACCCGGCGCCCACCACTATGTAGTCGTATTTCATGGTTGGTCTCCTTATCACTATCTCTGCACAAATTTGCCGCGATGATACGGCGGGGGTGGGGGAGCGTCAACCGGGGCTATGGCATGGCAATTAGCCATCGCACTTGGACGGTACAACACGTTCCATTGGGTGATGGCCCAGCCATTCCCGCAAAAGCGCTGATTTTCTCGTTGCCGGCAAAAACTAGACATGATTCCCGTAAAAATCAGTGCTTGTGGGCGGCTTCGATGAATACCATACAGGATGGAGGGCTATCGCAACTGCCGGGCCAGAAAGCGTCAACCGGGGTGGCGGGTGCCAGAGTTCCGGCCCGTCGAGGGTACGCGCTGGTTTATAATCGCGGTGATCACCCAAGCTTAGCATCACGTGAGGAAACTATGCGCTTTGGTTCCTTTGTTTTCCCGGTCAGCCACCATCCCGAAAACGATTCAGCGGTCATCGACAGCACACTGGACGAAATTCTGCTGGCGGAGCAGATCGGCATGCACTCCGTGTGGCTGACCGAGCACCACTTTGACGGCGCGGCGGCTCATGCCGACCCGCTGGTTCTGGGCGCGGCGGTTGCCGCCCGCACCACCAGCCTAAAGATCGGATTCGCCGTGGTCGAGTTGGCCTTCCACCACCCGGTACGCCTGGCCGTGCAGACGGCGCTGCTGGACAACCTGAGCCACGGCCGGCTGATCGTGGGCACGGGGCGCGGCTCGGCATACAACCACTACGAGTACATCGGGTTCGGCATCACCATGGAGGATGGGTTGGCGCGTCTGGACGAGGCGGAAGAGCTGATGGTGAAAGCCTGGACCGGCGAGGACGTGAAACACCGGGGGGAGCATTGGAACGTGGAGTTTCCCGAGTTGCGCCCAAGGCCGTACCAGCAGCCGCACCCGCCGCTGATCCGGGCCTGTATCAGCGAGGACTCGACAGTCCGGATGGCTGAAATCGGCCGCCCGGTGATGATCGGCATCCAGACCGTGGCCACCCTGCAGTCCCGTTTCGAGCGCTATCAGGCCACCATGCTCGACTCAGGGTTCACCGAGGAGCAGACCGAGGCGGCCTTCGACCAGTGCTGGGCATCGAGGGACCTGTTCGTCGCCGAGAGCCGCGACGAGGCGGTGGAAATTGCAGAGGCAGGATTCCGCCGGGAGCGCGCCCACTTTAATCACGCCCGCGAGCTGTACAACCCCGGCGGCCTGCCCCCTCGGGACCCCAACGCTCCCGTACCAGCAGGCGAGAGTTTTGAGCACTCGTTCATCGTCGGGACGCCGTCGCAGGTGGCAGAGCAGGTCTCCGAATTGCGCGACATCGGCGTCCGCAACCTGATGCTCAAGCTGAACACCGGCGAGATGGATACCCGCAAAGTGCAGAATTCCATGCGCCTGTTCGGCGAAAAGGTGATGCCGCTGTTTGGGTAGGTGGTTACCCCTCTCCCTCACGGAGAGGGAGAATCCAGATTCAGATATGGTCCTGAGATTTCGACCACGCCTGAGAAAATAACAGGGGCGCACGGCCGTGCGCCCCTACATTTTGTCCTACTCCACACCGCCAGCCTTGAGGGAACGGTTTTCGTTGAGCTGGTCTGCTAGCCCGTGAATTGGCTGGTAATGAGCTGGTGGCCGGCGTTTTCGGTGTAGGGTTCCTCGCGGTAGAGGGCTAGGTCTTTCATCACCGGGATGTCCTGGATGGAGAACAGCACCGCCTCCCTGCCGGAGTCGTTGGCGTGCTCGTGCCAGGCCCACGGCGGCACGACGAAGAAGTCGCCCTCGGTCCAGTCGAACCGCTGGCCGTCGATGACGCTGTAGCCCTCGCCCTTGTACACCTGGTACACGGCGCAGCTGGTCTGGCGGTGGGCCTGGGTGCGGATGCCGGGGCGGATCAGCTGGGCCCAGCAGGTCATGGATCGCAGCACAGGGCCGCCGGTGACCGGGTCGCTGAACTCCATGGCCACGTCGTCGAAGGGGCTGGCGTCCACCTCCGCCAGGCGCTGCAGTGCCTCCCATGTCCTGTCCCACTTGTAATGCCACAGAGGCGAGTAGGGGGCGTTGGGCGACTCCCACGCCGGACGCAGCGTTCCGGAGGCAAACTTCCTCTCCGACTCGGCAACGCCGACGATGGGCTGTTGGTCCTCGGGATACGGTTCATAGAAATTGGCCCGCAGATACCGGACCAGCGGAACGTCCAGCCCGTCCAGCCCGTCCAGCCAGACCATGGGCTCGGTGCCCTCGTTGTTGTGATCGTGCCAGGTCCAGGACGGTGTGAGCACCAGGTCGCCCGGCTCCATGTAGCACTTGTCGCCCTCGACCGTGGTGTAGGCACCCTGTCCCTTCAGCACCCAGCGGATGGCCGTGGGTGTGTGCCGGTGGGCGGAGGCGTTCTCGCCGGGGAGCAGCAGCTGAAGGGCCGCGGTGATGGTGTGGGGGTGCCGCGGTCAATGCCCGGCGTGGCCAGCCGGAGAGTGCGGCGCTCCACGTCGCGGTCCGGGGTGACAAGCTCGCCGCTCTTCATCACCAGCGGCTCGACCAGCGCCACAGGTAGGGCTCGATCTCGGGCATTGGCTGCCCTTCACCCTGCATCCAGCCCGGCTTGATGCGGATGCGGTCGGCGCTTTCGTAATACTCCTGAGCCTCGTCCACAGTCACCTGTTGCGGTACTGCCATCAGGCTACCTCCTCATCGGTTGCAATTAGCCTTAACGTTTAGGGCGATTGTAGCCTTTTTCGAAAGAAAGACACAGCCTGGTATAGCAAAAACCCCGGCCTGACCCAGGCCTGCAGCCGTGTTCGTGGCACTGGAATTGCCAGATGATAGAATCGCGTAGCCAATTCTAATCAAGTGGGAAATTGAAGAGGGAAATCATGGCCAGAGTACCCATAGTCACGCGGGATATGGTACCGGAGGAGTTCAGAGAGGCGTTTGACGAGCTGACCAAGGAAACCGGCGGGACGATCACCGGTGGCCCCATCTCCATCATCGTCAACAGCCCCGAGTTGGCGCGGCGTCGCGCCGGACTCACCTCATACCTGCGGTATGAGAGCACCTTTTCCAACCGCATTCGGGAACTGGCGATACTGGTAACGGCACGCAACTTCGACTGCCCCTACGTCTGGAACGCCCACGCTCCCGACGCCCGCAAGGCGGGTGTCAGCGACGCGCTGGTAGACGCAATCCGCGACCGCAAACCGCTGCCGCCCATAGCCGCCGACGAGCAGGCCATCGTCAACTACTGCAATGAGTTCTACGCCAGCCACCGGGTCTCGGCGCCGACCTTCCAGGTAGCCATGGAGCAGTTTGGGACACAGCACCTCGTCGAGTTGACTGCCCTGATGAGCCACTACGCCCAGACATCCTTCTTCCTCAACGCCTTCGAGGTGGAATTGCCCTCAGACCGGTCGGAGCCGGTGTTGCCGGTGGGGTAGATTTACCATTTAGCACTACAGTCGCTGATCGAGGGTAGGTAGAATGGGGGTACTCAGCCAGCGGTGAGGTGAGGGTGTGGTTTTTGTGAGAGATTAGGTTGCGGAAGTGGCCCGGTGGGCCGATGGCATTGAGGGGATGCACGGGTGCATCGCGGGACGGTTCGGGCGTCCTGAGCCGCGTCGGCGGGCGGTGGAGTCGGGAGTTCCCTTCGCCTGGGTGGCAGGAGACGAGGTCTACAGCAACGACCGCAACCTGCGGCTGTGGCTGGAACGGCAGTGGGATGGCTGGTACCGGCACATAACCCTGGAGATGCTGGCCCACGCGTATCTGTCCGTGATCAATCATCAGGCCATGGAACAGGGAGAAAAGGGGGCTGCCACGGTCCGTATGAAAAGCCGATTCCGATGACAGTGCCGGAGGTGCGCCGTCTGCCCACCCGCCTGGTATGGACGGAGAACCAACCGCCGGAATTAATCCTGTGCTGGTCATGGTGGGGACGCCGCCACCAAGCCAGAGCCCAGCGTTGCCACTACAAACGGCGCCCATATAATCTGCGACTGTCGTACTAAGCCGCAGGGCCCCTGACGGTGCTAAAATTATGTTTGATGCTTGGGCGGGAGGGTTACCCAAAAATGCCGCAGGATTTCATACACGTCAAGGGCGCGCGGGAACATAATCTCAAGAACATCGAGATCACCGTGCCCCGCGACAAGCTGGTGGTGATCACCGGAGTATCCGGCTCCGGCAAGAGCTCGCTGGCCTTCGACACGATCTACGCCGAAGGGCAGCGACGCTACGTGGAGTCGCTGTCGGCCTACGCCCGGCAGTTTCTGGGGCGGATGGACAAGCCCGACGTCGATTACATCGAGGGTCTGTCTCCGGCCATCTCCATCGACCAGAAGGGCGTCTCCCACAATCCCCGCTCCACCGTGGGGACAGTGACCGAGATCTACGACTACCTGCGCCTGCTTTTCGCCCGCGTCGGCATCCCCCACTGCCCCAAGTGCGACAGCCCCGTCGCGCGCCAGACCGTCTCACAGATCGTGGACTCCATCATGTCCCTGGAGGAGGGCAGCCGCATCACGCTGCTGGCCCCCAAGATTCGCCGCAAGAAGGGCGAGCACAAGGACGTCCTGGAGAATGCACGCAGGGCCGGCTTCGTCCGCATCCGCGTCAACGGCGAAATCAAGATGCTGGACGAAACGGACGACCTGAACCTCAACAAGAACAAGTGGCACTACATCGAGCTGGTGGTTGACCGGCTCATTGTCCGCCCCGAGACCGAGTTGGCCCGGGTGGCAGAGTCGGTGGAGACCTGCCTGCGCGAGGGCGAGGGCGTTGTCGAGGTGCTGCGGGAGTCATCAGAAGGCGGCGACAGCGAGACGCTGATATTCTCCGAGCAGTTCGCCTGCGCCAAGTGCAACGTCAGCCTGCCCGAGATTGAGCCGCGCACCTTCAGCTTCAACAGCCCTCACGGTGCCTGCTCCGAATGTACCGGCCTGGGCTACAAGCTCGCCGTCGACCCCGAGCTGGTCATCCCCAACAAGAACCTGTCGCTGTCCCAGGGCGCCATCACTCCATGGGTGCGGGTCGGCACCTCCGGCGCCTGGTACATCAGCCTGATGGAGGCGGTGGCAGAGGCCAACGGATTTTCAGCCAAGGTCCCTGTCAGGGAGATGGACCCCGAGCATGTTGATCTCATCCTTTACGGCAGCGGCAAGCAGAAGGTAACGGTCAGCCACCGCACCCATCGTGGCCGCACTTACAGCTGGGACACCAACTTCGAGGGCGTCATCTCCAACCTGGAGCGTCGGTACAAGACCACCGAATCAGACTACTCCCGCTCCCAGATCGAGCGGTACATGTCGGCCCGTCCCTGCCGCTCCTGCGGCGGCAAGCGGCTGCGGCCCGAGGCCCTGGCGGTGCGGGTCTGTGGTCTGGGCATCATGGACGTTTGCGCCAAGAACATCGGCGCCGCCGCCCAGTGGGTCGAGCAAATAGACCCCGACTCCGAGTACAACTTCAACGGCGTCAGTACAGTTCACGCTAACGGCGCCGACGCACCTGCCACCAACGGCCATAAAAACGGCAGGCGCAACGGAGCCAAGAACGGCCGGAAGTCCTCAAAGAATGGAACAGCGGCAGCCCCGCAGGTTCTCTCGGCCCGCGACAAGACAATCGCCAACCAGGTACTTAAGGAAATCGACGGCCGTGTGAAGTTCCTCATGGGTATCGGCCTGGACTACGTCACCATGGACCGCACCGCGCAGACCCTTTCCGGCGGCGAGGCCCAGCGTGTGAGGCTGGCGACGCAGATCGGCTCCGGACTCACCGGAGTGTTGTACGTCTGCGACGAGCCGACCGTCGGCCTGCACCCCCACGACGACCAGCGGCTGATCAACACACTGACCCGGCTGCGCGACATGGGCAACACGGTGCTCGTCGTGGAGCACGACGAGGCGATGATGCGCTCCGCCGATTTCATCGCTGACCTTGGCCCCCGTGCCGGTGAGCACGGCGGTCAGGTTGTTGCAGTGGGAACGGTGGAGGACATCGAGAACTCCCCCGACTCGCTCACCGGCCAGTACCTCAGTGGGCGCAAGCAGGTGCCATTCCCGGAGCAGCGGCGCGAGGGCAACGGCTTGTCCCTGGTAGTCAAGGGCGCTCGGGAGAACAACCTGCAGGGTATCGACGTGGAGTTCCCGCTGGGCAGGCTGGTGTGCATCACCGGCGTTTCCGGCTCCGGCAAGAGCAGCCTGGTCTACGAAATCCTGTACAAGAAACTGAACCAGCGGATCAACAACGGCCGCGACCTGCCCGGCAAGCACGATGATCTGATCGGTGTGGAGGGCGTGGACAAGGTGGTCAAGATCGACCAGTCGCCCATCGGGCGCACCCCGCGCAGCAATCCGGCCACCTATACCGGCGCCTTCACTCCCATTCGCGAACTGTTCGCCAACCTGCCCGAGTCCCGGGTGCGCGGCTACAAGCCGGGGCGGTTCTCGTTCAACGTCAAGGGCGGGCGCTGCGAGGCCTGCCAGGGTGAGGGCTACAACCAGATCGAGATGCAGTTCCTGCCCGACGTCACCGTCCCCTGCGAGATATGCCACGGCCTGCGCTACAACCGCGAGGCCCTCGAAGTGACCATGCGGGGCAAGCACATCGCCGATGTCCTGAACATGACGGTGGACACGGCGCTGGAGTTCTTCATCAACTTCCCGCGCATCAGCCCCAAGCTGAAGACTTTGCGTGACGTGGGCCTCGGCTACATCCGCCTGGGCCAGCCCGCCACCACGCTTTCGGGGGGAGAGGCCCAGCGCGTCAAGCTGGCCACCGAGCTGTCCAAGCGGGCCACCGGCAAGACGGTCTACCTGCTGGACGAGCCGACCACCGGCCTGTCATTCGAGGACTGCGCCGCCCTGTTGGGCGTGCTGCACCGCCTGGTGGACGCTGGCAACACAGTGATCCTGATCGAGCACAACATCGACGTGATGAAGAACGCCGACTGGCTCATCGACCTCGGCCCCGGCGCCGGCGACAAGGGCGGCGAGCTCATCGCCACGGGCACGCCAGAGGAGCTGGCCGAGCACTCCAGCAGCGTAACCGCGCCCTACCTGAAGGCCGCGCTGGACCGGGCCCGCGCCTTCGCAGCGGAGCACCAAGTGGAGGAGGCGGAGGAGTTGGCAGGGGTCGTCTAACGCGCGGGCATCTGCAATGGACTTGGGACTCCGAAAAGAACCTGGAAAACCAAAGGAAGCACGGGATCGGTTTCGAGGCTGCGTTGCTGGTTTTCGATGACCGGAGCAACTATACCAGGGAGGATGAATATTTCTACGAGCAAAGATGGCAGACCATCGGTAGAGTTGAGGGAAGGCTCGTGGTCGTCGTTCATACTTGGCCGACCAGAGAGGGAGAACCGGGGCGGATTATCAGTGCTCGCAGGGCGGTCCCATTCGAAAGGCGGAGATTCGAGGAAGGAAGATGGTCAAACTGACTGAGGAGCAGAAAAGGCAACTGGAAGCCTTGGACAAAATCCCTGACGACGAAATCGACTTCTCAGACATCCCGCTTATCACCGATTGGTCAGGATTCAGAATGGGGCTGTTCTACCTTCCGAAGTGGACGGATATAACCCTCAAGCTGGACGAATACATTACAGACTGGTTTATGGGCGGGCTTGCGGACGGAGAAACATTGGACGAAGCCGTCAACAAGGCCCTCGGCTCCGAGATGTACCGCATCAAATTCCCCTTGAGAGTACCGAAGCTGGAGGAACTTGTGCAGCGGATTAAGGAGTCGCCTGAGAAAGCGGACGAACTGACCGGGTGGGAAGGGGATCAAATTAAAGCCATGTGCAATATGTCGGTAGAAGAAGTGGCTTTTTCTGACGTCCCGCTCAAACCGGCAGGCTATCCCAGGGTTAAGACCGAAACATTCCGCCGTCCGGTCATGAAGGAAACAACCCTCAAGCTGGACGAAAACGTCGTAGATTGGTACGAGTGGTATGAGGAAGGAAAGTCGCGGGACGAAATTCTCAGCGAGCCACTTCTATGTCACATCCACCGCTTTCAGTTCCCCTAGGAAGCGCAGCAGGCCGAGGATATTGTCCGGTCATCCAAGGAAAAATAGTCGAGCACCAAGTTCGGGACGACGAATCGAGTTTTATCGTCGACTCCCTCTCAAGCCGAGAGGGAGTTCTTCTTTTTACAGTTTCAGCAGTCCGGTCAGCGTCTTCTGTCCGCCCTGCGGGCCCACGAGGGCCAGGCGCAGCTGGTCCTGCTGGAACAGTCGCGTGGCAAGGTTCGAGATATCTGCGGGCGTTACTGCCTGAAGGCGCTCGACGATATCCTCCACAGAGCAGAGCTGGTCCTGCAGCAGTTCCTGGGATCCCATCCATGACGCCACGGCCCGGCTGTCCTCCATCCGCAGCAGCAGGCGACCGGTAGCGTACTCGCGGGCCTTGTGCAGTTCCCGCTCCTCAGCCTCCACACGCATGCCGTCCAGTTGGCGCATCACGGCCCGAACGGCGTCATTGGTCTTGCGCGGCTCCACACCGCAGTAGACCACCATGGAGCCGCAGTCACGGAAGTGGTTGATGGAGCTGCTCACGTCGTAGGCGAGGCCTTGCTTCTCGCGAAGGTCCAGGAACAGCCTGCTGCTCATGCCGTCGCCCAACACCACGTTGAGCAGGCTCAGGGCGTAGCGGTCAGGATCGTTCAGTGACAGGCCCGGCAGCGCCAGGCACAGGTGCGACTGGTCCGAGCGTCGCCGTTCGATCTTCACTACGGGCCCATCCCCTCCATTTTCGGAAACTGGCTCCCAGTCCATTGACGTCTGCGGCCGCCAGTCGTGGGTGGTATCCTCCAGCAGGTCGACAACCTCGTCGTGAGTCACGTTCCCCGCCACGGCCACCACGGTGTTGGCCGGATTGTATTGCCGGGTCATGTACTCGCGAATGGTCGCCTGGTCGATGGCAGCCACGGTGTCGGGAGTGCCGCCCACGTCGCGACCCATGGCCTGGTCGGGCCACAGCGCCTCGTCGATCAGCAGGTCGACCCGGTAGGACGGATTGTCATAGGTCATCCGCAACTCTTCCTGGATGACCTCCCGCTCCTTCTCCACCTCCTCCGGGTCCAGCAGTGGATTGATCAGCATGTCCAGCAGCACGGCGAAAGCAGTGCGGAAGTGGGGCCGCGCAACCTTGCACCAGAACACGGTCACCTCGCGATCGGTGCTGGCGTTCATAACGCCCCCGACGCCCTCGATGGCCTCGCTCACCGCCCCGGCAGTGGGCCACTTCTCGCTGCCCTTGAACGGAAGGTGCTCGATGAAATGCGACACTCCGGCCAGTTCCGGGGGCTCATACCGTGAGCCAGCCCCGACAAAGATGGTGATTGAAACCGATTGGGTGTGCTCCATTCTCGAGGTAACGACGCGCATCTGGTTGCCAAGGACCGAACGCTGGAACATTCTCACTCCACATGGGAAAACAAATCTATCCCAACAATCATACCCTACAAGTGCATCTCAGGGGTGTGGCAGTGGGAATTGATCGGGGCTATCGAGACTTGACAGTGCGGCAGGCAACACACCGCAATTGTCCCACACCGCAATTGTCCATGGATTAGCCGTTTTCGAGACAATCGCAGACCAAAACGAGGCTGTTTCCCTCAGAAGCGATTGCCCAGAGGAGTGGGTCAGGGCGATTGCAAAGTCATTCAGGCGCCCAGGCCGTTAGTCCTGAACTTGTCGAGGCACCGGTGGCCAGAATCTGCTAGTGGTTCGACAAGCTCTCCGCCAACGGATTATTGGCAACTCTGCAATCGCCCTGTAGAGTGGTGGCGGCTGGTAGAGGACGGGTCGACGGATCAGGGCAGCTCAGGTCGTGGAGGGTTGCGGTCTCCGGAGTACTCGATCAGGTCCTGGAAGCGTCCTATTCTCCGCCAAAAATATCCAGGATCCGCAGCAGTATCAGGAAAATATTCAGGAACACCAGGTAAAGGCCCACGGCACCCGCGATGGCGATCCGGCTGGCGGCTTGCTCGTCGCCCAGCATGGCGGCTTCCTGTGCCAGCTCCTTGACCTGCTTCGTCTCGTAGACCGTCAGGCCGAGGAATATCGGCAGGGCCACCAGGGTGATGATCCACGACAACATGTTCGAGCCGAGGAATATGTTGACGATAATGGCAATGAATAAGCCGAACAGTCCGACCATCAGCATCGTGCCAAGGCCTGATAGGTCGCGCTTGGTGGTGTAGCCTATAACGCTCATCACCGAGAACACGCCGGTGGTCAGAGCGAAAGCCAGGACGATGGTGTTGCCGGTGTAGGTCCAGAATATGGTGGAGATCACCACCCCTGTGAGTGCGGTAAAGACCAGGTATGCCCCTCCGGCCACCGCAGACGGGACCCGACTGGCCAGAAAGCTCAGGCCGAAGAGGCCGCCTATCCAGACGCCCAGCACCATGAAGTAGCCGATCATACCGAAGTTCTCGATGATGCCCTCGAGGACCCCGGCCTGGTAGCTGAGCCAGCCGACCGCGCCTGTGGTGATCACGCCAAGCGCAATCCAGCCGTAAAGCCGGGTCATGGCCCCGGTGAAGATGACGCTGGCAGCCTCCTGCGAATAGAAGCCGCCCCGAGGTTCGTCGTAGTACAGGTTTGACATTGTCACCTCCGAGATGGGAGCGAACTGGATGGGAGCGAAAGTCTCCACGGATAAGACAATGAAAGTGCCGAGGAATTTATCTCTCCTCGGCACTTAATTTTACCGAAAAAGCGGGACCAACGCAGTACCATGACAGAACGAAATTCAGGACGACCCAAGCTGATGCAGGCCGCCACAATCCCTCCGCACCTGTTCCTCTAGGACGAGCTGCTTAACGCGGAGTTGGAACTCTTCGCCGCCCTACGGCTCGACGCGGATGTTGTCGCCTACCTTGATCGGACCGCCATTGATCACCGTGCAGAGCATGCCGCGGCGATGGTTCAGTTCGGACTGCAGGCCCTGTCGGATGGCGTCCATCTTGCCGCAGGGCTCGCATTCGCCGACGATCTCCATGGTCACATCGTCGCCGATGAAGACCACGTTGCCGGCCACGGTCTGGGACAGGTCGAGCCCGGTCACCGTGATGTTCTCCTTGATCTGGCCCGGCGCCAGCCCGAACGAGCCCAGGGTCTCGTTGTCCATGATCAGGACCTGGCGCATGTTGCCCGTGCGGCAACTTCGGTCCCCCTCGATACCCATCGAGGAGATGGCGGTGGCTTCCTGTACCGGGTCGGAAGGTGTCTCTTTCACTCGGGCGATGTGCAGATTGGTGATGGTTCCCTGCTGCATGGGGTACTCCTTACGCCTCCGCCAGCCCAAATCGGCCGGCCTGCGATCTTGTTGTTTGAATCTTGGGCCGTGTGCTAACCTGCAATGTGGGGTTGCTCGATACAGCATCCCCTTTTGTGATGGCGATTATATGGGCTGTCGCGCGGTCGCGCCACCTTGCGGGGCTGCTGGACAAACCGGTTCCGGCATCACCACTCTAAGTGCCTACGGAGAGATGGCAGATGGCCTACGAATACATCAAGACGGAAAACCGCGACGGCGTTCTGGTGCTGACCATGCACGACACGCCCACCCGCAACGCCCTCGGCCCCGAGATGGCCTCGGAGATCCGGGCCGAGCTGGACCGGTTCGAAGACGACCCCGAATGCCGGGTGCTGCTGATTACCGGCACCGACCCATCCTTCAGCTCCGGCGCCAACGTGCGCAACTTCAACCGGAACATCGAGGAGGCGGAAGCCGCCGGGGCCGAGCCGGAACCCCTTCCCTGGGGCAAGATGGAGTCTCGCTTCGCCAACCGCGATGACCGCGTGGAATACGCCGGTGGCGCTCCGCTGGTGCCGCTGCGCATCCACAAGCTCCAGAAGCCGTCCATCGCCGCGGTCAACGGCCATGCCATGGGCGTGGGTATGGGCGTTGCGCTAGCCTGCGACATACGTATCGCCGCCGAGGGCGCCATCTTCTCTGAGGCCTTCTCCCGCATGGGCCTGATCCCCGGCGACGGATCCTGCTGGCAGCTGCCCCGGCTCATTGGCATGAGCAACACCCTGCTCCTCCAGTACACCGGCGACCGCATCGATGGCAATGAGGCCCACCGGCTGGGCATCGTCAGCAATGTGGTGCCGGACGGTGAGTTGATGGAGGCGGCCATGGACCTGGCCACGCGCCTGGCCAAGGGACCGACCCAATCGCATGCCCTGATCAAGTACCTGGTGCATCGCAGCCTGGACATGAACTTCGAGGAGAGTCTCGACCTGGCTCACGTGGCCCAGGCCCAGGCCCGCAAGACCGAGGACCACAAGGAGGCGGTGCAGGCCTTTCTCGAAAAGCGGCCCGCCGTTTTCAAGGGACGGTAGGACCTCCTCCTTCGGCCGCAAACTGCCAGCGAAAGCCGGGATGTGGCGCAGCGGGGCAGCGGGGCAGCGGGGCAGCGGGGACACCCAACCCTATTAAAAGAACGCCGGGAGGAGACTATGAGCACGGCAAAACAGCGCGCCGACACTGCCTCCTCCAGCGATCTGCTTGCTGTGGCCGAAGGTATGCTGCCCGAGATCCGCGCCGCGGCTGACAGCATCGACGAGGCCCGGCGGGTGCCCGGCTGGCTGGCGGACCGGCTGGCGCGCGCCGGCTTCTTCCACCTGCTGACCGGTCCGGAACACGGGGGCCTGGGCGCCGATCCCGTAACCGCCGCCAGGGTCATCGAAACGCTTTCCACCGCCAGCCCCTCGGTGGGCTGGGTGACCATGATTATCGCCACTGCGTCGTTCTGGACGGTGCGCGTCGTGCCAGACGAGGTCAGGCGCGAGATTTTCGCCGATGTGGAGCCGGGCGAAATCCAGCCCACGGTCATCGCCGGCACGCTGGTGCCCCACGGCAGGGCGGTAAAGGCCGACGGAGGCTGGAGGCTCACAGGACAATGGCCCTTCGGCAGCGGCTGCCACCACGCCACCTGGCTGCCCACCGCTGCGTGGCTCCACGACGATAACGGCCCGATCGCAGACGAGAACGGTGTCCCCCAGTGGCGGGCCTTCCACCTGCCCGCGTCCGAGTGCGTCATCCTGGACACCTGGCACACTTCGGGGCTGCGGGGCACTGGCAGCACCGACTACACCCTGGACGACGTCTTCGTGGCCGACAACTGCGTTACCCCCCACTCGCTGCTGGAACCGTCGCTCCTGTCTGACCGGCGCTATGCCTATCCGGCCTTCAACGTGCCCATGCTCTCGGCTGTGGCCCTTGGGGCGGCCAAGGGCGCCGTTGACTCGCTGGTGGAGCTATTTGGAGGGAAGGTGGACCGGCGCAACCAGCGTCCCGTGGCCGGCGCCTTCGACAAGCAGGCCGACCTGGGTGTTGCCGAGGCGACGGCGGGCTCGGCCCGGGCCTACCTGTACGAAAACACGGCCCGGGCTTGGGAGCTAACGATGGCCGGTGAGGAGCTGCCCAGGGAACTCCGGGCCGGAATGCGTCTGGCCTGCACCCACGCCGTTACAGCTTCCGTACAGGCGGTGGACCGGGCGCACGCGGCCGCCGGGGCCAGCTCGATCTACTCAGCCTCGCCCCTTGACCGGTATTTTCGCGACATCCACAGCGTCGCGGCCCACGCCTTCGTGCGCCCAACCACAATGGCCGACGGTGGCCAGTTGCTCCTCGGGCAGGAACCGGCCTTCCATGTATTCTGAGGGCGACCGGGTTTCAAGCTGAAATTCCGGATGTCCTCCTTCATGGCCGGCTCCAATGACCCCGTGAAAAAGTGGGATTGGGGAATTGAGGCCATTTGCCCCTTGACTTGGGTACAAGCGCTGTCTATAATCCTTGTTTGCAAGAGGTGATGCATTCATATCGATGGTAACAAACGCCTGACATAGGCAACACCTTCATAGGGATACCTGAACGGCGGTTCGGGGTAAACCCGGACCGTTTTTCTTGCCCGCACCTTAAAAAGAGAATACGCGACCTGAAATAAATCCTGCAATCTTCAATGTGTGCCCGCGTACGTTACCGTAGCGCGGCGGGCGCATCGGACTCCGGGGATGGTTCCCGGTGTCTCAATCCGGGGCACGGAGCCCCGGAAGGTTTGAAGTTCCTTGCGTGGGTCAAGTTATTAAGAGCTTACGGTGGATGCCTTGGGACCAAGGGCCGATGAAGGGCGCGGCAAGGCTGCGTTAAGCCTCGGTGAGCCGTCTAGCGGGCATAGCCGGGGATACCCGAATGGGGAAACCTTGACCGGTGTTGAGTCGGTCAACCCGATTTATCGGGAGGTAAGTGGGGGAACTGAAACATCTAAGTACCCCGAGGAAAATAAATCAACCGAGATTCCCCTAGTAGTGGCGAACGAACGGGGAACAGCCCAAACCGGTGCGACCTAACGGCGTGGGGGCCTATGTCGCATCGGGGTTGTAGGGACCGCCTAGGACCGCCTCACAAGGTCCGAGGGAGTTACAAATCCTGTTTCTAGTCGAAGGCACCTGGGAAGGACCGCCATAGAGGGTGAAAGCCCCGTAGACGAAAGAGACCGGACTCCCGGCACGTTACCTGAGTACCACGGGGCACGGGAAATCCTGTGGGAATCCGGGGGGACCACCCTCCAAGGCTAAATACCCTTGGTCACCGATAGCGTACCAGTACCGTGAGGGAAAGGTGAAAAGAACCCCTAGCGGGGAGTGAAATAGATCTGAAACCGTAAGCTTACAGAAGGTCGTAGCCCTGATTCGTCGGGGTGGCGGCGTGCCTATTGAAGAATGATCCGGGGACTTAATGTATGGAGCGAGGTTAAGGAACTGTAGTTCCGGAGCCGCAGCGAAAGCGAGTCTGAATAGGGCGATTAGTTCCATGTATTAGACCCGAAACCGGGTGAGCTACCCATGGCCAGGTTGAAGGTTCGATAACACGGACTGGAGGACCGAACTCGTGGCTAGTACAAAAGCTTGGGATGAGCTGTGGGTAGAGGTGAAATGCCAACCGAACCCGGATATAGCTGGTTCTCCCCGAAATGCATTTAGGTGCAGCCTCGGGTTAGGTGGACGGAGGTAGGGCACTGAATGGGCTAGGGGGCGTGAGCTTACCAAACCCAATCAAACCACCAATGCCGTTTATCCGATGCCCGGGAGTGAGACAGTCACAGATAAGTGCGATTGTCGAAAGGGAAACAGCCCAGACCACCGGCTAAGGCCCCCAAGTGCAGACTAAGTGGGAAAGGAAGTTGGGTTCCCCAGACAACCAGGAGGTTGGCTTAGAAGCAGCCACCCTTTAAAGAGTGCGTAATAGCTCACTGGTCGAGGGGTCCGGCGCCGAAAATGTAACGGGGCTCAAGTCTGCCGCCGAAGCCGTGGATGTTCAGGTTCAACGATGAAAGGATGCGTGACCAATGGTTGCTGCCGATAGGAGTGTCCCTTCAGTGGGATTCGACTGGTGGAGTTCAGCCTGCGGAAGCCCCTCTGGGAATTGTTGATCATGCCTGGGCGTGGTAGGGGAGCGTTCCTCGGGCGATGAAGGTGAGTCGTGAGGCTTGCTGGAGCGCGGGGAAGTGAGAATCCCGGAATGAGTAGCGTAAATCAGGGTGAAAATCCCTGACGCCGAAAGCCCGAGGTTTCCTACGCAACGTTTATCGGCGTAGGGTTAGTCGGTCCTAAGCCGTAGGCAAGCGCCGAAGGCGATGGACAGCAGGTTAATATTCCTGCACCGCCACTTTTTCGATTTAAAACCAAGGAGGGATGCGGGAGGCTAGGCAGGGCATGCCCATTGGACATGGTGTGTCCTTTTCCGTAGGCGAGCCGGGGCAGGCAAATCCACTCCGGCGCAAAGCTGAGGGTTGAGGAGATCGGACCTTAGGGTTACGAAATCCTGTTGACGCCATACCGACCAGAAAAGCTTCGTGGTTATGGAACTGTGGCGACCGTACCGCAAACCGCCACTGGTGGGCTGGGATAAAAGTCCCGAGGCGTTCGAGATAACCTCCGTTAAGGAACTAGACAAAAGAGCCCTGTAACTTTGGGAGAAAGGGCCCCCCGGGGGGTGAAGCCACTAGCTGGTGGAGCGTTCTGGGGGCGCAGAGAAGAAGGCCGGGCGACTGTTTAACAAAAACACAGGTCTGTGCTAAGGGGAAACCCTACGTATACAGGCTGACGCCTGCCCAGTGCCGGAAGGTTAAGGGGAGCGGTGAGAGCTGCGAACTGAAGCCCCGGTGAACGGCGGCCGTAACTCTAACGGTCCTAAGGTAGCGAAGTCCCTTGTCGGGTAAGTTCCGACCCGCATGAATGGTTGAACGACTTGGCCATTGTCTCGACGGAGGGCTCGGTGAAATTACGGTGCCCGTGAAGACGCGGGCGACCTGCGGCAGGACAAAAAGACCCCGTGGAGCTTTACTGTAGCCTGGTATTGGGCTGGGAGCTGTCATGTGTAGGATAGGTGGGAGGCTGAGAAGCCCCGACGCCAGTCGGGGTGGAGCCATCGTTGAAATACCACCCTTGTCAGTTTTTGGTTCTAACCTGCAATTGCGGGGACAATGCCTGGTGGGCAGTTTAACTGGGGCGGTTGCCTCCTAAAAAGTAACGGAGGCGCCCAAAGGTCCCCTCAGGACGGATGGAAATCGTCCACAGAACGCATTGGCATAAGGGGGCTTGACTGCAAGACCTACAAGTCGAGCAGGGACGAAAGTCGGGCAAAGTGATCCTACGGCACCGTGTGGAAGGGCCGTGGCTTATCGGATAAAAGCTACCCCGGGGATAACAGGCTTATCTCGCCCAAGAGTTCACATCGACGGCGAGGTTTGGCACCTCGATGTCGGCTCGTCCCATCCTGGGGCTGAAGGCGGTCCCAAGGGTCCGGCTGTTCGCCGGTTAAAGGGGTACGTGAGTTGGGTTCAGAACGTCGTGAGACAGTTCGGTCTCTATCCGCCGCGGGCGCAGGAGGCTTGAGGGAACCTCTTCCTAGTACGAGAGGACCGGAAGGGACAGACCTATGGTGTTCCGGTTGTTCCGCCAGGAGCAGCGCCGGGTAGCCATGTCTGGTATTGATAAGCGCTGAAGGCATCTAAGCGCGAAGCTACCCCCAAGATGAGGCCTCCCTCCCCTATTAAGTTAGGGGGTAAGACTGCAGAGAGACTATCTGCTTGATAGGCCGGATGTGTAAGGATGGTAACATCTTCAGCAAACCGGTACTAACCAGTCGAGAGGCTTGACCCACGCAAAGAACTTCAAACCATCTTTGAATGTGGCAGGATCCAGGCAATCACTCAGGTCAGTGTTCTCTTACATCATCGCGGGGTGGAGCAGTGGCAGCTCGTCGGGCTCATAACCCGAAGGTCGTTGGTTCGAGTCCAACCCCCGCTACCAATACGAAACCGTAAGGCCCCGGCAAATACGCCGGGGCCTCGTCTTGTAATGGAGTATAGAGCTGGTGGAAAGCATTTATCACCGGAATGAGCAAGGACGACTTGAGCCAATGCTGGAGGAAGCTTTTGCTTCAGAAGATACACTGCAAGAACTGATCGCAGACTACCCGGAACTGCTTTCCGGAGAGCAAATAAGCCCAACCAACCCTCGGCGCTGGATTCTAATTCGCCGAGAGCAAGGCATCGCCGACACCGAGGGCGGCGCAGACCGCTGGGCGTTGGATCACTTACTCATTGACCAGGATGCTGTTCCTACCCTTGTTGAAGTCAAACGTTCCCGCAATCCCGAAATACGCAGGACCATCGTTGGTCAGATGATGGAGTATGCTGCCCACGCAACCCTGACTTGGAAGGTCGATGATATTCGAAGGTCATTTGAGGAATCCAATGAGAATCCGGCAATTGCGCTGGCGATCTTGCTGGATTCTAGTGGCGAACCCAATGAGGACGAGTTCTGGAAGCAGGTGGAAACCAACCTGAGAGCCAATCGACTGCGTCTACTTTTCGTTTCCGATAGAATTCCGGACGAATTATCCCGTGTAGTAGAGTTCCTAAACAGTCAAATGCCGAAAATAGAAGTTCTCGCGGTGGAAATCAAGCAATTCTCTGGTACGTCAGGACAGACATTAGTGCCGCGTGTCATTGGTCGAACCGCCGCTCCGCTATCCCGTTTTGCAAGGGGAAAAAACCTAGATGAGCAGGCTCTCATAGATTCCTTTGATAGCGAGGAAGTCAGGGAGGCGGCCGGTCGTCTATTTCAGGTTTCCCGTTCTCACGGTGCGACCTACAGTTGGAGCCCCGGAGGTGTAAGTGTCCGCCTACGGTGTGCTGCCTGGCGGGCTCCTCTGACAGTGGCGTGGCTCTACGCTCCGTCAGCCCAAGGCTGGATGCACGCCGGAGGATTCATATTTGGGGCCGGTAACGGCGACAGGGACTTCTTCGAGAGGCTGCCGCAAAGTCCTCGGGACATCTTGGAAAGCTGGGCATCCGAATTCTCCAAGCACTCGTATGCCAAGGATGTCTCAACGACCGGCCTCAGAGCCTGTTCAATCACTCATGAGGACGCCGCAGCCAACATCGACCTGCTTTCCGAAGGATTGGACACTGTCCTGAGCAGCCTTCGAGCACTAAGAGCAAAGGACCGCGAACCCGGTGAGCCATCGCCTCGTTCCCCAGAATTTAGTTAAAGGGGATACCTCAGCAGCATTAGGCAGCGGTCTGGATTGTTCCATTCTGATCTACCGCCCGCGGCTCAGCATCCGCCGCCGCTGGAGTTGCGACAGCACCAGCGAGCCGACCACCAGCACGACTGCCACCGCGACGATAACGTACATCAGGTTGAATCCGCTCTCGCTACTGGCCCGGACATTGAAAGCGTGCGTCGCCGGCCCGGCCGGGCTGTCGATGTTCAACGTTACTTCCCAGTCGCCGAGGGCGTCCAGCCACAGATTGCCCTCGTACAGCTCGGGATTCTGCGGAGAGTTGACTGCGTCAGCCTGATCCGGAGTGCCAGCGCCCGCGACCGAAATACGCACGGTGGCGTCTCCAATGGCCTCCTTGTTCTGGGCATCAAGCATCAGTATGCTGAGGTGCAACGGCCCCGCTATGGGGTCCGCCGGCAGAACCCCAACTCGAAGCAGGTATGGCCCGGCCACCTCGTCGATCACCACAAGACGCACCGAGCCGTTGGCCGATGCAGTTCCGGAGTACAGGCCGGCTGCAACCGCTACCGCCACGAGCAGGCTGAGGAAAAGACTGATGCGCCCCGATAACAGAAAATGCATGGAAGCGGCGTTCAACTATACCAGCGGCAGGCCGCTGTCCTGGCGGACGTCGTTGATGATATCCCGAACGCGCGAGGCCAGCGGCGGATATTCCAGTTCGAATTCGCCCAGCAGCCGGCTGTTGTCCACCAGGTAGTTGCCTGATTCCTCTTTTCCGCCGTCGGCGTCGAAGGAGATGTCGGCCTCCGGCAGGAACCCGCGCACGATATCAGCCAGGTCACCCATGCTGATGGGGATTCCACCCGTGTTGTAGACCGCGTGGTGGCAGGAGTCGGCCAGCGTCACCCGCACGAAGGCCTCGGCCACGTCCTCCACATGCACCGGCAGGCGCATAAAGCCGCTCTTGGGAAAGCGAACCGGCTCACCGGAGGCAGGAAGCACCACGCATCGCACGTGATCGGTAGAGCCGCGCACCTTGTCGGGGCCGGTCACGTTGGCCGGGCGGATGCCAGTGATGTTCATCCCGTAGACGCTGTTGAACTGGTCGGCCTGGAACTCGTTGAACCGCTTGTGCATGGCGTACTGGCTGGTGCCGTGCATCGAGTCGTCCTCGTTGACCAGCCGGTCGCCGAAGGCGCTCTGCTGTCCGCTGACCGCCACCGAGCTGGCGTACACCACCCGGTGGACGCCGCAGACGCGAGCGGCCTCGAAGCAGTTGTCCATGCCCAGCACGTTGAGCTTCATGGTGAAGTGGGGCGTGTCGTCTCCGCTGCCCAGCAGGTAGGCCAGGTTCATGATGCGGTCGGGCCTGGATGCCAATACCGCCTTGACCACGTCCTCAAACTCCATGATGTCGCCGCGCATCACGGTCACCAGGTCACCGAACTCCGCGTATGACACAGCGTTGGGGTTGATGTCCATCACGGCCACTCTTTCGCCGCGCTCGGCCAGCCGGCGCACCGCACGCCGCCCGATGAATCCGGTGCCACCCAAAACCAGCGTGGTCATTGCCGCCTCCTGCCATCTGTTCCGTATTCCGGTCCGCCCTCGATAATCGAATGACGGGCCGTGTTTGTCAAGCTGGGGGCTTTACCTCGCCATCGCCATCTGACAGAATCCCAAGGCAATCCGCCAACAAGTTGGGAAGGCAAATGGCAGAAACTTCGCTACAGGAAAAAGTAGCCATAGTAACAGGCGCCAGCCGTGGGATCGGGAAGGCCATGGCCCTGGGGCTGGCAGAGGCCGGGGCCTCGGTGGTGGTGGCGGCCCGCACCGCCGAGCCGAGGGCGGGTCTGCCTGGAACTATCCACGACACCGTTGCCGAGATCGAGGCCGCCGGCGGGAGAGCGCTGGCCGTCGCCTGCAACGTCCGCGAGGAAGAGAGCATCCGGGATATGGTCAACGCCACGCTGGACGAGCTGGGCGCGATCGACATCCTGGTCAACAATGCCGGCATCGGTGGGTACGCCCCCTTCCTGCAGATGACGCTGCGGGAGTGGGACCTGAACATGGCCATCAACCTGCGCGCGCCGTTCATCGCCTGCCAGGCCACCGTGCCCATCATGATCGAGCAAGGCGGCGGCAGCATAATCAACGTGTCGTCGCACGCCGCCACCAACATTTTCTCGTCCACCCTCGGCGAGGACCACGATGCGGGCATAGCACTGGTCGGGCAGGCCTACGGTACAGCGAAGGCTGGGCTGGAGCGGTTGACGTGGGGCCTGGCGGCCGAGCTGGGACCACACAACATCGCGGTGAACGCCCTGAAGCCGTTGCGCCCGGTGGCCACCGAGGGCTTCCGCGTGCAGCGTCCCGACGCCGACTTCTCCACCTGGGCCACGCCCGAAGACATGGCCAAGGCCACAGTCTACCTGGCCGGCCAAGACTCCCGCGGCCTGACCGGCGCCATCATCACCGCCGAGGAACTGGTGCGCAGGCTGGGGTTGTAAGCAAACAGAAACCAGGGGCTGCCAAACAGCAGCCCTGACCCTACCGTCGAAACGAATAGGGGAAACTGAGAACCCCTGGAAAGCAGAGGCACCTCGCGGCGTCTCGGACCACTACCTGCACTGGATAGTGGGGGGTTCATATACAATTTACTGGCATAGATGCATTATGGTCAACGATTTCAATGACAGCAGTACAGATTTATAAGGAACTAAAGAATGGACTTCTCCTTCACTCCCGAGCAGCAGGCCCTGAAAGACAGCACGCGGCGGCTGGCCGAGGAGCGCATCTCACCCATCGCCGAGGAGGCCGACGAGTCGGCGACGGTGCATCGGGGGCTGATGGCCATCCTGGCTGAATCGGAGCTGCTGCGTTACACCGTGCCCGAGGACTACGGCGGCTTCGGCGTCCGGGTGATGAACCTGTGCATCATCCGCGAGGAGCTGGCCCGGGTCTCGGCCCAGGCGGACACCAATTTCATCATGCAGGGCCTCGGCAGCTACCCGATCACCCTCGGCGGCACCCACGAGCAGAAGACCCGCTACCTGCCGCCCGTGGCGCGGGGCGAGTCCATCGCCGCCTTTGCCCTCACCGAGCCTCTTTCCGGCTCCGACGTGATCAGCATGACCACCGAAGGCGTGCCCGACGGCGACGACTGGGTGCTGAACGGGCGCAAGAAGTTCATCAGCCAGGCCGGAGACGCCTCCACCTACACCGTCTTCGCCAAGACAGACCCCGGCCAGGGCAGCCGCAGCCTGTCGGCATTCATCGTGGAGCGCGGCACTCCGGGCTTCGACGACTCGAAACGTCTGGACCTGATGGCGGCCCATCCCATCGGGGAGCCGGCGTTCGAGGACTGCCGTATCCCGCAAGGCAATCTTATCGGCGAGCGCGGACAGGGGCTCCGTCTGGCCCTCGGCACCCTGGACACTTTCCGAACCACCGTGGCCGCCGCCGCCATCGGAATGGGTCTGGCCGCCTACGAGGCGGCGCTGGACTACGCCAGGAACCGCTCGATGTTCGGGCAGCAACTCAGCGACTTTCAGGCCACCCAGTTCAAGCTGGCCGACATGGCTGTTTCGCTGGACGCCGCCCGACTGCTGGCCCATCGCGCCGCATGGCTCAAGGACTCCGGTCGTCAGGCCACCATCATCAAGGAGGCCTCCTTCGCCAAGCTGTTTGCCACCGAGGCGGCGTCCCGCATCGTCGACGAGGCGGTGCAGATCCACGGCGGCGCCGGTCTGGAGAAGGGCAACCGCGTTGAGCGGCTCTACCGCGAGGTACGGGCCCTCACCATCTACGAGGGCACCTCCGAGATCCAGCGCCAGACCATCGCCCGCCAGCTGCTGCGGGAGTAGGTCTGCAATCCAACCTGGCAACGTCGATCAGAAACCGGGCGGGCGAACGGCATGGACGATTCGAGGCACGACCGCAGGAGTAGGGCAAGGCGCAGCTCCAGCTGCCTGGGAATTCCTACCTCCGCGATATGGCTCTTTTTCACGCTGATGTATTTCTTCACCGAGGCGGACGCCCTGCCTGTTGGAAGGTGGGAATTCGTCTGGCGCTTCTTGGCCGGGCCCTTCAATTTTCTGTTTTGACCCCGCCTCGAACATAGAGGAGTGAGAGTGAAGCTGACTTACTTTGGGCACTGCGCCTTCCGCTGGGAGACTCCCGGCGGCGTCACCGTCATGGCCGACCCCTACCGCAACCTGGCCAGCCGCTACTGGTTCTCCCGCCTGTTCCCGGAGGTGCATTGCGACCTGGGGCTGATTACCCACGCGCACTTCGACCATGACGCCGCCGACCGCCTGCCTGAGCTGGCATCGGTCCTGCGGATGCCGGGGGAACTCGAGGTTGGCGACCTGCAGGTCCGCGGCGTCCGGGACCTGCACTCGGGGGCATCGCGACTTCGCGACTTCCCCAATGTGATGTTCCGGTTGGAGGTGAACGGGGTCAGCTACCTGCACATCGGCGACAATCGCGCCGACTGGCCGCCCGAGGTCGCCCGCGCCGTGGGGCAGGTGGACGTGCTGCTGGTGACGGTCGACGACTCCGTCCACCTGCTTACCTACGATGAGGTGGACGGTCTGGTGCAGCGCCTGGAGCCCAGCGTGGTCATTCCCATGCACTATTTCATCCCGGGTCTCTCTGCGTCGGGAAACGACCTGCTGCCGCCCGAGGGCTGGTTGCAACGCCAGCAGACGGTGCGGCGCCTGGATTCGCACCACGCCGACATATCGGCGGAGAGCCTGCCAAGCAGCACCGAAGTCTGGCTATTCCAGCCCGCTCCCGAGTCAATGGCCGCCCCGGAAGCAACGCCTCTATAACTCCCGGGCGCGCTCCGTTACCCTACGCGTGGCGCCTGACATCGGATCGACAGCGCTCCGCGTTCCTTGCCGTATGTGCCCTCCCGCCGTAGAATGCCTCAAAGCCAACAGCATCCCCGTGCCTGTAGCCGGGAGAGGAGAACGCCATGGCAGAAATGAACCATCCCTTGGAGAACGTCAGAGTCATCGACCTGGGGCGCCACCAGGCAGGGCCCCGCTGCGCCCAGGTCCTCGCAAGAATGGGCGCCGAGGTCATCAAGGTGGAACGCCTGGGCGGCGAGGAGACCCGCTACCATGGCCCCTGGGTCAAGAAGCAATCTTCCTACTGGGTCCAGTACAACTCCGGCAAGAAGTCCCTTTCCATCGACCTCCGCAAGGAGGAAGGCAAGGAGGTCCTCCGGGAGCTGGTCAAGGTCTCCGATGTGGTGGTGCAGAACTTCCGCCCCGGCACCATCGAGAATATGGGCTTCGGCTACGAGGCCCTCAAGGTACTGAACCCCCGCATCATCATGGTCAACGTGTCAGCGTACGGGCAGTTCGGGCCGTACAAGGACAACATCGGCTACGACCCCATCGGACAGACCATGTCGGGCATCACCATGGTTACCGGCGAGGAGGGTATGCCACCCATCCGCACCGGCGTGCCCATCATCGACCGGATCACGGCCTTGCACGCGGCCATCGGGACGCTGGCGGCACTGCACGAGCGGGAGGTCTCCGGCGAGGGGCAGTCCATGGACGTCTGCCTGGCCGACACCGGCTATTCGATGACCGAGATACCCATCACGGCCTACCACGGTACGAAGATACCGCCCAAGCGGGGCGAGAGCACCGCGCCGCCCTCGGGCATCTATCCCTGCAAAGAGGGCTGGGTGCTGATCTCGGCGGGGGACCAGCACCACTGGCACCGGGTGTGCAACGCCCTGGGCAAGCCGGAGTGGCTGGAGGACCCGAGGTTCAACACGAGGCACGAGCGGCTGGCCAACGCTGAGCTGGTGAACCAGGCGATCCGGGAGCTGCTGGCTGACCGGACCATGGAGCAAGCGATAGCCCACTTCACGGACCACGACGTGGTGGCGGCACCGGTGAACACCATCCCGCAGGCAGCGGAGGACCCTCACCCCTGGGAGCGTCGAGCCATGGTGGAGGTGCCCGACTTCCTGGCGGGTGAAATCGCGGTGTCCGGGGATTACTGGCACTTCTCTCGCACACCGGTGAACATCGGGACGACGCCGCAGGTCGGGGAGCACAACGAGGAGGTGCTGCAGGGCATCCTGGGCTACAGCGAGGAAAAGGTCGAGGAGTTCCGCCAGGGCCGGGTCATCTCCGAGGAGCACTACTACGACGATATCCCGGGGTAGTACGATACCTCTTTCGCCGGGATTGACCATCGGGATTGTCACGCTGATCAGGGGCGCACAACTGTGCGCCCCTGCGCTTTAGTGGGCAACGCAGTCGCGCAGCTCGAGCAACATCCCTCATGCAAGTGTTTGACCGCTAGGCGGCGGTATGCTACTCTCTGCCTCGCGCAGTCCTGTTTTTATTTGGATTCTTACAGTATTTTACAGATTTCAGAGAGTGTCCTCACTTGGTTGAGTCGGAATCTGGCATTGGCCATCGCCCGTCGGAAAGCGACTGGCTCACGCTCAAGGACGCCTGCCGAATGCTGGACGTCAGCGACACGACGCTTCGACAGTGGGCCGACGCAGGGCACCTGCGCATCTACCGGACGCCTGGCGGCCACCGCAGATTCCTGCGCCAGGACGTCGAGTCGCTGACCAGCGCGCCCCGGCCTTCGCCTGAATCGGCAGGCAACGACTCGCGGGAGGCACCGACCCTCAGGCGCATCCGGCGACGGCTCAGCCAGGTCAACGTGACCCAACAGCCGTGGTTCCAGGCCGTCGAGCCGGAGGGGCACGACCGCATGAGGCTGTTCGGGCGTCGTTTGCTTTCGTTGCTGCTGCAGGAGCCGGGGCCACGGCGCCGCAGGCAGGAACTGCTTGCCGAAGCCCGCATCCTCGGCCAGGAGTACGGCTCGGAGATGCTGGAACGCAATGTGGCCCTCACCGACACCGTCGAAGCCTTCATCTTCTTCCGCACAATGGTATTTGACAGCGCGCCGGCCGACACATGGTCAAGCATATTGGAGACCTCGGACAGGGTGCTTGCCGGAGTCTGCTCGTCCTACCAGCGAGCCGCGGAGGCTGCCGGATCACAGAGTTTGAACAGAGGTTGAGTTGACTCCTGTCCGCCTGCCATTTCATCCATGCCGGCAAAACGGGCCGGCAAAACGGGAATCCGGAGCCATCGTGACAATTCAGCGACACTGGTTGCCGTCCCTTCGGGCTCCTGCTCTCGGGAGAACAACGAAACGAGCAGGGGAATCCAGTCAGGAATCGAGACAGTAATCCGGGGAACGAGGAAATGACCATGGATATGATCGATCGCAAGTTGCTCAACCTGATCCAGGGCCCGTTCCCCATGGTGGAGCAGCCCTACCTGAACCTGGCTGAACAGATGGAGACCACTGAGGAAGACGTGCTGGCACGATTGACTGAGCTGAAGCGGCAGAACGTGCTGCGCCAGATCAGCGCCATCTTCGACACCCGGCGGCTGGGCTACAAGACCACCCTGGTGGCCATGGCCTTCGAGCCGGAGAAGCTGCACCGCGCCGCCATGGAGATCAACCGCCACCCCGGGGTCAGCCATAACTACGCCCGCGAGGGCTCCTACTACAACCTGTGGTTCACCCTCGCCGTTCCGCCGGAGCATGACCTGGAGGCCACGGCGAACCACATGGGCCGCAAGACCGGGGCCGTGGAATCCCGGATCATGCCGACCATCCGGTTCTTCAAGATCGGCGTGAATTTCGACATGGTGAACCAGCAAGGCTCGTCGTATAACTTCCGTCCCGACGGTTTCGACCCAGCGGGCGGGACGGCAAAAGGCACAAACGCGGAGGAGGCCGACAGCTGGAACAAACCGCAGCCAGTCACCGAATGGGAAAAGGACGCCATTCGCGGAATGCAGGAGGACCTGCCGCTGGTCTCCCGTCCCTTCGACCCAGTCGCAGAAAAGCTCGGCATCACCACGGCGAAACTGTTTGCGCTGGCGGAGAATTTCCAGGAGCGCCGCATCATGCGCCGGTACAGCGCCGTGCTGCACCACCGCCGCTCCGGGTTCCGCTCCAACGCAATGATCGTCTGGAAGGTTCCACCGGAACGCTCCGAGGAAGTGGGCACGATCATGGCCGGCCACAAGGCGGTCACCCATTGCTACGAGAGGCCTACCTTCCCCGACTGGCCCTACACCCACTTCACCATGGTGCATGCCACCACGCCGGAGGGGTGCGAACAGTACAGCAACGAGATCTCCGAGGCCACCGGCATCACGGAGCGCCTCGCCCTGTACAGCACACGCGAGTACAAGAAGACCCGCGTCCGCTATTTCGTTCCCGATTACGACGAATACCTGGCATCGGAGTCGCTTGTCGACCTGGACTCGGCAGAACTGGACGAAGAGGAATTTGAGGAAATGGCCCCGCTGGCCACTTCCGACTAGATAGTACTGGCCTGGATAGTATTGGTGGGGTGAGGAAACGCCCTCACCCTGACCCTCTCCCCGGGGGAGAGGGAACTATGAGCGAGCGTCAATGACAACTTACTACCCCGTATTCCTGAACCTTCGGGGCCGCCGCTGTGTGATCATCGGCGGTGGTACCGTTGCTGAGGGCAAGATCGGGCGCCTGATGGACTCGGGTGCGATGATCTGCGTGGTCAGCCCCGACGCCACAACCGGCATCCGTCAGCTCGCTGCCGACGGCAAAGTGCGCTGGGAGCAGCGCAAATACCGGCCCGGTGACCTGGAGGGTGCTTTCATCGCCATCGCGGCCACCAACGTGCGCGAGGTCAACCGCAGCATCTTCGAGGAGGCCGAGGAACGGGGCGTCATGCTCAACGCCGTGGACGACCCGCCCAACTGCAGCTTCATCGCCCCGGCCATCGTACAGCGAGGGCCGGTGACGCTGGCCATTTCCACCGGCGGCGTGTCCCCGGCCCTCGCCCGGAAGCTGCGGGAGTCGCTACAGGCATCCGGCGACCTGGCCTGGGCCGACCTGTCCAGTGTGATGGCGGTGGCCCGGTCGCATCTCCGGGAAGTGGGACTGCTTTCCACTATTAATCCGCAACGCTGGCAGTGTTGCATCACCACCGAATTGCTGGCAATGGTCCAGGCAGGGCAGGACGCCGAGGCAGCCGAGGCGCTGCTGACCGGGCTGACCGGCGACGACGGCCGGGGTCTCTGCAACGACCTGACGGCCTGCGACGTTACGGGTTGCCAATTTCTCCGCGCTTTACAAAAATCCTCTCCCCCTCAGGGGGAGGGTTAGGGTGGGGGTGAAACCCTGCACCCTCTGAGTGAAAAGGGAATCGCCTTATGACTCTCAACCGCCCGCTTCGCGTCGGAAGCCGGGGCAGCCCCCTGGCACTGATCCAGGATGACGAGGCCATATCTCAGCTCAAGACCCGCCACCGGGGACTGGAGTTCGAGGTGGTCGTGGTGCGCACCAGCGGCGACGCCAACCAGACCTCGCCCTTGGCAGGCATGGGGCTGGGCGTGTTCGTCAGCGAGATTGAGGAACGCCTGCTGTCGGGCGAGCTGGACATGGCCATTCACAGTCTCAAGGATCTGCCCACCAGGCTCCCCGAGGGCCTGACTCTGGGCGCGATCCTGGAGCGCCGCGATCCACGCGACTCACTGGTGAACCGCTGGAACTGTCCTCTGTCCGAACTGCCAACCGGGGCACGCATTGGCACCAGCAGTCCGCGCCGCGCCGCCCAATTGCACCGCTACGCCCCGGGCGTACAGGTCGTGCCCCTAAGGGGCAACGTCGAGACTCGACTGCGCAAGGCCGGGGGAGACGAGGCCGACGGTGCGGTCCTGGCCGCCGCAGGACTGGCCCGCCTAAAGCTGGAGGACCACGTGGCCGAGCACCTCTCGCCGCAGCGCTTCGTGCCGCCGCCGGGGCAGGGCGCTCTGGCGGTGGAGATACGGGCCGACGACCGCCGGGTTATGGATATCCTGAAGTCCATCGAACACCCTGCCACCCGGTTCGAGGTGACCGCCGAACGCGCTTTCCTGGAGACTCTGGGCGGCGGGTGTTCGCTTCCGGTGGGTGCCTACGCCCGCACCATGGGCCACGAGTTGCTTTTGACCGTTTTTCTCAGCAACCCGGAGGGAACCCGCGCCTTCACCGCCAAGGTGGACGGCCTCAAACACGACCCACTTCAACTCGCCGGCGATGCCTACCTGGCCGTGGCCGAGCGCGGCGGCGCCGACCTGCTGGAGGGCGCCCGCCAGCCGCAGGGCCCCCCAGCCACTGAGAACCTGTGATTGCGACCTCCAGACGGTGACATCATTCTCCCTGCGATTGATATTGAAATGACAGCGTGGGTCTGTTGACCGGCAGGGTCTACCTGATCGGGGCGGGACCCGGGGACCCGGGGCTGCTGACCGTCAAGGGCCGCGAGGTGCTGCAGCGTGCGGACGTTGTGGTCTATGACCGGCTGGCTCACCCGTCGCTGCTGGACTACGCGCCCCCTTCCGCCGAGCGCATCTTCGCGGGCAAGGCGCGGGGCCAGCAGGAACTGACCCAGGACGGCATCAACGACCTGCTGGTTAAGAAAGCGCTGGCCGGGCATCGCGTCGCGCGCCTGAAGGGTGGCGACCCCTTCGTCTTCGGACGCGGCGGCGAGGAAGCGCTGGCCCTGGCCCGCTGCGGCATCCCGTTCGAGGTGGTGCCCGGCGTGTCCTCGGCCATCGCGGCTCCCGCTTACGCCGGGATTCCCGTAACGCACCGTGGCATCGCCACCGGGTTCACCGTGGTCAGCGGCAGCGAGGACCCCTCCAAGCCCGAGTCGTCGGTGCGCTGGGAGGAGCTGGGCCGCTCCCTGGCAGCCCACGGCGGCACCCTGATGACGCTGATGGGCTGGGCCTCCATCGAGAAAATACTGGAAGCCCTGCAACGGGCCGGCCTGTCCGCCGACACGCCAGTGGCCCTGGTGCAATGGGGCACCTGGAACAGGCAGAGGACTGTCACCGGCACGCTGGCCACCGCCGCCGCCAAGGGCCGAGATGCGGGTCTGGCCGCCCCTGTCGTTGTCATCATCGGCGAGGTCGTTAGCCTGCGCGACGAGCTGGCCTGGTTCGACAACCGGCCGCTGTTCGGCAAGCGCGTTCTGGTCACCCGCTCCCGCACCCAGACATCGCGGATGTGTCAGCTGCTCGAAGACGCCGGCGCTGTGCCCGTGGAGCTACCGTCGATAGCCATTGCTCCGCCGGAGGATTTCAACCCTCTTGATGAGGCCGTTTCGCGTCTGTCCTCCTTCGGCTGGGTCATCTTCGCCAGCGTCAACGCCGTGGAGGCAGTGTTCGAGCGGCTGAGTGAGCAGGGCCGAGACGCCCGCGCCTTCGGGCCAACCCGCGTGGGAGCCATCGGCCCTGCAACCGCCGCCGCCCTGGAACGCCGGGGCATCCGTCCCGACTTCACACCGTCGCGCTCGGTGTCGTCGGCAGCACTGGAGGAGCTGGCGGCCTTCGACTGGAACAGCATATCCGTCCTCTTGCCCGCCGCCGACATCGGCCGCGACGAACTGGCCGATGGGCTGTCCCGCCTCGGCGCAAATGTCGAACGCATTTCCGCCTACCGCACCATCACGCCGCCGGACGCCGCCCAACGGGCGCGGGATGCCTTCGCCGAGGGCATCGACATCGTGACGTTCACCAGTTCATCAACCGTCCGCAACCTGCTCGCGCTGCTGGAGGAAGACGGCGGTCCCGGCAAGCAGGCCATGTCCGGCAGCCTGATCGCCTGCATCGGCCCCGTCACGTCCGGCACCGCCCGCGAGCTCGGCCTGCGAGTCGACGTCGAGGCCGGGGAGCATACCGTTGAGGGGCTGGCCGCTTCGCTCATAGAGCACTTTTCAGCGACGGTTTCAGCATGAATGTCACTCAATTTCTGCCGCAATCAAACCGTCATGCCCGCCTTCGTGGGAATGACGGACGGGACCAGTAATCATTTAGGAGCAGCACCATGACCGGCTATCACGCCTATCCCGAAACCCGTCTGCGCCGACTGCGCGGCACCGACTCCCTGCGCAACCTGGTGCGGGAGACTCGACTCTCGCCGAAAGAGTTCATCTACCCGATGTTCGTGATGCACGGCCACGGGATGCGTGAGCCCATCGAACCCATGCCCGGCTGCCATCAGGTGTCGCTGGACGTGATGTCGGATGAGGTGGGAGAGGCTGCGGAACTGGGCATCGGTGGGGTGCTGCTCTTCGGACTGCCCGCCGAGAAGGACCCTCTGGGCACCGAGGGCTACGACCCCGAGGGCATCGTGCAGGAGGCCGTCCGCACCATCAAGCGCGACCACCCCGGCATGCTGGTGTCCACAGACATCTGCATGTGCGAGTACACCGACCACGGACACTGCGGCGTCATCGACAACGGACGGATCGACAACGATCAGACCCTGGAGCTGCTGGCCCGCACCGCGGTGACCCACGTCCAGGCCGGCGCCGACCTGCCCGCTCCTTCTGCCATGATGGACGGCCAGGTATGGGCCATCCGCCAGGCCCTGAACGCCGAGGGCTACGACGACACGCCGATAATGGGCTACGCGGCCAAGTTTGCCTCCGGCTTTTACGGCCCCTTCCGAGTCGCCGCCGGTTCGTCTCCCCAGTTCGGCGACCGCAAGTCCTACCAGATGGACCCGGCCAACTCCCGGATGGCCATGCGCGAGATCGAGAGCGACATTGCCGAGGGCGCCGACATAGTGATGGTCAAGCCGGCGATGGCCTACATGGACGTCATACGTGAGGCCCGCGAGCGCTTCAACCATCCGCTGGCGGCCTACAACGTCAGCGGCGAATACTCCATGGTCAAGGCCGCCGCCCAGCAGGGCTGGATCGACGAGCGCCCGGTAACCACCGAGCTCCTCACCGGTATCAAGCGCGCCGGCGCCGACATCATCATCAGCTACTTCGCCAAGGACGTGGCCCGCTGGCTGCAGGAGTAGTCGAATTGACCAGTGGCGAAATGGGTTTCCCCCACGGAGCAAAGGCAGCAGCGCAGCACGTTTTCGCCGAGTTGCTGCGGCGTGGCGCTCTACCATACCGTGCTGCGGACGGCGGTATCTGGGTCAACACCAGCAGGGGCAGCCGCCTGGAGCTGCGCATCGTCCCTTCGAGCGACGACAGCACTGATGGCGAAGACCACTTCGCGGTGCCGGACTATGAGCCGCGGCCCGAGCTGTTCTTCGTCTGCCTGGAGTTTGATGGCGAGGAAATCGCCAGCGTTTGGGTTTTCCCGTCCATATCCTTCTTTGTCTACGCTGAGCAGGACGAGGAGCGGGGCCTGCTCAAGCTGAGCCTCGACGCCCTGCGTTCGGATTCATTCGCCGACTCGCTCCGGGAGTACGTCTCATTCTTCCGCGACCGCTGGGACCCCATTGTCCAGTTTGACCACCTGCGGCAATACATGCCCCCGTTAAACGCGCCCGGATTCCAGCGTGCCTGGGAGGACTTTGAGGACATCCTGATGCTGATGGAGTTTTCCGAATCCCGCGACCGGGAGTCGGAGGAGCGAATTCCCTTTGAGCCGCCGGATCCCGGCCCCGATTATGGCCGGCCGTTGATTGAACTGACCCCCTGGGCCCAAGAGGAACTGGACAGCATTCCGCTGGACGACCGGGACGAGGTTTCCGAAGCGATCCGCTCCCTTGCGGACAACCCAAAGCCGTCCGGGTCCATTGGCCTTGAAGGCACACCCGGCAATTACCGGGTCCGCAGAATCCCATAGATTCCCGCTTTATTAATGACCTGCACAGCAATTATTACAAGCGCAAGCGGCACCTGAATGCCAGGGACATAAGCGAAGAGCTGAAGGCCGTAACGGAACTGCTGACTCTCCTGATGCCGCTTACTGGTCCAGATGCAAATCAGCAGGAACGCTGACGGGCTCAATTTTGGCTTGGCTGCCCAGCCGCCGTGAGGAGCCGTTAAGTTTCCGGAGCCACACCCTCCCCGGATGCAAACTCTACCGCCTCGCCCTCGTTGACTTGGAACCAGCTATCGCCAGGCTCTTCCACCGGTTCCGGCTCTTGCCGCTGCACCACCCGCACTCCCAGCGTCGCCAGCATCCCGTCGATGCGCTCCACCGGCGCGCCGGCCGCGGCGGCTTCCCGCCGCAGTGCCAGCAGCTCGGAGGTCATCTGCAGGGCCAGTTGCACTCCCGACAGGTTCAGGCCCATGTTGTCCACGAAGTGCTTGATCAGCCGCAGCCGGGCTACGTCATCGTCTGAGTAGGTGCGCAGCGCGCCCATGCGCAGCGGCGCCACGAACCCGGCGCGCTCGTACTTGCGCAGCGTCTGCGGGTGCATGTCCAGCGTTTCCGCCACCACGCTGATCAGGTAAATCCCTCGCGTCTGCTGCATAGACATCGCCTGCTGCCCTCCCGCAATGCCGTGAGGGCCTCGCTCAGGTTCATCCGGAGGCTTACGGCATGCCCTTTTTATACCTTGCGGGAAGTCAGATGTCAAACTATGTATACTTAATATGACCTCAATAAAATCAATATACTGCCAATGGTCTATATAATCTTGACACTACTCATATCAACTGATATAGTCTTGTCATACAGTTTGGAGGGAGAGAGTGATGGCAGCGACCGAATTGCAGAGCAGGGCAGATGCAGCGACGGCGACCAAGGCAACGGAGCTGAATGAAAAGGTGTCCCGGCAGGTCTACCAGATCCTGGAAGAGTCTGTCCAGCGGGACAAGGTTCACCAGCCCGTGCTGACGTACCGCATCCCGAGCCCCGGTGTCCGCTATTACTTCTAGCTGACCCGGGAGTCACAGCAGTCCGAACTGAACAACGGCAAACTATCCAAAGTTAGGAGTAACGCATGATGATGCAGCGACGCAACCCCTTCAATGAATTGAGGCAGATGCATGACACCATGAACCGGATGTGTCGGCGGTTCGACACGGTGCCGGGCGATGACCACAACGGTATCGAAGCGTGGGCCGCCCCGCTTGACGTGGTGGCCGACGGCGATGACTTCGTCGTCAGTGCCTCTCTCCCCGGCGTGGCACCGGACAACATCTAGGTAGCCATCGAGGACAACGTCCTGACCATCCGGGGCGAGACTGCGTCCCACTTCGAGAACTCCAACGGCAATTACCTGATGCGCGAGCGCCGCAGCGGTTCCTTCGATCGCTCCCTGCGCCTGCCCGACACGGTGGACCAAGGCAAAGCAGAGCCCCGCTATGAGCACGGCGTCCTGACCATCACCCTGCCCAAGGCCGAGGCCAAGAAGGCCAAGCGGTTCGAGGTCAAAGTGGTGGAGGGGCCGGTCGCGATCGAGGCCAGCTAGGCCACCCGAGGGAAACGCCAATAAGTCGTAGGGGCGGGTTTGAAACCCGCCCCTACATTTGTGCCAAAGACAGCCTCCGCTATCGCCGGTGACTACGCCCCGTAGCGGGCGGCGGCCAGGGGGTCGCTGTATTCCTGGTTCTTGGTGCCCCAGAAGCTGGCGGCGATGTCGTCGCAGGCGGCCACCAAATTCTCGGCGTTCTCCATACTGACGGTCTGCTTGCACTGTCCGGCCAGCTTGATGGCCGCGTTGAACTTGGCGGCAATCTCACCGGCGTCGATGCCGGGCCAGGCATAGTCGGCCCAGAGGATGCGCAGCTCCTCCTTGCACTTCTCGGCGTGCTCTTCCTTAACCTGCACGTAGCGGCTGAAGGTGTTGGCGAAGGCCTGGTGGGCGGACATTTCGGACCCAGGGGCCGGATGCTCGAGGTTCTGCATCCGCAGCACCATCTTCTGCACCGTCTGCGCCGCGATCTTGGCGCTAATGGGGTCGTAAATACCACAGGGAATATCACAATGGGCCTTGGCTACCGCAGGCTTGAACCACCCGATCGGGTTGAACATCATGCCCCTCCATTTCACAAATTCTAAGACTGGTGCCTCGCAAATTCGAGGCGCTCGCGTCAATTCGAGCCGTCCAAAAGGTTAATGGAAATCGCCCATCGGCGCAACCCACTGACCCACGGCGGGAGACACCAGCGGCGGCATGCTAGACTGGAATTGTGGGCGCTACGAAATCCACCACCATCCGCCGGGAGCACCCCGGCACCGCAGAGGCCGCCCTGCTCATCGCCGAGCTGGACGTCTACCTGGACCCTCTGTACCCAAAGCAGAGCCAGCACGGGTACAGCATTGAGAAACTGGTAGAGCAGCAGGTCGAATTCTCCGTCCTCTACCACAGCGGCGAACCCGCGGCCTGCGGTGGCGTGCAGATCTTCGACGACCCCGAAGACCCAGGTCAGCGCTACGGCGAGATCAAGCGCATGTACGTCCGCAACCAGCACCGCGGCCTGGGTTTTGCCAAGCGGATGCTGTCACACCTGGAGCAGGTCGCGACGGAGAGGGGCGCACCCCTGATGCGCCTCGAAACCGGGATCTACCAGCCCGAGGCCATCGGCCTCTACGAGAGGTGCGGCTACTATCGCATCCCGCCCTTCGGCAGCTACCCGTCCGACGACCCCCTCAGCCTCTGTTACGAGAAGCGGCTGGGCACCTTCGGGCGTTAACCCTCCGGGCAGTGGGGCAGATTGCTGCCGTAGTCCAATTCCCGTAACTGGGCCGGTAAACAGCCGGTAAATTGATTGCCTCCGATATTCAGGAACGTCAGGTTTTCCAGTTGGCCCAATTCGGGCGGTATCTCCCCGGTCAGCCGGTTCTCAATGAGGTCCAGCGATCGCAGTTGATGCAGATTTCCCAGTTCCGGCGGTATTTCTCCAGTCACCGACCACCTCCAGGGTTCAGCAGTCTCAGACTGCCCAGATGTCCAAGTTCCGTCGGGATACAGCCGGTTAACCGATTGTCCCAGGTGCCCAGGGATTCCAGATTGGTCATCGGGCCAAGCTCGGGCGGTATCCTGCCGGTCATTGGTTGTTGCGGGAGGTCAGCTCATGCCGGATTCATCCCCGAATCATACCGGAATTCCAGGGCCCTCATCCCGGAACCTCATTGTAGGCGTCAAGGTACTACAATACGTCGACACACCATTAAGGCGCCGCCTTGTGCCGAATCATGCCGCAACCTATAATTGCGCGACATATTTCCGGCAACACTTCGACAACGGGGCCCCGAGCCAACCCGTTGCGCCGCCCCTATCCTGCACCTACGGAGATGACCCTGTGGCCACCACCAACGCAGCGACAGCGCCAACTGGACTCGGAAAACCCGCCAAGACCAAGCACCGCAGCGCCGAGATCACCCACGACCCGCAGCGCGCTCCAGCCCGCGCCATGCTGATGGCCATGGGCATCACCCACGAGGACATGGAAAAACCCTTCGTCGCCATCGCCAACCTGGCCAGCGACGTCACTCCCTGCAACGTTCACCTCGGGAGGTTCGCCAACGCCGCCAAGGAGGGCGTTCGCGCCGGCGAGGGCGTGCCCTTCGAATTCGGCACCATCACCGTCAGCGACGGCATCTCCATGGGCACCGAGGGCATGAAGACCTCCCTGGTCAGCCGCGAGGTAATCGCCGACTCCATCGAACTGGTGACCTTCGGCGAGCGGATGGACGGCCTGATCACCATCGCCGGCTGCGACAAGAACATGCCCGGCTGCATGATGGCGCTGGCCCGGCTGAATGTCCCCGGCCTGTTCATGTACGGCGGCTCGATAATGCCCGGCCAGTGGAACGGGCGCGACGTCAACATCCAGGATGTGTTCGAGGCCGTGGGCGGCTACGCCAAAGGCGACATCACCTTCGACGAGCTGCGGGACCTGGAGTGCCGCGCCTGTCCGGGCGAGGGGTCCTGCGCCGGACTGTTCACCGCCAACACCATGGCCACCGCCATCGAGGTGATGGGAATGTCGCTGCCGGGCGACGCCTCCATTCCGGCCATCGACCCGCGCAAGCTGGGCGAGGCCCGCGATGTGGGGCGCGCCGTAACGCGGCTGCTGGAAGAGGACATCCGGCCCCGCGACATAATGACCAAGCAGGCCTTTGAAAACGCCATCACCGTGGGCGTGTCCATGGGCGGTTCCACCAACATCGTGCTGCACCTGCTGGCCATGGCCCGGGAGGCCGAGGTGCCGCTGACCCTCGAGGACTTCGAGCGCATCAGCGCCAGCACCCCGTACATCGCCGACATGAAACCCGCCGGACGCTACGTGATGGCCGACCTGTCACGCTACGGCGGCATCGCGCTTGTGATGAAGCGGCTGCTGGCCGCCGGCCTGCTCCACGGCGACGCGATGACCGTCACCGGCAAGACCATGGCCGAGAACCTGGACGGGGTATCGGTGATAGATGACCAGCCGATCATCACGGAGGTCGACTCCCCTCGCAGCCCCACCGGCGGCCTCGCAATCCTGCGCGGCAACCTGGCCCCCGACGGCGCGGTTATCAAGGTGGCAGGCCACCAGGAACGGGTGTACCGCGGGCCCGCGCGGGTGTTCGACCAGGAACCGGCGGCCTTCCAGGCCATCCAGCGAGGCGAGGTAAAGGCTGGCGACATTGTCATCATCCGCTACGAAGGCCCCAAGGGCGGCCCAGGAATGCAGGAAATGCTGGGAGTCACCGCCGCCATCGTGGGCCAGGGTCTGGGCGACGATGTGGCGCTGGTCACCGACGGCCGGTTCTCCGGCGCCAGCCACGGCCCGATGGTGGGCCACGTGGCCCCCGAGGCGGCGGTGGGCGGCCCCATCGCGCTGCTGCGGGAAGGCGACGAAGTCACGCTCGACATTCCGGCCCGCCAGCTGAACGTCAAGCTCACCGAGGAGGAGATGACCGACCGCCGCGCCAACTGGCAGCCCCTCCCACCCAACTACACCACCGGCGCCCTGGCCAAGTACGCGAAGCTGGCATCATCTGCGTCAGAGGGCGCGGTGACGCGGTAGCGACGTCCGAAAGGTACTGGACAGGAGGAAGAGGTGACGCAGATAACCATAGAGCTGCCGGCCGAGTTGCTCAATTCGATTGATGAGCGATGTGTAAATGGTACGCCAAAGGTCAGTCGCAGCGAGTTTATCCATTTCGCGTTGGCGGAGTACCTGCGAATCGAGGAGGCGAAAAGAGAGCAGGAGAAACTGTTCTGGGCACGGGAGGAAACCGAGGAGGAACTGGAAGCTTGGGTAGAGCAGGCATCCATGATTGGATTGCGGGAATTTTACAAGCACGAGCCTCCATGGCCCGATTCGAATGAATAGAGGGGATATCTGGTGGGTAACCTTGGATCCCCCGATCGGAATTCGCCCAGTAGTCCTTGTCTCTAGGGAGGGAGCCTACTCAACTCGCCAACAATTAATAGTGGCGCCGGTGTCTACAAGAATTCGCGGAATAACAGCTGAAGTTCGCCTGGGTTTTGAAAACGGATTGTCCAGACCTTCAGCGGTCAACTTGGACACTTTGTACACAATTAACAAGTCCCGCTTGCGCTCGCAAATTTCCAGTCTCAGCCGCGAGAAAACGGAAGCAATTGATCATGCGTTACGGTTTGCATTGGGCTTGTTGCCCTAAAGCCGAACCGCCGGACCCCAACCCAAACCACGTCAGGAGTGCATACCATGACAATGGACTACGGACAAGAAGCCATCCGGCGGCACCGCGAAAGCCGCGGCAAAGTAAGCATCGCATCCAAGATGACGGTGGAAACGCTGGATGACCTGTCCATCGCCTACACGCCTGGCGTGGCGTCGGTGTGCATGGCGATTCACGCCGACCCCGCGGAATCCTATAACCTCACCAACCGGGGCAACACCATCGCCGTGGTCACCGACGGCTCCGCTGTGCTGGGCCTGGGCAACATCGGCGCCGCAGCCGCCATGCCCGTGATGGAAGGCAAGTCCATCCTGTTCAAGGCTCTCGGCGGCGTCGACGCCTATCCTATCTGCATCGCGTCCCAAGACAGCGAGACGATCATCAACACCGTGCGCGCCATCGCCCCCAGCCTGGGCGGAGTAAACTTGGAGGACATCGCCGCACCCAAGTGCTTCGACATCGAGGACGCCCTGCAGGACCTCGGCATCCCCGTCTTCCACGACGACCAGCACGGCACCGCCATCGCGGTCTTGGCCGCCGTCATCAACAGCCTGGCCGTCACCCATCGCAAGATCGAGGACGCCACCTTCGTATTCGCCGGGGCAGGTGCGGGCGGCATCGCCTCCGCCAAGCTGCTGCTCGATTTCGGCGCGACCAACATCATCCTGGTCGACAGCGTGGGCATCATCCACCGTGGCCGCACCGACCTGACCCCCATAAAGACCTCGATGCTCGACATCACCAACCCGGAGAACCGCACCGGCGGCATCGCCGAGGCCATGCGCGGGGCCGACGTGTTCATCGGCTTGGCCGTCGCCGACATGGTGACCCCTGCGATGGTCTCCTCCATGGCCAAGGACTCCATAGTATTCGCCATGGCCAACCCGGTCCCGGAAATCATGCCTGACCTGGCCGAGGCCGCCGGCGCCGCCGTGGTGGGTACGGGCCGGAGCGACTTCCGCAACCAGATCAACAACAGCCTGGTCTTTCCCGGCGTTTTCCGGGGGGCCCTCGATGCCAAGGCCACCCGAATCACCACCGGCATGAAGCTGGCGGCCGGTCAGGCGTTGGCCGCCCTGGTCCCGGAGCCCACGCCGGAGCGAGTCATCCCGTGGTCTCTCGACCTCGCTGTATCGGCAGCCGTCGCCAAGGCCTGCGCCGACGCCTGGGCCGCTGGCTGATCAGCGGCCCTCCAGACCGTCGTAGAGTGAGGACAAGAAATGGCGGGCAGAGGCGACGGGGCAGAGACGGCATTGAGCTGGCAGATTCGGTGTGCGACGGAGAATGGGGATATGACCTGGAATTTGCCAGCCGAGATATAAGAGGCGCCGGTGGGGATAACCCTGTGTTCGGTTCCGTTCGCCTATGGTGTTTGGCCTGACCGCGGCATACGAACGCGAGTCTATGCCCGTAGCTAGACCCCACGAGGCTGTCCGGACCATGAAGACTCTTGTCCTGATATCACTGTTACTGCTTGGAACCGTGGCGGCGTGCGTAGCTTGTACGCCTGCGGCTGAGGAGACGTTCGTATCCAGGGATGTTGGGGGGGTCCAAGTCTCGGAAGATGGGGGAAATGCAGGCAGCACCCCTGACCGACCATTGCCGACCCCGTTGAACACGCTTGCGCCAGAGGAAATACCGGAAGGAGTTTCACCGGCTTTGGCGATGGATGCCCAATATTACGCCGAGACCTATGGCGTTACATTGTCGGAGGCAATCAGGCGGCTAACACTGCAAGAGCCCATCGGGGAGTTGGGGGCAACACTCGAATCTAATGAAGCCGGCACCCTCGGAGGTATCTGGATTCAGAACGAGCCAGAGTACCGCGTCGTGGCGGCATTCACCAAGGATGGGGAAAAGACAATGGCCAAGTATGTCAAGGACGGGCCACTGTTGGACCTTATTGAAGTCAGAACCGTCGATGCCACCCTCCGGCAATTGAAACGAGCCCAACAAGAAGCTGGCTCGATGGTCAGAGGACTTGGGTTTCAAGCGGCATCCAGTATCAACGTATTCCAGAACCGAGTCGAGATCTACGTGAGTGATCGTTCACTGCTCGAGGAGGCCCTGCAAGAGAGCGGGAAAACGATTCCAGAGCACGTCCACATTGTTGGGCAGGGACTCCCGGAACGCCTGGACGATGATTAGACCTGGTGAGAGAGCGTTGCGGGGATGCTACAAAAGGCCATGCTCCAAAAGCAAACGGAATAGTCCGCTTCAGCCTATCCTGATTATCCTTGGTTCCGGGCATAAGTAGTGGGAAACCCGGAAAGGATCGAACGCCAATGTCTGAACAGTCAGTCAAGTTCACCACCTCAGGGGCCGTGGGAATCATCACCCTCGATAGTCCCGAGACACGAAACGCGCTCACGCCGGAGATGATCGGCGAGCTGGGCCGGGCGGTGGAGCAGTGCGCATCCCCCAACGTGCGGGCCGTGCTGCTGACCGGAGCGGGCGGCGCCTTCTGTGCCGGTGCCAACGTCCGCCAACTGGTGCAGACACTGGAACAAGCCGGCTCCGACGGTATCTCGCAGGCCATCCGGGAGTTGGCCGACGCGCTGCACAACGAGGTCGTGCTACCCCTGCGGCGGCTGCCCAAGCCGGTGGTGGCGGGAATCAACGGAGCAGCGGCGGGCGCCGGTTTCAGCCTGTCCCTGGCCGCAGATCTTCGCGTGGCCGCCCAGAGCGCAAGATTCCTGATGGCTTACGCCAACATCGGAGCCCCCGCCGACGGCGGCTCCACCTGGCTGCTGCCCCGCCTGCTGGGCACCGGAAGAGCCATGGAACTGTACCTTGCCAGCCAGCCGATCGGCGCCCCGCGCGCCCTCGAGCTGGGGCTAGTGTCGCAGGTCTGCCCCGATGAGGAGCTGGACCGCCACGCCCTTGAGACTGCCACCCGCCTCGCCGACGGCCCCACAATAGCGTACGGGCGCGTCAAGGAACTCTACGACCGCTCCTGGGACTCCACTTTCGAGGACCAACTGGAAGCGGAGACGGAGGCCTTCGCCCGGACCGCCCGCACCCGCGACTTCCAGGAGGGAATCAAGGCCTTCGCCGAACGCCGCCAACCCTGGTTCCAGGGGATATAGGCGAGTGGGGCGTACCGGTGGTTGCTGGCTCAAGGTACGATAACGTCCGCTGATCCTGCTTTTACTACTGCCGCAAATTCAAACACCAGCATTTGAATGGACCGGGTCGGGGCTGCCCCGCCTTTAATTGACAGACGCACTGTCTCAGATGTGTCAATGCTTACCGACTGTTCCCCGCAGCGAACGCAAACCTCCACGGGGATGTGCTCAACCAGAACATACTCGCCATCAATGTTAAAGACTTCGTCAGCGAGGTCCATCCGGCTCTGTTTGCATCCGCAGACCGCACAGCTAAACATGGCTATCTCCGAGTAATGTGATCGATCCAGTCGGCTGGGTCTGGTTCGTAAGCTGTTATCACTCTAAGCAGAGCGCTATCAGCGAGAGAAACCAGGATATGAAGCGGCCTGCCGTCATCAGTAAAGCCCAGCAGCAAGCAACTGGGGGAATATTTGTCGTCTCGATATTCCTCGATTACCGTTGCCGTTCCGCCCGCTTGCCTAATTTCCTGTTCAGTTATATCTCGCTGAACCAAGCGCCTGACGACGTGCAGGGTAAGATCAAATTCAGCACTAGCGAGTTGACTGCGTGCGTCGTCCAGTGATTTTACCATCCATCGATTACCAGGCCCTTTGAGGTCTACCGCAGATGCGCCACCGTCACCCCGTCGCCCCCCGGTCCCTCGCCGTCGCCTGCGGTGGATACCAGCGGGTGGCTGGACAGGTACTCGCGAATGGCGCGCCTCAGAGCCCCGGTGCCCTTGCCGTGGATGATGCGGACCATGGACACCCCGTCCAACGCGGCGTCGTTCAGGGCGGTGTCGACCCGCGCCACCGCCTCGTCCACCCGCAGGCCGCGCAGGTCCATCTCCGGGTCTGGTCGTCGAGCAGCGGCGGGCCGGTTCTCTGCCCGATCCAGGTACACACCCTGGTGCGAGGCCGCCGGATGCCCTTCAGCCAGCCTCTGCAGCTGGTATACCGGAATCCTGGCCCGCATGGTCCCTAACAACACTTCCACCCGCTGCGCCTGCGCCGAACCCGAGGTGGAATCAGGCGGGGTTATCACCTCCACCGGCTGGCTGATGCCGCGGACGTAGACCCGGTCGCCGCTCTTCAGCCGCTCCTGCCAGGGCGTGCGCCTGATCTCGATGGGCTGCCAGTTGGCGTCGTCCAGCTCTCGCTGCACGTCACGCAAGGCACCCTGGTGCTCGCGGAACTCAGCCTGCGGGTCCCGCGATGGAGCGGCTCCACCCAGAGCACCCACGGCCCTCACCGCCAATTCTCCGGCGGGAGGGACGGCAGGAGGCTGCGACAGAGACCGCTCTGCGCGCTGCAGACGGTCCAGCATCTCGCTGGTACGCAGTTGCAGCTCCCGCCGCGCCTCCTCCACCAGTTCGGTCTTGGTCGCCTCCACGGAACCCAGTTGCTCTTCCAGCTCCAGCCGCATCCTGACGGACGCCAGGCGCGAAGACTCCGCCTCCTCCTTAAGCTCCTCCACGGTGCGGCGCTCCTGCTGCAGTTCGCGAAGCAGCGTCTCGGTGGCCTGCTCCACCGGGGAAATGCCCAAGCTGGCGTCGTCGATGATCTCCTGTGGAAGTCCCAGCCGCGCCGCGATGGTCAGGGCGTAGCTGCGGCCCGGCAGGCCGATGGTGAGCTGGTACGTGGGCGCCAGCGTCGTAGGGTCCAGGTCCACGCTGGCATTGAGCATGCCTGGATGTTCCTGCACCGTCCGCGCCACACCGCGCTGGTGAGTGGTGCCCACCAGGAACAGGCCCATACGCTGGAAATGGAGCAGGATTGCGCTGGCAAGGGCTGCCCCTTCCTCCGGGTCCGTGCTGGTGCCCAGTTCGTCCACCAGCACCAGTGAGCGCGGCGTGGCCGTGCGCATGATGCCCAGCAGGTTGGTGATGTGCGAGCTAAAGGTCGACAGCGACTGCTGGATGCTCTGCTGGTCACCGATGTCCGCGTAGATCCCGTCGAAACCCGGAAAGCGCGCCTCCTCAGCCGGGACATGCAGGCCGGCATGGGCCATCATCGCCAGCAGGCCTATGGTCTTGAGCGCTACGGTCTTGCCTCCCGCATTGGGTCCGGTGATGAGCAGAACCCCTTGCTGCGAATCCAGCGACAGGGTGATGGGCACCACATTGCCCGCGAGAAGAGGATGCCGGGCGCGGCTGAGCCGGAGGCGGCGCAGCACGTCCGGCGCGCCCGTCGGTCCATCCTGGCCTTCGCCGGTGTCATCGCCATCCTGAATAACCGGCGGTGTGGCCCGCAGCGCCGACGAGTACCGCGCCTTGGCCACGTCCAGGTCCAGGCGGGCCACGATGTCCAGTGCCAAAAGCAGGTCCTCCGCAGTCTCGCCAACGCGGATAGAAAGCTGACGCAGCACCCGCTCAACCTCACGCTCCTCTGCCAGGCGGGCCTCGCGCCAGCGGTTGCCCATGTCCACCGCGGCCATTGGCTCGAGGAACACCGTCGCGCCGCTGTCGGAGACGTCGTGGACGATGCCGGCCACCCGGTAGCGCATCTCCGTCTTGATCAGCAGCACCATGCGGCCATTGCGCTGGGTGATGATCGGTTCCTGGACCACCTCGGACCGCTGGAAGCGCCGCAGGTTGCGCTCCATGATGTCGTTCAGTCGGCTCTGGGCCTGGCGCGACTCGGCCCGCAGCCGACCCAGCAGCGGGCTGGCGTAGTCCAGCACCTCGCCCGCCGGGCTGATCGCTGAGCCGATCTCCCTGTCCAGGTGCGCCAGCTCAGGGATGTTGCTGGCCAGGCTGGAGAGCAGCGGCAGGTTATCCTGCTCGCCCAACTCTTCGCGGTTGAAGCGGGCGGCGCGGACGAACGCCCGCACGGCGTAAAGCTCCTCGCCGCGCAGGAGACCACCCAGCAACGCGCGGTGAATCAGCTCGCTGATGTCCTGTTCAGGCCCGAACTCCAAGGAGCCGCCGTCGTCGAGAAAACGCCGCGACTCGGTGGTCTCCTGCTGCCGGGTCGCCACCTCCAGCAGGTCATCGGACGGCTCCAGCCCGGCCACCTTCTCGCGCCCCAACGCTGTGCGGGCATAGCCCGACAGTTGCCCCAGCACCTGGTCAAACTCCAGCAACCGCGACGCCGACTCAAAACCGCCAAGAGCCATCCAACATCTCCATCCTTACTGAGAGTAATAACCAGGAATACCACAGAGTAACCGGAAGGAAAAGCCGAAAAATGCCCTTTGTTCCCTGCGGTTAATCAAAGTCCAGATCCCATACCCTGCTTTCCGAGAGCATCGACGCGACCTGCGGCAGGGTATCACGTTTCGGGTCGCGGATATTCAGTCTCCGGTTCAACGTAATCGGCTGCAGAGCAGCCAACGCCGGGCACTCTTTCAGCAGCCCGTTCAGCGTGAACCGCTCGCCTCCCAGTACCAGGTAGTCGAGCCGCGCCGCCGGTGGCGCCAGGCGGGCCCGGACTTCCTCGCACACCTTGTCGTAGAGCCGCCTGATCTGCCCGTCGCGAATCCGGGTGTAGCGCAGCTGCGACGTCCCCCCGGCGTGGTGCTTGCCCTTGACGTACCGCGAATCGGTCTTCGATTCCACCAGTTCGCCGCCGCGGAACACGGCCACCGAGAACCGCCCCAGCCTCACCAGCACCACTCCGACGGTGTATTCCGCATCCAGGATCCGCCGCAGAGGACCTTCCTCCCAGCCGAAGACCAGGCAGGTCTCGTCCACCGGAAACGGCGGGGCGATGAGCAGCCCCCGGCCACCGGCGCGCAACCCCACCAGGCCACAACCGTCCCGCAGCGCTGCCGGGCCCAACTCCGCGAGGGCCGGCGCCCAGCCCGTCGCCGCCATTGCGGCCTTATCAGGGCTGTCTCCCGGCGCCAGGTACAGTGACGAGCCCTCGCCTTTGGCCTCAGCTGCCAATCCTTCCAGCATGCGTGACAGCCGCACGGCGGGCACCCACGCCCCCGCCAGCCTTTCCCTGTTGTCCGTCCACGATGCCATACCATAACGATTCTATCATCGCCGCCGAGCCGCACGCCGGGTATAATCTGCCACGATGTTCTTGTTCCTGCAGCCCGTCGGCAGTGGAAGAGCCATCAGGAAACGGAGGTGCCCTTGACCCCTGTAGAACGAGAGTCCATTCTGCAGCGCCGCGACGTCGCGTTGAAACGCCTCGACGAAGGCCACGAGATCCTGCTGAAATCGCTGGAGGGCCTTGAGGCCGAGGAGGCGTTCCTCGGCGCCCGCTGGTCGGTGCGCGAAGTTCTGCTCCACCTTGATTCGGAGCGTTACGTCGATGCGCTGGAGAAGATAGCCAACGGAGAGATGGAGATGCTCCCGCCTTTCTCCAGCCGCGAAGAGCATTTCCGCCAGGAGCTGGAGCACCAGGAGGCCACCCACCGGCGGTTCCGGGCCCTGCTCAGCGATCTCACCCCCGAGCAGCTGGCCCGCCCGGCGACACCCCCTAACCCTGAGAACTCCTTTCCCAGCCTGACGCTGCTAGAACTGCTGGAGCGGTCGGCAGGCCACGAGGCCAGCCACTCCCGGCAAATCGACCTCACTCGCCAGTTCGTCGCCGCCTTCCGTTCCCAGGAGCGCGCCCTGAACATCGCAGCCCTCGGCGACGGCGATCCCTCCCGCCTCACCACGGAGGTCAGGGACATGCTGAACATGGCCGACTACGTTGTCGGAGATTCCCAGGCACTGGCGGCCGTCGGCCACCTCGTTCGCGGTGTGCAGCTGACCATGCACCCCGGCAACCGCGAGGAACTCGTGAACCGCGCCGCCCGCGAGTCCCGCGAGGGTCTCTGGGCCATTGTGTGCGTTATGGGAGACGCCGCAGAGGATGACCCGAACGTAGCCGCGGCTCGCCAATTCACTGAGGCCATCGCCATCCACCGGCCGGTGAGATAGCGTAGGGCCGCTTTGGTCGCCGCCTGCAACGCAGTCTGCCTTATCTTCCAGCCTTTCTTGTAATACAATCCATCAAAGGAACTGATTGATTCCGGACGCCTACTCGGAGGGAGGAGCAAATATGGTCCTGTCAGACGTCAACACGCTGGTCGACCTCGACAAGGGTCTGATCAGCCCCCGAATATTCAGCGAGGAATCCATCTATCAGGAAGAGCTCGAGCAGATCTTCGCCCGTTGCTGGCTCTTCCTCTGCCACGAGACTCAGATCCCCAACCCTGGCGACTTCCTGACCACCTACATGGGTGAGGACCCGGTCCTGGTCACCCGCGACCGCCAGGGCAAGGTAAACGCCTTCCTGAACATCTGCCGACACCGGGGCAACCGCCTCTGCCGCGCCGACGACGGCAACGCCGGTACCTTCATCTGCGCCTACCACGGCTGGGCCTACAACGCCGACGGCAAGCTGGCGGCAGTACCCAACCTACAGGACGCCTACTACAACGAGCTGGACCAGTCCAAGTGGGGCCTCATACCGGTGGCCCAGCTCGACACCTACAAGGGCCTGGTTTTCGCCACCTTCGACTCCGCCGCACCGCCGCTGCTGGACTATCTCGGTCCCATGGCCTGGTACCTCGACACCCTGTTCGACCGCCGCGACGGTGGCAGCGAAGTCCTTGGCGGCGTCCACAAGTGGGTTGTTCCCTGTAACTGGAAGATGCCCGCCGAAAACTTTATCGGCGACGCCTACCACGTGCAGTGGTCGCACCTCTCTCCCATCCGCGCCGGTTTCAGCGTCGGAGTCACCGCCCAGCCGCAGATGAAAGGCGGCCCCGTGTCCATGGGCAACGGGCACGGAATGATCGCCGTCGGCGCATACCAGTCCGGTGCGCCGCTGCAGGTACTCAAGGACTACGATGATGAGACCCGCAACGAATTGGAGGCCCGCCTCGGCCCCCGCGCCAAGGAGCTGAACCCGGTCGTGGGCACCGTGTTCCCCAATTTCTCCGTTGTGCGGGGCAGTTCCCACGCCATCCGGGTCTGGCACCCCAAGGGGCCAAACAGCATCGAGATCTGGTCCTGGGCCTACGTCGACAAGGCCGCTCCGCCCGAGGTGAAAGAGGCCGTACGCCTCAGTGCCATATGGGGGTTCGGCCCCTCCGGCACCTTCGAACAGGACGACATGGACAACTGGCAGGAATGCACCCAGACCAGCCGGGGCGTGGTGGCCCGCCGCCAGATGCTCAACTACCAGATGGGCCTCGGCCACGAGTCCTACAACAAGGACTACGAAGCCCTCGCCGCCGAATTTCGCTACAGCGACAGCAACCAGCGCCAGTTCTACAAGCGCTGGGGCGAGCTCATGGCCGCCCGAAGCTGGTCCGAGCTGTAGGCAGCACCGACGAGTGCCTGTACGGGCGCACTCCCTAGCAAGTCGAGAGACGTGCGCCCGTTCATTGGAAACTACCGGAGCAACCAAATATGACCCCCAATCCAACCGAAATAGCCGACTACGAATCCCAGGCCCGCGAGTTCATCGCAAAGAGCCGGGACTACCTTTCCCAGGGAGACCTGCACCAGGCCTCCGAAAAAGGCTGGGGAGCGGCCGCCCACATGGCCAAAGCCGTTGCCGTCGCCCAGGGCTGGACTTACGACAGTCACGCAGATTTCTCTACAGTGCTGTACGAGGCGCGACGACTGACGGGCAATGCCACCCTAGAAATCTGGCCGGAAAGTGGCGTTCGTGGGCCAGGGGCTATACTTGGGGTTAACAAGCGTAGCGAGGGCTGAGAATGCTGGGAGAGCGTTCAGACCAGAGGGGTCTCTGGGAAGCGGACCGGTTGTACCTGGACCATGTAGGGAGGGACACTTTCTACGGTCTGCTGGCCTCGCTGCGGGGCCGGTTGTTCCGGGACTCTGATTTCGCCGTGTTCTACTGCGCCGACAATGGCCGGGACAGCGTGCCGCCCAGCCTGCTGGCGACGGCTCTCCTGCTCCAGTCCCACTACAAGGTGAGCGACGCCGAGGCCAAGGCCCGGGCCGACTTCGACATCCGCTGGAAGGTGGCGTTGGGGATTGAGGTGGAGGACAGGCCCTTCGCCAAGAGCACGCTGCAGGTGTTCCGCGCCCAGTTGATCATGCACGACAGGGTGCGGGAGGTGTTCGAGTCCAGCCTGCGCCTCGCCCGGGAGTCGGGCTACCTGAAAAGGCGGAGCATGAAGGTGGCGCTGGACACGACCAACATCCTGGGCCGGGGCGCGGTCAAGGACACATACAATCTGCTGACCAACGGGATCATCAAGCTGCTGCGGGCGCTGGCGCAGGTTGAGGGAATCAGCGTCGGGAAATGGGCCAAGGCCCAGGGATATGGGCGGTACCTTGCCTCCAGCATCAAGGGAGAGGCGGCCATCGACTGGTCGGACAAGCGGGCACGGGCGGTCCTGCTGGCCGGGATCGTGAGAGACGCGGACCGGCTGCTGGAGTTGTCGCGTCAGGCGCAGGGAGAGTTGCCTGAGGATAGCGCCGAGCGTCAGCAGATAGTGGCGGCGGCGGAGTTGCTGGGGCAGTTGCTGCTCCAGGACGTGGAGCGCACTGATGACGGAGTGAGCCTCAGGGACGGGGTGAGCCGGGACCGGATGATGTCGGTGCATGACCCGGAGATGCGCCACGGGCACAAGAGCAGCAGCAGACGCTTCGACGGGCACAAGGCGGCGATTGTGGTGGACACGGACTCTCAGCTGATCACCGCCGTGGAGGTACTGCCGGGCAACGCTCCGGACAACTCGGGGTCGCTGGAACTGGTGGAGGTGAGCGAGTCCAACACCGGTGTGCCGGTGGAGGAGGTCATGGGCGATGCCGCTTATGGTGACGGCGATACCAGGCAGGCCTTCGCCGATGCAGGCCGCACCCTGATTGCCAGGGTGCCGGGCCGCCCAAACCGGAAACACTTTCCAAAAGAGGACTTCCATATTGACCTGGAGGCGAGCGCCTGCACCTGTCCGGCGGGGAACCTTACCCGGAGAATCCGGCCCTTGGGTACTCGCACCGCAGCAACAGGCCGGACGCACCAACTGAAGGCCTTCCAGTTCGATGGAGCGGTCTGCGGGGTGTGCCCGCTGCGGACCGAGTGCGTGGCCGCGGCACAGGGCACAGGACGGACGGTGCAACTGCACCCGCAGGAGGCTTTATTGCAGCAGGCCCGGGCCCTGCAGCAGAGTGAAGCCTTTGGCGAGTACCGGCAGCGCCGGGTCGTGGTGGAGCACCGGCTGGCGCGGCTGGTCCAACTGGGCATCCGCCAGGCCCGCTACTTCGGCCGCGTCAAAACCAGGTTCCAGCTGTACCTGGCGGCCACGGTGGCCAACCTGACCCTGGTGGCCGCCAAGGCTGGCCTGCCAGCAGGTCCCGGCGGCGGTTCCAGCGTTGGCCGCGCCCTCCGTGCCGGGACCATCCGTTCCGCCCTTGAGATCGTCCCTGCGCGGCTCGCTCAAATCTTGATCCTGGCCTTGCTTACGGCCGTCTCACTGCCGGAATTCATCTCCCCGTACAGGGCTTTCCAGCCAGATTTCTAGGCGCTTCGAGAGGCATAGCCAACGAACTCCACTTTAACTACTATAGGCGCAAGAGGCACTTGAATGCCGATGCGATAGGTGAGGACTTGGAGATCATCGCCGAGATGCTGGACATTCTCCATCCACTGACTGGCCTCGATAATTAATCGTACGCTAGTTCGCGACATGAAGGTCGACTGGAGTTGATTCAGCAACTACCGATTCGCCAGGACGCAAACATCAGTTACCAGAAGCTCTTTGGAAACACCTGCATCAGGCAAGGAGGTTCCCATGGCATTGGCACCAATGGCCAGTCTGGTCGACACCCAGAACGGCCTCCTTAACCCCAGCATCTTCAGCGACGAGGATATCTACCAGCAGGAGCTGGAGCAGATCTTCGCCCGCTGCTGGCTCCTCCTCTGCCACGAGACCCAGATCCCCAACCCCGGCGATTTCCTGACTACCTATATGGGCGAGGACCCCGTGCTCGTCGCTCGCGACCGCTCCGGCAAGGTCGGCGCCTTCCTCAACATCTGCCGCCACCGCGGCAACCGCCTCTGCCGCGCCGAATCCGGCAACGCCGCAGCCTTCATCTGCGCCTACCACGGCTGGGCCTACAGCAACGACGGCTCGCTGCAGGCCGTCCCCAACCTGCAGGACGCCTACTACAACGAGCTTGACCAGTCCAAGTGGGGCCTAACTCCCGTGGCCCAGCTCGACACCTACAAGGGACTCGTCTTCGCCACCTTCGACCGCGACGCGCCGCCCCTGCTCGACTACCTCGGCGACGCCGCCTGGTACCTGGACGTGTTCTTCGACCGGCGCGAGGGCGGGGTCGAGGTAATTGGCGGTATCCACAAGTGGACCATTCCCGCCAACTGGAAGATGCCCGCCGAGAACTTCTGCGGCGACGGCTACCACACCGGCTGGAGCCACCTGTCTGCCGTAACCACCGGATTCGGCGGCGATTTCCGCTCCCGGCCTTCCCGCGAGGGCGCAGTGGTCTCGCCGGGCAACGGCCACTGCATTGTCGGAATAGGACCCGACGACCCCTCCGACCCGGCGGTGCCCGAGATCCTGGCCTACGAGGACTCGATTCGCGAAGAGGTCAACCAGCGTCTGGGCGAACGCCTGCGCCTGATCCGCCCCCACGCCGGCACCATCTTCCCCAACCTGTCCCTGCTCCGCAGCATCGCCCGGACCTTTCGACTCTGGCAACCCAAGGGGCCAGGCAAGACCGAAATCAACTCCGCAGTCTACGTCGACAAGGCCGCGCCACCGGAGGTCAAGGAGGCCTTCCGCATCACTGCCATTCGCACCTTCGGACCCTCCGGCGCTTTTGAGCAGGACGACATGGACAACTGGGAAGGCTGCAGCAAGTCCGGGCTCGGCGTGGTCTCCCGCCGCCATCAGCTCAACATTGGCATGGGCCTCGGCCACGCCCGCTACGATGAGGACCTCCTCGGCGTCGCCAGCGACTACCGCCTGAGCGAAAACAACCACCGCGCCTTCTACGGCCGCTGGAGCCAGCTAATGGACTCCCAGGGCTGGCCCTCCTGACGCCGGCCCTCACCCTCAGATACATTGCCATCGGAGAATCCACTTATGCAGGACGAAATCATCAGCGAGGTTGAGCAGTTCATGTACCGGGAGGCCAGGCTGCTGGACTCGCGCCAGTTCGACGACTGGCTGGACCTGCTCACCGACGACGTGAAGTACTGGATGCCCCTCAGGTCCAATCGCTATCCCGCCAACAGCAAGGCCATCTCCATCCTCGACGGCTCCCGCTACGAGGAGGGCGAGATATCCCGCGAGTACGAGCTCGCCATCATGGACGAGGACAAGGACTCGCTCACCCGCCGCATCCGCCGCCTCGACTCCGGCATGGCCTGGGCCGAAGATCCGCCGTCCCGCACCCGCCATTTCGTCTCCAACATCGAGGTGCAGCCGGGCCAGCGTGACTCCGAACTGCGGGTCTACTCCAACTTCATCATGTACCGCACCCGAGGTGAGACCGAGGAGGATTTCTACGTCGGCAGCCGCGAAGACGTCCTCCGCCGCGAGAACGGCCAGCTCAGGGTGGCCTACCGCAAGGTGGTCCTCGACCAGACCGTCCTTCTCGCCAAGAACGTAAGCAATTTCTTCTGACTGTTTGTTGAAGGCGATTTCCAGGAGAATCCGTTGGTGGTGAGCCCGTCGGCCCGCAACAGACTCTCTGGGCTCGTCCTCATGGGGCCCAGAACCAACGGGTCCGGTACTCATCGAGTTCTATAGCAGCAGCACTGCTCCGGCATCGGGCAAATTGCCCGCATGACCCGCGTTTGGTACACTAGTTCAGGACTGCCCCACCGCGATGGAACCCATACATTGCAGGAGAACGCCGCGATGATCTACGAAGTCCGCACCTACACCCTCAAACCCGGTAGCGTGCCAACTTTCGAGGAAAACTTCGCCAAGGCACTGCCGCACCGGCTGCAGTACTCACCCCTCGCCGCCTTCTGGCATACAGAGATCGGCCCGCTGAACCAGGTGATCCACGTCTGGCCCTACGAGACCCTCGACGAGCGCACCCGTATCCGCGCCGAGGCCGCCCAGGACCCCAACTGGCCGCCCGCCAACGACCCTGAGATGTACGTCAAGATGGAGTCGGAAATCTTCATCCCCGCACCTTTCATGCGGCCGCTGGGTGAAAACCAGGAGATGGGCAACGTCTACGAGATGCGCTCCTACACCTACAAGACCGGCTCCATGGGCGAGGTCATAAAACGCTGGGAGGCCGCCGTCCCCCATCGCGAAGAGTACTCCCCGCTGGCCGCCGCCTGGCACACCGAGCTGGGCGGGCTGAACAAGTGGGTGCACATCTGGCCCTACAAGGACATGGAAGAGCGCAACCGCATCCGCGAGGAGGCCATCAAGTCTCCGCACTGGCCGCCGCCCACCCGCGAGTTCCTGCTCGGCCAGGAGACCAAGATAATGGTGCCGGCCGCCTTCTCCCCGACCCACTAGGCGCCCCGGGCGACGGCTACAGAATTCGTCTGGACCAAGGCGAAGCATCTGGTCCACAATAGTCGTGCATCAGTAGGGGCGGGTTTGAAACCCGCCCCTACACCGTCGATCATCCACCAAAGATTGAGACCGCCCCATGACTGACATGGACCGCCAGCTGCAGGACCTGGTCACCGCCAACCGCATCCTCGCTCGCGAGGATGTCGTTGACGCCTACGGCCACGTCAGCATCCGCCACCCAGGCGACCCGGGCCGTTACTGGCTGTCTTGCTCCCGCGCTCCCGAGCTAGTCGACGTCGACGACCTGATGGAATACACGCTGGAGAACGAACCCATCGACCAGCAGGGCCGCGAGATGTACTCCGAGCGCCCCATCCACGGTGGCGTCTACGAGGCCCGCCCCGACGTTATGGCTGTCGTGCACAACCACTCGCAGCCCGTGGTGCCCTTCGGCGTCACCGGAGTCCCCCTCCTGCCCATGTTCCACTTGGCTGCCCTGATCGGGGACGATATACCGGTCTGGGACATCCGTGACAACTTCGGAGACACCAACCTGCTGGTGACCACCCTGGCCCAGGGGCGCGACCTGGCCGCTACGCTCGGTCCGCGCCGCGTCGCCCTGATGCGCGGCCACGGCTGTGTCGTCGCCGGTGCTTCGCTGAAGGAAGCGGTCATGGCCTCCGTCTACCTGCAGGTCAATGCCCGTCTGCTCCTGGAGTCCCTGAAGCTCGGCGACGTCAAGTACCTGTCCCCCGGCGAGGTCGCCGCCATGTCCGCGGGCCAGGTCCAGCCCCGCACAATGGCCCGCGCCTGGGAATACTGGGCCACCCGCGCCGGCCGCGAGCCGTAAAACTGAAAGAGTCCCCTCCCCTCAGAGGGATGGTCAGGGTGGGGTGAATGCATTTAGATGAGGGCGCACCCCACGGAGAGCCATGCTTAACGACGAACCCGAAATCCTAGAGGAAATCAGGGCCGCCAATCAGCGGTTCTACGACGCCTTCAATGAGCTCAGCATCGAGCGCATGGACGAGGTCTGGGAGAGTTCCGACCGTGCCATGTGCGTCCACCCCGGCTGGACCCCCATCGTCGGCTGGGACACCATCCGCGAGAGCTGGGTCCGCATCTTTGACAACGCCAACCTGATGCACTTCAACGTCCGCTACCTGAACATCATCGTCCAGGGCGAGTTTGGCTGCGTCACCTGTGTCGAGGGCATCACCAGCGTGGTCCAGGGCCGCGCCGCCAACTTCTCCACATACGCCACCAACTTCTTCGCCCGCCACGAAGACGGCTGGAAGATGATCGGCCACCACGCCTCCCCCGGCGGCTAGGGCAACCCTTTCCGCGCACCCGTCATGCCCTCGGAGCGTGGCCCGTCGGAAACGGGGTCGTGAATCCATAGGTACCTTAACGGCCGCTGCCAGGTCTGGAAGATATTCCACCAGCCTGCGGCCGACCATTGCTACGAATTCCGTATTCTCCTCTCCAGATATCCCCATCCACTCAAATATATTGATATAATATATTAAACACTTGTTTGTGAACGACGTTTGTGTGGGGGACTCACCATGGCCACCGAGCCCATCACTCTCACCAGGACCGAAAAGAACCTCTGGAACGCCATCGTCTCAGAGGCCCTCGCCAACCTCAAGTACAACGCCTACGCCCAGCGCGCCATGCAGGAGGGCCATCCCGAGGTCGCCCAGATCTTCCAGGAGGTCGCAGGCGCTGAGACAATCCACGGCATCAACCATCTGCGCGTGACCGGCGACATGGCCTCCACTGTCGAGAACCTCCGCATCATCATCGAGGGCGAAGCCCAGGAGGCCGCCACCATCTACCCCATGATGATCCGGGAGGCCCTCGAGGAGGGCAACCAGGAGGCCGCCGACTCTTTCACCCTTGCCATGGAGCGAGAGCGCCACCACCTCGCGGCATTCATCGCGGCCCTCAACGGCCTCGAAGCCAAGCTGGCCGCGCAGAACGGCGATGTCCGCCCGGCGCCGGCGCCAATGCCCGTTCCCGCGCCCGAGATCCCCGTCATGCCCGCCAGCATCGGAGCCGTGTCCTATGCTCCGGTCCCCGACGGCTCATCCGAGGCGGCAGCCGCCGCCGGACGGGCTTTCGACCGCGACACCTACAACACCGCCGCCGCCGAGGTCGACCGCGAGATCTGGCGCGTCGCACGACTCGGACGCCTGCGCGAGGTCGTCTTCGGCGCCCAGGACGGCCTGCTCAGCACCGTCGCACTGGTCACCAGCCTCGCCGTCGCCTTCGAGAGCCAGACCACCGTCGTCGTCGCCGGCCTCGCAGGCGCCCTCCCCGGCATGATCTCCATGGGCACCGGCGCCCTCCTCGGCTCCCGCGCCGAGCGCGACGTACAGCGCGCCGAGATCGAGCGGGAGGCCCGCGAGCTCGACGCCAACCCCGGCGAGGAGTTGGCCGAGCTGGTGATTCTGTTCCAGAGGGAAGGCAGGACCTACCATGAGGCGCGGCAGATGGCCGACGAGATATCCCAGGACCGCGACCTCTGGCTGAAGACGCTGGTGGAGAAGGAGCTGGGCATAACCACCGAGGAGACCACCAACCCCGTCAAGGACGCTCTGGTTATGGGGATCGCATTCATCACCGGTGCTGCCATCCCGCTCGTCCCCCATTTCTTCCTGACCGGCGGCACCGCCATCGGCGTTTCCGTGGGAGGGACGCTGGCCGGGCTGTTCGGGCTGGGGTTGCTCAAGGGCCGTCTCGTAGAGCGCTCCCCTCTCCTCCAGGGACTCGAGATTCTGGGCATCGGCGCCCTCTCCGCCGCCGTAGGCTACGCCCTGGGCGAGCTGATACCGCGCCTGTTCACGTAGCAGGCTGTGAACGGGATAGGCTATCCTGCAGGGATGGCCTATCCCCACCTGAAAGATCCTGCAGCAATTGCCCTCTCCGGGCTCGCCGGAGCAGGTGTCGGGTTCACTTACACGGAGTTAATAGTCGGACTTACTCCGCTCCCCCAGGTAATTTTCTTATTTTCGGTTGTTATCTTCCCTATAGTCGGCGGCTGGCATTCAACAAGAGCAGGCAACGTCTTGTTCTTCCCTATCTGCATTCTTATTGGAATTGCTGTTGCCTTGCCTCCTGGAAACGACGCTTTTGCATTAATGTTAGTCCTTGCCTCATCGTTGTTTCAGGGAATTCTGGCGACCGTAGCCTTTTTCGTCGGTTACGGAGCTCATCGACTACTGGCCCGGGAAAAACACTGATACGAGGCGTTCTTTGCTGCTCCAGGAACTCGAAATCCTCGGCATCTGCACCCTATCCGCCGGCACAGGCTACGCCTTCGGCGAGCTGATCCCCCGCCTGTTCAATGGGAAGACCGCCGCTGTATCCATGGATACCAGGTGGCAGTGCCGCGTCCGGTTGATGTGACTGTGTGGGTTGAGCTATGTTGGGTCAATGAACCTAATTTGGCAGCCCCTTAGCCTCGTCGCGTTGGGCATTGCAGCATACATCGGACTGATATTGCCCGACATTGACCAGCGCGTCGGCTTCCTGCTCCATCGCTCAATCATCACCCACGGCCCACTGTTTCCCCTGGCGGCATTTATTTTGGCTCAGGCCGACAATCCATTGCCGCGCCGATTCGGTATGGGGATAGGTCTGGGATATGCAGTTCACATGGCATTCGACCTTTTCCCCAGATCGTGGCAGGGATACGCTCTGATCAGCATCCCGGGCTATGGATGGATTCCCTCAGTAGCGTCCTGGATATGGATCGCGGCAACCATCCTGCTCTGCATGGCCCTCGCCATCAAGCTGGTCCGCCACCTGGGGGATGCACTGATCTTGCTGATTGCCTTGGCGGCAGTATTCGTTCTCGCCTCAGGCAACGAAGAAGCCTTCTGGCTGCCGATGCTGGCGACAGTCGTATCCTTTGCCTTCGCATATTGGGTGATAAAACCAACCAGAAAGAAACCACGCCAGGCCCTGCAAACAGAATGAGTCCCCGTAGAGGGGGACTCATCTCGTTCAACAATGATAAGGGACTTACCCTACAACCCCTCCGCACGCTCCAGGTGCGCACGCGCCGCCGCCAGGAAGTCCGGCGGGTTGTCCCCCTGCACCAGGTGGCCGGCGTTCGCGATGGTAACCGCCGTGCAGTCCGTGATCTCCCGCCCCATCCGCTGCAGCGTCTCGTCCGAGAAAACGTCACTCCGGTCCCCCCGCGTCACCAGCGTCGGGCAGTCGATCCGTCGCCAGCACTCCCACAGCTGCTCCGGCGACCATGGGCCGTCCTGCCTTCCCCGTTCGCGAATCACCCGGTCGTACTTCCACGTCCACTTGCCGTCCGAGCCCTGCCGGATGCTGTACTTCAGAGCCCCCAGCACTTGCTCCCGCGTCCGGCCCGTGTATTCCTGGATGCGGTCGGCGAACTCGTCCAGGCTGTCAAGGTTGTCGGGCAGTTTCTGGAACTGCTGGATGCGCTGCCGTCCCCTGCTGGCGGTCTCCGGCCCGGTGTCCACGATGGTCAGCGACTTGAGCGCCCCGGATGCCGCGACGCCCACACGAAGCTGTTTCGTCCGCCCATGGAGTGACCCATCAGGTGGAACTTGCCGCCGTCCAGCCCCAGTGCCGGAACGATGGCATCAAGGTCACCCACCATCGAATCCAGCGAGTAATCTCCGTCGGGGGCCCAGTCCGAGTCGCCGTGTCCCCGCTGGTCCAGGGCCAGAACGTGCTTGTCCGGCGACAGCGGCAGGCTGATGAAGTCCCAGCTGTGCGCCTGCTGTGAAACGCCGTGAAGCATCAGCACCGTCGGATTGGCCGGGTTGCCCCACTCCAGGTAGTGAAATCGGAGGCCGTTGGCGTCCACGAATCGATCCTCCGGCTCGTTCTCATCGACAAACGGCACGCCCATGCGCCGCGCCGCCTCGTGCAGCGAAAGCCCCAAGGAATGAGACGCCATAGTAGTCCTCCGTAAGCTGATCAACCTGCTTAAATCAGCCATAATGATAAACCTGCTGTCAATTTATCATTGCTTCTGAAACGGCATATTCCGGCTCTTGAGTTGTCTTCTCGTCCTTGGGAAAACGGGTGAATCACGCCTTCGAAGGCAACCCGCAGCATTCCCTTTGGGCGGGCCTAGTGGTATCATTCCTCCTTGACGAAACCCACCCGGAGTATGACTGAAAATGACAACCAGCGCGGTGCGATTGCAACTCCAACCCAGGGAACTGATGCGCAAAAAGGTAGGCCGTCTGAGGCGTGCAGGTATCGTTCCCGTTCACCTGTACGGGCCTTCCATAGAGTCAAGATCCCTGCAGTGCGCCGCGCCCACTTTGGTCAGGGCGCTGGCGGAGGCCGGCGGCAGCTCTCCGATCACAGTCACTGTCGAGGGCGAGGCGGGCAGCCACTTGGCCTTCGCCCGAGAAATCCAGTGGGATCCCAGGCGGGACACCGTGTTGCACGTGGATCTCATGGCGGCAGACGTTTCCCAGCCCATCACCGCGCAGGTATCCGTTACCTTGATTGGCGAGTCGCCCGGTGCAGTACGCGTCGGAGGCTATGTCAGCCAGCAGGTGTTCGACATACTGGTGTCGGCTCTGCCGCTTGAATTGCCCGCCCAGATCGAGATGGATCTGGCAGTGTTGACCGATCTGAACAGCGTGCTCAGGACCGGGGACATTGTTCTGCCGAGCGGAGTAACATTGCAAACCGACCCCGAAGAAATGGTAGCCCGCGTCGAAGCACCGCGAGCGGAAACGGAGGACCATCAAGGGGAAGCCGGAGGGCAGGCCCAAGGCGAAGAATCCGGGTAGCACTCAGGCGGTTTTCATCTCTCCGCGGCGTGGGCTTCGCTGGGAATCAGATAGGAGTGCGACGGCATGCATCTGGTATATTTGGGACAGGCGGGTCTGACCGGAAACATCGCTGTCGGCTCTTCCCAACTCCACGAAGTGGTTTCCGGCCTGTTGATCCATGAGACGCAGGTCACGGCGATCAACGGCGAATTCGATGCCCTTTGCCGTCGCCATTTCGGTTCGCCCCTGGGTGATGCCAATGCCCCGGCAATGGTCCAGCCGGCGGACCTTTTCGAAGGCATTGACCATTACTCCTCCTGGGAGGGGGAAAAACGCTCCCAGATGATCCAGGACTGCCTCGACATCCTGATCCGGCGCGAGACCCCGGTGGTCTCCGCGTTCCTCAACAGGCAGTCCCTGGACGACGCACGTACCAGTAGCTCTTCGCCTGCTGCCCTTTTGTGGAGCGATCCCATCGGCCCGGTAATGAGTCGCTTCCTGTTTGCCCTGAGCATGTATCTGGACGAGATGAACATGGCAAACCTCAATCACGACCAGATTATGACGGGGGCCTTCCCTGTAACCCAGTTCGGCATGCTCCTGGCCCAGGAGGGCACCAACATCGAGCAGCGGATGATGACCGATTTCTTCCATTCCGAGGAGGGAGAGGACTCAACGGGGTTGCACGAGAACATCTATTACGTCAACGCCCAAGACTCGCCCGCAATGCAGCTGGCGAATCTCTGCGCCTTCTTCACCCTGCGATGGCTGCAGACCCCTGACAACCCCAACCCCTACTTCGAGGTCCTGCGCGACAACAGAGTCATCCAGGTGCTGTACCCGGTCTCCCTCTAGAAGGAAAGAAGGGCAGGGGATAGAAAGGCAGGGAAGGTAAGAAGGAAGGTCTGACCCGCCGCAACTGGTCGAAGCCGCCTGACAGGCATTCTTTACATCCTCAGCACCCGTTGCTAGAATCCATTCATCGTCAGGAGGGTCGCGCGCCGGCGGGCTCTCTTGTGCTTTTTCCGAGCCAGAGGATTTCGCCATGACTCTGCCCACATATTTGAGCCGCGAGGGGCTGGAAAAGCTGCAAGCTGAGCTGACGTACCTGCGCATCGACAAGCGCCGCGAGGTGGCCGACCGTATTCAGCAGTCCCGGGAGAGGGGCGGCACCGTCAGCAACGCCGAATATGAAGAGGCGATAAACGAGCGCTCCTTCGTCGAGGGCCGCATCCAGACACTGGGTGAGATGGTCAGCAACGCAGTGATCATCGACGAAGAGAGGGGAGAGCGGGACTCGGTTGATGTCGGCTCCCGGGTCACGGTCAAGAACCAGCAGGGCAAGTCCACCACCTACACCATCACCGGCAGCGCCGAGTCCGACCCGGCACAGGGAAAAATTTCAAACGTCTCTCCCATCGGCATGAGTCTCCTTGGCAAGAAGGTGGGCGAGACCGCCGAGGTCAACGTCCCTTCCGGCAAGGTCGAGCTGGAAATCCTATCCATCGAGTAGACATCGAGTAGACGAAGTATTCTATGACCGGTCGTCAAGAGATACAGGCAGAAAAGACATTTCCAACCTTCGACTCAGAAACCTCCGTACATATCGCCAGCCGTATAGCCAAGCTCGAACGCCTCCGCGAAAGAGGCATCGACCCCTATCCCCCGCGCTTCTTCCGCACCTGCGACAATGCCGCCGCAGTCGCCACCTTCACCGCCATCGAGGCTGGGCAACAGCCCGGATGCGACGGTGAGGGCCTGTCATTGGGGGGCCGCATTGTTTCCATACGCCAGATGGGCCGCGCCGCATTCTTCGACCTGCAGGACGACTCCGGCTCCATCCAGGTCCTGTTCCGGCGCAATAACCTCGGCGACGACTTCGAACTGCTGCGCGATATGGACATCGGTGACCACCTGGGGGTCGAGGGCAACCTGATTCGCACCCGTACTGGCGAGATCACCATCGAAGCCAGCAAGGCGTCCATAATCGCCAAGGGCATGCGCCCCCTGCCCGAGAAGTACCACGGCCTGCGAGACACCGAAACACGGTACCGGCAGCGCTACCTGGACCTGATCGCCAACCGCGAGGTCATGGACGTCTTCCGGCTGCGCAGCAAGGTCATCAGCGGCATACGCCGCTTCCTCGACGACCGCGGCTTCCTGGAAGTCGATACGCCGGTTCTCGTGCCGGTGGCGGCCGGCGCCCACGCCCGGCCTTTCATCACTCACCACAACGCCCTCGACGAGCAGCTCTACCTCCGAATTGCCACCGAGCTATACCTCAAGCGGCTAATCGTCGGCGGGTTCGACAAGGTCTACGAGATCGGCCGCGTCTTCCGCAATGAGGGCATCGACCAGGACCACAACCCCGAGTTCACTCTACTGGAAAGCTACGAAGCCTATGCCGACTACAACCACGTGATGGAGATGGTCGAGCAGATGATCTTCCGCCTCGCTGTCGAGGCCGCAGGATCGGCCCAAATCGCTGTAGGTGAGCAGGTTATCGACTTCACCCCGCCGTGGCGGCGGGTGTCGCTGCGGGAGGAGCTGCAGCGCCGCGGTGGCATCGACCTGGACGCCTGCGACGACGGAGAACTGCAGCAGCGCGCCCGTGCCCTCGGCGTCGACACTGGCATACGCGAGAGCCGCGGCCGCATCATCGACAAGCTTCTGTCGGCCTTGGTGGAGCCCCACCTCGTGCAACCAACCTTCCTCCTGGACTACCCGGAGGAGATGTCGCCCCTGGCCAAGGCCAAACCCGGCGCACCGGGTTACGTGGAGCGGTTCGAGGCCTTCGCGTGCGGCATGGAGATCGCGAACTCCTACAGCGAGCTCAACGACCCGCAGGTGCAAAGGGAGCGTTTCGAGGGACAGGAGGAAATCCGCAGGCTGTACCAGGACGAAGAGGTCGACCGGCTGGATGAGGACTTCCTCACCGCCATGGAGTACGGCATGCCGCCCACCGGCGGGCTGGGCATCGGGATCGACCGGCTGGTCATGCTGTTATCGGGCCAGCGCAGCATTCGCGATGTCGTGCTGTTCCCGCAGATGCGCAGCCTGGGTGACTAACGACCTTTCCATCAGCGTTACTGCCCGTTCCTGTTGGCATCACCCCGCAGTGCAAGGACACGCGCTACCAGCTCGCGGATTTTGGGGCGGTCTTGAGTCCACTCCCAATCTTCCATAAACAGGTGATAAAAGTCGCGGTGGTACTTCTCCGCGAGGCCGAATCGGTCGGCGATTTGTGTATCGCCCTGTTCATGCGACAGTTGTTCCGCGGCTCGCTTCATCGCTGGGTGGCTGGTGTGCGGCCAGCCTCGTTCCAGTGAGACGGCCATCACCGCATGAGCAGCGGCCCCCCACAGCTTCTCAGAAGCCTGGATCTGGTCGCCCTCGGCATAGTGCCGGTCGGCCTTTTCCAGGAAGTCAATCGCTGTTTCCGCGTGCTGGTCTTGAGTCAACATCCAAACATCTGCCTTCGGGCTGGAATCCACACTGTAATATAATAACGTCTCAACGAAGGCTTGGCACACTGGTGTTAGAACATCCAAAAACCCAAGGCTGGAATGAATGATTGCCATTGAGCAGATACGCCGCGACCCCGACACTGTGCGCCGAGCCATGAAATCGCGCAGCGAACCCGACCCGGTTGACCAGATCCTGGATCTGGACGCGGCCTGGCGCCGCGACAGGACGGAGGCGGACGAGATAAGAAACAAGCGGAACCAGGTTAACCGCGAAATCGGCCACGCCCGTTCCTCCGGTCAGGCACCTGCCCCCGAGGTCATCGAGGAAATGCGTACGCTGGGCCGCCGGGTGGACGAGTTGGAAGCCAGTGCCCAGGAAGCCGAAGAGCAAGTGCACCAGCTCCTGCTGAATCTGCCCAACCTGCCGCTGCCCGACGTCCCAGTGGGTTCCGACTCGGAAGACAACCGCATCTATCGCACGGAGGGGACGCCTGTCGACCTGGGCTTCGAGGGCCTGCCCCACTGGGACTTGGCCGAGCGGCTGGGCATCATTGACTTCCAGCGCGGCGCCAAGCTCTCCGGCAGCCGGTTCTACACCACCAGCGGTGCCGGCGCCCGGCTGGAGCGCGCCCTGATTTCCTGGATGCTGGACCTGCACACCGGAGAGCACGGTTACACCGAGCTGGCCCTGCCCGCCGTGGTGCGCCGGGACGTCATGGAAGGGTCCGGCAACCTGCCCAAATTCGCCGACAACCTCTACCACGACGCAGAGGATGATCTGTGGCTGATCCCCACGGCTGAGGTGCCGATTACCAATCTTTACCGCGATGAAATCATTCCGCCAGGACAATTGCCGCTGTACTACGTAGCTCAGACCCCATGCTTTCGCCGCGAGCGGGCGGCGGCGGGCCGGGACACCCGGGGCATCAAGCGGGTGCACCAGTTCAACAAAGTGGAGATGTATCAATTCGTCGAGCCTGAGAAGTCAGCAGGCGAGCTGGAGCGGCTTCTGGGTCACGCCGAGGAGATCTGCCGTCGGCTGGGCTTCTCCTGGCGAGTGCTGGAGTTGTGCACCGGGGATATGGGCTTCGCCGCCGCAAAGACCTATGACATCGAGGTGTGGGGCGGCCGGCTGCCAGGAATGGCTGGAAGTCAGTTCCTGCTCCAATTGCACCGACTTCCAGGCCCGCCGCGCCAATATTCGCTATCGCCCGGAGCAGGGCGCACGACCCCGGTTGCCGCACACGCTGAACGGCTCCGGCCTCGCCCTGCCGCGCGTAATGATCGCCATCATGGAAAACTACCAGCAACCCGACGGCTCCATAGTCATCCCCGAGGTACTGCGCCCCTACACCGGCTTTGACCGCATCTCCGCACCGGGGAACTGAACGGTTCTCGACCAGTTATAATCCCTGCAATCAAGACCGCAGCACCAACCCGCGCTTTAGGAGCAAATCTATGGCAGGAATATGGCCCGACGAAATCCAGTGCGTGGTCATGTTGGGATTCGATGTGGACGGTGTGTCGTCCTGGCTGAACCGCGATCCAAACTTCAAGAACCACCCCAGCCTGATGTCAATGGCGGAGTACGGGCCCAGCGTGGCCACTCCCCGCATCCTGAACCTGCTGGACGCCCACGAGATCCCGGCCAGCTTCTACATCCCAGGTTACGTCGCGGAAACCCACCCGCGCCTGGTGCGGGAGATTGCAGCCCGTGGCCACGAGGTCGCCCACCACGGCTACATGCACGAGCCTCCCTCCACGCTCACCCGCGAACAGGAGGATGAGGTGCTGCGCCGAGGCATCGACATCCTGGGGGACATGACCGGGGAACGGCCTCTTGGATATCGCTCGCCCAGCTGGGAGCTCAGCGAGCACTCGCTGGACCTGCTGACGTCCCACGGATTCGTCTACGACAGCAGCCTGATGGGTGACGACGCTCCCTACGTCGAGACCGCGCCGCAGACGGGGCAGAAGCTGGTGGAGATTCCCATCCACTGGCTGCTGGACGACGCGCCGAACTTCGTCTACGCGCCTGTGGCCAACCGCCTCGGCCCCATGCGCAACCCCGACGAGGTCTACGGCACCTGGGCGGCGGAGTTCGAGGGACTCTACCGCTACGGCCGCGCCTACGTGTTGACCATGCACCCGCAGTACATCGGCCGCCCCGGCCGCCTGCTGATGCTGGAAAAGCTGATCGAGCTCATAAAGAGCCACCGCAACGTGGAGTTCATGCGCGCCATAGACGCCGCCAGGCTCTTCGCCCCCGCGTATTAAGAATTAGTAGGTATTTCTTAATAGACCTCCCGGCTGATAAGAAAATCTTAATAGCCGGGAGCAGTTGCTATACTTGTTCTTTCTTAGTAAGATTTACTCCGTAATTCTTACTAACTCTCGCACTTAGTGAGAGTTGCTTAACAAGAGGTTCAATGTGAGGCGGGAAGATCCGGGCAACTACCAAGTTACCAATGTTTCAGGTGAAACGATTGCCGCTTTCGTTCCGGCTCCGCTGCCACCCAGACCAGCAGTCGACCTCGAGGAGATTCGTCGCGCCTCAGATTCAGCGCTGACGGCAGTGGGCCGGCTGGATGGCATTTCGAGACTGCTTCCTGACCGTAGGCTGTTCATCTACTTTTACGTGAGGAAGGAAGCCGTATTGTCCTCTCAGATAGAGGGAACGCAATCCTCCCTATCTGACTTGATGCTATTCGAATTACCTGGCGCGATTCGCGACCCCATCGATGACGTTGTCGAGGTTGCCAACTATGTCAGGGCCTTGGAATACGGCCTGAAGCGACTTGAAGAACTCCCACTTTCCAGCAGGTTGATTCGAGAGATTCATGGAATCCTGCTGTCTAGCGGTAGGGGCAGCAACAAGACTCCGGGCGAATTTCGACGTTCGCAAGTATGGATAGGTGGGAGCCGGCCAGGGAATGCCCATTTCGTTCCGACCCCGCCCGCAGCGGTGGCGTACTGTATGGGAGACTTGGAGTTGTTCCTTCATTCAGAAAACCCAATGATGAATTCGTTGGTGCAGGCCGGCCTTGCCCATGTGCAATTTGAAACAATCCATCCATTCTTGGACGGCAACGGACGTGTTGGCAGGTTGTTGATAACTTTCCTGCTTTGTCACAGCGGACTATTGAGCGAGCCGTTGCTGTATCTGAGCCTCTACTTCAAGGAGCATCGCCAGGAATATTATGATTTGTTGGATGGAGTGCGTCGCACAGGCGATTGGGAGGGATGGTTAAACTTCTTTCTGGAGGGCGTTGCTCAAACGGCAAATAGCGCCGTTGCAACAGCGCATAGGCTATTGGAGGTTTTCGACGCAGATGAGCAGGTAATCCGCCAACAGGGACGGTCAAGGGCCTCTGCCATGCAGGTACATACAGTACTAAAGGACCGTCCTCTAGTCTCCGTTTCCGAAGTCAAGGAACGCACCGGCCTTTCAACGCCGGGCGCTATGTCAGGACTGGAGGTCTTGGAGAGAATGGGGATTGTGCAGGAAACTACCGGAAGGGCACGAAATCGAATCTACGCCTACCAGCAGTACATCGACATCCTCTCCGAGGGTACCGAGCCGCTCTAGCCGTTTTAACGCACGCCTTGCCAACGGCGACGGCCGCGTTTAGCATGGCGACAACTCGCCGGAGGGTGTGCTATGGCCAAGTTTCACGACATGGGCGGACGGCCCAACGACGACCCCATCGACCAGGGCGAACACGTCCTGATGGACTGGGAACGCCGCATCGACTCCATCCGCGGCGTTCTGGGCGAAAAGGGATACCTCGGCGTCGACGAACTGCGCCGCGCCATCGAGGGGCTGACCCCGGAGCGCTACGAGTCTCTCAGCTACTACGAACGCTGGACCGAGGCAGTGGAGGCACTGCTGATCGAGAAGGGGGTACTGACCGCCGCCCAACTGGACGCCACCATGGCCCGCCACGACAGCACAGGGAACTGAACATGAGCACAGCGGAACAAACGGCATTCAGCAACGGCGACATGGTTACGGTCCGCACCGGCAACCCGCCCACGCACTACCGCACCCCGGTCTACGTGCAGGGCAGGACCGGGCGCGTTGTCGCACTCTGCGGTATCTACCCCGACCCGGAGTCCCTGGCCCACGGCGGCGATGGCACGCCCCTCAAGCCTCTCTACCGCGTGGAGTTTCCCCAGAGCTCTCTCTGGGATAACTACAACGGCCCGCCCACCGACCGATTGCAGGTGGACATCTACGAGCAATGGCTGGAGCGCACAGCCTGACAGGAGGCCCGGACATGAGCGCCAATCACGGCAACGAAATAGACCACGGCGACCACACTCATCCCGGCATGGACACCGAGGAACTCAGCTACCACGCCCGACGCGTCCGCGCCATGGAGACGTTGCTGGCCGAGAAGGGAGTGCTGACTCTGGACGAGGTCCAGCGCAACGTGGACGCTGTCGAATCGCGCTCCCCAGCCGACGGCGCCCGCGTGGTGGCAAAGGCATGGGCCAACCCGGAGTACAAGGCCAGGTTGCTGTCCGATCCGGAGGCGGCATTGGCAGACATGGGCTACACCCTGCCGGACCCGACCCCCAAGCTGGGCGTCGTGGAGAACTCCGGCGACGTGCACCACCTGGTGGTCTGCACCCTCTGCTCCTGCTACCCCCGCGCGCTGCTGGGCCGCCCGCCTGACTGGTACAAGAGCTTCGCCTACCGCTCCCGGGCCGTCAGCGACCCCCGCGGTGTGCTGCAGGAGTTCGGCACCGAGGTCAACGATGAGACCGAGGTGGTCGTGCTGGACAGCACCGCCGACCTGCGCTACCTGGTGCTGCCGCAGCGTCCCGCCGGCACCGATGGAATGAGCGAGGAAGAACTGGCCGCCCTGGTAACCCGCGACTCCATGATCGGCGTCTCCCGCGCGCTCGCTCCCGAGCCCGTCGCCGCAGACGATTAACCGCGACACAGACAGACAATTCTGGGGCAGGCTTAGAGCCTGCCCCAGTTGCTTATCTGCACCTTTTCCCGGCCTGCCTTAGGGCGATCAATCGCTGGTGATCAGTGAGAAAATTACGGCCACCAGCGTGGCAATGACTCCAGCGCCGATGCCGAACAGCATGAATATCACCTTGTCCAACCGGGAATTGGTTTCGCTCAAGCGGGAATTGGTTTCAGTTATGCGCGTGTTGGTGTCGTCCAGGCGCCGGTTCGTTCCAGTCTGCCCCACCTCCAATCGTCCCAGACGTTCCTCGGTGGTAATCGTCGTCGTGTCGCCGCCTGTCTGTATCCCAATGTCCCATCCAGTTGATTGAAATCACTGTCGGGACCATTGCTGGTTCATACAGCGTTATACCGTGTGTCTTTTGCTCTAATCCATCAGCCCGTCCAGCAGGCTCTCGACAGTGGCAACCGCTGAATCGTCGCCCATGCCCAGCTTCAGTGGGGTGATGGAGACGAAGTTGTTCCTCAGCGTCACAATGTCCGAGTCTTCCGCTTGGGTCTGGTTGCCAGGACGGTTCCGCGCGATCCAGTACCGCTTGGTATCGCCGTCGGTGCCGTCCAGCCTCACCGACTCGCGATAGGACAGGCCTCCCAGCCGCGTCGCCTTGATCCCCTTCACCAGATCCGGCGCCACGCTGGGAATATTGACGTTCAGGAATAACGGCTCCCCCTCCCGCCCTGAAAGCCGCCGCGCCAGCCCTTCCAGCAGCCGCCCCGCCACCTCGTAACGGGGAGACGTGACGGATCCGACCGAAATGGCAATGGTGGAGTGCCCCCGGTTGTAGCCTTGCACTGCGCCGCCCACGGTCCCCGACACCATCACGTCCCAGCCCAGGTTCGACCCGGAGTTGATGCCCGACACCACCAGGTCCACGCCCGTCGTCAGCGTCTCCAGAGCCAGGATACAGCAGTCGCCCGGCGTGCCCTCGGCGGTATAGGCTGTAACTGGATGTCGGTCCCCGTCCGACTCCTGGAACTCGTCGTCTGGAGTCCAGGGATTGACCTTGACCGGGGAATGCAGCGTCAACGACGCGCCCACCCCGCTCTGCTCCTTGGCAGGCGCTACGACGACAACCTCGCCGACCCGCCTCACCGCCCTCACCGCCGCCCACAAGCCGGCCGATTTTATGCCATCGTCGTTAATCACCAGTATTTTCATTCATTACTCATTGATAATTTTTCGAAATTGCCGATAGTCCGGCCCGCTAGGAGAACCACCCAAGCCACTTGTGCGACAACAGTCCAGCGTAGACCAGGATGATTATTGCCCCCACCGCAACCGATAGCCACTGGTCAAACAGCCTTTGCTCGGTATCGGGAAACAGCAGCAGGTAAGTCTCGTCTCCCGTCTCTGATACCCTCTCCAGCTTGTGGGCGTCCCGCTCCCGGTCCAGGTCCAGGTCCAGGTCCAGGTCCAGGTCCAGGTCCAGGTCCATGGAATATATCATCAGAAATATGATAACTGATGACACGAGCATCGCGAACATATCGATCAGCAAACGTATCCAGCCGTCTGGTTCGGACGGCCGGGTAAACATCGTCAGGAAGATGGTGATGCCGGCAAAGACCAGCAGAGCGAAAATCTCGCCCAGGACGGGAGAAACCTGCTTGGATCGGACCAGCATGTCCAGTTCGGCTTCCGTTTCGTTGAGCGCCTGGCGGTCCGACTCGTTCTGGGGAAGTGCGCTGGCGATGTGCTCTCTGGTCTTGAGATAGTATTCCTTCAGCACTGCCTGGTTATTGGACTCATCAATGACCAGAATGCAACTGCGGACCTCGCTGTTGATGACTTCTCGTCTCATCAGCGAGTCCAGCTTTCGCATGATTCTGAATGTGCGGTTCTCCTCGTCGCTGGTGCGAGTGACCAGCCTGGCCACCCTGAACGCCAGTAGCAGCGTGAAGACTGTGGCAGCCAGGGCAACTGAACCAAAGTAACCGTCTCCTGACCACGTCCAGCTGGCAATGCCCAGCCAATCAAAGATATCTGCCCGGAAATAGACGACCATCCCACAGCCGCCCAACGCGAGAATCAAGGCCTCAAAGCTCCATCGAACCTCTGCCTCGAAGTTGATGAGCATATTCGCGACGATGATGGCGGTGGCGCCCAGTATCAGGTAATCAATCCTCGAGATGTCGGCCTGGTTGAATATAAACAGCCCGACCAGCGCCAGGATTGGAATCGCATATCCCAGGGCATTGAAACTGATATCGTCGTCGGCCATGTTCGCCTTTCGCCACATCAGGCCAGCGGTCGTGTTCACGACCAGTCCCGCGAGGAAAGCCAGGCTGAGCAGCTCGAAATCGAACGTCTCGCCCCTGCTGAATCCCACGATCAGGCCAACCACGGCGGCGCCAAGGCTGCTCAGCAGGAAGGAAACGATGACGAAGAAAATCGCAGGATCGCTGCCCAGCCCCCTCAGGCTCCCCGAAAGCTGGGAGCCCAGGTTCCTGGCCCAATCTATGCCGAATGCCTTGAGGTTGCTGAGTACCATTGCGCCAAGGGCCAGCGCCAATCCCATGACCAGTTGGGACAACCCGAGCTCACCGAATTTCCCGATTTCCCCTGTCTGGCTGAAGATGATGAAGGCGAAGCCGATAAAGCCCAGTCCAATGAGCAGAATCAGCGAAAGGGTCCCCTTGCCTGAGGTGTCTAAATTGGCGTCCTTCCTGAGTAGCATTGCTGACAGCAACAGGAAAAATATCGGCCACGATTGAAACAGCAGGGTCGTTACGGCAATGTCGATATATTTGAGCGACCATGCGAAGAGGGCATACTCGCAGTTGCCGAGGATGGTCAGCAGGATTCGCCAGTCGATGAAGTCCCCGGGTATCTTCCACTTCAGCAGCGGAATGCGCAGTTCGTCGACGCGCAGGTGCACCCGGATCATGGGGAACCGCCAGTCTACTGCCTTTGTCTCAGAGGTGGACAGGTGATACCTGAATCTGCCCCAGTTGTACCTGTTGAACCACAGGGGCACATACAGGGGGATCAGGATGGCGGCACACCCGACGGCAACGCCCGCCCGCCATGCGCCCATGAAGTAGAAGGGGAGTGCCTCCCCGCCGATATGGCCGATCACCGTGGGAATGAACGCGTAGGAAACGACCGCGATGAATATGTAGCCCAGCCCACTTCGACTGTGTCTCGCGCGGTTGGCCTCCGCAGGAGTTGTCATTTCAGCGGACACGACAAGCAACCTCCCGACGAATCGCTGGGCTGGTTCACGCGGTCAACGGCGCCCCCCGGGCCGGAAGCGGACCCTATACATTGGAGCTCATTCCAATAACACAAACGGAGCGGAGCACCACCCCTTTCACGGCAGGCATCTCCGCTCCGCTCCTGGCCAAGCCGATTCTAGTGGTGGGCCAGCCCCACAGCGTGATAGATGGCGTGCTTCAACTCGATCCCGGCCATGCTGCGGCGGTATTCGGCGGAGGCGTAGATGTCGCCCAGCAGGTCGTCGCCCAAGTCGCCGCCCACGAGGGCAGCGGCAGCGGCGATGGAGTCGGACGTGAGCTCGCTTCCAGCCAGCGCAGCCTCGACCGCCGGCGACCGGGTGGGCTTCTGGGTCAGACCACCGACGGCAATGCGGGCCGCGGTGCATCGCGGGGCGTGACCGTGGCCATGGTCGTGGTCATGACCGTGATCATGCCCGTGGCCGTGTCCTCCGTCCCCCTCCAGCGTCACCACTGCCGCCGCGCCGACCACGGCGAAGGACGTGGCTGGGTGGGCCATCTTGGCGTATTCCGCCACCTGGTTGGCAGCAAGCACGGGAACGCTCACGCTGGTCAGCACCTCGTTGGCGCCCACCGCGGTTTCAAACGGTCCAACGAAGAAGTCGTCAGCCGCCACGGTGCGGGATCCCGACGGCCCCTGCAGGTTGAAGCTGGCGCCCAGCGCGGTCAGCACCGTGGGCAGGTCGGAAGCCGGGTCGGCGTGCGAGACGTTGCCGCCGATGGTGCCGCGATTGCGCACCGCCGGGTCGCCGACGCCATTGGCCGCCTCGGCCAGGATGCCGCAGTTGGCCTGCACGTCCGCCGACGAGGAAATCTCGTAGTGAGTGGTCAGCGCGCCGATGCTGACGACACCGCCACTGACGCTGATCCCCCGCAGTCCGGCAATGCCGCCGATGTCCACCACCCGCGAGGGGCGGGCCAGCCGCAGCTTCATCAGCGGGATGAGGCTGTGGCCGCCGGCGATGATCTTGGCGTCGGGGTCTCCCTGGAGGATCTGGATGGCCTCGGCCACCGATCCCGCTTTGCTGTACTCAAATCGCGCCGGATACATCTCTTATCTCCAATGCCCTTTTGACTCTTGCCGTGAATCGCGCCTTTCGGCGTCGTAGGGGCGGGTTTGAAACCCGCCCCTACGTTGAGTGCAAACGTCTTATGCCTTGGCGTCCTGGATCGCCTGCCACACCCTCTCGGGCGTCAGCGGCATCTCCAGCCGCGTTATCCCCAGCGGCCTGAGCGCGTCTATCACCGCGTTGTAGATGGTGACCGTCGAGGCGATCGTACCCGTCTCGCCGATTCCCTTGACTCCCAGCGGGTTGTGCGGCGACGGCGTTTCCGTCGACAGCGTCTCGATGTCTGGGACCATGTGGGCCTTTGGCAGCGCGTAGTCCTGCATCGAGCCGGTGAGCAGTTGCCCCTCGTCACTGTAGACCGCGCCTTCCCACAGCGCCTGCCCGGCACCCTGCACCACCCCGCCGTGCACTTGGCCCTCGACGATCATGGGGTTGATCTGCGGGCCGCAGTCGTCCACTGCCACGTAGCGGCGAAGCTCGATGTGGCCGTTGTCGGTATCAACATCCACCACCGCGACGTGTGCGCCGAAGGGGTAGACGAAGTTGGGCGGATCGTAGAAGGCCGACGCTTCCAGGCCCGGCTCCATGCCCTCGGGCATGTTCCAGGCCACGTTCGCCATCAGCGCGATTTCCTGGATTGACTTGCTCTGGTCGGGTGCGCCCCGGACGAAGAACTGACCGTCGGCGTACTCGATGTCGGCCTCGGCGGCCTCCAGCAGGTGGGCCGCCAGGGCACGGGCCTTGTCCTTGATCTTGTTCAGGCCCAGCAGCAGGGCGCCGCCGCCAACCACCGTGGTGCGGCTGCCGTAGGTGCCCCATCCCATGGGTGTGTTGTCGGTATCGCCATGGATTATTTCCACATCATCAACCGGCACGCCCAGCGTGTCGGAAACGACCTGGGCGAAAGTGGTCTCCTCACCCTGGCCGTGGGGCGATACTCCCACGTAGGCGTTGACCTTGCCCGACGGGTGGAAGCGCACCACTGCGCTCTCCCACAGCCCGCCGCCAAAGCCGACGGCGCCGGCCACCTGTGACGGGCCAAGGCCGCAGATCTCGCAGTAGGTGGAAATGCCGATGCCGGTGTAGTGGCCGTGCTCGCGGGAGTGGGCCTGCTCCTCGCGCAGTCCGGAGTAACCCACGTGCTCCAGCACCATGTCCAGCGCCGCCTCATAGTTGCCGCTGTCGTAGGTCAGGCCCGCGCAGACATCGTGGCCGTTGTCGAACTTGGGAATCAGGTTCATCCGCCGCACTTCCGCGGGATCCTTGCCAACCTCGGCGGCCACCAAGTCCACCAGCCGTTCCAGCAGGAAGGTGGCCTCGGGACGGCCCGCGCCGCGGTAGGCGTCAACGGGGGTGGTGTTGGTGAACACCCCGTAGATGTCGGCCTTGGTGCCGGTCAGCTGGTAGGGGCCGCTGTACATCAGGCCGTGCAGAATGGTCGGAACCCCCGGCGCGGCGGTGGACAGGTAGGCACCCATCCCGGCATGCACCACCGAACGGACGCCGGTGATCTTGCCCTCGCGAGTGGCCGCCATCTCCACCTGCTCCACATGGTCGCGCCCGTGGATGGTGGCCAGGAAGTTCTCTGAGCGGGTCTCCGTCCACTTCACCGGGCGGTTCAGCTGCATGGCACAGAAGGCGATGATCATCTCGTCGGCGTAGACCGGTATTTTGCTTCCGAACCCGCCGCCGACTTCGGTGGCGATAACCCGTATCTTGTGCTCCGGCACGCCGGTTACCAGCGAGCCGAGGAAACGGGCGATGTGGGGGTTCTGGCTGGTGCTCCAGAGGGTCAGCTCACCCATGGACCTCAGCCAGGTCGCCACCGCCGAGCGGGGCTCCATGGCGTTGGGCACGAGGCGCTGCTGAATGATGGTGTCGCTGACAATCACTTCGGCTTCCGCAAAGGCCGCGTCGGGATCGCCTCCCACCGCCACCCAGTGGAACGCCTGGTTGTTGGGGGCGTCCTCGTGCAGTTGCGGCGCGCCCTCTTCCATCGCCGCCGCCGGGTTCACCACTGCGGGCAGCGGCTCGTAGCTGACGTTGATCAGTTCCAGCGCGTCCTCGGCCTGGTATCGGGTCTCCGCCACCACCACGGCCACGGCGTCGCCCTGGTAGCGCACAATGTCCTTGGCGATGGCCGGGTGGGCCACGGCCTTGACGTCCGATTCCGGAGGAATCCACGCACATGGGATGGGATTCAGCACGCCCTCGGTGTCAGCGCCGGTGTAGACCGCGATTACTCCGGGCGCGGACGCAGCGCCGGATGTGTCAATGCCCGTGATGCGGGCGTGGGCGTGGGGGCTGCGCAGGATGGCGGCGTTCACCATTCCCGGCAGGGTGACGTCGTCAGTATAAGTTGCGCCGCCCGTGATGAGGCGCGGATCCTCGCGGCGGCGGATGCCTGAGCCAAATATCCTGGTAGTCATCGTCTAGCCTCCCTTGGCTTCGGCAGCCGCGAGGACCGCCTGGACGATGTTGTGGTACCCGGTGCAGCGGCAGATGTTGCCCTCCAGCCCGTCGCGCACTTCCTGCGACGTCGGGTTGGGATTGCGCTCCAGCAGCTCGACGGCAGTCATGATCATGCCGGCTGTGCAGTAGCCGCACTGCAGGCCATGCTTGTTCCAGAAGGCCTCCTGCACCGCGTGCAGTTCGCCGTCTGCGGCCAGGGCCTCGATGGTGGTGATGTCGGCGCCGTCCGCCTGCACCGCAAAGGCCGTGCAGGACTTCACCGTCGCCCCGTTCATTCGTACCACGCACGAGCCGCACTGGCTCGTGTCGCATCCGATCTTTGTACCGGTCAGTCCCAGGTTCTCCCTGAGGAAATGTACCAGCAGCAGGCGGGGCTCAACGTCCGCCTCCCGGGACTGTCCGTTGACAGTCATCTGAATTCGCAAAGCAGTACCACCTTGATTGTAGGGTTCTGTACATTCGGACGCATGTGCCGAACGTGCCCGCAGTATAATGTTGGCCCGCACAACGGTCAACGCAAACGGGATTGCGCGGGATACGTGATAAGCCCTATGATTTCTATCTCAGGGCGGCTAGTGCGGCCAGAAGTCAGGGGTTAACTATGCCCACCGTTTTGAGGGAGGGTCCTCACCGTTTCTTTTTCTATTCCGGCGACGGTTCTGAACCACCGCACGTACACGTAGAGCGCGAGCACCGGGTGTGCAAGTTCTGGCTGGACCCTGTGAGAATGCAGGCTAGTGGAGGCTTTAACCGCACGGAGATTCGCCGTATTGCCAGGATTGTTGAAGATCATCAAGCTACTTTGATCGAATCGTGGAATGAATATTTCAACCATTGATGTAAATGTCCCCGACGCGGAGGCAATATCCGTTTCAGATGACACCCTGACCGCCGAGTTGTCGGACGGCCGGACAATCTCCGTGCCTGTGGCCTGGTATCCACGCCTAGCTCACGGAACGGTCTCCGAAACAAGCAACTGGCGCCTGATAGGAGGTGGCCAGGGCATACATTGGCCTGACTTGGACGAAGACATCAGCGTCGAAAGCCTGCTTGCCGGAAGGCCGTCTGCCGAAAGTCAATCGTCCCTGAAGCGTTGGCTCCAGTCCCGACAAGCTCGCCTGGACACACTCAAAGAAACCTAGGCCGCGACCTGCCAGGAGTAAGCCCATGTTCCCGAAATCCGTTTTCCCTGATTCTGCTGAGATCAACGCCGATGGCCAGCTGGTGATCGGCGGCTGCACCGCGCGGGACTTGGCCGAAGAGTACGGCACGCCCGTCTACGTGCTGGACGAAGCGACCATCCGCTCGCGCTGCCGCTCCTTCGTCAACGAGTTCCGCCAGCGCGCTCCGGGCGCCAAGGTGGCCTACGCCTGCAAGGCGTTCATCAACCCCGCCCTGGCCCGCGTGCTCCGGGAGGAGGGTCTGGGGTTCGACGTCGTGTCCGGCGGGGAGCTGGCCACCATCGTCAACTCCGGCGCAACCCTCGAGGACGTGTATTTCCACGGCAACAACAAGACCCCCCAGGAGTTGGGGGAGGCGCTGGAGCAGTCCATCGGCTGGGTCGTCGTTGACAGCTTCCACGAACTGGAATTGCTGGACCGCCTGGCGGGCGAGGGGGGCAAGACCCAGGACATCCTGCTGCGAGTGTCGCCGGGCATCGACCCCCACACCCACGTCTACACCACCACGGGCGTTCTTGACTCCAAGTTCGGATTCTCAATACAGACCGGCCACGCCGCCATCGCCGTGCGGCAGGCCCTGGCCGCAAAGAACCTGAACCTGCGCGGCCTCCACTTCCACCTCGGCTCCCCGGTGTTCGAGCTTGAGCCCTACGCCGTCGCCACCGATCTCGTCCTGCGCTTCGCCGCCGAGTTCCGCGAGGAAGGCCTGCAGTTGCAGCATTTCAGCCCCGGCGGAGGGTTCGCCGTCGCCTACACCCGCGACCAGCAGCCGCCATCGGTGGCCGAATATGCCGAGACCATCGTGTCGGCCATCATCTCCACCTGCGAGGACCTCCGCATGGAACTGCCGACGCTGGTGGTCGAGCCGGGCCGCTCCATCATCGGACCGTCGGGGGTGGCCATCTACCGGGTCGGCGCCATCAAGGACATACCCGGCGTACGCAAGTTCGTCAGCGTGGACGGCGGCATGGGCGACAACATCAGGCCTGCCCTCTACCAGGCCGAATACGAGGTCGTCGTGGCCAACAAGGCCGACCGGGAGGGTTCGGAAAAGGTAACCATCGCCGGAAAATACTGTGAGTCGGGAGACCTGTTGGCCTCCGACGTGATGCTGCCGGAGATCGAATCGGGCGACCTCTTGGCCATCCCGGTGGCCGGAGCCTACTGCCCATCCATGGCCAGTAACTATAACCTGAACCCCAGGCCGCCCATGGTCCTGGCCGCCAACGGCAAGAGCCGTCTCATCCGCCGCCGAGAAAGCTACCAGGACCTTATGTACTGCGACGTCCTGTAGCGGAATCGCTGCACACTCCGGCGCCTGAAGCGATCGTATGACTTGGCGGACACTGGGACAGGACCACCTGCTGGCCCGGTTGCAGCCTGCCCTGGTTCAGGGACGGGAGTCGCACGCCTACCTGCTGACCGGCCCGCCCCACGTTGGCAAGCTGACCCTGGCACTGGAGATTGCCCAGGCCGTCAACTGTCTGCAGGGTACGGGCTCGCCCTGCGGTGAGTGCTCGCAGTGCCAGCGCATAGCCAACGGCCTGCACGCCGACGTGCGTGTGGTGGACCTTGAGTTCACGCGCGCTGTCAGCGGTCGCGAAAACGCCACCGCAATCTCCATCGACGCCATCAGAGGGCTCGAGCACAGCGTCAATCTGAATCCATTCGAGGGGTCGCGGTCAGTCGTCATCATCGACGGCGCCAGCACAATGACGGTCGACGCCTCCAACGCGCTGCTGAAAACCCTGGAGGAGCCACCTGCCGGAGTGCTGTTCCTGCTGCTGACCGACGACGAGGAGGCCCTCCTGTCCACCGTCCGTTCCCGATGCCAGACCCTCCAGTTGCTGCCCATGTCGCGGCGGCTGATGATCGACCACCTGGGTCGGAATCACGGGGTTTCGGAAGGGGAGGCCGACCGGCTGCATCGCCTCTCACGGGGTTGCCTGGGTTGGGCGTTGCATGCGATAGCCGACCCACAGGTGCTGGACCAGAGGCTGGCAGACCTGGATCGGATGAGAGAGACGGTGAGCGCGGGATTGGATACGAAGTTCGCCTACGCCAACGAGGTGGCCTCGCTATTCGGCTCAAACCGCCCTGCGGCCCGGGAACTGTTGTCGCTGTGGCTGCGCTGGTGGCGCGACCTTCTGCTGGTCAAGGAGGGCGCCGATGAATACCTGCACAACGCCGACATGGCCGATGAGTTGCGGGCGCACGCCGAGGCGCTGACCACGGCGCAGGTCGCGGCCTTCATCCGCCGCCTGCTGGACACCTTGACCGCCCTGGACGCCAACGCCAGCCCCCGACTGGCGCTGGAAACGCTGATGCTCCACGTGGAGTGACGTGCAGGTACTCATGCAACCGCAAACTCGCCTGTTAGAGCTTTTCTGATGCAAGAACGATTGGGAAGGGCCAATGCATTGGCCAAGACTGCTTGGCGGATGCTGAAGACAGGGACGTTGGCAGCGGCAGACTCGATCATTGCCCTTTCCCTATTGAGGAAGGGTGCCAGGCCCAAGCCAGGCACAAGAGCAGCGTGGCCCAAAGGGCTGAGGGAAAGGCTCCATCGGGAGCAGAACGGGCTATGCATTTATTCGCGCGATAAGCTAACCCTAAACGTAACAGGAGCCACCCATATCGATCATATAATTCCCGTTAATCAGGGCGGGACTAACGTTCGCGAGAACCTGCAATTACTCTGTGCTGGTTGTAATCTTAGAAAGTCCGATCGGAGTGATGCTGAATTTCGCCACCGATACCGCAGCCTACTCCCTCTGGAACCTGGCAGGATGCCAGCGCGACGTATCAAGCAGTCTGAATTCCGCGCAGCCACCAAGACCACAGCGGACGCTGGCACCTATACAAGGTTCAAGGCGGGAAAGTACCTGACCTCAGCCCAGAAGGTCACCAGCGGCGCCCTGGTCACCGGCGTCGCCCTCGCCCTCGCCATATTCGTTCCCATCAACCAGGCTACAACCCCCGAAGACGCAAGTGCCCTGCTTATTGCCAGCGTATCGACAGGTGCTGCTGGTGGATTTGGGGTCTGGCTTAGAGCCAGATATATGGGCAAAGACCAAGAGGACTAACCACCGAGAATGTCAGCAGGGGAACGGCGGCTGAAGCCCCCTAATCCAAATTCCAGGGTATGTACGGCTTCCAGACCTCGAGTATGGTGCGGTTCTGGAGGATCAGGTAGGGGTTGGGGTCCGGAGCGCGCGGGACGGTCCGCAGCGTCATCTTCGCCTCAGCGGGGGTGTATCCAGCCTTGCGCAGGTTGCAGCGGTTGCAGGCCGCCACCACGTTCTCCCAGGTGTGCGCCCCGTTCTGGCGTCGGGGAATTACGTGGTCGAGGGTCAGGTCCTGCGCCTTTTTGCCGCAATACTGGCAGGTGAAGCGGTCGCGCAGGAACACCTCTTTCTTGGAGAGTTTCCGGGGCAGAAAGGGCCGCTTGACCAGGTAGACCAGCCGGATGATGGCCGGCGCCTCAATTTCCCCGGTAACGGTGTGCAGGCTGCCATCGTGCTGTTCCAGCAACTCAGCTTTGCCCTTGCCGACCATCACTATGGCCCGCCGGACGGAGCAGACGTTTACCGGCACGTAGTTCAGGTTCAGCACCAGCACCGGGGCGCGAATCAGGACACTCGGATCGGGCCGGTCCCCATTGCCATTTGGAGATGCGGCCACACCATTCACCGGGGAAACCTGAGCTTTCTCAACCACTCTGGCCAATAAACGCGCCTCCCGGTCCAACTGCTGGCTGTTGCCTTTTTCGGGGTTCCCGGTGTTACGCCTTTTTCTCTGCCAGTTCCTTTTTCTGCCGAAGTTATTGTTGCTTATTATAGCGTAAAGTACAGGCTGGCTCGCCAGTCCGAATTATATAGTCGAAGTCGCCTCAATCCGCCGCTATTTCAATCGAGGCGACATACCTGTCAACCCAGCCGATCGGTCTGTGGGCATAGGACGACTCATCCATGCCCTCTGCAATGGAATCCACCGGAACCTGTTGCAGGGCTATGAGAATTACAGAAAGGAAAACGCAGCCGTACAGCAGCCCCGCCAGTATCCCTCCGGCGCGGTTGAGCAGGGCTCCCATGGGAACCAGGGAAACCATGGCCGACGCAACCGTTAAGGGATAGGACATCAGGGTGTGGACCACCGCCCCCATCACTTGCATCGCTGCGAAGACGACCAGGAACGCAGCAGCCAACTGCGTATTTTCGCTGTCTAGAAACCCGAGCAGGCTGGGGCCAAAAGCCGTTGCGAGGGCACCGGCAAAGCCCGTTCCGGCAAGGAGGAACAAAAGGGGGAGCCATATCTTCAGGAATCCGGCCAGCAGGCCGACAGACATCCCCGACAGGCAGGCCGCCAGCAAAATTGTGTCCACCCAGTTCACTTTTTCAGTCTACCACGACACCAACGGATACAGTTCTACGGCCTCAGCTCCTCCGTATTCGCGTGCCGGCTGGTTGCGTCATTCGCGTACCGGCAGGTTACGTCTTTTCCAGCAGGCGCCGTACTGCGATCAGCAGGGACAGGTAAAGGCCACCGAACAGGAATCCGCCAATCACATCGCTGGGCCAATGCACCCCTAGGTACACCCGGGAGAACCCGACTGCCAGGATCACCGCCAACAGCAGAGCCTGCGCAGCCCACCTGACCGCCGCATGGCCTGCAAGAAAGTTCGATCGGCCCATCATCCAGGCCAAGGCTCCCAGGAACGCCGCAACAAACACAGAATGGCCGCTGGGAAAGGAAAGACCGGTTTCCATTACGAGGGACAGGCCGGCGTCTGGTCTCGGCCGGGCCGCCAGCTCCTTCAGCCCAAGGTTCATCAGCGGGGCCAGAAACGCTAAGGCCAGAAACGTAGCATCGGCCCACCGCCTGGCTGCCATCACAGCTGCTATCGCCGCAACAGGGATCCAGGGCGCTGCAATACCCCAGCCAATCCCGCCTTGACCAAATACGGACAGGGCGATGGCGGCATCGTTCAGCCAGGGCGACCGCATTTCGCGCAGCTTCATTAACGCCCACTGGTCACCGGGAAACGTGTCGAAAATCCGCGCCAGCCCAAGCAGCACCGCGAAAAGCAGGATGCCGGGAAGGAGCGGCGCCAGCCATGACACAGCGGGCGTCAGCGATGATCTAAAGAGGTCCCTTGCCATTCACCAAGGATAAATCACCGAGGATAAATCACGAAGAATGAATCGCGAAGAATAAACCGTGCGCTGCTTGCGCGGTCAGTCCCAACTTCCCCGGTGTTATAATCTGCGGGCTATGATTCGGACCATCGCCATAGACGGACCGGCCGCCTCTGGCAAGACAGTGGTTGGGCGCCTGCTTGCCGGCGCGCTGGAATACTGGTTTCTGGACACCGGGATCATGTATCGCGCCGTAACCTGGCTGGCACTTCAGCAGGGTGTCTCTCCCGATGACTCCGATGCCCTGGGGCGCTTGGCCGGTGCGATTCAGTTGCGGCCCGTTTCCATGCAGGGCGAGGCGGTCGAAGTGGCGGGCACCCGCGTTGGCCCGGAGCTGCGCGAACCCCGAGTGGACAGCAATGTGTCCAATGTCTCACGCCACCCGGCAGTGCGCCGCGCCATGGTCGAGCAGCAGCGTGCATACGCAGATACCGTCATCGTCGGCAGGAGTGGGCTCGGCGTAGACGCCCGCAGCAACGGGATTGTAATGATCGGCCGCGATATCGGCACTGTCGTGTTGTCCGAGGCGGAGCTAAAAGTCTACCTGACGGCCTCGGCGCGAGAGCGCGCGCGCCGACGGTGCCTCGAGATGCAGGAGCGCGGACAGGGCGCGGACCTTGGTGCGGTTCAGAGGGAGATCGAGGCGCGGGACGCCATCGATTCCACCAGGGACGACTCGCCCCTGCGCCCCGCTGCCGACGCGTGGCAGCTGGACACGAGCCACATGTCTATTGAGGATGTGGTGGACTCCATACTGAGGCGCATAAGGGACAGCAGATGAGGGGCGAAAAGGCGACGGTGCTTTACAGCCTTGGCAGGCCCTTGGCTCGTTTCTGCTTCGGCACCTTTGGGCGCATGGAAATTACCGGCGCGGAGAATGTGCCACCCCGCGGGCCGGTCATCCTGGCATGCAATCACCTTGCCTTCACCGACCCGCCATTGCTGGTGGCCGCCATTCCGAGGCCGCTCCATTTCCTGGGGAAGAAGGAACTGTTTACCAACCCGCTGGGCAGATTCCTGATGCACGGTTTTCACGTGCTCCCCTACGACCGTACAGTCGCCAGCACGGAGACTATGCGAACATTGCTGCGGCTGCTGGATCAGGACCGGGTCGTGGCCCTGTTCCCGGAGGGTACCCGCAGCAAGAGCCATACGCTGCAGGAAGCGCAGCTCGGCATCGTGTATCTGGCCCTCAAGTCGCAGGCCCCCATCCTGCCCGTGGGCGTGACGGGCACGGAGAAAACCAGGGGCTGGCGAATGCCAATGCCGCTTTGCCGGCTCACAGCCAGCATTGGCCCGCCCTTCACTTTGCCGATGATTGAGGGACGCACCCCGCGCCCGGTGATGCAGGGCATGCTGCGGATGATAATGGAGCGGGTGGCAATGCAGCTGCCGCCTGAGTTTCGCGGTGTCTATGACCCTGTAGCGAACCTGTCGTCCCAGATCTAGCTGTCGTCCCAGAATTAAGAGGATTGAGGCAAGCAATGCAGCAGGCATCCAAGTTTGGCATCTACCTCAACGACTCGGAAAAGAAGGTCGTGAGGATCAACTCTCCCTACTGGTTTCCCGAGGAACCGGACTGGGTATTCCTCACGCCCGAGGTCAACGCGACGCTGCTCAGCATCCGCGACCTGGCCCGCGAGCAGGGGCACAGCACCGACGCGGACGCGATCACCTGGGGGACCATTCCCATGCGCGAAGAGTAAGAGGCCCGGGCGGGTATTCCCCGGAGCCTTCCTGTGGCAACCCTTTGGGACGCTTCATCGCATCAAGCCAACCGTTCAGCGTCATCGATGTATACCGCAGTCTCCCTGACGCGGCATTCCGTCTGGTCGTTGCAGATGCCGTCGTAAAAGCAGGCGCCGTGAAGCTGGCTGATCCGGCTGTAATAGCGCCCCACTAAGGGCTTGATGCCGCTGTCCCGGTCGGCAAGGCTGTCCAAGTCGTTGGTAGTACGGGCGGTTGTTACCTGTTCCTCGCCAGTGCGGGCCAGAATCAATGCGTCGGTTGCCCTGCTTTGTCGCGCACCAAGCCTTCTCAGCAGCATTGCGAGTGTCTCCTTCAGCCAGGCGATTCAGTGCCTCGCCTTGAATAAGCCTGGCGTCAGCAAACACCCCCTCGACACTGCTCGTAGCTACCATAGACCATCTCATTCAAGGTATCTTTTCACGCATTAAAAAGCAGTATCACGATAGCCAGAACGACCAAAAAGAGGTAACCCGGTCCTCCTCGGCGATTCGGGGAGGACCGGGTTATACAATTCCCGTGAGTGCCTATTGGAGCTCAGCCCTTGAAGGCGGGCATCACCCCTTCTGCGAAGATGCTGAGCTGGTCCTTGAAGACCTCCAGCGGCATGCCCATGACGGAACCGAAATTGACGCGCTCCACGCCGGGGTAACGCTCCTCTGCTTTCTTGAGGGCCTCGACCACCGAGTCCGGGGAGCCGCAGATCCAGCCACCACCTTCGACCGCTTCCTCAAGGGTCGGTAGCTTGACGCCCCGGCTGCGCCCACCGGCGGCCACCGAGTCGATCTGCTCCTGGCTGAGGGCCATCAGGCCCAGCGGGGCGGCGAATTTCATCGCCTCCTCGAAGTAGGGCTTGGCCTTTTCGATGGCCTTTTCCTTGCTCTCGGCCATGAACAGCCGGAAACCCAGGGCTGCGTTTTCTCCCAGTTGTGTCTCGCGCCCCACATCGAGCTGGGCCTGCTGGTACATCCGCATCCGCTCGCCGAGGGTCGGTTCCGGCGTGTTGGCCAGCAGGGGCTTGATGCCTGTCCTGGCCATAAACTCGACGCCACGCGGGTTACCGCTGACCAGGGGCTGCCAGATATCCACCGGCCGGTTGAGGGGGCGCGGCACCAGGGTCAGCTTCTCAAGCTCGTAGCCCCGGTAGGGCACACGGGCGGGTAGCTGGAAATACTTGCCCTGGTGGGAGAAGGAGTCCTCGTTGAATGCCTTGACCATCACTTCGACCTGTTCCTCGAACAGCTCGCGGTTGGCGTCGGAGTCCCGCATTGGCGCGCCAAAGGTCTCGACCTCGCGGGTATGGTAGCCGCGTCCCACGCCGAAGATGATGCGGCCCTTGGTCAGGATATCGGCCATGGCGAAGTCTTCGGCCAGCCGCAGCGGATGCCACATGGGAGTGATGTTGAAGCCGCAGCCGTACTTGAGCGATTCGGTCTGCGTCGAAAGGTACAGGCCCAGCATCAGCAGGTTGGGAATGCCCTCGTACCCCTCCGGCTGGAAGTGGTGCTCAGCCATCCAGAACTCGTCATAGCCGTTGGCTTCAAGATGCTTGGCGATTTCGAGGGCCCAGTCGTAGGTCTCGGCCAGCTTCTCGTTGGGATACCAGCGATCATTGGCAGGGGTTCCGGCAAAGCCCAGGTTGTCGTCGACTACATGCCCTGCATAGGAGGCTGAAAAGTTCTTAAACATACTTACTCTCTAGTCAGTCTTAAGTTTCGGACTTGCGTTTCGGAAATGGTAGACGAAGGATCGTCAGCCGCCAAATGCCTGCTGTAGCACATAACCGACAACTATCACGGCTCCTATGCCGACAATCGTATACCAGAGACGGCCGATTCAGCGGTTGGTGGTCCCGGATTCGTTGTTCTTTGCGCTCTTCGTAGCGAACAAGCCGCTATCAATTACAGGCAAGCCGCTGGTTATTGCACTTGTCGTTGCAGCCAGGACGCGCCCCCATTGGATCATTTAGCGGATACATTCTGCACCCAGGGGCCTTGACGCAGACCGAGGGTCCTCTCCCCACACCACGATTGCCAAGTCCGTTTGGACAAAAATCTCGCCCTTGATACGCGGCGGCAATTCGGCCCTGATGCGGAATTCGGAAGGGGTCGCATTGTACTCGTCCGCTTCCGCGAATATATGCCTTCCCTCGGCCCTCTCGAACGATTTCTCCAGGTCCTGAGGCCAGATGCTTGCCAGCACCTCCATCTGACGCCCCTCTGTTGCCGGAGCGTTTATGGTGAATGCAGACCAGAACGCATCGCCGTACTCGGTGCGGGCGTCGTGAATTTGTACTCCGTCCTCGATTCCTTCCCCGCTTCCGTCCTGGATCCGGCCGCTCATCACCAAGTGGTCTCCGACCAGACGCGGCTTCTCGGTCCACTCGATTCTATCCTGCGATTCATCCAGGAAACACTGGTCAAACAGCAGGTTGCCTATTGCGTCTCTTGCGCTGCCGTAGATCAAGCCCCCCGCAACCAGAACCAAAAGCAGCCCCACTGCAGCGGCGATCCGTATGCGCTTCCTGCGAGAATTACTGTCCGGGAACCGGGAGTCCACAAATCAGCTAGTCCCGCACCTGGCTGGGGGCCGGGTTGTAGAGCTCGAGGCCAATGGTGGCAGGGAAGACTCGGGCGAATTCCTCCACGGTCCACTTGCCATCCTTCTGAATGGTCTTCACAGGTTCGGGCTGGTTCAGCAGGTTCACCAGGCCTTCGGTAACGTGGAAGACCTGCCCGTTGACGTGTTGAGCATCGTCCGATGCCAGCCAGGCGACCATGGGCGCTACATCGTCAGCCTCGCCGCGCAGGGTGACGCTGGCGCCGGTGCTGATACCGCGGGCGGCACGCAGTTCGCGCGCCTCGTCGGGGATGCTGGTGGTCATTCGGGTGGCGGCGCTGGGGGAGATGGCGTTGCAGGTCACCCCGTAGCGGCCCATGTCCCGGGCGACGACGCGGGTGAAGCCGGCGATACCGTCTTTGGCCGCACCGTAGTTGGCCTGACCGGAGTTGCCATAGAGACCCGAGGTGGAGCTGAACGTGATGATGCGGCCGGAGCGCTGCTGCCGGAATAGCACGGAGGCGTTCTTGACCACCGAGAAGGTTCCCTTGAGGTGGACGGCGATGACGTCATCCCATTCCTGCTCTGACATGTTGAAGACCATACGGTCCCGCAGAATGCCGGCAACGGTGACGACAATGTCCAGTTTGCCGAAGTTGTCGAGGGCCGTCTGCACAATCTTCTCGCCGCCTTCCAGGCTGGCAACGTTCTCAGTGCAGGCGACAGCCTCGCCGCCGCCCTCCCGGATCTCCGCGACCACCATCTCGGCCACGGACATATCGGTCCCCGATCCATCGACGTTGACACCAAGATCGCAGACCACGACCTTGGCTCCCTCTCCGGCCATCAGGCGGGCCACGCCACGTCCAATGCCACGCCCGGCCCCGGTTACTATCGCCACCTTGTCTTGCAGCAGATTTGCCATTCCATTGCCTCTTCTAAGTTCAGCGGGGGGTCCCGCCTTGGTGTCTCGCTGCGGGGAATCCCTCATTTCCCTCCAAAAGGGAATGTATAGCCCGCTGTTCGCCGTCGGCTTGCTTTGGTCAGGAAGCACGCTCCCAGAGCAGGACCACAGTCAGGTCGGCCCGGGATCCCGTGATGGGCAGTGTGCTCAACTGGAGTCCGCCGTCACCCGCAAACTCGAACCTCCGGATCTGCCGGTCGCCTATCCAGTTTGGGTAGAAACTCCCCTCCACATCGTGGACCATCAGGCCCCCGGCCTCGTCGACCGAGTAGCTGCCGTAGTAGGCCACATAGCCCTCAAAGGCCGCCCGCACCTCGTCGTCGCTGCCCTTCAGCAGGTTGCCAGTGGCAAAGGGCGGGCGTCCCGTGGCCATTATCTGGCCGGCGAACCGGCCCCGCCCGTCATACATCAACTGCCCGCCGGGTTCCGCTCCGTAAGGGTACGAGATTCGCCCGTCAGAACAGCGACCCTCACAGGCCAGTAGACGCCACGTCCCAGTGAATTGGCCAGCTACCCCTGTCATCAGCCTGCGACACCCCGGCGCACCATGGCTCCACTTACTCCCGCGGCGGGGTTGGCGGAGCCGGGTTGGTGATGCCCCGGGTCAACACGTCACGAGCCAGGGGGGCCAGCGTTTCCAGGTCCCAGTGCCCGGACGGTTCGTATATGGAGCGTTCGGGGCGAGGCTGCGACATCAGGGACACAGTGTCGCCGTAGACGAGGAAGGTCTGGCCATTCACGTTCGAGGCATAGTCGCTGGCGAGGTAGCAGATGAAGGGCGCTATGTGCGTTGGGTCCAGCACGGTCAGCATATCCTCGCCCGGAATTGAGGCAACGCCGCTGCGGGCCCGGATCTCGGCGGCGCTGTCGGGGATGTCCCCGATCATCCTGGTGTTGGCGCGGGGCGCAATCGCATTGGCGGTAACACCATAGCGGCCCATATCCTTGGCCACCACCTTGGTGAATCCGGCGATGCCAGACTTGGCCGCTCCGTAGTTGGCCTGGCCCGAGTTCCCGACTAGACCCGACTCAGAGGAAAAGGTGATCACCCGCCCTGAGCGCTGCTGACGAAACAGGATGCATGCATGCTTCACAACGGTGAAGGTGCCCTTCAGGTGAACAGCTATCACGTCGTCCCATTCCTGCTCACTCATGTTGAAAATCATGCGGTCCCGCAGGATGCCTGCACAGGTGACAACGATATCCAACTTACCGAAACTGTCCACGGCAGTCTGAATGATCCTCTCGCCCCCCTCCATGGAAGTTACGGATTCCATGCAGGGAACCGCCTCGCCGCCGGCGGCCCGGATCTCCTCACACACCTGTTCGGCCACCGAGTGGTCCTGGCCGCTGCCGTCCACATTGACGCCGGGATCGACCACCACGACCTTGGCGCCTTCCGACGCCATCTCCATGGCAATACCCCGGCCAATACCCCGGCCTGATCCGGTAACAATAGCCACCTTGTCCAACAGTGAATCGACCAAAGTTATACCCCTGGAAATGAAATTATTTTGCGTTGGCGCCCATTCGGCAGAGAGACCTGCCGTTGCCGGCTAGCTCCTGGGCAGGGAGACCGTAGCGCGGCCGGGTGTGGTGCGCTGGCCCTCTTCGTTCTCCAGCCAGATCTCGCAGTCGACCAGGTACTCGCCGTCGTCCTCATACTTGCTGGTCACGACGCCCCGGGCCGTGATGGGATGGCCGGGAATGTCCATTCCCCGATACTGGCAGGACAACCGGCGCAGGTTGCCGTGCGGGCCCATCCAGTCGGTGACCAGGCTGCCGAGAAAGGCGTTCTTGAGGGCACCGTGGATGATCACGTCCTCCAGGCCGGTGCCTTGGGCAAAGTCCTTGTCGTAGTGGATCTGGTAGTAGTCACCGGAGGCCCCGGCATACTTCACCAGCTGCTGCGAGGAGGGATGGCGCACCACCGGGCCTATCTCCAGTCCCTCTGTAACCTCATCCCAAACGATCTGTTCTGCCATATTCAAACCTCCGGGATATATTCTTCGAAATGAACGCAGGGCATTCACGCAAGAATCCAGTTCCCCACCCAGGGGATGCCCTCATAATGTTACTGTCCGAATTGGGAAAGGTACTTCAGTAGCGGATGGAGGTACTGGTCTGCGTGGCCACCACCTGACCAAACTGGTTGGTATAAGTGACCACTATGGTGTAGATCAGCATCAGGCCGATGCTGCCGTTGCGCTCGTTGATATCCTCAATGCGGGATACGGCGGTGATGCGGTCGCCGGGCCGCACCGGAACGGAATACTCCCAATCACTGCCACCGTCCAGTAATCTGTCGAAAGGCACGTGGAAAGGCAATTCAGGGCGCGCTGAAACCGCAGACCGCAGAAACGTGGGCGGAGCAACCAGGCCTCCGAACCGGGAGGAACGGGCTGCCACCTCATCGTTGTACAGCGGACTGTCGTCACCGATGGCCTCGGCGAACTTGATTATGGCCCCTTTCTCCACTTCCAGTGTCCGGGGCTCGCTCTCGCGGCCGATGGCCTGCTGGCGCATTTCCTCTGTCAGAAACGACGGCGCGGTGGACACAGCATACCCCCTGGTCCCGTTGGTCTAGCTTGAATTCCAGACAGCCCCGGCCAATTCCAGTTACGACACTGCAAAGGCCAGTTAACAATCTTTTAACAACCCGCGAGTCTATCGGCGGGATAGAAGGGTGTCAAGGTTGGTATCTGCAATGGGGCAGTCAGATTGTTGCCGAAAAGCGCCAGTAAGAAGCTATCCACCAACCATAACTCACAAAACTATACCAACATATCGACACGTCCAAGTCAGCAGGTGACGATTCTAGATACCGGATAATCACTCCGCTGTGAGGCCAGCGGCCGCTGCTGCGCGACCTTACGCTGACAGGGATCCAACGGGGCGGCGTTACCTGACCACTGACCCTGAGGAGCGCACCGCCAGCCGGGGAAGGGGTCCCCGAGCTGGAAGAGACTGCGCCCCCGAGCCGCCGCGCAGCCACTCCTCTACTGCCCGAGCCCGCGCTGCATGCCGCGCAGGTAGCCCGCCTGCCCGCCGTGCTGGTTAACCTCCCAGATCAGCATCCGAAACATTGTCGCCACTGCCATTTCGTTGCCCTGGCGGTTGGTCATCGTGGATGTGGTCAAGGAATCGTCGTCATGCTCGGCGAGGAATCCCAGCAGGTTGTCACGGGCGGCGGCGGCGTACTCCATGAGCAGGGCTTTGTCCGGGCAGCGCCAGTTGCCGATGTCCTCGGCGCTGTAGCCGAACCCAACGTCCATCGCCTCTGGCTCGAACCCCAGCTTTTCGGCCCACTCCCGCTCATATAGTTGGGGCTGCCTGCGGGCCAGCGATTGCGTCCACATGTCCAGCGCCCTGCCATAGTGCCAGACAATGAACCCGATGGAGTGGCTCTGGTCGTTGGGCCTGTATTCGATCTCCTCCTGAGTCAGCCCATCGAGGTATCGCTCCAACCACTCCCAGTTGACCTCGAAAGACTCCCTGATGAACTCCTGCAATGCCATCGCACTCTCCTCATTTGCCGGACTTGTCCAGCGGTATTCTATCTCAGGGCGAGATCGGCGATTGAGAATGACCGTCAGGTATCAGCCGAAGCCTGAACATTCACCCTTATGCATTCCGGTCTTTCTTTGCGCTTCCGTATGCTAAAATCGGGGCGGAAATTCCGTTGCCGGAGGAGCGCTTTGGAGTTCGGTTTCTATCTGCCAAACAGCGGCGAGGGCGCGCAGCCTGACGCCCTGGCCAGCATCGCGCGGCTGGGCGACCGGCTGGGCTTCTACTGCATGGTCGCGCCCGACCATATACTTATGCCCCGCGAGGTCAGTTCAGTCTATCCGTACAGCGTCACCGGCAGCATCCTGGCCGGGGGCAACTCCGGTGCCGGCGAGTGGCCGGAGCAGATTACCACGCTGGCCTTTCTCGCCGGAGTGACCGAGAACATCCGGCTGGTCACCAGCGTGATGATCGTTCCCTACCGCAACCCGCTGCTCTGCGCCAAAATGCTGGCCACGCTGGATATGCTGTCCAAGGGCCGCCTTATCGTTGGCGCGGGCGTGGGCTGGATGGAAGAGGAATTCGAGTTGCTGGACGCGCCTCCTTTCGCGGAGCGGGGCGCGGCAACTGACGAATTCCTGCAAGCCTTCGTTGAGTTGTGGACCGCCGACAATCCGACCTTTGACGGCAAGTACGTACAATTCTCCAACATCATCTTCCAGCCGAAACCGGTGCAGACTCCCCACCCTCCCATCTGGATCGGTGGGCAGAGCCGGGCCGCCCTGCGACGCACAGCGCGTCTCGGCAACGCCTGGCATCCCGTCGGAGCCATCCCCGCCGCGCCTCTGGAGCCGGAGGAACTGGCGGAGAACCTGGTCTACATGCGCCGACACGCCGAACGCGCCGGGCGCGACCCGTCGGAAATCCAGGTATCAATGAAGGCGCCGCTGTACGATGCCTCGAGCGACGGAACCGGTAGCCGACGGCGCTTTTCCGGACCTCGGGACGAGGTGCTCCAGGACATTCACGCCTACGCCGAGGTGGGAGTCACTCACCTGATATTCGACTTTCGCAGCCCGCATCACTCGGAGACGGAGGAGCGAATGTCTCGCTTCTCCGAAGAGGTGATGGCAGCGGTATAATCCCCCCCGGAACCGGACAGGGGCAGATGTACAGGACATGAGGAGTAGGGAAGGTGGAAACATTAGACGACCGCTACAATCGAGGCCAGGAAATGCGCAGGCTTATGGCCGGGGGGAACCAGAGCCATTACAGCCTGCCGGGCATTGACCAGCTCGCTCCTGACCTGAAGCGCATCGTTGACGAAGCCCTCTGGGGTTCGGTATGGACCAGGCCGGGGCTGGACACTGAGCGCCGCTGCATGTGCACCGTGGCAGCCCTGACCGCCCTGGGCCAGATTCCGCTGTTGCGGCGCAACATCGAGCGCGCCCTGAACCTGGGCGTTACCCCCGACCAGGTGGTTGAGGTCACAATGCAGATGACCTTCCTGGTCGGCATCCCTTCGGTGGAATCCGCC
>CBDHDY010000008.1:0-84803 GCA_965261885.1 Dehalococcoidia bacterium
TCCAGCAGGGAGTCCGGTGATGACTTGACGCCCGCTGCCGTCATGGTGCTTCTTTACCCCAAAGATGGCGATCACTGGGTATTGCTGAACAAGAGGTCTGAAGAGGTCGTCCACCACAAGGGAGAAATTTCGTTCCCAGGCGGGGCAACCGACCCCGACGACCGTGATGCCCTGGACACGGCACTGAGGGAGACGGAAGAGGAAATGGGAATCCGCCGGGACGACATAACGGTGCTCGGCGAGATGGACGAGGTAGCCACGAGATCCCTGTTCCGCGTCAGGGTTTTCGCCGGCACCATTCGCCACCCATACGATTTCCGCCCCAGCGCCGATGAGATTGCAGAGATCGTGGAGTTTCCGGTGAGCGCCCTGCTGGACTCCTCCAGCGTACGCGTTGAAACCCACTGGCAGGCGGACGGTCCCAGTACGGTATATTCCTACGCCCACGGCAAGCACCTGGTCTTTGGCGCAACCGCAAGAATCCTCCAGCAATTCCTGCAACTATTGGAGGACGGGCTGGAAAGCGAGGGTCTGAATTGACAAGCAGCGCTCCAACACCCGAGATAGAACAGGAATTGGCAAAGATGCCCCCGGCGGTCCTGGAGGCCTATCAGGAGTCGGTGGGCGCAGTAAGCCATGCGTTCGGCCCCGACGAGGTTGGGCTCTGGGCAAAAGAGGGAGTATCCATAGGCTCCCAGACCATCAGGTCGTGGGAAGCGGCCATAGAGTACTACAAGGTCAGCCCGGAGATCTGTCGCTTTCTTTCCTTCCCGTCCTTCATGCAGTGGGCCCGGTGCGGCACCTACCTGGCCCAGGACTCGCCGACGCTGGCCGTGGCCTTCTTCAAGTCCAGCGTGGCCATCGTCCCTAACTTGCGACCGCAATACATACCCCGGTGGGCCGGTCTGGGGCGCAGCCTGTACAAGGGGACTTGGAAGTCCAGCACATTGGCTTCCAAGTTCTTTGAGGTCTCCCCGGAACTGGTGCGCAGCCTTCCTTTCTGGGACGTGGAGGTCTTCGCCTCGCTGATCGAGGCGCTGTCCTACAAGTCCTACGATGTCGCCAGCGAGTGCCTGACACTGGGCAAGGACGTGCTACCCGGAATGGGCAGGGAGCGCGAGCCGTTCCTGGCGATGACCCGCGCCCTGATCGACTCCAGCTGGCGGGAAGTCAAGACCTGCCTGGAGTTGGTGCCGCGTGCTCTGCAGCACGTTGACGAAGCCCAGACCGGACGTTTCCTCAAGCTGGGGGAGCGGCTGGCCAAGGTGGGCCTGCGCGACACGTCGCGCTTCCTGGCTGATGGAACCCAGGCCCTCGGCCGTGTGCCGCAGGGAAACCAGGGCTACATACTTGACCTGTGCGACCAGCTGGTGGCCGTTGCGCCCGAGGCCGTACCTCCCTTCCTGCGCAGCCTGGACAGTGTGCTCACGCGCATCACAGTCAGCCAGTTGGACACCTGGTACCAGCATGGAATGCGACTGCTGCAGGAGAACCCCGAGAGCGGCATCGCATTCTTCAAGATCGAGTCCAACACTTCCGAGCAGATGCTGGAAACATTGTCCTCCAGTCTCGAATTGGACCGGGTCAAGGGCATCCTGAGACTCTACTGTCGTGCCCTGTCCGGCGCTGGCATTGAGATAATGAACACCCAGGAGCTGGTTCGCCGCAACATCGGCTGGGTGGACGAAGACACCGCCTCCACTGACGGCTCCAGGGTTTTCCTGCCGCCCGTCGTTGACCATTACTCGAACAAGCAGGACAACTTCTCGTGGTTCAAGGTCGTCTCCACCCACCAGGTCAGCCACCTGGAATTCGGCAGCTTCGAGTATCAATTCGAGACACCGGCCACCCAGTTTGAGGACCGCCGCCACGCCCTGGAAGAGGAGATCAACGCAAAGCGGGCCGAGGAACTGGCAGCCCGCCAGGCGATGATCGAGCTGGCACGGGAGATGGCCGGCGGCGAGGCCGAGGTCGAAGTCACTTTCATGGAAGTGGGGCCTGACGGTTCCCAGACGGCCATGGAAAGCCCGGTGCCGGATAGTCCAGGGTCCATGCGGGCTTACACCGACATCGGCCGGTTTCTGGCCCTGTTCGAAAATGGCAAGCTGGCATTCGACCTGTTCACGGTGCTGGAGGACTGCCGTCTGGACTACCGTATCAAGGTGGAGTACCCCGGCATCAGCCGTGCATCCTCACGGGTGCAGACAGAGACGCTGGACAGACGCCCGGACATAGAGCAGATGCCCCTGCAACAGGCCATGGTCGAGTTGCTAATTCACATGAGCCTTGAGAGATTCACCGGACTGCCCGTACCCGAGAGTTACGAAGAGGTAGCAGAGATGCTGTCGCGCATCCTGCACCAGCTTCGCACCGCCGAGGCCAACGTGGAGGACACCTCGGAGGCCACCCTGCGCGCTTACGAGATTATTACCCGCCTGCCCAACCAGACCGAGGATGAGGAGGAGTGGGAGGAACAGGACCTGGAGGAGCCCGGGGACTTCAACGAGGAGGAGTACCAGGATCTGGTCGACCGCTTGCAGGCCGACATGGACCAGCGAGGCGAGAACCAGGAGGGCGATGAGTCCTACGAATCGCCCGAACCCGTTGACTACCGTGGCGACTTCAAACCCGAGATGGTACAGCTCCTCACCCGCCTGCAGGCCGACAGCGGCGATCAGGAGGGCGAGGCCCAGCCGATGACCCAGGAAATGCTGGAACAGCTCCTGCAGGACAGCGACGAGCTAGAGATGGATGCCGAGGAGGGCGACATCACTGACGCCATGACCACCTTCGCCCAGAACATAATGAAGGAGGCAGGCGCCCCGCCGCCCAACTCCCAGCCCGGTCAGGGCTACGGCCCACTCATGCACGACGACGATCAGGGCGGCGAGCTGGAGACGCGCGAGCCCCAGACCTACCTGTACGACGAATGGGACTTCCGCGCCAATGACTACAAGCCAAGATGGTGCATCGTCAAGGAAAAGATGGTCGAAGAGGGCGACATAAACTTCTACCAGGACTCGCTGAAGAACTACAGTTCGCTCTCGAACCACATCCGGCGGCAGTTCGAGCTGATAATGCCGGAGAGCATGCGAAAGACCTACCGGCTGGTCGATGGCGAGGACCTCGACCTCAATGCGACTCTGGAGGCCTGGGTCGACCTAAAGATGAACATCCCGCCGGACGACAAGATCTACTGGCACCGCAATCGCAACCGCCGCGACGTGGCTGTCGTGTTCCTGCTGGACATGAGCGCCTCCACTGCTGAGGCGATCGACGAGGGCCGACAGATGGTGGACGACCGCGACGCGCCGGATGATCCCGTCGAATACATGGTCTGGCTGCGCCGCCGTCGCGAGGGCTTGGTGCGCCGCAACTACAAGCGCATCATCGACCTCGAGAAGGAGAGCACCGCACTGCTGGTAAATGCGCTGGAGTCCATCGGGGACACCTACGGCATATACGGCTTCTCCGGCTACGGCCGCGAGAACGTCGAGTTCTACGTGATCAAGGACATCACCGAAAACTTCGGCGACAAGGTAAAACGCCGCATCGACAAGATCACGCCGCTGCACGCCACCCGCATGGGCGCGGCCATCCGTCACGCTATCACCAAGCTGGAGAACCAGGACGCGCATACCAAGATCATGTTCCTGGTCAGCGACGGCAGGCCTCAGGATCGGGGCTACAGCCGCGAGGGCGTGGAGAAGGAGTACGCCGTCCACGACACCCACATGGCGCTGGTGGAGGCCCGCAACCTGGGCATCACCCCGTTCTGCCTCACGGTGGACAAGGCGGGGCACGACTACCTGAAGAGCATGTGCGGCGATATGGGCTACGAGGTCCTGGGCGATATCTGGGCCCTCCCGGAGCGCCTGCCCATGCTGTACCGCGAGCTGACGGCCCGCCGCTTCGTCCGGCGGTAGCAAGCGCCGCCTGGAAGGCGACAAAACACTGGCAAAAGAAGGCCCGCCCTGACTAGTTGGGGCGGGCCTTGTGCTTCAGCTTGTTGCAACGGACTTGTTCTCCCCTAACGCGTCCTCACCACCGTACCGTCGGGTTCGATTCGTACACCCATCAGAGGCTCGTGGATGCGGTTGAACACTTCCACGAACGGTGCCGATGGGCCGCCCATGCGGTTCCACCCAATTTGGAATCACAAAATCGAGCGCCGCCCTCTGGCTGGCCCACCGCATTTCCGGGCTGAATTCGATGAACTCCAGGCCGGCATCGAGGAGGTTCTCGAGTCTTGCATGATTCTGGACCGCGGCCAGCCGGAGCGCCTCCAGTTCGAGCTTGGCCGCTTCTTCCTTCATGATTTCCTGTAGGTCCCTGGGAATGCTGTCCCAGACTTCACCGTTGATCACGTTATGGCTCACGGGCCAGGACACGACCGGGCCTGCGATGTAGCCTGAAACCTCGTACCATCGCTGTCCGAAGGCGGCATCCGCGTAGGTGATGGCGGCGTCAATATTTTGCCGTTCCAGGGCAGAATAGACCTCTGCGAACGCCAGGAAGGTCGGTGCAGCTCCCATGCCGTCCAACCATGCGGAAAGAGGAGAGTTGAAACTTCGAGTCTTCAGACCCGGCATGTCCTCCGTGGTGTACAGGGGCCGCCTGCTGAAAAAGTAGAGGTCGTTTCCATTGTGCCAACTGACGTAGAGAGGATAGCCCACGGTTCGCTCCGCCATTGTAGCCGAGGTAATCGGTACGAGGTCAGCGCTGGCTTCGAATGCCTGGGATCGTTCTTCATAAAGACCGTACAGATTGAATACGTCCATCTCAGGAACGTCCCCCGACACGTAAGCCGGGAACACTTCGGCCATGTCGAGCACTCTTGTGCTCAGCAACTGGATGGTGTCGGGCCCGGCGATGCCCAGTTCCGCGAAGGAGACAACATTTATTTCAAGCAGGCCATCGGTGCGGGCTTCGAGGTTCGGTACAAAAAAGTGCTGTACGAGGTCACACTGTGGCAGTGCGCGGTTTATGCAGACGTACTGAATCTGTATCGGAGCGCGGAGCCGGCTGGTCATGGGCGTTGGGTCGTCCAGTCGAGCCCTGCGGATCAGGCCCTGGTAATAAGGCGACTCATAGACGAACCGGTGATTCTCCAGCTCGTCCAGCGGCACCGGGTCGTAGGTATTACCCAAGGACGAATCGGGCCCGGGACCAACCAACTGGCCCAGGTCTCCGACGTAGATGGCCCCAGGGCCGCCGGCTTTGTCGGCCGCGTATGCTTGGATCGATTTCCATTCTTCGGGAGAAGGGGTAGGAAGGGGCGTCCTGGTTGGCACGGGTGTCGATGTCGTCCGGGGACGCCGTGTGGGTGTAGGGGTGGACGTGGACGATGGGGATGGTGTGGCGGCTGGATAGAGTCTCGGCGTGGGAGTCGGTCGAAGGGTTAGTTGCGGCGTGGGCCACGGTGTTGCAGTGGGGTATGGAGTTGTCAACGTGGCGGCGACTCGTGCCTGTACGGTGGCATCTATCGAAGCCTCTGCTTCCTGAGTCGCCTGGATCCCTGCGGACTCCGTGCCATCAATATCTGGTGTTAGAGTTGACGTAGCCGCAGATTGTCCGTTGACGCAACCTGTGGTGGCGAAGACGCCTAAAACGAAAAAGACCAGCGCGACGATTCTACATAATCGGTGCATTGCTAGATCACGCCCCCGGCTTCACCCCCTCGAAGTGCTTGCGCGGGTTGGCGACCATCATCTGCTCCACCGCCTCATCTGATACGCCCAGCTCCTGCAGCTTGGGGATGAAGGCGCGGCTCAGCCACAGGTAGCCGTCAGGGTTCTCGTCCCGGCTCGGGAAGCCCGACGAGCCAAGCCGAGACAGCACCACGTTCCAGTCGTGGGAAAGCATCATGTTGGACGTGATGCCCTCGTCCAGCAAGTTCTTCAGGTATTCGGCCCGCTGCTCCCACGGCGGCAGGTGAGGGCGTCCCAAGGGGTTGTTGATATCCCAGCCCAGCCACACCCCCAAGCGCGCCAGCTCGCGGTGGTAGTCGGGGTCGAGGGTCTGGTTGATGTGGCCCACGTAGATGTTCTGCGGCTCAACACCTTCCTCGGTCAGGATCTGCACCTGCCGCTCGCCCACGCGGGACATGGGTGGCGTGTGGGTGGTGATGGGTACGCCGGTGCGCAGGTGCGTACGGGCCGAGGCGCGCAGCATCAGCTCCTCGTGCTCGGAGATGGGGTCGCTGGTGGCCACCTTGATGATCCCGGCCCTGATGCCCGTGCCGTCTATGCCCTCCTCGATTTCCCGCACCCACAGGTCGGCGATGAACTCCTTGTCCCGCCACCAGAAGCTGCGGGGAATGTCCAGCCAGCAGCCGGTGCAGCAGACAAAGTTGACACCGGTCTCCTGGGAGACCTCCTTCATCAGCGCCACGTCGCGGCCCAGGTCCATGGGCGAGACCTCGACCACGGTGTCCACCCCGCCGGCCTTGGCCTTCGTGAAGTCCTCCAGCGCCATTTCCAGCGCCCGGTCGCGCAGTTCCAGCTCTCCGTAGCTGATGCGGATACCGGCGGATGAGTCGATGAGGTGCTCGTGGGGCAGCGTGAACCCCATTTCAGAGGAATCGATGGTCCCGAGAACAGTGTTGACTGTAGCCATATCAGACCTCCATCTGCGCCGGGCGGCGTGATTGTGGTCAGGTTTGTGCAGATTATACTGGCATCGCCCACTGAACTGATAGAAGAACGAAATGGAGGTGTGAATTGGCTCTGCATTTCACCGAAGAGGAGCTCAAGTCCCGGCGTGACCGGGTGGTCGCTGAGCTGCAGGCCACCGGTCTGGCCGCACTGCTGATATTCCGGCAGGAAAGCATGTATTACCTGACCGGCTACGACACCACCGGATACTCTCAGTTCCAGTGCCTCTACCTGGGCGCCGACGGGCGGCTCATCCTGCTCACCCGCTCGGCGGACCTGCGACAGGCACGCCTGACCTCGGTGATTGAGGACATACGCGTCTGGGTGGACCGGGCGGGAGTCAACCCCGGCCAGGACCTGTGGCAGATTCTCGATGAGCAGGGCTGCCGGGGCCGGAAGGTTGGCGTCGAGCTGGAAGCCTGGTGCCTCACAGGTCGGCGCTGGGAGTACGTCCGCGTCGCCATGGAGGGCCGCTGTCAGTGGGAGGACGCATCGGAACTGGTAAGCCGACTGCGCCTGGTCAAGAGCGACGCCGAGATCGAATATGTGCGCCAGGCGGCAGCGCTGGCCGACGAGGCCTGGCTGGCGGCCCAGCGCACGGCCACCGCGGGCACGCCGGAGCAGGACATCCTCTCCGCGATGACCTCGGCGGTGTTCCAGGGAGGTGGCGACTACACGGCGACGCGATTCATCATCGGCTCGGGCGAGACCGCGCTCAACGTGCGCAACTTCACCGGCTACCGCACCCTGGGCGACAACGACCAGCTGCAGCTCGAGTTCGGCGGGGCCTACCGCCACTACCACGCCTGCCTGATGCGCACCATCCTGACCGGCACGCCCGACCCGCGCCACGTCGCCATGCACGCCGCCTGCGCCGAGGCGCTGCAGACCTGCAAGGACGCCTGCCGTCCCGGCGCCACCTTCGGCAACATCTTCCAGGCCCACGCTGACGCCTTCGACCGTGCCGGATTCGGCGAGCACAAGCTCAACGCCTGTGGCTACAGCCTCGGCGCCCTCTACCCGCCGACGTGGATGGACTGGCCCATGATCTACCGCGACAACCCGGTCGTAGTGCAGCCCAACATGGTCATCTTCATGCACATGATCCTGCTGGACGCCGACAACGTGCTGGCCATGTCGGTCGGCGACACGGTCATCACCACCGCGACCGGCTGCGAGACGCTGACGCAGCTGGGCCAGGGGCTGGTGGTGAAGTGAGGCGCGCACCTGGTGCAGTGGATCCATAGCCTACAGATAGGTGTCCAAGGGTGGATCGTTAGCCTACGGCAGGTTAGTTGTACGACCCCAGGCCGAGCAATATCAATTTCAACATAACCCTTTGCTGTTTCGCGAAAATGTACTTGAAGGAATATAATCTCAGCGTATGACGGGGTTTTGGTCGATCACGTGGGGCGATATAGCCTCAGTTGTTGGAATATTAGTTTCATTAGGTGGATTCCTTTGGGCCATTAAGGCAGCAAGTGGCGCCAGAACTGCTTCGAATGAGGCCAAGAAGGCGGCGACCGAGACGCGTAACAGCGTGGCTCGACACTTGCAGGCAGTGGATTTGCAGCGGGCCATAGGACTGATAGGACGTATCAAGGTTCTGCACGACAATGAACGATGGGAGGCATCGGCTGAGCTTTACCAAACAATAAGGGAGATGCTCTCAGACATCATTGTCAGATGTCCCAAAGGCCAAGCAGAAATTAGAGAGAAATTGGCTACCGCGAGAACAAACGTTAGGTACATGGAGGACTTTGTTCGCTCTCGTGCCAATGAGACTGTCCCTGATCGCCAACGCTCCCGATTTATTCAAGGACTCAACGAAATTTAAAGTGATTTGGAAGAGTTGGCAAGTGGTATGGGGTTTGTTGATTCACAAGGAGAGGCGAGATGATTGAGATATGGCAAATCCTAGAGGGATTAATTCAACGAACGGCGGAAGGCAAATTGAAGTGGAGCCGTTCCGTCCCGAGCGATCGCTTTGTTACTTCTGTTGATGCAATCTCGGTGGTTATTGCGGAATATTTCTTTAGCGGAGCTTCCCGGAATCGTCTTGACATACTGGATGAATCCGGAGAAATCGTGGAATCTCTTGATTACCAGGACACGACTTCGGAACAGGACGGACAATTGGCAAGACTATATGTGCTCGCCCGGAGGTCTGCTCATGATGTAGACGCTACTTTGGAGAAATTGGCAAGGGGTCTCGAACTTTAGTCGAAGTTGTCGACTTAAGCCTCATCGGAATGGTGTATTTCGGGATCTTCTTCGCACTGGTTCTTGATTTAGCAGGGAGCCCCAGGAGCCTAGCGCAAGTCGCACATCGTGATTGGAAGGAAAAGGATAGCTACCCACCATAATCTACTACTGCACGGGATTCCCTCATTTATTTCTCGCCATAATTATCATCTAGCTCTGTCCTGCCAAGGTGTAGTCAACAGTCGAGTGGAGTTCGCAGTTGGACCAGGCGGCGGCCCGTTGTTTCGGCCCACACGCCTACCTACTGCTCGTGGGCCACGACCAGCACCTGCACGCGGACCTCGTCGTCCAGATAGGCCACCGGGCCAAAGACGGGTTTGGCTATGCCAAGCTCCTCCCAGGTGAACGTAGTCTTGCCCAGCACGTTGATGACGCTGCCGTCGTGGCGCGCCACCACGTCGAACGTCAGCGGCGTACCTGCGTCACCGATCTGCGGTGAGCCGACCAGCTTGCCCTCCGTATCCTCCCCGTCGAAGAAACTCTCCGGCAGATCGGGCAGGCTATCAACGGTCACAGTAGCCGTGGGCGTGTTGGGGAACATCCTGTCGCCGATGTATCGCTCCAGGAAGCTCTGTTCGCTCTCCAGTTAATGGAGATCAAGCGTGATCACCGACGGGCTGCCGTCCAGGTTGGCGAACCAAGAGAGGCGTTGCAGGTCTGCAGCAGCACCTGCAGGCGGACCTCGTCGGCCAGGTAGGGCCACGGGGCCGAAGACCGGCTTGTCCTGACGCAGCTGGGCCAGGGACTGGTGGTGAACTGAGCAGGTGGCGGTTCCTGGGCGCTACTCCGACAGCACCTGCTCCATGGTCTTGCCGGCGTGGGGACCGGCGGTGATGCCGGTCCTGACCGCCGAGCCATTCTCGTCGATATACAGGCCGACGTAGGGGCCGACGCGTTCGTTGAAAATCTCCACTGTTTCGTGGCCTGATTTGGGATATGCGAGCCTTCCGAGCCAGCCTGGAATTACACCGTCGACTGCTGATTCAAAGCTCCACTTTCGAATCTCCGGGTTGAATTCCACGAATTCCATTCCGGCTTCTATGTTTCTCTGCAGGGGCGTGATGTTTTGTATGGCCGCAAGGCGCAGCGCCTCAAGCTCGAACTTCGCACCCTCCTCAAGCAGGATTTGCTGAAGATCTCCTGGAATGCTCTCCCAGACCTGGTCGTTGATTGCGATGATCGTGGAGTTAAAGCTCGTTAGCGGCCCGTTCATGTACTCAGATACTTCGTACCATCGTTGGCCGAGTGCAGGGTTGGCGCCGGTTACGGCGGCATCCAGTATCCCCCGTTCCATAGCCGTGTAGACCTCGGCGAAGGCTACGAACTGGGAGTCCGCCCCCATTCCGTCCAGCCAGTCGGACAACTCAGTCGAATGGCTCCGTGTCCTCAGGCCTCGGAAATCGGCGGGGGAATTCAGGCGTTGATCGCCGTATATGTACTGGTCGTCACTCGCGATCCAGTTGCGCATCAACACCTGTGCGCCCATTTCCTCAGTTATAACCCAGTCCAGTTCCGGTGCGATGTCGGTCTGCATTGCGAAGTGTGTCTGATGGTCAGGCCACAGCCCCCACAGGTATTGCAGGGACAGCCCGGGGAACTCCGTTCCCACAAAGCCACCGTAAATTTCGACCATGTCCAGGGTGCCGCCGGCTATCAGATACGCCGTATCGGGACCGGCGATACCCAATTCCGGAAAAGAGGAAACGTTTATGTGGATTTGCCGGTTTGTACGGGCTGCTACATTTGGGACGAAATAGGCCTCCAACAATTGACACTGCAGCAACAGTCTGTTGATACAAGTATGCTGCAGGGAAATCCTTTCCTCTCTTTCGACCAACTGTGTGGGGTTGGTTAACCGGGCTTTTTCATGCAGCGACCGGTAGTAATCGGTCTCATAGATCCACTGGTTTTGTTCGAGCGCATACAAGGGGACCTGGCCATTGTCGTCCCCCAGGACTGTCCCATACCCCGGCATGAATTCATCTGTAACGGCCGGCCCTGCCAACTGTCCCAGATCGCCGATGTAGATTGCCCCGGGCCCGCCTGCGTACCGATCGGCGTATTTCGCTTAGAGATAGAATATCCAATGGGGTGAGGGTAGGTAGAGGCGTCGGCGTCGGACTGAACAGCAATGGAGTGGCTGTCGGAACCAGAAATAGCGTTGGCGTGGGCACAGGCCCAGCCCGCCGGGTGGGAGAGGGCAGAACCACAGTTGTGGGCCCCGGGGCAACCGTAGGTGTAGTCTCCGGCCGAGCCGATCTGGTGGCCTCGACCCGTGCCTCGATGGTGGCTTCCAGGGCAATATTGGCCACCGTCGTTGCCTCAACAGCCGCGTCGACCGTTGCCTCAATGTCCGGATTTGGTTCGGCTCGGGAGCCTCCGGCGGGCTCCTCGGTTACCACGCCGCAAGCGAGTGCAGACAACACTGTGATGATCAGAACAGTCGATAGGCAGTTTCTCATGGTCACTTATTCCGGTTTGGGGCTTGCGGGTTGCGTCCTGGCTTACGCCTCTGCTGGAATCTCTATGGGACCGGTCTCCTACTGCGCGTGAGCGACAATCAGCACCTGCACCTCGACCTTCTCGCCGAGGTAGGTCACGGGGCCGAAGACCGGCTTGCCCAGTCCCAGTTCGTCCCAAGTGAAGGTTGTCTTCCCCAGCACGTTGATGACGCTGCCGTCGTGGCGGGCCAACACGTCGAAGGTGAGGGGAGTAAACCGTTTCGCCGATCTGCAGGGAGCCCTCCAGCGTGCCTGACGTTTCCTCCCCGGCGAAGAAGGCCCTGGGACAGGTCTGGGAGGCTTTCCACGACCACGATTGCCGTGGGAGTGCTCGGGAACATCCGATCCCGAATGTAACGGTCCCGGAAGCTCTGGTCGCTCTCCAGCGAATGTAGGTCCAGCACTATCTCCGAAGGGCTGCCGTCCAGGTTGGCGTATCCCGACAGTCCGGAGCCGGAAATGACCGCATCAAAACGGACCGGCGCAAAATTGGTTTCCTCCTCAACGGTGAACGTGATCTGCGACCCCTCGCCGACCAGGAATGAGTCGGGTTCCGCCCCGTTCTCGGCCGGGGTCTCCTCCGGCGCTTCTGTGATGGCCGGTGTCGGCGTGTCCGCTGGCGTTGGGGTGTTGTCCGGGGCCGGCGTATCCTCCGGCGCATCGGTTGGCTCCGGGGCGACCGTTGGAGAGGGAGCAGAAGCGCGAGGAGTGGCCGGCTGACCTGTCGGAGGCGCGCTGGTGGGTTCCGAGGTGGGCTCAGGGCTCATGGGGGTCGAAGTTTCCGGTTGGGGCTCTGATGTACCCTGGACATTCGCGATTTCCGTAGGAGTGGACCCAGGAGTTGGCTCGGCCTCTTCCGCACCGCAGGCGAGACCTGCAACCACCGCGATCAGAAGAATGAACAGGGACTGCGCGATGACTCTCATGGCAATGCCTACTCCCCCGCGTCGACTAGCTTGCGGAGCTCGATCAGGGCCTGGTTGCTGATACGGCGCTTGATGGTGATGCGGCGAGGCGGCACCCGCAGCTCCAGTTCCTTAATCACCTGCGGGCCGGCGGCGGAGGCACGGGCTATGGCCAGGTAGCACAGCCCCATTGGGCGGCCGTCCAGCTCGGCGGGGCCGGGAGCGCCGGTGACGCCGATGCCGTAGTCAGCGCCCATCTGTATCAGCGCTGCCGAGGCCATGGCGTTGGCCGCCTCCTGGCTCACCGTTCCGTGGTTATCCATCAGCGCCGGGGGAACGCCCGAGGCCGCCATGGACTCGGCGCCGAAGGCCACGATCCCGCCCCGAAAGTGCTTCTGCGCATCGTTGACCTCGGTGATGGCGTTGGTCAGGAAGCCGCCGGTGCAGTACTCCATCACCGCCAGCGTCCTGCCCCGTGACTGCAGTGCCTGGGCGATGGCCTGCTCCGGCGTCTCGTCGTCGTAGCCCCAGATGTACTCGCCCAGCCGCACCTGGACCGCCTGCTCCACCGGCTCTATCATGCGGCGGGCCGTGGCCTCATCGGCGGCCCGGGCGATCACCCGCAGGTGGATACCGTCGGCCTTGGAGTAGATCCCGAGGTACGGATTCTCATGGCCGAAATACTCCGACATGATTTCGTCCACCGATGCTTCGCCGAGGCCCATTGTCTTGATGTTGCGGGTGATGGTGACCTCCTCGGTCACCTTTTCCTTCAGCCGGGGCTCCACGTGGTCCCGGAACATGGACTGCATCTCAACAGGAGGACCGGGCATGATTACGATGACCTTGCCGTCCCGCTCGGTCCACCACCCGGGAGCGGTGCCGTTCCGGTTGGGGATGGACTTCGCCGATGGGATAAGCCAGGCCTGCTTGATGTTATGCGACGGCATGTCCTGTCCGCGATTGCGGAAGTACTGCCGCAACTCCTCGACGATTTCTTCCTGCACCGTGGGCGTCTCCCCGATTGCCGCTGCCACGGCCTCCCGGGTCAGGTCGTCCTGTGTGGGGCCAAGGCCGCCGGTGGTGAATATGATGTCAGAGCGCTCGAGACCTTTCTGGAAGGCGTGGGTAAGCTGTCCGAGGTCGTCTCCCACCAGAGTGACCCACTGCAATGTGATACCCAATGGGGGTAGACGGGTGGCGATCCAGCCTGCATTGGTATCATTTAGTTCGCCCATGAGTAACTCGGTGCCGATACCCATGATTTCAGCTTTCATATCGCCCCTCCAGAAATGCGATTGGTTATGCCCTCAGGCACATTCTGACATAAATGTAGGGGCGCACAATCGCGCGCCCCAAACTTCCTGATCCGGTGCTCCCACTTAACTACCCGCCAAGTCCTCCTCGGATTCGCTGTCTGCCGCCGGTGGTTCCCAGCCGGGTATGATGAGCGGGTCGGTGGCCAGAGATTCAATGCCCTGGAGTCTCTGCTTGCTGATGGAATAGAGCGTTTCGTCCACATTGTTGATGGTCCTGGCGTAGTAGCTGTCGCTGCCGGGGGGACCTTCGGCCAAGTGCATTTCCAGCGTGGCCTGGCCTCTCCGGGCGATTACGACGAGCACAGCCGGCGGTGAAAAGCCGTACGCTTCCAGGCGCTCAGTATCGCGGTTTTCCAACCGCTGGTCCACAATGGAGTCCACTCGCGGCCCGGTCAGCATCTGCAGCCAGACTGCCCATTCCTCAGACACCGGCGCCGAGCGCTCCGGTTCCACCGGCGAAGGGCCCGGGTACACCAGCCATTGATTGCCGCCTTGGAAGTAGACTGCAGTCTGGTCGTTAGCGGTCACTTCAACAACTGTAATCTCACCGGCATCGAGGCTGAACAGCCTGCCGTATGGCGGATCGTAGGCAAGGCGGTTTACGACTTCGGACCAGATGGAAGGTACCGTGTAGAGCGCCTCATCCCCCACCAGTCTCACGTACTGGTTGTCGCCATCGGGAGTGGGAATACCCATATGAAACTCGACGGTATTTCCCGCCAAGTCGGTAACCCGAACAATGCTTTCCGGAGGGTCGAGGCCGTACTGGGCAGGATTATCGATAGTCCGTCCAAGTCCGCGGTTGACGCGCGGCCCACTGAGCAGCAGGGTCGTCCCGGACCAGCGCTCCAGGAAAACAGGATAGCTGGGGTCGCCGACTATGTTCCACTGGCGGCTTCCCGGGTCGCGGGCATATTCAATGGCCTGGTCGTTATACACCACCTCGATGTGGGCAATGTCCGTTTCCTCCATATGAAAGAGCCACGGTTCCTCAGCTTCCGGTTCACCCCGGGAAACCAGGTTTGTGAACTCGATGATGGCCCAGGTGGACCCGATCATCACAGCCAGAACGGCCAGCAGTATGGTGAGTCGAATATTCATGGTTTAAGCCGCCCTGAAAGCGCCGTCAGCCATACACCTAACGCCTCAGCCACCATACCAGGCCTGCCGCCAGCGCCATTATGCCGGGCAGGAACAGCCACGACGAAAAGCGTACGAAGTCATACTCGTTTCGGTCAAGGTTGAATTCCCTGAAGGCGAATGCCTTGGGCCTGATGGAGACCAGCGAGTAATCGCCCACTAGGAAATTGGTGGAATTGACGAACATATCCAGCCCGCCACCTCTGCCGACACTGCTGTTGGCCACAAAATCGGCATCACCGAAAGTCAGAATCATGGATATGTCGGAGTCTGCGAGTCCTGACTCAGGGACTTCCATTCCGACCTTGGCGGCTGAGCGCATGAGCATGACGGGTATGAACGGCCCACTGGGATCTGCGTTCGGTCCCTCGGTTACCGGGTCGCTGCGGTCCGGGTCAGCTATCAGGAAGCTGTTGGGCGAAGTGAACCCCAGGGCCAGCGGCAGCCGGGCTCCGTCGTTGAACGGCAGTAGCGGGGCCGCGTCCGGCATGAAAACGTTCTGCAGTTGCTGGCCCTCGGGGGCGACGATTTCCAGGGCCGCTTCGTAAGCGCTGTTGATGGCCGTCTCGCTGCTCCCCAGGGTCTGTACGTTGAAATTCACCAAGGTGTTGAAATCAATGTTCAGGGCGAGGGTTTGCGGCAGTCCGGGAACCGATGCATCCAGGTCTCGGATATAGCCCTCGTTGACCAGGATACCCCACTGGACCATAAATTCCCGCCACGATTCAGGTGTATCCGGTTCGGCCAGGAATATCATCCTGCCGCTTTCCCGCCTTCGCTCACCCGAGAGATCACGGCCCAGCAGGAAAAGGTCCAGCGCGATGGCGTGGGTCTCCGGCAGATCCGATGTCGGGCCCGCCACCACCACGAGCGCCGCATCGTCGGGGACCTGGACGTCGACGGAGGTAACGGACCAGACCAGCGACCTGGCCTGGTAGTTCTCCTGCTCAAGAACCTGTCGCAAGAAGCCGTAACCCTCGCCGGAGCCGCTGTCTATATTGCGTTCACCGTGTCCAGCCAGGAAATAGATAGTCTTCTGCTCCTGTCCGGTAACAACGTAAAGCCCGGTAACCAGGTCCTGCTCCAACTGGCCGAAAGTAGCGTCGGTAGGTTGCAGCGAATCGTAGTCTCCGGTATCCAGGTTCTCCACTACCACCGTTTCGCTTACGAAGCCGACGGGGCGAGCGCCGAAGTAGGCCGCCACGGTGCCAGGTTCCAGGTCTGGGTCGACAATACGGTAGGATAGCCGTCCAGAACGGGAATCGAACTCGTCCAGAGTGTCGATAACGCGATTTCTGCGGGCGGCGACTTCGGCGCCCGGGGTGTCTTCCAGCGCCTTGTAGAAAGCCGTAATCCGTACATCGTGCTCCAGCCCCTTCAGCAGATCCCTGGTCCGATCCGAGAGGCTGAACTGGCTGGTGGCTGTTACGTCCACCCTCTGGGGATTTTCGAAGGACACCAGGTTGAGTATCACTACGATGGCGCTGAAGGCACCCAGCAAAATTAGGGTATTTATGCCGTAACGCCCAGTCCTGCTGAGAAAAGCCGCGATGACCGAGCTGATAAAGACTGCCCCAACCAGCCCGATCAGGACCACGCCAATTATGATGTCGATGAGGCCGTACAACCTCATCGAACTGACGAAGGCGACCACGACGATACCGGTAACCAGGCCGATGATGCCTGCGATCAGGAGTGGCGCGCCAAGGAATCCAATGGCGTTCACCGCGGGCTCAAGGAAACTGATCAGCGGCCGGGATAACTGTTCGTCAGTAGCCTCAGATTCCTCAAGGGATGCGTCTGGCTGGTCCAGTTGAGGTTGGTCTCCGGAGGGTCCGGAGGGTCCGGGCGCTGCGGCCCTTCTCCTCCGGCGCCGGCGCCAGTCGCGCGGCCCCTCGTCCTCCCGGTCTGCGGTTGGGCGTCCCGCCATACTACCGCCACCGCCTGGATTCCAGCGCACGCACCGAGAGGAACAGGAAGAAAGTTATAACGCTCAGGTAGTATACGATGTGCTTGGTGTCAATGACTCCCCGGTCGAAGTCGTCGAAGTGACTCTTCATTCCCATCTCGCCTATGATCTCGCCGGGAATCCCTCCCACGGCGCCGAAGGCCAGGTCGGCAAAGAACAGGGCCAGCAGTATTCCCATGGCCACAACCGCGGCCACTATCTGGTTGTTTGTGAGCGTTGATGTCAGCAGGCCCACCGCCAGGGCCGATGCTCCGTACAGTGCCAGTCCCAGGTAGCCTGCGTAAATCGGACCGGGGTCCGGACTGGGCGAATACGAACAGGAGGATGACGTAAAAACCGGACATTGCCAACAGGGCAAGGAAGAAAACCAGGCTGGCCAGGTATTTGCCGATAATTATCTCCCAGTCTCTTATTGGTGAGGTCAAAAGCAACTCTATGGTGCCAAGCTTGGCCTCCTCGGCAATCAGGGCGCATCGTCAGGGCCGGAGCCAGCAGGATGAAAATTATCACCGCACCCTGGAAGAAGGGGCTCAGCGTCGCTTCGGGGAATGGGTCTCCCAGATCTCGGGAAAAGAAGAAGCCCGCCAGAGCAAGAAAAATCAACCCGACTATGTATGCCGTGGGACTGAGGAAGAAGATCTGGATTTCCTTCCAGGCCACCTGCCCGGACTGTTCGCATCGTTACAGATCCTCTTGGGTCGTGAGGCGGAGGGAAGATCTCCTCAAGGGTCATTCCCATCATCTGCATACCTCGCAGGCTCCATCCGTTGCCGATTACTTCCCGCGAGATTTCGTCCCGAAGGTCCCAGGCCCGGCTGCGCCTGGATCATGTAGGTGTGCCGGCCCTGGGTGTTGCGGTGGCTTACACTGATCACGCCTTCAATCGCCTGCAGGGCGGGAAGTACCTCTGCGGAAGGACCACCCACCTCGACTTCCAGCCTTTCCACCCCCTGCAATCCCTGGGCGAGATTCTGGGGCGTGTCTTCGGCGACAATGCGGCCCTCGTGGATGATCAGGACGCGCTCGCAGATCATGCTCACCTCGGGCAGAATGTGGCTGCTCAGCACCACGGTCTGCTCCCGGCCCAGTTCCTGGATCAGGCTTCGGGTCTCCACCACCTGGATCGGGTCGATTCCGATGGTCGGCTCATCCAGTACTAGGACCTCGGGCTCGTGGATGATGGCCTGCGCTATGCCAACGCGCTGCCTGAAGCCCTTGGACAGCTTTCCGATTTGCGTCTTCCGGTAATCACCAAGCCGGCACACGCCGATAACATCGTCCAGGCGGGTGCGGATGCGGGAACTGGGCATTCCCCGCAGAGTCCCCATGTATTTCAGGTAGTTCGTTACAGTCATATCCGTGTACAGTGGCACCGTTTCGGGCAAGTAACCGACTCTCCTGCGGACATCCAGGGACTTCTCCACCACATCGTATCCATCCAGCGTGACCGAACCGTGGGTGGGAGGCAGGAACCCGGTCAATATGCGCATTGTAGTGGTTTTTCCGGCACCGTTGGGCCCAAGGAATCCCAGGACCTCCCCCTTTCGTACGTCGAAGTTGACGTCCTGGATTGCCGGGTAGGGGCCATAATAGTGAGTAACGCCGGTGGCCTGGATCATTGGAGGCTGCACGGTTTACCTGCCAGCGACAGTCGACTGCGGGGCCAGAGGGAAGCGCGGCCCCGCGCATACGGCGCGGTTTGTATTCGAATCCGACAAATGATATTGTATATAGTTGTTTTTGCCAACCATACCAATCTGACAGCGCCCTCTTTCAGGGACCGTTTCCGGAGGTGAGATGCACCTGGTAATTGACGGATTTGGCGGGAATACGAGCAAGATGTGGGACGAGGGCCTAGTCCGCCAATTCTTGACCGATTACCCGGATAAGCTGGAAATGACCCGGATTACCGAGCCCCGCGTGCTTGTATACGAAGCACCCAAGCCGGAGGATTCAGGCGTGACCGGCTTTGTGATCATCGCTGAGAGCCACATCAGCATTCACACCTTCCCGCGCAAGAAGTACGTAAATATCGATATCTTTTCCTGCCGGGCATTTGACCATGACCGGGCCCTTGAGGATGCCAGGAAGCTGTTTGATTTCGACGACGTTCAGACGTGGCTGTTGGACCGGGGACTCGAGTGGCTGGATGAGCGCCAGGGCCTGGCGGAGTCGCAGGCGCAGCGAACTGCCCTGGAGGACGAACTCGAAGCAGGACGGTCCGGCCTGACGCGTGGCTGATCACCCAGGCCCGGAAAGGCTCGGGGAGCACGCGTCAAACTCCGGGCTTGGTGGGCTTCCAGACCGTGGTGGGGTTCCAGACTTGGAATCGCATTGGCTGTATCCGAACTTCCTCGCACTCACTCCTGAACAGTCTGCGCTGGAATCCGCCAGCGTGGTCCTCATCCCGGTCCCCTATGACAGCACGACCTCCTACCGCGGCGGCGCTCGCGATGGCCCGGCGGGTATTATTGCCGCCTCCGCCCAGATGGAGGACTATGACCCTGAGCTTGACCTGGATGTTGCTGCACTGGGCATCCATACTTTACCAGCCCTCGAGCCTCATATGGGGGGGCCGCACCTGATGGCCCAGCGGGTCCGGCAAGCTGTGGCCGCATGCATAGCGCCGGGCCGCGTCGTTGGACTCCTGGGGGGCGAACACTCCCTTACCGCCGGCAGCGTTCAGGCCCACTTCGATGCCTTTCCCTCGATGAGTGTGCTCTATCTTGACGCCCACGCCGACCTGCGCAATGAATACCAGGGAACGCAGTGGGGGCACGCCTCCGGCGCCCGCCGGGTGCATGATCTCTGCCCGGTCGTGCTGGCAGGGGTGAGGAGCCTTTCCCTGGAGGAGCGGGACTTTATACGGGACAACTGCGTCCCGGTTTGGCCCTGCCCGGAAGATGATGGACTGCTCCCTGCCGATGACATAGTAGCCGCCCTGGGTGCAGACGTATATGTCAGCATAGATCTCGATGTTCTTGACCCATCGCTGATGTCCGCCGTCGGAACGCCGGAGCCGGGCGGCCTGAAATGGCGCCAGGTCACCTCTCTCTTGCGCAGGGTTTCCGAAAACAGGCGAATAGTGGGGTTCGATGTCTGCGAGCTGGCTCCGGCGGAAGGCCCAACTGCGTGCACCTACACGGCCGCCCGCCTGGTCGCCAAGCTTGCCGCCTACTCCGTCGCTTTCCGCCCCTCTCCCTGATCTCTTCCGGGTCTCCCACCCCCAGCCTCCGCTCCTCTTCTGAACGGCACTGCCAGGATTTGATATGCTAGAAGCAGCCTCCGATTCGCACAGAGCGTGTTGAGCATGGGTAAATCCCTGCGGCTGGGCCGTGTATTTGGTATTCCCATCGAGATCAACGTCACCTGGCTCATAACATTCCTGTTGCTGACATTTCTCCTGGCCAACCGCTTCGACTCTTTGTATTTGCGGTGGCCGGTGTACCAGGAATGGACCGTTGCGATAATCACGGTGGGTCTGTTCTTTCTGTCGGTACTTGCCCATGAGCTTTCTCACAGCCTGGTGGCCATGAGCCGGGGCATTCCAGTGGCAGGAATCACCCTGTTCATCTTCGGCGGCGTTTCCCACCTCACCCGTGAACCGAGGCACCCGTCCGAGGAATTCCTGATTTCGGTGGTGGGTCCGCTCACCAGCATTGCCCTGGCCGTGATTGCTGCCGCGATCCTGTTCTGGCTCAGTCCCGGCAATTGGCCCTGGCCGAGCCGCTATGCTTCGCCCGTGGAAATGGTGGCGTTTCTTCTGGCCTGGGGCAATCTGTCCGTGGGGATATTCAACATGATCCCGGGCTTTCCCCTGGATGGAGGGAGGGTCCTGCGGGCCATCGTCTGGGCCGGGTCCGGCAGCCACGTTAAAGCCACCCGGGTTGCTGCCCGTTGTGGCCAGGGAGTTGGGCTGCTGATGATTGCGGGCGGCGTGCTGTATATTGTCTTGTGGGACAACTGGATTGATGGTATTTGGGCCGCAGTCATCGGCTTCTTTCTCTTGTCGGTGGCCACCAGCAGTTATCCAAAGGCGGCGCGGCCGTAATGTCGGCGGCCCGCTGTGATAAAATGTTGGCGCTGACTGACCTTACCAACACTCCCTGCTAACCGGGTGACGGCTGGATAGAATGACGCAGAACCGGGCTCCTGATGGCATTGTGTACATGGATCACGCAGGCACCACACCCCTGTCTCCGGACGTGCTGCAGTCCATGATGCCCTACTTCACCGAACTGTTTGGCAACCCATCCAGCATCCATACCGTGGGACAGGAGGCCCGGTATGCCCTCGATGAGGCCCGGGAGCGAGTGGCTAGGGTGCTCAACTGCCGTCCCCGCGAGGTCGTGTTCACCAGCGGCGGCACGGAATCGGACAACGCTGCCATAGTGGGTGCAGCAACAGCGCTCCAGGAAACCGGCAATCACATCATCACGTCCAGCGTCGAGCATCACGCGGTCCTCCACACCGCTCAGCATCTGGAGTCTCAGGGCTTCGAGGTGACTTTTCTCCCCGTGGACTCCAAGGGCATGGTCCAGCCCGAGGCGGTCCAACGGGCCATAACCGACAGGACGACCCTGGTCTCGATCATGTATGCCAACAATGAAATCGGTGTGGTAAACCCGATTCCGGAAATAGCACAGGTGATCAAGCAGCGGGCCGCAGAGCTTTCCCGCACCATCCTGTTTCACACCGATGCGGTACAGGCTGCCGGCTATCTCGATCTCGACGTGAAGATGCTGGGGGTAGACCTCCTGAGCCTGTCTGGCCACAAATTCCACGGACCCAAGGGCACGGGGGTATTGTTCATAAGGCGCGGCGCCCCCTTTCTGCCCTATCTGCTCGGAGGTGGGCAGGAACGCGAGCGTCGGTCGGGCACCGAGAATATCCCCGGTATCGTTGGCCTTTCAGTGGCGTTGGAGATGGCCAACGCCCGGCGAGAGGAGACGAGCCGGCATTGCGCAAGCCTCAGGGACCGGATTGTTGCGCAGGTTCTGGAGCAGGTGCCCGGGAGCCGACTCAACGGACATGCGACCCAGAGGCTGCCCAACAACGCCAATTTTTCCTTCCCGGGAGTTGAGGGTGAGCCGATCCTTCTGGGGCTGGATATGGCTGGCATAGCTGCCTCCAGCGGCAGCGCCTGCAGCTCGGGGTCGCTGGAGCCGTCTCACGTTCTTCTGGCGCTGGGCCAGTCTGCGGAGGTTGCCAGGGGCAGCTTGCGGCTGACTCTTGGCAGGGACAACACTGAGGAACAGGTAGACTATCTGATCAACGCTCTGGTTGACCTGGTCGAACGGCTGCGTCAGTTGCCCAGTCTGACCACCGCTGGCTGATGGTTTTCAGCTGGCCGGTGCATTTCTTTCAGACGCGAATTATGGCGGCATTCCCAACTCCCCAAACAGGCATTCTGCTCCGGGCAGTGCTCTTGCTTGCAGTCCTGGTTCTCGCAGGTCTGTTGGCCTGTACGTCTGAGTCAGGCAAACTGGGGCAATACAAGAAAGGCCGGACCCTGCACTTGAGCGTGGTCAGCCTGGAACGGACGCCAGAGCTTCGGTATTCCACCTGTGATGCCTTGGCTGGTTCCGACCCTCCGGTCTGCGACCCGGCCGGGAAAGGCCGGAATTGGAGTATCACTGCGTCGACCGAGGGCATGGAACTGGTGCTGGTGCGAGCCAGGGTCGAGAACCACACGGCAGTCAACGCCATCATCAATGTTGACCGCACTGGAGCAGAGCTACGGGATTTTGGAAACGGCATATACCGCCCGCTCTCCATAAGTGAGTCTGCCTGGCGGGATGTTCGGGGGGAGCCCGAGGCTTTGGTAAGAATGGACCTGGGGCAGTGCTTCGACGGCACGCGCACGATGATTGATGCGGGTTCGACGGTAAGATGGCAGAGCGAGTCAGAAGATTACCAGTACCTGGATTTCGATGGCCAGGCACCCTCACCCCTTTCGGCTGAGCCTGCCGAGGTTGCCCCCGGAGATTCTCTCACGTTGAATTTTGACCAGCCCGGGAAATACCGCTACATGTGCGGGGATGACCAGACTCTGGAATTTCCAGCCGAGCTAAGGGTGGCGGAAAGGGAAGTGTCGTCCGATTACATCAAGCGCACTACCACTTTCCTTCTGGGGTCTTTCGAGTTGCTGCAGGGTCACGGACTTGACGGATATTTGATTTTCGAGGCCCCGATTGACACGAAATTCCGGGACATTCGCTGGAGAGCGGGCGACTCGATAATTTTTGACTTCTGAGGCTCGAGGGCACGTCCCCAGTTCGCGAGCTCTCCACTCCACTCCGGTCAGTTGGTGGGTGGGGATTAATACTTTCCCCCTAGAATCTCACCGCGGGCGATTCGGACCGCACGATTCGGACCGGAATTCAAGACTAGGGCGTCCCATGCAGCGACTCGTTGAGATGGTGGTATTCGCAGGGTATCGCCAGAGGGGCCCGCAGGCGCCGCCTAGAATTTGGCGCCGCGTGTTTCATCTAATCGCCGGGTCCACCATACCTGTTGCCGGTATTTTGGCCCCCGAACGGGAATTCCTGGTGACCCTTGCAGTGTTGGCCGCCGGGGCGGTGTTGCTGGACTTCTTCCGATTTGGCATCGGGCCGTTGAATCGCGTTTACATGCGATGGATGGCACCCCTGCTGAAGGGTGAGGAAGCGTCCCGGATGACGGGTGCAACTCACATGCTCGTGGCCGCAGCTCTGCTTTTCTGGCTCTTCGGCAGAGAGGTGGGGGTACCGGTGATGTTCTTCCTGTCCCTTGGGGACCCCATGGCGGCTATGGTGGGCAGTCGACTGCAGGGTCCGCGAGTTGCGGGCAAGTCCCCTGGGGGTACTCTGGCCTTCGCGGCCATCGGGTTGGGCGTCGCAGCCGTACTTGTAGCTACCGGAGCCATCCACTATCACTGGGCTCTCTGGCCCGGAGCCGCGATTGCCGCCCTGGTGGAGCTGGCCGGAATACCGCCCGACGACAATCTGACCATACCTCTGATCGCAGGGGCAGCTATGTGGGCCATGGGAGCCTGAAATCAGGGAGTCCCCCAAGCGAGGGGCATTGGGGAAGACTGCAGAGGCGCGTTGTATAGCGCCCCGTTCTGGCTGCGACTTCCGCTCGATTGCCTTAAAAAAGCGACTACAAGTCCGCCGGTGACCCTCGCTAGTCGGCCGCTCCATCGAACCGCAACGACTCCGCCTGATCACGCTGGAAGCGCAGGTAGGCGTTGCGGGACATGGCTGCTTTGTGCGCCGACTTGACCTCTTTGGCCTGCTTTGCGCCGTCGTAGAGCAGGTCGATCACCGACATTGCCATGATTTTGGCTGGATTGATCACCGCAACCTCGTAGTCGGTGACGAGATAGGTCTTACTGTGCCCGGGGCCGGTGGCGCCACCGGTGTAGGGGTGGATGGCGGGAATCAACTGGGACAGGTCGCCCATGTCCGTGGAACCCCCGCGGTTGCGGCCAGCCGGCATTACCAGCGTTCCGTTCTCTCCCACCACTGAGGCGGCATTGCGGCGGAACACGTCCTGCAGCCGGGTGTCGTTTCGCATCGGCATGTAGCCAGGTATGGTGGTGATCTCCACCTGCGCTCCAACGGCCAGAGCTCCGGACTTGAAGCAGCGGTCCACAATGTGCGAGTTCTTGACAACCACCTGTGGCGTTGACGAGCGGACCCGCCACTCCAGCTTCACCTCTGCGGGGACCGCATTAACTGCCTCCCCGCCCTTGGTCATGATCCCGTGGATCCGCACGGTATCCTCGGCCCGGTGGGTCTCTCTGGTGGCGTTAATAGCCTGCAGGGCGAATGAGGCGGCATTCAGGGCGTTTATGCCCAGGTGGGGCGAGCTGCCGGCATGGGCGCCGCGACCGATGAAGCGCACGTACTTGACCACGTGCCCGTTGCTGGTGCCCCCGATGGCGAACTTGCGCTCACCCATGTCGCTGGCGGTGTGACACATCATCGCAATGTCGACATCGTCGAAGTGGCCCAGCCGGATCAGTTCCTGCTTACCCCCCATGAACTCCAGCTTTTTCTGCGTTCTCAGTTCCAGCCTCTGCTCAACTTCGATAAACTCTTCGGCCGGAACTGCGAAGGGCACGATCTCTCCGGAGAGCTGCGCCAGGACCTCCGGCGTCTGCAGTCCAATGGTCGCTCCCAGCATCATTCCCAGCTGGCAGTGATGGCCACAGGCGTGCGCTGCACCTGTCTCAGGGTCAGCGTGGGGATGTTCGGTTACCACCAGAGAGTCCAGCTCGCCTATCAATGCAACCCTGGGACCTGAACCTGCACCGCCGGAAATTCGCCCTTTTAGACCGGTGAGGGCGAGGCCGCTCTGATGGGGGATCTGCAACTCGTTGAACTTCTGGGCGACCAGGCTGGCAGTGCGGTGTTCCCGAAAGCCTGCCTCTGGATGGGAAAGTACCTGCTGAGCGACGCCTATGATTTCCTTCTTGCGTTTGTCTATGGTCTCACAGGCCCGCCGCTTCAGCTCTTCAACACTCAACATAATTATGCGCCCTTGAAGGTTTCTTCCTTTGCCAGGCCGCGCATGTACTTCAAGTATTCAACTCTAGTCATTTCGGGCCTGTGGTTGGACACAATGTTTCCGCCAGTCTGGGCGCCGTCGGCCAGCAGGTCGATGGCAGTGGACGCCATGGCCTTGGCAGCAGTAATGACCGCCAGCGCGTAGTCCTGCACCACGTAGTCCGCACCATGGCCAATGCCAGTGGCGCCCCCCACGTAGGGATGGATTGCCGGCATCAGGTGGCTGATGTCGCCCATGTCGGTGGAGCCGCCGCGACGTTGCACGTGCCCAGTGTTCTCCTCGCCAACCAGCTGATGGGCGTTGGTCCTGAAGACGTTATTCATGGCAGAATTCTGCCTCAGCGGCAGGTAACCGGGGATGGTCTGAATGACGACATCGCCACCCACGGCCATCGCTCCCGCCTTCAGCGCCCGGTCCACCTTGGTGTTGGCGTCCATGATGGCTTCCAGGGTACGCCCGCGGACGAACGTCTCCATCCGGACGTCGGCAGGCACGGCACTGACCGCCTCGCCGCCCTTGGTGATTATGGGGTGGACCCGGATGCTATCGTCATCGCGGAAGGTCTCCCGGTTGTAGTGAATTGCCGAAAGGGCGAGGCTGGCCGCGTTCAGCGCGTTGATGCCGAGGTGGGGCGCCCCCCCGGCATGAGCCCCGCGCCCGAGGAACTGGATCTTCTTTGCCAGGGTGCCGTTGTTTTCCTCGCTGATGCACAGCTGCCTTTCCTCGGGACTGGAGGTGGTGTGGCACATCATTGCCAGATCAATGTCGTCGAACTCTCCCAGCTTCACCAACTCCGGCTTGCCACCGAGAAACTCGAGCCTGCCCAGGCGGCGAAGAGTGTCGCGGTACTCGATCTCGATGTATTCCTCAGCGGGAACGGCCATGAAAGCCAGGCGGCCGCTCAGGAACTCCAGTACGTTGGGCTGCATCAACCCCACGGCGGCCCCGATCATCATGCCGATCTGGCAGTGGTGGCCACAGGCATGGGCCGCGCCGGTGCTTGCGTCGGCGTGAGGATGCTCGTTTACTATGAGCGAGTCCAGTTCTCCCAGGATAGCCAGGGCCGGACCGGGGCTGCCGCCAACCAGGTCGGCCCGGACACCGGTCAGAGCCAACCCTACCCTGGCGGGCATCCCGAGGTCGGCGAACTTCCTAGCCACCAGTCGCGCCGTTTTGGTCTCGCGGAATCCGGGCTCAGGGTTGGACAGGATTTCCTTCGCCAGCGATACCAGTTCGTCGGAGCGGGAGTCTATGGCCTCTGTCGCTCGACGTTTCAGTTCCTCTCTGGAGGGAATGGAGGCTCCAGCGGTCGACATAAGCGCTACTCTACACTTGAATATGACCCATGGGGCTTAAGTACTGTGGCCTGGTCGCTTTAGGCGGAGCCCGCAATCATGGCCGCACCTGACCCGAGACGCAGGCTTCTGACCAGTAGAGGCGACGGCGACTGTAGCACTATATCACAATATGGGGTCCATCCCGGCACTGTATAATCGACCAACGAAGTCCTGTACGGGCCGGGCTTCCTTCACGCGCCCATGCCTATGTCTCACCCTCTCAGTGCTGTGAGTTTCAGATGAAGATCGTCATTGCTCCGCAGGGTTTCAAGGCAACTTTATCCGGCCTGGAGGCCGCGCGAGCCATTGCCCGCGGTGTTTCAGCCGCTCTGCCTGACGCGGAAACGGTGCTGGCCCCAGTGGCCGACGGAGGAGACGGCACGCTCAACGCACTGGTAGACGGCACTGGCGGCCAGGTGTTCTCCAGCTCGGTTACCGGTCCTCTGGGGCAGCCGTTGCAGGCACAGTGGGGAGTTATGGGCGATGGTCGTACGGCCATCATAGAGATGGCCCTCGCCTCCGGACTCGCCCTGGTGCCTCAGCGCCGTCGCAACCCCCGCATGACCACGACCGCTGGCACCGGTGAAATTCTCCGTGAGGCCCTCGACAGGGGATACGACCGCATCATCGTCGGGCTCGGCGGCAGCGCCACCAACGACGGTGGCGCCGGGATGGCCACAGCCCTTGGTGCGCGCTTCTTGGACTCCGCCGGGAACTCCTTGCCGGCTGGGGGAAGTGCACTGGCGAGGCTGGACCGCATCGAAACCGATGGCCTGCATTCCGGCCTTGGAGGGGCAACGATCGTGGCAGCCACCGACGTCACCAACCCGCTATGCGGCCCCGATGGTGCCTCCGCCGTATTCGGACCGCAAAAGGGGGCAAGTCCGGACATGGTTCAGGAACTCGATGCAGCGCTGGCCAACTATGCCCGTGTTGTCGAACGAGACTTGGGGAGCGATGTGTTGGAACAGCCGGGTGCAGGTGCCGCCGGCGGGCTGGGAGCCGGCCTGATGGCCTTCGCGGGAGCGACACTGCAGTCGGGTATAGATATGGTCTGTGATGTATTGGATTTTGATTCACTGCTGGAAGGTGCCGACCTCGTGATTACGGGCGAAGGACGAGCCGACCGCTCGACGATCTTTAACAAGGCGCCCGTAGGCGTGGCCCGGCACGCCCACGCCCACGGCGTTCCCACGGTGTTGCTGGCGGGCGGCCTGGGGCCCGGATACGAAGAACTGTACGAGCACGCCCTAGATGCCGTTGTGTGCATCTCTGACCGCCCCATGAGCTTCGACGTGTCCCTCTCACGCACGGCCGAACTGCTGGAGGCGTCTGCGGAACGCACCATGCGGCTGATCCTGACCGGGAGAGCGATGGGAGGCGCCAAACTAGGGTAGCTGGCTGCCTCCGAGGCAGCAGTTATAATGTATGAAGGCCAGTAAGGGGTGCAGCGATGACGTCCAAACCAAAGCCGAAAGCCAATGTGGAGGACAAATACGCCCACATCAAGCCGCTGCCTGCCCCCCCCAAGAAGTGGGACGGTATGCAGGAATCCCGGTTCATCTTCAACGCGCGCTTCATAATCGAGTGGCATTTCAGGCACCGGTCAGACATGCTGGTCAACGGATACGGCTACCTTTGCCGCGACACCAGAGACCGCTCCAACTGGACTGTACCAGACTGCATCGTAACCTTTGGTGTGGATCCGAGGGCCATTGAATTGCGGAATGGGTACGTCATCAATGAGGTAGGGAAGCCTCCGGATTTTGTGCTGGAGGTGGCGTCCGAGAGCACTGGCAGGAACGATTACACCAAGAAACGTGGCATCTACGCTTCCGTGGGCGTGGGTGAATACTGGCGCTTCGATCACACCGGCGGCCAATTGCACGACAGGCCGATTGCGGGTGATGTGCTGGTTGCAGACGAGTTCCAACCGGTGCAGATGCACACGGATCCCGCAGGGGTAATTTGGGGCCACAGCCCGCTGCTTGGCCTGGACCTGTGCTGGGACAACGGAAGGCTGCGATTTTACGATTCGGAGACGCAGGAATACCTGCTGGACCAAATTGAAACGGCCGACAGGGCGGAAGCTGAAACCGCAGCTCGGACTACCGCCGAGGCGGAGGTTCAGCGACTCCGTGAGGAACTGCGTCGGCTTACCGCAGAGTAGGCAGTAGCGAACCGTCTCAGGTCATTCGCTCCTTGACGAATTCGAGGACGAGATTGGAGAGGTCTATCGAGCGGTCGGCATCCACCTCGTCGAAGGCATCGAAGCTGGCGCCGCTGGGCAGGAACTCGGGGTATCGTGTGATGTAGTGGTACTTGTCGAGTTGCCTCGCCTCGCTCTTGACCGTATCGAACATCATGTCGAAGAGCTTGGCGTCCTCGCAGAGGTCAAGCAGCGAGTGTCCCCAGACGTCTTCCACCCGTTTGTGGTACAAGTAAGCCTTGACCGCTTTCTCGGCTGCCTGTTGCCCCTGGAAGCACGCCAGGTTATGCCGCCCGTTCTCCCGCAGAAACCGGGCATCCTCCAGGTCCCTCTCGGCTTGCCGCAGCCAGCGTGCGCCCTCAGTCAGGTAATCAGGCATTGAAAATCTCCCTTCCTTCGGCACAGGCACGCCGCAGCGCTGGCAATGTGTCCTTCAGGGCCTCAAATTCCTCGGGCGTGTACACCTGTGTGTCAATTTCTACTGAGCTTCCCAGGTGATAGGAAAAGAAATCAGACCTCCGCCCGAAGGTCCGGTCGGTGTTGTGAACCACGACCAGTTCGATCCGGCTCTCCGGAGTGAACTCGCCCGCAGCTACCTCGCCTACCAGGATCACCTTTTCCACTCCCAGGTTGGGCAGAACCTCGGTAATGTTTTCCAGTTCCCGCTCCAGCATCTGCTTGCGGAATTGAGCAAAGCCCACGCGCATAGGCATATTTGAGAACCCCTTCCTGTGGTTTCCCTGAATACGGTGGCTTTTGCTGCCCTATTCGATCAGGACAAGGTGAACGGACTTGGGGCCGTGCACTCCCTGTACGATGGTCATTTCAATATCGGCGGTGCGGCTGGGTCCCGTAATGAAGTTGAGGTAGCTGCCCATTTCTCCATCATATCGCTTGAATTCGAGGCGACGCAGAAGAAACAGGTCGTGCAGGGTTTCAAGCACCTCTTCCGGCCTTACCAGTGCGACGTGGACCGGAGGCACCAGCGAGACCAGGCGCGACAGGCCCTGCCGGGGCAAGATCACCAGCGAGCCGGTTTCCGCCAGGGCGTAATCGGTTCCCGTGAGTCCCACGTCGGCGCTACGCATCTCCTCGCGCAACTGCTCGCGGGAGGCCGACGGACCGCGCACCACCGGGACTACCTCGATGCGTCGCGACTGCAGGGCGGTATCCACTGGCACGTCGTCGAAGACTGACTGCCCGGAACGAACGACCCGAGTGGCGCCGATTTCACCGACTATCGAGTCGACCTGGCCAAGGGCGGCCTCGGCGCCCGAGACACGGTGGACATTCCAGCCGCCCTTTCCCGCCATTTCGACAAAACGGTCAAGAAGCTGGGGCCGGCTTTCCCGCAACCTCGATTCCATTTCGGCGGCCTGAGACTCCAACAATGAGAGGGTCTCATCCAGTCGGTGGTATTGTTGGTCCGGTGGCCCCTCGGAGCGTCCCAGGGCATCGCGCACTGACTGCAGGAACTCCGCCTTGGAGCGACCGGGCATCCCGTCGGAGTTAGCGGCGACCACTGCTTCCACCATCGCTGCTGTCCTGACCCAGTTCGTCGCGCCAGATGTCCCGGAAGGACTTGGGGGGAAGCTGCGGCAGGTCGCGAGCCCGTGTCCAGCGAGAAAGCAGGGGTAGCGGGGCGCGTCTTATCCAGCCAGCCCGCTTCGACATTCCAGGAATGAGCTTCTGCGCGATCCGGCCCATGCTGGCAGCGAATGACATGCGCCCAGGGCTGCTCATCAGCCGGGAGTAGGCCCGGGCAATAAACCGCTCCGAACGAGTAGACGCACGTTCCTTCGGGTCCTCGCTTTCGGCGGTGCGGTGGCGCAGTTCCAGCAGCATCCGGGGAATGTTGATCTTTACCGGGCAGGCCTCGCGACACGCTCCGCACAGGCTGGAGGCCTGCGGCAGCATTTTCGATTCCTTCAGTCCGGTCAACATGGGCGAGACCACTGCTCCGATGGGACCGGGATACACCCAGCCGTAGGCGTGGCCGCCCACCCGCTGGTACACCGGGCAGATGTTCAGGCACGCGCCGCAGCGAATGCAGTAGAGGGCCTCCCTGAGCTTGGGGTCTCGGAGCATGTTGGAACGGCCGTTGTCTACCAGGATCAGGTGGAACTCCTCCGGTCCGTCCTCGTCGTGCTCCCGGCGAGGGCCAGTTATCATGCTGACGTAGCTGGAAATGCGCTGCCCGGTGGCGGAACGCGGCAGCAGGCGCAGGAAGATCGCCAAATCCTGCATCGACGGGATCACCTTTTCCATGCCGGTGATGCCGATGTGCATGCGCGGGGCCGACGTGCAGAGCCGCCCGTTGCCCTCGTTGGTAACGATGACGAGCGTGCCGGTCTCGGCGACCACGAAGTTGGCTCCGCTGATGCCGAGATCGGCCTGCATGAACTTGTCGCGCAGGGCCACCCGCGCCGCGGCCGCCATCACCTCGATGTCCTCGTCGTAGGGCAAGCCCAGCTTCTCCGTGAACAGCGCGGCCACGTCCTCTTTCGACTTGTGCAGCGCGGGGGCCACAAGATGGGATGGTGTTTCCCCTGCCAGCTGGATGATGTACTCGCCGAGGTCGGTCTCATAGACCTCTACACCCACAGACTCGAGCACGGGATTCAGCTCCAGTTCCTCCGACACCATGCTCTTGCTCTTGGTGGCAACCTTGACGCCCCTGCTGCGGGCCAGGTGGCTTACGATGGAGTTGGCTTCAGCGGCATCGGCGGCGAAATGGACCTGTCCCCCGGCGGCAGTTACGTTGTCGTACAGAAGCTCGAGGTAGTAGTCCAAGTGGTCAAGGGTGTGGATCTTGATCTGCCGTGCCTCGTCGCGCCACTCCTCCCAGGCCTCCCAACTGACCTCCTCGATGGCGTTCCGCCGCGCTACGTCGAACCCCGAGCCGACGCGGTCCAGCGCCCGCCGCAGCTGGGGGTCGAGCATGGCCGATGCCGACGCCCTTGAAAATTGACTGGTCTTTACTTCCGGCATGCAACTACCTGTGCCAACTAATGCGCGTCCTGATCCAGCACCTGGGCAATATGGCGTATCTGAATTTCAGGGTCCTGGCGACGAAGTGCTCCCCCGATGTGCATCAGGCAGCTCATGTCGCAGGAGACAAGAGTACCTGCGCCTGACTCTCTGATGCTTGCAACTTTGTCTGCCAGCATACCTTCTGAAATATGTGGCAACTTTACCGAGAAGCTCCCACCGAACCCGCAGCAGGTCTCAGCGTTGCGAAGCTCCCGCATCTCCAGACCGTCCACGGCGTCCAGCAGAGACAGCGGTTCGTCCCGGACTTCCATTTCCCTGAACAGGTGGCAGCCCAGGTGAAACACTGCGCTGCCGGAGGCCCCGACTTCCGGGTTGTCGACTTCGAGCACCTTGACCAGGAACTCGGAGAATTCGTAGACGCGGTGAGAAAGAGAAATGGCCCTGCGCAGCAAATCAGGATCATCCTCTAGGAGGTCCAGGTAGAAAACCTTCATCATCGCTGAACAGGACCCGGAGGGGACCACGACATAATCGCTGTCGCGAAACTGTTCCAGCGTGCGAACCGCCATTTCCCGGGCTTCACGAGTAAATCCCGAGTTGTACAGCGCCTGTCCACAGCATGTCTGGCCTTCAGGGAATCCCACCTGGACTCCCAAGCGCCGCAAAACACGCACCACGCTGACGCCAACCTCGGGAAACAGCTGGTCGATGATACAGGTTACGAACAGATCAACTTTTGTCGGTATTTCCTGCGCCAATACGGACCCACCACCTTTCCGGAAAGCCTAACAGACCGGCGGAACGCTGGCAACGATAGTGGCGGCTGCTGAGGTAAATTTAAGCGACCCATGAATGCCTGGGTCTAGTGTCCTGCATCTACGGCAAGGTGACTACGAAAAAACAGCAGTTGCCTAAAAGGGGCTGGGCGATCGCGTCCTGATGGAAACAGACTTGCCTGATCTCCTCATTCCCCTAGAAGCAGTAAACCCACGGCCCAGTTGTGCTTGGAATCAAAAGTCCCTTGCCTCTGGAATATGGGCGTACCCAGCCAGCTTGGATTCCCGCCCTCGTGGAAATGACGCTGTACGAGCTCTCTGTGCCGGGGTGGTCTAGCAAATACCATTGCCCCGCCGCGGCATGTCAGAGGCCTGGATTTCAAACAATGGTCGTTGACAGTACTTCCGGGCCAAAATTACACTCGCGCAAGGCTTAAGGAGGGCGGTGTTCATGGCAGAAGCGGTCGACGTAGCAATCATAGGTGGTGGCGTGATGGGATGCGCCATTGCGTGGCGGCTCGCCAGGCGCAACGTGTCCTGCGCGTTGGTGGAAAGGGGCGTATTCGGCGGAGGGGCCTCCGGTGCCACCGCCGGCGTAGTCGGCCCGCTGTGGCACCTCGACCCCGATGACACGGCCATGTTACGACTCGGCCTTCGCAGCCTTGAATTGCTCCCCCAATGGGCCGCCGATCTGACCGAGGCCGGTGTCAACCCGGAGTTTCAGCAGAACGGCGTCTTGAAGGTGGCATTCAGTGAAGACGAGGTTGCGGAACTGCGCGGTTATCACCTCTGGCAGTCCCAACTCGACTTCGGGGTGGAATGGCTGGAGCGGGAAGACATCCTGCGGCGCGAACCCGAGGCCAGTCCCGAGGTCCTCGCCGCCATCTTTTCTCCGCACGAGGGCTGCGTTCGCGGCCAGCGATTCTGCGACTCCCTGGTCCACGCAGCGGGCCGGTTGGGCGTCAGGCTCCACGAACGAACCGAGGTAACCGGCCTGAACCACGATGGCAACCGGATCACGGGAATCGAGACCACCGCCGGCAGCATCGCAGCGGGCCAGGTGGTCCTGGCGGCAGGCCCCGGCAGCGGCATTGGCGGTCGCTGGGCGGTGCCAGGGGGTCCGCTGGACCTGCCCGTGCGCGGCGTCAAGGGACAGCGGATCCTGTTGCGGCGTCCTGGGTTTATGCCCCAAACCCCCGTCCGGAACTCCAGCGTCTACGTGGTGCCCCGCCTCGACGGCAACATCCTGGTGGCGTCCACGCGGGAGGAGGGACGCACCGACGAGACGGTCACCGCAGAGGGCGTCGCTACTCTCATCACCGGGGGCCTCAGGTCCTTCCCGTCGCTCGCCGATGCCGCCTTCGTGTCCGCCCGCGCCGGCGTCCGCCCCGCTACGCCCGACGGACGACCCATCCTCGGTCCTGTCCCAGGGGTTGACGGCCTCACCATCGCCACCGGTCACGATGCCGTGGGCATCATGCTCAGTCCCGGCACCGCGGAGCTGGTCGCCGACTGGCTACTCGACGGTGTGGCGGAACCTTTGCAGCCCTTCCGCGCAGATCGCTTCAGCTAGTGCTCGACTGACACGAAAAAAACCCGGCCCTCCTGAGCTTTTCGAAGGACGTCCGGGTTCCGTTGCGGAAGCGTCTTATAAAACGCGGTCAGGCCGACAGGGCCACGTCTACGATGGCGACTCGTCCCGAGTCTACAACCGCCTGCGCCTCCAGCAGCGCACCCTTCAGACGCGCCGGGTCCTCCACCCGCTCGCCGTGGCCGCCGAAGGGCTTGGCAAGTTCCGAGTATTCAGGCCCCGGGATGTCCACGCCGTAGTATATGCCAGACTGCACTGCGGTGCCCTCAGGGTAGAAGGAGTGGTGCAGGCTCTTCATTGCGGCGTAGCTGGCGTTGTTGAACACCACGATCAGGATGGGCAGGCTGCTTTCCCTCGCCACGCCCAGGCTCTGTGTTATTGGGTTGTAGAGGAATGATCCATCGCCGATCAGCGCGGTAACTGGCCGTTCCGGGGCTGCCAGTTTGGCACCCAGCGCGATTCCCAGCCCCTGTCCAAGCCCGCCGGCGGGGCGCAGGTACGACAGTGGGTTGTCCCACGCAATGCGCCGCAGGATCTGGGCCCGGTGCAGGATTGTCTCGTCTACGAATACCGTGTTCGACGGCAGCGTCTCGCTGATGGTGTTACACAGGAAACCGGGGTCGATGGGCGATGCAGAGGACGCGGCGGCATCCAGCGCACGGTAGCGCTCCCACACGGGGTTGGGGTGCGGCGGCAGGGCGGGCGGCGGTTCGCTGGTGCGCTCTCGCACCGCGGCGTCAAGCGCGGCCAGGGTCACCGGAAGCGAACCCTCCAAGTATAGGTCGGCCTGCAGGTCCTGGTGGACCATGTACTCCTTGACAGGGTACTCGTCGATGATCACCACGGTTGCCACCGGCCCGGCGCTGGGCGGGTACCACGGCGCGCGGTTGCCAATCACCAAGAACAGGTCGAAGCGTTCCATCTCCCGCCGCAGGTCGTACCCGTGATGCAGAGGGTGGCTCTTCGGGAAGTTGTTGTACGCCGGGCCCTCGCCCTCGAAGACCGGGATGCCCCGCGATTCAGCCAGCGAGATCAGGGCATTGAATCCTGCAGCGGTGCGGCCCGCAGAGTCGGCCACAATGACCGGGTTGGTGGCGCGGCAGACCAAGTCTGCTACTCGAGCCACCTCTGACGGATCTGGATGGCTCACCGGCGCGGCGGGACGATGCTTCAGGGGCTGCTTTGGCGTCCATTCCTCCAGCATCGTCTCGATGGGTACGTTCAGGAACGCCGGCCCCTTGGGTGTTCGCTGCGCCAGCTCCCCGGCGCGGGCCACAGTCTCATACAGGGTCGCCCCGCTGGTGATCCGGCTGCTCCACTTGGTGAACGGCTCGACCAGTCGGTTGGGGCCACCAACTATGCTGAGATTGCGCAGCCATTGCGGGCCGGGATCGAAGTCCGCCACCTCGCCGTAGGTGGCCGATTCCCCAGAGCAGACCAGCATCGGCACCTCGCTCTGGTAGGCTCCGTGGATGCCCATGGAGCCCTGCAGCACCCCTACGCCGGCGTGCAGCAGTACCGCCTGCATCCGGCCGGTCATCCGAGTGTAGCCGGACGCCATGGCCACGGCCAGAGTCTCGTGCCAGCAGTTGATGTACGCCGGGCCCGGTTGCTCATTCACCTTCTGACGAGCGAGGGCCTCCCAGACTGACGGCCACTCCGACCCCGGCGAAGAGATGATGTAGTCTACGTCCAGGTTTCGAAGTGCCTCAAGGATGGCGTCGCCGCCGTCCAACCGTTCCGTCATCGCAGATCTCCCGCTTTCTTTTGAACTCGGCCATTTAGACCCGGTCTTTCACCCAGCGGCATTCGGGCTGGTGGCCGTGAGCGCCGTGGTCAACGCATGTGCAAGGCATGTCCTCGCGCAGGCTGTATCCGTGGTACTGGAGGAAGGCGTGGAACCCCGGGTAAAACCCATCGCCTTCGTCGATTGAATCGAAGCCGGCCTGGAAGGCCTCCCGGAGTTCTTCAAGCGTGGGCATGGTCATGGCAGGCGTTACTCCCCGGTCAGTACTTCGGCGATGTCCTGCGCGAAGATCATGTCCTCCGTCCCCACCAGATCGGGGTCGTCCGGCGAGGTCAGGTACTTGGCGAAGACCCACACGCCGTCCTTCGGATTGTTGACCACCTCGGCAGTGGCGCCGTTGAGGGTCGAGATCGTCGCCCCTTCCGCAATGGTTATCAGGTTAATAACATCGGCCATGGGCCCATCTCCGCAAGTCTGTCATCAGTGCCTCAGCTTCCGCCATTTCCTCTGGGGAAGCGGGAATACAGCAAATTCATGCACTCCCTCTGCTTACTGGGCAGGGGAACGCCCTAGAAGAAAAAGGTCAGGTTTTTGGCCAGCAGCACGTTCTGGTCGAGAATCACCTTGCGCTGCGCTATCTTCCACCCGCCGTCCTCCCGGCGCAGAACGTCCTCCCGCTTGCCGATCAGGAAATCCGTCTCCGTTTCCACCCTGTTGCGGTAGATCAGGAAGCGGCACTTGATCTCCACCTCGGCCGCATCCTCCGCCGACGGGGTGGCGCTCAGTACCTGGACATTGGAGACCATGTGGCAGATGCGGGATAGCGGCTCCTCTGCCCAATGGACGCCAGTGAGAATCTGGTTGACGCGCCGCTCCAGGGTGGATTTGCCTTCGTCGAACCAGTTGATGTCTTGGCCCTCGCGGGTGAACTCCCGGTCCAGCTCGCCGAACTTGACGTTGCGGCGCATGGGCATCCAGTAGCGGATGTCTTCCGTCAGCAACTTCAGCCACTCGGCGAACCGGCGATCGTCAAGCAGTTCCGCCTCGTGGTACAGCAGCTCTTCGACTTCGTTCTTCAGCAGCATCCGGGCCACGTTCGCCCCGACGGTGGTCATGACTAATCTCCCGCCGCGACGGACGCGCCGCTACCGTCCATCCTGACCTTGTCGAAGGTGGCCCCTTTGGTATGGCCGTTGCCCTTGCGCCAGGTGGCCAGCTCGTCCCAGCTCGGTGCTGTCAGGAACTCAGCCCAGCGCGAGTAGAAGCCGCGCTGGTTCTGCTCGGCCGCCTTGGCAGCGGTCACGTTCCGAATCTGCCCCGGCAGATCCAGCCCGTCGGCATCGAACGGAGGCGCCTCGTGCCCCAAGCCCATCTGGTAGTTGTACGGGTGCCGCCGCGCGATGGAGCCCCGGCTGGCGTTGTGCGCGTAGTTCCAGTTCTCCATGTCGTCCTGCTCGGTGAGACCGGCCGGGCCGGAATAGCTGATGTAGTACGTGCGCAGGAACTCCTTCACCTCGGCCGGAGCGTTCTTGTCCACCAGGAACCAGCGCCAGGCCTCGTGGCTCTCCGGAGTGCGCGGGTGCCAGACGGCGATGGTGCGAGGCTGGCGTGGCAGGTAGGAGAAGTTCGGGAACAATGTGCCCGGCCCCGGGATGAACCGCGCCCACTGGCCGTAGTTCTTGCGGCGTTCGTTCTCGCAATGTGCGAAGTAGTCGGAGACTATCTTGGAGTGCTGGTACCCGGCGATGGGCGAGTCGTCTGGCCGCAGGAAGCTGATGGTTCCGTGGCCGCGCTCGGGGAAGGAAAAGTCCAGCGCCGTCGCCCCGACCCGCTCCTGCGTATCGCGCCGCCCGCTGCCGCTGGGTCCTGCGCCCACCAGGTCCACGGACCGGTGGCTGATGTTGTGGTAGCGGTCGCCGATGAAGTTCTCCGAAGGGAACTTCCAGTTGCAGGGAATCACCCACTTTTCGATGCCGCCGAAGACCTCGGTCTCGCCACCGGCTCCGTCCCAAGTGTCCAGCAGGAAGTCGAGGTAAGTCTTGTACCCGCCCAGGTATTCCTCGAAAGAGGGAGCGTCCTTATCCCAATTGGCCCACACAGTGCCCTTGTAGACGCAGAGCTGCGGGACCTCGATCAGGCCCCACTCCGACTTGTCCAGTCCGCCTTTGTAGGCGTCCTTGAAGTATGGCACGCCTACCAGCTTGCCGTCGGTGGCGAAGCTCCAGCCGTGGTAGGGGCAACTGAAGACGGGCGTGTTGCCCTCGTCGTAGCGGCAGACCTTCATACCCCGGTGGGTGCAGGAGTTGAGGAAGACGTGGATCCCACCCTCCCGGTCTCGGCACAGGATCACCGATTCCTCGCCCATGCAGGAGACAAAGAAGTCGCCGGGCTTGGGAATCTGGGACACGTGCCCAACGAAGAGCCAGGCCCTGGCAAACAGGAGTTCCTGCTCCTGGGCGTAGATTTCGTCGTTGACGAATATCTCGCGGCTCACCGTTCCGGCGGCCATGTCCACCAGCCCGGCCAGCGAACCGGTGCCGTTCGTGTGTCCGTTCTGCATCGTCTTCTCCCCCTGTCAGGTCTGCGGTTAAGTCCAGCGATTAGCCGTTTGGTTTTAATTCCGCCCCGGCAAGCTGTTCCAGGATCCGTGCCACAGCGGGGTATCCGTCTTTCCCCATCCCCTGCGCCTGGGCTCGCTGGAACATATCGTCGGCGATGGCCCCTATGGACGCAGGAGCCTGCGATTCCCGGGCCAGTTCACACGCCAGGTGTATGTCCTTGGCCACGATGTCCAGCGTGCCGTTGGAATAAAAGCTCCGGTCCAGGATGGCCTCGGTCGACCGGTTCAACACACCGCTGGATCCCGCGCTTACTGGAATGATCTTAGCCAGGATTTCCAGGTCGATCCCCGCCTTGGCGCCGATCAACATACCCTCGACCCCCGCAATAAAGGCACAGTACCCAAGGTATTGCGTGACGAGCTTGGCGATGCAACCTGATGCAGTTTCCCCGACGTAGAAGACATCCCGGCCCATGCACTCCAGCACCGGACGGTGCTTCTCAAAGACCGCTGGGTCTCCGCCGACCATCATGGTCATCCCCGGTGGCCGCCCACTCACTGGCGAGTCCAGCATCTCGATGCCACGCCGTTGGCACTCCTCTGCCAGCCGACGTATCAGCGACGGCGCGTTGGTGGTCGTGTCGATCCAGGCCCCTCCCCGCAGCAGCCCGGCCAGGATGCCAGTGTCCGGGTCCAGAACCACTCGCTCCGCCTCCACTGGCCCAGGCAGCGAGGTGAATACCACCGGCGCCGCCTCTGCCACTGCCCTTGGACTGTCGGCCCAGTGAGCGCCAAGCTCGCACAGGTTGGTGGTCGCCTCCCGGCGCACGTCATAGACCGTGACGCTGTGCCCCGCGTCCAGCAGGCAGCGCGCCATCGGATTGCCCATTGTCCCAGTGCCGATGCATCCAACGTCCATCTAATTCTCCGAAGTGCTGTCGTCGCCATCAGACGAGTGTTTCAGTGAGAATCCCACTGGGGACGTATCCCCGATCTGCAGGTCATTCTTCCCGGTCAATTCCCGCAAACGGCGCAGTTGCGTGTTCGAGGCGATCGTGAACGGGCGAGGATCCTCCCCCTTCAGGGATTCCAGGAGCGGCACCGCTTGTTCAGCCTCCTCTATCACTTCTCTCAGAGTATCTTCGCTTCTCTGGTTTTCGTAGAGGTTTTCGTGCCCCTTGTGATAGACCTCGGAGATGAACACGCCCAAGTCAGTATTCAACGATTCAGCTACGATCTGCCGTCCAATATTTTCTACTAGGTGATGACTGTCGTGGCGCCATCCTCGCTCTTCGCCGATCGCTTTCAGGTTATGGGCGATCGCCCCCCAGGCCTTCTCTCCGGCCTGCAGGCGGTCGCCCTTTTCCAGGTAGTCGCGAGCCTGAAGGATGAACCGCCGTCCAATCGTCCGGCGGTCATCTGGGCTTTGAAACCCTGGGTCCGGCAACGGTGGCAGGTCAGCCATTTGGAAACCGCCCAGTCTGTCCCTAGCTGGTCGCCGCAGGCTGCGGCACAGGCCGGTGGCCCCAGATGCTGCCCTTTTCGTGGCGTACCACCTGCCAAGTCGCGTCGTCCACCGTCCGCGCGCCCCAGCCGTACTCCACGTCAAAGCCCGACGGTGTCTTCATGTAGAAGGAGGTCATATGGTCGTTGGTATGACGCCCCAAGCCGCGGGTCACGTTGATGTCGGAGTCCAGCACCATGTCGTAGGTCTGACCCACATCGTTCATTCCCTGGGTCTGCACCATAAAGTGGTTCAGTTTCTTGGTATTGCGTCCCTTGGCTTCGATGATGGCCAGGGTGTGGTGCCGCGGGTTGCAGTGGAAGAAAACCAGGTTGCGAATGTAGTCGCTGATCCTCATTCCCAGCACATCGCGGTAGAACGCCACCGCCCGGTCCAGATCCTCGACGTGGTAGACCACATGGCCCAGGCCCTGCTCCCCGGTGACGAAGCCGCTGACGGGGCGGGGCGAGTTGAACGGGTTGTCGAAGCTGACCGGCGGGCCGTAGTAGACCTCGGTCGGGGTGCCGTCGGGGTCTTCGAACTTGATCAGTCCCTCGACCTTCCTTTCCTTTGCCTCTTCCGGGGTGCCAATCGACACCTCGATGCCAGCCTCCCGAAGCTGCTCCGCCATCGCGGCCAGCCCCGCCTGGTCAGTGACCTGGAAGCCCACGAACTCAACGTCGTCTTTCCCCGTGGGGCTGACGATGAAGCGGTGTGTGTACTCGTCCATACGCATCGTCAGGACGCCGTTGGAGTCAACTCCGTTGGACTGCAGCCCCAGGACTTCGGTGCCGAAATGCTCCCATTCCTCGAGGTTGCTTGCGCTGATACCGATGTATCCCAATTGGGTAACACTGGCCATGATTCCTCTCCTAGATTTGTTGGGATTAGGACCTGTTGGGTTTAGTTCTGCTTGGCCTGATATTAGAGACATACCCTGTCGTTTGTCATGAGGTTTGCGGATAATTGGACCGTGTCAATTCCATTGGTCCGCTAGTGCCCGTTGGAGGGCGCATCCATCATCTTGACCCATCCCGAGTAGAAACCGCGGGCGTTTTCCTCGCAAATGCCCTCGGTGAGAACGCCGGGCAAGTCCACGTCGTTGGCCAGGTGACCGATACCCATCTGGTAATTGTAGGGCTTGCGCCGCGCGATGGCTCCCCGGCTCGCCTTGTGGGCGTAGTTCCAGTTCTCCATGTCGTCCTGCTCGGTCATTCCGCCCGGCCCGGAGTAGCGGATGTAGTAGTGCCGCAGCACGTCCTTCACTTCCTCCGGCGTGTCCTTGTCGACCAGGAACCAGCGCCAGGCTTCCGTCAGGTTCGGCCCCCGCGGGTGCCACACGGCGATTGATCGGGGCTGGCGGGCGAGGTAGGACATGTTGGGAAACAGGGTTCCCACGACGCCCAGGAGGTTTGTCTTTCCATCGAGCCGACGACGTCGCTCAGACTCCATCATTCGGAAGTATTCGCCGACGTCTTCCCTGTTCTGGTAGGTGGCGACCTGAGGCGTCTCGGGTGGGAACAGTTCCACCACCGCCGCGTGTCCTCGCGAGGGGAATGACACGTTGATGCGGCGGCCCTCCTTGTATTCGGCGTTGTCGCGGCGTCCCAGCCCGCTGGGGCCGATGCCCACCATGTCGACCGAACGGTGGCTGATGTTGTGGTAGCCGTCGCCAGCGAAGTTCTCAGCGGCGAATTTCCAGTTGTTCGGCATGGTCCATTTCTGGACGCCTCCCAATATCTCCGACCCGCCCTCGCTGCCGTCCCGGCCATTCATAAGGAGGTCCAGGTACGTGGTGAAGTCGCCCACATATTCGTGGAACGAAGGGCCGTCTTTGTACCAAGATGCCCAGATGCCGCCCTTGTAGTTGTACATCTGCGGCACTTCGATCAGGCCCCACTGCGACTTGTCCAGCCCGCCCTTGTAGGCGTCCTTGAAGTACGGAACTCCCACCAACTTGCCATCGGTGGCAAAGCTCCAGCCGTGGTAAGGGCAACTGAAGACTGGCGTGTTGCCCTCGTCATACCGGCAGACCTTCATCCCCCGGTGGGTACATGAATTGAGGAAGACGTGAATCTCGCCCTCCCGGTCGCGGCAGAGAATGACCGCCTCTTCGCCCATGCTGGACACGAAGTAGTCGCCCGGTTTGGGGATCTGTGTCTCGTGCCCCACGAACAGCCAGGCCTTGGAAAAGACCTGCTCCTGCTCCTGCGCGTAGATGTCCTCGTTGACGAAAATTTCGCGGCTGATTTCCCCGCCGTCGAGGTCAACTATGCTGCCAAGGGTCCGGCTTTTCGTACTCGCCATGGAGACACGCTCCCATCTATTGGCTCAGGGCAGGCCGCGGCCAACCTGCAGTCAAATCCAAGTATACACGACGGCGCGGCGAATTTTCACCGCGCCGATTGGAGCAGTAGCTACCCTCAAGAAGTGCCTTGTTACTCGATATTATTCAACGAATGACGGTCGCGATGGACCCCTACGGCCTCGCCACCGCCAGGCACTTGCTGGAGTTGTGGACGTATGTCTGCTGGAATTCCACGATCTCCGGCGTCCGCTTCAGCTCGGCCAGCGCGCCCGCCAGGCACATCCAGTTCAGCATCTCCTGCTGTCCCGCGTCCTCCACCTGCGCCGTGGTCAGCCCGCGCCACGCCTCGAAGTCCCCTGCCTTGAATTCCTCGAACCGCTCCCGGTCAGACTCGACGTCGCAGTACATCCACCAGTTCTTCTCCGTCAGGAACGCGTGCGACCAGCTCGACGATGCAATCAACGCCACCCGCCACGGGCTGGCCAGCATCGCCCGGGCCGCGGCGGCTCCCAGCTCCATGCAGCGCTTGGGCGAAGGACCGGGTGGGTCCAGCGGGACCTCCACGCCGTTGACTGTCTGCGGACTGGCGCCGCCCCGGTTGCGAATAATCCGGCTGCCGTAGCAGTTGACGGCAAAGGGAATCACAGGGTAGTCGAACCCGGCGCGGTCGTAGTCCAGGTAGAGTAGCGTGTTCAGGAAGGCGTGCCCCAGCCCCGGCTCGTGCAGTGCCTTATAGGCGTAGGCCACGTCGAACCCGTCGTCGATCAGTGCTCCCGCCAAGTGCCGCGCCGCTGGGTGCCCCTTGTACCGGAAGGTCTTCTCGGACGGCTCCCCCCACACGTTGGGACGAGCCCCGCCGTCCTTGGTCATGAACGGACGGCACTCGTACTCGTCGTAGGCCATCACGCAGAAGGCGGGGATAATGTCTTCCTTGAAGTTCTCGTACTGATCGTCGCCCCACACCAGCACCACGTCCGGCTTGAAGGCGTCCAGCTCGGCCCGCACCTTGCGGAACCCGGCCACCAGCTTCCTCCTCTGGAACAGGGCGGAAGCGTACCCCTCGTCGTCGCCCCACTCCTCGCGCATGGCGGCGGGCCAGTTCTCGGGGTTCTTTTGCTCGCTGGGAATGCGGTCGTTCCTCAGAGCACGGGCCAGCGAGTAGTTCTTCAGCTCATCGGGCGTGATCAGCGACGGCGAGTGCGTGACCCCAAGACCCAGTATCTCTGCCATGTTGCGCCTCCATATCTGATTTGTTGACCATCGAAGAGGATGATACGGCGTGTTTCGTGGATTTTGATTGTTCTGTGGACAATTCGCAACCGCCGTGACTGGAGGGGCTGGTCAAACGGGCCCAGCGCTCCCGCAGGCAAAGCGTTCCTTCCGATAATGATCTTCAAGAAGGTTGCCTTGATAATCCGTTTGTTAACATAATATCTGTAATATCGCGTTACTTGGGAGAGCGACTATGGCGACGGTAGCAAACCGTGGGAAATGCTTTCTATGCGACAGGTCTTTCAGTAAGGCCGGTATGACGCGTCACTTGCAGTCGTGCAGGGAAAACAGCGGGGGCGGTGAGGCAGGCTCGGGCCGCCGCCCCAAGCGAAGCAGGCAGGGCTTTCATCTTGCCGTGGAGGGCCGCTATCGCTCCCAATACTGGCTGCACCTCGAGATCGCAGGCGATGTTCCGCTTGCGGCCCTGGACAGCTTTCTCCGTCTCACCTGGCTGGAGTGCTGCGGGCATTTGAGTTCTTTCGTCATCGACGGCACAACCCATTTCCTTGAGGACATGGAAGAATTCGCCGACCCCGATGATGGGGACATGGAAGTTTCCCTAGTCCAGGTTCTCCGGCCGGGAATGAAGTTTGCCCACGAGTACGATTTCGGCTCCACTACCGAGCTGAATCTGCGGGTGGTCTCTCAGGGTGATGTCTCAGTAGACCGCAAGGGCATCCGGTTGCTGGCACGAAACGACGCCCCGGCGATCCCGTGTGTCAAATGCGACTCGCCTGCCGCCAATTTCTGTGCTGAGTGTTATTGGGGCGATGGCGGGTTCTTTTACTGCGAAGGATGTTCCGGGCATCATACTGTGCAGTCGCCTTCGCACGAGGGTATGTTTCTTCCCGTGGTGAACTCACCCAGGATGGGCGAGTGCGCCTACACCGGGTCCGAAGAGGATGTGCTCGTTCATTAGGCAACGGAGATTCCAGCCACGACTGGATATCCTTGCCCACCCGCACTCCCAACGGCGATAATGTCGCCCAACAATCCTGAACAGAACGCGCCCGCCCAACGGCGCAGGAGGCAGCACATGGACTGGGGAATGGCCAATCGATTGGCGCAGCTGATTCAATCCGACGGGAAGTGCATGTTCCTGCCCGTCGACCACGGCTACTTCCAGGGACCCACCCGCAACCTCGAGCGGCCCGGCGAGACCATCGCCCCGCTCATGCCCTACGCCGACGCGCTCTTTGCCACCCGCGGCGTGGTCCGCTCCGTCGTCGACCCCGCCGACACCAAGCCGCTGATCCTCCGCGTCTCTGGCGGCACCAGCATGACCGCTGGCGACCTCGCCGACGAGGGCATCACCACGTCTATGGACGACGCCGTCCGCCTGAATGTGTCCGCCGTCGGCATATCGGTCTTCGTCGGCTCCGAGTACCAGAAGCAGTCCATCCTCAACCTCGGCAAGCTGGTCGACGAGGGCGAGCGCTACGGCATCCCTGTTATGGCGGTCACCGCCGTGGGCCGCGAGCTGGACCAGCGCGACTCACGCTACCTGGCCATGGCCTGCCGCATCTGTGCCGAGATGGGCGCCAAGGTCGTCAAGACCTACTGGTGCGCCGACGGCTTCGACCGCGTGGTCGAAGGTTGCCCGGTGCCGGTGGTGATGGCCGGCGGACCCAGGGCCGACACGGAGCGCGAGGTGCTGGAGTTCGTCCACGACGGCATGCAGAACGGCGCCATCGGCATCAACCTCGGCCGCAACATCTGGCAGAGTCCCCACCCCGTCCCCATGATCCGCGCCCTTCGACACATCGTCCACGGAAACGGCACCGTCGCCGAGGCCCAGGAGATCTACGACGCCGCCCGTGCCGAGTCAGGCGAGCTTGTCGGCGTGCCGGACTAGCTCCGGACTTGGGAGTCAGTCTAGATAACAGAGGACGCAGGGGCTTTCCGCATTAAAGGAGACCCTGCGTCCTCCGCGTTAAATCGTCCTGGAAGAGGCACATCACCATGCGCGCAGCGATGTACTACAACAACAACGACGTCCGTCTCGAGGAGTTGCCGATACCCGAAGTCGGATCAGACGAACTGCTGCTAAGGATCGAGGCCAGTGGCATCTGCGGCAGCGACGTGATGGAATGGTATCGCATCCAACGCGCTCCAACGGTGCTGGGCCACGAGGTCGCTGGTACAGTCGCCCAGGTGGGATCCGGCGTCAGCCAGTTCCGGGAGGGCGACCGCCTCGTCGTGACTCACCATGTGCCCTGCAACGCCTGCCGCTACTGCCTCAGCGGCAGCCACACCGTCTGCGACACCCTGCGTGCCACCAGCTATGATCCAGGCGGATTCTGCGAGTACGTCCGCCTGCCCGCCATCAACGTCGACCGAGGCGCCATCCCCATCCCCGACGGCGTCCCCTTCGACGAAGCATCCGTCGCCGAGCCCCTCGCCTGCGTCTATCGAGGCCAGCGCCGCGCCAACATCCAGCCGGGGCAGACAGTTCTGGTGCTGGGCAGCGGCCTCGCCGGCATGCTTCACATCAACCTCGCCCGCGCCCTCGGCGCCGGGCGCATAGTATCCACCGACCTGTCAGACTTCCGCCTCGATGCGGCCCGACGCCTCGGTGCCGATGAAACCCTCCGCGCCGACCAGTACACTCCCGACCGGCTCCGTGAGGTCAACGACGGACGCCTCGCCGACCTCGTCATCGTCGCCACCGGTGCCCGTCCCGCCCTGCTGCAGGCCATCGAGTCGGTGGACCGCGACGGCACCGTGCTTTTCTACGCCCCCACCGAGCCCGGCGTCGAGATCCCCGTGTCCATCAACGATGTCTTCTTCCGAAACGGGGCCACTTTTACCACCACCTACGCCGCCGCTCCCGGCGACCTGATCACCGCCCTCGACCTCATAGCCTCCGGCCGCGTTCAGATCGGCGATATGATCTCCCACCGTCTGCCGCTGGAAGAGACAGCCCTGGGCTTCCGCCTGACTGCCGGGGCTTCTGAGTCGCTGAAGGTGGTGATAGAACCGCACCGTTAGCCCCGCGGCCTGCCCTTTCACCCGTGCTCGAGGGCCAGTGCCACAGTAAGAAGGAGATGGTGAAATCCCGTCGCTTGACGGGCGTGCCTTACCCTGTACAATCAAGCCCATTATCCGGCCGACTGGCGGAGGTGTTCATGGAGCTCGGATTGTTCTTGGAGTTCCCGGTCAGGGAGGGGTCGAACGAAAACGAGGCGTTCAAGGAGTCTTTTGCCCTCGTTGATCAGGCCGAAGGGCTGGGAGTGCACTCGGTGTGGATGGCCGAGTATCACTTCAACCCCGGTCGGGTTCTGGCCAGCCCTGTGACCATCCTGAGCGCTATCGCCGGCCGGACCCAGAGCATCCGCATCGGCACCGCCGTGCTGTTGCTGCCCTTGGCCAATCCAATCCGTGTCGCCGAGGAGATCGCCACGCTGGACCAGATCAGCGACGGCCGCGTCGAGTTCGGCGTGGGCCGGGGCACCTTCCCCAACGTCCACGAGGGCTTCGGAGTCCCCTTCGAGGAGAGCCGGGGCCGGTTTGAGGAAAGCATCGAGATCATCCTGAAGGCCTGGACCACTGACACCTTCTCCTTCGAAGGCGAGCATTTCACCCTCCCTGAGATGTCGGTGAGTCCCAAGCCCTACCAGCAGCCGCATCCACCCATCCGGGTGGGTGTCACCTCTGCCGAGAGCTTCCCCATCCTCGGCCGAATGGGATTCAACATTCTGATCAATCCCTCACGGGTCTTTACTCTGGCTGAACTCAGGCCCTCGATCCAGGAATACCGCAAGGCCTGGAAGGCCGCCGGACACGAGGGCGAAGGCAAGGTCGGCCTGCGCATTCCGGTCTACATCTCTCACGACGCGCAGAAGGCCCACGACGAACCGATGGATAGTGCGCTTTTCTCCATGGGCCGCCTCTCCGATCGGGTGGGCAGCTATGCTGGCCGCACTGGAACACTGGGCGACTGGGGCGCTCAGGCCGAGCGGGTGCGCCAAATGACCTACGACGACTGGCTGCGGGACAAGGTTGCCTACGGCACTCCCGACGCGGTTACCGACAAGCTGAACTCCTTGGGCGAGGAACTCGGGCTGGACCAGGTAATGTTCGAGATCAACTTCGGCAACCTGATCCCTCTGGATAACCAAGCCAACAGCCTCCGGCTGATGATGGAGGAGGTGGCGCCGAACCTGGCCTGAGCGGCGGAGCGCCCTCTGTCCCCCGTTAAGGGTTGTAATCAGAGGCTTTGGGAGGAGCTCCCTGTTTCAAGGTCGTAGCCAGTAGCTTTAGGAGGAGTACCCTGTTTCAAGGAAGGCTGAACAGGGTGTAGACGAAATGAGTTGCGAAGCGTTTGAGCCCGGAACCAAGCTGGAGTGCCTCGTAGAGATGCCCGTCAGGGTCAACATGGGTGCCCCGGTGGAGGGCGCCAGCCACATGATCCAAGTCGGCGATATCGGTGAAGTTACCATCGTCCGCCGCACTGGCGCCGGCCTGCACTGGCTGGTCGTCAGGTGGGAGCGCTTGGGCCGCACCTTCAACCTCAACCCGGACCAGTTCGACCGCGTCAAGATCGCCAGCTAGCGCGACGCTCCTACCAGCGCATACCCGGCTCGCGTTCCTGCAGCACTTCGCCGAACAGTGTCAGCACCTGGTCGACCCGCAGAACCACAATGGCTGCCCCCACCATCTCCGGGTCGTTGATCAGCCCCGAGTCGGCCAGGCGACGAGTCATTTCGTCGTAGATCTCCCCTTGCCGCTCCACGCTGGCCGTGCACCGGAACTTCCAGCCCGCGTCCACCGCGGCGTTGCGAAACAGCACGATGACCTTGGCGTTCTCCTCGATGTGCTCCAGGGGCTGCCGCCGAGTGCGGTCCCGGTACACAAAGGTCGAGTCGTCCACCGCCAGTACCGTGCCGATATAGCCCGCGTTGGGAGTCCCGTCCTGCGAAGACGTGGCCACGATGCACGGGAATCCGTCCTCCCGGGCGTTGTTGACCAGGCGCTTCATCTCATCGGTGAGTTGGATCACAGTCGCCTCCTAATCTCCCGCCGCCTGCTCGACCGGGCGGCTCAGTGCGACGCCGGTCTCCGAGGCCTCGATGGTGCGCCGGTCAAGCTGCAGGCCGAACCCGTCCGCCAAGCGTGTCAGGTAGTTGAAGATGCCGACGATGTGCCCGACCTCAAGCAGGGCCACGTCGTCAAAGCCCAGGTCCCGCAGCGGCTGCCAGTCGGCCTCAACCATCCGCGTCGGAGTGGCGCTCAGCTTCTCCGCCACCGCGCACAGCGCCAGTTGGCGGGGCGTCAGCGTCGACAGGTCCCGCCACCGCTGGTGCGTCACCGCCTCCACGATGGCCGGGTCTCCGTCCTCGGCACGCAGAAACTCTGCGTGGGACACGGTTCAATACCGGCAGTCCTGGGCCGCGGCGGCGACCGCCGCCACCATCTCCCGCTCCTGGCGGTCCAGCTCCCCGGGACCGAACATAACCTGCCGGTACAGCGCTCCGAACATCGGCCCGATCTCCCGGTGTCTGGCCTGCAGCCGTCCCATAGCGGGCAGGTAGCCGAAGTCATAGTTGCCCGCCCGCGCTCCCTGCGGCAGGTTGGCCCGGTGCTCTTCCTCCGTCGGGATCGCCACCCACGCTTCTCGGGAGCTTTCATGCTCTGACATCCTTGCCCCTCCTGCTGAGATGCGGCTATTCTAATCCAATGAGACGGATATTGGTCACCGGCGCCGCCGGACAACTTGGTTCCGAGTTGATACCCGCCCTCCGGGAACGGTACGGCAGCGACAATGTCGTCGCTGCCATGCATCGCAGTCCTTTGACCGAGGAGGTCGCGGACTCCGGTCCGTTCACCCAGGTTGACGCGACTGAGCAGGACTCGGTCGAGCGCGCCATCCGCGACTACGACATTGACTCTCTCTACCACCTCGGCTCGCTGCTGTCGGTGGCCGCCGAAGCCAACCGCCCGCTCGCCCATCGAGTGAACATCATCGGCCTGCTCAACGTCCTTGAGGCGGCCTGCGACACCGGGCTGGAGCGGGTGGTCATCCCCAGCTCCATAGCCGCCTTCGGCATCGACACCCCCCACGACAGCACCCCAAACGAGACCCTGCAGCGGCCCACGTCGCTCTACGGCATATCCAAGGTATTCGGAGAGCTGATGGGTAACTACTTCTTCGAGCGAGTTGGCTTGGACGTCCGCGGCGTACGCCTCCCCGGAGTGATCAGCTGGAAAGTGGAGCCCGGCGGCGGCACCACTGACTACGCTGTCGACGCCTTCTACGGAGCCATCAGGGAGGGCCGCTACACCTGCTATCTGCGCCCCGGCACCTACCTGCCCATGATGTACGTCCCCGACGCCATCAAGGCCCTCATTGAGGTTGCAGAGGCCGATGTCGACGGTCTCAAACATCACGCCGACTACAACGTCAACTCCAATGAGCTTCGAACCCGAAGAGCTTGCCGCAGCAATCCGTCGGCGGGTACCCGGCTTCCAGATGGACTACGGCGTCGACCCTCTGCGCCAGTACATCGCCGACTCTTGGCCCAACTCCCTCGACGACACCGTGGCTCGCCAGGAATGGGATTGGCGTCCCGACTACGGCCTCGAGGCCATGGTCGACGACATGTACGAGAACCTCTCCCGCAAGCTGCTCGGATAAGCCGGACAATGAAGTACAAGGGGCGCCGGTGAAGGCGCCCCTCAATCAGTCGCCGGACTCTCCGTCCCGTCAGTACGGGATCGTCCAAGACTCCGAGAAGGCCAGCGCGCTGGTGCTGTGGGCACGGGCGTCGCGCTGCCGAGGCCAGGGCCGCCCCGACGCCTGATGACCGTTCAAAGTGATTCGCGCCCCGTTCGCCGGGATCAGCACCGTGGCTACACCGTGGGGCCGTTCCGGGTTGGAGCCGGGGAAGCTGTGGCTCATGAACGGCTCGCCAAGGTCGTACCACGTCAGGGCGATGTCCTCGCCTCGAGCGCTCGCCGACTCCGTCCAGAACGAGCGCAGGTCCCCCGAACTCCGGAAGCTCGCCTCCGTCGCCGGGATCTCCAGGTTGCCGAAGGTCGCGTTGATACGGCCTTGGATCTCACCCTGCAGCCATCGGGTCATCTGGATGTTGTCGGTGTAGATCCTCGGCTCGTTGTTGGTCAGCTCGCTCTGTAGGAAAAGAACGTGCCCCGGCCCGCCCGGCGAGAACAGGATGCGCCAGAAGCTGGCATCGCTGGTGACCGGTCCGTCATCAGTTGCGCTGAGACGAATGTATGGGTTCTCGCCAGTGAGCAACAGGCGATTCGGATCAATGGGACTTGAAGTTGTCATAACTAATCCCTCTCTGGATGTATCTCAGGATCGCGGTTCATTCATTGGACCGGGCACTCGTTGGACATGGTCGGGAACGCCCACCCGCAGCCTTCCCTGCGATGCTCGGCAAAGCGACCGGGCTACTGCGCGGTAAGACCGCCGTCAATCACCAGCTCGCTGCCTGTCATGAACGACGCCTCGTCCGACGCAAGGAACAGGACGCCGTAGGCGATGTCCTCCGGCTGGCCGATGCGATTCATGGGGTGCCGGGCCGCGTTCTCTTCTCGACCCGCTGCGCTGTTCAGCATAATGGGCTGCGTCATCGGCGTATCGATGACCCCAGGGTGCACCGAGTTGCAGCGGATGCCTTCGCGGGCATACTGGATGGCCGTGGACTTGGTGAGCAGCCGAACGGCGCCTTTGCTGGCGGCATAGGAGGAGGTTCGACCGCCCACGATCCCTGCGATGGATTAGATGTTGACGATCGAGCCGCCGCCCGCATCGCGCATCGCCGGTATGGCCGCCTTTGTTCCCAGGAAGACCCCCTTGGCATTGATGTCCATCACCCGATCCCATTCGTCGCCGCTGGTGTCTTCCACGTTGTTCACGATGCCGATGCCCGCGTTGTTCACCAGGATGTCCAGCTTGCCGAAACGGCTCACAGCGGTCGCAACCGCCTGCTCCCAAGCCGATTCGTCGGTGACGTCAAGGGGAACGAACACGCATTCGCCGCCACTCTCGTTGATGGCTGCCTCAGTCTGGCGGCCCTCACCCTCCAGCACGTCGCCGATGACGACCATGGCTCCCTCCATGGCAAACATTCGGGCCTCTGTGGCGCCCATGCCCCTGGCGCCGCCGCTGATCAGTGCAACTTTACCTTCAAGTCTCATATTCTTTCTCCGCGTATCTCGATTCGCATTGTCTTGAGCTTAGCCCGCTTGTGTCCTCCCGTAGTGCCTCAGGCCAGCCGAGAGGTGCCTGGTCGATGGATAGACTTCTCCAGGCGGCACCTCTGTCTTCACAGTATATGGCAGTGAAATGGTGGCTAGTACTCTATACCTAAAATGGCATACAATCCGCATCCACACTTTGCTCAGGGGGAAAGGAAATGGCAAACGGCAAGAGTTGGCGCTTGAAAGGCGAATACTTCGAAAGCTGCAATTGCGAAATTCTGTGCCCCTGTATCGTGAGGGGTACCAACACCGAGCCAACAGAGGGACATTGCGATGTTGCACTGGCCTTCCATATTGAGGAAGGCGACCTTGACGGTGTTGCTCTGGGCGGGCTGAATTTCATTGCCGTCAACTACACTCCGGGACCCATGGCAGCCGGGGGCTGGACTTCGTCGCTATACCTGGATGAAAGCGCAAGCGAGGCTCAGCGGGCGGCTCTGGAGCAGATTCTATCTGGGGACAATGGTGGTCCGGCCGAGCGGTGGCGGGCCATGACCACTGACTTCAGGGGAGTACACTATGTCTCCATTGATTTCCAGATCGATGGAAAGGTTCATTCCGTAACCGTTCCCGGGGTGATGGATTTCAGTGTTGAGCCGATTCAGATCCCTGGCCGCGATGACGCCATGCTCCTGGTCAACACCGGCCACTCCGTCAACCGCGATCTCTATCTGGCCCGTGGCGTGAGGGGAGAGTACACCGACCAGGGTATGATATGGGACAACACTGGCAGGAACGGCCACTACGCTCCGTTTGAATGGAGCTATCCGTAAGACGGTGTTTATAGTTAGAAGCGAAACGTTGCACACATTGTAATTACGTTTCCAGTCCGTCAATACGTCTGCATTGACGGTTTTTCGGAGCGTTCCTATAATTAGCCCTTGCGTGCATTCGGAACTGTGCATTATTGCCAGAACCCTGCAGGCATGGGCGATTTACATATATAGGGGCGTGTTAATGCAAAAGTACCTGGCCATTTTTCTTCTAGGAATCGTAAGCATCCTGCTACTGGCGTGCGGAGAGGCAGCAACTTCCGTGCCTCCGACAGCAACCACTGAGCCCACGGCAGTGCCAACCGAGCCGCCGACAGAGGTTGAAGCGGCCACCGATGAACCGGAGGCCATGGAGACCGACTACAGCGACGCGGTTATTGCCGCCGCTGCAAAGTACGCAAATAGCCCTGGAGCCATATTCGTCGGGGACCTCGACGACCTGGTCGGACCCGCACCCACAGAGGATGAAGGCGATGCAGAGGGCAATGTTCCGCTTTCTGCTCTTGAAAATCACCGGTATGTATACGAATCCGACTACTACAAGTCGGTCGTCGATCGGGCTAATTTTGACAACCCCACTGAGTTGACCAGCACCGGGGAAAGCATCGTGATTCAGCACGCCTGCGTGAACCGCGCCCTGGTGTTCTGCAAAATCGTGGAAAATTTCCTGTCTCCCAGTCTTGAGGAGCGGACCGGTGGCCAGCTGACCGTGGCGTCCTCGTCCTTCCCCGAATTGGGAATCGCCGGACCCGATACCCTGGCGCTGGTTCGCGACGGCACACTGGATATGGTCAGTGTGCTGGGTGTCTATGTGGCGGGCGAGTTGCCCGAGCTGGAAATCCAGTCCTTGTTCGGCATCTATACCGAGCGGGAGCAGCAGTTCGGGGCCACCATCAACATTGACCCGCACCTGCGCGATCTCCTGGTGGAGAACAGCGGCGGAGGCCATGTCATCAGCATCAACTGGCATAACGGCGATGACATCTTCCTTTTCACCAAGGACCCACTGAACATGCCCGAAGATTTTGATGGCATGAAGACCCGCGCCTTTGGAACTTCCATTTCCGACTGGATTCACGGAATGGGTGGTGAAGCTCAGTTCCTGGCGTTTGCCGAGGTATATACCGCCCTGGAGCGCGGCATCCTGGAGGCCGGAGTGACGGGCGGTGATGCCGGTCACGGGCAGCGCTGGTACGAGGTGGTCAACTACATCAACGGTCCGCTCACCAGTTGGCCCACCAGCCACAACGTGATCAGCAAAGAGGTCTGGGAGTCCATTCCTGATGACCTGCAGGCGATTTTCGAGGAAGAGTCCGCCAGGATGGAGCTGGAGGCACTACGCCTGGGTTCGATCCAGAACGAGCTGGGACTCCAGAAGAACATCGATGCCGGGCTCGGATACATTGAATTCGGCCCAGAAATGCGCGCGCTCAGCGACAAGGCGGTTACCGAGAGCGTGCTGCCTAACTGGGTGGACCGCGTCGGCGGCCCCGAAGAATTCTTTGTGCAGGAAGTGTTCAACAACGCCATTGGCACAGTTGTTGGCATCCAGATCGGGACGGACGGCACGATAACTCGAACGCAGTAGACACAAGTCGAATCTCTGGATCGCTCTCTGCTCCCGGGCCTACTTGGGCCCGGGAGCATTTTTGTTCCCTATACAGTGTCGCGTGGTCTCCACTTAAATTTAGTGGAAAGCACCTTATAACGAAATGCACATATCTGATGGATAACTATAGTGAATTAGCAAATAAGAGAAACATTGATAAGATTGTGAAACCGCCATTTCTCTTTGACTGGCTTCGCTTTGATAATTATACTTGCGCTTTCATTTGCGGTCCGCGATCAGCCTGATTGCCAGCACCCTGCAAATGGAGAACGAATTATCAGGTGAGGAGCGTCAAAATGCGGAAATACATTCTAATGTTCTTATTGGGCATCGTAAGCGTGCTGCTGCTGGCTTGCGGAGAGGCTGCAACGGCTGTTCCGACAGCCGATACGACGCCCACTGAGGTTCCTGCGCCAACGGCAGTTCCCACCGTGGCCCCGACCGAATCGGAGGCAGATACTGAAGAACCGGCTGCTATGGAGGGTGAATACAGCCCCGAGCTGCTGGCCATCGCCGCTGAGAGGGCCAACAAGGCGGGCGCCATTTTCGTTGGAGACCTCAGCATGCTGGTGGGTCCCGCCCCAACGCCCGACGAAGGCGACGCCGACGGCAACGTCCCGCTGGACGCCCTGGAAAAGCACCTGTATGTCTATGAGTCCGACTACTATCGGGGCGTTTTAGAACGGGCCAAGTTCACCGACCCAACGCCATTGACCTATGACGGAGAGCCCTTCGTCATCCAGAACGCGTGCGTGAACCGGGCCATCGTGTTCTGCAAGATAGTGGACACCTTTCTGATAGACAGGTTGAGTGAACGAACCAACGGAAAGATCAAAATCGAGTCCACATCCTTCCCCGAGCTGGGCGTTGCCGGCCCCGACACCCTGAACCTGGTGCGGGACGGCACACTGGATATGGTCAACGTGCTGGGGCCTTACGTTGCTGGCGATCTGCCGCAACTGGAGATTCAGTACCTGTTCGGCCTGTATACCGAGAGGTCGCAGCAGTTCGACGCAACCGCCTCCATGTTGCCCGACATTGAACAGCTGCTGAAGGACGACACCGGCGGGTATCCCATCAACGTCAACTGGCACAACGGAGATGACATCTTTCTGTTCACCAAGGAACCCCTGAACCTGCCCGAAGACGTGGTGGGAATGAAGACTCGGGCCTTTGGGACGTCCATATCCGACTGGATCGCTGGTATGGGTGGCGAGCCGCAGTTCGTGGCCTTCGCCGAAGTGTATACGGCGCTGGAACGCGGAATTCTGGAGGCCGGCGTGACCGGCGGCGACGCTGGCTACAGCCAGCGCTGGTACGAGGTAATCAGCTACATCAACGGGCCGCTCACTTCGTGGCCCTCCAGCCACAACGTGGTCAACCAGGACGTCTGGGAGTCGATACCGACCGATCTCCAGGAGATCTGGAAAGAAGAGTCCGCCAAGATGGAGCTGGAAGCTCTCAGGCTGGGCTCCATACAAAACGAGCTGGGCCTGCAAAAGAACATTGACGCCGGGCTGGAATACATCGAGTTCGGTCCGGAAATGAGAGCACTCAGCGACAACGCAGTGATGACCGCAGTCGTGCCCAACTGGGTTGATCGCATTGGCGGTCCTGACGCGCCCTTCGCTGAGGTGTTCAATAATGCCATTGCCCCGGTCGTTGGCATCACTATTGAACCGGACGGTACAATAACAAGAGAGTAACGGCTGGAAGGCTGGAGCCTGAAGGCCAATAAAGGGCACATGGAGCGCGGAGGGAATCACCTGGATGAGACTCTCCGCGCTTCCTTCGCGTTTTGTCTTGAAACTTTTGTTTGCCACCTTCCTCCTTGCTACAGGAGTCCTGTCCTCGATCTTCACGGCAAGTTGCACCTCGTCGCCTCCGCCGGTCACAACGCCGCTTACGGTTGCACCAACTTCCACCTCTGATGGTACCCTTGAACGTACCGCAGCGGCCGTGGCAGTGGCGACTTCGACCAGGATAGCCTCCACAGCGACACCCGCCCCTCCGCCCGAAGTGGTCCCTCCATTGGTTGGTTCAGTTGCACCGGACTTTCAGTTCAAGCTGTTCCAGGGTGAGGAAGCCATTGGTGGTAGCGGACTGCATCTATCAGAATTGGCCGGACAGCCGATAGTGCTGAACTTCTGGGCCCGATTCTGCGGCCCCTGCTGGTCCGAGATGCCGGAGTTGCAGGATTTCTACGAGGCTCAAGGGGACCGGCTCCAATTGCTTGGGATCGATGTGGGCCAGTTCACCGGTCTTGGATCCCCCAAGGACGCAGGCAAGCTGCTGGATGCGCTTGGCATCACCTACCCTGCAGGCTACACCGATGACGCAGACGTGGTGTCCAGCTACCGCATCCGGGCGATGCCCACCACCATATTTATTGATGCCAATGGGCTGGTATTTCAAGCTTGGACCGGGGCCATTGACCGTCAGCAATTGGAATTGATCGTTGCCGATATGCTGGATAAGGAATAAACCGTATCGGTACTTCTGAGACGCAACGGGAGCGAACGGGAATAAGTGAGGGCTGGCTTGTTGCCATGCTTTCGTTTTCGGTTCACTCAGCACAGAATGCCGCCCTGATTGTTCCCCCGCTCCTGGTGAACATAGGGTCGGATATGGGAGTATCGCTCCCGGTGGCCGGCCAGCTGGCCACCGTAACCTTTGCAGCGTGGGCGGTTTCTGTGGTCTCCGGCGGCCCCCTGTCCGATTCCCTGGGCCGGAGACCCATGGCTCTGGCAGGATTGCTGATACTCTCGGTATCCGTGATCGCCTCCGCATTCGCGCCCAATCTCGCGGTCCTGATGGTAATGAGGCCAGCGACCGGCCTGGGGGGTGGAATGCTCCCGCCCAACGCCATGGGGGCGATTGCCGACACGATTTCCCCGGAAAGAAGGGCGAGGGCGTTTGGAGCCGTCATGGTCAGCAACGTACTCATCGCTGCCGTAACGGTGCCATTGATGGCTCTGCTGGCAGGCTGGCGGGACTGGCGGTTTGCCTTTTTCGCATCGGGCCTGCTACTGGCGGTCAGCCTCTTGGTAAACTGGATCTGGTTTCCACGTGGTAGCAGGGATCGCGTTCTCAAACTGGAGTTCTTTTCCAGGTTCCGGTCGCTGCTGTCTTTGCGCTTTTTCCGGGTAGCAGTGGCAGTGAATCTTACGCAGCGCATGGCCTTCTGGGGGCTTGTCAGCTATTTTGCTGCCTTCCTGATCCAGGTTTATGGCGTTAGCGTGAGTTTCCTGGCCTTGCCGGTGGCGGTTACCGCCGCGGCGCAGGTCGCTGGAAGTTATCTGGCACCGCTGCTGGCTAACAGCAGGACTTACGTCTTGCTGGTGGCATCAACTTCAGTAGCGGGAGGTATCTGCGGGTTTGTATTTTTTGCATTCGACCTCAATCTTTGGGTTGCCGTGGCGGTGGCAACGCTGGGAGCGGGGCTTCTGAGTATGACTTTTCCGGCCCTGATAACTATCAGCACACGGTTTTCCGGGAGATCAACGGCCACAGGCGTTGGACTCATGGGGCTGAGCAACCAGGGCGGGGGCGTGTTCGGAGCGGCTCTGGCCGGCCTGTTGCTGGCTGGCTCGGGCTTTGCTGGCATTGGTTACATGTGCCTGGGAGTTACGATCACCAGTGGCCTTGTGGCTGTGCTGTTCGGTCGGCAAGCAAAGGCTGAGGACGACTAGCAGCCCAGCCGAGGATTTCCAGGCATGCTGGGAGGCATCAGTTGGCAACAGCCATTGTCGCTGTTTGCAACCGCTGTCGCCTCAATGACTTTTTGGATATCACGCCGTTTTCAAACTGCGGCCGATTTTCTGAAACTTTCCGCATCCCCGTTTGCCCGTGCTGCGAAAAGCAAACAAGCCATCCCCACGCCCCAAACTCCTCCTTGGCCACTGGGGGCCACTGGCCTTATGGTGCTCCCACCCATCAGATCTACGGGATATGGATGCCAGTGGCCAAATGGCTTTGGGATGATGGTATAAAGAGAGCGGACCTTGACGGGGAGCAGCAGAGGCTAGGTGCTACGGGATGAGCACGCCAATCTGCGCTACTCTTCATTTCAAAGATTTCGTTCTACCAAAGGCAAGAAGCATATCTTATGCGGGTAATGAGGAGGCGAAATGCCTATCGAGCAATTCTCACCGGAGTTGGAGCGCATTGTTTCCAGAGACCAGAATGTGGAGGTGCTGGGTACTGGCTTCGTCGTCGCCGAGGGGCCTCTGTGGTGGAGGGAGGACAACAGCCTGTTGGTCAGCGAGGTCCGTGGCAACCGCAGGTGGAAATGGTCTGCGGTCGAAGGGACTACCCTGGTCAAGGAACCCTCCAACAATGCCAACGGCCTCACCAGGGACCCCCAGGGGAGGCTGGTAATGTGTGAGGGTGGTGCCCGCAGGGTGTCGCGGGTCGAACACGACGGGAGCATCACTGTCATAGCCGGCAACTACCACGGAAGGCCGCTTAACCGGCCCAATGACGTGGTGGTTAAGTCCGATGGCAGCATCTACTTCACCGATCCAGGCGGCCCATCCCCGGACACCGATCTGGACTTTTCCGGAGTCTACCGGGTTTCTCCCGACCTCGGCACAATCAACCTGCTGGTCCGGGACTATGTCCTGCCCAACGGCCTCGCGTTTTCACCCGACGAGAGCATACTCTATATCAATGATTCCCTGGGCTTGCTGGTGCGGGATAACATGTTTCGCAGCCAGGGACGCATTGACGCCTACGACGTGCGCGCCAACGGGATGCTGGCCAACCGGCGCGTTTTCTGTGAGCTGAGAGGCGAAATGTCCGGGATCCCCGACGGCATGAAGGTGGATATGGAAGGCAACGTCTATTGCACCGGCCCCGGCGGGGTCTGGGTCATGGACGCCTCAGGCAAGCACCTCGGAACGATTCTGACCGAAGTGGAACACACCACCAACATGGCATGGGGTGGTGACGACTGGAAGACCCTGTTCATCACCACCTTCGATTCCCTGACTCGCATCCATCTGAAGATTGCTGGTCTCCCGGTCCCGGCCCAGTCGGCGTAGAAGGGCAGGTTTCTTTCGGTCATTCCCTCTCCCTCTAGGGAGGGGTTAGGGTGGGGAGATCCCTTCGGGGAACCAACATTGCGTCATACCCAGCATTCACCCTCGCCCCGACCTTCTCCCTCAAGGGAGAGGGAGCAACACGAGACCCTGCACCTTAAGGCAGATACTTGTCTTCCATCTCACGGACCCGCTGCGCTCCAAGGATTCCGCCGTTGCTGGCCACCCCCCACCTGCTCTGTGCGGCTGAGACCAGGAATTCGTCGATGGCGCCTGTGCCCCGTTCCTGGAAATCGTTGAGGAAGTCCCAGGATGCCTGGAGGCCCGCCATCGTGGTCAGGGAAGGGTACCAGGCTGCAGCGGCCCCAGCTTCCTGGAGCTCTGCCAGGCTGGGATGGGTGGCGCTCCCGTGGGTGAACAGGGGCAGCACTGGCCCGGGTATGCGCCGGATGGCCTCCTTGTTTTTCTCCCAGGACTGCACGGCCGGGCAGACCACGTCCACGCCGGTCTGGTTCTTGTAGGCCAGGCAGCGCTCCATTACATCCTCGAAGGTGGACCCCGGCACTCCGGCGAAATCGCACCTGGCTACGATAACGAAATCCGGGTCAAACTCCGCCTTGGCGTCCATAGCCGCCCTCAGCTTGCCCACCATTTCCTCGATGGAAACGCAGCGGCGGCGCGGGCCGGTCTTGGGCGGGTAGGTCTGGTCCTCCAGGTGGGTCCCTGCGATGCCGGCGCGGATGTACTCCTTCACCGTCTCGTAAACCGTGATGGCATCGCCGTAACCGGTGTCCATGTCACAGAACACGGGGATCTCCACGGTGTTCACGATGCGCCTGGCGTTGTCCACCATGTCCCGCATGCTGGTCCCGCCCTCAGTCCAGCCCATCAGCTGGGCCGACGTATTGCCCCCGGACATATAGAAGGCCTCGAACCCCAGGGCCTCCGCCATCTTGGCGCCCATGGCGTTCATCCCTCCGGCCAGCACGAAAATCTCTGGACGCTCGAACAGTTCCTTGAGCCTGGTGGTCATGAGTTGTTTGTCTGCCATCGCCTTTACCCCTTCTCGAAAATCAGGGATGTGCCGCTCTCCCCTTTATTGGCCTCGATAATTTTCCGGAGGAATCCTCTGCAATGCTAAACGGGAAGAACCGGCTCCGGTCCGCCCTCAGGCAGGTCAATCTCGAACGAGTTGGCATTGTAGGCCAGCAGGGTGTAGTACCCCATCATGGTCGAGAGTTCGGTGAGCCACCTGGGGCCGAACTGTTCGATGGCCCTTTCGTAAGTCTCGGTGCTGACCCGGTGTTCGTTGAACATCTCAGTGGCATAGGCCACGAGAGCAGCCTCTTCCGACGGCATATCCGGCAGAGGCCTGCGGTCGCGCAGGGCATCCACCAGCTCGTCGCTCAGACCCTGTTGGCGTCCTCGCACCGAATGGGCGTACCAGATGTACTGACAGTCCATGTGCCGGGCGGTCAACAGCATGGCCAGCTCCTGGAGTTTGTGGGGCAGGTCAGTCACTTCCCGGAAATAGCCGACCAGATGGTTGGCCCGGCGCCTCATTTCGGCACTGTAGATCATCGCCGAACCGGGTCCTGACTCCACGACCCCGCCACTGGCGGCGGTTTCTGCGTCGAACGCCTCCAGAAATTCCTCCGGTACCTGGTCTCGCTTTAGAACTGGCAGACGGGCCATTTCACACCCCTTCGTTCCGTTGATTCTCAAAATATGTCTGGGTTGCCCCCCATTATAGCCCCGGTGCATTGGCCCTGAAGCGCCCCGCACAGCGGCCAGGGTCTCCAACGGGGTATCCTCCGGAGCATTCGACAGGTAGTAGCGGAGTTCGCTGCCGTCCAGGTTCCGGCGGCCACACCGTAAAGCCCGACGAAACGTCCAGGAGTAGGGCATCCCCAAGGCAGCCAGGCTCTCGCGGTATGTCGGCTACACGCCGAAGGGGGCGTCCCCGGCGAGCCCGCCTGCAGAGGGCCCAACTCCAAGGCCCACTCGCGATAGGAGTAGTGTTCGTCTGGCCCGGTTAGGGCGGATGCTCCCCTACGGCGTGCAGCAGAGAAACTTCCCTGTGATCCATGCGGCAGCGCTGGCCTGTGGGTCCCTCTATGGCCCTGTACTTGACGATCGACACGCTCTACGCTTGTGTGGACCCGAGAATACGACATAGCGGATAGCTGTTCCCAGTGTCCTGATGTTTGAGGAATACGTCGGCATGATGACCCTGCAAGTTGCCAGATACCGCGCAGCGGCATTGGAAAGGCGCAGGCTACACTATGGCCACTGCCGTGACCTCAAACAGGAGCTCAGGAACCAGCCGGTCGTGCGGGCCGGGCCGGCGGATGCGGTGCATCGATACCCCGGTGGCAGACGGAAAATTGTCGCCAAAGAACCTGCGGCGCACCTCGCCCACCCGCCGGTAGGCCGACAGGCCGTTGGGGGGGACCCATTCGATGGTGTTGACTACGTCATCCATAGAGTAGCCGCCTTCGGCCAGCACCCGCGCCAGGTTGCCGTAGGCTTGCTCGGCCTGGGCCACAATGTCGAAGGGCGCCACTCCGGTGGCGGTTGTGTGGTCGATGCCCGCCTGTGCCGACAGCTGCAGCATCCGTCCTTTCTTCACCCCCGGAACGTGAGACGCGTCCTCGTAGCTTGGCTCCCACCCTGGCACCTGTATCTCCTCCCGAGTTCCGCCCAGCACTGCGACCGCCTCGACTTCCACGTGGCCCTCGGGCCGAAGCAGACGGTTTACCGTGATGCCGGTGTTGGCCGGGTATTTTCCCTTGAAGAATTCACGGCGAGAGTCGGCTGCTCCACCGTCATACTGAAGCCATGCCTGGGGAGAGACGTATTCCAGGGTTTTCACAACGTCAGAGGTAACGGCCCCGGCGGCTGCAAGTACGCTGCCCACGATTTTGTAGGTCAGCCCCATCTGGCGGCCGGTGTCCTGGGGAAAGGACGCCTGGCCGTCCACCTCTTCGTTGCCGACGAAGCCTGAGGTCCAGAGCGTGTCTCCGGCGATCACGCCGGGCACGTAGGTGAGGGCGCCATACCGGTCGTAGCCCGGGTTAACGGCGCGCTTTTCCCCGCGCACCGCCACCGCGCTGACCTCCAGCAGGGCGTCGGGCCGGAGCAGCCGCTCCACGCAGATTCCGGTGGAACCCACTGGTGTGCCGCCCAGGAACTCCCGGCGGATTGCACCGGTCTCGCGGTATTGGGGCAGGGCCGACGGGTCGATGTAGTCCACCGTCTGCACCACGTTGTCGAAGGACATCCCGGCGGCTTCCAGGATGACGCCCAGCTTTTCGTAGATGACCCTGGTCTGGTCGAGCAGGTCGCCCTTGCAGACCACGCCGCCCGCCGTCGGGTCGTACTCGCTGGCGGTCTGGCCGGCCAGGTACAGGATCCCGCCGCTCTCTGCTCCCAGGCAGAAGGTGTAGCGGTTCAGGTCCAACCACGGGAATTTCTGCGGGTCAACCTCGACCATATTCCTGGGCATAAAAACTCCGTACCTTCAAGAAACTCAGAACAAAGCTGGCGGGGTTTCAGCCGATGGCGCCCGATGATACCAGCCGCTCGTATTCTTCGTCAGGCACGTGGAGCAGCTCTTTCAGCACCCACTGGTTATGCTGGCCGAAGGTGGGTGCGGACCGGAGGTCGTCCACCCTCCGCCCGTCGGCGGCCCAGGGCAGGGAGAGAACGGGTCGCGTGCCCGCCACCGAGTGCTCCACATCGGCCACGAAACCCCGTTCCACTAGGTGCGGATCGGCGAGTACCTCCGCAGAGTCAAACACTGGGGCGGAAGGAATGCCTGCGGCCTGCAGGGCGGCAACGACATCCTCGACTTCCTGGCCGGCGGTCCACTGCTGCAGGTGTGCTTCCAGCGTATCCTGGTTTTCCAGGCGAGTCCTGATGGTGGCAAACCGCGGCTCGTCAGCCCAACCGGGGTGGCCGCAGGCATGGGACAGGGCACGGAACTGCTCGTCCGTGGCCACGGAAATCGCCACCCACTTCTCGTCGCCCAGGCACCGGAACACGTTGTGGGGTGCTTTCCGCCCGTCGCGGTTGCCCGCCTTCACCTGTTCCTCTCCTGTAAGGGAGTGCTTCATCACCGCTTCGGGAATCATGCCGGTCAGCGCCTCGGTCATCGACACCTCGACGAACTGGCCTTCGCCGGTTCGTGAGCGGTGGTACAGCGCCTCCAGTACTGCCAGAACGCCGTAGCAGCCACTGAAGGCGTCGGGGATCAGGCCTCCCATGATCCGCGGATGGGAGCCAGGGTAGCCCGTGACGTCTGCCAGGCCGCTGAACAGATTGATCACGCTGTGGAACCCCGTCAGACCCTTGAAGGACCCGCTGCGCCCGAATGCCGCCAAGGACATGTAAACAATGTCGGGCCGCAGCTTCTTCACTTCGCTGTAACCCAGACCCAGGTTTTCCATCACCCCGGTCGCGTAGTTTTCCACCAGGACGTCGCTGACGCCTATGATGCCCTTGGCCACATCCAGCGCGTCCGGGTGGCGCAGGTCCAGGGAGCAACTGAGCTTGTTGTTGTTGACGAGGTTGAATCCGCCGCTGCGGTTAATGCCGAACTCTCCGCCAGCGAAGGGTGGCCACACGCGGGTGGTGAAGCGGGATTGGGTCTCCACCAGGATCACCTCAGCGCCCAGCCAGCCCAGCATCTGGGCCGTGACCGGAGCGGCGATTACCTGGCCGAAATCGGCCACGCGGATGCCCTGCAACGGTAGTGACGCAGGGTTCATTGCTCGCCAGCCTTCGAGCGAGTCTGACGCGTGAATGCTGCGGACAGAGACTCCGCATCGCTCTCTGAGCGACCGAGCCAGTCGTGCAGGACCTCGGCGGTGTGCTGACCCAGGCAGGGTGCGGGACGGAAGGACCGCCAGGGAGTGGCGCTCATGCGGATGGGGTGCCCGGGCAATTTGAAACTCTGGCCTGCAGGGCTGGTGAACTCCTGGAGAAAGGCCCGTTCGGCAACGTGCTGCGACTCCATCATCTGGCCCACGGTGTAGGCCGGGAAACAGGGGACACCGCGCTCCTGGGCCAGTCGGGCAATTTCCTCCCCGGTGTGGGACATTGTCCATTCCAGCATCAGTGGTTCCAGCGCGTCCCAGTTCCGGGCCCGGTCGCGGGCGGTGGAGAAGACTTCCAGATCGGCCCAGTCCGGGTAGTCCGCGGCCCGCATCAGGCTGCGCCAATGGCCCTCAAGGACTGCCATGATCACGACGTAGCCGTCCTTGCAGGGCATATAAACGTTCGGCATCAGCGCGAAACCGAGCGCCTCTCGTTTCTTCGGCTCGTGGTAGGCGGCGTGGGCCAGCTCGTAGGGCATGACCGCAGCCACTCCCTCCTGCAGCGAGAGGTCGATCTCGCAGCCCTGGCCACTGAACTGCCGGGCCAGCAGCGCGGCCACACAGGCTGCTGAACCCAGCACACCTGTCATAAGCTCTCCGAGCGGGGTGTCGGCCCGGAGCGGTGGTTCCTCTATCGGGTCCTGTACACCGTCGGGCACTCCCGGCGTGCTGAAAGACAGCCCACCGGCGGCCACAGCCGTCAGCTCGTCGCCCACGTACGCGCTGTTCGGCCCTGCCAGGCCGAAGGGTGTTATGGCGGCGACTATGAGTCCGGGATTGAGGTCTTGGAAAGCCTCGCGGCGCAGGTCCTGCCGCGATATCTCTGCGCTCTGCCCGCCGACAACCAGGATATCGGCCCTGGCCACCAGCTCGTTGAAGGCCTCCCTTTGCGATGGGTCCCGCAGGTCCAACCCCATCCCGCGCTTGTTGGCGTTCAGATAGAGGAACATCCCACTCCAGTCAGGGTCGGGCTGGCCGTCGGGGAAGGGGCCGTGTTGGCGATATGGATCGCCTTGGGGCGCTTCCACCTTCACCACGTCGGCCCCCGCGTCCGCGAGCAGCCGGGAGCAGAAGGAGGCCGACGCCATATCGGTGTATTCCACGACTTTCACGCCATCGAGAGCCCCCGGCGGAGTCGCCTTTGGGTTGGCGTCAGTGCTCATTGGGGCTGCCCCCAGCGGAGCGAGCTGGATGCGGATTGAGCGAAGCAGGCGATGAAGTCCGCCGAGGGAGTTGCACCAGCGCGCTGGCTGGTTCGACAACCCGTTCTGCGCGCTGGTTCTCGATCCACAGGTCGCACTGGGCGAGTCCCTGGCCTTCCGCGTCATCACCCTCCCGGTACAGGTCGGTGACCACGCCCCGGCAGACGAGGGAATCACCGGGGTAGACCATGATCCGGTTGCGGAAGCCCAATTTGCGCAGGAAGGCGCGCGGGCCCGCCCAGTCCTGGACGTGTTGAGCCAGGAACGCCCCCAGCATCTGGCCGTCCACGAAGGGGCCGGGAAAACCCAATTCCCGAACGTGATCCGCGTCGTAATGGACGCGGATGAAGTCCCAGGTGGCGGCGCCGTAGGCAATCATTCGGGGGAGGTCGATCTGCTTGTGGAGCGGGGTCAACTCCTCGCCCACCGAGATATCCTCGAAGAATCGCCCGGCGCTCCCGTCACAACTCACTGCGGCGCCTCCTCCGCATTCACCCGGTAGAATTCCACCCGGTAGAACAGGGTCTCGGTATTGCGGGCCAGCAATTCGCCGCGCTGGTTGCGGTACGTGGCCTCGATGACCTGAAAGATCAGCGACCCGGAGCGTCCGGTGCGTTCATACACGTCCTTCACCAGCCAGTGTGCCGTGAGCACGTCGTCTGGGTGGATGGGTTGGAAGAACTCGTACTCGTTGCCAGCCCGAAGCCCGGTCAGTTTGCCGAAGTCGCCGCGTCCCAGCAGGTCGCCGCGCTCGTCCATGTCGCTGTTGACGTACTGCCAGGTATCGCAGACCAGCGTCGGCGGAGCCATCACGTCCCGCATCCCGTGGGCCGTAGCCTGCTCGCGGTCCGAGTAGAGGGGATTGAAATCGCCAACGGCCAGGGCGTATTGGCGAAATGCGGACCGCCCTATCTCGTCGGGTGCCTGGAACACCAATTCCCGACCGACCGTAGCCTTTAACTGTTCCAGCAGGGAGCCCGCCATATCCGTCCTCACCAGCCCGGCTACTGGCCTTTGAATCTTGGTTCCCGTTTTTCCAGAAACGCGGCCAGTGCCTCCCGGTGGTCCTCGGTGGCGAGGGACAGGATCTCTGCGTGGGCGGCCTCCGGGAGATGCTCCTCGAGGGACTGTCCCAAGCCCCTGTAGACCATTCCCTTCACCAGGCGGTTGGCCACCGGAGCTCGTCCGGCGATTCTGGTGGCCAGGGCCATCGTCTCGTCTGCCAGTTCTTCCGCCGGCACCAATCGGCCGAGCACACCCAGCCGCACCGCGTCCTCCGCCTCCAGCCAGTCGCCGGTGTACAGCAGCTCCAGGGCCCGGCTGACCCCAAGGGCCCGCGGATACAGCCAGGTTGCCCCGGTGTTCGAAACCAGACCCATCTGCAGGAACGCGTTCATGAACCGAGAACGTTCGCACCCTATGCGGATGTCGCAGGCCAGCGCCCAGTCGAACCCGTCACCGATGGCCAAGCCGTTGACCATCGCGATGGTGGGGATTTCCATCTGGTGTAGCTTGAGAGTAATGCCCTGCGGGCCGCTCCGGATGAACTGGTAGATCTGGTAGGGTTCCATGTGCCCCAGCAGCCGGTCCGCCTCCCGGCGCTCGTCCTTGATGTCCGCGGAGGCACAGAAGGCCCGGCCCGCGCCGGTCAGCACAAGTGCCCGGATTTCCCTGTCGCCGGCCACGTCTGCCAGGGCCGAATTCAACTCCGAGAACATCTGCTCGTTCGCTGCGTTGAGACGTTCCGGACGGTTAAGGGTGAGCCGGGCAATGTGGTCTTTCTTTTCCAGAATGATGGTGTTGTAAGTCAAGTCTTTCCTTTCGATTCGCCACGCAATTGGAGGAGCATGTTACAAAACATTCGGATGCTGGGAGGATTCTGGTGGGCCTGCGGGGAAGTGTCAAGGCTATGCTGGGCCAGTTCGTCGATCTATGCATAGTCCCACACAGGGCATAGTCCCACACAGGAATTGGAGATGCGAAGGAAAAGGAGGGTCGGGACGCAGGGCAATCTTGATAGTGCAACCGTACCCCAGTCTGGAACCTGGAATTATTTCAGATTCGACAGCCCTTTGAGGGCTGCAGTTTCTCATTCAGCCGGGCCAAACTATACTGTGCAGTACGGGTCCTGTGAGGCCGCGACCGGCGTCCCGGAGATACCAGAAGCGGCAACAACTGGGAGCAAATACCCCGAAAGTGAATACCTGGAGTAAGGACAGAGTCCTTTAATTCTCCTTTCAAAGAGGGGGTGAGGGTAAAGTGTCGCGATGACATAATATTACTCTAACTATCGAGGACGCCCCACCCTGACCCTCCCCCGGAGGGAGAGGGAACGATCAAAAGACCCTGCAGGAAGGAGGCCCACAATGACAACCGCAGGCCACTCTGTTCAGGTGCTGTCGAAGCCGTCCCATGCCATACATCCGCTGGATCCCTTGAGCCCCGCCGAGATCAAAAGTGCGGTGGCCATACTGCGCACCGAGAGGGTACTGGGGAGCCGGGTCAGGTTCGAGTCAGTAGAGCTTAAGGAACCGCCGAAGGAAGGCCTCACCAGTGGTAACGGTGCTAAGCCGCACGGCCGCGAGGCTGTCATAATCCTGCTGGACAATGATACGGGGGCCGCGTACGAGGCGGTTGTTTCTCTGTCCGAACGCAGGGTTGAGTCGTGGACCAACGTTCCAGGTGTCCAGCCGCGCCTGATGATGGACGAGTTCTTTGAGTGTGAGAACGCCGTCAAGGCCTCTCCGGAGTTCCAGGCGGCCCTGCGGAAGCGAGGCATCGACGACACCAACCTCGTGATGGTCGATCCATGGCCCGCCGGCAATTACGGAGTCCCGGAAGAGGATGGTCTGCGCCTCTCCTTCGCGCGCAGTTGGCTCAAGACCAGCCCCAACGACAACGGCTACGCGCGTCCCATCGAGGGCGTCATCGCCGTGGTGGACCTGAACGAAATGAAAGTGCTGAGGGTGGAGGACCACGGCGAAGTGCCCATGCCTCCCGACGACGGCAACTACGCTGCTGAGTTCGTCAAAGACTTCAGAAACGACTTGAAACCTCTGGACGTGGTGCAACCGGAGGGGCCCAGCTTCAGTATTGACGGGAATTTGGTAACTTGGCAGAAATGGAGTTTCCGCGTCGGTTACACCCGACGGGAGGGGTTGGTCCTGCACGGCGTCAGTTATGAAGATCAAGGCAGGACACGTCCCATCATTAGCCGCGCCTCCCTGGCGGAGCTGGTGGTTCCCTACGGAGACCCCGCCGAAAAGAACTACCGCAAGAACGCCTTCGACGTCGGCGAGGCTGGCATTGGCGGCCTCGCCAACTCGCTGACCCTCGGGTGCGACTGTCTGGGTCAGATCTATTACTTCGACGCCATTCTGAACAACAGCCGGGGCGAACCGGTGCAGATTCCCAATGCAGTTTGCCTGCATGAGGAGGACTTCGGAATCCTCTGGAAGCACACCGACTGGCGCACGGGACAGGCTGAGGTGCGTCGTTCCAGGCGGCTGGTGATCTCGTTCATTGCCACGGTGGGCAACTACGAGTACGGCTTCTTCTGGTACTTCTACCAGGACGGCAACATTGAATTCCAGGTCAAACTCACCGGCATCGTGAACAACATGGCCCTTGAACCTGGCGAGGTGCCCAAATACGGGTCCCTGATTGCCCCGCAACTCGGCGGCCACATTCACCAGCATTTCTTCAGCGTCCGGCTGGACATGAACGTGGACGGTCCGAACAATTCGGTCTACGAGGTCAACACCCGGTCGGAGCCGCTGGGGCCCAATAACCCGCATGCCAACGCCTTCTACGCCGAGAAGACGCTGCTTGCCACCGAGTCGGAGGCGCAGCGCACCTTTGACCCGTTCACCGGACGGTACTGGCTGATAGTCAACCCCTCGGCGTACAACTACCTGGGGCAGCCGGTGAGCTACAAGCTGATGCCGGGGGACAACATCCTGCCCTTCGCTCATACCGAAGCAAGCGTCTCCAAGCGCGCGGGCTTCACGCGCAAGCACCTGTGGGTGACGCCTTATCACTCCGACGAAATGTCGCCCACCGGACCCTACCCGAACCAGCACCCCGGGGGAGACGGCCTGCCGAAATGGACCCAGGCCAACCGCAGCGTCGAGGACACGGACATTGTGATCTGGTACAACTTTGGCAGTCACCATGTGCCGCGCCCCGAAGACTGGCCGGTGATGCCTGTAATGTACACCGGGTTCAAGCTGATGCCAGTCGGGTTTTTCGACCGGAATCCAGCGTTGGACGTCCCCCCCTCGCACCACGCCAACGGCCACTGCCACGCCTGACGGACGAGCGTTGCAGGGCAACGCCAGGACAGCCATACAATACCGGCCGCCGTGCGCTGACTGGATCAGTCACACGGCGGTCTTTTCGTCGACCCTCGGGTTCCTGTTCCCTCGGTCAAATGGCGTTGCCGTTCAAATCTGTGCTACCTCTCTGACAACAAACTTGAGTTCGTCAGTGCGGTTAATGTCATTTGCCGACAATATCTGCAATTTCGAATTTTGTGTTGGAATTCGGACAAGGCTTTTCGTATACTGTGCAAATTGACTCTTCAATTCACCAAACATCTGAACAATATGATTAACCCGGAGGAGATTGCTATGGGAAAGGACTACAGCATCTGCGTGGGTGCGGTGGGATTCGGCGGGGGTGTCTGGCACAGCCCGGACGCCGGAGACAGCTGGAACAGGATCCGGGACCCGTTCCCTCTTGGCAGTCAGGTCAGGGCGATGTCAGTGTATCCCGATAACCCCAGTCGCATCCTGGCCGGGTCGGATTACGGCATTTATCGCAGCGAGGATTGCGGGGCCACCTGGGAGAAACTGTGGTCGCCCATGGAGGGCATGCCGATCTGGTCGATTGCCATAGATCCCGTGGACACGGACACCATTTTCGTGGGGATCAAACCAGCGGCCCTTTTCCGATCCCGGGATGGCGGCGAGAGCTGGACCAGGCTCTCGGTGCAGATGGCCCAGGAGTGTCACATCGGCCCGCCCATGGTGACCATGCTGATGGTCGACCCGCAGGACCACCGCACCGTCTGGGCCGGAGTTGAGGTGGATGGCGTCTACCGCAGCCTGGACGGGGGCGACACCTTTACACATGTTCAGGGCGGTGTGCATCCCGACATCCACGGCATGGCCATCAGCCCAGGTGAGCCGCGAAAGGTCTTGGCCAGCACGCCTCGCGAAATCTATGCCACCACCGACATGGGAGAAAGCTGGCAGTCTGTCGTTACCACAGACAAGTTCGTCCTGCCCTACAGCCGCGGCATCGCCTTCAAGCCGGACGACCCGAACGTGCTCTTCGCAGCGGTCGGAGACACTGCCATTGGAAGTATCGGGGCCATCCAGCGCTCAAGCGACGCCGGTCAGACCTGGGAAACACGACCCCTGCCGGTGGAGCCCAACTCCAATATCTGGTCCATCGCCACCCATAAGGCCGACCCGGACTTCGTCCTGGCGTCCAGCCTCCTCGGCGAAGTCTACACGAGCGCCGATTCCGGCGACTCATGGCAGAAGCTGAAGAGGGAGTTCAGCGAGATAGGCGCGATGGTGTGGGTTCCCAACTAGTCCAGAGGCCGACGAGGCAACCGCAGCGCTGCTACGTTCAGATTGGCGGTGAACTGCCAAAAGTGGTCCAACGGTTGCCGGATTGAAGTTGCAAGCGTGGCTCTTCGTGGGGAGGGTGTCCAGCCTCAGGGCAGGGCACCCTCCTTGCGGAAAACCTCTGCCAGCTTTTCCACCCCTTCCCATATTTCGCTTTCTGAAGGAAGGGCGAAGCAGAGACGGATGTAGTTCGCGGCTGCCTCCGGGTCGGCTGACCAGTCCGGTCCAGGGTTGAATGCAATGCCGTCCCTCAGCGCAGGCCCTGCCAGAGCACGGGAATCCACCCCTGCGGGGAGCTTGACCCACAGGTACATTCCGCCCCTGGGCACCTCGAATTCCACGTTCGGCCCGAACGATTCCCTGAGCGCGCTGGCCAGCACGTCGCACTTGCGCTTTAGAGACTCCCGCATTCCCAGGATGTGATCTTCGTAGTGGTGGGTGAAATAGTCGGCAACGATCATCTGGTCCATTACGCCGGTGCCGGCATCGTTCTTGCGGGACAGAAGCCTGCTCATCACATCCCACGAAGCCACGATGTATCCAAGGCGGGTTCCGGGGCCGAGGGTCTTGGAAAATGAGCCGATGTGCAGCACCCGGTTGGTGTCGTCAAGGGACCGGATCGCATTCTCATATGCTCCCTCGAATATGAGGTCCGCGTAGCATTCGTCCTCGAATATGGGGACCCCGTACTCCTCGCTCAGTTCCAGCATCCGCAACCGGCGCCCCATTGACATAACGGTGCCAGTGGGATTCTGGAGAGTCGGGATGGTGTAGATGTACTTGGGGCGCACTCCCCTGGATCGCAGATCTTCGAGCACCTGTTCCAGTTGGTCCATGCAGAGGCCGTCCTGGTCAACATCGATGCCGATCATATTGACCTTGCGGCGCCTGATATTGCCCAGGGCGCCGGAGAAGCTGAACGCCTCAACGATTACGGTATCCCCCTCCTCCAGCAGGACCTCGTTGATCAGTTCGATGGCGAGGCCTGACCCTGAGGTAATCAGAATTTCGTCGATCGTTGTGTTGATGCCGCGGTGGGCCGCCAGCTTGTCCACAAGAAACTGGCGGAGGGGAACGATACCCTGCGGCCCGCCGTCAAAGTTGTACATGGAGATGTTACGGGGGTCGCCGCGGAATACTCTGCCTGCGGACTCAATGAATCCCTCCATTGGGACCATATCAGGGTCGCTGTGGCCACCGATGAAGTTGTACTTGGGGTGGCCCTCCCACGGAGCCGGTGGAGCAGCCAGGCTGCTGTTGAAGAGAGTAGAGTAGTCCAAGGCTTTCCCGGTCATGGGCTGAACCTCCAGGCCTAACGGTGCTTCGTCGCATGCAAGTAATCTGTGGTTGCTGGCATCCTAACATCGCGGGCATTTGGTGTCGACGGCGCCCGTGCCCCGGCATTTCACAGGTGGCCGAGGCCAGAGGAATCGTCAACATGCGCTGGGCGTACAGCCGGTTCAGGAACGAGACCTCTACCGATGCCGGGCCGGTCCGCGGCACCGGGTTGCCCTTGGGCAGCACCTACGAGAATCCGGTGCCCTTGTTGGAACGCGTGGCAGATCAGTCTGTGCGGATGGTTTGTTGACCAACCCATAGTTGCCCGCTGAGTATCGTTGGTGGTTTAGTCGCGACTACGCCCGCGCCGCGAAAATGTGTCAGGCATCTTCTCCAGCCCACTCGCAGCGGGGAACCGAGACAGAGTCCGCGACTTCATCATCCAACCGTTGTGATTCACGGTGGTAAACTGGCGTCCTCAACAGGAATCTAGCGAAATCTCAGATGTGGCGTTCCAGAAACGCAGAAGGAGGCTTCATGTCAACTCAAGCCCAGGAAATCAAAAACATGAGGCTCATTTCCCATGTGGAACTGAACGGGCACAACAACATAGGCGAGGGAGTGGATCTCCACCAGACGGCCAGCGGGCGGCGAATCCTGTACATGGCCCACGAGAGCGCACCCAAGGACTTCACCAGCGTCGACGTATCTGACCTAACCAACCCCAGGGTGGTGGCCCAGACCGACCTGGACTACAGCCACCTGCGCTCCAACTCCCTGTCCATCGTCGGCGACACCATGTTGGCGGCCTACCAGTCGCGGGAGCACGGCCAGCCGGGCACCGGCATGGGCGTCTACGACATCAGCGACCCGGAGGCCCCGAAGCGCATCGCCTTTTACGACGCCCAGGGGCCGGGGTCGCGGGGCTGCCACTGCCTCTGGTGGGTAGATGGCGACTACGCCCACCTGGCCACGGGAACGCCCGACTCGCGTCCCGCCGACCCCAAGGACGACCAGTTCTACGTGATCCTGGACGTGAGCAATCCGGCCGACCCACGAGAGGTGGGCCGCTGGTGGCTGCCCGGCACCCAGGAGGGCGACGATGCCTCTCCGCCAGCGCGGCATCCCCAGTTCGACGTGGGCCACAGTGTCCACAACACCAACGTCTACCCCAACCGCCCTGACCGTGCCTACTGCGGCTGGAAAGACTCGGGCGTCATCACGCTGGACATCTCGGACGTGTCTCGCCCATCGCCTATCGCCCAGCTGAACTACGCTCCGCCGTTCCCGGGGTTCACCCACACGGTGCTGCCTCTGTTCAGCCGCGACCTGCTGGTGGTGACGCAGGAAGCCACCATGCTGGGAGGCGCCGACTATCCCAAGCTGGTGTGGCTGATGGACAACCGGCTGGAGAGCAACCCGGTGATCATCAGCACGTTGCCCATGCAGGACACCGACGACTTCTTCAACCGCCCCGGCAGGTACGGGGCCCACAACATCCACGAGAACCGCCCCGGCCCTCTGTCCCTGCGCTCTGACACCCTGGTGTACGCCACTTTCTTCAACGGGGGCATCCGGGTGTTCGACACCACCAACCCCTTCCAGCCCAAGGAGGTTGCCTACTTCGTGCCGCAGATACCGGAAGGCGCCGACGCCAACGGCATCAACGACGTCCACGTCGACGAGAACGGCATAGTTTACGTCGTAGACCGGCTGCACGGTGGCCTGTACATCCTGGAACTGAACATCTAGCCCATACGCCGTAAATGCGGGGGCACCCCGGGTGATTCCCTCTCCCTCTGGGTGAGGGTCAGGGCGTCCCCCATACAGTGGCAAGCCACCGACAACCTGGATTCCACCCTAACGCCAGCCATCTCCATCTTATAGTGAGGGAGGAAAAGGCAGATTCTCGCAAAGGGTGACGCCATGTCTACTGTCGCACCCAAGGCCGATATGGTTGCCAGGAACGTCGGCATCATCACCATGGACAGCAGTCGGGCGCGCGCACATGCAGTGGCCATGAGCAACGGCCGCTTCGTCGACATGGGCAGCAACGAGGATGTGGAGACATTCGTTGGCCCCGGCGTGAAGGTGATGGACCTTATTGGCAGGACTGTGCTGCCCGGGGTCATCGACGCCCACATTCACGTCGCGTGCTGAACAGACCAATAGAAGCAGAGGCTATTGGATCTAAAAGGCGAGACCCGGCTAATCGGAGAGGGGAAAGGATTGTCGTTCCCGCGGAAGCGAGGATGACCACTCTGGTTCGGCCTCCAGCGGTAGCGCGGGAGTCAACTGGTGATCTATACAAATCAGGCTCTGCGGTGTGTCTCTTCCCGGAGCCCTTGCCAGAGAATAACAAAAGAGGCGCATCCCGCAAATAAGCTTGAATGCGCCCCTGTCCAATTGGCAGCGTCGTTGGAGACGCCTACGTGCCGGACACTAGCTGCCCAGAACGGCGTCGATCTTCTTCTTCAGGGCGCCCTTGGGCACGGCGCCAATGATCTGGTCAACCGGCTGGCCGTCCTTGAAGAATATCAGTGCGGGAATGCTGCGCACTCCGTACTGCATGGCCACGCTGGGGCTGCTGTCGACATCAAGCTTGCCCACGGTCAGCTTGCCTTCGTACTCTACCGCCATGTCATGAACTGACGGAGCGATCATCTTGCAGGGTCCGCACCACTCAGCCCAGAAATCTACCATTACGACCACATCTGACTTGAGAACCTCGGCGTCCCAGTTCTGTTCGGTGACCTCAATGGGTTCAGCCATCTTCATCCTCCGGAAAGGCCTTCCGCTGTCGTAAACTCGCGCGGCCTTCTGTCGGCAACCGGGACTCGCGCGCAGCGAAAACACTGGTTATCTTTCAGTTTAAATCGGCGGGTACCGCAGGTCAACCGGATATAGTCAGTGGCCCGGGGCATCAGCTTTTCAACTATTCCGCAGGCGTTCATACCGGCATTCCCCTGAAAGCGGTAATCCAGGATTCCTGCTCCCTATTTTCCCTCAGGTTGCCCGGGGTTGAGATGTATTGAAGCGGAGCATTGGCTGGATATTGCAGCCGCTGGATTCCCGCCCCGGCTGCGCTGCGGGTCTGCGACTTTGGTGGAAATTACGGGTTGGCGCGGAAATGACGGGACTCTGCCCTCAAGATACAAGGGTCCTGGTCAGTGGCGCGTGCCGGTGGCGGCTCCTCTTGGGGGCGGGCGTCGACGACCGGTGGTTTTAGCAATCGGGAGCCGTCGTTGGAATACTCCGAAATATGTCTGTATAGTGTTCAGTCGTGATGGACTCTACTGATCAGATGACCCAGCGGGTTGCTCGTGCCGACGATCCCGACGGCTCAAAGTTGCGGTCGGGAGACCGCATAGAAGTCACCCTTGACTCGTGGGGCCGGCTCGGCGAGGCCATGGCCCGCCACAATGGCGAGCCCGTGTTCGTCTTGGGTGGCATACCCGGTGAGCGGGTTATCGCAGAGGTGGTGCGGGTCCACCGGAAGTACGCATCCGCAACGGTGGTCGAGGTGCTGGAACGATCAGCGGACCGCGTTGACCCTCCCTGTCCCTACTTTGGAGAATGCACCGGCTGCCAGTGGCAACACCTCGACTACGGCGCCCAGCTTGCGGCCAAACGGGAGAAAGTCGTCGACTCCCTGGCGCGCGTCGGTGGACTGTTTGTTGACGGCGAAGACGCTCCCGTAGCCGAAACCCTGCCTTCGCCCGACCGCTACGGCTACCGCAACCACGCAAGGCTTACGGTCAGTAAAAAGGGAACCCTGGGCTTCGTCAATCGCGAGACCCGGCGATTCGTACGCATCGACCAATGCATGCTGATGCGGCCCAGCGTGAATAAGCTGCTGGAAGAGTTGCAGGACCGTTGCGGAGAGACAACGCAACTTTCAATTCGCGCCGGGGCCGACGCAGCCGGGGCCGACGCATACAGGGCCGATTCAACGGAGGATCCCGTCAGCTACCTGATTCAGCCGCAGTTGTTCAACCCCGGAATAAAGGTGGCAACGGGCCAGAAGCGATACGTTGAAACAATTGGTGACAACCGGTTCTTCGTGTCATCTCCCTCTTTTTTTCAGGTCAACGTTGAGCAGGCGGCACGAGCGGCGCAGATTCTGCGGGAGGGGCTGGCGCTGTCGAAGGATGACGTTCTGCTGGACGCCTACACTGGAGTGGGCACATTTGCGGTTCTTCTTGCTCCGTTCGTGAGCCGGGTCTTGGCCGTAGAGGAATCGTCCGCGGCTGTAGCTGATGCGCAGGTAAATGCATCGGGTTCGCCCAACGTCGAGTTCCTGCTGGGGCGCACCGAGAATGTGCTGGCCAAGCTGCCGCTGCGCCCTGACGCGGTCGTGCTGGACCCGCCCCGCTCCGGATGCCAGCCGCAGGCGCTTTCCAGTTTGCTCGAGCTTGCATTGTCGCGGGTGGCCTACGTTTCCTGCGACGCAGAGACGCTGGCTCGAGATCTGAAAATTCTGTGCGCTGGCGGCTATGAACTCGATAGCGTGGTCCCCATCGACATGTTCCCGCAGACCCACCACGTGGAATGCGTAGCCCTGCTCCACTGGGCCGGCCCCGATGCCACAGACCGGTTGGTGTTGGCGTCAGCGTCTCCCCGCCGCCGGGAGCTGCTGGAGGCATCGGGGCTGCGTTTCTCGGTGCAGCCCGCCGACGTACCAGAGGACCCCATTCCCGGCGAGTCGCCTCGGCAGATGGTGGAGAGGCTGTCCCGAGACAAGGCGCTGAAGGTGGCAGCCCAGGTTGATGTGGGGTTTGTCGTCGGGGGAGACAGCACGGTGGTCCACCAGGGCGAGTCCCTCGGAAAACCGGTGGATGACGACGAGGCCCGGACCATGCTGCGCCGGCTGAGGGGCACCACCCATCACGTCAGCACCGGTCTTACAGTTGTGAATGCCTCCACCCGTCAGGCGAAAACAGTCAGCATGACATCGCAGATTACGCTGCGAAACTTTACGGACGACGACATCGAAGTCAGCATTGCCTCCGGAGTGCCGAGCGACAAGGCTGGCGCCTATGCGGTGCAGGACAAGGAATTGCGGCCAGCGTCAGGGTGGGAGGGCTGTTACCACAACATAATCGGACTGCCCACCTGTCTGTTGCTGCAGTTGCTTGGCGAGCTGGGCTATCGCTGGCCCGGCGACTGGGAGTTGCCGGATTCAGCCCGGTGCGGGCCCGGGTGCCCTGTCGGGACCGATGCTGAGGCGTCGCCATGAACGTCATGGGCATGGGACTCATGGAGATGGTGGTAGTGCTGCTGGTGGCCTTCCTGGTTCTGGGGCCTGGCCGCTCCGTTGACATGGCCCGCCGGACGGGCAAGGTTCTGGGGGACTTACGGCGCACCTTCAGCGAGGTTACCGAAGCCATATCTACCGAGGAGCGTCAGCGATCCCACGCGCAGCAGCCACCGCCCGGCGTGCCTTCCCGCCCCGATATGCCCGACGATGAGCCGACCTTGTCCGAGGACAATGCGTCTGATAACGTCGCAGCCCCCTCCAGCCGCCAGGAGAACGACTGAGGCTGATGGCCCGCGAACTCAGCTTCATGGAGCATCTCGGCGAACTGCGGCGGCGGGTGCTGTTCTGCGCCTTGGCAATAGTAGTCGGGACTGGCGTTTCCTTCGCGTTCTTTAACGATATTATCGCGTTTCTTGTGCGTCCGTCGGGCTTGGAAACAGGCCCGGGCGGCCAACTGATAATCACCGAAGTCACCGAGTTTTTGTCCACCGCATTCAAGGTTTCGGTATTGTCCGGTTTCGTGCTGGCGCTGCCCATGGTGATCTACCAGGTAATAATGTTCGTGGCCCCGGGACTCACCCCACGGGAGCGCCGGGTGCTATTCGGGTTCCTGCCGTTGGTATTGCTTGCCTTCGTATCCGGGATGGCTTTCGCGTATTTCGTGCTGACGCCCCCGGCCCTTCACTTCCTGTTGAACTTTGGCGATGAAGTAGTGACACCCCTTATCAGGGTGAGCAACATCGTTAACCTGATGGTGAGGCTGCTCTTCTGGATGGGCGTGGCCTTCGAGACGCCGCTGATCATGTTTCTGCTGGCCCAATTGGGTATCGTGTCAGCGCGTCGCCTATCGCGATTCCGCAGAGTCTGGGTGGTGCTGGCTTTCGTACTTGGGGCGCTTATAACGCCTACTTTCGACCCGATAAACCAGACTTTTGTCGCCCTGCCCCTGCTGGCACTCTACGAGTTGGGAGTGTTGCTGGCCCGCCTGGCCGAGCGCGGCAGGCGCAAGGCGGAGATGGCTATCGTCCAACAGTAGCCTGCATTGGCAGGCGTCTTCACAATGCGAAAAAAAGAACCGGCGGCCAGCCGGTTCTTTTCATTCGCGTATTCGTTCCTAATCGTATTCGTTCTTAATAAGGAGAGCGCTCGTCCCCGCCTTTGGCTACTGGCGGGTCTGGCTTGTTCTTTTCGTCATCGCCAAGCAGCGCTGACTTGAAGGTGCGGATTCCCTTTCCCATGGAACTGCCAATTTCCGGCATTCTTCGCCACCCGAAGATCAAAAGTATCAGGCCAAGAATGATGATAATTTCAAGAGGGCCGATGCCACGCAGGAATCCCATTGATCTCCTCGAGTTTTCAGAGTGCGACGTGAGGCACCGTTATAGTAACAGAAACCCCCATGCCGAACAAATCGTCAGCCAGGACGGTAGCAGGCCGATAGCGGCGTAGCTTGCCAGCGTCGTCAGGCGTCACAGTATTGTAACCTCTTCATATTGTGCCTCCCGCTGGCCCGCCGCTATAATTTGCCACTGAGATGCCAATTTGGCGTTCGCGAAATGCGGGCTGTGGGTTTCCGAGGAAGGGATGGAATCTAGTTATGACCTGGTGGTAATCGGCTCTGGCCCCGGTGGTTATGTGGCCGCCATACGGGCTGGGCAGCTTGGGCTTAAGGCCGCGGTGGTGGAAAGGGAAGCCCTGGGAGGGACCTGCCTCAATTGGGGATGCATACCCACCAAGGCCCTGCTCAAGAATGCCGAGATCGTTTCCTACGTCCGGCGCTCCGAGGAGTTTGGTCTGAAATTTGACGGGTTCCACGCCGACTATTCCGTGGCTGTGGCCCGAAGCCGTCGTGTCGTTGACCGCAATACGCGCGGCGTCCGCTTCCTCCTCCGGAAGAACAATGTTGACCACATCGAGGGGACGGGCAGATTGGCTGGTCCAAACCGGGTGGTCATCGAGCCGGAGGGGACGGTCGTAGAGGCCAAGAATATCGTCATCGCCACCGGCGCCCGGCCCCGCTCGGTGCCTTCGTTGCCAGTTGACGGCAACCGGATCATCACCAGCCGCGAGTCCATCGTACTCACCGACCTGCCTCCGTCCATGGTCATCGTGGGAGGCGGGGCCATTGGTGTCGAGTTTGCCTACGTCTATGCCATGTATGGTGTTGATGTAACAATCGTCGAGCTTCTGCCTCGTCTGGTTCCCAACGAAGACGAGGACATAAGCGCCCAGTTGGAGCGGTCCTTCAAGTCGCACGGAATCAACATAATGACCGGCGCCGCAGTCACTGGCGTGCAAACTCGAGCCGACGGCGTAACCGTCTCAGTGGAGCAGGGCGGCGCCACCCAGTCCATCGACACCGGAATGGTGCTCGTGGCAGTCGGAGTGCAGCCCAACGTCGAGGAACTCGGCCTGGACTCGGCCGGTGTGGCCACTGACCGCTCTGGCATCGTGGTCGACGAGTTCCTGTCCACCAACGTACCCGGTGTCTACGCCATCGGGGACGTTACCGGCAAGATGCCGCTGGCCCACGTGGCCTCGGCGCAGGCCGTTACCGCAGTGGAGCACATCCTGGGCCTGGAACCGCAGCCCATGGACTACGTTCACATGCCCCGGACCACCTACTGTAATCCCCAGATCGCCAGCTTCGGCCTGACCGAAGCACAGGCAAGGGAGCAGGGTTACGACTTCAACATTGGTGTGTTCAATGCTCTGGCCAACGGAAAGGCACTGGCAATGGGCGAAACCGAAGGCATGGTAAAGTTGGTGGTCGACTCGCGCCATGGCGAGCTTCTGGGCGGGCACATGATAGGCCCGGAGGTCACCGAATTGCTCGGGGAGTTGTCCATGACACGCATGCTGGAGGGCACCACCCTGGAGTTGGGCTGGACCGTTCACGCTCACCCCTCGCTTTCCGAGATGCTGAAAGAGGCAGCGCTATCGGCACAGGGGCGGGCAGTGCACATGTAGGAAACTGCCCAGAATTGAATGTTGCTGATGCCGTAATGTGAATCGCATACATTGGTGTGCATTTTTTCGGAAATCGCAAATTCATTTGTGCGGGGCAGACGGCGGCGGTATACTTGGGCCGTAATCTGATATAAAGCGGATGAAACTCTGGTTCCGCCATTGCCGGCGGGGTGTGGCGGGACGCGAATGCAGGAGCGTATAGATGGCATTGGGCACGTACGATTTCGCAATGGGCATCGGCGGTGAGGCGGGCCAGGGAATTGCCACACCGGGCGACATTTTCGCGCGCATCATTGTCCGTCGCGGGCTGCACCTCAGCACCTATAACGCCTACCAGTCCATCATCCGCGGCGGGCACATCTTTCTTACCCTTCGCATCTGCGACGAAGAGGTTTTTACTCACGGCGACAAGCTGGACCTCCTGCTCTGCCTGAACCAGGATACGATGGACCGCCATCAGCGGCTGATCGGCCCCGGCGGTCGCGTACTGTTCAACAGCGACACCATCAAACCAGGCGAGTCCAACGGCGCTGATATCTGCCCAATCCCGGTTGGAGAACTGACCAACAGCCGCAATCGCCTGATCCAGAACACCGTTGCCATGGGTGCGGTTTCCTCGCTGATGGGCCTGGACTTCCAGGTGCTCCAGGAAAGCCTGGAGCTTCGCTTTTCGCGACAGGGTCAGCAGGTGGTGGACCAGAATGTGGAAGTGGCCCGGGCCGGATTCGACTACGCTGTGAAAAACTTCAGCCCATTCACCCAGCCCCTGCCCCAGGGCGGCAAGCCGCTGGCAGTGTGGTCCGGCAATGATGCCATTGCCATGGGAGGCGCCGCCGCTGGCGTCAAGTTCTACGCTGCCTACCCCATGAGCCCCGCCTCTGGAGTCCTGCACTGGATGGCTTCCAATGCCAGGAACCTGGGCATCATGGTTCGGCAGGTGGAGGACGAAATTGGGGTTTCCAACATGGTGATCGGGGCCGCGCATACCGGCGTCCGGGCCATGTGCGCCACGTCAGGCGGCGGTTTTGCCCTGATGACCGAGGCCGTCGGCGCGGCCAGCATGATGGAAATCCCGGCGGTCTACATCGACGTGCAGCGCGCCGGCCCCTCCACCGGGGTGCCGACCAAGACCGAACAGGGTGACTTGTGGCAGGTTCTGGGTGCCAGCCAGGGCGACTACGAGCGTTTCATTGTCGCTCCCCTGGACGCCCTTGACGCTTTCAACACGATGCCGGAACTGTTTAATCTGACGGATAAGCTCCAATGTCCGGCCATCATGATTTCTGACCTGCTCATTTCAGAGGGGCGATACAGCGTCGACCCTGACAAAATAGACATGCATCCCGCAATCGACCGTGGTCAATTGATCACTGAACCCTCATCCCCCAACGGCTACAAGCGCTATGAGAACACCGGCTCTGGTGTTTCTCCCCGCGCGGTTCCCGGCCTCGAGGGCTACGTCCACGTAGTGGCGACCGACGAGCACGACGAGGATTCGACGCTGATCAGTGATGAGTTCACCAACCCGCACAAACGGCGGATGATGGTGGAGAAACGGGGACGCAAGATGCAGGGCGCGACGGACTTGACTGCGCCGCCCGAGTTGGAAGGCCCCGAAGACGGTGAGGTAACGCTGGTAGGCTGGGGATCAACCCGCGGAGCGATTAGAGAAGCACGGCAACACCTCGCCGAACGTGGTGTTAACGCCAACCAGTTGTCGATCAAGTGGATCGTACCCTTCCACGGCGAAGAGGTTAGCCGGATCCTGAACAGCGCCAAGAAAGTGATCATAGTCGAGAACAGTTACTCCGGGCAGTTCGCACGGTACCTGCGCAGCGAGACTGGATTCTCCGCTCATGGCCATATCCGCAAGTACGACGGAGAGCCGTTCATGCCCCATCACATCGCTGACGGCGTGATGGAGCAGGTGGCGGAGAAAACCGACCGCTATGTGCCTTACCAGGAAGTAATGGTCTAGGGGGGTATGGTCAGAACCATTATCCCCAATGACCCGGCGCAAGTCGCAAGCTTGGCAATAGAGGAGTTTTGATGACAACCGTAGGAGTGGGTAACGGCAGGACCGAGATCCAGCTAACGGCCAGGGACTTTAAGGGGCAAGTGGACCCCGACTGGTGTCCTGGGTGTGGCGATTTCGGCGTCCTGAATGCCCTGCAGCGCAGTTGCGCCGAAATGGGGCTGCAACCCCATGAGATACTGACAGTCAGCGGCATCGGCTGCTCGTCCAATCTGCCGGGCTACTTCAATTCCTACGGGATGCACACGCTGCACGGCCGGTCGCTGGCCGTGGCAACGGGGGCGAAGCTGGCCAACCACGAACTAACAGTGTTCGTCACGGGCGGCGATGGAGACGGTTACGGCATTGGTGGTAACCACTTCACCCACTCCGCACGACGCAATATCGATCTGACCTACATCGTAATGAACAACCAGATATATGGCCTCACCACCGGCCAGGTTTCTCCCACCAGCAGCTACGGCATGAACACCAAGAGTACCCCGTTCGGCAGTGTAGAGTCTCCGGTGAATCCGATCACCTCGGCCATAATGAACGGCGCCACCTTTGTTGCCCGGGGCTACAGCGGTGACGTCCGCCAGTTGACCGACCTGATCAAAAAGGCCTCGGCGCACAAGGGATTCTCTCTGATCGACGTGTTCAGCCCCTGCGTTACCTTTAACCTCGACAACACACACCAGTTCTTCAAGGATCGCATCGTAAAACTGGAAGACGAGGAGCACGACCCCTCTGACTGGAAGACCGCCTGTGAGAAGGCGCTGCAGTGGGGCGACTCGATTTACACCGGCCTGTTCTTCCAGCGAGAGTCGGTGTCGCTCATCGAAGCCGAGCCTGTGTTGTCCAAGGATGGCCCCCTGGCCAAGCGGCCTCTGGGCCTGAGTGAAGAGCAGGCGGATCGTATCATCCAGCGGATGATGTAGTTCCGGCTGACGGTGAATTATCAGAGGGAGCGTCCTGGTGGCGCTCCCTTTATTGTTGGTCTGGAATCCGGGCGGTTCAGCCAGCGGGCGCCGCGGTTGCCCATGCCTGTTGCATCCTATAATATCTAGCCCAGATTGAAGTAAGATCAATGACCGTTTGCACGGTCAGCCTTGAGGGTCAGGAGGCAGAATTGGCCACATCCATTGTGATGCCGCAGTTGGGCTACGATATGCGCGAGGGTACCGTCGTTCGCTGGATCAAGCAGGAAGGCGACGAGGTGGTGGCCAACGAGGTGATTGCCGAGATTGAGACCGACAAGGCGGTGGTTGAATTCAAACCCACCACCGGTGGCGTGCTCCGGCGCATTGTTGCCGGCGAAGGCGAGGCCGTGCCCGTTGGGCAGCTCATCGCCGTCATCGGCGACGCCGACGAGGCATTGCCCGACAACCTCGGCGGCCCAGCCACGGGCCCCGCCCCCGCTGCCGAACCACCTGCAGCACCTGCTGCGGAGCCGGCCCCTGCTCCCTCCGATGCGGCGGCCCCGGCAGGAGAGGTCCGCGCCTCTCCGATCGCCCGGCGACTGGCCCGTGATCAAGGAGTTGACCTGGCACTGGTGACAGGCACCGGTCCTGGCGGCCGCATCGTGGAGGCCGACGTACTTTCCGCTGCCGAAGCCGCCCGTACCGCCGCGGAGGCTGGTCGAATCATGGCGTCGCCGTTGGCTCGCCGGCTGGCACGGGAGCAGGGACTCGACCTAGCCGGGATCACCGGCACCGGGCCTGGTGGCCGGGTAGTTGAAGCTGACATAATCGCAGCAGTCGCGGCCCGGGATGCCGCGCCCGATGCGGAGCCTGAGGCAGTGCCGGAAGGCACCGGTCGCGCCGACTTGTCGCGGATGCGCCAGGCCATAGCCCGGGTGACCTCAGACAGCAAACGAGAGGCGCCCCACTTCTATGTAGCTGCCGACGTCGACATGACTGCGGCAATGGCCTTCCGGCGTGAGATCAATGACGAACTGCCTTCGTCCAGCCGGGTCAGCGTAAACGATCTGATAGTTAAAGCCTCAGCCCTGGCCATTGGCAAACATTCCAAGTTCAACTCCTTCTTCCGGGGCGACCACCTGCAGATCAATCCATCGATTAACGTGGGAATCGCCATCGCGCTGGAGTCGGGGCTGATCGTTCCGGGCATACCGGAATGCGAGAGCAAGACTCTGGCGCAGATCGCCGCCGCCAGTCGTGACCTCGTCGACCGGGCCAACAACGGCACGCTGCAGGCCGAGGAGTATGCCGGTACCACCTACAGTGTCAGCAACCTGGGGATGTTCGACGTAGACAGCTTCACCGCCATCATTTT
>CBDHDY010000009.1:0-34923 GCA_965261885.1 Dehalococcoidia bacterium
GTCCCAGAGAACCTTCGCGACGCCATCCGCAAACAGCCGGTCGTCCCAGGCAATCTACCTGGCGGAACTGGCCAGCTGGAGCAGCTTGCGGATGGCCTTGCCCGCTGTCTAACGTTAGCGCAGTAGGGGCCGTACGCTTTTCAGTAGGCTGAACCACCGAAACGGGACACCAAAACACGCGCCTTGTCCTCACGTCGGTAGTGTCCCGTCAAGTAGTGTAAAAGCGCGTCATCCCTTTTGATGTTGATCAGGCCGCTGCGTCCAGCATATTGGGCGTCGGCAGTGCCTCGTTGCCGGCGGCGTTGGGGATGGTGAGGTAGCGGCGGGCTTCGGCCCATTCGTCGTGTTGCTCGGCCAGCACCGCGCCCACCAGGCGCCGCGCCGATAGCCGGTTGGGGAAAATGCCCACCACGTCCCCTTTCGGGGGCAGGCTCTCCGGCGCCTGATCTCCCGGTTCAGCCGTTCCTGCGGGTTGTTGGACCACAGCTTCTGCCAGTGGGCCACTGGGAAGGCCGTGAAGGCCAGGATGTCCGGCGCGGCATCCGCCAGCAGCTCGGCCACCTGGGCAAAGGGCTCCCGGAGTTGTTCCACCACTCGGTCCAATTGGCCGTGGACCTCGGCGAGAGACAGTTGCTGGTAGATGGTGCGCACCATGGTGGCCACACCGGGTTGGGCACGCTTGGGCACTCGGGTGAGCAGGTTGGCCATGAAGTGGGTGCGGCAGCGCTGCCAGCTGGCCCCAGTGAACACCGCGGCGATAGCGTTCTTCAGCCCCTGGTGAGCATCGGAGGTTACCAGTTCCACCCCGCTGAGGCCCCGCGGTCAGCGACCGCAGGAAGGCCAGCCAGAACGCGCCGTCCTCGCTGGCGCCCACGTCCATGCCCAGAATCTCACGCTGCCCGTCAGCATTGACCCCCGTCGCCACCACCACGCAGACGTTCACGATGCGGCCGCCCTCCCGAACCTTCTGGGTCAGGCCGTCCAGCCAGACGTAGGGATACGGGCCACTGTCCAGGGGCCGACCGAGGAAACTCTCCACCACCTCATCCAGTTGCACGCAGATGCGCGACACCTGGCTGCTGGAGATGCCGTCACAGCCCAGGGCCTTGATCAGATCGTCCAATCGACGGGTGGAGACGCCCTCCACGCAGGCTTGCTGGATGACGGCCAGCAGAGCCTTCTCGCTGCGTCGCCGCGGTTCCAGCAGGCTGGGGAAGTAGCTGCTTTCCCGCACCTTGGGAATGTGCAACTCCATTGCTGTTGAGCTCGGTGGTGCCGACTCGGGTGTCCAAGGTGCGGCCGCGGTAGCCGTTGCGGTAGGTGACACGCTCTGGGCTGCGTTCGCCGTGTTCAGCGCCGATCTGGGCGGAAACCTCGGCGTCCATGATGCCGTCCACCAGGACGCGCAAGGCTTCCCGCAGAAAGTCCACGTCTCCGTCCATACCGCGCTTGCGTAATAATTCCAAAAGATCCATGCTCTGTTTGACCACCGTCGTTCTCCTTGGTTGGGTTGTTGTTGCCATCAAGGATGACGCGGTGGCCAGCGTTTTGCCAACCGCCTAACTCTTACACCACTTCCTGGGACTCTACTCACCGGCGGCTCCGCACGGTCGGCGGGAACTGCCACGAAGTGGCTGGTGGCGCCCACGTCGATGCCCGCTGCGTTCAGGTTCACTTGGGACAGTTCCGCTGGCAGATGCTCCCGCTCCGCTGCAGTCTGGCTCGCACCTTCCGCACTCCTCAGTTGTGTTGTCGTCATACCCCCTCCACCATCGCAAGCGTAGACGCATCGCCGGAGGGAGCCACGGACCGTAGCCAATCTCCCGAAAGACACGCGGTATGGTCTGAATACAAAAAGGGCGTCGGAGGCGCCGCCCAAGTGGGCCAAACCCTGACGGCTGACACGTCCGGCATATCTAACGCTGATGGACTTACCGACGTGACCTACAGCTGCCAGTGGCTGGCTGACGACACCGAAATCTACGGGGAGACGAGTTCCCCACCTACACGCTCCAGTCATCCGACAACGGTGAGGTCATCAAGGTGCGGGTCACCTTTACGGACGACGCGGGCAGCGAGGAGTCGCTGACCAGCAGCGTGGTGGCGGCCGCCACCACGTCCGCCGAGCAGAAGACGCCGCTGACCGCATCATTCCACTTCGCGCCGGACTCCCACGACGGACGGAGCGTGTTCACCTTCGCGCTACGGCTCAGCCCCCCGGCGCAACCCGCATTGCGATGCTGCGGAGATGGGGTGCGCTCCACCGGGACCGTCCTCAGACATTGACATCGATGGATCTCTCTCACTTGACGGCGTCAGGCCGTGCCTCCAGCGTCCCAAACGTACCGCGCCGGTGAGACGTTGTCGAAGGCGCAATGCAACCAATGGCGTGGGTATTGGTACTCACTGTCAACATCACATACGCCATCCACAAAAGTGCTGACATGTCCATGGAAACGCACGCTGAGAAAAGGTGTTTACGAGTTGCCGAATGTACGCAAATTCGACTCCAGTCTCTTGCCAAAACGTTGCGTACAAACTCTGCTGAAGAGAGTTGCATATGGCCCTAGTTTCGGCCTGCAAGCCTCTGTAACCTGATCCGGCACAGTGGTCTTCAAAGACGCAGGCTGGCCACCGTTCTTGATGGCTAAAGCTCCAGGGGCAGTTCCATCTACATCGGAGTGATTGCATGCAAGCGCTCGAAGAACGACGAGCCGGATCTGGCTCAGCGGGCCGAACGGCCCCGGCTGCCGTTTGCCCTCCGAGGCCCGCTCCGGAGCCGCTCCGCCGATGGACGATGCACGCCTGTGCAGACCTGTTTCCGCGACCCGCCTTTCCTGAGGCCATAAACCGAGACCGAGGATGATTCCTATGATGAAGTTCTTATTCCCGTCAGCCGTTACCCGGGGTCGCGCCTCTGACCGGGGCCCTCGCCCCGAGGCGATCCGATCCTGGCGCTGGGTTTTCCTGTCTGCCATGCTGCTGGCCGCCGCGACCTTCGGCGCCCTCTACGTCGGGGCCGTCCAGGCACAGGCTAGCGCGGTGTCGTTCTGCAACGGCAACAGCAACACGGACTCTTATGGGTTCTCTCTGGACGAAAACACCGAATCGAACACTCTCGTGGGTACAGTGGCCGCCTGCGAGCCCCATGGCGAATCCCTCACCTATTCCTTCGGCGGAACCGACGTCGCGAAATTCAATAAGGTGTTCGACCTGAACGCGAGCACCGGCGAGATCACCGTCAAGTCGGGCGCTTCCCCCAACTACGAAGCGTACAATTCGTACTCGCTCACCGTCACCGTGACCGACGCGGAGGACTCCTCCGAAGCCACCGTCCCCATGAGCATCACAGTCCGCAACGTCGATGAACCGGGAATTGCCACGCTGTCAACATCCTCGCCCCAGGAAGGAGTGCAGTTGAGGGCCAGTTTGTACGATCCTGACGGCCTTTTAGGGGGAGTTTTCAGATCAATGTGGTCCAGGGCCAACGTGGCTACCGGCCCGTTCTTCCTCACAAGGGAGGAATTCGAAAGAAATAATCGCAAACTTTACTTTACGCCGAACGTAGATAACCGGTACAAGTATCTTAAGTTCACCATATACTACCTCGACCAGACTTGTCCCGATGTGTACAGCCATAACTATGTCGATCGACATGGCCAACCATGCCTCAAGAAAGCGGAGGTCGTGAGCGAAAGCCTCGTGGCAAACTTAGATGGCCTGATCATTCAACGGCAAGCAATCAACACCCCCGCAACGGGAAATGTCCGTATAACCTCTTATAATGTCCGTATAACCTCTTATGGTGAAATGCGGTTTGGCCGTTCACTTCACGGCTACGCGTTCAACGTACAGGACGAAGACGGCACGCAATCTCTATATGGTCATCTAACCAAGTTTTCATGGCAGTGGTTTCGTATTGACCCGAGGACATTAGCCGAGGAGAGAGTTCGAAATCCCGAACACCCCACTTGGAACTGGACATATGTGGTCCAGGATGCCGATAGGAGCAAAGGTATTCAGGCGCGGGTATCCTTTCTCGATGACCGCGGCAATACCGAGACGCTGAGGAGTGAGATCCAATTAATACCGGCTCCACCCAACAACGCGGCCACCGGCAGCCCTGTCATTACGGGCACAGCGCAGGTGGGGGAGACACTTACCGCCGACACTGACGACATACAGGACACTGACGGCATCGTCACCTCCACGTTAAACTACCAGTGGTTCGCAAACGACGGCACCGAAAACACGGCTAAAGAAAGCGCAACGAGTTCTACCTACACGCTTGTGACCGATGATGAGGGCAAAACTATCACGGTGCAGGTGGTCTTCAATGACGAATTTGGCTACACGGAAGCCTTGACCAGCGCGCCCACGGCATCGGTGGCGCCACGGGACACGTCGAGCCAGCGGTCCCAGCGACAAAACGGGCCTGGCATCACCGGGACGGCGCCCACCATCAAGGGCTCGCCGGCGCTGAGCGATTCCGGCTCGGACTACGAGTGGACGCCGGGCGAGACCGTGCAGGTGACGCTCACCTTCAGCGAGGAGGTGAACGTCGACACGACCGACGGTACGCCCTCGATCGGAATCCAACTGGGCGCCACGCTGGACCTCAACGCGTCCTATACCAGCGGCAGCGGCACGACGAAGCTCGTATTCAGCTACACGCTGGCCGATGACGACGGCAGGCATTCTTCGATGTTCGTGCACGGCGACAGTCTGACGCTCAACGACGGCACGATCACAAGCGCGTCCTCGGGCCGCGTCGCGGCTCTCGGACACACCGGCGCGGCCAGGGCTTCATTAGCAGTGGCTGCCATACCCAACAGCGCCGCGACCGGAGCGCCGACGATCAGCGGGACGGCGCAGGTCGGACAGATGCTGACCGCATCAACATCGGGGATATCAGACAGCAACGGGCTGGCCAACGCGATCTTCACCTACCAGTGGATCGCAAACGATGGGACCGAAGACACGGATATCCAGGACGCGACCGGTTCTACCTACACTGTTGGCGCCGATGACGAAGGCAAGGCCATCAAGGTGCGGGTCAGCTTCACCGACGACGGGGGAAACCAGGAGACGCGTACGAGCGACGTTACCGTAGCAGTGGCTGCCATACCCAACAGCGCCGCGACCGGAGCGCCGACGATCAGCGGGACGGCGCAGGTCGGACAGATGCTGACCGCATCAACATCGGGGATATCAGACAGCGAGGGGCTGGCCAACGCGATCTTCACCTACCAGTGGATCGCAAACGATGGGACCGAAGACACGGATATCCAGGACGCGACCGGTTCTACCTACACTGTTGGCGCCGATGACGAAGGCAAGGCCATCAAGGTGCGGGTCAGCTTCACCGACGACGGGGGAAACCAGGAGACGCGTACGAGCGACGTTACCGTAGCAGTGGCTGCCATACCCAACAGCGCCGCGACCGGAGCGCCGACGATCAGCGGGACGGCGCAGGTCGGACAGATGCTGACCGCATCAACATCGGGCATATCAGACAGCGAGGGGCTGGCCAACGCGATCTTCACCTACCAGTGGATCGCAAACGATGGGACCGAAGACACGGATATCCAGGACGCGACCGGTTCTACCTACACTGTTGGCGCCGATGACGAAGGCAAGGCTATCAAGGTGCGGGTCAGCTTCACCGACGACGGGGGGAACCAGGAGGCGCGTACGAGCGCTCCTACCGTAGCGGCGGCTTCAGCGCCCACCCCATTGACAGCCGCCATCCACGATGCCCCTGAGTCGCACGACGGGCAGGACGCGTTCAAATTCGAACTGCGGTTCAGTGAGGAGCTCGGGACGGGCTTCAGCTACAAGACGCTGCGGGACCATGCGTTCACGGTGACGGGCGGCACTGTGGTCGGGGCCCGGCGGCTGGACAGCGACAGCGACACCCCCAACATCCGGTGGGAGATTAGCGTCAGCCCGAACTCCAGCGCGGACGTCACCGTCGAGCTGCCCGCCACCGAGGACTGTGACGCGCAGGGGGCCATCTGCACTGCTGACGGGACGATGTTGTCCAGCCCGCTGAAATTCACCGGCAAGGGGCCTCCGCTGACGGCAAGTTTCGAAAGCGTCCCGACGTCCCACAACGGCAGCGACAAGTTCAAATTCAGGATCACCTTCAGCGAGGAGCTTGAGACAAACTTCAGCTACAAGACGCTGCGGGACCATGCGTTCACGGTGGAGGGAGGCACGGTGGCCGGGGCACGGCGGCTGGTCAGCGGCAGCAACATCCGCTGGGAGGTCACCGTCGAACCGGACTCCAACGGCGACGTGACGATCACCCTGCCCGCCACCACGGACTGCGACGCGCAGGGGGCCATCTGCGCCGACGGCGACAAGGAGCTGTCCAGCCGCCTGGAGCGCACCGTCAGCGGGCCTGGGCAGTAATGGACAACGCGAAAAGCAAGCACAGATGGACGGGCGAGGCAGGCGGCTCCGTCCGGGACCTGGATCCTCCGCGGTATGAGCCATACAGGAATGGGGTCCCTGCCCTCCCATAGGAGAGGGCCTACGGCCATGCTCTGGGAGCGCTTGCGCCATGCCTCGACAGCGCGCACATTACAGCAGAAGAACCTACGTCGTTCCCGTCGTCTCGGGGCCTACCGCACACCGTATGGCGTTGGTGGAAGGCCGGGGTGCGGCCCGGTGTCAATGGCGTCGGAAAAACGTATCACTGTGGTGTCGACGTTCAGCGAAAAGGTCCGCGCTAACTGGCCAGCAAAAATGTCACACTCACCGCATGGAGAATGTGATGGTCCTGTTGCCTCATTGAGAAATGTTACCGAAACTTTAGCACCTGGAGTCCACTCCAACCAGCGCTAATTCCGGCATTGCAGGGGGTTCCGCCATGGGCTCACCAACCGTGGCGTAGACCAGCTTTTTGGCCATGATGCCGCGCCACTGCTGCACCCTGCGCTGCAGCGTCCGCAGGTGAGCCCGGCTGAAACGATCCGGTTCAGCCTCTTGCAGTCGGCCCAGCAATACCACCGCACTGGCGTCCGGGTCTTCCTGCAACCAGCCCAGCACGTCGCACCACACTCCTTCGAAAGGGTCGGGCCGAGTTCGCCAGGTGCGGGGCGGTTGCACCCGCCGCTCCCGTGAGGTATGCGCTGCATCCTGCCGCCACCAGTCGGGCAACTTGGCCAGGAACTGTTCCAGGCTCTCGCCGCTGGGAGTGGGCCGGATTGCGGGAGACGTAACCGCGGCCAGGGCCGACTGGGCTTCCCTAATGGCGTGCAGCAGCGCCACCGGGTCTAACTGGACCCGATATTCACTCAGCGCCGCCTTCATCTCCACGCTGACCGCGTCATGCTGCATCAGCCGATCACAGGGCGTGGCTGGCGGGCTGTACCGCTTCACCACCCTGGAGCCGTGCCGAGTTTTCTCCACCAACTTGAACGATGGCTGGAAGTAGTTCACGTACCGTCGCACCGCCCCGTACAGGTGGGCCATGGTCTGTCCGGCCACCGCGCCGGAGTAGCGGTCATGACCGACGAAGTGGCGGACCACGGCGCCGTTCTTCTGCTCAATCCAGGCCTGGTCGTTCTTGCGGTACGGCCGGGAACGGGTGAACTCGATGCCCCGCTCGGCGCAGTACTGGGTGAGAGTATCGTTGATGAATACGCTGTCGTTGTCCGAGTCGATGCCTTTGACTGGGCAGGGCAACTGTCGCCCGATGGCCTCCAGTCCTGCCGCTACCAGGGATTGCTCCCGGGCCAGCAGTGGCACGGCCTCGGTCCAGCCGGTGCAGATATCGGTGGCCACCAGGCTGTGGATCATGGAACCCCACCAGGGAGCCGCCGTGGTGGACCACCAGGTCAATCTCCAGGAATCCTGGTGGCGGCGCATTCCAATCGGCGAAGGTTCGTACCGGAATATTGCGGCCCGGCGACTGCTGCCTCCTGCGTCGGAGCCGGCGGCTCGCCGCCGGTGTCCTGATGGGCTGGAGCAACCGGTCCAGGGTGGCGGCGCTGGCCGCCAGCAGCCGTTGGCGCACCCCAGGGTCCAGATCCAGGTGGCCATGGCGCTCCATGGACTCCACCAGGTGGGGCAACGCCGCCTTCAGCCGCTTGCCGCAGATCCGGTCAGCGGCTTCCCAGACCACGATCAGCGCCTGGCGAACCGACTCGTCGTAGATGCGTCGGCCCTGTTTTGCCGCCGGCTGCTGCTCTCCGTCGTCGCTGGACTGCCCCAGCAACCTGATGCCATGCTTGCGATGGTGGCCGGTCACCGCGATGAACTCGTCGAGAATCCGGCCCTTGTCCTGCTTGGATGAAGCTCGGTAACGGTCTCGGATCGTCGCCAGCAATTCCTGTTTTGCCATCTTGCTGATGCCTCCTCCCACGCGATTGCCTCCCCGATTTTGGGTAACATTTTATTTGAGGCAACCAATCGCGTTGGGTAACGGTTTTGTTGAGGCAATGCGCGCCGGCAGGACTAATTGTCGTCTATCATCAGGTGATGCCATCCAGTCTCCAGGCCTGGAAGGCCTCAGCGAACCTCGGGAAACGGTCCCCAATCCACTGACAATGGTAGCCTCAGCAAACGGCCACGGCTCCGTCATCGACGATGAAGACGTGGTCTCCATGAAGGTGACCGCTTCACCCAGGAGACCGACGTTTCTGCAACAGGCCAGGTGGGACGCGGTGCAGAAGGCCAAGCTCGAGGGCATGTCCATTCGCAAGATGGCAAGAGAGTTGGGTCTCCACAGAGACACCGTAAGGCGATACATCGATGTCGAAAATCCACCGACGCGGCGGGTGCCGGCAACCCTACCGGCATCCACATCTGATACGGTCAAGGCCTAACCGAGTGACATTTTTGCTGAACACTTAGGCGGACATTTCCCCTGAACTACGACAGCCGCAAGCCGACGATAGAGCCGCCCACGTGGCCCACTTTACCGCCGCCTTTTACAACTTGTCCCAACGGACCAAAATGCGCCGGAAGCGGTTCAGCCAACTATGAGTGCGTTCCACCACCCAGCGTCGGGCTTTGAACCCAGCTTCCTTGTTGATGGCCTGTGCCTCTTCACCTCGACTACGTATGTGGGCGGTGAAGCCGAAGTCGTCCAGAGTGCAGCGCAACTCAGCGAAGCCGTAGCCTTTATCCAGGCACAGACCCTGGGGATACTGTGGACTGGACGGTAGTTGGGGTACCGGCAGGCTGTCCACCGCTCCGTCGATGGTCATGCCAGTGACCTCAGCAGCGCCACCGGGTCAGTCGCGCTGCTCCGCGTCATCCAGCAGGCCGTTGCGCACGGCCCAGACCACGATCTCCTGCTTGGTGGTGGCTCCCAACTTGTCCTGCATGCGGTAGATCGCGTTCCTGATGGTCGCCATGGTATTGCCCTTCACATCGGCGATCTCGGCGTACGACCTCCCGCTGGCGAACAGCGTCAGGATCTCCCGTTCCCTACCGGTCAGCGCCTCCAGGGCACGGCGCGTGCCGAGTTCACGCTGGTCGTGGACCACCGCGAACACCCTCCTGATGGCATTGTCGGGTATCCGCAGCCGGCCCGCCGCCACTTCTCTTACGGCGTCCGCCAGATCCTCCGCCCCGGAGGACTTCTGCAGGTAGCCCGTCGCGCCAGCGGCGACCGCGGCCACCACCGCATTCTCTACGGTGGAGGCCGTCAGCATCAGCACCTTCGTGTCCGGCAGGAGGTCCATGATCTCCCGACAGGCTTCGATGCCGTCCTTGTGCGGCATGATCACGTCCATGACGATGACGTCGGGCACAACGCTCTGTGCCATCATCACCGCCTCGACCCCGTCTCCCGCCAATCCGACGATCTCGAAGTCCGCTTCGCCTTGCAGCGCATCGCGCAGGCCTTCCAGCATGATGGGATGGTCGTCCACCACCATCACCTTGATTTGTTGCGTTGTGCACATCCTGGTCTCCTCTCAACAACTACCTGTAGTGTATCTCGCACGCGACGGTGGTCCCGCCATCCCGTCCACCGGTCTCCACCATGAGCCTGCCCCCCAGCCGCTCGGCGTCCGCCCTCATGCCCCTGAAGCCGCGGCCGCGCTCGGCGTAGTCGTCGGGCAAGCCAACCCCATCGTCTGACACGGACAGCCGGATGCGTTCAGCCTCGAAGTCCAGCCTGACCTCAACCCTGCTGGCTCGGGCGTGCAGGAAAGCGTTAGTGAGGGCGTTGTGGGCGATGGAAAACAGGCGGGAGCAAGTTTCCGCAGGAAGCGGCCGCTCGATGCCCGTCTGCAACATCTCGGCAGACACCGACGCGATTTTCCCGAACGTCTCGGTATGAGACCAAAGCACCCGGCCAGCTCCCTCCCCTCGAAGATGTAGCCCTGGTCGATGGGACGGCGCAACCCCCACATGGCGGCCTTCGACAGCTCTAGGGTAGCGGCGAGGGTGGCCGTCAACTTTTGGTTGGACTCAGCGGCCAGCCTCATGGCCCGTTGTATGCCCAAGCCGACCATATAGGCGGTCTGCGCCGTCGTGTCGTGTATGGACTGGGATAGCTCAATGCGCTCCCGGTGCAGCCCCAGCTCCCGTTCCATGGCCTCGTGCCGCCTCACCCGTTCGAACCGGGCGACAACGACCACACACGCGACGATGCCGTACATCGCCATCACCCTGGCGAGCAGGGCCTTTTCCTGACCGGCATCAAAGTCGAGACCAGAGCCAGTCGCGAGGCTGACCACCGCATAGACGACGGCAACCAGGGTAGTCCACCCGAGGCTGAGCGGTAGCGACGTGAACACGACGGCGAACAGCGCCAGGGCGGGGTAGTAGGCCACGTAGTTGAAGAGGTGGAACTCGCCGCCGATGATGACGGCGGCGGTGATGAGCGCGATGTCCATGGCGCTGAGGAACAGCAGACAGCGCCAGGTCACGGTCCGGTTGCTACGGAGCCGGTAGTGCAGAAAGCCGTTGAACGCCACCAACGGCACGCTCAGGAGCAGGTACGACTTGTTGTGGGCATACCAGAAACCCGGCCGATAGGCGAGTTCGACCACGCCGACGAGCCACACGAACCAGCGCGCCCAGACCGACACCTTCGCGGCGTGCAACATGTCGTCAGGGTCGGCCCGAATAGCTCGCAGCGCCCGAGCCCACACGGGGCTCACATCTCTCGTCAGCACGGCCGACCTCCAACCCGTCGCAGCGCGCTTCGCCAGGATGACGCGCAGACTGAGCACCCCGCACCGGAACCACGTTAGTGCAGTGATGTGGACGGACGACGTTTCATTTGATGACGCAGGACCGTTGCCTGCCTCAGTCCAAACGTATCGACCCGGCGATGCCATGTCTAGGCGCAAATGCAACTGATTGCATATGAACATACGCACCCACATTAACTTACCAAACACTTTCAGTGAGCATGACAAACGCCCCATCCAAAAGTACAGAAACGGCCGTGGAAATGTCAATTTTCATGGTCATTAGGCCGGCGATTTTCACGGACATCCAGCCACCCCGGGAGCGCGGTGAATTGACTATTATCAGGTTGTAGTTGGCGGGTCAATCACCCCCTTTGCGGCCAGTAGAGCGCAGTGTGGCGACAGCCGCTGGCGGTAGCTGGCGCCTTCGATGACGATCTGGTAGCTGGCGTTGGCCAGCCGGTCCAGGGCGCCATTGCCCAGGATGGGGTCATCGAACAGGCTGAGCCACTCGTCCACAGCCCTGATGCTCATGATGGGAGACCTCCCTGACCACCGGGCTCCGGCATCCAGTAGCCGACCCGGGGACGGTTGAAGATGTAGTTGGGACTGTCGGCGTCATCGCCCAGCTTGTGTCGAAGGTTCTTGACCGCGGTGCGCACCGGCCCCGAGTGGCCGGCGTGTCCCTGGCCCCAGACCCGCTGGAGCAGGTGCTCATTGCCCAGCACCCGGCCCGCGTTGACCGAAAGCTCGGAGAGCAGCCGGTACTCCGTACTGGTCAGGGGGACCGGACGGTCCGCCAGAAATACGGTTTGTTCGGCGTAGTCGATAGTCAGTTCCCCCGCACGGTAGGGTCCCGAAGGCTCTGCCGGCTCCGGCGCCTCCCGCTGGCGCAGAGCCGTCCGTATCCTCGCGGCCAACTCAGTGGGGGAGAAGGGCTTGACGATGTAGTCAACGGCCCCAGCCTCAAGGGCCCGCGCGATGGTCTGGTCCCGGCCGTAGGCGGACACAAAGATCACCGGCACACCGGCAAGCCCGGGCACGCTCTCCAGAAGCTCGATACCGTCCGCCCCGGGCAGCACCAGGTCCAGCAGAACCAGGTGAGGCTTGGTGTCATCCAGCAACCGGCCCAACTGTCGGGGGTCGCCCGTGACGGTCGGCGCGAACCCCGCGTCCGATAGCGCGTTCCGGAGATACCGGAGCGTCTGGGGGTCATCGTCCACCGCGAGGACGCGAGGCCGGTTCCGGCCCGCGGGACGCGGGAGCGCGCCGGCATCAGGCAGCACGGACGGACCGGCGTGTTCACCGCCATCAACCGCCGGAAGCGTGAACGTGAAGCTGGCGCCCTGGCCCGGGCCGTCGCTCTCCGCCCAGATGCGGCCCCCGTGAGCCTCCACTATTCCCCGGCAGATGGCCAGGCCCAGCCCCGAACCCGCAAGGCCGTCGTCGCGGTTTGCGCCGCCCAGCCTGGAAAACTTCCTGAACAGTTGCGGAAGAAACTCGGCCGAAAAGCCCGCGCCATCGTCGGCAACGGAGAACGCAGCATGAGTCCGGTCCCGCACGACCGACAGCCGGATGGCTGATGACTCCGGCGAGTGCCTGGCCGCGTTGGAGAGCAGGTTGCCCAGCACCTGGACGATGCGCCGCCGGTCCGCCATGACCAGAGGCAGGTCGGGCTCAAGGTCGATGTGGATGTTGTTACCGCTCCCTCCGCTCAGGAACGTGTTCTTGGCCTGGTCGACCAAGAAGACCGGGTCAGACGGCGCCGGAGTCACCGGCAACTCCCCGGCGTCGATGCGGGCCATGTCCAGCAGGTCGGTGATCAGGCTGCTCATCTGGTCGGCCTGCTGCTCAATAATCCGGAAGAAAAGGTCCATTTCGGCCGGGTCCAGTGAGTCCCCCGACCCGAGCAGGGTGGCTGCGGAACCCTTGATGGCGGCCAGCGGGAGCCGCAGCTCATGGCTCACCATTCCCAGGAACTCGGCCCGCAGTCGGTCCAGCTCCTCCAGGGCCGTCATGTCCTGCAGCGTCACGACGACCGACTCCAGCTCGCCTTCTTCCGAGCGAATGGGTGTGGCATTCATCATGACGGTTACGCTGCGCCCGTCGGGGACCCCGAAGACGACCTCCTCAGCACGGACCGTCTCGCCCGCGCTCAGCGCCTGGGGCAACGTGAGCTCCTGGAGGGAGACCTGTCTCCCGTCGGCGCGTCGGAAGGTCAGAACCTCAAGGAGTTGCTCGACGGGATGGTCGGGGGTCCGCAGGGCCTCGAGAATCCTGGCTGTCTCCTGATTGAACGAGACCAGGGCGCCGTTCCCGGCGTCGAAGACCGCCACCCCAACCGGCGAGGTGTCGATCAACGCCTCCAGGTCAGCCCTGGCCCGCTGCTCGTCCCGGTGCCGACGGGCATTGGCGATGACCAGGGCCGCCTGGGAGGCGAACATGACCAGAATCTCTTCATCCTGGGGGCTGAACTCCAGGCCGGGCTCGCTCTTTGCCACATAGATGTTGCCCACTCCTTCTCCCTGGTGGCGGATGGGAGCCGCCAGGAAGGAGCTCACCGGCGCGGGGGCACGGAACTCGGGCAGACCCATGGACCTGGCATGAGCGGCAAAGTCCGCCACCCGGAGAGGCCCGGGAAGACTGCTCAGGTACTCGAAGAACCGCAGCCCCTCCGGCATCGCCCAGAGTAGCTCGGCCTCATCGGCACTCAGGCCGGAGACCCGGAAGTCCTCGACGCGGCCGGAGCCGTCCAAAGTGGTGCTCAGGGCATAGCTGGCGTCCGTAAGGGACCGGGCGCTGTCCAGGACTCCCTGGAGCACCATGTCCAGGTCCAGGCTCTCGTTGATGTGCAGGCTGGCCTCGCTCAGGCGGGAGAGGCGGTTCCGCAGGGCCTGATTCTCCCGCTCGAGATCATCGTTCTTCTTCATGCTTCCACCCACTATCCAGACTTGGGGCCTTCCCCTGTACCCAGGGGCGGAGCCGGACTGACGCGGGGCCGCGTTACGGGCCGAATCGTCCCTTGTTCGCCCGATTCTAGCGGAATGGTGCCAAACACACAATCACTACACGCATAAGTAGCTTATCTGACACAGTAATGGATACGCAGACCGCAGTAGACTTTCGGCGTTGCGCGTCCACGGCGGCGTGCCGCTGCCTCAGGGCAATCGACGAATCGAATACGTCTGGGCACGCCGCCGCATTCCAACACGCAACACCCAGAGCCCCCACTGTTAGCGCTCCCAAGCCCGCTGCAGAACCAAGCCGCCGATGAAACAAGGACGCCTATGGCAGGGCCTGCCTGCCATCAGGCGATAAACCCAGGGGGACCCTATCATGAAGTTCCTGTACCCATCAGCCGTCATCCGGCGTCGCGCCTCTGAAAAAGGCACTCACTCCGAAGCGTTCCAGCCCTGGCGTTGGGTTTTATTGGCTGCCATCCTGCTGGCCGTCGTTACGATCGGCACGTTCTATTTCTCGAGTGCCCAGGCCCAAGAGGCCAATGGAGCCATAACCGGCCTGACGCTGACCAGCGACACGCCGGGGACCCTGACGGTCTCCTGGGACACGGCCAGCCCGGCGCCCACCGACTACCGCGTCGACTGGGCCAAGTCCACCGAGGAATATCAGTCATGGACGGTCGACAAGGGACACGTCTATCCGGCGGAAACTGCCACGACCGTTACCATCACGGACCTTGCACACGACATCGAGTACAAGATCCGCCTGCGTGCCCGCTACTACAAAGGCGAACACGAAGACGAACCCTGGGGTGGCCCGTGGGCCGAGGAATCCCTAGAGGTTGCCGGAGAGAGGGTAGACGTTGATGCGATATCGAGCGATGCGACACTGAGTTCGCTGAGTTTGGTTGATGTGAATTTCGGCACATTCGACAGCGCGAATCTGTCGTACGAGGCGGTGGTGGCGAGCAGCTTGGCGCAGACGACGGTTTCGTTGACCACTGCTGATCCAGGTGCCCGGTACTTGATCAGTCCGTCGGATGCCGACGACGCAGCGACAGGTTATCAGGTGGACTTGGCGGTTGGATTGAACGAGATCGCGATTGAGGTTACAGCGTCGGATGCTGAGAAGACGACCAGGCGCTATATCGTTGAGGTGGTCAGGCCGTCGGAGTCCGAATTTGGATGGCTGGTGGTTCCGGACTTTAAGGACTTGAGCCCGTCCAAAGGATTCGTGCGTGCGATTTGGTCCGACGGCGAGACGATGTGGGTGACATTTTCCGGAGACGGACTCAGGGCGGGAGACGGAACCACGGCGCACGACAGAATCAGAGCGTACGACTTCGACACGAAGGCTCATTTGGGGCACCGGGACATCGTCAATTACTGGATTCGGTATGCGAACGGGATCTGGTCGGATGGAAACGTAGTCGCGATGTCCGAAAACCAGAGCCCCCGGATACACGTCTACGATCTGGACTCGGGAGGCTGGCGTCCGTGGCTGGGTTTCCGGCTCGACTCGTCAAATCATAATAGCAAAGGATTGTGGTCCGACGGTGTAACGTTATGGGTGGTGGATCATGGGAACGACAAACTATATGCCTATCACTGGAGAGGGGAAAACCATGGTGACCGTCGTCCGGAGTTTGATTTCAAATTGACGGACGGCAACGGGCGCGGTGCCGGTCTTTGGTCCGACGGCACAACGATGTGGGTTTCGGACGACGAAGACGGGAAGATTTACGCCTACAGCTTGGACAGCGCCACGTACGGCCTCCGCGTGCCGGCTCTGGATTTCAACGGGCTCGCGCCACATGGCAACTCGTCGCCCAATGGGATTTGGTCGAATGGATCCGTGATGTGGGTTTCGGATGACGAAGGCAACCGACTGTACGCGTACAAGATGCCGGCTTTGCCGTCGCTAGCATCGTTGTCGCTAAGCGGCATCGAATTTGGTCCGTTCAAGTCTTGGCAATCCAAATACGCCGTGCGCGTTCCGGTCGGGGGCCCTTCGGTGACGACGGTCAGCGCAGTCGCGAACAACGCTGACCAATTCGATGTGAAGATAGCCCCATCCGATTCGGATGCGCTTACGGACGGGCACCAAGTGGCGCTGGTCACCGGTACGCCACAGACGATCGCAGTTACGGTTACGAAAAAGACCGACCCCTGCGTGTCGCGGACGTATACGCTTCGAGTGGAACTTGCCGTCTCCGGGCCGGCAGCTCAGTAGAGTTCACTGCAGCAGGGTCAAAACAGGCAGCCCGACCACCGGCGTAACCGCCCAGGTGGGGGAGACGATGTGCAAGACGACGAGGAGTCCGACCTGCTTCAGGAGAACACTGTTGAAACGCTCGTCTCAAACCTACAGCTACCTGGATCTCCGTTCGTCCTCGCCGTTACTTCACTTGGCTTCTATGCGACAAACGCACAGAGGTTCACCACGGGCAACAACCATGCCGGGTACGACATCTCCGCTGTGCAGATCCTCGCCAATTAATTTGTAGGCTCTGCCCCACTCGAGGCGGCAATTCATGTCGAAGCGGTTCAAGCCAAGAACTGACAAGGCACTCTTGAAGAGGATCACTTGTGATGACGATTCAGGCATATGGTTACGAAGATCGGAATTCCAGGCAAAGTAATCGCGCCAGGCGCGGCTGGGCCGTCACCTCCAGCAGGTCATGGGACGGACCGGTTCATATTGGCAAGTGACACTAAACCAAAGCCAAGGTGGGATGTGCATTTGCCGGGTGCTGGGAATCGGGGCGGGAGTCTCGCGGGAGTGTTTCGGCCCTTGATTGCAGGACCGTCCGGCAGCGCCGTCTCACCTCGTCTTTCCGGCTGGACAGCCCGGCCAGGAATTTGCCGACACGCTCCTGCACCGCCGCCCTGCTGCCCAAGCACAGATTGCCAGTGACCTCCTCTCTCGCCCAACCCCAGACAGCCTCATCGGCGTTGAAGTCCGGGCTGTAGCCCGGCAGGTTCACCAGCCTCAGCTCCAGCTCAGGCGTCCTGAGGTACTCCCGCACCGCCTCCCCACGATGGGCCGGCGCATTGTCCCAGCTGACCCGCAGCGGCCCTGGATGCTTTTCCTTCAGTTGCGTCAGGCAGTTGCGTCAGGAAGGCAACCGAGGTCCCGCTGTTGCTGTTGCCCTCCAGTTCCATCCATTCCACCTCGCCCGTCTCCAGGCACACCGCCGAATAGTAGCTGGCCTTCTCCCCGTACCTCGGGCTGCTCGAGTCCACCAACGCAGGCTTACCCTTCAGCACCCACTGGCCCCGCAATTCCGCGTCCGCCCGGAAGTGGGCCTCGTCGGCAAAGAATATCCTGGCTCCAGTCCGTTGGGCCTCCTCCCACAGGACGGCGTACTCCGCCACGAAGGTCTCCCGCTTGGACTCATCAGCCTTGAGCAGCCGCTTCTTGGGACGCTTGAAGGCAAACCCCAGCCGGTGAAGCCAGTTCAGGCAACTGCTGCGGCTCAGGCTGATGCCAAACCGTTCTGAAACAAACTGCCGCACCACCCTCCAATACCAGTTGGCCAGTTGGATGCCCGCCGCAGCGGGCGGTTGCTCCACCGCCCCTTTCAACTCCTCCTGCTGCGCCTGGTCAAGGGCGGGGGGGAACCACCGGTCTGCTCGAATATCAGGGCCGCAGGCCCTCCCTCGCCGAAGGCCGACGCCCAACGTCCGATAGTGTGGGGGTCCCGCTCCAGCGCCTCCGCCGTCGCCGCTGCCGTCAAGCCCTGAGCCAGCAGCAGGATGGCGTACCACCTTTCCCGCTCCCGGGGTGTGGGAGCCAGAATCATCCGCCGCCGCCAGTCCTTGACTCCCATCTGCCATTGTTCCAGAGACCGGTCTATCTCCCTCACGCCCATCACCAACCCCTCGCAATTTCTGAGACCAGCTACCTCGGTTCCTTCACAAAGGTTCCTTCACAAATTTACCCCATGCGTCTGCGCATTTCACCTTGGCTTTGGTTTAGGTCAGGTCGCACCGGACCGCTTCCCAAATACGGCGCTCAGCACCGCCAGCAATCGAGGGTTTCCCGAGATGTTAGCGCGTCTTGGGCCAGCTCGCGGCGGGCTGTGTCCGTTTTACCCGATCGGGTGATCAAGCCCGACGGGGCCGATTTGCGAGCTTGTCCAGCTAGATTCATTGTCGCTCAGGTCCAAAATCCGGAAAGTTGAGACAATTGACCCATTTGGTCAGGAATTGGCTACAGTTGCAGGATGCCTCGTAGCGCTTGCAGCTTGGCGCAGTTTTCTTAGATTTCGCTGAGCTTTTGGGTGGGCAGTGGCACAACGTACAGTGCTCCGAGACTTGATACCAAAGGCTGCTGGCTGCCGGCAAGGCCAAAAAGGTCGCCCTAACTCGCGATGGTATCGGCGCTTTCAGCAGGCTCACCATCCGCAACGCCATTGGCTCCAAAGCTTTTAGGTCAGCCCAATTCGGGCGGGATCCAGCCCACCACCGCTCTGGTTGACAGCTCAAGTCCAACACTTGCCGGTTCGATTATTGGTCACAGTTCAACGGAAATCGAGCCCGAGGAGTCCGTTGGGCGAGATTCGGCACCCATCAGGATTTCGCTGGCAAGTTTGGCATTCGGCGGGCGGCAATACGGTCTCAGTGAGTTCACGGTGTCGGGCAGGCGGTAGCGGGGCCAGCACCCGCGACGGCAAGTTCCCAGCAGCACCAATGCGCCGGCCATTGGGTGAACGGACTGCCAGCTCCGAATGTCCAACAGCGCCGTTCTCCGGCAGCACATCGCCCAATGGGCAGCAACGCAGGCTCAGACAGTCAGAGGCGGCAGACCGGCGTAGGTTAGTTTCGCCGGGAAAAACGTTTTGCGTTGAGTAGAACATGGCTTCCCGCCGCTGAGTCCTCTGATTGATTCGAGCGTCATAGCTCGGCACGATGTCAGCGGTAAGTCCCTTGGGCAAGCTGAAAGATCGGCGGCCATTGGCATACCGGCGAACGAAAGCTAAGATCAGACCTTTGCATCAGTCAGCGTGGTCCGACACTACTACGGTTCCTACCAATCCCAACAGAGGGAACAGGAGTCCGCTCAATAGCAGACACACGCCGTATAACCGGCGCTTGCTGACTTTGCCGGTGGCAAAGAGTATCCAGATGATAATTCCCGCCAGAACTACGCCGCCGATGATGGTGGAGGAGAGCAGACTGGAGGCGGCCCCGTCCTTGTCCCGCAGCAGGATGCCGGCAGCGAAAAAGGGGATCCATGTCTCGCGTCAACTATATTTGCCGGTTGGCGTCAATCAGTTTTGCCGGTTCACCTCCTTGGCCTGGCCCCGTTGCTGGGCAGCGTTGGTCCGGTAGCTGGGGGACGTCAAACTCCAGGATGACGGAGTGGTGCACGACCCGGTCAATCGCCGCGGCGGTGGCCATGGGGTTGGCAAAGATGCGCTCCCACTCGGAGAAGACCAGGTTTGACGTGATGCCCAACGACCGGCGCTCGTAGCGTTCGGCGATGAGGGTGAAGAGGACCCTCCGATTCCTCGGCGCCCTGGGGCAAGGTAGCCCAGGTCGTCGAGGAGCAGGAAGTCGAAGTTGTCCAGCTTGCGCAGCTGGGCGGGGCAGGTCCAGATCGCGCTTGGCGGCGAGCAGTTCCTGTACCAGACGGTAGGCCGGTGCGAAGAGGACGGAGTGGCCAGCTTCCACCAGGCGGTGGCCCAGGGCGCACCGGGCGTGGGTCTTGCCGGTGCCGGGCAGCCCGAAGGCCAGCACGTTGATGCCGCGCTCCACAAAGCTGCCCTGGGCCAGCTGGTCCAGTTGCTGCCGCAGCGCCAGGGGGACTCGGTCGTGCTCGAAGGTTTCCCAGGTCTTGCCCGAGGGCAGCCGGGACTCCCGGCGCAGCCGGTTGATGCGCCGGTGGCGGCGATCCTCAGCTTCCTGCTCCAGTACCTCCAGGAAAGTTGCCAGGGCATCGCCGTGGCCAGCGGCGGTGAAACGAGCCACCGACTGGGCCCCCATGGTGGGCAGCTTGAATTGGCCGCACAGCTGGCCGATGCGGTCCTGGCATCACGCTGGTGTCCGTCATGCGCACACCCCCGCCGCGAACAGGCTGACCGTGAGCAGGCGGTCGTAGATTTTCAGGTCAGGTTGGCCGGACAGAGTCAGCAGCGGAGCTTCGGGCACCTTGGGCTCGGCCAGGTCCCGCACCTCCGCGTAGTCGAAGGACTCACCCGCCTCCAGCAGCAACGACAGCGCGCTGTCCACCGTGGCTGCCATGGTGGTCGCCGCCAGGTGCAGGATCCGCACGTACTCCACGTCGGCACGCTCCCCACGCCACTGCCGCAGCGCATCGTAGGTCAGCCGGAAGTGCATGGTGGGAAATAGCTGCTCCCGGAAGCGGTAGCGGGCAAAGGCTCCGGGCTTGCGCACCAGCGACCCAATGACGTGGCGGTAATTGACGTTGGCTTCCCCCTCGCCACGCACCCGCTCCATCCGTTCCACCCGGTGGCCCTGGTAGTACACTTCCGCCCAGTCGGCGTACAGACATGGATCTGCACCTCCTTGCCGATGAGGCGGGAGGGCACGCTGTAGCTATGTCCCGCTACCTGGATGGTGCACCACTTGCGCACCTTGGACTGGTAGTTGACGTATTCCGGCACCGGAGCTGGCGGTAGGGAGCCCAGGCAAAGCATCTCCTGCTCCAGCTTCCCCTGTACCAGGCGATTGCGTCTCTCCACCATCTGCCGGACGAAGCTGGCGTAGTCGTCGACAGTGTCAAAATCACGGCTGCCCCGCAGGATGAGGGCTTGGTCGATGGCGTCCTTCAAGCGGTAGTGGGCGTGCTCGGCGACGCCGTTTTCATGGCTCTGGCCGGGATTGATGCGGGTGGAGGCGGAGGCTGTAGTGGTCCAGCAGGGCGGCGTAATTGTCGTTAAGAGCGCGGCCGCGGCTGCTGCGCAATTCGTGGGTGGCAGCCGAGGTATTGTCGCTGCGCCACCACCTCTGGAACGCCGCCCAGGGTCCAGAGGGCATTCTGCAATCCCTGCTGCAAGGCCAGGAAGGTCTCGCCGGCGGCGACCTCAGCGTAGCGCCATCCCGAGTGGCTGAGTATCAGCTGGAACAGCAGGTGGGGGTAGGACTGGCCGGCGATGGTCACCTTGAGTTCCCCGCAGTGGGTGAAGTCGAACTGGGCCTCCCGTCCCGGCGGATGCACCTGGGGGAAGTACACCTCCTGATCCGGACCATGCAGCGCCCGCCAATCCTGTAATCGTCGTTGCAGCGTCCGCAGCTGGGACGCGCTGAACCGCCCGGGATGCTGCTCGGCTAGCCAGTCGATAATGGTCGTTGCCTTCAGCTTGCCCGTCGGATCATTCCGCAGCAGCGGCTCAATCTCATCCTCCCACACCCCGTCGAAGGGATCCGGCCGAGTGCGCCACCGATGCTCCGGTTTCGCCTGCGACGGCAATGGGCCGCTCTGCCACTTGCGCGCTGAACGCACGCTCATCCCAGCCTTGGCCGCTGCCGTTTCCTGTGTCTTGCCTTCCATACGTTTCTGCCTCAATAGGCCTGGTTTGTCGGTCTGTAATCAACGGTACCTCCGTACCGAATGATTACCCCATATCGACCGGCAAAAATAGTCGACGTTACCGGCAGGACTAATTGTCGTCTATCAGGTATTCCCCTACTGCCCCCGACCAATGCTTTCCCATGGATTGCATCACCGCCGAGATCTGTGCCGTGCGCGACGTCGCTGACGACAACTCGTCCGCTTCGTTCAGTAGGCCGCTGCACAAGCTGTTCATCCAATGCACAGCGCTTGAGCTGGTACAGGAAGCCATCCGGCGGAGTGCCGTCTCCCGCGAAGATGGACTGAATCTGCATCGAACCGACTTCGTCCTCCAGGGGGTGTCGCTGGAAGGGACCGAGGTGTATGTAGTCGGCGAGGCGTCAATCACCATTGCTGATCACGACGTGGACCGGGCCAGGGAACGCGCTGGCATCCTGGCGACAATCACGGGTGCCGACGTTTTGGCTGCCGTCATCGGGACGGCAATCTCCGAGGCCAACCGGGAGCGGGCGCGAAGCGGCAACGTTCGCGTGTTGATGATTGACTCTGGCCGATAGGGGCTGAGGGAGCCTTTCCGAGAGCCCCTCGGCGCATTCCGGCTTATCTGACCGAGCTGGCCTCCGGCTCCGGATCTGCCGTTTCGCGCGGGTGCGCCTCCAGCCATGCAACGCCGGCCTCACGGGCCAGCCGGCCCAGGCCGTCCATACGCTTCCGCTTCTTCTGCAACATCTGGGTGACGTTGTGGTACCGGAAACCCGCAACGAGTAGTTGCCAGAACTCGCGATCGTCGCCCTCCGGGCCTTGCCCTGTGATCTTCACGGATCGCAGCATCTTGACCACCTCTTCCTCTTCGCACATGAGGCCAACGGTGGAGGGTCTTTCAATCCTCTCTAGGGCGCTGCCAATCACCTGCAGGACCAGGCGCCGTCGCTGGCGCTGGGGGTAATTATGCTTGGGTGTCCGCTCCAGGATGACGGTGTCGACGGGGCCGGTCAGGTCGCTGATCAATGCGACCACCGCCGTCCGGCCTCTCTCGGTGGCCAGCACGACGGCGATGCGGTAGTCAGGCTCGGGCTGGGTGCTCATCGTCAAATCCTCGAGGCATGGTTCTCCATCATCCAGTTTAGCCCGGGTTGCTTCGACAGCGCGCCGATGACCGCCCGGACCGTCTGGCACGGCTCACATCCGCAGTCGCCGGCGTGGGAGCCGTCCCAGGTCCTCAGCTCGAAATGGGCCTTCTCCTTGCCATGTGCATAGCCCGACCCGTAATCCTCGGCCGACGGGTACTCGCCGGTCATCTCCAGTATGCAGGCCGTGCAGTTCACATCATTGGGCTCGGCGGTGCGGGCGATGGTGTCGTCGACCGGAGACGAGCAGGCGATGGTGGCGCCGTCCTCGGAGTAGTGCAGTGTACTGAATGCCATAATCCACCTCAGAAAAGCCTGGACGTCGGAGCCACGTCGTCGGTCGACACATCCGGCTCCACCGGTGGGCGTTCCGGCTGCAGGGGTTGGTCGGCCGAGGCCGGCAGCCCGTAGTCGACGGCGCGCTGGCATACCCGGCAGAGTCCACCGCCCGAGTACTCGTCGCAGCTGGTGCAGTAACAATCGACTAGCAAGCGCCCGCTTCCGGTGCGGGCTTCACGATCGATGTTCACCGGCGCTGGCATTCTGCGCTACCCTTCCACCAGCTGCAGTCTGCGGCCGCAGGGTGTCCACTCGTACCCGTTGGCCAGCAGCCAGTCCGGAATGAGCCCGGGTGCGCTCGTAGGCTTGGCCCTCAGTCCGCACACCACGCCGGTTACCTGGCCTGGGTCCGCGCCTTCTCGTCGGGCGACGGCGGCGACCAGATTCCTCATCGCGTCGCGTATGCAGAGGACGCAGCGACAGAGCGGCTTGGGGTCAATAGGCATCTGGTTGTCCATCATGTCGCGGTACTCCCTTCAACCTTGCTCAATTTATACCACACGTGTAGCATTTGCTGCCGAATCGTCTGCCCGGTCGTGGGCACTTTGGGATGTTGCATGGAAATCCTCTGTTGCCCTTGCTGCGGACATCTGGGCCAGGTTCTACTGAGTCAGCAGGAGTACGCCGACCGCTTCGGTAAGCCGCCCGAGCTGGCGCTGCCCTCGGGCCAAGCCGCGCCGCAGCACATTCCGGCTGCTCAGCCGCAGCGGCAGCATGCCGGCGGTCAGCCCCGCGGCGGCGGCGGACGGCGGCAGCAAAGCCAGGGGCCGGGAAGCAACGCCTGGGAGACGGCGAGGATGCGAACGCTCCCCTCTGCCCGGTGTGCCTCTTCAATAGAGTAGGGAAACGCCGGATTGGGCGAGGCTGGTTTGACACCTGTTACAGCTGCGGGTAATTGAGCATGCCCAGGCCTTCCACCACCGTGTTCACTTCCCAGGTAGCCAACGCCGCCGGCGACTGTTTCGAAGTGGGAGAAACCATCCGGCGGGTGGCCAGCGCCATTGGCGTCCAGCCGACGTCGGTGACGGCCGCGCTGGAACGGGGTCGCCGGCCCGACGCTCCGGACGCACTGCGACGCATGAGCGAGATCTACGATGCGCGTCAGGCCGAGGACGCCAAGCTCGGGCTGCTGCGGGATCGGATGAGAGGACGTCTGGCCCGGGCTGCTGGTCGAGATTGAGCTGTCCTATTTCACCTTCATTTCCGTTGACGCTGTCCCGGCCCGCCCCTATCATCCGGGGAGACAAGGAGGATCACCCAATGGAAATTTATTGCATGAAGTGCAAGGCCAAGACCGAAACCCGCGAGCTGGTCGGGATCACCATGAAGAACGGTCGTGATGCCGCCCAGGGGATCTGCGTCGACTGCGGCACCAAGAAGTTCCGCATCGGTAAGATTCCGGCAGGCTCCTAAGAGCCTGTCTACGATCTTTTTAGGATTAGCACCGTGAAGGCAAGCAACACCATTTGCAGGCTGGTATTGAGCTTCCTTTCGCAGTTCTTCCAGAGTCGGCGGCACTTTTCCAGCCAGGCGAAAGACCGCTCCACCACCCATCGCTTTGGAAGCACCACGAAGGTGTGCAGTTCGTTGCGTTTCACCACTTCCACCGCGGCTCCCAACAGGCCTTGCACCGCAGTGGCAAAGGGCTTTCCGGTGTAACCCCCGTCCACCAGCACGTTCTGCACTTGACTGAGGCCGTCTCGGCGCCGGTCAAACATCGCCAAAGCCCCGGCCCGGTCGGTGACGTCGGCGGTAGTCACGTGTATCGCATGGGGCAATCCTTGCGTGTCCACCGCGATATGACGCTTGATTCCCGACACCTTCTTGCCTGCGTCATAGCCCTTGTGCCCAGCGGTGTCCGTGTTCTTCACGCTCTGGGAGTCCACGATGCAGAAGCTGGTCTGCTCTTTCCGTCCATTGCTTTGTCGGGCCGCGCCAACCGATTTTTTTTAGGACTTGCTCCAGAATGGAATCCTGACCCGGGCCAGGCCGCTCGCTCCATTGCCGGAAATACTGGTAGCAAGTGCGCCAATCGGGGAAGTCCGCGGGCAGCATTCGCCACTGGCACCCGCTTTTCAGGAGGTACAGCACCCCGCAGAAAACGTCATACAAGTCCACGGTGCGGGGCTTGGTCCGACGGCGGGCCGACTCCAACACGGGCAGAATCCGGACGAATTGCTCCCGGCTGATGTCGCTGGGATAGGAATGAGACATGATTACCCCTCCCCTGATAATAGTCTCAGCTTAACCTATTTCAGAGATCGTAGACAGGTTCTAACGGAGGTGGAGACAGATGTTACTCCACTGCCCGAAGTGCAAGGGGAAGACGGCTACCCGGGCGATCCGCGCGGGGACTACGAAAAGCGGAGGGGCGTACTACAGCGGGCTGTGCGTTGACTGCGGGACGAGGAAGGTAAGGATGGGGACATTGCCCGCCGGTGTCGAGTCAGCAGCCGATTAGTCCCACCGGCTCGCTCTCTCCCTGCAGCGCCGTGGATTGGCCGAAATCCACGGCGCTGTTCCTTTGGCCAACGAGCGCGAGGGTTGTATCATGCTCATGTGCGCAGATGCTCATTTGCGTATATGCGCATCTACACATCGCACGGGGAGGTTCGCCATGACCGTCGTAGCCATCGTGAATCAAAAGGGGGGAGTCGGCAAGACCACTCTGGCTACCAACCTGGCCTGGTCGCTGGCAACGAAGGAGCGAGTCCTCTTGCTGGACGCCGATCCCCAGGGGAGCGCTCAGGACTGGGCCTATGACGGCCATGATGCGCCTGAAGCCCTATCCGTAAAGGGCGCCGGCAAGGGATCCCTGTTGGGGCTTGTCCGGAGCCTGGAACAATCCTATGACTGGATCATTATTGACGGCCCACCGGGAATCACCAGGACCAGCGCCGACGCGGTGCGCGCGGCCGACGTCGTGCTGATCCCGGCCAAGCCGAGCCCGCTGGACGTGTGGGCCGCCACCGACATCGTTGCTGCGGTGCGGGCCCGCCAGAAGTCGTCAAATGGGATGCCGCGAGCCGCGTTCGTGATCACGATGACGAATGCGCGCACCAGGTTGGGCCGAGAGATCGACGCTGCACTCAGCCATATGGAGCTTCCGGTGTTTCAGGCACGGACGAGTGAACGGGTGGCATATCGAAACGCGATCAATGCAGGCAACTCAGTGGTCGAAGGGCGGGATCGAACTGCCCGCGACGAGATACTTGCTCTCAAAGGCGAGCTGGAGGATTTGACCTATGTCTATGCGACGTAGGCCCCAACGCGGGGACCACGACGATCAGGCCGCATTCGTAAAGCAGGCGACGGTGGCCGACACGACGCGGCTGAACTGCTTCATCCCGACCGAGCTCCACGACAAACTCAGAGTTGCGGCCGCTCGAGATCGCACCAATATGACGTTGATCGTGGTGAAGGCCCTGGAGAAGTACTTCGAGGAACGGCAGTGAGCCGGCAGCCTATAGACCTGGTCGCGTTCGCCGAGACCTATGACATTCCGGCAGAGCTCGACGTTTACCATTGGGCACAACTCCTGGTGTCGGGCATACGTGAGGCCACCGATCGGAAGGAGATCACGTGCTTCAGGGACGGCCGGACAGAGTTGCCGGTGGTGGCGCTGCAGCTGATCGCCGAGTTTATGCCTTCCTCACGGTCAGCCGACGTGGGATTCCGCTTCGACCGTGGCGTGATGACAGAGGTCCTCGTAGTGGTGCATGAGCCCACCAGGAATATGCTAATCGAATCCAGATCGTGTACGGAGCGGCGACCGCCGGGCGGTATTCCTTCTACCCTCCAACGAATCGAGTCAACAGGATACTGACGGTCGCAGCCACTGGGATGCTTATGGCCGCACTAACTGTGGCCCCAACGATTAACCACCACAACCTACTTTTTCTCCCTTCGGGTTGTGTAGGGTTGATTTCTTGGACGGCTTGTATTGGAGGTTGATTGATAACCCTCACTTCCTGTGGCTGTGGTCGTGCCACAAACAAGTAGTCAATGGGAGGCGACTTGAGGCGTCCTAGACGCTCAGCTACCAGTCCTCGACCTTTTAGCATTGAGCCTAAACTGCCAGAGTTTAACCAGTTTGTACGTTCAGGGGGCTTGCACTCTGTATTTTTTATGTGGTCCCTATACTCGCGGACCGTCATGCCTCGGTCGTCTCTGTAAGGGCAATCCGCGGAGTGCATCGTGGCCGTATCTAGAGGTTGGGTTTCCGTCACGGTGCCGTACCTCGCTACCGATGTTCTCCTATCGGAAAGTGGCTGCTACGATACTATCATCCAATTTACACGGAACCCCAGGGTCACCATTCAGTGTGATCAGGTTCATTGGGCCTCCATTTTTGCGACGTTCAATAATCTGGAGACCAAACTCGGCCTCATCGTTCACCTGACCACGCTGGCCAGCTACGCCTGCAGCGCGCGTCCTGCGGCCACCGCCTTCGCCGCCGGCCAGTGGCAAGGGCAGTGGATACGGCCGCGGTCGGAGTAGAGTGTGCAGCCGCATCCGGTGGCGGCGCAATCGACCTGGACGACGTCGTCAAGTCGCATCGCCATGGCCAACATCATGGCCAGCGGATGCCGGCATTGCGCTTGTTCTAATCTCGCGACCGCGCCGGCGTTGTGCAAGGCATTGGGATGCCTTTCAACTGATTTCAGGGCCTCTCCTTGGCTCGGATCGCGCCGGGTTTCCCGGGAAACGGACAAAAAAGCCGGATGTTCGCGGTGTTCTAATCTTTCCGACTCCGGCGGTGGATCAACCTCAGCATCCGACGAGAATCCCCGTGGAGATGCTTCCGGACCGGACTTGTTAGAGTCTGGCGAGTCTTCCCAGGGCAGACGGCCGAAACGCCGGCGATAGTCTTCGACAAAGCGTTCTGGCTGACGTTCCCAGTCGATCAGACGCTGGGCCTCCGCTTCGAAATTCGGTGTTACCAGCTCCGGCCCCCAGCGCTTGAGGGTGAGCAGGCCGACGCCCATGGGCGACGCGTTGCCCACGCCGGCGGCGCCCACCTGACTGTTCCTCAGCGAGGTGAGGTAGGCAACGGGGTTTCTGGCCGCGGCGACGTACTGGAACTTGTGGTCGAACCCGCACCCCACGGCCTGTACGGTTTCCCGCACCAGCTCAGCTGACAGGCCCTGACCGTGGTGGTCGATGCACTTAATCAGGTACGCCGCGGGGTGGTCTTTCGTAGAACATCGCCGGACAATCACCTCGTCGACCAGCCACAGCAATCCCTGCCCGTTGGGCAACTCGTTGCCGGCCAACTCCTCTGCCCCGATCCGGTCGACAAACTCGATCAGCCGGTCGGTGCGTTCCTGGTTCAGGTAGGCGCCGACGTTGGCGTACCAGCAAGCCAGTACCCAGTGCACGGGCGGCGCCTCGGCGACCTGCCCAACCAGTTCAGTCGCGGCGTTGCACGAACCTTCAAGAGTTCCCGCTGACGATTCTATATCCCCTGATTCTAAGGGGTAATTAACGTCGTCTTCCGGGTCTCTGATGGTTCGTGCAAGTTTCTCCCGCGCCAGTACGCGCGAGATGGTGGAGGGGGAATGTCCCAGGCGAGGCCAGATAACGGCGCACTTCCTGGCGATGTCTGATGCCTGATCGCCAACGGCGTCGGCATCGATGATGAACCGATCCCGATCGGAGCATCGGTCCCGCCGCGCCTGGCCGGAAGCCTGCCCGTTCTCTCGCTGCCACTTGCGGAAGCTCTCTTCCGAAGGTTCGTTGCCCGGGATACGCGTGTAGTCCAGGGCAGCCTCAACCGGCCTGAGACATTGCCTGGCGGAGAAGGCATAAATCCCCCAGCGCCGGGTGGCATACCGGTAGAGGCGATCCGCCAGGGCGTGGGCCTCGGGGTAGAGGTCCTCCCACAGGGAGGCCTTGGCGTGCCGGTTGATCACGCCACACCCTTGGCTGCGTAACTGGCGGAACTGGCAGGCGTCCAGGCCGGCGCGGTCGATGGGCGGGATGTCCCAGGGCAGGGCCGTTCCCTGCTTCCTGTGGAGGCGGCTGATCTCCGCTACAACCCCATTGGGGAGCGGGTCAGTGGGACCATCCGAGAAGGGGTAAAACCCACGCTTGGAGGGGTAGGAGTCTCGGAACCCGAGCTGGACGGTGCCCTGGTTGCAGGTATCGCCTGCTTTGACGTCCTCGACGTCGGGAATCTGGTGGTCTGGTGCTACGCCGGCTGGTGCGTCAGGCTGACAACTCCAAGCCGGCCTCTCGTAGGAAACCGGTGTAAACATGTTTGCCATCCCGCGGGCTTGGTAGTCCCGCGACAGGTGATTTGGCGACGTGCCAATAAGAGGCGGCGTAATTGCCGCGATTTCGCTTTATGTTCGCCATGGCCGGAATGCTACCACCATATGAAGACTAGGTGCAATGGAATACAATCGCGGGCGCAGTGTCCGGAATTGCGGGCTAAACCCAGCTACGTTCAAGGGATGGCTCCGTCCTGGATTGCTGGCGACAGCGGACGTAGGACGATGAATATCATGACCTCCACCGCAGGCGTAATCGATATGTTGATAACCCGGTCGAACTCCGGCGGACATGACGTGGACGGCGATTCTGAAACTCTCTGGCGAAAGGTCGCCATGGAGTCCTGGTACAAGCTGCACCCAGGCGTGGAACCAGCGGACGGCGATATACCTACCCCTGTCGATATCGTGGCCAATGTAGGCAACGCCGGTCCGCTGGCCACTGGCCCTGCCCTGAGCGCTTTTCTCGGGCGATGGAACCAAATGATGGCCGGATGGGTCTCTGCTCTCTACGAGGAAGCGTCTCGTGACTTGCTGCCAGACGGTTCTAGGCTGGCAACGATATTCGTCCGCCTGGGGAAGGGGCATCCTGATTGGGCACTCTTCGTTCTCGTACATTTCATAAGAGACATGACTGAGACCCCGAATTGGGCGCAGGATATGGTCTCCTCCGGCTTGGCAAATAAATTGGATATTCCGATGAGCATCACCGGCTGGCTATCCAGTGGCGAGGACGGCAATCCTTCAGTGTCCGTTGAAAGCGTTAGTATGCTGCTGGACGTCTGCGCCTTCTACGATGCACTGCCGGACAAGTGGAAAGGGGATCATCCCGCGGAGCTTCTGATCCAGACTTGGCAGGCCCTGCCGGATCGCGAAAAGATTCGGCGGGTCGAGGTTGACCAGCGGAAGAAAGGGAGGGTGCTACCCGGAAAGCTGGCGATGGTAGACCAGGGGCACAATCGCGGCGGCAAGACCTGGTCCCCGGCGGCGCATTTGCAGGGGCCTTCTCAGGCTTCGCTCTTTGACAGCGGTGGGGCGATACCGGTGTCGGCCCGTCAGGTATTGCCAGGATTTGGGGACCGTTGTCCCGGCCGAACTCCGGCACTTTTTCTGCAATTATGGGATCTCGGCGCGGCTTCGGTGAATCCAGGCGGTGGTCGTGGAGCTCCATTGGCGCTGCGGCTGTTCGTCGAAGCCATACTGGCGGTTCCGAAATACATGCGCGGTGTCAGAAGCAGCTACGTCATTCCACTGCGTCAATTGCAGGAGCGGCTATACCCCAACGGTCCCCCAACCCGCCGCGTTTTCTGGGACCGATCGACTGCCCTTCGACAAGCTCAGGAGGCCGAGCAGCATCCCGGGCGGTTCAGCGCGTCCCAGCTGCGCACCCTGCAACGACGATTACAGGATTGGCGGGCGCTGCATGGTCCGGATCAGGAGGTGTACTTCCCCCAGGTGCATCCGCCGGGACGGGAGGCCCAGTTCGACTTCACCCACTGCGGGGAACTCAAGGTGACCATCGCCGGCCAGTCCTACCCCCACCTGCTGTTCCAGCTGATACTCAGCCACTCGGGATGGCGCTACGCCGAGGTCGCCGCCGGCGAGACCTTCCTGGCCTTGCAGCAGGGATTGCAGAATGCCCTCTGGACCCTGGGCGGCGTTCCAGAGGAGGTGCGCAGCGACAATACCTCGGCTGCCACTCACGAATTGCGCAGCAGCCGCGGCCGCGCTCTTAACGACAATTACGCCGCCCTACTGGACCACTATGGCCTCCGCTCCACCCGCATCAATCCCGGCCAGAGCCATGAAAACGGCGTCGCCGAGCACGCCCACTACCGCTTGAAGGACGCCATCGACCAGGCCCTCATCCTGCGGGGCAGCCGCGATTTTGACACTGTCGACGACTACGCCAGCTTCGTCCGGCAGATGGTGGAGAGACGCAATCGCCTGGTAGAGGGGAAGCTGGAGCAGGAGTTGCTTTGCCTGGGACCCCTGCCCCCAGCCCCGGTGCCGGAATACGTCAACTACCAGTCCAAGGTGCGCAAGTGGTGCACCATCCAGGTAGCGGGACATAGCTACAGCGTGCCCTCCCGCCTCATCGGCAAGGAGGTGCAGATCCGTCTGTACGCCGACTGGGTGGAAGTGTACTACCAGGGCCACCTGGTGGAACGGATGGAGCGAGTGCATGGTGAGGGGGAAGCCAACGTCAATTACCGCCACGTCATTGGGTCGCTGGTGCGCAAGCCCGGAGCCTTCGCCCGCTACCGCTTCCGGGAGCAGCTGTTTCCCACCATGCACTTCAGGCTGACCTACGACGCGCTGCGGCAATGGCGCGGGGAGCGTGCCGACGTGGAGTACGTGCGGATCCTGCACCTGGCGGCGACCACCATGGAAGCCACGGTGGACAGCGCGCTGTCGTTGCTGCTGGAGGCGGGTGAGTCCTTCGACTACGCGGAGGTGCGGGACCTGGCCGAGCCCAAGGTGCCCGAAGCTCCGCTGCTGACTCTGTCCGGCCAACCTGACCTGAAAATCTACGACCGCCTGCTCACGGTCAGCCTGGCGGCGGCGGGGGTGTGCGCATGACGGTCGTCGACACCAGCGTGATGCAGGACCGCATCGGCCAGTTGTGCGGCCAATTCAAGCTGCCCACCATGGGCGCCCAGTCGGTGGCTCGTTTCACCGCCGCTGGCCACGGCGATGCCCTGGCAACTTTCCTGGAGGTACTGGAACAGGAAGCTGAGGATCGCCGCCACCGGCGCATCAACCGGCTGCGCCGGGAGTCCCGGCTGCCCTCGGGCAAGACCTGGGAAACCTTCGAGCACGACCGAGTCCCCCTGGCGCTGCGGCAGCAACTGGACCAGCTGGCCCAGGGCAGCTTTGTGGAGCGCGGCATCAACGTGCTGGCCTTCGGGCTGCCCGGCACCGGCAAGACCCACGCCCGGTGCGCCCTGGGCCACCGCCTGGTGGAAGCCGGCCACTCCGTCCTCTTCGCTCCGGCCTACCGTCTGGTACAGGAACTGCTCGCCGCCAAGCGCGATCTGGACCTGCCCCGCCAGCTGCGCAAGCTGGACAACTTCGACTTCCTGCTCCTGGACGACCTGGGCTACCTGCCCCAGGGCGCCGAGGAGTCCGAGGTCCTCTTCACCCTCATCGCCGAACGCTACGAACGGAGGTCGCTGGGCATCACGTCAAACCTGGTCTTCTCGGAGTGGGAACGCATCTTCGCCAACCCCATGGCCACCGCCGCGGCAATCGACCGGGTGGTCCATCACTCCGTCATCCTGGAGTTTGACGTCCCAGCTACCGCACCAACGCAGCCCAGCAACGGGGCCACGCCAAGGAGGTGAACCGGCAAAACTGATTGACGCCAACCGGCAAATATAGTTGACGCGGGACACCGCCTCACGCGATGGTGCCCTATAGTGCCCCTAATCGGCCTCTCCGTGCCTCTCTGGTGGCATCCTGCCGGCCTTCCCTTCGTTCTCTGGGCTCTGTTCCAGCTCTCCCCCTTCCTCTGGTCTGCCTCTGGCTTGTCCAGCTCTCCCCTCTGTCTTCGTCCTCGGTCTCCGAGGTCTCGTCCATCTCTGGTCGTCTGTCTGTCTACTCCGTCCAGATCTGCTGCCCTGGTCCCTGCCTCTGGTCGCCGTCTCCCCCTGTCGCCGTCTCCCTCTGGTCGTCTCCCTGTCCGTCCTGGCCTCTGCCCAGGTCTCCCCGTCGTCGTCCACGTCTCCGGTGTCGGTCTCTCCCCTTGGCGTTTCCTCGGTGTCCCAGACACCCCCAGACATAGCCTCATTTACCCCCCCAATAGGCCCTGTTTTGCCCTGCAAATGGATATGCATCCCTTTATGCCTATTTACTCTTGTTCTCTACTTCATTCCCCCGACTGCCGACGGCTACCCTGATTTCAGCCTCACTTGGCAGAATTCCGCAAATGGATGTACTCGTTTCTCCGCACGTCGTTACCCCTGTTGCGAAACGTCATAAAGTGGCCAATTATGGCCACTTTATAAAAATGGATGTCCACTTTCTAAGTAGCGATCTAAGGTCGTTATGGGGTGTGTTACTGGGATTTACATAACAATCGTTACTGATATTTCCATAACTGGCGTTGTGTTGTAGGATGGCGTAAGGTCATGCAAAAGGGGGTAGAGAATGGGAAAAAGCAACGCTCAGCGTCAAGCCGATTACCGCGCTTCGAAAAAGCGTAAAGGGCTCTGCGCGCGCCCTGGCTGTGGCAACAAGGCGTCGCCGTTCGTCCACTGCTCGGAGTGCCGGCAGCTGGCCAAACTGACGGCGCGCGGTCGAACTTTGACCCTTGTCCAGCAAGCCGAAGCCGATCGCGACCATTGGTGGTCGGAGTATGACGCTATGTCCAATGCGTATCAGAAGCTGGCGAAAGATTGGTATGAGTTGACCCAGTCGATGCTCGATCATGATTGCTATGCGGTCCGAAACGTCAAGAACGATTGTTCGCTGCGCAATAATTGCGGATACGGGCCTGCCGCAAGAGCTGGCCTAGCAGCAGATGAGGGAGGTCACCTGTCAGATAGCCGCCCTCACGAATGAACTGGAGAGCCTGCTGCTCCCGCGACCGGTATATCAGGGATAGACCCACGAACGCTCCTCCGGCCGGGTGCAGCGACGACGACGAGAACTGGCGCTCCAAGAGCGACGAAAATCGGGATCGGGCCGGCGCCTGAAGTCCCCGAACAAACCGGTTGACGTAACAGCGGTTGTGCGAACCAAATATTGCAGTAGGACGGACCGATAATGGCAATTTGGATCAAATGGGGATTCGTCATCATGAGCTGCTGCGGGACCCTGGCGTTCGTGGTGTTCCTGTTGCCATCAGGTCGTTCCCCGATCTCCTGGCATCCAACCGGTTACCTCTTAACTTTGGACCTGTTGCAGTCGGCGGCCATCTTGATAGCCGTTTTAGCGTTTGTGGTTGTTCAAACTTTGGGAGTAATTTCTCGATCGGCTCAAATAGCGGTTGGAGTCGAAAGAATGGCAGACAATCTGATTGCCTCGGTGTCGGGGACGAAAGCGCTAATAGAGCAAATCGCTTTGGAAGATCCTCAGTCAGCCGCAGCGATCTCAGAAACGGGCGAACAACTCATTGAAAGCACCGAAAGCGTTATCCGAAAACCATTCGCGCGTCGCGCTTGGACCCAATTTCATTGGCAGGCAAACCTGATCGCGGTCGTGGCATGCGTGTGTTTATTGGTTTCGACTGCGTGCGAAGCTGAATTGGTCTCGAAACTTAACACCCCCACGTTAGTCAAAATCGGATGGGTTTACGCCCTTTATTTTTCCGCCGCTTGGATCGTGTTGGTCGCCTGCGCAACCCGAATTTGGGACCAAAAACCAAGTAGAGATGAAATCACCCTGTCAGACTTAGAAAAAGAATCGGACAGAATCAAGGCGCAAATAGAAGATACGAGAGATTATTTTGAACGGCGAAGGGGCAATTAGACGGCGTCGGTGATACCCACGATCCCTGACCGGTTCGCTTATCCC
>CBDHDY010000010.1:0-62651 GCA_965261885.1 Dehalococcoidia bacterium
CTCCAGAATCCAGCTCAACCACGAACAGGTGGTAGTGGGCGTCTCCGCGCCAGCCCTGCAAATCGTGGCGGTATCGCAGCCGGTTTACCGCAACCGCCTGGGGGCCTGCGGCATTCTCGTCTGCCGCTGCCCCATCGTCGGGTTCCGTATCGGCGCAGTAAACTATGCGGGTGCTGTCGGGAGACCAGGCAAAGTCCTGTACGCCCCTGGCGGCACTGGCAACTTCACGCGGCTCCCCACCATCGGCGGGCATGACCCAGAGCTGGCGTGGCTCGCCGGGCTGCCGGGCACGGAGAAAGGCCAGCGAAGCGCCGTCGGGCGAAAAACGCGGCGAGCCGTCGGCGTTGCCTCGCGTGAACTCCCGTCCATCCATATTTCCGGCGCCCTTCCGGGAACTGATATCGAGCAACATCAGCCGGGAGCGGGCCTCGGGGGGCGCCGCGGCTCCCTCCGCCCAGGACTGGGAATATATGATTCTTTGTCCGTCGGGAGAGATTGCTGGGTCGGCAATGTTCTTGAGTTCGTATACCTGGTCGGCAGCATGGCTCATTTGAATCACCACATTCAGCACAGAGGGCTGAGAATAATGGGTATTATAGGGAAAACCTCGTGATGAAATTATGTCTGGAGGAACGCGATGCAACGGGATTTGATCGGCTACGGCAGAAACACGCCGCAGATCGAGTGGCCGGGCGGAGCTCGTATTGCGGTTTCGCTGGTGGTCAACTACGAGGAGGGCGCTGAGCGGAGCACCCTCGACGGCGACCCACACCACGAGACCAACAACGAGGTGCCGTCGCCGGTCCCGCCGGGTGACCGCGACCTGAACAACGAGTCATTTTTCGAATACGGGAGCCGCGTAGGCGTCTGGCGGCTGATGGACATGTTCAGCCGCTACGGTGTGAAATCCACCTTCTACTGCTGTGCCCTGGCCCTGGAGAGAAACCTGGAGGTGGCCCGGGCGATACCCTCCGAAGGACACGAGGTGTGCGGCCACGGCTACCGCTGGGAAGAGTACCATCTGATGGAGCGCGACGAGGAGAAGGAGTCCATCGCCCGCACCGTGGAGTCGCTGCAGCGCACCACGGGAGAGCGCACGGCGGGCTGGTTCACCCGGTACGGCCCCAGCCTGAATACGCGCCAACTCGTCGTCGACCACGGCGGCTTCATCTACGACAGCATGGGAATGAACGACGACCTGCCTTACTACACCACGGTCAAAGCCGCAGACGGCGGCGACATGCCCTGGCTGGTGGTGCCGTACAGCATGGAGACCAACGACGCCCGCTTCTGGCGGGGCGGGCTGTCCAGCGTGGGCGCGTTCTACGAGTACCTTAAGGACACGTTCGACGTGCTGTACGAGGAGGGCCGCACGCATCCCAAGATGATGACTGTGGGCCTGCACTGCCGCATCGCAGGGCGGCCGGCCCGCTCCCGCGCCGTGGAGCGGTTCCTGCAGTATGCCCGGCAGATGCCCGGCGTCTGGTTCGCTCGCCGGGACGAGATCGCCCGGTGGTGGCTGGAAAAGTACCCGTCAGGCCGGTAGCAGCGCAGCGCCCGTTGAGCGAAGCGGACAGAGGGGCTAGGTGAGTTCGGCGACGGCGGCGGCCAGGCGATCTACCTCCTCCTCGGTGTTAAAGAAGTGCAGGGAGGCGCGTATGGACTCCGGGTAGTGGACCTGCCGGACGACGATGCGGTGGTCTTGCCAGATGCGGGCCACCGCCGAATCGGCGGACTGTCCAGCGACGACGAAGGACACCAGTCCTGCTGACGCTGAGTCTTCCATCGGGGAGAGAACGTTTACGGAAGGAATCTCCGCCAACTGGGCCTTGAACCTGGCTGCGAGGGAGACGTTGCGGGCCTCAATCTCGGCAATACCGACGCTTTCGATGAAACGGGCGGCCTCGACAAACGCCGCCTGCAGGGGAACACTCCCCGAGCCGCCGAGGAACTTGTCCATGCTGGAGGTGTTCAGGCGGTAGCTGCCGGGTTCGCCCGGCTCGCCATCCTGAATGACGGCGCGGCCCCCGGTGTGCGCAGGATGAACGCTGTCGATGAGTTCCCGCCGGATGTAGAGTGCGCCAACGCCCTCGTATCCAAGCACCCATTTCTGGCCGGGAATTGAGTAGTAGTCAAAACCGTCGCGGTGGACATCCAGCGCAATGTGGCCGCCGGTCTGGGCGCCGTCCAGCATGATCTCCGCGCCGTTGGCGTGGGCCAGGCGGCACAGCTCGACCGCGGGCATGCGAAGGCCAGTGGAATACTCGATGTGGCTTACGAAAATGAGCCGGGTGCGCTCGTTCAGGGCCGATTGGAACTTGCCAACGATGGCATCGTGCGAGTCGTGGGGGTCTAGGTTGACCACCTGAACCTTACCGCCATAGCGGTGGGCGATGTGCCAACTGGGAGACAGGACGGAGCCGTGCTCCAGGTTGTTGGTGACGATCTCGTCGCCTTCCTTCCAGTCCAGGCCGCTCAGAACGATATTCAGTCCCTCGGTCGTGTTTCGGGTGACCATGGTCTCATCCACGTCGGCACCGAGCAGACGGGCGGCGGCGCGGCGGGCCTCTTCCTGTATCTCGCGGCCGCTCTCGTAGACGCCGGGAGTGGTTGGCCCCTGTTCCATCTCCAGCGCAATTCGCTCCTGCATGGCCTGGGCAGCACGGCGCGGCGGCGGGCCGGACCATCCGGTGTTCATGTAGGTCAGGTTCTTCAGGACCGGGATTTCATCGCGCAGCTTCTGGACGTCCATTCAGCCAATCACTCGCCTTCCGTTGAGGATGCAGTTGGTGGTGGCTCGTCAAATGACTCGCCATTGACCTCGGCGGCCAAGCGCCGCTCGTTCCAGGCCTCCCAAGCGGCTTGGTTTCGCGCCTCGCCCTCTGCCCGGCCCTCTGCGAGCCCTTTTTCCAAGGCCTCCCTTCGGCGCTGCTCCGCCTCCTGCCGACGGCGCTCCTCAAGGGGTTCTATCAACTTCTTTCTGAGATAATCCCCTACTACCATAACTGTATTCGGTCCTTCGATTGTCAGCAGGGCCAGGCCGGCGGCGCCCACGGTATTGACGCCGATGCCCTGCGTAATTGACAGGATGGTGTCCGGCCAAGCGTCTGCCTGACGTTCAAATACATGGTACCAGATCAGAAAACCGATGCCGGCAAGGGCGTACAGCGTAAAGAGTCCGAAATACAGGGCTCGGCGAGCGGGCGGGATACTCCAGATCGATTCCCGGTCGTCCTCCCGATGCTGACCCTGCCCAAGTTCCGGTTTACCCTCCCTCATAGCTGCCATCGAAATCGCCTGTCCGCCCCCTCCTACGACCAGAGGGGGCGGACCTGGAGCGAAAGACGTGTGCCCGCGCTAGCGGGGCGAGTAGGGGGTGGGCCGGAGGATGGAGTGGGTGGAGATTCGCACCAGCGAACCGTTCTCCTCGGAGGCGGCGCGGGCCTTCTGCCAGGCGGGGTCGTTCTGGAAGGCGCTCCAGCTCTTCTCGCGGGCGCCGAGGTCGGAGTAGCCCAGCATATAGACCAGGCGGTTGCTGGTGCCGATATCCTCGGTCCAGTAGGCCACGTTCTCGATGCCGTGCTTTTCGAACAGGCCCATGGTGTGGTTCTTGAAGCGGTTGTGCAGGTCGGGCAGCTTGCCGGGCATGGCGTCATAGATGCGCAGTTCCTGCACCGCCGTTTTGAACTTGGGCGCGGGGGAATACGGCGTGGGGGACATGAGGGAGTTGAGCACCTGGGCAACGATGGGGCCGTTGGACTCGGTTTCGGCGCGGACCTCAGCCCAAGCCTTGTCGGCCTGGAAGGCGGCCCACTTCTCGGCGCGGTCGGTCACGCTGTCGAAGCTCAGGATATAGGTGAGCTGGTTGCTGGCGCCGATCTCGTCGGTCCAGAAGCCCATCATCCCGATGTCGTACTGCTTGAAGAAGCCCACGGTGTGGTTGGCGAAACGGGCGTTGATGTCGGGCAGCCTGCCTGGGACCGCCTTGTAGATGCGGGACTCGTAAATCATCGCAGTCTCCTCTTTCGTCTGGAATTGCTCTGTTCCCCTCTAGTACCAGAAGATTTCCCTTCCCCAGAGGGGAGGGTCAGGGCGGGCGTGAACCTACTTCTTCTCGATGAACTCCAGTTGCACGCCGTCTGGGCCCTCAAAGAAGACGACGCGGCGGTCGCCGGATACACTCGCCTCTTCGAGGATCTTGGCGCCGTTAGCCTTGAGCATATCGATCATGCCCTGGATGTCGTCTGCGTCGATGGCGATGTGCTCAATGCCGTACTTCTGATCGCGGGTCTGCGTTTCGATGTGCTTGGTGACGTTCAGGGTCAGGCCGTGCAGGTCGAGGCGGACGCCAATCTCTCCCACGTCGGCGACCTTGGTCGCGCCGAGGGTGTCGATGTAGAACTTTGCCGTGGCCTGCGGGTCGGGCGACTTGAGGTGGACGTGGTTCAGGCTGAGGGCCATAGAGGGCCTCCTAATTAAAGTATATGTATTTCAGATTGGAAGTCAGTTTGGGGACGGATCGCCCCTGCTGGCAGAATAGTTTACCGGTTCAAGGGCGTCAAGCAGAATTGTCCACAGCGCAGGAGCCTGTAGTTGCCGTCAGACCTGTCGGCCCTGAGCTCGCATAGGGGCCGTGCGTCGCTGGTTCGACAAGCTCACCACGAACGGCCCCGGAGACCCCAAAGCAATAACTACAGGAGTTTGGGCCACAGCGATACCTGTGACCGCTGATCGCTCCGGACTGGCGGCAAATGAATCATCGCACCTTCGGCTATAATGCGGCTGTCAATTCGCTAATACTGCTAATACTAAGGAGGGGACCATGCCTCTGCAGCAGCTTGCCCCGGAATTTGCGAGCATCATCTCCGCCGACGCCGAAATCGTGCGGCACACCCCTGACGATTTCGGCGGCGACAATGGCCCCGCCGAGGGGCCGGTCTGGTGGTCCGACGGCGGCTACCTATTGTTCAGCGACATCCACAACAACCGGCGCATCAAGGTCGTGCCGGGTCAGGGCGCCAGTGTGGACCACGAGCCGACCAACCGCTCCAACGGCCTGACCCGTGACCTGCAGGGGCGGCTGATTGCCTGCGAGCACGACAGCCGACGGGTTACGCGCACGGAGCCCGACGGCAGCATCACCGTGGTGGCCGCCAGCTTCCAGGGACGTCCCTTGAACCGCCCCAACGACGTGGTGGTGAAGTCCGACGGGTGCATCTACTTCTCCGACCCGTGGAGCCACCCGAATGCGCCGGGGCAGTTTGACCTGCCGTATTCCGGCGTGTTCCGGGTCACTCCCGACCTGGGCAGCATCACGCTGCTGGTGGACGACTTTGTGCTGCCCAACGGCCTTGCCTTCTCGCCAGACGAGAGCGTGCTGTACATCAACGACTCACGCAGGGGGCACATCCGCGCCTTCGACGTTAACCCCAACGGTTCGCTGGCAAGGCATACGGACCGGGTCGTCGTCGACCTGACCGGCCCGGAGCCGGGCGTGCCCGACGGCATGAAGGTGGACGTGGAGGGCAACCTGTACTGCGGCGGCTCGGGCGGCCTGTGGGTGATGGACGCGTCGGGGAAGAAACTGGGCTGCGTGGTGCATGGCGCATCGGCCACCACCAACCTGTGCTTCGGCGGCGCCGACTGGAAGACGCTCTACTTCACCAGCCGAAACCACGTGGGCTCGGTGCAGACCAACATCGCCGGCATCCCAGTCCCCGTCAAGTAGGAAAACACGCGAATCGGAGAGCACAGACATGGCTTGGCAGAGGCCGATTCTGTGCTCTCTGCTTTAATTACATAAGGCTTTAATAGTATGAGAAAAAGGAGGAAGTAACATGCCACGCATATCCTCGGTAACCCGCGACCAGCTTTCCGAAGAGGACCAGCAGTACCACGACGCCATTGTCGGAACTCGCGGCAGTGTGCGCGGACCCTTCGGCGTACTGCTGAACAGCCCCAAGCTGGCGGCCCGAGTCGCCGACACCGGCGCTTTCGTGCGCTTCGAGTTCGAGCAGCCGGAGGCACTGAAGGAGACGCTGATCATCGCCACGGCCCGCGAGATGAAGCAGCAGTACGAGTTCTCGGCCCATGCCCGGCTGGCGCGGCAGGCCGGGGTGTCGGAATCCACCATCTCGGCCATCGCCAACGGCACCGCTCCGGCAGGACTGGAGGGCGACGAGGCGCTGCTGGTGAACTACGTCCACGAGTTGCTGCGCAATTACAAGGTTAGCGACGCCACCTTCAAGGCCATGACCGACCGGTTCGGCGAGAAGGACACGCTGCACTTCACCGTCCTCTGCGGCCACTACCTGCTGGTGGCCCAGGTACTCACCGCCTTTGACGTCGAGCTGGGCGAGGGCATGGACAAGGAAATCCCGGACTAGCCTCGACGATACGGACCCGTTAATCCCGCGGCGCCGAAATTTCCGGCTACGCGGGATTGGTTTATCATGGGAAGGAACCTATTCGCCGCCCGAACGGAAAGCAAATGCTGACGATTTCGGTCAAAAACTTCGGCCCCATCGCAGAGGGATCAGTCGATCTGAAGCCCCTGACGATCTTCGTCGGCCCCAGCAACACCGGCAAGTCGTACATGGCGACGGCGGTGCATGCGGTTACTAGGCTTGGTGGTTCTGTTGGTCGCCATAATCCCCGTAAAATACAGAGCCCAGTACTACGAAGATTTTTGATCGAAGAAGGTATAGGTAATACTGAGTCATATAATGAGGTGGCGAAATCCTTTTCAGAGTTGGTGAGACAGCGAGCACGAAATGAGTCCAACCTGTCAGAGTTAACCTTTGGCTCGCTGCCTGAAGGGATCCGATCGTGGTTGGAAAGATTGACGTTACAGCAAATCGGGTTTTTTCAGAATGATGTTATCTATCAAATCAACCAAATGCTTGGGGAGGGATCTAGCTTTTTCAGTAGAGGAAGCAGACTCGAAGAGTTCCGCTTGTATGTCAGACGGACTTCACCGATGCTACGGTTGGAAGTTCAGCTTACCGACGCTTTAAGGGATCTGCCCGACTTTGACATATCAAAAGCTGTCATACCTGAAAGCACATTTGAAATGTTGCCCTACTACTACAGCTTGGATGAAGACGACGATCAATATGACGAGATAAGCAAAGAGATCGCCAGCGACCTTGTTCAATCGTCATTTGAAAGTGCTTTGACTGGATTACTATTGCAAGGCTACTACCTTCCGGCCGCACGCTCTGGCATAGTACAGAGCCACAAAGTCTTGTCAGCAGCGCTGGTACGCCAGTCGCGACTGATTGGTATTGAACGGCTGAGCATCCCAACCCTGCCTGGAATCACCACGGAGTTTCTAAGTTACTTAATAAGTTTGGACAGGCGTATGGCTGGACCGGATGGTCATCCGGAATTGACCAGCGCCATCGGTTTTATAGAAACCAGAGTCTTGCTCGGCAGAATTGACCTAGATGAATCTATCGGATTGTCCTCCCCTGATATAGTGTACGAACCAGTAGGTATTGAACCGTCGCCAGGAAGGTTCACACTAGAGAACACCTCATCCATGGTCTCCGAACTGGCCCCGCTGATACTGTTCCTCAAATACCTAGTCCGTCCCGGAGACATGCTCATTCTCGAGGAGCCGGAGTCGCACCTGCACCCGGCGGCGCAGCGGCAATTGGCGCGGGGGATCGTGCGGCTGGTGAACGCGGGGGTGAAGGTGCTGATCACCACGCACAGCGACATCATCATCAGCCAGATCAACAACCTGCTTGCTCTCCGGCAGGCCAGCCCAGAATTGGTGGAGCAAGGCGGCTTTGAGGCCGAGGATTTCCTGCAACCGGACCAAGTTGGCGCATATCTTTTCCGATACAACCAGGAGCTCGACGGCTGCGAGACCGTGGAACTCGAAATTGACCCGGACACCGGGATTGACGAGGACCAATTCGCCAGCGTCTTCGAGGCAATCTACGACGAATCCATAGCGTTGCAGCGCGACCGTAGCTGATGGCGTACTCCCAAATGGCGGAGAGCGTCCGCGGCACCTATGGCGATTGTTGTCTCACTGATTCGTACTCGGAGCCGAATTGCAGAATTGATGTTTCAGGGATGGGAGACTCTGAACTGGCTACGATACACGGCGATTTTAACCAACGTTGTCCGAATCACGGGGTTGCCACACGGCTGTGCGACCGCTTGATTTTCGGAAGGCTCAACGGCGATTTCATCTGCGCTGCTGAACTCAAGGGCGGCAGGAACCCGGAAGTCCCGAAGGCAATCAGCCAGATTCAGGGAGGGCTGGAACTGGCAAGGTCAATTTTGCGGAACCGCGCCATCGAGAAGTGGTATCCGCTGCTGTTCTTTCGAGGCAGAATGAAGGGCAACGACCTTCGCGCTATTCAGACAAGAACGGTTTCCTACGGCGGCAAGAGAAAGCTGGTAGACCGCATCGACTGCGGCTCCAGCCTGCGCGCCTACCTCAATCGGCAATAGCAATCGAGCGACGAGCATAAGAAGGAGGCGACCTGATGCCGCTGACTCCGCACGGGGTTAACTTTGAGTCCAATAGGCCGGTGGTCATGGGGCGGAACGGAATGGTTGCGGCTGGGCATCCGCTGGCGGCGCAGGCCGGGATGGTCGTGCTGCAGCGGGGCGGCAACGCCGTCGACGCCGCCATCGCCACCGCTGCCGCGCTGAACGTCGTGGAGCCCAACATGTCGGGTGTTGGCGGCGATGGGTTCATCATGATCTACAACCGCCAGACCGGTACCATCGAGGTGTGCAACGGCACCGGGGCCGCACCGTATGCCACCGATGTGGACTGGTTCCGCGAGAACGGGATACCAACCAAGGGAGTCCTGTCGGTGTCGGTGCCCGGGCTGGTGGATTCTTGGATGGCGGCCCATACCAAGTATGGCACTCTGTCGCGGGCCGAGGTGTTCGATGCGGCCATTGACCTGTCGGAGAACGGCTTTCCCGTGACACATGTGCTGTCCGGGGTCATCGCTGGTGACCGGTTGCTGTGCGAGTTCCCCGACTCGCAGGCTGTCTTCGCCCCCGGCGGCGTGCCCATGCGGCCGGGTCAGATCCTCCTGCAGCCTGGGCTGGCCAACACCTTCAAGTACATTGTCGACGGCGGGCGCGACGCCTTCTACGAGGGCGAGACGGCCCGGGCCATCGTCAGGTTCAGCGAGCAACAGGGTGGGATATTGTCTCTCAAAGACCTGGCCGACTGCCGGTCGCGATGGGAGGCGCCCATTTCCACCACCTACCACGACCACACGGTCTACGAGGCGCCGCCCAACTCCAGCGGCCATGTGCTGCTGCAGGAACTGAACATCGTAGAGCAGTTCGACCTCAAGTCGCTGGGCTGCAACACGCCGGAGAGCATCCACCTGATGGTTGAGGCCAAGAAACTGGCCTTCGCCGACCGCGAGGCCTACATGGCCGACCCCGACTGGGTGGACGTGCCCGTGGATGGCATGCTGTCCAAGCAGTACGCCGCCGAGCGGGCCCGGCTCATCAATCCGGACCGCGCGGCCGAGACGGTGAGCCAGGGCGACCCGTGGAGCTACCAGCCAGCCAACTACGGGCGACGACCCAGGGCAGCAGCAGCAACAGCAATTCCGGAAGAAGACACCACCTGCTTCGTGGTCGTCGACCGCTGGGGCAACGCCGTGTGCCAACTGCAGAGCATACAGAGCTCGCTGGGCTCCAGCATCGTGGCGGGCGAGACCGGCATACTCCTGAACAACCGCATGACCTACTGGCACCTCGACCCGGACCATCCCGACTGTCTGCAGCCGGGCAAGCGAGTGCGCCACACCATGAACCCCATCATGGCCTTCCGGGACGCCGGGGAGTCGCAGCACGCCCAACAGAACGGCGGCTCGAGAAACGGCAACTCCGGGCACGGTAGCCTGGCGCTGGTGTGCGGCACCCCCGGCGCCGACACGCAGGTGCAGACCAATATGCAGGTAATCACCCACGTTCTGGACTTCGGTATGACCGTGGCTGAGGCGGTGGAAGCCCCGCGCTGGCGTAACACCCACAGCCCCACCGAGTCCAACATCCCCCACGAGTGCGACAACCTGCTGTACGTCGAGTCCCGCTTCCCCGCTGAAACGCTGGACGGGCTGCGCCAACGGAGGCATACTCTGGAAGTGATGCACGGCTGGGGTGCCTCGGGCAGTGAGATGATGATCCAGGTTGACGAGGACACGGGCCCCTCCGGGTCTGACGGGTCTAACGTGTTGCAGGGCGCTGCCGATCCGCGGCGCGACGGCTATGCCATCGGCTGGTAGCTGCCAGGTCCCCTCTCCCCTGAGACGGAGGGCCAGAGTTGGGGTGATGCCCCGAGAAAAAACCACAGGATCGAGGGAGATTTCACCCTCATCCCAGCCCGCTCCCTCAAGGGCGAGGGGATTGTTAGAGAGGCGGATTTATGCCGATACCCGGCGACAGACGCAGCCCATTCCCGGATGAATGCGGCAACCAGGCAGGAATATTTGCCGAGGCCGTGCGGGATGGGGACATGAACCTGGCCTGGTCCGTGCTCTCCAAGGAAACCCGGGGCATGCGCATGGGCGTCTGGGCCACCCGTTACCGTGTCGACATGCAGGTGGCCTATCGGGCCGGGTATAATCTCGAACATCCAATGAGGGCTGCCATGCTGGAGGACTTCCGCACGACGGTGCTCCGTCTCTGGCCACTGGAGGATCTCACCGATCTGGGCATATCGCCCACCAGCTACGTGGACAACGAACATGCCTTTGCCTTTCTGCCCTTCGGAATTACCGAGGACAATACCGAGGTACAGCGTGGCCGGGCCATGAACGGCTTAATCCTGCCCATGCTGCTGGAGGACGGCGAATGGAAGGTGGACTTGCCCGGCTGGCGGTTCATGGACAACCCCCAGGCGGACAATCCCCAGGCGGATGCCCCCCGGGCGGACGATCCCGATGAGGGGCAGCAGGAGTAGGAGCCCAGAGTGGCAGCGCGTCGGGCAACGGCAGACCGGGCTGATACGGCAGACCAGCCACGTTTCCAGGGTGAGGTGTCGGCCTGCGAGTTGTGCCTGCGGGAATCAGGCCGTTTCACCGAGCACCACCTGGTGCCGCGCTCACGGGGCGGCAAGTTTGGCCCGAAGGCCCGCCTGTGCCCCACCTGCCACCGTCAACTCCACGCAATGTTTTCCGAAAAGACCCTGGCCAATGAGCTCAACTCGGTGGAGCGCCTGCGCTCCGACCCGCAGTTCGCCGGGTACCTGAAATGGGCCAGCAAGCAAAAGGACGGTGCCGCATTTCGCGTCCGTCCCGCCAGGGCCAGACGCTGAGAGACAGGAGCCTGCCCGTGAACGACCAGGAGTTCATAGACCGCATCCAGGAGAAGATCGAGCGCCTGACCGGGCGGGATATAGAGCTGCGGATCGACGAGGATGACGGCGGCCAGCTGGGCATCGACTTCGGCCGCGAGGTGCCCGTGGTCATTATGGGGCGCAACATCCTGGAGTACTCCGGTTTCGCCCGCCTCTGCACGGAATACGCCGTCGCGTCCATCCGGGAGGAGCGGGAACTGTCCGAGATCGAGTTTCAGATGCTGCTGGCGCGCAACTAGGGACGGGCCGACACAGATGGCATCTCGTCCCATACGAGACATTTCCGAGTATCCCCGGCCCTGGTTCTACCGGCCGGAGATCTACTACGGCCTCATCATCTTCCCGCCAGTCTGGTCCATCCTGACGCTGAGGTCGCCGTGGCACAAGGGAGAGGGTTTCTTCGGCATATTCATCGGCGGCCTCGCCTGGTTCTTTCTCATTGCAAGCGTGGTGATGCCAGTAGCGTGGATGCAAAATGAAGCTGGAGGCGGAGTCATCAACCTGTTCTTCTTCGTTCCCGGCGTCCTTCTTACGCTCTTGACCCAGGTGCAGTGGCAGGCTCACCGTGCCCACTTTGGCCCACCACCGACGGAGGAGCCGGCTGAACGGCCGGCCACGGCACGGGCAACGGCTGAACCGGCCGATGATTCCGGGCTGGATGACGAGCTGGATGACGGGAATGACGTGGAATCCCGCCAGCCGGACGGCGAGGCCTCCGAAGAGGGCCTTCCCGCCGGATTCACTCCCCGCCGCCGACGGCGCCGGAGGAGGAGGCCCATCAGCCGGTCGGCGGATTCCGCGCCGCTCTGCTAGAATACTTCGAGACGCGTAAACCCTGATTGCGAATGAAAATTTCCCACCGGAGGAGAAAACATGGCGCTCCACTATGACGGTGAAGTACGAATCGTCAAGGTCAACATGGGCCGATTCATGAACAACGGCTACATCGTTTCCTGCCCCGAGACCAACGAAGGAATCCTGATTGACACGCCAGAGGAGCCGGAACTGCTGCTCAACGAGGTGGGTGACGTCAGCATCAAGGCCATCCTGATCACCCACAATCACCAGGACCACCTTAACGGTTTCAACGAGATCACCGGCAGCCTGGACGCCCCGGTTGGCATCACCACCGCCGACAAGGGCCCGCTGCCCAAGGCCCCCGATGTGGAACTGACCGACGGGCAGGTCATCAGCTTCGGCAACCGGGAACTCAAGGTGCTGGTGACCCCCGGCCACACCGACGGCGCCAGCTGCTTCCTGGTGGGCAATCACCTGTTCTCCGGCGACACCCTGTTCCCCGGCGGCCCGGGCAAGAGCCGCAGCCCCGAGGCGCTGGCGACCATCCTGGAGAGCATCCGTTCCAAGCTGCTCACCCTGCCCGACGACACCCAGGTCTACCCTGGGCACGGCGACGACACCACCATCGCCGAGGCGAAGCGCCGCCACGCAGTCTACGCTTCCAAGTCGCACCCGGCTGACCAGTTCGGTGACGTCGACTGGCTGGGGAGCTAGGCGGCTGGCTCCGGCGCTGCACGTCGCCGCTACGATCTTGACGAGAATGCAAGGGCCCCGGTGAACAGCCGGGGCCTGTTCTATTCCGCTGGGGCAGTGGCCAGTTCCGGCGTTCGCCGTCGCTTAAAGAAAGGGACCGCTACCTCAATGGCGTAGCGGCCCCAAAATCAGGTCGGTGTGAACGGGTCTTATGCTCTGGTCGCGATCAGGGTGCTGTGGACCAGTTCCGCGACGTTGGTGACCTCGGGGATGTCGGACCAGGCCTGCACGGCTCGGCTGATGTCGTCGTCGTTAAGCACGAGGGCGACGTTCTCCTCGAACTTGGCCTTGATGCTGTCGAAGCCCCACGGGTTCTTCTGGCTGCCGAGGATGTCGGCCCGCCCGGTTGTATGCTCCAGGACGCGGCCGTCCTTCAGGGTGATCTTCACCTTCAGGCCATCCTCCGAGTTGGTCAACAGTTCCTCGGACTTGGCCATCACGCGCGTCCGCACCTTGTCCATGACCTCGCCGATGGTGGGGTCGTCGATCTTCTCCTGGGTGAAGGTGTCGATCTTGACTTCGCCGTCCACCAGAGCAGCGGCGACGTTGTATTTGGCGCTGAACTTGCCCTTGAGGTCGTCCTCCGGCTCCTGGTAGAGCATCACCACGGAGTAGTAGGACTGGTCGACTTCGGCATTGACAACGTCGTCGATGGTGAAGTCGTTGTCTCGCATCAGGCTGAACAGGCTGTCCAGCATGGCGTGGTTTCCGCCGCAGCAGGGGTACTTCTTGATGATCAGCGCGTCCTGGATGCGGAAGGGCTGGCCGAGGTTGTTGGCCATATCGTCGAGATCATAGATTCCGGGACCGAGGACGGTATTGGCGAAGCCGAAGGGGTGCTCCACCACCTGGTCGCCGGCGGTCAGTCCCGCCTGGGCCAGTTGCACGGCGGTTACGCCGTCGCGACCGGTGAGGCCGGCGTGCAGCGGCTTGGTCATGGTGCCGAAGTTGTGGATCAGGCCCGAGGCCATTGACCCCGCGATGCCCAGCGCAGTGACCGTCTGGTCCTCGTCCAGCTTGAGCAGCTTGGCGCAGGCGGCGGCGCAGGCCAGCCGACCGATGACGGCGGTGCTGTGGAAGCCCCGGTCCATCTGCTTGTACTTGGTGGTGTGCTGCAGGGCCAGCCCGACCTCGCAGCCGACCACGTAGGCCTCCAGCAGGTCACGGCCCGTTGCGCCGGTCTGCTCACCGATGGCCAGCAGGGCGGGGAAGATGGCGACGGTGGGGTGGCCGAAGCCGCCGAAGTCGTCGTAGTCCAGGGCGTGGCCCATGGTGCCGTTGGCCAGCGCCGCGTTGGCGAGGGTGGTCTGCTCGCCGCCGGACAGGACGGTGGCCTCGCCCCTGGCGCCCTGGTCCGCGACGTATTTCTGGATGATCTGGCCCACCGGCTGCACCGAGCCGGCGAGTATGACACCGAGCAGGTCGAAGCAGGATTCATTGGCGACGCGAATGGCGTCGGGCGGAATATCCTCGTAGTTGGTGTTGACGACCCACCTTGCGATGGTCTCGGTAGCGCCCATGGCGATTCCCTCCTTATGTTCTGCGGCGTAAGCCCGTCCGTTGCGGGCAATTATATCCGCTTGACGGGAAGGGGCAAGCTGGGCTATTCCTGCGCCAACTCTGGCTCGACTCCAGTGGCGGAGGAATTCGGAACCTGACTCTTAGTCCGGGTTATGATAACCGACCGGGAAGTTCCGGCATTAGAAGACAGTGCCACCTCGCGAATTTGCTCCCCATCGGGCGCGATTCTCTTGGCACAATGAAGGAAATGTTTAAGAAAATGGATGCCAGGTATTCGTTCCCGCGGCTCCGCCAGTCCTGACTTGTTGAGGACTTCCATCGCGTTAAGAATTTCCTCTATTGTTTCCGGCAATGACCCTCCCATGGCCGGGGTTATCGCCGGTATCTGCCCGGCGGCGAGATCGTTCAAGTCCAGCACAGCCAACATACCTGAAGGTCTAAGGTACTTCCAGCTGGAGACACGTTTTAGGCTGGAGACACGTTTTAGCAAGTACGCACCATTCGCGGGATTTCCGATAGCGGACTCTCTGCCTGTCCCGCCCGCCCCCGCTTGTGGTTAAATGTGACGTCATGATCGTATTGAGATTGCTTGGACAAGGTTTCACGATCCTGCGGCTGCTGGTCAGCGAGTTCTACTACCAGTGGGGCATGATCTATGCCCGCTGGGGCCACCCGACGCGTGCGCTCTGGTACTTCAACCGGGCAGTGACCATGCACCGGAGCGGGTTCAAGGTCTACTACAACCGGGGCCTGCTCTTCCTGGCTATCGGAATGCCGGAGCGGGCAATCGGCGACTTCACCCTGGTGCTCCAGAACAACCCCGGCCACAATGACGCCCGGATCAACCGCAGCATTGTGTATACTCTCACCGGAAGGCACGAGCATGCGCTCAGGGACCTGGAACAGGCGGTGGAAATGGGTGCTGACCGGGATGTCCTCGAGCAGCAGATCTCGGACGCCAGGATGAGAGCGGGCACCTGAGCACGGCCGCCTACCGGACGACGTGGCTGGCTACGGGTCATTCAACAGGAACAGGGAGTGCAGCGAGTTGCCAGGTGTGTTTGAAAAACTGGGACGCTTTATGCCGGGCGGCGTGGGCAAACCTGAGGCTGAGCGCTGGTATGACCACGGCGTGACGCAGCAGCGCCGCGGCAACCTTGAGGAGGCGGTCCGCGCCTACACCGAGGCAGTCAACAGGAACCCCGGGCTGGCCACCGCCTTCAGCAATCGCGGCTCGGCCTACCTGAGCATGAGCAAGCCCGAGCAGGCCATTGCCGATGCCGACGCTGCCATTCGTCTCAATCCCCGCCAGCCGGTGGCTTACAGCGTGCGCGGCAACGCCCACCACACCATGGGGGAGCACGACATGGCCGTGGTTGACCTGTCCCGCGCCATCAGCATCAATCCCCGCTTCGCCGGCTTCTTCAGCGACCGGGGCGCCGCCCACCGTGCGGCAGGCAGGCTGGCAGCGGCCATCGACGATTTCTCCCAGGCCATCCGTCTCGAGAAACGGTTCCCGGTCCCCTACAACAACCGGGCCGACGCCTATATTGCCACCGGCGCGCTGGAATGGGCGATCAAGGACCTGGACCAGGCTGTCAAGATGGACCCGATGTTTGCCGTGGCCTACGTGAACCGCGCCACCGCCAACGCCATGCTGGGGAACGATGACCGGGCCCAACGCGACGTGAACATCGCCGTGGGCCTGGGTATCGACCGCACGGCCCTGGAGGACATGATCAGGGAGATCCGCCCGCGTGGCCGCCAGAGAAACAACCGCAAGGGCCGGTGATCACACGCTGCCTCCGCCGGATGATAAGGCTCTCTGCCGCCATTCGTCCCTAGCCCGTTTATTTATTCTGGGCCTTTCGATTCATCCCGGGCCTGTCGCATCCCGGGCCTGTCGAAGGATGGACGGCCAGCCGTATCCTTGGATTCAACCAGAACCAGGTAGACCCACAGCAGCTTTAACGGGAGTCAGATAGACATGCCCGGTATGGCAATAAACGCACCGCGCCTGAACCAGACACTCGACGAGCTGGGCAAGTTCGGCGAAACCCCCGAGGGGATGGACCGTCTGGCCTTCTCACCCGCCGACATCGAAAGCCGCGAGTACACCATGGGCCTGATGCGGGAGGCCGGTCTGGAGGTACGGATCGACGCGGGCGGGAACATCATCGGCCGGAAAGCGGGGACCGACGACACCCTGCCCCCCATCGCCCTGGGCTCCCACACCGACACGGTGCCGCTGGGCGGCAAGTACGACGGCGCCCTGGGCGTGATGGGAGCCATCGAAGTCGTGAAGACGCTGGCGGAGAACGGCCATGTTACCCGCCATCCCATCGAGGCAATCGTGTTCACCAACGAGGAGGGGACGCGCTTTCACCGCTGGCTCATCGGCAGCCGCGCCATGGTGGGCATGCTGGAGCCCGAGGATATGGTGGCCGTGGACGCCGAGGGTGTCTCCCTGGCCGAGCGCATGGGCGACATCGGCGGAGACCTGTCGCGGGTGGACGAAGCGGCCCGCAAGCCGGGCGACCTGGCGGCCTACTTCGAGTTGCACATTGAGCAGGGGCCGTACCTGTACCGCTCGGGCACACCCATCGGCGTGGTCACGGGCATCACCGGGCGCGGTGTCTTCGAGCTGGATATTGCAGGTATGTCCAACCACGCCGGCACTACGCCCATGGGAGAGCGGCGCGACGCGCTGGTGGCTGCCTCTAGGCTGGTGGTGCAGGTGCAGCGTATGGCAGCCGAGGACGAGATCTGCCGGGTGGCCACCGCCGGGGCGCTGGACGTGCTGCCCAACGCCGTGAACGTGGTGCCGGGCCGGGCCACGCTGGGCGTGGAAATCCGCGACCTGGACATGGCCGCACTGGAGGCCGCCGAGCGCGAGCTGACCCGCCTGGCCCGTGAGTCCGAAGAGCAGGACGGCGTCCAGATCACCATCAACCGCCACCGCTTCACCGATGCCGTGCCCATCACCCAGGGGATGCAGGACTGGGTGGGCGAGGCCGCCGAGCGGGCCGGGTTCGCGTGGCAGCGTGTGCCCAGCGGCGCGGGCCACGACGCGCAGGCCATCGCCACCATCGCGCCCATGGCCATGGTATTCGTCCCCAGTGTGGGGGGCATCAGCCACGCCATCGAGGAATACTCCTCTCCCGAAGACTGCGCCAACGGCACCCAGGTGCTGCTGGAGCTACTGCTGCTGGCGGACGAGCGACTTTAATCAACTGTACTGTCTCCTCTAGGACGACTGTAGAGCTATCGTCTGAGCCACGATGGCATTACGCACTGGAGAGCTGTCCCCTCCCCCCTCAGGGAGAGGGCTAAGGCGAGAGTGAAGTCTCCCGCTGCCTAGCTTCAATTCAGATCCAGTTAAAAGTAACCGGCAAGAGACTCTGTAGTCGGTTTGCACCGCCCGCTCTCGTTGACGGCAATGAGCAAGCAGTGGACAATTGCGCGCGTATCTTGGTTTACCGACTCTGGGTTGAACATGGAATCCGGCTCGAGCTTAGGCCGGTCACGGAATTTTGCGATATGTCCGGCGAATTTGCTGCACAAAGCGAAGATAACACCGCCGAGATAGTGGGGCGTACGAGGATGTTCTCCGGGATCAGCGGCTCCGGGCTGCCGAAGAGTTGATCGCCATGAACGTGGAGGTCCCGTCGGATCCTGCGGAACTATCGCGCCGGTTGGCAACGGCTCATAACACTTGTGGCATTCGTTGACACTGACATCCCGAACCAGTCCATTCCTGTCCCCTAGGAACAACTCTCAATAAGGACCATCCATCGTGAAACTTACCGGTAGCTACCAGATCAACGCACCCCGCGAGGCGGTGTGGGGCGCGCTCACAAGCCCGCAGTCGCTGAAGGGCTGCATCCCCGGCTGCCAGCGGCTGGATGACGTGGGCGACGGGAACTACGAGGCCTCCATCAGCGCGGCACTGGGGCCGGTGCGGGGGAGCTTCAGCGCCAAGGTGTCGATCAGGGACTGGAACCCCCACGAGTCCTATCGCCTGGTCGTGTCGGCCACCGGTACGCCGGGATTCGTCAATGGGGAGTCCTTCATCACGCTGGCCGAGGAGGGAGGCGTCACCACAGTCTCCGTCGACGGTGACGGCCAGGCCGGCGGCCTGCTGGCCAGGGTGGGACAGCGTATGATGGAGAGCGTGGCCCGGAACATGATGGACCGCTTCTTCAACTGCCTCGCCGAATCCGCGACGAAGAGTTGAATCCGCAGCATAAATAGATATCACATAGATGACCAAGGAGGTTCCCGATGGAACGCAGAGTCCCCACCAAGGACGAGGTGCTGGCTTATTTAAAGGACGACCGCAACTGGGGCCGCTGGGGCGACGACGACCAGCTGGGCGCGGTCAACATGATCACCCCGGAGAAGCGCATCGAGGCCGCCGGAATGGTCAAGGCGGGCCGTGCCATATCCCTGAGCCGGGAGTTCCCGTCCATTCCCGCCCCCAACAACCCCACTCCGGCAATACACTACATGAAAAAGGTCTACCGCAGCCCCACCGCCGGATTCTCCGCCGACTACTACGGCATCTCCTACCACGGCACGGCCACCACGCATCTGGACGCCCTCTGCCACGTCTGGGACGAAAACGGCATGTGGAACGGCCGCAACCCCGATGAGCAGATCACCATGGACGGGGCCCAGTGGGGTGCGGTACACCACTGGAAGGAGGGACTCATCACCCGCGGCGTGCTGCTGGATGTGCCCAAGCACCGGGGCGGCGCCTACGTCACCATGGACACGCCCATCCACGGCTGGGAGCTGGAGGACATCGCCAAGGAGCAGGGCGTCGAGATGCGCCCCGGCGATGCGCTGCTGGTCTACGGCGGGCGCGAGGCCTGGAACGCCGACGGCAACCCCATCTGGGGCAGCGACCCCCTGGCTCGCCCCGGCCTGCACATGACCTGCCTGAAGTTCATCCGGGAGTCGGACATCTGCCTGCTGGGCTGGGACATGATGGACCACACGCCCAACGGCTACGACCTCTCGTGGGCGGTGCACGGCTCCATCTTCGCCTACGGCATCGGGCTGCTGGACAACGCACTGCTGCAGCCGCTGGCGGAGGCCTGCGCCGAGGAAGGCCGCTACGAGTTCATGCTCACCGTGAACCCGCTGCGGGTGGTGGGTGGCACCGGCTCACCGGTCAACCCGGTTGCCATTCTCTAGCTGAACATTCCCCCGGGGAAATGGCTGGGGGAGGCGGAACGCCATACGCAGTGACGCAAACAGGGGCAGGTTTCAAACCTGCCCCTGCCGGTTGTGCGGCTTGGCTGTGCGGCCTGGTTGTGCGGCACCGTTTCTACTTACGCCTCGTCCTCGCCCCTGTGGTCGTATATCGAGTTCTCAAAGGCGCGCACCTCGTGGCAGTTCCGGCACTCGCCGCGGCTGTGGCGGCCGTTGGCCGGCTCGATCACCCAATGGTGCAGGCAGGCCTCTGCCTCCTCCAGCGCCACCGCGCCCTCTTTCTGTTCCAGGACCATGGCTTCACCTCCTCTTACCCACGTAGCACAAAAGAAAATAGTGCTGGACAGAATCTCCGCCCATGGGCAGCAGATCCCGTCCTGCAAAAGTTATCCTTCAGGAGAGGTGAGAAGCAATGGGGTTTGACCATTTTCCGGAATAATTTTGTACCATGGCCAAAACAGCCTGCTGTACCGTCAGGCAGCAAGCTCCAGGCCGGCCACCTCCGGTGGACCGGCAACGGAAGCGGCGGCCTCCCGGGACTCGGCTCCACCGGTGGCCTCGGCCACTGCATAATGCCGACCGCACTGCACACAACTCAGGTAGGCTCCGTAGCTATCCTCTCTAAGATAGAGGTCTCCGTGGCACTTCTGGCATCCTCGCAGCTTGAACATGTCTGTCCTCCTCCCAGCTTGGTCCGACTTCGATTTGTAGAGTGAACCGCGATAATACAGCCCTGAATCTTACTGCAGTATTACGAATTGCACACATGTATTTTCCGCTTGCCGATCCCCGCTGCGGGCCGTAGAATTCCGGAAAGCAACCAGAAGCCCTGCCTGCGAGTCAGCGAGGCAGGCGCCGGGATAGGAGAACGCCATGGCAGGAATGAACCATCCCCTGGAGAACGTCAGAGTTATTGACCTGGGCCGCCACCAGGCCGGGCCCAGGTGCGCCCAGGTGTTGGCAAGAATGGGCGCCGAGGTCATCAAGGTGGAGCGCCTGGGCGGCGAGGAGACCCGCTACCACGGCCCCTGGGTTAAGAAGCAGTCCTCCTACTGGGTCCAGTACAACTCGGGCAAGAAGTCCCTCTCCATCGACCTCCGCAAGGAGGAGGGCAAGGAGGTGCTCCGGGAGCTGGTCAAGGTCTCCGACGTGGTGGTGCAAAACTTCCGCCCCGGCACCATCGAGAACATGGGCTTCGGTTACGAGACCCTCAAGGAACTGAACCCCCGCATCATCATGGTCAACGTGTCAGCGTACGGGCAGTTCGGGCCGTACAAGGACAACATCGGCTACGACCCCATCGGACAGACCATGTCGGGCATAACGATGGTGACCGGCGAGGAGGGTATGCCGCCCATCAGGACGGGGGTGCCGATCATCGACCGGATCACGGCATTGCACGCGGCTATCGGGACACTGGCCGCGCTGCACGAGCGGGAGGTCTCCGGCGAGGGGCAGAGCATGGACGTGTGCCTGGCCGACATGGGCTACTCCATGACCGAGATTCCCATCACGGCGTACCACGGCACCAAGATACCGCCCAAGCGCGGCGAGTCGACGGCACCGCCCTCGGGGATCTACCCGTGCAAGGAGGGCTGGGTATTGATCTCGGCCGGGGACCAGCACCACTGGCACCGGGTGTGCAACGCCCTGGGCAAGCCGGAGTGGCTGGAGGACCCGCGGTTCAACACCCGGCACGAGCGCCTCGCCAATGCTGAGTTGGTCAACCAGGCGATCCGGGAACTGCTGGCTGACCGGACCATGGAGCAGGCGATAGCGCACTTTACCGACCACGACGTGGTGGCGGCGCCGGTTAACACCATCCCGCAGGCGGCGGAGGACCCGCACCCCTGGGAGCGTCGGGCGATGGTGGAGGTGCCGGACTTCCTGGCCGGCGAGATCGCGGTGTCGGGGGACTACTGGCACTTCTCGCGCACACCGGTGAACATCGGGACGACGCCGCAGGTCGGGGAGCACAACGAGGAGGTGCTGCAGGGCATCCTGGGCTACAGCGAGGAAAAGGTCGAGGAGTTCCGCCAGGGCCGCGTAATCTCCGAGGAACACTACTACGACGATATCCCGGGGTAGGAGCGCCCTCACCCAACCCTCTCCTGGAGGGAGGGGGAAACTCAGCGGCGGGAACGGTATGGGCATTACATACGGCAGTGTGGGAGGGGCCACGGCCCTTGGGGCATCGGCGAACCGGCCAAGGGTGAGCACCCGGAGCTGCCGGAGCGGCTGCTCTGGAAGCTATGGAAAAGGCGCGCCGCCCGTCAGGTCGAGTTCCGCACCGGGGCGGGTGGCCGCGTTCGTGTCCTGTACCCGGGGCGCCACGGTACGTCCGCCGGACCGGACTTTCGCGATGCCCTGCTGGACGTTGAGGGTGTGGGGCTGGTGCGCGGAGACGTGGAAATTCACCTGCGGCAGCGCGACTGGGATGCCCACGGTCACGGAGACGACCCCAACTACAATGGCGTGGTGGTCCACGGCGTGCTGGAGCCTGGGGAAGCCGAGACGTCCCTCCACAGCGGTTCATCCACGCCCGTGGTTTCCCTCGAGGGACTGCTGGACGGGGAGGACGGCGCCGGCGCCGGGGAACTGTCCAACGAACTCCACAACGACCAGTACAGCCAGGAAGTGACCTCCCGCCTGTGGGGAATGCTGGCCCGCAGCGGATATCCACGCCCCTCCAGCGATGAAGAGCTGGGCAAATTGCTGGACCGTGCCGGCGACGAGCGGTTCACGCGCAAAGGCGGCCACACTGGGGCGGTTCGCCGCCGAGCAGTGTCCGGAGCAGACGCTGTACGAGGCCCTGATGGAGGGCCTGGGCTTCCGCAATAACCAGCAGCCCTTCGTGAAGCTGGCCCAGGCGGCCCCCGTTGCTGCCCTGCGCCGTGCGGCGCTGCCCGTGCTGTTTCAGCAGCGCCAGATGGTGCTGCGCCACTGGCTGCTGGCGGTCTCGGGCCTGGCCGACGGCCCGTCCTCCGCTCCGTTGCGCCTTCCCGCAGGACTCGGCCCCGCCATGGAACGAAGGGAGTGGCACCTGTTTCGCGTCCGTCCCGCCAACCATCCGGCAATTCGGATCGAAGGCGCGGCGGAACTGGTGGGGCGGTTTATGGACAGCGGCCTGGTGTCCGGTCTGGCAGGTGCCTGCGGAGAGCCGAAACAACTCACCGCCGCACTGACCGTTGAAGGCAACGGAAGCGGAAAATCCTGCGTAGGTCCGGGCCGGGCGCGGGACCTGGCTGTCAACGCCGTCCTGCCGCTGCTGCACTGCATGAGCGGCGGGCAGGAGTCGCCTTACCTGGAGCTGTACCGGCGATTCCCCAAGCTGCAGGCCAACGAGGTCCTGCGCGAGATGGCAGGGCAACTCCTGCCCGGGCCGTGGCGCGGCGCCGTGAGCAGCGCGCGCCGCCAGCAGGGCCTGCTGCACCTGGCCGCCCTGCTGCGGGGCGGCGGGTAGTTCTCCCCTCGCTTCCGCGCCTCCGTCCTGCCTTTATTCCATTGTTACTGAATTCCCTTCTCGTACCCGGGAAGCCGGGAATGCAGGGCCGTATCCGCCGTGCTTTCCCGACGATTTCCCGGTCTCTGAATTGACGTCGTATTAACGCCGGATACAGGTTGGATTCACTCCCCGACTGCACCCGTGCGTGGGCTATCTACAGGAGTAACAGATGGCCTCGCTGGCTGCGCAGGAGTATAAAATCGCGTTTTATCACGGCAAGGGGGCATCTACCCAGGCAGGGAATACTCCACCTTCGCCGTGGACACGAGGGTCACGCCCCAGCCGGCCATCCAGCAGGAGTGGCGCCCGTCGCCGCCGGCCACCAGCACCACCACGTCACTGGCGGAGCGGACGATGGGGACCATGACGTCGTCGCGAGACTCGTCGATCCAGGCGGGCCAGGTGCGGTTGCCGTAGTGGGCGATCCCCTTGAGCTGGCCCACCGGCATCCTGGCGTTGTGAAACACATAGTCCTTGACGTCGGCCTTGGACAGGCCGGAGGCGGCGATCTCGGCGGCGTGCTCGGGGCAGAGCACCAGGATCACCTGCCCGCCGGTGGCCTGCTGGTAGTAGTTGGCGATGCCCACCGCCTTCATGTTGCCGACGATGGTGCCGAGAACGCCGAATCCGGTGCCGGAGGTGCTCTCCATGATGCGGTAGACGCTCAGGATTCCGGCCAGGGTGGCAGTGCTGTCCTCCGCCGCGTAGCCCCGCTCTACGTGCAGCGGCTCCCAGGGGCTGCGGGCCTCGTTCTCGGCGAAGCAGAAGCTGTAGCGGCCCGGCGAGCTCAGGGTGGCCTTGTCCATCTCGCCCGGGGTGAGCCCGGCCACGTTGCGGACGATGAGGCGCAGGGCGCGCCCGATGGCGGCGTTGGCCCGGAAGCCGGGGCCGAAGCAGCCGGCATCGGCCTGGATGCCCAGCTCGGGAGCGACGGGGCCGTTGACGATCATGACTTGGTTGGCGCCCCCGGTGGTCGCCGCCGTTCCGGCGAGGTTGAACCCTTCGAGCATTGCCGCCCTCACCCCTGCGACGACCACCGGGAAGTGCTCGGGCTTGCAGCCGGCCATGACGGCGTTGATGGCCAGCTTCTCCAGCGTGGCCCGGGAGTTGCGGGGCTGCATGACGCCGAGGGAGTGCTGGGGGTCGGCGTCCATGGCCGCCAGCATCTCGCGCACGGCGTCCTCGGTGGGCGGGACGACGGGGAGGCCGTCGGTCCAGCCCTGCTCCCAGAAGTAGTCCTGCATGGCAGCGAAGTCGGCAGGCACCTGGGCGCGGCGGGAGGTGAGGTGGGAGGTGGTGGTCATGGGGCGCTCCTGTATGAGGGAGTATGCAGTGAACGTGACTGCGACATATTCCTACCTTTGGACGTCAATCGCGGACAACACTTGCGACTCCTGGCATTTGTTGGTAGCTAAATTGACAGCAGACTTGGACGTTACCAACAGCAACGGTTTGTGATAACCGTACAGTGCGTTATCACTGAGTTGTGCGGTGGCCTCGAATGTCCCGTCCGCTCCGATACGATAACTTATCACTTCGCCAGCTATCGGTCCGGTCCAACTACGGTCACCGGGCAGGAACGGGTTTAGCGAATCTATGTAGTTGTACCCGATTTTGGCACGATCGTAGAAAAAGAACTGACTGCAGTATCTTTGCCGCCATTCCAAGTCGATTTTTCCCGGATCAGCCCTGCCACGGAAAGTCATGGTGTTCCCGCTTATGGTGGGGGGAGTGAACCACTGTATGGAATCCGTGTGGTAGTGCTTCTCGACCTTGAATTGGTCGGGTATCGAGCCGGTCGAGACGGGCACCTGGGAATAGCTGTCGCTGTCGAGACAAACATTGTCTGCATCAGCTTCGACTCGACTTTCGACCAAGAGTGAAAGATCGGATATATGGTCACCAAGGATATGTCGTTGATCCTGGCGGTGACAGCGAACTCACCGGTGGTGGGGTCTATCCGGTCATTTACTACCACCACATCTGGGATTTCGTTGTGCGTCCAGCGGGCAGGCAATGGGTCCCTGATTGTGGCAACCAATACTTGGTTAATCACATTTCGGTACAGACTGAATTGGGAGCAGAAAGGATCGTCCCCAAGAACGAAATCATGAACCAGGCCGAGATCTGTGGTTTTGCCCGCAAAGTAGAGATAGTCCCCGTCGATGGTGGGCGGGAAGGTCCACTCGACGGCATCCAGGTGGAAGTATTCCGCCTGCTTGAACTCGGCAGGTATTTTGCCGATCACCACCGGGATTTGTGAGTAGGTGATTCCCACATCACACATTCCGTCTCCTCCGGTAGTTACGCGCTCCTTGAAGGAAAGGGACAGGTCCACGGTGTCCGAAATAGCACGGTCAAGGATCCTTGCGGTTACCCGGAATTCACCCGTGTCGCGATTGATGTCGTGATTGATGGTAATCACGACCGAGCCTTCGTCGTGGGTCCAACCTGCCGGCAAAGGGCGGCTGACATTGGCAACCCACTCCTGATCGGCTATTCCCTCACGCAGAACAAACTGCGGACAGTACAGGGCATCGCCCAAGACAAAATCATGCACCAATCCTGGCTCATTGGTCTTGCCGTGAAAATGGAAATATTCTCCGTCCGTCGTGGGCGGGAAAGTCCATTCAACGGCGTCGAGATGACGGAACTTTCTCATCTCCGGAAAGCCTTCATACCAGAGATCGATGATCTCCAATGCTTCTGCGTCATCGCCGAGGAATCTCCTGCTGTCGGCTATGGTGTGCTCCCGGTTCGTTCGATTGGTCTCCTTTCTCGCCAACCTGGAAATTCGCGCATTGAATTCAGCCTCCCCGTGGTAGTCTCTCAGGGCACCAAAGATACCGTCTCCCAAGGTGTAGTTGCAGTTGAAGCCTGAGTACTGGTCGTTGCTGATTCTAGCCGGGGAGGCTCCTTCGAGCTGGCGGACATTGCCGTAGTTTTTGCAGTAAGTAACCGGAGGGTAGGCTGGTTCTTCAGGATGATACGCGTTCACAACCTGGAGTTCGAGGGCATTGGCCAGTCCTTCGTCGATCCAGTCCGCTCTGTCGTTGCCATGGAACCATGTGTGCGCCACCTCGTGGGCTATTGTAGCGAAAGTGTCGTCGCAGTCATTGTCGACCCTTACCGATATCACTGAACCATCCACTACGTACGGGTCCCCGCGGTATCTGGGGGCGTAACTCATGGCGTTGTACCCGCAGAAGTCGTCCGGAAGTGCGGCTACACGCTCCATCGTGACATTCGGAGAGGGAAAAGGCGTTCCCAGCAACCGTTCCGCTTCGTTAATAGAGAGGACCATTTGGTCGAAACGTAGTGGGCTATCGTCGAATCCAGCGACAGTGACGTCCACCTGCCGTCCCAGCGAGGTCGTTATTGTTTCTAGCCGTTTGCCAGAGTTATTCACCGGTACCAGTGTTGGACGCGGACTTGGCCGCGAAGTTCTGCCAAGAGCAGTCGCAGGAGTGGAAACAGGCATGTCGCCGTGTGCAGGCGCCTCAGAAACCTGAGTGACTGTTCCTTCAGCCGGTTTTTCCTCGGTAGGCGGGGAACCCGTTGTTGGCCCAGGTTCTCCAACGGAGCAAGCGGCCAGCATGAGGCAGACCACAACGAACCCGGCCGCTGCGACATTCCGAATCGTACGCATCAAGCGCGAGGTCAGTCCTCCCAATCAACGATTGGGCAGGAAGAGTCACGTTTGTGGTCGTAGTGCGTGGCGGTCATGGGGCGCTCCTGTATGTGAAAATATGCAGTGAACGTGACTGCGACAAATGTCTACCTTTGGATGTCAATGGCGGACAGTACATCGGACGCACCGCACCTGCCGGAAGCGGGGTCAACAGCGGCTGGAGTTGTGACCACAAGGACCAGATTGTCGTAACCGGACAACGCGTTACTCGGCAGACTGGCGGTCGCTTCGAAGGTGCCGTCCTCTGCAATGTGATAGTTGGAGCCTTCACCGGTGATGAGACCGATCCAGTTTTGACTGCCAGGTAGAAAGGGATTCAACGAATCGATGTAGTGGTAGCCAATTCCGTCGTGTTCGTAGAAGCTGAACTGACCGCAATAGCCGTCCCGCCACTCCAGTGCAATGGTCCCGGGTTGTGCTCTGCCGCGGAACGTAAGCGTTTGGCCTCTGATGGTTGGAGGGACGATCCACTCTATCGCATTCAAATGGTAGTGCTCGGACACTTTCAATTCCGCCGGAATCTGTCCGATGGACACAGCAATCTGGGCAAAATTGATGCTTTCGTTGCAGAGACCATCCTCTCCCGCAGTCACCCGCTCCTTGACCGACAGCGACAAATCTCTGATATCCGCAAGGGCGTTGGCCAGGATTTTCGCCGTGATATGGAACCTTCCTGTTATCGGGTCTATGTCGTGATTGATAGTGACCACCCTGGAGTCCTCGTGGTGTGCCCTGCCTGCCTGCAGCGGAGGGCTCACGTCATGCACCCACTCCTCGTCACTGATACCTTTCCCCAGGACGAACTGGGAGCAGAATTGATCTTCGCCCGGCACGAAGTCATGTACTACCCTCGATTGATCAGTGGTGCCGGCAAGGTGCAGGTACTCACCGTCGATGGTCGGGGGGAAGGTCCACTCAACCGCGTCGAGGTGCCGGTATTTTCGCATGACGGGCTGGCCGGCGTACCAGCGATTGATGATTTCCAGGGAAGATGTATCATCGCCGAGGAATTGCCGGATGTCTTCAATGGCGTGGGCTTTCCTGGTGGCGCTTGCCGGGCTCCTGGCCAGTTGGGCTACTCTTGCGTTGAATGCGATGTCGCCATAGTGATCCAGCAGGGCGCCAAAGATCCCATCGCCAAGACTGTAGTTACAGCTGAATCCGCCGTACTGGTCCTCCCCGGATCTTGGCGGGGTGGCCTGCTCCAATTCGCCAATATTGGTGTAGTCCCGGCAGTAGGTGACGGGAGGGTACTGGACTTCGCCGGGCTGAGTGCCCGCTACGACCTGTAGTTCGATGGCATTGGCCAGTCCTTCGTCGATCCAATGGGCTGGATCGTTGCCGTGGAACCAAGTGTGGGCGACCTCGTGGGCGATGGTATTGAAAGGCCTGGTGCAATCGTCATCGATCCTGATGCTGATGACGGCACTCTCCATCAGGTAGGGATCCCCCTCCAGCCGGGGTGCGTAGATCGGCTGATTCTGTCCGCAGAACCCGCCCTCCACCTCGCTCACATGCTGCAGGGTCACCTCGGGAGCCGGGTAGGGAAGACCCAGGAGGCGCTCCTCATAGTTGATGGCCTGCACCAACTGATCAATCCGCACAGGGGTGTCAGCGAAACCGGAGACGGTCGCATCGACCTGCTGTCCCAGCAAAGTCGTGATGGTCTCAGACCGCTCGTCTGCCGTTATGACCTGCTGCCCGGTGAGCCGCGACGGTTGGGGCGTTGGAGTGGGTGCAGGATCCGGCGGGAGAGTCGGAGCCGGGGTCGGGGAGGCCTGGGGGGTCGCCACAGAACGAGAGCCGGGACGCTGGGGTTCAGGGGTAACTATGGCAATGACCGTGGCCACGGCTTCCCTGGCCTCGGCGGCGGCCTCCGCAGCGACCGTAGCGCCCTCTGCAACGACCGTAGCGCCCTCCGCAACGACCGTAGCAGGGATGTTGGGTGGTGGAGTCTGGTCCAGGAGTTCACATGCTGCGAAGGCCAACAAAAGGCTGACCGGCACCAGCATTTTTACCAGACACCCCAACCCCTTCATAAAATATCCAAGCGCCTGTTGCTGATGGCGTGCCGCCTACCCCGTCAGCAGGCCCACGATCTCCGGCGCGAACTCGTGGGCCATCTGCTTGACGTCTGCCGCCGGGCGGCTGGCCAGGGGGCTGGGCAGCACCACGATGCGAGCGCCGGGCATGCCCAGCGAGGCGGCGCGCAGGTTGGCCGCGCGGGTGAAGCTGCTGGTGATGACGCTCACCGAGGGGACGCCTGCGGATTCGGTTATGACTGTGTCGTGGAGACCCCACGCCGTGCAGCTGCCTCAATCGGCTATGGCGTGGATGATGGCGTCACACTCCCGGAGGAGCGCCTCCAACTTCTCGTCGGGGTGGGCGGCGCTGTAGGTGGCCTTGCGGTTGTAGACGACCCTCTTCACACCGTAGTCGTTGAGCAGGGTCTGCTCCAGCTCCTGCATGAAGGTGTCGGCGTGGTATTTGCGGTTCTCCAGCAGGCCAACGACCTTGCCCTCGAGGCCGGATAGGGAGGCGCTGAGGCCAACCTCCTCGGGAACGTCCTCGGCGACGGGAACCAGAATTTCAATGGCGCGTTCGGATGTGGTCATGGTTTGCTCCTTCAGGTCACTCCTCAGCTGGTTCCGGCGGGGTGGTCCGACCTCCGAACTGGAATTCGAACATCCACTCCAATTCCAATTTGGCGACGCGTTTATCAAAGGAATGGACCTGCTCGCTAAGTAGGCTAATGCTCTCAGCGAATCGCTCCTCCATCCGTTCCATACGATCTTCAAGGCGGTCCATCCGCACTTCCAAGGGTTCCAGACGCCGGTTGGTCTGGCCTACAAGAAAAAGGAAGAGGCCAGACAAACCTATAATCAAGCTGGCCAGACCGACTGCCGATCCGATGATTGCGTAGAACTCGGGGGACATATCGAGTGTCTTCCTACCCGCCGAGCTGGAGGAACTTGCCTTCCGTTTTGATGGCCGGGGCGATGATCATCTCGGCCTGGTGGAGGTCGCGGATTGAGTAGGCGCCACACATTCCCATCCCCACCTTCAGGGCGGCGACGAAGTTCTGGGTGCCGTCGGTTACCGAGGTGGGACCGTAGAGAAGCTGGCTGAGGGATCCCTTGGTGCCGACTTTGACACGGGTGCCGCGGGGGAGCTCCGGATGGGGATTGGCCATCCCCCAGTTGTAGCCGCGACCGGGGGCCTCCTCGGCCTGGGCGAAGGGGGTGCCCAGCATCACGCCGTCGGCACCGCTGACGAAGGACTTGCAGATGTCCCCCCCGGTGCGGATGCCGCCGTCGGTGATCACCGCCACGTACCGGCCTGTGCTCTTGTAGTAGTCCTCGCGGGCGGCAGCGCACTCCAGGGTCGCTGTGACCTGGGGCACACCGACGCCGACCACCTCGCGGGTCGTGCAGGCCGCGCCGGGGCCCACACCCACCAGCACGCCGTCGATGCCTGTCTCCATCAACTCCAGGGCCACATCATAGGTGACGCAGTTGCCGACCATCACCGGCACCTTTATGGACTCGATCAGCTCGGCGAAGATTAGCCCGCGGTAGCTGTTGGACATGTGCCTGGCCGTGGTGACCGTGGACTGCACCACCACCATGTCTGCACCGGCCTCCACGGCGATGGGAGACATCCGCTTGGTACTCTGGGGCGTAAAAGATATAGCACAGGTCGCACCGGACTTCTTGATCTCCTGGACCTGCGCGGCCAGCAGGTGCTCTCTGACCGGTTCGGAGTAGACCTGCTGCAGGAACTCGGTGACATCGGCCTGGGGGGTGGCGATAATGTCTTCGAGGACGGAATAGGGGTCTTCGTAGCGGGAATAGAGGCCCTCCCCGTTGAGAACGGCGAGTCCGCCCAGCTCGTGCATGCGGGCGGCGAACCGGGGAGATACGGCTCCGTCCATGGCCGAAGCCATGATGGGGATCTCGAACTCCAGGTCGCCAATGGTCATCTTGGTGGAAGTTAGCTCTGGGTTGATGGTCACCTGGCCTGGGACTATGGCCACTTCGTCGAAACCGTAAGCTCGATCCAGTTCTTTGAATAGCCTCCTGCCCATCGCTGACCCCCTTCTGAATAGAATCAAATCAAATGACTAGGGCTGTACTTGGTTAGCAGTCGATTTAATCAGTTTTGGACGCCAAAAGTCAACGCGAAAGGGGCGCGTCAACTCCGGAAAGGGAGGAGTTCGATCTGGGGGCAGAGGAAATGCGCCGTTGACCGGATACAGTTCAACGTATTCGCATTTTACCTATTAGTGTCAGCTAAAGCGTTGACGAATACAGGCATGACATGGTACAATTTCGTAAAGAAATGAAACGATCTAAGATAGGGTGAGCGAGATGGTTCAGCAAGCGGAGAACATAGCCGTTCAAGAAGTCCCCGAGGTTGTCCTGGTCTGCCAGCACCACTGGGTGATACAGGCGGCGGATGGCCCGACCAGCCCCGGTTTGTGCCAGGTCTGCGGCGAGGCCAAGGATTTCAAGAACTACGTGGAGACAGCCACCTGGGGCGACACCCGCCTAATCAACCGCCCGGAGCCTGTGCCTGTCAGCTCAATCCTGACTGTCAAGCAGGACAACTGGGAGGAAGACTAGACCGCAATCGCCGGCAGCGGAGAAGCGCGTTCCTTCGCGTTCCTTCAGATGTAGATAAAAATTAGCGGTTCCTGCGCAAGGCCGGGGTCCCATGCCCGAGGGAATTCAGGCATTTGGACCCCGGCCTCTTCGTGACATACAGGTGTGACATTCAGCCCTTCCACAGGCCTTGCCAGAGGGGCTAGAATTGTGTCATATTGTGGCCAATCGTGGGGCTCTGCCCAATATGTGGTGGTTGTAGGGCAGGGAGGAAAGCAGGGCCCCATTCTCCGATCCGTCCCGCCTGACCCTGCCGGTCATTTGCCCACGCACAGGACGGCCGCGGCCCCGCCGCTGCTCCCGTATCCGGGCAGGGTGAGGCACAGGTTCTCGCCGTTGGCGCCGTGATTGCATTTTTTCTGGAGGACTCATTCCTTTGGCGTTTACCCATCTGCACGTTCACACCGAGTACAGCATGCTGGACGGCATCAGCCGCATCCCGGAGCTGGTCGAACGCACCGGCGAACTGGGCATGGATTCGCTGGCCATCACCGACCATGGCACCTTTTACGGCGTGGTGGACTTTTACTCCGCCTGCCGCGACGCCAACATCAAGCCCATTATCGGCTGCGAGGTTTACGTCGCCCACAACAGCCGCCACGAAAAGAACTCCACCGAGCGCAGCCCGGCTCACCTGGTGCTGCTGGCCCGCGACAACACCGGCTACCGCAACCTGATGCAGCTGGTCACCAAGGCGCACGTCGAGGGATTCTACAACCGCCCGCGCATCGACAAGGGCCTGCTGGAGGAGTTCGGCTCCGGCCTTGTCTGCCTCTCCGGCTGCCCATCCGCCGAGGTGCCCCGCCTGCTGGCCGACGGCAACTACGAAGGCGCGGTCCGTGCTGCAGGCTGGTACCGCGAGCTGTTCGGCGACGGCTATTTCCTGGAACTGCAGCGCCACCGGCACGTACCCCAGCTGGACGAGATCAACGAGGGGCTGCTGCGTCTTGCCCAGGACACAAAGCTCCCCCTGGTGGCCACCAATGACGCCCACTATGTCCACCAAAACCAGTCCAACCTGCAGGATATCTATATCTGCATCCAGACCAACACGACCGTTCGCGACGAAAAGCGGCTGCGAATGGAGGATGACTCCTATTACATCAAGAGCCCGCAGGAGATGGAGGATCTGTTCTCCGGACTGCCGGGGGGCGTTACAGCAGAGGCCATGGCCAACACCGGCGTCATCGCCGACATGTGCGACGTGTCGCTGGAGTTCGGGCAGACCCACCTGCCGCGCTATGAGACACCGGGTGGCATGGACGCCGACGAATACCTGGCGCAGGTCTGCGAGGAGGGCTTCCGGCGCCGCTATCCCAACGCCTCTCCGGAGGCAGTGGAGCGGCTGCGCTATGAGTTGGAGGTCATTCGCTACACACGGTTCGCCAACTACTTCCTGGTGGTGTGGGACATCATCAGGTTCGTGCGCCAGCGCAATATACTGTTCGGCGTGCGCGGCAGCGCCGCGGCCAGCGTCGTTCTCTATTGCCTGGGCATAACCGATGTCGATCCGCTTGAGTACCGTCTCGTCTTCGAACGCTTCCTGAACATGGAGCGGAAGGAGATGCCGGATATCGACATGGACTTCCAGGATGACCGGCGTGACGAGGTGCTGCACTACGTAATCGACAAGTATGGCAATGACCGGGTGGCCCAGATCATCACCTTCGGGACGCTGGGCGCCAAGGCCGCCCTGCGCGACGTGGGCCGCGCCCTGGGCATGAGCTACGGAGATGTGGACCGCATAGCTCGCATGGTGCCGTTCAAGGCCCGCAACCTGGCGGACGCGATCAATGGCAGCAGTGAACTGCAGGGTGCCATGGACGGCAACGAGGCTGTCAGGGAACTGGTGGACCGGGCGCAGGGACTGGAGGGAATCGTCCACCACGTGAGCACCCACGCGGCAGGCGTGCTGATTGCGGACGAGCCGCTGACCGAGACGGTACCGCTGCAGCGCCCGTCGCGGGGCGACGAGTCCAGCCCGGTGCTGATGACCCAGTTCAGCATGGACCCCGTGGCCCATCTGGGGCTGCTCAAGATGGACTTCCTCGGTCTGACCAGCCTCACCATCCTTGACCAGGCGGTCAAGCTGGTGCGGGAGAGCCGGGGTGTCGAGATCGACCTGCAGACTCTGCCGCTGGACGACGAGCGGACCTATGAGCTGCTTTCCTCCGGCAACACCACCGACGTGTTCCAGCTGGAAAGCGCCGGGATGCAGCGGTACATCGAGAAGCTGAAGCCGTCCAATCTCATGGACATCGCCGCCATGATTGCGCTGTACCGCCCGGGGCCCATGGAGAACATCGACCGGTTCATCGACGCCAAGTACGGGCGGGTGGCAGTGACCTATCCGCACTCCAGCCTCAAGGATCTGCTGGACGAGACCTACGGGATCATCGTCTACCAGGACCAGGTGCTGCTCATCCTGCAGCAGTTCGCCGGCTACACCCTGGGGGGCGCCGATATTGTGCGCAAGGCGATGGGCAAGAAGATCGCCTCGCTGATGGCCCAGGAGCGCGAAAATTTCGTCGCCGGGGCAACCGGAAAGGGCTTCGATGAGGGCCTCGCGGTTGAGATATTCGATCTCATCGAACCCTTTGCCGGGTATGCCTTCAACAAGGCCCACAGCGTCAGCTACGCACTTATCTCGTACTGGACCGGTTATTTCAAGGCCCACTACCCGGTGGAGTACATGGCTGCCGTGCTGAACGCCCGGCTGGACAACACCGAGAAGACGATCAGCTCCATCAACGAGTGCTTCCGCCTCGGTATCCCGGTGTGGCTGCCCGACGTGAACCGTTCGGGCGAGTTTTTCACTATGGATCACGATGACGAGGACACACCGGGCCTGCGCATCGGTCTCGCCGCCATCAAGACGGTGGGGGAGGGTGCGGTCAAGCCGCTGGTGGAAGAACGAAAAGAGAACGGCCCGTTCCAGTCCATAGACGATTTCTGCCGCCGTGCCGGCGCCGCCAACCTGAACCGGCGCACCATGGAGAGCATGGTCAAGGCGGGCGCCTTCGATAGTATCGCCCCTCGGGGTTCCGTGCTGTCCGCTCTCGACCGCATCGTTGCCACCGCGCAGCGGGAGGCGCAGATGCGCAACAGCGGCCAGAGCAGCCTGTTCGGTGGTGAGCAGGCCGGTGCCGTGATTGACGGGCCGGGCATAATCCTGGGAACCAGTGATGCCTCTCCCGAAGAAAAGGCCACCTGGGAACGGGAGCTGCTGGGTGTTTCCCTGTCCCACAACCCGCTGATGGCGCTTACCGCCGCCAACACCGGCGGGTCTGTGGTCTCGCTGGACCAGCTCAGCGAGGAGATGCAGGGCCAGCAGGTGAGCGTGGTTGGCATCGTCAATACGGTCACTGAACGGGCCCGCCGTGATGGACAGCGTTTCATCATCGTCGGTCTCGAGCTCCTGGGCGGAGTAGTCGAGGTCACAGTCTGGCCCGAGGCGCTGCAGCGTACGGAGGAGCTCTGGCAATCGGGCCGCACCGTGCGCGTCGTCGGCAGGGTGCGGCTCCGCGGCGAACAGCTCGAGCTCTCGTGCGATGAGGCTGAGGAGTTCGTTTCTGACCGCCCCTCGGCTCTGTCTGCCGCCAATGGTGGGGCCCAGGCTCCACTGAAGCCCGGCAGCAACGGCAATGGCCAGTACAGGAACGGTAACCGCAACGGCCAATACAAGAATGGAAACGGAAACGGAAGTTCCCATACTGTTCAGGCCAACGGCTCGTCCAGTGGCAACGGTAACGGCAGCGGCAATGGTGCAGGTCACAAGCCCCCGGGCGAGAGCAGAGGCGACGCCGCAACATTCTCCGCCAGCAACCGCCTCGTGCAACTGGCAGTCACCGAATCCGAGGACCCCCAGCACGATGCCATGCTCCTCAGGGAGGTCATCGGTGTCATACTGGAGTACCCGGGCCGCGACAAGGTGAACCTGGAAATTCGCTCTTCTGGAAGGCGGATTATCATGGAATTGCCGGTGGTGAGCACCGGCTACTGTGATCCGCTGCGGGAGCGGCTGGAGGACCTGCTCGGCCCCGATACGGTGGCCGTGATGCAGGAGATGCCGCTGGGCGTATGATCCTTCGCAGGCGGCGAAGCAGTTGCCTGCGGTGGCGCTGGAAGTCTCCAGCTCAGTCGAATTTCGTCGCCGCCAGGCTTCAGGGCCAATGCGTTTTCCCCATCGCGCCTTCTGAAATTGTGGCTGTTTCGTTAATCCAATTTGAATCTTCGCGAAAATGGAACACCAGTGGCTGAAATGTGGCGGATAGCAGGCCAACATGGGCCATTTATACCGGATAGCCGGAATTGAGGGTGCCTGGAAAGTTTGACCACCTCGTGGGCCGATGCTAGACTCGCCTTGAAACGCTTGGAATCATATTTCAATGCCCAATCAGCCGGGCGGCTTTGGCAGAGTACACTGGCCGCTGCATGATAAAGAACGCCGGGCCCCAATATCGACCCAACGGACGTGAGCATGACTTATTACTCTACGCGGCCTCCGGTCTGGAATAATAACCTGAGGCAAATTCAGTTCCGCAACCGCCAGCGCTACGCGCTGCCCTGCGATCCATAGCAGCCCACCCCAATCTATAACGATCGGGGCCTCCTCTACTGGCCTCCCGCCCATCCTCGCCGCTCTTGGCAAGGGACGACATCGTTCAGCCTGCGGCAGCTTTGTAAACCCTCTAAGAACCATCGCGGGAATGCCTGTGCCTTAATTCATCCCCGAATCGTCCTTCGGCCCGATAGCACTTAACTCACGTGGCCGTTTGTCAACAAAAAAAGCACGTAATTTTTGCGATTTCGAGTTAGAGCGAAATACAGAAACTGCAATCCACCAATCTATCAATTGGACAATCACAAAGGGAGGAAACAATGCGGGAAGTACTGCGCTCCAAGATACACCGGGCTTGGGTGACCGAAGCCAACCCAGACTACGTAGGTAGCATAGTCATCGACGAGGCGCTGATGGAAAAGGTCGACATGTGGGAGTTCGAGAAGGTGCTGGTCTGCGATGTGGACAACGGCAGCCGGTTCGAGACCTACGTCATCCCCGGCGTTCGGGGCCGTGGCGAAATCGCCGTTCAGGGCGCCGCAGCCCGCCTCACCGCCGTGGGCCACTGCCTGATCATCATGTCCTTCGAAGTCTCCGAAGCCCCAATCGACCCGCAGATGATCCTGGTTGACCAGGACAACCGGTTCGTGGAGTACCTGGAGGGCGTCAAGCATGTCCAGCAGGTTCACTGAACGGGAAACCGAGTCGTACTACGACGCCGAAGACGCCATCTACCGCACCATCTGGGACGAGGACGGCAGCGTCCACTGGGGCTACTTCGACGACACGACGGGCACCGACTTCCTGAAGGGTTGCGCCAATCTCGACCGCATCATGGTTGAGAGAGGACAGATCAGTTCGAATGCCAATGCCCTGGACCTCGGCTGCGGTAACGGCACCACTGCCATCTGGCTGGCAGGGTATGCCGGATGCCAAGTCACCGGGATTGACCTGAGCGGCGTGCGCATCGACAACGCCAAGGCTGACCGTGAGCGGCAGGAGCCGGAACTGCGGGAGCGGCTGGCATTCGAGAAGGCCTCGGCAACAGAGCTGCCCTTCCGCGACGGACAGTTCAGCCGCGTCTGGAGCCAGGCCGTCATCTACCACGTGCCCGACAAGCGCAAGGTGCTGAGCGAGGTATACCGGGTCCTCGAGAAGGGAGGTATCCTGGTCTTTGACGACCTGCTCAGGCCCAACCGGCAGATCAGCGCGGATGCCCAGCGGTATGTCTATGACCGCCTGCTGTTCGACACCGAGTTCAGCTACGAGTCCTACCAGGATGCGCTGAAGGACCAGGGATTCGAGATCCTGGAGACCCAGGATATCTCCAGCCACCTGCGCCAGAGCTATCTCTGCCTGGCAGACCGCACGCCCAAGGGCCAAACGGGTGAGCATGCCGCGCATTACGAGTGGCTGACCGAAGCCTATCTCGGCACGGCCCGGGCTATCGAGAACGGCGAGTTGGGCTGGGGCCTTTACATCTGCCGCAAGTAACTCCCCGTGCCCTCACATAGCGACCAACTACACAGCGATTCCCTCTCCCCGTCAAGGGAGAGGGAATTTGAAATGGAGGCCACCATGGCAATGGAAGAGAGCCACAGGCGCGTCCAATGGGTGTACGGTTCCACCAGCAACCAGGAGCTGGAGGAACGCTATGACCAGTGGGCCGCCGAATACGACCAGGACCTGGACGAGGTGTTCGAGTGGAACGCGCCCCAGAACGGTGCCAGGGCGATGGCGAAACTGGTCCCGCCCGGCGCCGCCGTCTTGGATGCCGGTGCGGGCACCGGCCTGGTGGGCAGGTGCCTGGCGGACGCCGGGTTTACGAATCTGGCGGCCATGGACCTGTCGCAGGGCATGCTGGAAGAGGCCCGGAAGAAGGGCGTCTACAGTTCCTTCCACCAGATGACATTGGGTGAGACCCTGGGGTTCGACACCGCTGCCTTCGACGCGGTAATCAGCGTGGGCGTATTCACCCTGGGACACGCGCCGGTAAATTCCTTCGACGAGTTGGTGCGAGTCACCAAGCCCGGGGGCTACATCGTGTTCAGCCTGCGCACCGACATGGTGGATGACGGCTTCCATGAATATTTCAGCAGTCTCGAAGGCGCTGGCAAGTGGAAGCTGGCGGAAACCAGCGATCCCTACCAGCCGCTCCCCAAGGGCGAGCCTGAGGTCTTCCACCAGATCTGGGCGTACCAGGTCCTTTAGTCCAGGTCAAGTCCGAGAAGGCCTACCGGACGTATAGAGCGCAGGGGGCGGAAAATTCCCCTGCGTTCTTCATTTAAGCTTCCCTAAATTTAGCTTCCCTCGATCTTTGGTAGCTGCTGATCCTTGGCGGCTGCCGGTGGGGGATTCAGTCAATGCGGTTCCCCTGGGCCAACATTGCGCTGATTGCGCTGTTCAGCTTCGAGCTGGTGACCGGGTACCTTGGCCTGACCCACAACAACCCGGAGTGGATCGCGGCCATGCACCTGCACCGCATCACGGGCTTCGCCATCCTGGTGCTGTTCGCCTGGAAGTCGCGCAACATCCTCGGCTCGTTCCGCACCGGCAGCAACTGGCGCAGGTCGCCGGAGATGATGCTGGGTTCGACCCTGCTGCTGGCGGGACTGCTGACCGTGCTGGGCCTGGGGCTGGCCTGGAGCCACATCGGCCAATACAGCTTTCTTGGAATCTCCGGTACGACCATCCACCTGAACCTGGCGGTGCTGCTCCTGCCTCTGCTGGTCTGGCACTCGTTGCGGCACAGGATCAGCTTTCGGACACGATACGTCGCGGGGCGGCGCAACTTCCTGCGCTTCGCAGGGGTGGCCGTGGCCGGGCTGGCGGCTTGGCAGCTTTCTGAGCAGTTACTGCAACTGACTGGCGCGCCGGGGGCCGCCCGTCGCTTCACCGGATCGCACCCTGAGGACGGCCCAGACTTCCCGGTTACCATGTGGCTTGATGATCGCACCCAGGACGTCGACTCCGCGCGATGGAGGTTGCGGGTCAACGGCCACGTGGAGCAACCGTACGAGATGGACTACGCAGAGTTGCAGGCGTGGAACAGCCGCCTGACCGCCACTCTCGACTGCACCGGAGGCTGGTACACAACACGGGAGTGGCAGGGAATGCCGGTGCCGAACCTGCTGGCCAAGGCCCGCCCCAAGCCCGGAGCGGGCAGCATCACCATCCGCTCTCGCACCGGATACTTCCGCCGCTACTCCATGGAGGAGGCCGGCCGCGCCCTGCTGGCCAGCCGGGTGGATGGCGCGCCGTTGTCGCCCGGGCATGGCTTCCCGGCGCGGATGGTGGAGCCGCACAAGCGCGGCTACGACTGGGTGAAGTGGGTCGACGAGATTACGGTCAACGACACCGGCAAGTTCTGGCAGCCGCCCCTGCCGCTGACGTGAGGAGGGGAATGATTTAGAGGCTTGCCAGCCGGGCGCTGACCAAGCGGTTAAGGCTGACGCCTTCTTCTGCCGCACGCAGAGCGAGGGCGCGGTGCGTTTCGGGCGTAACCCGCACCACAAAGTTGCCGCTGAAGTGGCGATCAGCAATGGGTTCAGGCGGCATTTCGCCAGACTCCTGCATATCCTCCAAGACTTCGGCCACAAGGCTCCGAATGCCTGAGAACGCTACTTCGGGTGTTGGCTCCAGCCAGCTCAACGATGGAAACTCTGCGCACAGCCCTACGAATTCCTCATCGCTCGGTGACCAGGTCACGCGATAAGTGTAGTGATCAGGGTTCATGCATCCCCCGCAGTTTCTCAAGGGCCCTAATGACCTGTAGGACTTGGTATTCTTTCGCCTTGCCCCTGTTATTTTGGATATTCACCCTCGGGTCTCCAGGCCACGGCGTCCGGTAAACATTGTGGCTGGAAACGCCATGGCTCCTTCTGGCAGCACCGAAATATCGCTCGCAAATTCCAGCCAGGATCAAATTTCAGCCAGGATATTGAATCGGACTCCTTGTCCAGCTGAAATGCGGTCTGGCATTATTATGATATCATTATTGATACTATATTTGAATGGCTACTCGTCCAGGAACTCCAGGATCACCCTTGCCAGTTCCTCCGGCTTGTGGTAGCTGATGTCGTGGACGGTCTCGGGGATCCAGTGGGCGCGGCCGTTGGTCAGGGCGGCCTCGGCGGCCCCCACCATACGGCGGCGGAGCTGGGAAAAGTCGCTGTTGGCGCGCTCCGGCAGCGGCCCGGCAGCGACCAGCAGGGCCGGGCACTGCACCTGCGCCAGGGTGTGGGAGCAGGGATCGTCCCACATGGCCCGGATGACCTGGGCCTGGTTCTCGGGGCGCAGGATGTCCTGTATATTGCCCTCCTCGTCCTCGTAGACCATGGTCTGGACGATGCGTTCGATCTCGCCGTTCCAGAATCCGGCCATCTGCTCCCGGAGGCGGTTGAGGAACTCCCCGCGGTCGCCCGTCACGTTGCGGGGCCGCAGCCGGTCGGAAAAGGCCTCCCATGTCGGCTCGGGGAAGAGGCGTCCGTCGAGGAAGCCGCCGTCGATCATCACGATGCGCCTCACCCGGTCGGGGTGGTGGAAGGCGAAGTTGCTCACCACATGCCCGCCCCACGAATGCCCCAGTGCGGCAACAGGCTCTTCGAAACCGGAGATTTCGGCGCTGACGTGTTCCAGCAACGCCGCCAGGTCGTCGGACAGCGTATGCCAGTCGTAGCCCGAAGGCGCCTGGGTGGTCTGGCCGTGGCCCCGCTGGTCTGGGGCGATGATGCGGTAGCGATGCCGTATCAGCCGCGCTACGATGTCGTACCAGTTGGCCGATGAGGCCAGTCCGTGAAGGGCCAGCAGGGGCGAGCCGTCGCCGCCCCAGTCCAGGTAGCGCATATCCAGACCGTTGACGTGCGCCCACTTTTCCACAGGTTGAGCAAGGGTATTGTCAGCCAATTCACCAACTCCTATTCGAGACTTCAGTCGCCCAGAACAGCATCCGCCCTTGACGGATCACCGGCCCTCTGCTGCTCTGCTTCCCCTTTCAGGCCGCACTATGCCAGAATGGCCTCCATGAAGGGTTTCAGGACGAACGCGGCGCGGTCAATGCGGATCACAACCGCTGAGCATTGCTCATCTGCTTTGTCCTTGTCGTAGTGGACAATAATATTTTCCGCCATTTCTTCACCCACGCACTCCGCTCTGCCCATTCTCATTAAACAATACCTGCCCATCGGGATGGTATTCCACCAAAGCAGGCGGCGGCGATTCCCAGGTGGGATATTTTTTCACTGGCTCATCCACGGTCGCCCTCCGTACCTTTTCTCCAGTCTCCTGTCGTGGTACGCGGCACGAAATCGTCCGGTCTCCGGATCGCCAACGAACACCACCATATCCAATTACGGGAGATCCAATGACGGGATTCAGCCACCCTTCCAGTTATGATCGTGCGCAGTTCGCCTTATAAAGTGTACACCTCGTACTGTTCATGCGAGTTTGCGAGCACTGCCATGACCCGTTCGGGGAGGATACTACCATGACGGTACAGAACGTCCTCTCCAAGGCCGGCCACTTTCGGCAACAGGCCGAACCCCCGACGCGGCCTCCCTCGCTCCTCGTCTGCCAGTTCGCCGGAGCCCGGAATCCCCGCGCTCACTCATCCGACGAACTACTCTCCAGCTCCATCTGCAGCAGCCTGGCCTTCACGCCGAGGCCGCCACCGCCGTAGCCGCCCAAGCCTCCGTCGCTGGATATGACGCGGTGACAGGGAATGATCAGCACAAACCGGTTGCGGGCCATTGCCTGCCCGGCGGCGCGCACGGCATGGGGACTGCCCGCCTCTGCGGCCAGCCAGCGGTAGCTGCGCGTCTCTCCTGCGGGAATACTTCGGCAGGCGTTCCACGCGGCGCGGAAGAAGGGAGGCGCATCCTTCAGGTCGAGCTCAATTTCATCGAGAGCCGACAGATCGCCCCCACTGTACCTTTCCAGCCGGGACACAATGTCGCCGAAGTACTCCGGGTCGTGCTCAGCGCCGTCGGCATCGGTCCCCAGGTCCTCCAGGACCTCCTGCGGCGTTGGCTTCAGTGAGGCCCGCCTGAGGCCGCCCTCACCTCCGACCAGTCCGATCCAGCCGGTGGGAAGCTCCTGTATGTGGTACTTGTAAGTGCTCACGATTCGATCCTCGGATAAATTCGGTACCCGATCGACGCAATCAGCAGGGGGAACCGCAGATTGAGCCAGGCGTCTGACAGTTCCCTGCCCCGCTCGGGCGTCAGCCCTCGTGCGCCGTACCGGGCCTGCACGTAGGAATCAATGATGAGGTCCAGTCGCTCCCGGTGCAGGGGCAGAAGGGACTTCAGCCTGTCTCCGAACTGGTACGGTGTCCTGGGGGTTGCTCCACCCAGCCCGCCCAGCGTCGCAATGGCCTGCACCCGGCTGTAGACCTGCGCCGGTTCGGACGTTGTGAACATGTACCGGCGGAAGGCCCACCAGGCGGTCGCGCCCGCCGCGGACAAGCCGCCCAGAACCACCAGTACCCAGACCCACCTGGGAGCTCCGCCCTCATCAATCGTGCCTGCTGAATCGGAGCCAGCTCCAGGGAAGGGCTCGATGTATTCAAGGCACTCGTCAATGAGGTCATCCAGGCAGTCCACGTCAAATTCAGCGAAAAATTCACCCGTCGACTCCAATGACTCTCCCTCTCCGGGCATCATCACCGCTGGAAGTGTCGTTCCGGGTGTGGGCTCGAAGGGTACCCAGGAATAGCCGGGGAAGTAGACCTCCACCCACCCGTGGCTGTTGCTGTCCCGCACCGCGTAAATTCCCGGTACCTCCGTCTCCTCGCCGGTGCTGTAACCCACGGCCATGCGGGCCGGAACCCCCTCCGTGCGAAGCAACACCACCATCGCGGAAGCAAAATACTCGCTGTATCCCTTCATCTGGTCAAACAGGAAGTGGTCCACGCCGTCGGCATCAAAGGGCGGCGGGTCCATTGCCAGGTTGTATTCCAGCCTCTGCAGGTTGCGTTCCACCAGAACAGCCTTCTCGTAAGGCGTCTCGGCGTTCACTGTGATTTCGCGCGCCAGTCCCCCAATGCGACCCGGAAGTCCCGGAGGGAGCTGTGTGTAGCGGTGCAGTATATGGATGGGATAGTCGGTGCCCGCTGCCTGCAGCTTCTCGGGATCCACCACGGGAATGGAGGAGGTTATGATGTAGGGTTCATGGGATCTGAAGACACCGTCCGGATGGCGGACAGCCAGGACGTCGGGAGGGTCCGGCAGCGCCTCCTCCAGCGTTACTGACGTGATGCGCCCCTCATTGCGCTCGATTTCGTGCAGACGGAAATTCTGAGGCAAAAGCGCTGTCAGCTCGGCCTCGCTGACCGCTGTGTTCGAATTCACCCTGCTGGCTATGGCCCTGGCCGATTCCGCCAGAACGGGCGGATGGTCGTACAGCGGGTCATCGAGGGAAACGTCCACCCGGTAGAGCGGGGTGGAGGGAGTCTCTATCTCCACCTCCCGGTCCACCTGCATCACCTCCGGTCCTGCGAACAGCATCTCCGATGAGTAAAGGGGCGTCACCGCGTAGGTCACAGTCAGCCGGTTGGCGGGAGGTGCGTGCCTAGCGAACTCGGGGGTGTAGTCGATGGTCCTGAACTCGGTATGTTCGGAAATCCATCCCTTGCTGGTGTACGTGTCATAGGTGCGGGCTTTCCAGTGCATCGGAACTGGAGAATCCACCAGAAGGGTATGAGTGGTGGACGGGCTGATGGTCCCCTGGAAGGCCAAGACGTCGTCCCAGACCCGGAAGCCTATGTCACGGCGGGCCGGGAGACCGGCAAACAGGCGGTTGAAGTCGTCCTCCAAAGTCACCAGCGGTCTGCGAATGGTCTCGTATGCGCTGGTTGCGGTGGACCAGGGTCCGCCCGCCGGCAGCAGCACAGCCACTACTATGACGGCGATGGCCAGGAATAAACTGTCCGACAGGCTCAGTACCCGGAGGCCCTGGTCGTATCGGATGCCGCGGCGGTCCCAGTGACTCTGACGGCGTACTGCCTGAACCCTTGCCACCAGCAACAGCGCGGTAAAGAGGTAGAGGCTCAGGTGAAACGTGGTGTTGGGCGGTAGGAAGGTGAGATTGGAGAACAGCCCCAGCCCTCCCAGCGCGAACACGCCCCAGAAGTTTCGGTGCCGCAGGAAGACCCAGGCCCCCAGGTAACCGGTGAGCCAGGCGGCGGTAACCAGGCCGAAGGCGAAAGGCACCTTGTCAATGTTGATGGACTGTTCCTGAGCCGCCTCCATCCATAAAGACAGCCGGTTCCAGAGAGCGCCGACCCCGCCCAGGGTTTCGCCGTCGAAGGTGTATCCCGTTATCTGCCAGACGACGGTCAGGCCTCCTAGGACCAGGCCTGGCAGAATCGCCAGAACCCAGAACACCGATATCCGGTGGAACACAAACGCTGTCAGCATGCCGAGCAGCATGATGCCGACGAGACTGGGTGTGGGAGCCCAGTCTGCCCGCTCCACCGCCAGGACCACGACGCAGAGATTGGCAGCCAGTAGTATCAGGGCCAGCCAGCCGTCTGCGGGGCGGATGCGGCGCAGCATACCGAAGGCCGCACCGGTCATGGCATCGCTGTCCCAGCCCAAGGCGGTTGACCGCCGGGCCGTCTGCCCGCCGGTCACGATCCGGTCTCCGTCGCTTCCGCTGTTTCCGGGGCGTCCAACTCGCCTGTTTCCCCAGCCGCAGTGGCGCTGGTGTCTGCCGTCGCCTCCGCTGTTTCCCGTTCCTCCAGCTTGTCTGCCTCCTTGGCCGCGAACCCGTCGATGTCTGCCGCCGCCACAGGGTCCAGCGCCTCGACAATTTCGCGATTCAGCGGCTGGGAGAGGGCGTCGTCGAGGCTGGTATCCTGACGGGCCACGTAGACGGGCACCAGGTTTGCCGCCGCTGCGGCCACGATGGGACCAACGGTCCTGGTGGCGCCGAAGGAAGCCGGATCCACCAGAGCGATGGTTGTGGTCACATTGCTTCGCTTAAGGTCGAGCAGCGCGGGCAGCCATTCAGGGTCCGTGTTCGCCGTCACCACGGTGACCGAGTGGAAATGATTCAGGTTAGGGCGCACCGAGTGCAGGAACTCCGGCAACGGGGCGGCCTGCACTGCCTTGGCGGCAGCCAGAGTCTCCATGAGGCGGCTCATGTGGTCGGGACCGTTGTCGGGACGCAGCAGGCGGCCATCATCGCTGTTGACGGCCATTCCCACCGGCAGGGACAGGTCCATCAGCCGCTGCGCCAGCGAGGCGGCCAGCGTCACTGCCATCTCTTCCGTATTCTCGGACCGATACCGCCAGGGACTCTCATCTCCGTCCCCGTTGCGGCTGGCTGTTCGCTGGTCTCCCTCGCTGTAATGGTGTGAAGAATGGTTCAGGTCAAGCAGCACCCAGAACTGTGCCGCCTGGCCAATGTCAAACTCCTTCACCATTGGGGAGTTCATGCGGGCGGTGTATGGCCAGTGGATGCGGCGATATGCGTCACCAGGCCGCCAGGAGCGGAGGGACGCCACGTCGGTGGTAACCTGGTCGTGGAAACGGGTGAGCCGGGTGTCGGAGGGAAGCCCGGCAAATCGCGCGTCGAGGTTGGGCAGAGGCTCCACCGCCGGGTAGACGATGTAGGCGTGGGGGTCGGAAAAGTTCTTTCCCATCCGGAACATGCCGAAGGGGTCCTGGCTGATCACCCGTACGTGGCCCCCCTCGTACAGCCCGCGGCGGGCCAAGTAGGTCTCGATGCGCCAACCCCGAGTCTGCCGCCGGTCCAGCGCGAGGCCCCGGCCCCCGGGTTCGGGAACATCGTTGATCAGTTCGGTTACCTCGAGCCACGACTTGGGAATCACGGTCCGGTTGGTGATAGTGACCCGCCCCTCCAGATAACCCCCAACCTGTCCCCGGTCCCCGGAGCGCGTAACCCTGACCTCCAGCCCCTGGAGATTCACCCAGGCCCACACCGCTCCCACCACGAACAGGAGCAGAATGGCATAGAGCAGGGTGTAGAGAAAGTCGAATCCGGTGCCAATGGCGTAGAACAGAGGCACCACCAGGAGGGCCAGCAAGATCAGGGTGCGTCTATTTACAGTCATAGAGACCCTTCAGCATATTCCGTGGCTGGGAAATCTTGATTGCCCTACGTCAGCAACCGGCGCTCAACAGGCAGGAATCTGATGCAGCGCCATTCCGTCCGCGTCGCGGCGGTGGGAGGTCAGCGCGCCGCACGGATGCCGGGTCTCTCCGAATCTGCTTGCTCGTCTGCACGGTGATGCGACGTTTTGCCTTTGGCCCAGGCGATATTGTAGGCAGACTGCCCGGAAAATGAAAGCGAACGACATAGCGGTGACTGCTCCGATGACGCCCTCAATCAGGGCGTCCAGTACCGTTGCACCCACAGGCCAGGGACTGAGAAATCCCTGTCAATCCGCCGCCGCATGATACACTAATCCGCCACGGCACATAAGGTTCAGTTGCCAAACTCGCCTTGGCAGAAGAGGTCGCGGTGCAGCAGACAGATTCCGCCCCCGCCGCGGCGCGGGCCATAGTCGACAACGTATCCCGGGTCATTGTTGGAAAGACTTCCGTAATTGAGCAGACCCTGGCGGCGCTCATCGCCCAGGGCCACATCCTGGTTGAGGACGTCCCAGGCGTGGGCAAGACCATGCTGGCCAAGAGCCTGGCCGCCTCGCTGGGGTGCCAGTTCAAACGTATCCAGTTCACGCCCGATCTGCTGCCCAGCGACATCACCGGCGTTTCCATTTACAACCAGAACACTCGTGAGTTTGAGTTCCGGCCCGGGCCCGTGATGTCCCAGGTTGTGCTGGCCGATGAGATCAACCGTGCTACTCCCAAGACCCAGTCTGCCCCTGCTGGAGGCCATGGAGGAGTGGCAGGTGTCGGTGGACGGTATTACTCATTACCTGGGCTTTCCATTTATCGTGCTGGCTACTCAGAACCCCATCGAATACGAAGGCACCTTTCCGCTGCCCGAGGCCCAACTCGACCGCTTCCTGGTACGGGTCAGCCTGGGCTACCCCGACTTCGCCGAGGAATTGGCGATCATCGAGAGGCAGGAGCGAGTCCACCCCATAGAGAGCCTTGAGGCCGTGGCCACCCCGGAGGACGTGGTTCGTCTCCAGGCCGCCGCCCGGGATATCTACGTCGATGGCACAGTTCGCGAATACATCGTGGGTCTGGCAGAGGCCACCCGCAACCACGAAGACGTCGCCCTCGGCGCTTCGCCAAGGGCGTCTCTGGGCATGTTCAGGATGGCCCGCGCCCATGCTCTGGTAAAGGACAGGAATACGTAATTCCCGATGACATCCAGTCGTTGGCGTATGGGGTGATGGGGCATCGGATCATTCTCTCACCGGCCGCGCGGATGCGTCGCATGCAGCCCCGTGAGGTTATTGACCGGCTGCTGGATTCCGTCCCGATCCCTGGCGCTGTCCGCTGACGGCTGCCGCCGGAGGTGGAATTTCGAGGCTCCTCCTGCCCACAGCGGGAGTGCGCCTTTCACCCTGCGAATCCGGCCAGTCTCACCCGCCGTATTACCTGCAGTTGTTGAGGAACGCGTGAATTGATGGTGCGAAAAGCCCGGTTCGCTGCCCCCAGGTTTTTCCCCCTGGCTGTGGCCCTGCTCCTTCTGCTGGTGGCCGCTTGCGGCACGGATGACGCTGAGGCACCGGTACCGACTGAGGCTACGCCTGCAGCCATAAGCACTGCAACAGAGGTGGCGACGCCAGATACCCCTCCTGCATCTCATGAACCCGTCGCGACGGCGGAGCCTGCACCCACTTCGACGCCTGAACCGACGGCGGAGCCTGAACCGACGGCGGAGCCTGAACCCACGGCAGAGCCTGCACCCACGGCAGAGCCTGAACCCACGGCAGAGCCTGCACCCACAGCGGAGCCTGAACCGACGGCAGAGCCCACCGCCACCGCGCCGCTGCCGCTGGAGCCTGTGAGGGGACGGAGGGCGGCGAGGTTGGCAACTGCGCTCCCGAACTCGCCGGGACGCAGAAATGGATCAACAGCGAACCCTTCACCATGGAAAACCAACTTGGCAACGTTGTGCTGATCGACTTCTGGACTTATTCCTGCATCAACTGCATCCGCACCCTGCCCTTCCTCCAGGCGTGGCACGAGCGCTATGCCGACGAGGGGCTGGTGATCCTGGGAGTCCACACCCCCGAGTTCGAGTTCGAAAAGGTGTATGACAACGTGGTCGAGGCTACCGAGGAGATGGGAGTGGCCTGGCCGGTGGTGCAGGACAATGACTTCTCGGTCTGGGACAGCTACAGCAATCGCTTCTGGCCAGCCAAGTACCTGATCGACAGAAACGGGGTAATCCGGTACCGCCACTTCGGTGAGGGCCGGTACGCCGAGACCGAACAGGAAATCCGCAATCTGCTGGCGGAGGTTGCGCCGAGGCTGACTCACTGGCTATGCCCTGCCCGAGGACCAGCAGCGCGACCGGCCTATGCCACCGAAAGAAGCCTGCAGCGCACGCCGGAACTATTCGCTGGCTGGACGTTCACGACCATTCAGGGCCGCGGCGGCTTGGCCAGAAGGAGACCTACTCTGCGGCGGCTCAGGCCTCGTACCAGCGTGGGGACCAGACCGCAGAGATTGGCGAGTTTGAGATTGTTGGGCCACAAGTTGCTATCGACCACATCTATTTCCAGGGGCCCTGGGCCATTGGACCCGAGAACGCCCGCCACGCCCGAGAGACCGAGGACATCGAACAGGACTTTATCCTGTTGACCTACTCTTCCCGCTCGGTCAACGCGGTGCTGACCTCCGAGTCGGATGAGCCCTACAAGGTGGTGGTCAAGCTCAACACGAATACCTGACGGAGGAAGACAAGGGCGAGGACATCGTCATCGGAGAGGACGGCGTGAGCTACCTGATGGTGACATCCCCAGAGCCTATTTCCTGGTGGAACATCCCAACTGGCAGGAAGAGCAGTACATCCAGCTGTTCTCCAACTCTGAGGATTTCAGCCTATTCTCCTTCACCTTGGAACCTATGAGGACGGTTTTAGATGATACGGATTATCTCATCCTGGCAGCTGCACTCCTGGCGCTGGTGGTGGCATGCGGTTCCGACCCGACCTCAGCACCGGAGTTGACCGTAATGCCGGAGCCGACGTTCACTGCGGTTTCGCCGTCGGCTGCCTCTGATGCCACCGGGACCGATGCTCCCACGGTGGCTGCCCAACCGCGCTTGACCTCCGCCGACATACCTCCCTGCGAGGGATCGCACGGCGGCCGAATTGGTGACTGTGCCCCGGAATTCGCGGGAAAGCAGGAGTGGGTCAACAGCGAACCGCTGACGATGGACAGCCTGCGGGGGAACGTGGTGCTGATCGACTTCTGGACCTACACCTGCGTCAACTGCATCCGTACGCTGCCCTTCTGCAGCAATGGCACGACCGCTACACCGACGAGGGCCTCGTGATCGTGGGCGTACATACACCGGAGTTCGAGTTTGAAAAGATCTACGACAACGTCGTGCAGGCCACCAAGGATGAAGGCGTCGCATGGCCGGTGGTGCAGGACAACGAGTTCAGCGTGTGGCGCAGCTACTCCAACCGCTACTGGCGGGCAAATACCTCATCGACCAGACTGGCGTGGTTCGCTACACGCACTTCGGCGAAGGCAAGTACGGCGAAACCGAGGATATGATCCGTGAACTCCTGGAGGAAGCGGGCATGGCAGCGGCCCAGGAAATGCCGCTTCCTGAGGACCAAGGGAGGGACACCACCTTCACAACTCAGGGCAACGACCTGACTCGCGAATTGTTCGCCGGGTGGAAATTCACGCTGGCACAGGGACGAGGCGGAGTCGGTCAGGGTGAGGAGTACACCGACGCGGCTGCAGCCTCCTACGACACCGAGGAGCAATCCAGCATCGTGGCCGAGTTCACTGCTCCCGACTCCCCGGAACGCAACCTGATCTACTTCAACGGGCCCTGGGCCATAGGGCCGGAAAGCGCCCGGCACGCGGAGCAAACCGACCACTTCGATCACTTCCTGGAGCTCAAGTATTCCGCCCGGTCGGTAAACGCGGTGCTGACCTCCGAGTCCGGCGAGCCCTACCAGGTAAGGGTCACGGTGAACGGGAGTACCTGACCGATGAGAACCGGGGCGACGACATTATCATTGACGATGACGGTGTGTCGTATCTCCAGGTTACCGTTCCCAAGCTGTACAAGATCGTCGAACATCCCACATGGGAGGGAGGGCAGGTGCTGCGCCTCGCATCCATGTCCGATGACTTCGGCCTCTTCTCCTTTACCTTCGGAGTGTACGAGGACGGTTACTGATGCACCGACTGCCACACACAGCATTCAGGATCCTGGCAGCCGCGCTCGTTGCGATTGTTCGCGGCACTGATAGCCCGCCTGCGGATCGGAGCCCGCACCCACGGTCACCGAGGCCCCGGCGCCAACGGCGGTCTCGACGATCGCTGCGGCGACACCCACCCCGGAGGGAGCCGTTGGAGGGCCATCAGCCAACAGCGCCTCCGGCACCGACCGGTGATTCCGCCGCGCAGTCCGCGCCTGCTGATACCGGCTATACGCCCGACAGGGAGGGCGATGAGCTCAATGTCATCCTGGCCACCACCGTGCTGGAGACCGGGCCGCAGGCGCGTGGCCTTCCTGCTGACCACCCAGACCGGTCTGGTCAAGGACTCCAACGTGTCCATTACGCCGGTGTACGTGCCGGACAACGCCGCAGGCAGACCATCTCCACCCGGTTCAACGAGTGGCCCTACGGCACTCGCGGCACCTTTGCCGCCGCGGTGGACTTCGACCGCCCTGGGGCCTGGCGCCTCGACATCACCGCCGAGGGTCCCGACGCCACCGGGTGGGCCGTGCAGGAATTCGAGGTCTTGGAACAGTCCCCAGTGCCGGCCCTCGGCTCCGTATCGCCTTTGAGCGAAAACAAGACCCTTCCGTCGTTCGGCGACCTGGCCCTGATCACCACCGACTACAGCCCTGATGAGTCGCTGTACCAGGTGACCGTCCGGGAAGCGGTGGAGAGCCCGCTTCCCGCCGTCGTCGTATTTGCCTCGCCAGCCTTCTGTACCACCGCCACGTGTGGCCCCCAGGTGGACACGGTGTCGGAATTGCGGGTCAAGTACGACGGTCAGGCCCACTTCATACACGTGGAACTCTACGACAACCCCGACGAAATCCAGGGAGACCTGACCCGCGCCCGCATCGCGCCCACCGTGGATGAGTGGGGCTTGACCCAGCTCCCGCACTGGTTCAATGAGTCGTGGACCTTTGTGCTGGATGCCGATGGCCGCGTACTGGAACGCTTTGAGGGGTTTGCCACTTTCACTGAGATCGAGGAGTCGCTGACTGAGACGCTGAATTAGCAGTCGATCCACGCCCGCCGCTGAGGCGCAGGCAACGACGAGCCGACCTCGGCTTTGTTGAGTCTGCGCCTTCTGTGTTTTAATTGACCCATGACTGATGTCAATGTTCAACTGAATGTAAATGGCCACCCGTACACAATGACCGTCGCCAGCCACCGGTCGCTGCTGGACGTATTGCGCGAGGACCTTGACCTCACGGGCGCCAAGCGCGGCTGTGACCGGGGCGAATGCGGTTCCTGCACCGTCCTGCTGGATGGCAAGCCGGTCTATGCCTGCATAACGCTGGTGGGCCAGGTGAGGGGCCGCAGCGTCCTGACGGTCGAGGGGCTGGCCAGCGACGGGCGCCTCGACACGGTCCAGCAGGCCTTCCTCGACGAGGATGGCGGACAATGCGGCTACTGCACTCCCGGATTCCTGATGTCCGCCCGGGCATTGCTGGACGCCAACCCCCATCCCAACGACGGGGAGATTCGCCAGGCGCTGTCCGGCAACCTCTGCCGCTGCAACGCCTACGGCCGCATCCTCCAGTCAGTCCGCACCGGCGCGCAGGGTGGGTGATCCGGCCGGCATTCGACCGCACGGACGATCAGTGTTCCACCAGCACGATAGACGGCCGGCAGTAGCCGGTTGCCAAGGAAGCCCCTGATGTTTTGCACAGATTGTGGACAGCAGAACCCTGACGACGCTCGATTCTGCACCTCGTGCGGGCAGGAATTCAGAGATGCAGGGCAACTTCCAGGCAATACGGGGGATGGTGGGAACTCCCCCGTTACGGTCCAGCAATACCCGCCACCTCGCAGGGGTCCGGTCCCGTCCCAGGCACAGGGCCGGGATGAGATTCCCAACTATCTGGTCCAAGCAATTGCGGTCACTATCTGCTGCTGTATTCCTGCTGGAATCGTATCCATTGTCTACGCTGCCCAGGTCAACGGGAAGGTTGCCAGCGGCGATATGGATGGAGCGCGTCAAAGTTCCGACAGCGCGAAGAAGTGGGCCTGGGTCGCGTTTGGACTGGGTATCCTTGGCGGTGTAGCTTCCGCAGCTTTAAGCCTGTAAGGCTATTGATCCCTCTGTTTACAGCCACTCTGTGCCAGCCTCATTGAAGGATTGAGGCGGAAAATCACATTGCTGAGCGTCATTCCACGATTGGGATCCTTATCTCAATGCAGCGTTTTTGTTGCCCTGGCGCTGGCTGGAGTCGCCGGGTTTGCATTGGTGTACCTCCTCGACCCGCGTGAGCCTAGCGTATATCCGGTTTGCCCGTTCCTAGGTCTTACCGGTTGCTATTGCCCCGGATGCTGCACCCTGAGAGCGCTACATCAGGCCCTGCATGGAAATATTGGCGCGGCTCTTGGATACAACACCTACGCGATCCTGGCCTTGCCCGTGATAGCGTATTCCTACGCGGTTGCGGGTCTGCGAACATTCGGGTTGCCCAGTCCGCCGAGAATGTTCATCCCCGCAGAGTGGATCTGGGCGCTGCTGGCCGCCGTCCTTGCCTTCTGGCTGCTGCGAAACCTACCCTTCGGGCCATTCCCGGTCCTGGCGCCGTAGCGGGTATAATGCCGAGACAGACGTCCGGTGCCGAGAGGCCTTCCATGACGACAAAGCCCATCAATCCAAAGCCAGAAAAAGAATCAATTATGCGGTTCCCCGACGCACCGCCTGAAGAGATGACCGGCTACCATCACGTCAATTTTCCAGGATACCCCGGTTTCCTGGCTCTGCATTTCGGCAGCCCGGATACTACCGTCATTCTCAGCGAGGTCGCAGCGGCGCTCTTCGTATCTGAGGATCGGGTGGGCGTACGATTTCCCGACCTGCTGATCGCTTTCGACGCTCGCCCGGAGGCCATCATCCCTCGCAACGGCTACCTCATTCCGGAGCAGGGCAAGCCACCCGATTTCGTTCTGGAAGTCGGGTCGGAAAGCACCGGCCGGATAGACGAGGGCCGGAAACGACGGGACTATGCCCAGTTTGGTGTCCCCGAGTACTGGCGTATTGACCCATCGGGCGGCGACTTCCACAGCACTCATCTCGTAGGCGACCGTCTGGTGGGTAACGAGTACCAGCCAATTCCCATACATGACACAGAGGATGGGAATTTCTGGGGGCGCAGCGAGGTGCTGAACCTCGACCTCTGTTGGGAATACGGCCAGCTTCGCTGGTACGACCCCGTGGCAGGACAATACCTGGTTACCATACCGGAGGAGCGTGAGGCTCGCATCGCCGCTGAGACCCGCGTCCGTGAACTCCAGGAGGAACTGCTCCGCCTCAGGGGTGAATAGGCTGGAATGTGCGTGGATTCTCTTTGTTGACGCGCCCTTGCCCCGCCCATAAACTCGCACACAAATCGTGAATCCGTACCTGCTAGGAGGTTTCCAGCATGGCTACACTTCAGTCTCAGAGCAGCGGAGCGCCCGCTAAAGCCGGGTCGCAGGCCGCCGCCCAGATGGCCGCCGCCGCCCGCCGCTTCCTCGACAGCCTGACCAGCGAGCAGACGGCCAGGGCCACCTTCGAATATATGGACGGCGAGCGGATGTACTGGTACTACCCGCCCATCAACCGCCATGGCCTGGCCCTGCGCGACATGGACGCCAACCAGCGAGAACTGGCCTTCGCACTGCTGGCCTCGGGGCTAACCCCGCGCTCCTACGAGCAGACCCGGCAGATCATCGAGCACGAGGACGTTCTTGGCCCGCTGGAAAAAGAAATGGGCATGATCACCTTCGTGCGCGATATTGAGCTGTACTACTTCACCGTCTTCGGCGAGCCGGGGACCAAGGAGCCGTGGGGCTGGCGCGTCGAGGGACACCACGTTTCGCTGCACTTCAGCATCTGGGGCGACAACGTAATCTCGGTAACGCCGTTCTTCTTCGGTGCCAACCCCGCCGAAGTGCGCAAGGGTCCCAAGCAGGGCCTCCGCATCCTCGGCGACCGCGAGGACCTGGCCTTCCAGCTTATGGAGAGCCTGGACGAAGGACAGCAGGCGACCGCCACGATCTACGAAGAGGCGCCTCTGGACATCCTGACCTACAACAGCACCAAGGTTTCCTTCCCCTTCAAGCCGCAGGGGCTGGCAGCAGCGGATATGAGCGGTGGACAGAAGGAAACGCTGCTGAACCTGGTTGGGCTGTACGTGGGGCAGGTGCGCACCGACCTGGCCGAGCAGAAGCTGGCCGCCATCCGCGAGGAGGGCCTGGACCACTTCCACCTGGCTTGGGCAGGGCCGGTATCGAAGAACGATCCCCACTACTACCGCATCCACGGCGGCAATTTCGTGGTGGAGTTCGACAACCGTCAGGACGGCGCCAACCACATCCACTCGGTCTGGCGCGACATCGAAAACGACTTCGCCGCCGATGTTCTGCGCGAACACCTCAGGCTGTTCCACGTAATCTAACGAATCCGTTCGAACGCTGAGTTCGCCAAGGGTCCAACCGGGGACGCAGAGAGCATTGATTCCTTGTCTCTGCGTCCTTGGCATTTGCCGATGATTTTCCGCACAGGGAAGTTCCGATGACGCTCAATGTTGCTGGCACCAGCGTGGTCCGCCGCGACTTGGAAATTAAGCTGACCGGTGAGGCACGCTACACCTCCGACCTCAAGCTGCCGGGGATGCTTCACTGCGCCATACTGCGCAGCCCGCACCCCCACGCCGACGTGATCAGCTTGGACGCCTCCGAGGCCCTGAAACTTCCCGGTGTCCGTGCCGTGGTCACACCCTTCGATGTCCCGGCGGGACGGCTGGCCCCCGACCTCGCCATTCTCGACGCCCGCGTCCGCTTCGTGGGCGACGAGGTGGCAGCGGTAGCCGCCGACGATCTGGACACAGCCCGGGCGGCGCTGGAACTGCTTCGCGTTGAATATTCTATCCTGCCTCACTACATCTCGCCCGAGGCCGCGCTGGCTGCGGATGCCGTCGCCATCCACCCCGGCGGCAATCTTGCCCTGGGGGAGGTGCTGTCACTGGAGCGAGGCAGCGTCGCCGAGGGCTTCGCCGAGGCCGACGTCGTGCTGGAGGATGAATTCGGAATTCCCACCCACTCGGCCTCGCCGCTGGAGCCGCGAGCCGCACTGGCATCGTGGGGCGAGGACGAGGAAGTCGACCTGACCGTCTGGAAAACCACCCGCGGCGTCCACGTCGACCGGGACGCCCTCGCCGGTGCGCTGGGGATTCCCGCCCATCGCATCCGCGTCGTCGGACCCCACCTGGGCGCGGGCTACGGAAACAAGGGACGAAACGCGGCTCGCAGCCCTCGCCGCCGTGCTCTCCCAGCGGGCCGTACGCCCGGTGCGCCTTGAGTACTCGCGCGAGGACGAGTTCATCGCCGGAAGAGTGCGTCACGCCGCCACGATACACATCCGGGCCGGGTTCAAGTCCGACGGCAGCATCACTGCCATTGAGGCCAGCGCGCTGCTGGACACCGGCGCCTACCTGGCATCGGGCGCGGGCGTTGCTCGCCGCACTGGCCAGGGCATCCTGTATTTGTACCACTGCGCCAACGCCAAGTACGAAGCCCACCTGGCCTACACCAACCGGCCCACCGCAGGCTCGTATCGCGCCCTGGGAGCGCCGCAGGGCCACTTCGCCCTGGAGAGCCTGATGGACCGTGCCGCAGAACACTTCGGCATGGACCCGCTGGACTTCCGCCTGAGGAACCATGTCCGTCCCGAGGGGCAGCCCGGACAGCGCGTCACGCCGCCCGACCGCGTGGTCGATAGCCAGCCGCTGGAAGGCGGAATCCCCTTCTCCAGCAACGGCCTGCAGCAGTGCCTGGAGCTGGGCGCCGAGGCATTCGGCTGGCAAGATTACCGTCCGGAACGGCCCGCCGACCCGACACTGAAACGTGGCCGCGGCATGTCGATCATGATCTACCGAGGCGGCCCAGGCTCGCCATCCGCGGCGGAGGTCCGAGTGGAGAAGTCCGGCTCCATCAAGCTCATCACCGGCCTTATGGACGTGGGCGAGGGCGCGACTACCGTCCTGCCCCAGATCGCCGCCGAGGTCCTGGGCACGGAATACGACCAGGTTGAGGCGGTGTTCGCCGACTCGCAGGGCACGCCCGATGCACCCATAACCGCTGGGTCCACAGCCACGTTCTCCACCGGCACCGCCGTGGTGCAGGCCGCAACGGAGGTGCGGGAGGCGCTGCTTGAGCTGGCCTCGTCGGGGCTCGAGGTTCCTGCATACGACCTTGACGTCGCCCAGGGCTGGGTGTTCGTCAGATCCGACCCATCCCGCCGCATGTCGCTGGCCGAGGTGGCCGGGCGAATGGACGGGAACGAGCTTTCGGCCACCGCTTCGGTGATCCCCGGCAGCACGGGGCACATCGTCAACTCCTTCGGCGCTCACTTTGTCGAGGTGGAGGTCGACACCGGCACAGGCCAGGTGCGAGTGCTGCGCTACGTGGCGGCCCATGATTCGGGGCGTATCATCAACCCTCGTATCGCGCTGAACCAGGCCGAGGGCGCCATCAGCCAGATGCTGGGATTCGCCCTGTCCGAGGAACTGGTGACCGACGCAGCCACCGGCGTGACCCTGAACGCCGGATACCTGGAGCACAAGTCGCCGACCATCCTCGACTACCCAGACACGCAGGTCATTTTCGCCGACATCGTCGACCCCGTCGGCCCGCTGGGAGCCAAGGGCCTCGGCGAAGTCCCCACCGTGGGCGTGGCCCCCGCCATCGCCAACGCCATCTACACGCCACCGGGGTCCGCCTCCACCGCACCCCCTTCACGCCGGACAGAGTGCTGATGGCTCTGGAAGCAGGTCAGGAGGATGCAGCCAAATGACGCCCCGGTTCGAATACACCGATGCGCATTCCATCGACGAAGCGGTGGCCTTGCTCTCGCAGCCCGGAGCGGTGGCTGTGGGCGGTGGCACTGACCTGCTGCCGCAGGTGCGGGACGGCATCGTGGATGCGGAGCGACTGGTGGGGCTGGCGGCCATCCCGGGATTGGCGTCGATCGAGGAGACGCCCGAAGGAGGCCTGACCATCGGGGCAGTGGCCCGCATCGCCGACATTGCTGCGCATCAGCTCGTTCGCCGCCGCTATGCTGCACTGGCCGAGGCGGCTGGCGGACTGGCGACGCCACAGATCCGCAACGAGGGCACCATCGGCGGCAATCTTGCCCAGCGACCCCGCTGCTGGTACTACCGCAGCCCGCTGATTCCCTGCCTCAAGAAGGGAGGCGATCGCTGCTACGCCCTCGCCGGCAACACACGCCTGCTCTGCGTCACTGGTGGCGACCGATGCTACATCGTGCATCCATCAGACACCGCCGTTGCCCTCTCGGCGCTGGACGCACAGCTGGAAATTGCCGGGCCAAACGGCAGGCGGGAGTTGCCGATCGGCGAGTTTTTCGCCGGACCGGGACGCGACCTGCTCCGCGAGAACGTTCTGGAGCCGGGCGAACTGATTACCCGCATCAGCCTGTCCGCCGACGCCCCGGAGCGCAGCGTGTACCTGAAGGTGCGGGAGCGGGAGTCGGGCGACTTCGCCCTAGTCAGTGTGGCCACGGCCCTCACGCTGGACGGCGACGGCACAATCAGCAAGGCCCGCGTCGCGCTCGGCGGCGTCGCTCCCGTCCCCTATCGCGCTGTCGAGGTGGAGGCGTATCTCGTAGGTCGCCGCGCAAACGATGTGGATCCCAGCGAAGCCGCCGCCCTCGCCCTGCCCAACGCCACGCCGCTGCCGCAGAATGGGTATAAAATTAGGATGGCCAACAACATCGTCAGGCGCGTTCTTAGCCAGCTCCTGGATCATGAGTAGCGACGCCGACGAAATCGCCCGCCTCCGCCGTGCATTCGACGAACTACCAAAGGTCCCTGGGCACGGCGACGCCGCGCTATTGCGGCATTCCAATGTCAAACCGGAATGGGTGATGAGGATCATTGCTGAACCTTACCACCGTGAAGAAGAACTGGATCCAAAAGGACAAATGCAAACGATCGTTGTTGGACGCGTGCCGGAATCTAACCAGTGGATAAAGCTGGTTTTTGTCGGCGATCCAGAAACTGGTTTGTTCCTGACCGCCTATAATGACAGAAGATTGGAGCGAAAATACGGGGGCCGACCATGGAACAACCAGTGAATGGAATCGAATTGCCGCCTCTGCCAATGGCGAAGGTAATTTATGAGCCGGAATATCAGGTGCTCATAATCGAAAACGGGGAAGCCAGCGAAGTAGCCGAGGAAATGGCGAAGGGCGTTCTCGTCCACTATGACAAGGACGTAGATGACGCGCCGACATCCGCTGTCGCCATTCGCATCGACTGCGCCGAAGTAGTGCTGAAGCCTTTCGTGGACGCGATTCTCGCCAAGTACGGTATAGCGACAACTGAAGAGGCGCAGGGAAACGATATTAGGGCTGCAGACGACTGATATCAGGGCCCCACTTTGAGCAAATGCATCATTTAGAAAGGGCACTCAACGTGAACGACTACATCATCCTCGACCGCCAGCCGCCGCTGGCCACCGTCACAATCAACCGCCCGGCACAGCGCAACGCCATCAGCTTCGACATGTGGCACGATCTGGCCGCTCTGATGCGGCAGCTCGATGCCGACAACGACGTCCGCTGCGTGGTAATCACCGGCGCGGGTGGCGAGGCATTCTCCGCCGGCGCCGACATCGCCGATTTCCACAAGCATCGCTCCGACTCGGAAAAGGGCAGGGGCTACAACGACGCGGTAAACGGTTTGTTGGAAGCGCTGACCGAGATGGGGACGCCCACCATCTCCATGATCGAGGGCTTCGCCGCCGGCGGGGGCTGCGAGATGGCCGTGGCCACCGACCTGCGCATCGCCGCCGAGGGCAGCCGTATGGGCATCCCCGTCGCCCGCCTTGGCATCACCATCGGCCACCGCGAGATGCGCGGGCTGGTCGACCTGGTGGGCAAGGGCAACGCCCTCTACATCCTGCTTTCCGGTCGCCTGCTGGACGCCCACGAGGCCCTGCGCATCGGCCTGGTCAACCAGGTGGTACCGCCGGAGGACCTGCACGACGCCACCTACAGGCTGGCCAACGAAATCGCCGCTCTAGCGCCCCTGTCCCATGCCGTCAACAAGCTCACGCTGCGGCAGGTGCAGGCCAAGCCCAGGCTCGCCGACCTTAGCGACGAGGAGAACGCTCTGCCCCTGACGCAGTTCGACACCGAGGACTACCAGGAGGGATACGGCTCCTTCCTCGAAAAGCGCCGCCCCAACTTCGTTGGCCGGTAGCCCGGGCGTCCCGGAATGGCAACCAGGCAAAAGACCCGCGCCGACGTCCTTCTCGTGGAGCGAGGGCTGGCAGAGTCCCGGGAAAGAGCGCAGGCCCTGATCATGGAGGGCGTCGTATTCACCCCCGCAGGCCGCGTCGCCAAGTCCGGCTCACTCCTCTCTAACGACGTCGAGGTGGAGGTGCGGGGTCGCCTGCCCTACCTCAGCCGCGGCGGCTACAAGCTGGCCCACGCCCTGGACGAGTTCGGCATTGACCCGATCGGGCTCGTGGCGCTGGATGTTGGAGCCTCCACCGGCGGCTTCACCGACTGCCTCCTGCAACGCGGTGCTGTCCGAGTCTACGCCATCGACGTGGGCCACGGGCAACTGGCCTACACCCTGCGCCAGGACCCTCGCGTGGTCTGCTTCGAGAAGCTGAACGCCCGCCTTCCTTTCCAACTGCCCGAGCCCGTTGACCTGCTGGTCATAGACGTCTCCTTCATCTCACTGACCCTGGCTCTGCCGCAACCGCTCACCCACCTGCAGACCGGCGGATACGCCGTCGCGCTCATTAAGCCGCAGTTTGAGGCGCGGCGCGGCGAGGTGGGCCGGGGCGGCGTCATACGCAGCGACGCCCTGCGCGAGGACATCCTCATGCGCGCGGAGCAGTGGCTTGGGGAGCGCGACGACGTGGAACTACTGAACACCATCCCCTCCCCCATCACCGGCGATGCGGGCAACCACGAGTTCCTGGCACTGCTTCGCAAACAGTAGGGGCCCTCGTCTGGGGACATTCCAACGCGTTCAAAATCATGTATGATGAATGCCGTCGACGTAATGTCGGCGGAATTTTGCGTCTGGGGAGTATGCAATGTACCTACTCAGGAGAATTTTCAAGTGCAAGCCCGGTCAGGCCCGTCGTGTGGCCAGCCTGGTGCAGCGGCAGGCCCAGGCTTTCGAGGAGGCTGGGCAGCGCAGTGAATGCAGGGTCTATTTCAACGGCGCCACCACCCCGGGGGAGCAGGACATCGTGGTGCTGGAGTGGACCGATGAGGCCCTCCGCTCGACTTATCGCGCCGGCATCCAGTTGCCGCAGGCGGTCAGGGAATTCGGCGGCCAGGTCGCCGAGCTGACAGAGGGCAACCGGATAGAGGTAATGGAGCTCATGACACCCGACAAGATGCTGGACGTGTAGTCCGCTTCAGGCTCATAAATGCCCTCTCCCGGCGGACAATGGCCAGGGTTGGGGTATTCCCACAATCAAGCTGGGGTGATCAGTTTGGTTACGGTCTGGCCCAAATGCCAAAGAAATACTCAAAATGGAGAACCTAGAATGTACCTATTGAGGCGAATCTGGAAGTGCAAGCCCGGCGAGGCCCGCCGCGTCGCCAGCCTGGTCCAGAAGCAGGCGCAGATCTACCACGAAGCCGGTCAGCGCAGCGAGTTTCGGGTCTATTTCAACGGCTACACCACCCCGACGGATCCAGACACCGTGGTGCTGGAGTGGACCGACGAGGCCCTGATGTCGCCCATGCGCGCCGGACACCAACTGCCCCAGGATGCCCTGGCGGTAGGCGCCCAGGTCCGCGATCTCACTGAGGGCAACCGCATCGAAATCATGGAGCTGATGACGCCGGACAAGATGCTGGACGTGTAGATCTGAGCCGATATCGGATTGAGGCACAGGAGTAACTGTGCTTTAACAAAGGAGAGGGACGTAGATAATGACTGCAAGCCGACCGAATTCTGCTGCAATATCGGTGCAGTCATTGCTGGATGATGCCTGGGAGCAATATCGCTCAGCAGTGGAACGGCTCAACGCAGGCGACGTCCGCGATGCTTGCGGAAAGGCATGGAACGCCACACGCGCGGCTTCAGAGGCCGTAGTACTGGCCCATCAAGGCAACACGGCTACAACGATAAATATTAGCGGTGGCCTGCGGTCACTGGCCAGGCGATATAACTTGCCCTCATTGTCTGCCGATTACGCACAGAGAGCCCAGTACCTGCATATTGACGCCTGTTACTACGGAGCATGCGACAACGACGACATTCCGGACCTTATCCACGGCATCGCAGACTACATCCGGGCCGCTCAGGAGTTGGCCCAACACCAAGAGGACTGAAAAATGCAAGTTGAAGAAATCGCGGCGAAGCTGACCGAAGCCGGGAAAACCGTCTCCGTCGCCGAGGCCTGCACCTGCGGGCTGGTTGGGTACATGCTGGGGACTGTCCCGGGTAGCTCACGCTATTTCCCCGGCGGTGTCATAGCCTACACCGGCGGCCTGAAGGAGTCGGTGCTGGGCGTGTCCGACGAGGTGGCCCCAAACCACGGCACCGTCAGCCGCGAGATGGCTGTCGGCATGGCACGCGGGGTGCGCGAACTGACCGGCACCGACTACGCCATCTCCACCACCGGCGTCACCGGCCCCGCTGCCGGGCGCTCCGGCCTCGCTATAGGCACGTTCTGGGTCGGCCTGTCGGTAAAGGACGGCGAGGACACGGCTATCGAGATCCACATCGACGGCGACCGCGACGCCACCAAGCACGGCGCTGCGCAGGCAGCCCTCGACCTACTGGGAACAGTCCTATAGCCCGGTTCTCCCTTGAGGCTGGAGAGCGCCGGAGGGCTCTCTAAACCCAATTGGGAGAATGCCAAAGCGTCCGCTTACTGCAATTCCCTCTCCCCGGAGGGAGAGGGAATTTGTCTCACGTCCTCTCAGGGGAGCGGGAGCAGCAAGGCGCTGCACTCAGCTAAGGATCTGGCTCAGGAACGTCTGTGTCCGCTCCTGCTGCGGGTTGTTGAAGAACTCGCTGGGCGGCGCGTCCTCGATGATCACGCCTTCGTCAAACATCAGGATGCGGTCGGCAACCTCGGTGGCAAAGCCGATCTCGTGGGTCACGATGATCATGGTCATGCCCGACTCCGCCAGTTCCCGCATCACGTCCAGCACCTCGCGGATCATCTCCGGGTCAAGGGCCGAGGTTGGCTCGTCG